>NZ_VMKN01000001.1:2471548-2854431 GCF_007483685.1 Litoribacter populi
CTTTAATGACGAATGACGGGTACGGTTCTTAATCCTTCTGCTTTTACCTGGTAGCAGCGCCCTGCTTACTAGGCAAACCAAATAATATTCTGATAATTTACCAACACTTTTCTGACCTCTAACTTAGTATGACGTTTGATACGTCCTTCATCTTTTCCTCTGTCCCCTCCTTTGCCTCTCTTCCAAATCTTCGCGCTTGATTCTTTATTTTTTTTCCAAATATTAATTTTTACGTAGTATAACTAAAGTAAATTTTATATATTTAACATGTGGAACATCCAAGGCGATGCTTGATAGATATCATAACAACCTTAAATAAAAATTTTTAACCCTAAAACATATCATGATGATGGATAAAACTGAATCGAATGCAATGACGAAAAGTAAATTTTCATTTGGGATACCCTTGATGGCATTTTTGATGCTGGTATTCTCCTGTGCACCTGACGAGGACCATGAGTTGATCCTTGAGGAGGATACAAGCGGTGAATTAGCCCTTCGCGCCTCCTCCGGAGAAGTTTTTGATGTTGTGGAAACCCCACCAACTCCTCCCGGGGGATATGAGGCATGGACCGCCTACCTCAGCCAAAATCTATCCTATCCTGAACAGGCAAAAAAGGAGGGAAAAGAAGGAACAGTATACGTATCCTTTGTGGTGGAAGTAGACGGATCTATACAAGGTGTCGAAATTCTCAGAGGAATTGGCGGTGGCTTGGATGAAGAAGCCCTGAGAGTCGTCAGAAACGCTCCCGATTGGGAGCCAGGTAAGCAAAAAGACCAGACAGTCAATGTAAGAATGAGGGTGCCGATCAAGTTTAAATTGCCGGAGGCATAAAAAAAAACTGCCACAAAGGCCCGAAGGCGCAAAGTTTAAATTCTTTGCGCCTTCACGTCTTGGTGTCAAGCAATAAAAATTAGTGCCTTCGCGCCTTAGGTACGCCATTTAGCGTGCGTTTATATATAAATATAGTTTATAACCCAGTATTATGAAAGGAATACACAGACCAATTTGCCGTTCAGTCTGAAGCAGTCGGGAGGTATGCAACTGGAAACGGGTGTGTGCTGAGTTCCCGATGAGCGGTCATGTAAGCCGTAATGCAAATGAACCCAGTTAGGCTTCGTTACGCAACATTGCAGCGGTCAACCTTCCGAAGGTGGCGAAACCTGATACATAGCGGGAAGCAACGGCAACCTGCACCGCTATGGCTGCACGGAGTAAGATGGGATGGCGTGCATGACAAGGGGAACGCATGAAACTTGGGAAGGTCCCTAACGGCATCGGAGTGACCGCCGATGGACGAGGGATGCGGAGATGCCCATAGTACTGTCTGAGCTTCAGGACAACACAACCTGAAGGTAGGGAAGGGGCATTACTGCCGAAACAACTGTTTTAGATAACCAAAAGATTACAGAATTGAAGAAGGAAAGTATTCAAAAGAGCGTACAAAATGAGATTATGGAGCTGTCGCAGAAAAAGCGCAAGGACATGGGCTCACAGGAAAGGTCAAGACTGTTATACCTGAAACTATATCAGAAAGCCAAGCAGGACAAGGACTATAGGTTCTATGTTCTCTATGACAAGATTTTTCTGGACTATGTACTGGAACATTCCTACAGGAAATGTAAATCCAAGGGAGGCAGTGCAGGCATAGACGGGATGACCTTTGAAGCCGTGGAGAAATATGGGCGCGAGAAGTTCCTTTCCGAAATAAAGGAGGAACTGAGGACGCGCACCTACAAACCGCAGGCGGTAAAACGGGTGTGGATAGAGAAAGAGAATGGGGGCCAGCGTCCCCTTGGGATACCGACAATCAGGGACAGGTCGTACAACGGGCCTGCCTGATAGTGGTAGAGCCGATATTCGAGGCTGACTTTGACGAATCGTCGCACGGTTTCAGACCGAAGCGCTCAGTAAAGACCGCCATTACCGAGATCAAGGAGAACCTGAAAAAGGGGATGCACGATGTCTATGATGCGGACCTGAGCAAATACTTCGACACAATCCCACATGACAAACTCATGGTGGCCCTGAGGGAAAGGATTGCGGATCCGAGGGTTCTGCACCTCATCAAGCTATGGCTGAAAGCGCCGATAGCCGAGGATGACGGCAGGTTCACGGGAGGCAGGAAAAACTCAAAGGGTACACCGCAGGGAGGGGTAATATCCCCTCTGCTGGCCAATATCTACATGAACCTTCTGGACAGGATTGTCCGAAAGGCAGATGGGTATTTTGCCAGACAGGGTATAAAAATGATCAGATATGCGGACGACTTCATCCTGATGGGTCAGCATATAGGTCAGGGAGCACTGGAAAAGGTATACGGGTATCTGGATCGGATGGAACTGACCATCAACAAGGAAAAGAGCAAGATGGTAAAGGCCAAGGAGTCACCGTTCGACTTCCTCGGCTTTACCGTCAGGTACGACAAAAGCATTATCTACAAGGGGAGCAGGTTCTGGAACATACTGCCAAAACCCCAGTCCCAAAAGAAGATAAGGCAGAAAATCAACGCCAAGCTCAAAAAGATCGGCCACTACAAGGCGGAAGATGTCGTCAAAGAACTCAACCCGATAATAAGGGGCTGGACCAACAACTATAGGATTGAGGGGGTGAGCTATACGCAGGTGCCGTTCAAAAAGCTGAACGATTACCTGAGAAAACGGATAGGTCGCTTCTACAACCGAAAAAGCCAGAGGAAATCACGCCTATATGGTCAGGAGGCATACGAACTGCTTACCAAGCAATACGGTCTGGTGGTTCCTTATGTGAACTCTGGAATAAGGCCTGTGAATGCCCAAAGATGAACTTCGGCAGGAAAGCCGTATGCGGGAAAACCGCACGTACGGTTTGACGAGGGGGTTGGTCAGGGTCAAAATCAGACCCTGACCACTCTACTCTACTGGCAAGGAATAAAACTTAGTGCCTTCGCGCCTTAGTGGCAAGAAAAAAAAAAATTAAACCCCTCATATCCATCAAAATATTTTTTTCACTAATTTACCTCAGTATTAGCGAGTTATTTTTTATTCATTTTTTTAAGAATCGTGGTATGGAATTTTTAGATCTAACAGAAAGAGAGGAGATAATAGGAAAAGCGATTGTAAACGCCGCTTACAATATTCACAAAGAGCTTGGTCCTGGACTTTTAGAAAGGGTTTATGAGGTGTGCTTAGCCCATGAATTAAGAAAAGCCGGATGGATTGTAAAAAAGCAGGTAACAATACCCATAGTTTATGATGGAATTTATTTTGATGAGGGATTAAGGCTGGATTTACTAGTTGAGGATTTAGTAATTATAGAATTAAAAGCTGTAGATGCCGTAAATCCTGTTTGGGAAGCCCAGATTATAAGTCACCTTAAACTTACAAAGCTCAACCTAGGATATCTAATAAATTTCAATGTTCCCCTCATAAAAAACGGCATAAGAAGATTTAAAAGGTGATTCCTTACAGTAGCCACAAAGGTCCAAAGGCGCGAAGGGGTTCCTATTTTAACGATAATTAGTGCCTACTAACATTTCATTTCTTTGCGTCTTAGTGGCCATTAACCTTCAATTCCTTTAGTCTTAGCGCCATAGTGGCTATCCACCTTTCATTCCTTTGGGTCTTAGCGCCTTAGTGGCCACTAACTTTTAATTCCTTTGAGTCTTAGCGCCTTAGTGGCTAAAAATTAAATTCTTAGCGCCTTCCCGCCTTTGTGGCCATTCCTTTTTCCGCAACTTCAAAGTACAAATGATAGTGGTTACTACACCCCGGATTAAAACTCGCTTCGCACTTCGGGCAGGTATTGTTTGAATCCATGTATTCCTGAATGGTCAGTTCATGGCCACAAGCCCCGCAGAGAATCGCCTTTTCGTCAAACTCCCCTACCGGCCACACCTCATGTTCATGGTCAGCCTCTTCCTCATGACAGGAAAAGCAGGGATAATACTTGTCGCAGCACTTGAACTTGATCGCAATGATATCCAGTTCCGAATGCCAGTGCACACAGCGGGTCTGGTTGTCGACGGATTTCCCGAAGACATTGACACCGCCGATTTTGACCAGATTGAATACTTCAGGTTCACTTTCCTGGGCAAAGGCATTGCCTATGGAAAATAGGAACAGGAAAAGAAGGGGAAAAAGGGTTTTATACATGCTGTACTAGGTTTTCGAAAGCAAAAGTACGGAATTTAAAGCAAGCGCCCCAGGCTTTATAAATATCGTCATTCCAAGTAATCACCCTCCTTAGCTCACCAAACAGTATTAAGTTTACCGAACGGCTACGTCCGAGTTATTGAAGAGTAAGTGATCGGTAACTGACATTGGTGAGCACCGAGAGAGGAAACTTAAATCATTTTCTCAAACCTTCAAAAAATTCCTTTTTATACCCAGGATGAACCTTCTCAATCGTACCTTGCTCATCCACAAGATAAAAAATGGGATAACCATTGACCCCATAAGCCTTACCGAGACCTTCGGTCCCCAAGAGTACGGGGAAATCCACGTTAAAGTTTCCTAGGTAAGTCTCCATTTCTTCTTTAACATCCACTGGATTTACATAAAGCATCTTCCTATCTTCAGCCAACTGGAATCCTGGTTCCGAGAAATGGTTTAAGGCCCTCTTGCAGGCCCCACATCTGATCATGGAGAAATTAAGCAACAGCTTTTGACCTGCATAGTCCTCCAATTTAACCGTTTGCCCCTCCAGGTCAAGAAGCTCAAATTCTGGCGCCTTCTCCCCTTCCTTGAGCAGACTGCGTTTTTCCCTGTCTTTGTAAAGCTTGGAAATGTAATCTTCTGGCTGGGTATAGACCAGTTCCCTTGGTTCCCGCTGCAATTCATAATCCCAGAACTGATAAGAAATGTTCTGGGCAAGAATACCGTCAATGTAATTCCTCCGCTCAAAATGTGTTACTAGAAAATTATTCGGATTAATGAAAATATGCTGTTCAGTATATATGGATTTTCTGTCCACAATCGTATCATTTTCAATCTGATAATAATCCAAAAGTTTTATTTCATCTATCAAGGTATCCTTCACATATTCCCATTCCTCGTTTTTAAGAAATGAAATAGGTGAAAAACTGTATGCCAAACTCTCCGTCAAATCCCGCTCGTTTTTCTCAAGGTCCTTAGATGTATAAATTGTTACCGTGTTATTCTCATGATTTATAAGTTTATATTCATTATCCAAAAACACAGCATCACTATTTTGAGGTCTTCTATCGATGTAATCATACCCAAAAGGAGCTTTCTCATTTCTTATATACTCTCCTGAACCTGCAACAGTATCTGCAATACCCATCGAGATAGGCCAAAGGGATGTGTAGGAATATGAAATATAGGCTGATTGAGAAAGCTGAGCTTTTGCTTTATTCAGAACCTGCTCCGAGGAATCTTGGCAGGCCGATAAAGAAATAATGATTAAAACTGGTATAAGTAGATTTTTCATGGCTTACAATAATAACTAAACTACAAGTTAATGAAATTTAGGATATATCTAATAACTATGCTATAAACTCTTATTAAATTGTTACAGTAGTTGGTGCTTAATCCCGAACTAATTTCTCTAATGCTCTTAGAGCAAATTCCATTCTTATGGTCAGTTTTAATTATATTTCCAAATGCCTCTATTTAAGATCGTTCTCAAACCATCCCAAGAATTTCTTCTTAAACAGAATACTTATCTTTCACTCACACTTAGCTTAGACTAAGTACAAGGAAACCTCCCTCTCCATTTCATTTTCTTGCCAATAAGGCGCTAAGAATGTCACCTTTGCGCCTTAGGGTCTTTGTGGCCAGATCTCCTCTCTCACTGCTCCAGGCCCAACGCTCCCTACTCCACCGTCCAATAATACACCTCATGCTCCCTCCCGTCCTCCAGGGTCACCTTCCGGATTTTCTCCGGCTCCCAATCCCCCATATCAAAACGATGGGAGATCACACGGGTACCTTTGGGAAGCTGCTGTATTATAGGCCTTAACTTCAGGTTAATATCCGGGAATAAATACAAGACCAGAACTGTCGCTTCCGAAAAGTCCATCTCAAACAGATCCCCTTGAACAAAAGTCACTAAATCTTCCACTCCCATTTCCCGGGCATTAGAATTTGCCTCACTTACCAGATCGGCATCTATCTCCACTCCTACGGCTTTTATTCCATATCTCACAGCAGCCTCGATGGGAATTCTTCCGTCCCCCGAACCCAAATCGTAAAGAACATCACCCTCCTGAATTTCGGACAACTCAAGGATTATATTCACGACTTCATCAGGGGTCGCCACGAAAGGCACCAGGTCCGAAAAACCCGGAGTTTCGCCCTGTGCCCATACAGATTGAAAACTTATAAGCAAAACCAATAGGCATAACACATTCTTTCCCATCTCATATTTAAAATATCTTTCAAAGGGTATAGTAGCTTTTGGCAGTTTCATTTCATTAAGTTACTATTTATATTATTAAATATGTTTATCCACAATAGCACCAGTAAGCCATTGAAGCTGCCAGAATCCTGTTCTGCTGCTAGGATGGAGCTTTCTTCGGTCATCGGTCTTCGGTCCCACTAAACAAAGGAAAATTGGCAACTGCCATCATTGCGGATATTTATATTATTAAATATGAGGAGTCAGGGTTAAAATTGTAAAATCTGGAATGCCTGATGGAATTGCAAGGTTATTTAATTATCGTCCTGAAAGTCAAATTTACCCTTGGCTTATTAATGAGTTTGGTTGGTGGTAGGCGGTGTAGCCAGAAGGTTTGGGTGGTGCCTTTCATGATTAGGAGGCTGCCATGTTCCAGAACAAGGGAGATTTTTTCTTGGGTCTCTTTGTGCTTGAAGGCAAATTTCCGCTCAGCACCAAAACTCAGCGAACCTATGGCCCCATCCTTTTTGAGGTCCTTTTCCCCGTCACTATGCCAGGCCATCCCCTCATCTCCGCTATGATACAGGTTAAGCAAACAGGAATTAAAGGTTTCTCCCGTTTCTCTTTCGATGACGGCCTTTAACTCCAACAATTCTTTTGTCCAAGGTAGTGCATGTTTTGTGACGTTAGAGTAGGTATATTCGAACGGTTCATCACCATACCAGGCTACCTTGCGTTTGGTTACGATGATTTTCCCGAAAATCACCGCTTCGTCATTTCTCCATTCAATCGTGTTTAACAGTCGCTCTAAGTAATGATTGGCTTCATTGGTAGTGAATAACTTACCGTAATAATTAACTGTCCCATCTTTAGGCAGCCAATTCCTGCTTTTGTCCATGTGATCTCTAAATAAATCCATACATCATTAAGTATAGTTTCATACCCTGATAAACATTTTCTTATTGACATTGATTTCATTAAAAAAGCCATCCCTACAGCGGGATGGCTTTTTCCTTACACTAAAGCAAACACCCATTCTTTAGAACCCTAAGCCTAAGGCCATGGCCGTAGCCGCAATATTTATGTCGGAAACCTTACTTGCCTCACCAGAGGATAGATCAATCTGGTAAACCCCCATTTCACCATCTACTTCGAGTAGCGCATAGGCATTGTCAGACATACCTCCAATATCAAAACCATTATCTGATGTAAATTCAATACCAAGGCTACCCACCATGTTTAGAACTCCATCATTTGGTGGATCCTGAGTGTATAGAGCGTTGGTCTCACTGTCCAGGACAAACAGCATGGTAGAGCTTGCATTGGCAAAGTTGTTTGTATAAGCCGCGGCATTCACATATGGACTATCTGGATTGAGATCACCGTCTACTTCCACCACCGTACCTTCGTCAGGGTGAAGTCTTAAATTCTGCCCTGTATTGCTGACTAACCTTATTCTATCTACAGTTGGATTAAAATCAAAGCCGAAGGAAGTTCCATCCAAGTAGGGTGATAAAGTACCCACTTCCATGAGTTCACCATTTGAAGTATTGACGGTCAACAACCTGCTTTCAGAGGTGATGGCATAGAGCTGTCCATTGGCTGGTCTGAAATCCAACCCTACTATTGATTCGCCATTGCCAAGTCCATCCAAATCCACATAGTTGTCAGCAGGAGCCAAAGGATTGAATCTATTTAACCTGTTGTCTGCAGTGGCAGCAAAAGCTACAGGGTCTGTTTTGATAGCAATACCAATTACAGAATGGCTAAAGTCTCCCACATTTTGTGCAGCACCGGTAGTAAGATTGATGGTATAGAGGTTGTTTCGCTGTTCATTGTATACCACAGCCAAAGCAGCGGAATTATCTGGACTGATATCAAAGTTGCCAATGCCATTAAAATCTACTCCAAGCTCACCGACTTCTCTCAGCCCGCCGTCATTAGGAGGATCCTGAACATATAGTTTGTTGGAACTGAAATCTATATCAAATAGCTCTGTCTCACTGGCACCGGCCATACTGTTGGTATAAGCCACCGCTCCTATCATCGGGCTATCCCCGCCAGAGATATCACCATCTTCGGCCACCACGGTTCCCAATTCAGGATGCAGTCTTAGATTTTGGCCAGAATTGGTCACCACACGGATTCTATCTACGGTAGGGTTGAAATCCAAGGAGGCATTCTCCCCTTCCAACATAGGCGAAAATGGTCCTTCACCCAAAGCCGTTGCTTCTCCACTGTTTTCGTTGATAATATACAGGCGACTTGAAGCTCCTAAACCGTATAGTTGGCCCGTGGCGGGCCGGTAATCAATACTGACAATCTCATCCCCTTCCTCAAGACCAGAGATCATGACGGTATTCATGGGACTGGAAAGGTCTCTGGCTTGATACCAAACTAATTCATTGTCGCTAGAAATGGCAGTGAATTCAATCTCAGGAGCCTCCCCAGGCATGGCTGTATCATTGTCATGATCTCCATCCATGCCCGGAGGAGAGTCAATTTCATCCGTACAGCTCCATAACATTGCACCGCAGAACAAGGCCATGAATGCGTTAATTTTCAATGGGTTTTTCATAATCATAGTGGTTTAGTTAGTAAAAATGATTTGAAGCATTTGGGGGATGAAAATCAAGGTCTTCAAAATGGGACACCCAAAGTGGGCATCCCTTTGAAAAAATTAACCAACCTCAACCAAATACACATCTCATTAAAATTGAATAAGTTGTTTGAAAGGATATACGAGGTAGGTATGCTAACTGGATCTAGCAAGATGAGTTTTTTTTGGGTAGCTCGGTCTCCGGTCATCCCTCTCCGGTCTCCACTCTTTATACCACTTCTCCCAAAACCACCAGATTTTCAAGAGTTGGTGTTTGGCTTCCGCCTTTTGGTTCGATGGTAATAGCAAAAGCTCCAGCAGCGGAAACGGTCTCCATTTGCTGTAGAAGCCCTGTTTGGGAGGCATTGATTATCCCTATGCCGATAGGACCGTCTTCTCCGATAGCCCAGAGCTGGTAGTCCTGGCCTGGCTCAAGTAATTGAAGGTTACGTACAGAGGCAAAAACCCGGGCATCGTTTCTGTCCCAAAAAATATCTACTTGGGCATCTTTCTGCATCTCATATGCTTCTCCTTCCAATGGAATCCGATCAAAATCTCCACCCAAAAACTCTTCCATTTGCTCATACCTGGCCTGGTTGATTTCCAGTTCCTCAGCTAAAACAGACCTTTCGAGTACCAAGGTTCGGTATTCTTCTTGGGTAGAATAATAACGGTTTGCAAAATAAAAGGCAAAGACTGTGGCAAGTAGCGCTACTACAGCTGCGGCAGCTGAAAAATTTCTCCAACGTGAAAGGGCTTTACTTTCTGGCGTATCCATTGTTTTAATTGAAGCTGGTGGTGTTTCAACTTCTAAGGATGCGAAAATCTTATCCTTTATGGCCGGCGAAGGTTTTTGGCCCGATAATCGGTCAAATGCAAACATGGAGGCCTCGAGCTGGTCGAGTTCTTCCCTGATTTCAGGATAGCGTGCAGCCATTTGCTCTACTTCCTGACGCTCTCTTTCAGAAAGCTCCCCAAGAAGGTAAAGTTCAAGTATGCCTGACGATATGTAGCCTTTCACGTCCACTATATTTTCTCCATTTTTTTCTTCAATACAGCAAAAGAAGCACGCACACGGGACTTTACCGTCCCAAGGGGGATGTTAAATTCTTCGGCGATTTCAGCATGGGAATAGCCTTTAAAATAAATGTAATCAATTATTAATTTTTGATCATCATTTAATTCGGCCATAAGCTCCTTTACTCCTATTCCGTCCACATAATCACCTGTATCGGAGCGCCCTTCCAGAGCATATACGTAATCGTCAATGCTGTTAGTTTGGCCGGATTTAGAGAATTCCTTGGATCTTGTTTTGTCGATGGCGGCATTGCGGCAGATATTGGCCATCCAAGTGTAGAGGGCCCCTCTTCCCTTCTGATAGGAATCTATTTTACTTACTATTTTAACAAATGCATCATGGAAAACTTCCTCGGCTTGATCCCTTTGTGGGATTATCCGAACTACCACACCAAAAAGCGCCCTAGAATATTTCTCATAGAGGTATTCTACGGCAGCCTTATTTCGTGCTTTCAGTCCCGAGATGATTTGCTTTTCCTGCAATTAGCATTTAGTTGGTTTTAAAAAGTACTTTTCATTAAATCGATTTGTACCCAGAATGTTTGAAAAAAGTAAGGATGATGATTTGAATGAAAGTTACTAGAGATCCATGACCCCAACAATTCATAAATTTTTCCCTGTATTTAATCGCTTCGGGGAGAGATCTTACCTTGAAATGTTCCTTTGAAGAGAGGCTGCCAACCCTTGTGATAAAACCTAAATGCCTTCTGGTTTTCTATTGGCAAAATATGTAATGAAGCTGGCTTAAATTTAAAATAGTTAATTATGGTATCGGTAATTTTGCAGGAAAGCTCTGATTGGACTTCTAAGAAATTTTCCGGATTAAGAAGTCTTTACCTTATTCCTTTTTCATCACTTCAGCGTGCAATTGGGCGTACTTTTGACCGTCCCAACCTTTACCACTTCTATTCAAAGTACCAACCAGGCTGATTACTGTTGAGGTATCAAATGGATTCTCTTGGATCTTTCTTTTTAGTAATTCTGCTGCCTCTTCCAGATTTCCTACTGAAATACAATGGTTTGCACTTTTATCCAAACAGCCCAGATAGCATTCTGAAAGTTGACTCCGTTGATTTTCCATCCAGTCATCAAACTCCTCGGAGGCATTGGAAAGAAAAACCCTTGCATAAATTGGCCTTGATAAATATGTATAGCTTTTTCAAATTCACCGGATTTTGACAAATGCCTGAACTCAACCACGTCACATTTGACAAAGTCCATATTGATCATCACCTCATCATGACCGCGGTTTAGAAGTACATCCTTGCCCACATCCTTACGTATATGCCAAAGCATGTTATTGAGTGAGTTACGTGCTTCCTTTTGATTCAAGTTAGGCCAAAATAGCCCCAAAAGGTGATCTCTTCATTGAAAACCTTTATCATGATTCAGTATTAGATAAACCAAAAGCGCAAGTCCTTTTTTCCCAGCTAGAAAGGTATGGGCCAAAATACCGTTAGAGCACCGCAATTCAGTAGTACCAAAAAGTTTAAGTTCCATAAGGGAAAGTTTTAGAGGTCCAATGTCCCTAGATAAAAATCCAATAATCAAATCAAATTGTAGAGGTACCTATCCTAAAAGGTAAAATACGTTTGCTAGGTTTGAAGAAGTGTGGTTATAAGTAAAAAAGTCGGGAGAAGCAATCTGAACCTTAGGTTAATGGTCTAGATTGCTTTTGCTATCCCTTGCAATGAAGAGCATTTCCCGGCCTTCCCTACTATCTTACATTTCGTCCTTGCCCTGTATGGTAAAGGAAATTTTTGCATTCACGCCGTATGAGACAATTTCATTGTTATCCACGTTGGCATGCATTTCATTTACATAAATTGACTTTATGTTTTTAACAGACTTCTTAGCTTCCTTCAGAGCATTTCTGACAGCGTCATCAAAACTACTTTCTGAACTTGCTATTACTTCAATTACTTTTACAATGGACATAATGGTTAAGGTTTTGTGGTGGATATTTAATTATTATTCCTAATAATGTGATATATTCCTAACCTCAATATCCTCCTATTGTTTTGAATACCAGCTAGAAATGAATTCAATAGGGGGATCCCTAGCCTTTTGCCAGTTGCTGCATTGAAATTTCCTATATTTTTCATTTAAAAAGTTACTGACCAAGCTTCAAAGGATTTTTCATGTCATATGAGATAATATGAAAAATCATATCAAAGATTTATCACCAGGTTGAAAAACCAGGAGGCTCCCGTGGAAACTGAAACAAAAGTGTGCCAAAAAAAAGCGCCTTCTATAAAGAAGACGCTTTCTTTTTAAAAAAACAGATTGTAATTATTGCGCACCAAATCCTGTGGTAGAACCTTGCTGATCAGGTATTACCACACCTTCCATTACATGAATCACGCCATTTGAAGCTTGAATATCTGGCTTGCCTATTCTTGCTCCACCGATCATCACATCATCGGCAGGAGTGGCTACACCTTGTCCTCCTGCAGTTTCCACGGCAATTTCCTGTCCATCAGCATTTTCAATTACCTGGTTAGTCTGGAAGTCCGCCAAATTAACTTTTTTAGTCATCACATGGGATTTAACGATGCTTTGTAACAAGGCTAAATCTTCAGGTTCTGTGATTTGCTTATATTGTTCTTTTGTCAACTGTTTGAAGGCATCATTGGTTGGTGCAAAAACAGTTATTTCACCTGCTGCCTCAGCAGCCGCATCAAGATCTATTTGTGATTTTTCCAACATTTCCACAAAAATGGAAAAATTGTCATCTTGCTTAAGCAAAGTTAAGATATCATGGTCTTCCGTATTATCCACATCTTCAAAAATGCTTTCATAATCTACCTCAACATCGGTCTGGGCCATATCCTGGGTAGTCATTTGTGTTTGCTGAGCCATTAAGGTCGTTCCACAGAACATAAAGGCTAAAGCCGCTCCAAATATTTTGATTTCTTTATTCATAATTTTCTTCTTTAATTTAAAGATTATTAGCGGTTATATATTATATTTATATAATGAGCAATTATTATACCTTTTTTTAATCCCAAATAAATCAATTCAAACTTTTCATCTGCATTGATTAATTTTTCGAAATTTTGTACCAATAATCCTTAACTTTGACCCTATGGAAAAAATCCCCCCGTGTCCCGCCTGCCAATCACTTTATGCATATGAAATGGATAACAAACTTGTCTGTCCAGAGTGTGCTTTCGAATGGGTGTCAAAAGCTGAAAGTGAAGCCGAAACCGGTTTAGTTGTAAAGGACTCAAACGGCAACTTGCTTGCCGACGGGGACTCGGTAGTGGTGATCAAAAACCTCCCTGTAAAAGGTTCTCCCACTCCAATAAAGGGTGGCACTAAGGTTAAGAACATCCGGCTAGTGGAAGGTGATCACAACATTGATTGCAAAATTGATGGTTTTGGTAGTATGGCCCTAAAATCAGAATTTGTAAAAAAAGCTTAGAAAGGCCCACTTTAAAACTCATTGGCGGTTATTTTGTTATAAGGGAAGATTTGGATTCCTTAACCTTAACCATCATTATTAGCTTATCATGGGCAAACGCTACGAGTTTTTAAAGAAGATTACCTTATTCTTAATTTTTTTTATCGTTTTTATCTATGCTTTGATAGAATCAAGGGGCTTTTTGGTACCCTTGCTTCTTGGAGTTTTATTGGCCTATCTGCTATTTCCTATTGCCAAATTTTTGGAGAAAAGGTGGTTACCACGCATTTTGGCCAATCTTGTAGCTATCATAGTGGGAATTGGGGTTTTGGTCCTCGCTATCAACTTTATTTCCTACCAGTTTGGAGTTTTTGCCGAGGACCTTCCCAGTATTCGGGAACAGTCTGCCAGTAATTGGGAGAGCATTAAGATGAATTTAAGTGAAAGCACTGGGATTTCCAAAGACCGCTTTGACAGCTGGGAGGAAGAAGTGAGCAGTGTGTTTGCAGCTTCTGATGATATGCTCCGTTCCACATTTTCCACTACAACAAACATCATTGTACAAACAGGTCTAATGCCAGTTTTCATCTTTTTCATGCTGTATTATCGGGATAAGTTTCATGACTTCATTATCCGAATGGCCCCTCCAGAAAGGGAAGAAAAAATAGAAACCATTCTAGGTAAGATTAATCTGGTTGCCAAAAAATACATGACAGGCCTTTTCATCGTGGTTATCATTTTATCCATCACGCACACCATTGCATTTTCTATTATTGGGTTGGATTACCCCATTTTCTTTGGTGTCATGGCTGCTCTATTTAACTTTATTCCATATTTTGGGACCTTAATTGGAGCGGCATTGCCCCTACTCTATGCATTCTTGGCTATGGACACCCTTTCCTATTTCTTCTGGATCTTGATTTATTTCGTAGTGATTCAGTTTGTGGAGAATAATATCCTGACTCCAAACATCACTGGTGGATACTTGAGCCTTAACCCATTTATCACTATTCTAAGCTTAATATTTGGAAGCATGATCTGGGGATTGGCAGGCATGTTTCTGATTGTCCCTTTTGTGGCCATGTTCAAGATTTTCTGCGATCATGTTTCTTTTCTAAAACCGGTGGGTTACCTATTAAGTGATAAGGGCACAGAAAAGTATGCCCTGACAGTGGATAAGATTAAGGGATGGTTTAAGAAATAAGTACGAGGTACGAAGTTCGAAGTACCAAGACACTGCTTCGTACTTCGTACCTCGTATTTCGTACTTACTTATTTCTTATCACCTGGAGCTGGAAAGCCTCTATCTCTCATCAGAGCGTCGATGGTAGCATCTCTGCCTCTGAATTTTCTGTAGGCCTCAGCCGGATCCATTGCATTTCTTGGAGCAAAAAGATATTGTACTAATTTAGCCGCAACATCATTATCATAAAAGCCTCCTGGAGATTCAGTAAATGCTTCCGCAGCATCTGAAGTGAGCACATCAGCCCACAGATATCCATAATACGCCGTAGCATATCCTTCACTAGAAAATACATGCCCGAAATGTGGCGAACGGTGACGCATCACGATTTCGTCAGGCATGTTCAGTTCATTCAAGGTTTCCTTCTCAAATTCACGTGGATCTATGCCTTCCGGATCTGTGGTATGATATTTCATATCCATAAGAGCTGAAGCCAAAAACTCAGTAGTGGCAAAACCCTGATTGAAGGTAGCCGCATTTTTGATCTTCTCTACCAATTCTTGGGGCATCGGTTCACCGGTCTCTTGGTGCAGCAAGAATCTTTCAATCACTTCATCCGTAGAAAGCCATCTTTCAAGCAATTGTGACTGGAATTCCGTATAGTCCCTCACACCTGAATTCAGGGTTGGGTATTTAACGTCAGCAGCCAAAAAGTGAAGTGCGTGCCCAAACTCATGGAAGAAGGTTTTGGCATCATCCCATGAAATCAACACAGGCTCACCTGGAGCTGCTTTCACAAAGTTAGAGTTATTGGAAGAAAGCACCGTTTCTTTCCCATCGAAAGTAGTGTGGCTTCTATAAGTGGTAGCCCAAGCACCGGAACGCTTCCCTTGGCGGGCAAAAGGATCCAGATACCAAAGTCCGATATGCTCCCCTTCCTTATCGCTTACCTCCCAAACTTTCACGTCTTCATGGAATACGGGCACTGAACCTTCTGGAACGGGTTCAAATTCAAAACCAAATACCTCTCCAGCTGTGTAGAACAAAGCATCAGTTAGATTATCCAGTTGAAGGTATTGCTTTACTTCATCACTGTCTAGGTCATATTTGTCTTTTCTTACTTTTTCGGAGTAATAGCGATAATCCCAAGGCTGGATGGTAATATCTGCTCCTTCCTTATCGGCAATGGCCTGCATGTCTACGACCTCCTCCTCTACTCTAGCTAGGGCTGCCGGCCATACTGCCGTCATCAATTCCATAGCTGCTTCTGGAGTTTTAGCCATCCTGTCCTGCAGTCTCCACTCGGCATAGTTATCATACCCCATCAGGCCAACTCTTTCCTTGCGTAGTTTTAGGATTTCGGCAATGATATCGTTGTTATCGTATTCATCCCTGTTGTCGCCTCTGGAGTAGTAGTTGCGCCAAACTTCTTCTCTCAGCTCCCTTTCATCTGAATAGGTCAAGAATGGATCCATAGACGAACGGGTGTTGGTAATAGCGTATTTGCCCTTTTGCTCTCTATCTTCTGCGGCTTTGGCGGCAGCTCTCACCAAAGAATTAGGCAGACCACCAAGCTGGTCTTCTTCAAGATACACCACATAGTTTTCCTCATCTGCGAGTACATTGCTGGAGAATTTGGTGTAAAGCTTTGAGAGTTCCATATTGATCTCAGCGTAGCGTTCCTTTGCTTTCTCGTCGAGTTCAGCACCTTCCATAGCAAAATTGGTATAAATCAGGTCTACTACCCTTTGTTGGTCGGCGGGAAGTGGGTTTTCTTTGGAGTTTTCGTATACTGTTTTAATTCTATTAAACAGCTTCTCATTTTGCGAAATTTTGGAGGAATACGACGAAATCTTGGGGGACATTTCAGCTTGGATTTCCCTGAATTCAGGTGAGGAAATGTTGCTGCTCCAGATTCCGTAATAGGTAAAGGCGTTCTTCAAGGGTTTTCCTGCCCTTTCCATTTCTTCGATGGTGTTTTCGAAAGTTGGTTCTTCTGGATTGTTGGCTATTTCCTCAATTTCCTGAAGGTGAAGCTCCATACCCCTTTCAAGGGCTGGCTTCAATTTATCTAATTCCATTTTGTCAAAGGCCGGCACTCCCCCGTAGGGACCTTTAAATTCGGCTAGGAGAATATTTTCGTCCGTTGCAGTTTGTTGCATCTCTGTCTGAGCTTGATTTTGTGTTTGTGCCATCAATGGCGCCGAGGCTCCCACCACAGCCACCAAGGCCAGCATCCGCATCAATTTAGGTGTAAAAATTCCTGTCTTACTCATAGTTTTGGGTTTGTTTGATTATGTAGTAAATATACATTTTTTAAGTACGAAGTTGGAATTACGAGGTACGAAGAATTTGGGTCTTTAAAACCATAGAGGAACAGAGGATGCAGAAGAGATTTAGCGTCCAGCAAGAGATTCATCTACCTTCATCACTAAACCTCTTAACCACCCGCAGCGCGCCAGCGCCGGGTAATAACCCTCTAACCGTTTTTAATTGTCACCCTCTCTCGGAGGAGTTTGCCTCAACGCATTCAACAGGGGTTGATCCCTGGTGTAGAGGTCTTTGCGAAAATGAACTGTTCCATTATCGTCAGCCCAGGCAGTCATGTAAATGATGTGTACGGGGATGGGCTCGCCTAGGAAGACGGTTCTTTCCTTTCCTTGTGCCACTACCCTGGTCATCTGCTCTTGCGTCCACTCCGGTTTATCCTTTAAAAGGTATTCTGCAAATTCCATAGGCTTACTGATACGAATACAACCAGAACTGAATGACCTGTCTGTATGGGCAAAAAGATTCCGAGTGGGTGTATCGTGGATGTAGACATTGTACTGGTTTGGAAACATGAATTTTACATTCCCCAAGGCATTGTCCTTTCCAGGAGATTGACGGATCATGTAGGAAAAATTGCTTCTGCTTACGTTTTTCCAGTCTATACTTTTGGCATCCACTGGTTTGCCATCTCTAGTCAAAACCTGCATGTTTTTGGAAGCCAAATAATTTGGATCCTTCTTCACAGCAGGTATCACATCATTCCATAATATAGTAGGAGGAACGGTCCAAGTCGGCGCAAAGACCAAATGATTCATGCGGGCACTAAATACTGGAGTCTGTCTGTAATGCTTACCCACAATTGCCCTGGACACAAATACAGGCTTATCATTTTCAATCACCTGCATTTCATAGTTAGCAATATTTACTTTCACATACCTTTCACCCAGATTATCACTAAGCCATCTCCAGCGTTCAAGGTTGGCTTCAATGTTCTCAATTCTACTTTGCACCGGAATATTCAGAGCATCCATAGTCCCTCTACCTACCACCCCATCCGGGGTCAATCCGTTTTCCTCTTGGAACTGTTTTATCTTCTGTTCCAATTTTAAGTCAAAAACGTTTATCTCCTCATCTTCAGGATCTTCCAATTCCTTACCTAATCGCTGCCGTAGTTTCAAAACATCGGAATGTCTCATGCCTTTTTCAAGCTTAGCAGTAGAAAACTCTACGTGGTCCCAGCCACCTTGCTCGGCGATTTGGCGGTAACGTACCAGCCCAGCTTTAAGGTTGACATATTCCCTATGTTTTGGGGTAAGGCTCTTCAGGCTTTCCAATACATTGTCATGCATGATGGTACTATCCACAAATGCCGCAAGTTCAGGTTTAGCTTCTCTTCTAGCTGCCTTCCAATTAGGATCAATCGTTTCCGGATTCGTTTTCCCTTGAGAAAGATGCGTAGATAATATTAAATAAGCATCGGTTAGCAGCAATTCAAGTGTAACCTCATCCTCCAAATCCGCCTGTTTGGTTTCAAATACTTTGGTAATTAAAGGCTCTATAACTGACAGATGGTAATCCTCAGGGTTCAATCCATCCTCTTTGGCACCTCGGATAGCAGCTACCATTCCTTCAACTTTCGACCGGTTGCCCCACTTTGCCAAGATATGTTCAGCATCGTCTTCATAGATGGCTGAAATTAATTCTGGATTTAGAAGAGAAACTCCTTCGTATTGCGGATTTTCCTCCTGAATGACCACAAGTTCTTTTTTAAACCTATCGGAAAAATCCTTACGGATTGTACTGAACCCACAGGCGGTCAAATTTATGAAGAAACTGATGATGAGGGCCGCATTGAATAATTGGGCGGTAATAGGATGGTAAAATTTCATTTCAATAGTGATCTTGGCTCAAAAGTACCAAATTATTTAATATGTATATCCGCAATTGCACCAGTAAGCCGTTTAAACTGCAAATTCTTGGTCTGATGCTAGAATGGCCGCTTCTTCGGTCCTGCCTCTGCCGAGTCAGGCAGGCATCGGTCTTCGGTCTTCCGTCCGTAAAGCAAGGGAAATTGGCTACTGGCATCATTGCGGATAATTATGTTATTTAATTTTCAATTCAAGAAACGTGAGTTGACAGGTTTTATATATCTCTTTCTACGGTATTTTTAATTGTACTTTTCAGGCTTTGGGAGATGTTATTCATCCAGTTAAGTTGGTCTGCAATCATTCTTGTGGACTGAAGTTCTCTGAGCATTTCAGGGGCGATAGGCCTCCTTTGGTCAGTTTGGAGTTGTTGATCTCGGGTTTGTGAAAGGTCCGAATATTTATTTTCCAGCTCCTGCAAGGCATCCGGTATAGAGTGACTCCGTTCCGGCACGTGGGAGCCTTCCTCATTATTCAAAATAGCTATAGATTCTATTAAATTTTGCTGTATACTGCTGATAGCATCCAAAAAAGAAATCGACGTCAGATTTCCACGGTTATCTTTGATGTAGGTACCCAAAGCGGCAGCAGCAGCAAGCAAGGTGTGATTAAGCCCTACAATCTTATACACGAGGATACCATCCAACTGTCTGGTCTTGGGCTCCTGACTCATCCTCTGAAAAGCAGCGTTAAGGTGTCCCATCGCCAGGAAGGCTTCTTTCCGGGATAGCCTATAAGGTGTCAAATCTTGTTTTCCTTCACATAAACTTTTAATCTGATGCAGGTAATGTTCATTGGCTTTAAGAGCTTTGAGTATTCCTGTTCTAATATGACTGGACTCCCATGCTGGCCAAATAAAAAGGATGGAAAACATAGAAATTGCAGCACCGGTAATAGTGTCTACGATGCGGTGGCCTATGACCTCAAAGGCATTGGGCTCTATCAAAACATACAGAAAGACTATCCCGGTAGTGATAAAGATAGAGGAGGTTTTGTAGTTTTTTTGCATAAAACTCAAAGCCAATACTAGGGATATTATGGATAAGGCTGCAAACAGATAGACATTTCCAATAAAAAGCACGAAGATACCGGCTAAAACTGCACCTATCAGAGTACCGTAAAGCCGTTGCTTTGAGCGTTCTTTCGTCAGTGTATAGCCAGGACGCATTATCACCACCACGGTAAGAATGATCCAATAGGCATTTTGCACCGGAAAGATCATACCTACTGCATATCCAATCAGCATTGCAACAGTAAGTCTAGCTGAATGGCGAAAGATGGGTGAATCAAAATTTAGATTTTCCCTCAGTATGCGTATATCATAATCCTGCTGAGTGAGAAATTTGTGATGACTTTGAGGGTCCAAACCTTGTTTATCTGACCCAAAATCCAATATCACTCTTTCCATTGATTGACTCTTTTGGATTAGCTTACCAATATAATCCAGCAAATTATGCATCAGCAAAGCGCCCTCCCGGGCTTGTGGTAAGCCCACTTGGTTCACATACTCATCTATTGAACTTTTACAGTTTCCGACCATTTGTTCCCAATCAGGTTGGGAAAGTATCTCCCCCTCCTTTTGCATAAAAGAGCCAGCTGTGGAAAGCCTTTGAGAAAGTTGGAGGATAATTTTTTGAAATGGAGCAAGCTTTTCGGAATGGGTTGTAAAGATTTCCTTGATTTTTTGGTGGTTTACCGGGCTTGCCACTGTGAGTTCCAACAGATCAATCAGTTCTATGAGAATTAGTAGTTGTTTTCTCTTGTAATTTGAAGTCCCTGATTTCTGACGCTCACTAAGTAAGACTGCCCTTAAAGATTCATGCTCTTCATTGATTTTGACCTGTAGATCAAACATTTCCTTTTCCAATGGCTCTCCCATTTCCCCAGTCAGCAATAGTTTTCCTTTAAGCCTCACCAATCTCCCGGTATCCTTAAGGCAGGCTGCTAGTAAATTGGTAGTTTGCCTTTTTTCTAAGAGCGGGTGGAAAATATTGGAAAGCAAAAGGTACCATAACCCACCTAATGCAAACATGCCCCCATGATACAGGATGTCTAAACCGTAATGCGGGTGAGCAAAGCTGAAAACAATAGTCATCAGTCCGGCAAAGGAAATTAGCGAGGCCCTGAACCCATACACAGAGATATAGGAGACTAAAAAAGTCAATATAATCATCACTGGAATCAGAAGCCATTGGGAAACCATAGCACCACTAATCAGGATATTTACCATCATTACTGTGGATGAGGCGATTAGAATCCCGAAGTTTTTATGTTTTTTACTGCCGGGCACATCACTACCTGCTGACAGCAAAACTCCAATGGCCATGCTCAAGGTGTAGGGCAACACCCCCAAGCTGATCCCTACCACCAAAGGAAGTACCATCCCAAAAGTGGTCAAGAGGGCTTTTAAAAAATCTGAATCTTTAATAAACTGACTGAAAAATCTCTTTGCTGGGTAAAACATCGGTCTCAATTTAAGAAATAAAATTTTATGAAACAGACTAACTAATAATACGCTGTTTCAACCTCCTCTAAATCTGATCTTTACACATTATTATTATAAGTTAAATAATAGTTTTTCTCCAATTTTTAACTTTAAATTGCGAATAGATAATAAATATTCCAATCCTACAACTATTTTACCTACCTTCGGCGCATGATTGAGATTAAAAAATACGTGGAGTTAGAGGAAAGGACCCGATTGGACCTGGATCAAATGGCTCAAAAAGCCTTTGAGGGGGTTGAAATCGTGGAAAACACCACGTGGTCGACTCCTGATTGGTCTATAATCAACAGGCATGATGGTAAGATTGTCATGTATTATAACTTGGTAGTAAGGTCCGTGGATTTTGATGGGACCCCCTTTTCAGTGGCAGGAATCAACAATGTGATTACCCATCCGGATTTTCAAGGACAAGGTTATGCATCCCGCACCTTGAAACATACCCGAGATTTTATATTTAATACGTTGAAGGCTGATTTTGGTCTCCTTTTATGTGGGGACGAGCTCGTAGGCTTTTATAAAAAATTGGGATGGCATAAGTTTTCCGGGGACCTCATCGTAGAACAGCCTCAAGTTGGTCCTATTCATTGGTCAAGCAACACTATGCTGATGTCAAAGCGTCCTATTCCTTGCAGTAAAGAAATCAACTTAAATGGCCTTCCTTGGTAAATAAGCGCTTATTTTTTCGAATGTCACTTTTAATGTTTGTGCTATTGACAAACAATTTTTACTTTTGGGGCTGATTTGTACAGGAAAAAAGAGGCATTTGACCTTTTGTGAAAAATAATTAATTAAATTTTCACCTTTGCAAGTCTCTAAAAAGATCTTAAAAAGCATTTAACTGCCGTTTGTGAAATTGAAAGCCCAGTCACCCTTTGGGTATTGACAATGACACAGCGGCAAATCCGTTATAGAAGGGTAATCCCTTATTAATTGTAGGATAACCCCAGTTATTTCTACGGCCCAACGTAATTGAATCAGCATGAAAACAGGTTCCATATTGGCAGCCTCCTTATCTGTATTGATAATGGCTGCCTGTTCGACTGAAAGAAAGCGCGATGTCATTGTAATGGCAAGCTCCCCTGAGCCCGAAGTCATCTTCACCAATTATACGGGCCTGCCCGTCTCTGTCGGTAACCGCGTGGAAACCCTCCCGGAAAAATCAGAAGGCATTGTTAGTCTAAAAAAAGACGAAGTATGCATGGTCAACAATGCATATATGAAGGAGAAACAATTTCCCGTAGAGTTTAATAAAAAGACCTATTACGGCTGCTGCGAGATGTGCGTGAACACCCTTCAAAATGACCCTACAGTACATATGGCTGAGGATCCCCATTCTGGTGTACAGGTGGACAAATCAAACGCATTCATCGTACTTGACCCGACCCATCCCAATGATGGCGTTCTTTATTTTGAATCCAAGGAAAATTATAAAGCTTACACACGGAAATAAAAATTTACAGTAACTATTTTTCTATGATTAAAGTCACTTGTGCCGTTATCATCAAAAACGGACTGATATTGGCCGTGCAAAGGAATGCCACTCAGAGTAATCCTTTAAAATGGGAGTTTCCTGGGGGAAAAATCGAGCAAGGAGAATCCGAAGAGCATTGCCTTCTCCGCGAAATCCAAGAAGAGCTTGAGGTGCGAGTAAAGCTTGACAAAAGGCTGACTCCCGTTCAATTTAACTATGAGCGGAATCCCATTGAGCTTATCCCTTACCTAGCAACCCACCTTTCAGGCGCCATACAGCTGCAGGAACACATAGATTTCAAATGGCTGATGCCTGAGGAACTTGAAGATATGGATTGGGCAGATGCTGACATTCCAATTGTGGAGGAGGTACTTACAATGACTTCGCAAAATTTGATTGAAGCGAGGAGATTTTGATGTGGGATGCCCGATGATGGATGTAGGATATCTTGAAAGACGGGAGACCCAAGCGTTTAATCTTGAAATTTGACCATACTTTTATTAGTAGGGGTTTTACTCTTTAGAACTTAAAAAGGCTTCGGTTTTATCAACCGAAGCCTTTCTATTTCCTCATTTCATTATTTCCTATTTGACACTAATCGCCAATCCCCCTCCACGCGCGATTCTTTGCGTCAAGGTAGTCTCAGAAGTTACTTCCATTTCAGTGATTGTATAGCTTTGTGGGTTTTCATCATAGCTTGCGTCATCTCCATCTGCATAGATAGTAGCAGTGAAAGTTCTTCCTTCAGGTAAGAAATCAAAGTTCACGGTTGCTTCCCTTTCATTTTCATCAGTCACGCTGCCTACAAACCATTCATCTTTGCCTTTAGCCTTTCGGGCAATGGTTATGTAATCGCCAGGCTCGGCCTCTAGGAAGTATGTGTTGTCCCAATCCACGGCCACATCTTTGATAAACTGGAAAGCGTCCATAAACCTCTCATAATTATCTGGCAGATCGGCAGCCATTTGCAGTGGGGAATAAATAGTCACATAATACGCCAATTGCTTGACCAAGGTAGTATTTACCCTACCATCGTTGTTTTCATCATAATAAGAAAGATCCGTTTGGAAGATACCTGGAGTATAATCCATTGGACCTCCCATCATTCTTGTAAATGGCAAAATGGTAGTATGCTCAGGCGTCAGTCCCCCCATAGCTTCAAATTCAGTTCCACGTGCTGATTCCTGGGCCAGCCAGTTAGGAAAAGTTCTATGTAGACCTGTTGGCCTTACCGCCTCATGGCTATTGATCATGATTCCAAAATCAGCAGCGCGTCTAGCAACGTGGATATAATGGTTGACCATCCACTGTCCGTCATGGTGCTCACCCCTAGGGATGATTTTGCCCACATAACCTGTTTTCACTGAATTGTAACCATGGTCCTGCATAAACTGGAAGGCCCTATCCAATCTTCTCTCGTAATTGGTTGCTGAACCGGAAGTCTCATGGTGCATCATCAGGCGCACACCTTTAGATTCCGCGTATTCCTGCAATCCCTCCACATCAAAATCAGGATATGGGGTTACAAAATCAAAAACATCTTCCTTCCACTCGCCAAACCAGTCTTCCCAGCCAATGTTCCAACCTTCAACCAGAACTGCCTCAAAACCATGCTCAGAAGCAAAATCAAGGTATTTTTTTACATTTTCGTTAGTCGCTCCATGCCTGCCACTTGGCTCAAGTGATGTAAAATCATCATCCAGCTTGATGTTGGTTGCATCGCTGTATGCCCATGTTTTTCCCTGTGGCACAAAAAGCTCCCACCACATTCCGATATATTTCATCGGTTTGATCCAAGAGACGTCCTCATAGGCAGTTGGCTCGTTAAGGTTCAAAATCAAGGTGGATGCTAAGATGTCTGTTGATTTGTCGCTGACGATTATCGTTCTCCATGGAGTGGTAGCGTCAGTTTGTAAGTAACCCTTATTTCCCACAGCATCAGGCACCAAATGTGAACTCAGCTTGTAATTACTTGGGTCCAAGTTTAGCTGCATGGCGGGATAATTGATCAAAGCAGCTTCGTGGATGTTGATGTAAAGACCATCATCGCTTTTCAGCATTAAGGTGGTCTGAACCGCTAAGGTTTCAATTGGGTGCTGAGCATGGACGGTATGCGTGGCCTCCTCCATTTTGTCATCCACTTCAGAAACCTTGGAAGTGGTGTAGAAATACTCGTTGGTATCATAATCACCTGGAATCCAGAAAGCCTTGTGGTCTCCGGCTAAATGAAATTCGGTATGCTCTTCCGTGATGATGAAATAATTGAGATTTTCCTGCTTTGGAAATTCATAGCGGAAACCAAGGCCATCATCAAATAGACGAAAGCGGATGTGAAGCTTTCTGCCCTCTCCCCCCAGTTGACCCAGAGTCAGCAGCAGTTCGTTATACTTGTTCTGGATTTCTTTGTATTCTCCCCAAAGTGGCTCCCAGCTGTCATCATGGCTGTTTGTCTCGGTTTCCAATACTTCAAAACCCTTCATCATGGATGGCTGGTCCTTCAGCTCCAAGCCTAAGCCACTTGGTTGGATAACCTCTTGTCCTTTAAACTCAAGTTGATAAAAGGGTCGTCCTTCTTTCAATTCAACATTTAAAACAAAGTCACCACTGGGTGATTCAAGGGTTTGTGCCTGGACCAAAGTTCCTAATAAGCACAGAAAAATGGTAAAGTAAATAGGCTTCTTCATAAATCTAAATAGGTTTGATATTAGGCAAATATAACCTATAATGAATAATCCATCACCATTGAGGAAATACTTAGATGAGTTTTAATTAACCGCAATAGACGCTCAAACTTGATTCCTGACCAATGTTTAAGCGATTTGAATTTAAATCAAGCTTAACCCTTTAACTTATAGGAAATCAATTGGTTTAACGCTCTTTCTAGCTCTTGGTCGGATTTGGCAAAGCAGAAGCGTAGCATCTTTGGATCGGTTTGGTTTTGATAAAAGACCGAGATGGGAATACTGGCGACTTTAGCCTCCCGCGTAAGCTTTACCGCAAGTTCATAATCACTCAAATCTGTTAAATGACCAAACTCCACCATTTGGAAAAAACTGCCTTGAGCTGCTGTAAACTTAAATCCGGTCTGTTTCAAGCCCTCACAAAATAGATCCCTTTTATTTTGATAAAATGCTGAGAGTTCTAGATAGCGATCTTTGGTCTCTAAATACTCAGCTATAGCCAATTGCATTGGGGTGGATGTACTGAATGTGAGGTATTGATGCACTTTTCTAAATTCTGCGGAAAGCGATTGGGGTGCTATGCAATATCCCACCTTCCAACCGGTGATGTGAAAGGTTTTACCAAAAGAACTGCAGACAAAGCTTTTTTCTCTCAGCTGGGGGTGGGTCAATAAGCTTAAATGTTGCTTTTCATCAAAAACAATATGCTCATAGACTTCGTCACTTATCAAATAGATTGGCTTATGGGCAACAATACCAGCTAGTTGGTCCAGATCATTTGATGTCCATACATATCCGCTGGGGTTGTGAGGCGTATTGACTATAATCAGTCGAGTTTTATCATTCACCTTGCTCTTCACCAAATCCCAATCCACCGAGAAGTCAGGCATGGTAAGGGGAATAAAAACGGGTATACCTCCACTAAGTTCAATCGCAGGCTGGTAACTATCATAGGCAGGCTCGAAAAGGATGACCTCATCTCCACTACGCACAACGGCAGTAATAGCAGCAAATAGCGCTTCGGTGGCACCGGAAGTTACAGTTATTTCAGCCTCAGCATCAATTTCGATTGTTAGGGTTTTCCTGGTTTTCTCCGCAATGGCCTCTCTAAGCAGTGGCATTCCCGACATAGGAGCATATTGGTTATACCCTTTTCGCATATAATAAGTGACAAGCTCCTGCAATTCAGGGTCACAATCAAATCCAGGAAAGCCTTGGGAAAGGTTGATGGCATTCTCGTTTTGGGCTAACTGACTCATGACCGTAAAAATGGTCTGCCCAATGTTCGGTAGTTTGGATTTCAAATCAGGGATATTTAAGTGCAAAAAACTAAAATACTAACATCAAACTGAATGTAAAAAGGATAAAGGAAAACAGGTGTATTATTTCTTATAAACTTTGGCAGAAATGAAACCTTGATAAAAGGCTTTGTGGGCTATTTCTTCAAAGCCCCCATCCGCAAAATGGCTAACTACAGGCGGCAAATTGGATGTTTGGACATTACACAAAAGGTTAAAGCATTTATACATAAGTCCCAGAAATACACGGTGCCAAATCCGTGTATTTTCAAAGTCCACATGAAGCCATATGCCTTGGGGCTTTAAAAATTCATTGATTTTAGAAAATGCTTTATGTGTTTCTATAGATGAAAGGTTGTCAAAGAAAAAGGGGGTTAGGGCCACATCATAGGTTTTACTGAAAGTCAAAGCCTGAACTGATTGATGTATGAATTCGACTTCTAACCCCCAGAAGGGCTGATTTTTAGCCTTCTTAATCATCAATTCTGAATGATCCACAAAAGTTACTTTAAGATGCTTCAAATGAAGATCGGCAATATCCTTAAGGATCCAGCCGGTTCCCCCTCCTACTATCAGAATATGAGAATGGTCAGTTATATGGCTAAGGACACTCCTTTGGGATTTTCTTATGGCACCTAGGAAAACCAGCTCCGCAAGCTCGTCATAAAAAAAAGCTACATTATCATAATTTGCTGATTTTTTCACCTGCCTTTTAATGCTAATTTTCGTAAATTTATAAGCCTTAACCACAACTACTTATGGATATCCACCAATCAAAATTGAGCAATTGCTTCTGGTTTGATGGCAATGCTGAAGAAGCCGCTAACTTTTACATCGAAACTTTCCAAGATGGTAAAGTTAATCATATAACCCGTTACGGGAAAGCCGGCAAAGAACACCATGGTCAGGAGGAAGGCAGTGTGCTTTCTGTGGAATTTCAAATTTACGACTCCCACTTCACGGCATTAAACGGTGGGGATGTATTTTCCCCAAATCCTTCCATTTCATTTTATGTTACTTATGAGGACGAGGAGCAGTTAGATGGAGTTTGGAAAACTCTGGCTACTAATGGAAACATACTCATGCCATTGGATAAATATGACTGGAGTCAAAAATATGGGTGGGTTCAGGATCGGTTCGGTGTTTCCTGGCAACTTTCCCTTGGCAACATGGAGGATGTGAAGCATCAAAAGATAGTTCCCACGTTTTTGTTTCCCCATACCCAACCTGGACAGGCAGCACCAGCCATCGAGTATTATACATCCATTTTTCCAGATTCAGACGTTATCGGGATACTTCAATATCCTGCTGAAGACCAAGATGGAAACGCTGGAAATGTGATGCATGCACAGTTCAGTCTATTAGGGAAACAAATAATGGCCATGGACAGTGGGGTTCCCCAGGACTATTCTTTTACGGAGGGAATTTCCTTCGTGATTCTGTGCGAGGATCAAGCGGAGGTGGACCATTATTGGAATAGCTTGTCCCAAGACGGTGAAGAGCAACCCTGCGGTTGGCTAAAGGACAAATTTGGCGTCTCCTGGCAGGTAATCCCCCGCAGAATGATGGAACTGTTCAAAAGCAACGAGCAGGAAGCCAAAGAGCGCCTTTCCGCCTGCATGTTCAAGATGAAAAGGCTCGTGATGTCAGAACTGGAAGAGGCGTTTGAAAACGGTTAGTTTTTCTTGATGCAGCGGATGGATTTATAGGCATAAACTTCCCTGGACCTAGAATTTGCAATTCGGAAGAAATCCCTAAAGTAGAAGGGAGTATGTGCATTTCCTATCGCCACAAAATTTAAAGGGTTAGAATTCACTGGTGTAGGTTCTGCCATATCCGAAGTCCACCATGTAGCGCCTTCTTGAATGTTAAAGAAATTACCATAATAAAGATCATCCCCAAATTCTTGGATAAAAAAACCTGTTCCCAGCGCATTAAAACCACTTTCATTTGTAGCATTTTCATTCATTGGAGGTGCCCAAAAAATTGGGTTAGGGTTTCTCATTTTGTTACTTGCTGCTTCTGGGCCACCCAGATAATCTCTTAATATTTCCCAATCCCCAACAGTTGGAACTTCCCAATCACAAGGGCAAATATTACGTTCATCCAAGACGACTAAATTGTTATAGAGCTTTCCATATGGAACATCCATACTTAGGTCATAATTGATATGAAAATAGGCGGGCTCTAAATGGTCCTCCCAGGAAAATCTGAGTTTTTCTTCCTGCATCTTTATATCATCACCATTGCAATACTTACTTGTTCTTAGATTTTCAGCCATCCAAGTTTGGTTCCCGATTTTAACCACCTTGTAAACATTTCCCTCAATGTCTCTAATGATTGAATTGAAAGGAACCTCGACAGTTCCGAAGTAATAATCAAAATCAAATTCCCGCATCAACAATTCCACCACATTGGCATTACCAGGCACGGCATACTCAAGGGTAAAATGATAGTGGGTCCTTTCCACTACCGAGAGAGTTTCGGTATACTGATCTTCAGAGTTTTTATCTCTTACCTCCAAAGTATAATCCTCATTTTCTTTCAGGTATTGATAAAATACAGTAGGTTGAGGGGCTAATGGCAAAAGTTTTTCTTCTCCAGACGCTATTAGGCGAACCTCTTCCGCTGTTTCCGCATCGACGGTAATCAGAGCATAATTTGTAAAACCTTCTAGAAGCAGCTTTTGGGAGCCATTTTCCACTACAAAGGTTCCGTTAATTTCAAATGGCAAATAATCCTCCATCAAGCCCCCTTCCACCTTTGCTGAAAAGGAATATTGGCCCTGGACAAGTTGTACCAAATACGGCTGTTCAAAATTGTTGGGATCCAAGTCAACGTATGTTTCCTCTCCAGATTCCATTTGCTGAAAGGAAAGCGTTATCCTTTCGGGAAAAATGTGCTGCCATCCAGAGCGGGCATTTTGGCGGGCATTTATTTCTGGATGGGAAAAAGACATCACCTCCAGCCCTGTGAGGGAAACCGTCCCAATGGGCTTTTCCTCCTCCATGACTTGGCATCCTATTAGGAATGCGAATAAAATATAGCTTAACTTTTTCATCCCGCTTCCTCCACTTTTAAACATCTGATGGAAAGTCCTTCCCGAAGGGGGCCATCGTGCATGGCAACATTCATCTCCCCATAAGCACCCATATATAGTATATATAGTACTTCATAGCCCCAAGAAGTTGACATTTCTCTCGTTGTACTCCAAATATTTGCGGTGCGGCGTAAAAAATTGAATCCCGTACCATAATGCCCATATTGACCTATATAAAAAAACTCCTCACCGCGAAAGTGAGTCATGAGCGGAACAAATATTCCCGAACCCACCATAGAAAAACCGGTGGAATTATTGGCCCTATGATTTGGCGCTACCCAATAATCAAAACCGGTGGCTTTAAATTCATTATAAACTCTACCCTCAATCAATTCTAACAGATCCTCCTGAGATGGCACCTTCCACCCGCAAGGGCATGGGTTACGCTCATCTATGGCTGTAAAGCCGTTGTATAATTTGCCATAAGGGTGGTTGTAACTTTCATCATTGTCATAATAGGTCCATACGGGTTCTTCCAGTTCTATCCATGCTTCCGTTCCCTCTAAAAATGGAATTTCTTCACCGTTGCAAAAGGTAGTAGACCTGAGGTTTTCAGCCATCCAGGTTTGGTTGCCTATCCTAACAGTCCTGTACCTGTTGCCATCGTTATCATATACAATGTTGGTGATGTCATCCAAAGCTATTCCCTCCGGAATGTATTCAAATTCGCCCATATTGAGTTCACGGAATTCTATGTTACCACCCTCCGGTCTTAAAAAATAATGTAAATGCATATAGGGGTCAAGGGTAATCTCCCACTCGGTTGACATGTCATTAATGTCCCTGACCCTTAGCCAGCTTTCATGTCTATTAAGTAGATAGATATAATAAAATGTCTCATCATCGGTGAGCCTCATGTCCCTGTTGGACAATGTGGCTGATTCCACATACTTATTCTTGACCGTAACCAACCCAAATGTCGTTTCTGCATTGAGGCTGATGTTGATATTGGGAGAACTGACCTGGAAAGAACCTGATGCGATAAAGGGCAGATAGCTGGAAAACTCCTCCTCTTCCCCCGCCGACTCTACCACATAGGTGTATTCCCCGTAAGGCAGCATGATGGTTCTGGGCAGAAAAAAGTCATTGGGGTCAAAAACCAGGGTAAATGCCTCCCCGCTTTCATTGTTGGTGATCAGCATCTCCACCTCCTCGGCAAAGACATGCTCCCAGGCTGAGGCCTGCGTTCTGGCCTGCTCGGAGTGAGTGTTAAACTGCTGAAGGGAAAGGGTGGAAAAGCTCACCTCGGCTTGCGGCAAATGCTTTTCCTCCTCCAATCCTTGGCAGGAAAAGAGAAAAAACATGATAGCCACTGAGTAAAAAATTCTTTTCATCCCAATACAGATAAATTATTCATCATTTCTCATTTTCTCACTCATCATTCTCAATTCTATTCCATCAACCCTTCCATTTTCAGGTATGAATAAGAAGAAGTGATAATGCTCCCTCGTGCCAATAGTAAGGTCCCTCCTCACCGTATCCTGGTCAAAGTGGTCGATAATCTGCAGTTCTGCTGTAGTTCCACCTGGTACATAAAAGAAATAGTTCTCCCTGTCCAAAGTACGCACGAGTTCGTATCGCTCACCTTCTACGACAAGAGCTGCACTCTCCAGAAACTCATTTTGCACGGTCACCAGCCCATAACTGGTTTCAGCATTCAATGTCAGGTTAACCCGCTCTTCCCCTACAGTAAAGCTTTCCTCGGCAGTAAATGGCAAATTGGGGATGATGCCTTCGCCAGCCTGGGCGGTTGTAGCGGTATATTCCCCTTCCGGAAGGTTGATGTTGTAGGGATGCTGGAAATCATTCGGGTCAAAGGGCAGGGTGTATGTCTGTCCCGATGCCACGTTGGTGATCTCCAGCTCGGCATAGCGCTCGAAGATATGTTTCCAATCTTCCGCCTTCACCCGGGAGTTTGGCCCCCCCAGTTGGAAATCCTGAACCTCAATCCCGCTGAAGTTTACCTCCCTAGCCACGGGAGCGGGTGTCTCCACCTCGGAGCAGCCCAGCAAAACCAATAAGCCTAATGTGTATTTTTTCATAATCGTGTTGTTTATTCTTTGATGCAGCGGATATTGAAACCAAGTACTTGTTCCATATCCTCTCTTCCAAAATAATAGTAACCACCTATATCCTCACTTCTCAACCCGAAATGCTCAACTTCAAACATCCTAAAATCAGGGTGATCAATGGGTAAACCTGAGCTCGCCCAATGTGGGGATGTTGTCCAAAAATTGGCAACTTCAAAAGTGTAATAAAAATAATGGTCTGGATAAGTCCATTCCGTAAAACCTACTGATAAAAACCCTCCGGGTATGGCTTTAAAACCATAACTATCTAGAGCCCCATCATTTGGATACCGCCAATATTCGGTCCCTCGTTGTCTGAGGGCATGGCTACCTGTCTCATCCCCGCCTGCAAACTCGAGCAATTCTTCAAAATCCTCCCGTGAAGGCACTTTCCAGCCACATGGACAGATATTTCTCTCATCCATAGCCGCAATTGAATTATAATAAAGGCCAAAAGGCTTCTCTAAAGTCGGATCATTGTTCAAGTAGGAAAACAGGGGCTCTCTCGAATAGACATAATCTGCCCCATCTAAATAAGCCCATCCATCTCCCGCAGGTTCAAAAGCTATTTCATCTCCATTACAGAAAGCTTTGCTCCTCAGGTTCTCGGCCATCCAAAACTGATCTCCTATCTGCACGACCTTGTAAAGATTTCCTTCATAATCTCTAATATACCTCAGCTGTTCTTCACCCATAGAGATTCCGTGCTCTTCCAAGGAAAACTCTCCGAGCTCTAGTCCTACAACATTCAGATTGCCATTATCATGCCTCGGCACAAAGTGGGAATGCTGGTACCTGCCCATTGAAAATCCAGCTTCAATGCTTTCCTCTCCTTGTGAAGCCCGTACAGTCCCCTCCACTCCATTTCGCAGATAGATGTAATGCACATTTCTTTCAGGAAGGCTAAAAAAATCCTCATAGCCACTGCCGGCATTTACTTCGGCTTGCTCAAAGTCCTGGGAGTTGAGCGTTAAAAGACCATAGTCCGTAGTCGCTTCCAATATCAACTCAGCGCCTTGATCTGTTACCACCAAATTACCGCTGGCAGAATAGGGCAAAAAAGGAGAAGTCATCTCACCATTTACCTCTGATAAATAGGTATAATCCCCGACCGGAACCGAAAACTGATACCCCTGCCAAAAATTGTTAGGGTCATAGGATAAGGTAAAGCTTTCATTGGTTCCAGTGTGGGTGAGGACCAAATCCACCTCTTCAGGATAAATATGAATCCATTCAGACATTTCATTTACCCTTTTCTCCGGAGAATGATTTTGAAAATCTTCCACAAATAACCCTGACAGTTCAACCACCCCAATGGGCGATTCAGTGTCAACTTCCTGGGTGCAGGAATATAAAAATGCAATCAACGCTATATATAAAAGTCTTTTCATGAATTAATCTTCCATTAAGCATCTCACTGCAAGTCCTAAAACGTCACCTTCGAGATGAGTATAAATTAGATTGTTGCCATGGTTAAGCATTATCACGTTATAATCTTCTCTAATATCCCCCAAATGGGTTGTCCATTCATATTTCGTATTGGTCCAAAATGCCCCCCATCTATACACGAGCCCGAACCCAAACCTAGGGGGATTTCGATCTGTAATGTCAAATAATTCTATAGAAAGAGTAGTAATCGCAAACATCCCAGAAGGCATAGCTGAAAAACCAAACTCATCAGTGGCGTCTGGATTGGGAGAATACCAATAATCTGTTCCGGTTTTTCTCAATTTATGTCCCATCAAGCTAAAATCTAGATCATTGCCCACTATTGCTGTAAACAATTCATTATAATCCTCAAGACTCGGCACCCTCCAACCACAAGGACAAACATTGCGCTCATCAGTTATGGCATATTCATTATACAACTTCCCATAATCTTTATTATACCTCTCATCATTTTCATAATACGTATAAGCAGGCCTATCCAGCTCAATCCACTCCTCGCCGCCCGGGACATTTTCTATGGGGTCGCCGTTGCAGAAAGTTTCGGTTTTGAGGTTTTGGGCCATCCAGGTCTGGTTGCCGATCTGCACCGTTCGGTAGGCATTGCCATCATAGTCGTAGACAATGTTGCTCACATCACCCAGTTCAAACCCGCTTTCCGAATATTCAAAATCGCCTATCAGCAGCTCAATGAAACTTGGACCTCCCTGATAGAGATAAAAATGCTGGTGGCTATAGGCATCTACCTGGATCTCCCGCACCAGAATTTCATCATCTACATCTGACTGAATATCAACCCTATAAACCTCACCACCTCTCACGTACTTGAAGTAAAACTCCTCGTCTTCTGTAAGCGCAAAAGTAATATCACCATCCAATAGCACTTCTTCCACCATGTCGTTTTTGATTGTAATCAGACCGTAATCAGTATCGCCTTGAAGTATGATATTATAATTGAGTGTCCCCATCCCGAAACTCCCTGCGGCCCTAAAAGGCAGGTAATCCATATACTGCTCCCCGCCTTGTTCAACTATGTATTCGTAATCCCCAAACGTCAACTGGGTTTGGTACGGAAGGAAGAAGTCTCCTGGATTGATGGTAAGGGTTTGACCACCATTTGCACCCGATATATTTACTGCGGTATTGGAGTCAAAAATGTGTTGCCATTCAGAAATGGAACTTGTCCGAGCGTTTGGATTGTAGGTGTTGAATTGAGCTAACTCCAGAGCAGAAAAACTAAGCATGCCCATCTGCTCCTCTTCCGGCTGCACGCAGGAAAAGGAAATCAGCATCAATATCATTAACAAACCTTTAACTCTCATTTCAAAAAAATTTATTCTCTTATACATCTGACGGTAAATGCATTAGCAGTACCAGCCACATAAAATTCTTCAAGCCTGATTTCAGCCCTGTTGTAATACAACTGGGCAAAGTAATTTCCAGTGGAAGACCACCAAGCTCCCCTTTCATACAGCCAGTTGTAAGGGCCGGCTATACCAGGGTATTGGTCTGGGTTTTCCGTCACGGTCACCCAGCCACCTCCAACAGCATTAAACCCACTTTCATTATTGGCTCCAGTATTTGGATATTTCCATCTGTCCGTGGTCGGATTTTTCATCCTGCCCCCAGCGGCAGCATTGCCACCCAAGTAGGTAATCAGTTGTTGCCAATCTGCATTACTTGGTATCTTCCAACCACATGGACAAAGCCCACGGCTATCTTGGGCTGCCTCCTGGGTGTAATAATACCCGTAAGGTCTGCCGAAATTCTGATCCCCGTTGAATCTTGTATACACACCACTGTTCAGCGAAAGCCAATCATTGGAAGCAGCTTCTTCTGGGATATTATCTCCGTTGCAATAGGTACTGGTGCGAAGGTTCTCCCCCATCCAGTATTGGTTGCCTATCCTGATAATCCTGTAAGAGTTTCCATCGGCATCCTGCACGAAGTTTTCTACCTGCTGACCCGGCACATCCAAAGGACGTTCTTCATAGCTGAAACCTCCCATGGCTAACTCCACAAATCTTACCTGTCCCGTACTCGGATCATCTGGATCTGGGTCCGGGTCTGGATCTGGATCTGGGTCGGAAGGATCATCCGGGTCACTTGGATCATCCGGATCATCAGGGTCCTCTGGCTCACCTGGGTCTATCGGGTTGATCGGATAAATGGGATCCGTTGGATCGACCGGTTGACTAGGATCGTCGGGCTCTTGCTGAACCGGTGGGGTATTCAGGTAAAAATGATAATGCCTTCTTGACCTCATAGTGAAGTTCCTCTCAAAATTTGAAAGGTTAACATTATCCTGAATCTGCAACTGGGTAGGTAGGCTACGTCTGACATATTTATAATAGTGCTCGCCGCTTTCTAGCAATCCCAAGTCATAATTATTTTCTCCCACTACCAATTGTGCAGTTTCTACATATTGATTTCTCAAAGTCACCAGGCCATGCTCAGTAGTTGCATCCAAGGGTACATTGATGCTTTGACCGGTAAGCACAAAACTTCCGGAAGCTTCCACCGGAAGGAAGTCCTCTGTAGTACCACCCTCAATCTGTAAAGTATAGGTGTAGGCCCCAAAGGGCAATTCGATAGTATATACCCCTTCTTCATTTGGATCAAAATCAAGTTGATGAGTCTGACCAGAGTGCACGTGATTGATATTGATTCTGGCAAAGGTTGGAAAAACATGCCTCCATTCTGATGGATTAAGCGTACTATCTTCACCTACCAGCATAAACTGATCTACTTGGATGGGCTGAAAATTGACATCCCCTACTGAGTCTTCCCTTTCCTCATCTCCAAGGCGGCAGGCGGTGGTCAGTAAAAGTATTGCTACGATATAAAAAATATGATTTTTCATAATAAGGCTTAATCGTTTTTAACACATCGGATTGAAAGAGCTGCCTGTTGGGTCTGAAGGGCTTGCAAATTAGCTGCACTATTGGCATGGTTCAGCTTCATAGCATTGCCTTGACCTTCATTGACAGAACTGCTCCACCATATGCCCAATGAATAAAGGAAGGAAAAATTAGCCCCTTCTGAGACGGACTGTCCATTCATCAGATTCCCGCTTTCAGAAGCGTACACAAATGCCCCACCAGGATAAGCCGTAAATCTTGTTTCATCATTTGCCCCCATATTTGGCGATCTCCAATAATTGAATCCGGCTGCCTTTAATTTGCCTCCAGCTTCTGCTGCTCCGCCTAGGTATTCCTGAAGCTCTTCCCAGTCTGCGTTATCAGGAACCCTCCAGCCACAAGGACAGATATTTCTGGGGTCATCCACCACATACCTACTATATAGTTTCCCGAAAAGGCTGTTATAATTTTGGTCATTATCATAATAGGTCCAGGCGGCCTCCTCTAGACTTTCCCATGCGCCACCACCTTCTACATTAGGGATTTCTTCTCCATTGCAAAATTTAGTGGTTCGTAGATTTTCCGCCATCCAAGTCTGACTGCCTATCTGAACAGTTCTATAAATATTATCTGAAGCATCGATTACCTTGTTGACAAACTCCCCTGAGCCACCAATGGGGATTTCAACATATTCAAACTCCCCTATGATAAATTCTATAAAGCTCACGTTCGATTCATCTTGCATTTGGAGGAAATAATGGAAATGCTGATAAGCTTCTATTAATAAGGATTCCTCAAACTGTTCTTCAGCAGTTGAATTAATAGACAGACTTAGGTTGCCCCCTTCTTTAATGTATTTATAATAATAGGCTTCATCCTCTGTCATGGCCAAGCCTGTTCCATTTATAGAGGCGGCCTCTACTAAATCATTTCTGACCGTCACTAAGCCGTAATCTGTGCTTGCATCTATAACTATATTGGTCATATCTGCGGCCACTTCGAAGTTTCCCTCAGCTACGAAGGGCAAAAAATCTTCCATTGCACCACCATTAACCTGGATGGCATACTGGTAATCTCCGTAGGGTAATTCAATTTGTTCGGCTGAGGAAAGGTCATTTGGGTTAATGTTGACTACATAGGTATCACCACTTCCTTGCCGGGAGATGACCACTTCTACTTCTTCTTGATAAATATGTTCCCAAGTTGAAGTAGCTAGGCTTCGGGCATTCGCGTTTAGATTGGAAAACTCCCCCAGATTTAAACCGGAAAAATTCACTACTCCTTGGTGATTTTGTTCATTATCGAACTTTTGGCAACTTGCCAGCCCTATAAAAATCAGGATATAAAGTAAAATTTGTCGCATACTCCTTTAGTCTTAAACAATTATCAAAATGCAAAAAGTTATATATGAACATAAATATAATGTTTATGTTATAATAAATCACGAAAAAGTTAGATTTTATATAAAAAGAATCCGTTAAGTGAAAAGACTTTATAAAAAGCTAACCCAAGCCTTTCCAGCATTTTCTATGGCATTTAAAATCAAACGCCTTATATTCAAGAAATCACTATATTAAAATGAACGATTTAGAGACATATTTTAGAGAGAATAAAGGAAGGTTAATTCATAAATGGATACATTATTTTGATGCCTACGATCGGCATTTTTCAAGATTCAGGGATAAGGAAATTACCATATTAGAAATTGGTGTTTCTCAGGGAGGCAGCCTTCAAATGTGGAAGGATTATTTTGGTCCCAAAGCAAAAATCTATGGAATAGACGTTAACCCCCAGTGCAAAGAGCTGGAAGAGGAAAACATCAAGATTTTCATTGGATCCCAATCGGACAAAAAATTTCTACGTGAGGTTAAAAAATCAATCCCAAAGGTAGACATCCTCATCGATGATGGTGGTCACACCATGCAGCAGCAGATAGTAACCTTCGAAGAAATGTTTGAGCATGTAAAGGATAACGGGGTATTTCTTTGTGAGGATCTCCATACTTCCTATTGGCTTAAATATGGTGGCGGTCACAAGCGTAAAGGGACTTTTATTGAATACAGCAAGAATTTTATCGATGCACTCAATGCTCATCATTCCACCCAAAATAGCTTGCAAGTAGATTACCTAACAAAAAACATTGACTCCATTCATTATTATGACAGCATATTGGTACTGGAGAAAAAGAAGCGTAAAACACCTTACCACGAAAAAACTGGCACTCCAAGTTTCAAATTAGAACACAACCGATCAAAGCTTTACCGAGTCAAGGACAACTTTCATCGCGGAATTAATAGTCTGTTGGCTAAGTTTAGGGTGAAAGGATATGATTATTGAAGTACGAGGTACGGGGGTAGAAGTAGGAAGACAAGTAAGAGGTAGGAAGTAAGAAGTAAGAAGTAAAAAAGACTGCCCGGTGCGATTGCACGTAAAGGGTGGTCTTTTGGTGTTTTTATGATTTCAACCGTTACCGCAAACGTTTGCATTTTTATAATTAAAACGTTGTAAAATTACCGAATCATTAACATTTAATTTATTTTTTTGAATTATTTGCAATAAAACAATATCCTCTCTAGCTTTGCATAAATAATTAAGGGACAGTGTCCTAAGATTTCGAACCTATTAAACCTATTATATTATGAAACTATTGATGACAACAGTGGCCGTCCTGGCCATAGTAGCAAGCGTATTTGCTTCTGAACCTGATACCAACAAAGTGGCTCTTAAACTGGTCCAGCCTACAAAGGTCCAATTAACACACAATGGTAACCCTGAGGGATTGTTGACTGTGAAGGTTTACAACCACAAAAATGAGATGTTGGTAAATGAGAGAATCCATAAGACAGGTTCTTTCGCCAAAAATTACGACTTCAGCCAAGCGGCTCCAGGTAAGTACAACATCTTGGTCCAAAATTCGAATGGCGTAATTGAAAACATGGAATTCGAAATTGGTAAAATTAATCAAAAGGACGTTTACACAAAGATGGAAAAAATCGGTGGACACAAGTACAAGTTAATTGTAAATGCCCTACACGAATCTGACCTGAATGTAGCCATCTATGAAAACGGGAACTTAATCTTTCAAGAAAAAGCTATGGATTCCAAAGGTTTCTCGAAAGTGTATGATTTGGTTAACGTAAGAAATACTAGTCAGATTGAATTTCAGGTAACTTCAGCATCTGGATTCAGCAGACTAATTTCAGCCAAATAGTTTTTGAGACGGAAACAGATTACCGATAGGTATGAATCTAGATTTGAGCTACTCTTTCATTTGTGACTAAATTCACTGTAATGAAATGGGTAGAGTAATTTAATAAATGGCCTGCCGAAATTTATCTGCAGGTCATTTATTTTCATTTCCCTTCCTCTTTCAATTTTTAAAAATTTCTATTCGAGCAGGCTCCAGAGGAGCCTTTCCCAGGCCCTCAGGCAATTTCTTTCGAACATGGGATAAATAAACGAACAAAGTTTTTGATTGGTAGAAAAAAAGCCTTTGAAAGATTGTGAAAAATGAGGAAATTAGAAGTAATCCAAGGAGCATCACATCTTTTTGAGGAAGAAGGCACATCGAAGAGGTGGCCATTTGGCTAATCTCTGGTTTTTGGAAAACTTATATCAGAAGAAACAGCCTTAGGGGATCAGAAAACTTAATTTTTTGACTTTTGATAATGATTAAGGATAGAAAAGAAGCTGCTGAAAAACTGGCTCCAAAGCTGGATAGGTTCAAATCTTTGGATCCGATTGTCCTCGGTATTCCCCGTGGTGGTACTGAGGTGGCCTATATTATCGCCAAGCATTTAGGCGCTCCTATGTATCTCGCTATTTCCAAACGTATAAGTCTTAAAGGTGAAAAAGAAAGTACAATCGGAGCCATAGCGGAAGATGATAGTCTCATCTTAACAGATGTAGCAAAAACTCAAATTCCCAAACAGGAGATCAATCGGTATCTAAGTGAGGCCAGAAAGGAAATACGCAGGAGAATATCTCTCTACCGCAAGGATGAAGATTTACCTCCACTGAAAAACCGAACCGTCATTATCGTAGATGACGGAATTGCCTCTGGAAACACTGTGATGGCTACAATAGAGCTTTGCAAAAATAGGGATGCCGCGAATATCATATTGGCCTGTCCTATTATAGGAGAAACTATTTTTAAAAAGATTAGAAAAAAAGTAGATGAAATCATTGTTTTGAAAACCCCATTTTTCTTCAGGTCTATAGAACAGGCGTACAAAGAATTTGAAGTACTCAATGATAAGCACGTCCTTGAAATCCTAAATAAATATGAATCTGAAAAAGAGGGCGAATCTTCCGAAAACGATTAATCCTGAATTTCAGGGTTGCTTTCCGCATTGCCCTCTTCGGAAGGAAAAGCCTCGTCTGCTATTTCGTTCACTTTTTGTCCGGCCCTATTGAAAGTCAGATGGTGGATTAATCCATCTTTGGAAACCTCTACTTTGTAGAAAGTCTCACCTTCCACCTTCCGAGTTTCTTTAAGGTCAAAAATAAATTCCTTCCTGAAATTTTCTTTTAGGTATTCTACCGCTTTGACTGGGAGTTTGTGATCAATAGCCATGACTGTAGGTTTTGGTGGGATTGGAATAACAAAAATTTAAATGAACCTGTTTCCTCTAATGGTACAATTAAACATAAAAACCCTCCAGTTGGTCCAAATATTTCCTCATCTGAATTATGTAGGTTTTAGCTCGCTGCAGGTTAAGATTGTGCGGTGCCAGGTCCTCAGCCTGACGGGCACCATACATATGGATTTTAGCTCGAACATTTGCCCGAAGCATCTTAAAATAAATAAATATCTGGGTATCTTCTGGTTGTTCAAAAATCTCCACACTCTTTCTATATTCAACAAGAAAGGTTTGGGAAAGATCCAGGTAGCCTCTGCTCTCTAGGTCCATACATAAAAAAGCCACCTCATATGCCAAATCCACCTGTCTCATGGAATCGTTAAATTCTATGCCATCAAAAAGAATAGGTTTTTTATAGAGAAATATATTTCCGCTGTGCAAATCGCCATGAACATCTCGCTGTAGGCTGGACTTTATCCTCTCCTTAAATCTCCTAGAATGTGTTTTCAGAAAGATATCGCTGAAAGCCATACTTTCTGAAAGAATGTCGCTAACTTCATTTCCAAAGTTTTTCGAAACATCCTTAATTACAGAGTTAATATCATTAAAAAGCCGTCTGTTTTCTTCTAATTGAAAAGGATTCTTTACTACCTTAGCCCCCATATGAAACTCCCCTACAACTTTGGCTAAAGATACCATCTGATATAGCTCTACCTTTTTTTTATCTAAAAGCACATCCATTTTCTTGGAGGTTGAGAGTTTTTTCACCCGCACGGCATAATCCACTACATCTCCACCTTCCCCTCCCAAAAAGAAGGTATCTCCCCTTTGACGGAGCTCAACTACCTCGAGATAAATATTTGAGTACCGTCCATTTACTTCTAGTTCTTTATGGCAGTTTGCTTTTCTTCTTTCCAAGCTGCTATAGTCTAAAAAAGGGTATTTAACTGGTTTCTTTATTTTGAAAGCAAAATCATTAGAAAAAACTACCCAAGATATGTGGGTTTCAAGAAACTCTTTATCAAGGTTTTCTCCCAAAAAATTACCTGAGGCACACAATTGTTCAATTTGCTTTGTATTCATGGTTGGACTCAATTACTTGATGGGCCTTTTCTAGCATAAAGTTGATATTATTGGAGCTCGATTCTAGTTTATGATGCTTAATCTCTAACGGTTCCCGTTCTTGCTTCAGTTTGAGGTAAACATTCCAATCAGCCTCACTATAGGTTCGTGGTTTCGAAAGCCGTTTTTTAATAATTTCTTCCGAGGCAAATACCTCAAAAACCACTAAGGAAATTCCTTGCTTACTGGTCCAATCGAAAAAATATTTCCTGTTGATTTTTTTATGAAAGGTTGCATCTGCCACTACGCATTTTCCGGCATTTAGGGAGTTCTTGGTTCGGTAAAACAACTCTTCATACACCGTAAGCTTATCTTTATCGGTGTATTTTCCCATGGCGCCAAGTTCACGCCGCACCGCATCGCTGTTTATATAGACAGCACCCAATCGTTGGGATAACCTGCTTGCAAAATAACTCTTACCCGTCCCCGGCAATCCTGATACCATGATTAACATAACTTATATACTACCTCTTTTATAATTTGTTTGAACTGTCCCTACTAACTTCCAAACTGTGGTCAAAGAACCTCAGGGAATTTTAAAAAGTCCAATTAAATGGATTCATTGGTCTATTTTCCCCTTGGTATACTAGTTGGTTTGGTTCTTCTTTTAACCAAAAACATTATAACTATGCAAGATCCAAAAACAAAACATCCTCAACCCCCACATCCGGAACAGAAACAGAATGTACCAGGTACTGAATCAAAACTGGAGCCCAAAGCTGACCATGGAGAGAAGAGTTACAGAGGTTCAGGGAAACTAGAGGGTAAAAAAGCCATTATCACCGGGGGAGATTCCGGAATTGGGCGGGCTGTCGCCATTGCTTTTGCCCGTGAGGGAGCAGATGTGCTGATTTCCTACCTATCTGAGGATGAAGACGCCATGGAAACTGCCCGCTATGTGGAGGAGGCAGGAAGAAATGCCGTATTAGTACCGGGGGATATCAGTCATGAGGACCATTGCAAAAAGATTATTGATAAAGCTGTGGCTGAATTTGGTCAAATTGATATTTTAGTCAACAATGCCGCCTACCAGATGGCCCGGGAAAAAATTGAAGACATCCCCAGCGATGAATGGGATTATACTTTCCGTACAAACATCCATGCCATGTTTTACCTCTGCAAAGCTGCAAAACCCCACATGAAACCTGGCAGCACCATAATCAATACTACATCAGTGAATGCCTATAATCCAAAACCTATTTTATTAGCCTATGCGGCAACGAAGGGTGCAATTCAAAACTTCACATCTTCCCTAGCTCAGCTCTTGGCAGAGGACGGTATACGAGTCAACTGTGTTGCACCTGGGCCCATATGGACTCCATTGATCCCTGCGACCATGCCTCCGGAAAACGTGGAGGAATTCGGAAAAACCACCCCCATGAAGCGTGCAGGCCAACCGGTGGAGTTATCAGCCACCTATGTGTTGCTGGCCTCAGAAGGTTCCAGCTACATGACCGGAGCTACTATTCAAATCACAGGAGGAACTCCGACAATTTGATTTAAAGTACGAAGTGCGAGATATGAAATACGGAGGTAGGAAGTGAGAGGTTTTGGTACAAGGTACTTCGTTCCATTTATTGATACATAAAAGTAACAATGTGGCTCAATTGCCCCTATTGGGACTAAGAGTGGAATCCTATTTTATCAATAATATTACCTGTATAGCTTATTTAAAGGCAAAATAAGGTAAACAAAGCCAAACACAAGATGTGGAACAGAGTTTGGCTTAAGTTAATTGACTTTATTTAATAAGAATATCTGTCAATAACCTAACCTCCAACCGAAAAGGGTTTCCTATCCGTAGGAAGCCCTTTTTAATTTTTCTACCTACTTCCAAAATGGTACGACACTCCAATATGAGCCACTGGCATATTTATCAGATGATTAAATCTCGTTCCTTTCTGATTTAAATCTAAATCATGTTCTGATTCTTCCCGAAAGCGATTGGTGTCAGAAGTCCTGAAATTGTAATTCTCCAATTGTATTAATCTTACATTTCCCTGAATTGCAATATTACTTCGCAGGTAATAGCTCAACCCGATATCCAAACCCGTATTCAAATTCCTTTCTTGGTATTCATATCTGTCAGGAGCCATTGTATCAGGAACAAGGCGCCACCTCCATCCGATACCGTACGTACTTTCGTGAACTCTATTAACCTCCCCAGTGCCCTGTTCCACCAATGCGTAATAATTCAGTTGGAGTTCAAACTTCCTTCCCAAAGGAAACAGTTGAGTCACAAAGACTCCCGCACCCAATAAATTATTCCGGGTTTGAAATCTATAATTATAACCTGTGCCTAGTTCCCCTGATCCATCATTTTCCCACATATTTATAAAAGCTTTATTCTCAAGGTGTTCATAAGAACGGTAACTTCCTATAAGTCCAATAATAGTGTTCTCTCCAGCCAAAATTCCTATACGATTTCTCCAACTGATGTTATGGGAATAAAAGTTGTTTTCATGCATTGCCGGAGTGGCATTTGCATATGGCGTGATTTCAGAAAAGACAGCCCATTTATACTCATCACTTTGGCCCTTCGCTAGACCAGTTAAAAGAAACAATACAAAAAGCGGTATAATTTTTTTCATAAGTTTAAAATTTAGAGTCAATACGGTCATTTTTATTTTGATGTCCTAAAGAAATAGTAAAATTTCTTAACATCCATACCCCAAACTCAGTTATTACCAAAAACAGACATGACCTTTCCGTTAGATTACAATTCCATTCTCAAAAGGATAGATGAGATTGACTTTCAAATGGAACTATACATAGTACCTCGTACTTAGTACATAGTACAAATGTTATTCGTATCTTTGCCTTTTACACCGGCCGGTTGTTAGCCGTACAAATGAATATCCCCGGCTATACAGGAATTTACAACATCCTGCCAGCCCACAATTTTATTATTAGCCAATATGGCATTCAAAAACCTATCATTGATTGACCCTATCCTCAAGGCGCTTGCCGAGGAAGGTTACACCACCCCTACTCCTATCCAACAGAAATCCATCCCTCTAGTACTTGAGGGGCGTGATCTTTTGGGCTGTGCCCAAACTGGAACGGGAAAAACTGCTGCTTTCGCAATACCCATTATTCAGTTACTTGCTCAGCAGAAACAAAGAAAAAGGGGTATCAAAACCCTTATTTTGACCCCTACGCGGGAATTGGCTATTCAGATTGACGAGAGTTTCGCTGCTTACGGCAGATTTACGGATATCCGCCACACGGTCATTTTTGGCGGGGTGTCTCAACTCCACCAAACCAAAGCGTTACAACGCGGAGTCGATGTATTGGTGGCCACTCCAGGTAGACTCCTGGATTTGATCAACCAAAAATTTATCGACTTGCGCCAATTGGAAACCTTCGTCCTCGATGAGGCCGACAGGATGCTGGACATGGGCTTTATTCACGATGTAAAAAAAATCATTGCTCTACTGCCTAAAAAGAGACAAACGCTTTTCTTCTCGGCCACCATGCCGTCTGAAATCCAAAAACTCGCAGATACCCTACTTACAAGACCGGCATTTGTGGAGGTGACCCCTCCAAGTTCTACAGTGGACAAAATTGACCAGCAACTCTATTATACCAACAAGAACGACAAAGCTAAATTGCTAATCCACCTTATGGAGGAAAAAGGCATTGGTTCGGCTTTGGTTTTTACCAGAACGAAACATGGTGCTGACAAAGTAGTCAAACTGCTTAAGCGAGAAGACATGCAGGCTGCTGCAATTCACGGTAACAAAAGCCAGAATGCCCGCCAGAATGCCTTGAATGACTTCAAGAATGGCAAGCTCCAGATTTTGGTAGCCACCGACATTGCTGCAAGAGGTATAGATATCGATGAACTCGCGAACGTGTTCAACTACGATTTGCCAAATATTCCAGAGACATATGTCCACAGAATTGGCCGAACCGGAAGGGCTGGTCACCATGGTATTGCCATGTCATTTGTGGATGGAGACACGCATAAAGAACTCAAGGACATTGAAAAACTGATTGGCAAGAAGATTCCGGTAGTAGAAAAGCATCCCTACCCCTTCAACGGTGTCATGACTCCAAAAGCGGAGAAAGCTAAGAAGAAGTCTGGATTTAAAAGGCGATAGTTTAAACATGAGAGTTTAACCGCAGAGGCGGTACCTTTGCGCCTCTGCGGTTATTTTAAAAATTAACTTTCCCCGACAACCTTCGTCACACTTTTCATAAATCAGAATTTATCCTTCAGTTTTGCGTTCTATAAGGGAATTAAAATCAGCCGATGGTGTTGAATAGTTCCTGAAAGTAAGGGAAGTATGAACTGGGACAGATTAAAGGAAAAGCTTAATATCCTGGCCGATGCGGCTAAATATGACGTTTCTTGTTCCTCCAGCGGGAGCAAGCGGACCAATTAGGAAAAAGGCTTGGGGGACAGTAGCGGCATGGGGATCTGCCATACCTATACTGAAGACGGGCGATGCGTCTCACTACTCAAAATCCTTCTTACCAACCATTGCATCTACGATTGCCTATATTGCGTCTCCCGCAAAAGCAATAATATCAAAAGGGCGGCATTCACCGTGGATGAAGTCGTAGAACTCACCATCAATTTTTATCGAAGAAACTACATAGAAGGATTGTTTCTCTCTTCCGGCATTTTCAAAGATGCTGATTTCACTATGGAGAGATTGGTCAAAGTGGCCAAAAAGCTCAGGCAGGAGCATAAATTCAACGGATACATACACCTCAAAACAATTCCAGGAGCCAGGGATGAGCTCATGCGTGAAGCAGGACTTTACGCCGACCGACTGAGCGTCAACTTGGAACTCCCTACCTCCTCAGGCCTTAAGCTTCTTGCCCCGGACAAAAACCATAAGGACATGATTAAACCCATGGCCTCTATTCAGCAGGATATTTTAAAATTTAAGGAGGAGAAAAAACTGATCAAGTCCACTCCAATTTTTGCCCCGGCTGGACAGTCAAGCCAGATGATCATCGGTGCCACTAATGAAAGTGACTTGGATATCATCAAGACCAGTTCAACCCTCTATCAGAAATTCAACCTTAAAAGGGTTTACTTTTCCGGTTATGTGCCAGTGCTCGAACACCAGAATTTACCTATGCTGGGCACTCCAGTACCTCTGGTGAGAGAAAATAGGCTTTATCAGACGGATTGGCTCATGCGATTCTACCAGTTTAATCCCCAAGAAATTGTGAATGAGACCTATCCCAACCTAGACTTAGAAATTGACCCAAAGTTAAGCTGGGCTTTGAGAAACAGGGGCCATTTTCCTGTAGATGTAAATAAAGCAGATTATCACATGATACTGCGCATTCCTGGAGTGGGTGTCAAATCGGCCAAAAAGATTGTAGCAGCAAGGAAGTTTGGTGCGTTGAATTTGGATAAACTTCGTAAATTGGGAATTGCCATGAACCGTGCGCAGCATTTCATTGCCTGCGGAAATCACATTGGCATCAGTGATATGGACAGTTTGACCCTACGTCAAATGATTCTTCAGAATGGTAAAAGTAAATTCTCCGCAAACTTCTCCCCTCAACTATCACTTTTTCAATGAGCTTTTTAATCTATGATGGTACATTTGACGGGTTGATGACGGCTGTTTTTGAAAGCTATGCCTTGAAGCTGGAAAGTCCTCAGGTTTATACTAAAGACCAACTTGGCCCTCAACTTTTTGAGCAAGTTCTTGAAGTTTCAAGTGATGAGGAAAAAGCTTTACGTGTCAAGACTAAAATCAAGTCAATTTTGGGACAAAATGGACTCCAAATGCTTTGGAAAGCCACTCTTTCTGAAGGGGCTGAAGTTGGAAACATAGTCCTGGGAGTTGTTAGATATGCTCTTAAAACAGAAAAGAACATTTTAAAAGACTATGGTCATCCCTCGGTATTGAGCCTGCAGGAAATTATGAAAAAGCTCAGTCGGGAAAGACATAGGATGACTGCATTTGTGAGATTCAAACTAGCTTCTGACCAAGTTTATTACGCCACCATTGAGCCTGACTTTGATGTGCTGCCCCTGATTTCCGACCATTTCAAAAACAGATATGCAGATCAGAAATGGATGATTTTTGACCTTAAAAGGAATTATGGGATTTTTTATGACCTCAGAAAAGTCATTCCTGTAGAGTTTCATAACCCTGAAGCCGGACAAAGCCTCTCTGTCATCAGCATAGAATGGGATGAAACAGAAAAGGAGTTTCAATCTCTGTGGAAAAACTATTTCAAATCAACAAATATTGCCAGCCGGAAAAATACAAAACTTCATCTTCAGCATGTACCAAGAAGATATTGGAAATATTTAGTAGAAAAATGAAAATAGGTCTTCCCACCAAAACTGTTATCTTTGTGAAAAATGCTTTAGGGGTGCCCAATCGGGCTGAGATCATACCCTTTGAACCTGATGCTGCTCATACTGCCGAAGGGAAAAGTAATGGCTCCACCGTGACCATGCCTAAAGTGTTAGATTTCTGAGTCAATAATTTCTTCTAACATGGAAATACTTCTGAACAACACCCCTAAATCCTTGCCTAATCATGAGGAAATCAGTGCAGCTGAACTGGTCTCTGTGAGTTTTCCCAAAAATGGAAAAGGGATAGCCCTGGCAGTGGAAAATCAAGTGATTCCGCGTCACAAATGGGAGGAAACCATCATAAAAGACTCCGCCAAGGTGGTCGTATTCAGAGCTACTCAAGGAGGTTGATATGAAGATTATACTATTCTCTTCCCCTACTCCTTTATCCAAAGAAGCTGATCTGATCAGGAGTTACCTGGATTGTGGGATAGAATACTTCCACCTCAAAAAACCCCTTTTACCCGAAAATGCATTGCTTCGCTTGATCGAACTGATAGGTGATGAACACCGGGAGAAAATCGCATTACATTCTCATCATCACATTGCTAGACCTTTAGGCATAAAACGCTTACACTTTCCTGAAATATTGAGAGATAATACTCCAGCAGAGGATTTCGAAAACTTATTAGACCAGGGTTTTCACCTAACCACCTCGGTTCATTCCTTTGGAACCCTAGAAAATCTCCCCAATCATTTTCATTATGTCTTTATGGGACCTATATTCCCGAGTATAAGTAAAAAAGGGTATGGAGCCCCTTTCGAGGCAAGTAAATGGAATCAGGTGAAAGAGGTAAACACTCCTCTGATAGCAATAGGGGGTTTAAATAAGGAAAAGCTACCAATAATAAAGGACTTAGGTTTTTCAGGTGCAGCTTTGTTGGGTAGCGTTTGGAAATCAACTTACCCGCAGGCCATGGAAGAGATTAGGGCTTCATTAGAATTTGAGAAAAACGTTTAATGGAAAGATTACAATTTATTAGCCAAGGAAATACAGCTAATGAGCAACTAGAGAGCATAAAAAGAGTATTAGATGTGGGCTGTCAATGGATACAATTCAGATGGAAGAACGCGTCCTTGACTGATATTCTAAAAACTGGAACAGAAGTCAGGTCTTTTACTGGATTATATAGAGCTAAGCTTATAATAAATGACCACCTAACTATAGCAGATCAACTTGATGCGGATGGACTTCACTTGGGTCTAAATGATGAAAGTATAATTGAAGCAAGAGAAGTGCTAGGAAATAACAAAATAATCGGTGGCACCGCAAACACTTGGGAACATGTGCAGCAGAGAATTGAAGAGGGCGTTGATTACATTGGTTTAGGACCATTGAGGTTTACGACCACTAAAGAAAAGTTGAGCCCAATTTTAGGCTTTGAAGGCTATGCCGATATCTGCCACAAACTTACTCGGGGTGAAATGCCTATTTATGCCATTGGAGGGGTGAGAGCCGAGGATATTCCACAGTTGTTGGATTGTGGCGTCCATGGGGTGGCGGTATCCTCTGCCCTACTGGAAAGCCCCAGCTTAAGCATTGAGAATTTTAACAAAAAACTTTATGAAACCGCTAAAAATTGCCGATAAAGAATTTAACTCTCGACTTTTTCTGGGAACAGGAAAATTTGGTAGCAATAGAGAAATGGAGGAGGCAATATTAGCTTCAGGAAGTGAGATGGTAACTGTTGCCCTCAAGCGGGTGGATATGGAAACCGACACGGACCAAATCATCACGCACCTACATCATCCGCATATCAACCTCTTGCCCAATACTTCCGGAGTCAGGAATGCCAAAGAAGCCATCTTTGCGGCTCAGCTTACTCGAGAAGCCATGGAAACCAACTGGCTAAAACTGGAAATCCACCCGGATCCAAAATATCTAATGCCTGACCCTATCGAAACGCTTAAAGCCACGGAGGAATTAGCAAAACTTGGGTTTATCGTCCTACCTTATATCCATGCCGATCCTGTTTTGTGTAAAAGGCTGGAAGATGCAGGCACAGCAGCGGTAATGCCACTTGGAGCCCCTATTGGTACCAATAAAGGCCTGAAGGCAGAGACTTTCCTTGAAATCATAATCGAACAAAGCCGCGTGCCAGTGATCATCGATGCGGGAATTGGAGCTCCGTCCGATGCAGCCAAAGCAATGGAAATGGGCGCCGATGCCGTTTTGGTCAATACTGCAATTGCCGTGGCTGGTAATCCAAGTGATATGGCAAGGGCCTTTAAGCTAGCAGTTGAGGCTGGCCGTATGGGTTTTGAGGCGAGGTTGGGCAAAATTAACAGCCATGCAGAGGCCTCCAGTCCCCTCACCCAATTTTTGAATGAATAATTAGATTGAACTGTGCAGAAAAGCTTTCTTGAGATATTTGAAAATCACAGCTGGGAAGAAATCAGCGAAAAAATTAATAGTAAACAGGAAAAGGATGTAATCCGGGCCATTAACAACCAGAAGCGTAATCTGGATGATTTTATGGCTTTGATCAGTCCGGCAGCTGAGCCATTCCTGGAAGAGATGGCCCAAATCAGCCATCAACTCACCAAGGAGCGATTTGGGAAAACCATACAGATGTATGCCCCAATGTATGTGAGCAATGAGTGCCAAAATATCTGAACCTACTGTGGCTTCAGCTTCAACAACCGAGTGCCCAGAAAAACGCTTTCCGACGCAGAACTTCTAAAAGAAGTCGAAGCAATAAAAGAGCTTGGCTTTCAGCATGTGCTCTTGGTATCCGGAGAAGCAAATTACACGGTAAACATCAATTATTTTTCCAATGCAGTAAAACTGATTCGGGATAAGTTTGCCAATATTTCTATTGAAGTGCAGCCCTTGGAACAGGATGAATATGAAACTCTGCAGGAATTGGGCGTTTATGCGGTACTGGTCTATCAGGAAACCTATCACCGGGACACGTATAAAACCTATCACCCAAAGGGAAAGAAGAGTAACTTTAATTACCGCCTGGACACTCCTGACCGTATCGGCAGAGCACAAATTCACAAGATTGGAATAGGCGTTCTGTTGGGGCTGGAAGATTGGAGAGCTGACAGCTTCTTCTGTGCGCTTCATTTGGACTACCTTCAGAAGACTTACTGGCAGAGCAAGTACTCGATTTCCTTTCCACGCATGCGTCCCGCAGAAGGCATCATAGAACCTAATGTGATCGTGTCCGATAAAAACCTGGTTCAATTGATCTGCGCTTATCGAATGTTCAATCCTGACGTTGAGCTTTCTATTTCCACAAGAGAATCGGAGAAGTTTCGAGAATCGGTAATTCCACTGGGGGCCACAAGCATGAGTGCAGAGTCAAAGACAAATCCTGGAGGCTATGCCGTTGAACCGGAAACCTTGGAGCAGTTCGAGATTTGCGATGAGCGGCCTGCTTCAGCCATAGCGCAGATGATTAGGGGAAAAGGTTATGAGCCGGTTTGGAAGGATTGGTTTGTGGGACAGGAATGATTTTCAAAAGCCAGAGAAAAGCCTCACCAAGGCAATTGTTATTCCCACAAGAAAACCGACAACTGCGCCATTGAGTCTGATGTATTGAAGGTCATCCCCTACCTTATCTTTGATCTGGGTCATGATCTCTTTGTCATCAAGTCGGCCGAGACTGTCCCTGACCAAAGCCCCAATATGGGGGTGAAGCTCATTGATCATATAGGTTATTTTATCCTTTAACCAATTATCTATATTCACCTGTAATTCAGCATCATTACGGATCTGATTCAAGTATTTATAAACCCCATCTTTCACCATCATCATCAGCTCAGTTTGATCATTTTCTAGTTGGGAAGCAAGGGTTGATTGCAGTTTGGTAAGGATACTCTGGATGATGTGACTGGCTCCGACATTGAGCACCAATTGATCTTTGAGATCTTGGATATACCTCACAGATTTCCTGTCTCCTATTCGAAGGTTATAGGCAAATTCAATAAAATAACCGTCCAATTTTTGACGAACAGGATGGTTGGAATCATTTTCGATTTCCCTAGCCATCACGAGGGCCACTTCGATCAATTGCTCGGTTAGTACATCCAAATCTATCCCACCGGTACGTTTTCCCACCCAAATGGCGGACATTTTGACCCAGTCGAGTTTGCGATACTCTTCAAGAACAAGCTTCAACTTTTCAAACACTACCTGTCTGGTTTCGGGTGTCCGAAGTGATTTCTCCACTTCTCCTATCACCATGCTGACCACTTGTTGGTGCTTCTGTTCGGCCACAGTTTCTTCAAGCCATTTGCCAAGAGGTTCAGCAATTTCAAAGTCTTTTAGCTGATCATGGAGCATGTTTTGAATAAACCTGGCCATTTTAGGGTCGTCCAAGCCTTCCGAAAGTTTTAGAATCACCTTTCGGAACATCATCAAGGTTTTGTCCAGGTTTCTAGGTTTGTCAAGCATTTCAAGAATGTACTTGGTCATTTCCACCCCTTGCAGCTTTTCTTGTATGATTTCAGGAGAAAGCCACTTGGTTGTCACCATCTCTACAATGCTTTCTGTAAGCTTGTCCCGATTTTTAACAATTATGTTGGTGTGCCGCCTGATATAGGGAATCGGAATCTCATAAAACAAAGCACTCACAGCAAACCAGTCCGCCAATGCACCAACCGTAGCGGCTTCAAATCCCGTGGCCAACACGCGCCAACCGACTCCCTCCAACAAACCCACATGAATCAAAATCTCGGCTAGTACAAATCCGGTAATAGCCGTAATCAAAGAATAAAGCCCAATTTTGCTTTTCAAATTAAAAATGTTTTTGTCCCAACAGGAATATAATCGTTTTGCATATTAATTGTTATATGGGTACAGAGTACCAGGTACCAAGTAATTGCGATGTGTGCTATTTTCCTTTGTGCCAATCGAGCCCCTTTAATTTTTTACTCCCTCCAGCTTCTTGATCCGCTTTATCGGGCCGGGGCAATAGTTGGTATGGCAGGCCAAGCAGGAATTTACCAGGGTTTGGTAATTGGATAATAGCTCCTCTGGTTCTGAACTGGCCTCAAGTGTCTTTAGGCTTTCTAGGTAGCCATTTCCCATCATCTGGAAGCTTACCTGCTGGGATTTATGTGGTTCTGTACCCCTCAAGGTGAGGAGTTCTTGATGCTTTTCCACATAGGATTTGATCTGCTCGCCTTTCTCCACGGATGTTTTCATTTCCTCCATATCCTCAAACATTTCTCTCATCAACCAAGCTAATGGTGCGTCATCATTAGGATAACGGCTACTGTCACGTGCGGTGGTCTCTTCACTTTTTGATTGGCAAGAAGCCATGATCAATATGGCATAGAACAGAATATATTTCATAGTGGAGTAATTGTTATCTAAAAGTAAAACGCCCTCCTTGTAAACAAAGGATTCCTTGAATCTTGGGCCTGCTTTTCTTAAATCTTAGTAAATTGAAGGCAAAAGCGAGAATGTATGAGTAAAACAGATATAGAGGGCCGAAAGGATGTTTCCCTTTTGGTTAACAGTTTTTACGAAAAAGTGAGGCAACACGACACCTTGGGTCCAATTTTCAATGGAGTGGTGGATGACTGGCCGACCCATTTGGAGAGGCTGAGTGATTTTTGGGAAATGGTCATCCTCAATACTGGTCCCGGTGCGGGCAAATTCAACCCAGTAAAAGTTCATAAAGACGTCGACAAGGAAACCGACAGGCAAATTCATCAGGCCCATTTTGGGAATTGGCTTGAACTATGGTTTAGCACCCTGGATGAACATTTTGCCGGTCCAAATACCGAGTTCGCTAAAGAACACGCTCGCAGGATGGCGCATATCTTGTTTTTTAGGATTATGGAAGGAAGAAGCCATTGAAGTACGAAAAACGAAGGACGAGGTACGAAGGAAGATAGCATGCGTTGCGTTCGTTGCTCAGTCTTTGCGCCATTGCGTGAACTCTTAGTTCCCAGTGATTGCAAGCGTGATTGCAATTACGACAGTCCCTACCAGTAGGCCCCATTTGGTGTAGGAATCGTATTTGAGTTGGAAGGCAGTAGGTAGCAGTTCGAAAAGGGAGATATACACCATGATACTGGCCAGGAAGACATTGACCATTTCTATGGCATACATGTCTAAGTTTCTAAAAAAAACCAAATAGGCCATTAGTGCACCAAAAGGTTCGGCGGCGGCTGGAATCAGGGTCAGCCAGATGATTTTCCTCTTATTTTGGAGGGAGTGATACAAAGGCATTGCCACAGCCATTCCCTCAGGAACATTGTGCAGTCCGATTGCAATGGCAATCCCAATCCCCATCTGGGGATCTTGCATGGTGGTCAGGAAAGTCACCAACCCCTCTGGAACATTATGAACAGCTAAGGCAACCGCGGTAACCATACCCGCTCTATACAACTTTTTCTCCTTTTCTACCGAACCTTTACCTTTGGCGAGCTTGTCTATTTCAGACTTGTTGACACCTAGTTTATCTGAAACTGTCTCTATCAACACGCCAAGCAAAGCCAACAGAATCATCCCACCCACAAAGGAAAAAGAAACCCGCATAAAAGCCATGGAACTTCCCTCCTCCTCAGTAAAGAATTCCATAGCCCTTACAATCAAATCAAAAAATGAAATGAAAATCATGGCACCTGCTGCCAAACCCAGACCAAATGCTAAGAGGGATTCTTTCTTGGCATATTTGGTAAAGGCAACCGCTCCACCCAGTGCCGTGGACATTCCAGCTAAAAAAGTCAGTATAAATGCAAAAATCAAATTGTCATCCATCCTATTATTAGCTAAAAAAGGTAATAATTGTTTCGGAATCGCTGTTTTCTTAAAACAAAACAAGCCAGAATCGAAGACCCCGGCTTGCTTAAATGTTTGGCTAAAAAGTTTTTATAATTTTCCGCTAAGGTCTTTAAAGTTGCCTTTTACCTCACCTTGATTGTTAATTCTAACTGTTCCAAAAACTGTTATGGAAGAATTTTCACCTACGAATTCCAATACACCACTGTTATTAATTGTAAGGTCTCCATATATGATTAAGTTGCCGTTTACAGTCATATCGCCATTGATGATCAATCCAGAGTTGCCATCTTGCTTTCCAATCACAAGATTGCCTCTCATGTTAAAGATTGCATGCTGGTTTACATTTACTCTGTTGGTAACAGCCAAGGCTCCACAATAAGTAAACTCATCATTTATATTAAGTTGATGCAACAAGGTAGTTCCAGAGTAACCTTGAGCGCCATTGTTTACGTTTAGAGTTGCCTTGCCTTTATATCTTGGAAGTCCGTCGCATAATGGATCGTTCACCTCATCAATACGGTTCGTTTTGATCACCTGCAAACCTTCTTTTCCGCTGGCTACAAAAATGTAGTCCTCGTTTACTTTTACATAATTTGAAGAACCCCCAATCTCAAGAACACCAAGTTCCTCGATTTGAGTGGCACCAAACTCAGAAACGCTTAGTCCTGCACCCCCGTTGGCCATATAGATATGTCCTTGATTGGAAGAAACAGCATTGGTAACAAAATCTTCAATTGCTACTTCATTTTCACTTTCCGGAATAGCTAATCTCGCTACAAGTGACCCACTCATCAAATCATACACACCAACACCATTTGGACCTTCAGCAACCAGTAACTGATCGTCATGAATATCCATGGTTCTTTTTGCGTGAGGTACAGTCAAATTAACCGGAATATTGCTGGTAACTGAAAAGTTAGCCAAATCCAGGAAATTAACACCTTTACTGCCATCGAGAACGGCCAACTTTCCATTGCCGTACACTGCAGAGCGGAGGTCTTCCATTTCTACTACTTGGACCATTTCCAAAGTGTTGATATCAAAAACGCTAGCTGCACCGGAAGTTCCGCTTGTAACGATGACCTTATTTTCGGTATGGATAATATCCGTACCTGCAGAACCAATTACGGGATGAAACTTAAAGTCATCCGCAAATTGACCATTGGCAACCGAAACACTCAATAAGTTTGCAGGTGCCTCCACACCCTCTTCCTTATAAATATCGGATGATACCGCCATATAAAGTTTACCGGCATCATACGTCAACGAGTTAATATTTGAATACTTGAATTTTGCCTGGCTTACAATGGTCGGAGTAGGCAAAGTGCTAATGTCCATGATTTCAATGGCACCATGGAATATAGGGCCCTGCGTGGTATAAGCCACATAAGCATATTTCCCGTCTATGGCCACGTGATTGGCTTGAAGTGTCACACCGTTAATTGTCGGAGGAGCTACCTGGCCAACAAGTTCGAGGGCCATTGTTCCGGCCGGTGTATTTTCAGAGTCCATGACTCTTGCTGCTGCATCGGCAAAACCTCTCATACCCACAACCCCGGCTGAGGAACTTTTTATCCTTTTGGACAAAGTTTCGGAGTCGTTGTTGATAAGGATGTTCGAATCTTGATTCGACTGGGGAACCGAATCCTCAGGGTTACAGGCTATTAAGCCTAAAAAGAAAACTGCTAACGCAGAAGCCTGTAAAATTCTCATGATTTTCTGATAAAGTACCAATAATAAAATTAAATAACCAGCGCAATATAGTTCGGTATTTTATCAAAAGCAAACTTAGTCTAGATATTTAAGTGCAAAAAACGTTATACGAAAGAGAAAAATATGACTACATATTAAAAAGAAGACCCCGAACACACGGATCTATTGGTGCATTCGGGGCGGTTTAATCTTATATCATTCACATTATTAAGGAAAAATCACCTGTGCCAATTTCATAGCTTCATTCAGCTCTGTTTTGTTGAGATTCAGGGAATGTCCATTAGACTCCAGCACCTCAATGAGCTTTTCGGTGGCGACATTGCCCACCAATTCATCTTTGGCCATGGGGCAGCCTCCATATCCACGCAAGGCTCCATCAAATCTGTTGGATCCTCCCTTCAAGCCAGCCTCTACTTTTTCTTGAATGGTATCAGGGGTACTATGAAAGTGCGCCCCAAACTCAATATGCGGAAATGCCTGGATATTTGTTTCAAATATGTCTTTGATCAATTCTGGCTTGGCAACACCTATTGTGTCTGCAAAGGATATAATTTTAACACCGATTTCATCTAGCTTTTTTACAAATTCAGCTACAATCTCAGGTGAAAAGTCCTCTCCATAGGGATTTCCAAAACCCATACTGATATAGGTCACCAAAGTCTTACCTTTGGTTTCGCAAAGGTTTTGTATTTCCTCAACAGTTTCCAAAGCGTCTTCAATAGACTTGTTGGTATTCCTTTGTTGAAAACTTTCGGAAATAGACAAAGGAAAACCCAAGTAATCAATTTCTTCAAAATGAAGAGCATCTTGGGCACCACGCACATTTGCAATGATGGCGAGTAACTTTGACTTACTTTTAAAGAGATCCAATAGCTCCAACACTTCAGCCGTATCACGCATTTGAGGAATGGCCTTCGGACTTACAAAACTTCCAAAATCAATGGTATCGAATCCAACTTCCAAAAGTTGATTGATATAAGCAGCCTTCATGGCCGTATCAATAAATCCACTCATGCCTTGCATTGCATCGCGAGGACATTCAATTATTTTCATAGGGTCATATTCAGGTTCAGCCTAAAATTAGGCAAAAATCATCAGAATAGGGCCTTTGCGATGCGGTAAGTTGCATCCGCCTTACTCATAGTGTAATAGTGCAGGCATGGAGTGCCTTTTTCAATAAGTTCCTTGCTTTGCTGAATAGACCACTCTATACCTACTTCTTTCACCTCTTGGTTGGTCTTACACTTCTCCAATTCATCAAGCAAATCATCGGGTAAGTCTAGAAAAAAGGTTCTTGGTAAGTTGGTAATTTGACTCATGGTAGTAATGGGCTTTAGGCCTGGTATAATCGGTACTGTGATACCTGCTTCCCTTACTTTGTCTACAAAATCAAAAAACTTTTGGTTGTCAAAAAACATTTGGGTGACAATATACTCGGCCCCAGCATCAACCTTGCATTTTAGATGCTTTAGATCAAACCTAAGGTTAGGGGCTTCAAAGTGTTTTTCCGGATACCCCGCCACACCCACACAAAAATTGGTATGAAAGCCTACTTCTGTTTCTTCATGCAGGTACTTGCCATGGTTCATAGCTACTATCTGTTTGACCAAATCTTTAGAATAATGATGGCCATTATGCTCTGGTACAAATCTGGACTCAGTTTTTGGCGCATCCCCCCGTAAAGCCAGCACGTTTTGCACCCCAATAAAATTAAGGTCAATCAGCGCATTTTCGGTTTCTTCCTTCGTAAATCCCCCACAAAGCAGGTGGGGTACAGCTTCCACATGGAACCGATGCATGATTGCGGCACAGATACCAACTGTTCCGGGTCTTTTTTTGGTGCTCACTTTTTCTAAAAGCCCATTTGGGTGCTTTTTGTAAATAAACTCCTCTCTATGATAAGTCACGTCAACAAATGGTGGCTTAAACTCCATTAACGGCGAAATACCTTCCATCAGATGTTGAATGCTTTGTCCCTTCAACGGGGGCAAAATCTCAAAGGAGAACAGACACTTCTGAGCCTGTTCGATATATTCTGTAATTTTCATTTATAGCTGTTCTATAGGTTTGACTTCTGGTGTGTAGGCAAGGTTTGGAGAAAGGTATTTTTCTGCAAGTTCTAAACTGATTCCTTTTCTATCGGCATAGTCGGCCACTTGATCTCTACCGATTTTTCCTAGTCCAAAGTATTTACTTTCTGGATGAGCAAAATAAAAACCGCTCACCGCCGATGTAGGAAGCATGGCAAAGCTTTCAGTCAAGGTTATCCCTATTTCCCCAGCTTTTAAAAGGTTAAATAAGGTTACTTTTTCCGAATGTTCAGGACATGCGGGATACCCTGGGGCTGGACGTATACCTTGGTACTTTTCACGGATCAGGTCTTCATTTATCAATTTTTCACCTGAAGCGTATCCCCAGTCTTCTCTACGTACTTTCTGGTGTAGATATTCCGCAGCTGCTTCTGCCAACCTATCGGCCAGGGCTTTTAACATGATAGCATTGTAATCATCTCCGGCTTTTTCAAAGACAGCAAGTCTGCTTTCCATACCGATTCCAGCAGCCACAGCAAATGCGCCAAGATAGTCTTCTTGATTGGGGGAAAGGAAGTCCACAAGAGAGCGGTTAGGCACTCCCCTACCTTTTTTGCCCTGCTGTCTCAAAAAATGAAAACTTGGATTTCTTTCAGCTTTCACTTCCACATCTTCACCCTTTCTTTGCACCGGAAAGATGCCATATACACCTTTTGCGGCAAACCACTTTTCCGACACGATCCTATCAAGCATAGCATTGGCCTCATCGAAAAGTTTTTTGGCCTCAAGCCCTACCACTTTATCTTCCAGAATCTTTGGATACCTTCCACTCAGCATCCAGGTGCTGAAAAATGGAGTCCAATCGATAAAATTCCGTAAAACTGCAATGTCAAATTCTATCGTTTTCCTTCCCAAACTCTGAGGAACCACTGGAGGAAATTCAGTTAAATCAGCTCCATTCTGCACAGCGTCCCCAAAACTCACCAGTTGCTTAGCCTCCTGCTTGGCTTCGTGGGCTACCCTGAGAGAGGCATATTCAGTTTTCACCTTTTCTTTGAATCTTTCCTTTCCGCTTTCCTGAATAGATTCACCGACTATGGGAACAGACTTGGAAGCATCCTGCACATGTACTACCGAACCAGAGTACACTGGATCTATTTTAACCGCTGTATGAATTTTGCTCGTAGTTGCTCCACCTATAAGTAGAGGTAGTCTTAAGCCCTGTCGTTCCATCTCGCTGGCCACATTAACCATTTCGTCAAGTGAAGGAGTAATCAACCCACTTAGCCCGATCACGTCTACATCCTGCCTGACGGCTTCATCAATGATCTTTTGTGCATCCACCATCACACCCAAATCTATAATTTGATAACTGTTGCAGGCGAGTACCACGCCAACAATGTTTTTACCAATATCGTGAACATCACCTTTCACAGTTGCAAGAAGTACTTTTTTGATTTTTCCCTGGGAGGCCTCATAACCTTCATCTCCAGCTTTGGGCATAAATGGCTCTAGGTACGCAACGGCCTTTTTCATCACACGGGCGGATTTCACCACTTGAGGAAGAAACATTTTCCCTTCCCCAAATAAATCTCCGACCACATTCATTCCATCCATCAAAGGTCCTTCTATCACCTTCAATGGACTTTGATATTTCAAGCGGGCCTCTTCGGTGTCATCTATGATGTAATCAATCACACCTTTTACCAAGGCATGCTCTATCCTCTTTTCCACACTTGCCTCACGCCATTCCTCTGAGGCCACTTCTTTTTTGTCCTTGGACCTCACCGTTTCTGCAAACTCCAGCAACCTTTCTGTGGCATCATCTCTGCGATCAAAGAACACATCTTCCACCCTTTCCAAAAGCTCTTTGTCAATATCATCATACACTTCCAGCATAGTCGGATTAACAATTCCCATGTCCATACCGTAGCGGATTGCGTGATAGAGGAAAGAGGCATGCATGGCTTCCCTCACGGGGTTATTGCCGCGGAAGGAAAAGCTAACGTTACTGACTCCACCACTGATTTTGGCTCCGGGGAGGTTTCCTTTTATCCATTTGGTCGCTTCAAAAAAATCAAGAGCATTGCGGCGATGCTCCTCCATTCCTGTGGCCACGGGGAAAATATTGGGGTCAAAAATGATATCTGCTGGATTGAATCTCGCCTTTTGCGTTAAAAGGTCGTAGCTTCTCTTGCATATCTCTATCCGGCGCTCGTAGGTATCGGCCTGTCCTTCTTCATCAAAAGCCATCACCACCACTGCTGCACCAAATTTCTTGACTGTTTTGGCCTGATGGAGAAATTCCTCTTCACCGTTCTTTAAGCTTATGGAGTTGACAATTCCTTTTCCCTGAATGCACTTCAGCCCGGCTAGGATAATTTTCCATTTGGAACTGTCTATCATTATAGGAATGCGGGAAATTTCCGGTTCTGACGCAATCAGGTTGAGGAATTTTACCATGGCTGATTCTCCATCGAGCATCCCTTCGTCCATGCAAACATCAAGCACTTGTGCTCCTCCCCGTACTTGCTCGAGAGCCACGTCTAAGGCCTCCTCGTAATCACCGTTTAGGATAAGCCGAGCAAATTTCTTGGAACCTGTTATATTGGTCCGCTCCCCTATGTTTACAAAATTAATTTCTGGTGTGATAAGCAAAGGCTCCAAGCCCGAAAGTTTCAATGGATATTGGTTCTTCATACTGACAGGTTTGGTTCGGTTTGAAAAGTTATTTTCCTTGGAGCATAGCCTTCTGAGACTTTTGCCAGAGCGGCAATATGATCCGGGGTGGTCCCACAGCAACCTCCTAAAATATTGATATACCCTTCCTTCAGAAAGGCTTCCACCTGCTTGGCCATTTCCTCTGGGTTTTGGTCATACTTGCCAAATTCATTTGGCAATCCGGCGTTGGGATAAGCAGAAACATGGAAAGGGGCTTTTTCGGATAGGACCTTCAAGTATGGCCTCAATTCTTTCGCTCCCAAAGCACAGTTGAGACCTATGCTTAAGAGAGGAACATGTGATAAGGAAATCAAAAAGGCCTCCGTAGTCTGCCCAGAAAGGGTTCTTCCAGAAGCATCAGTTATGGTTCCGCTTATCATGACTGGAATGCCTCCTTCTTCCGGGGAAAGTGGTATGCTTTTTTCATCAAAAACTTCCTGAATTGCAAACAATGCCGCTTTGGCATTAAGAGTGTCGAATATGGTCTCCACTAAAATAATGTCCGCACCCCCATCCAGAAGCCCTCGAACTTGCTCGGCATACGCTTCTGCAAGCTGGTCAAAAGTAATTGCCCGGAAACCTGGATCATTCACATCTGGAGAAATTGAAGCCGTCCGGTTGGTAGGACCAATTGCCCCGGCAACGAATCTGGGTTTGGATGGGTTTCGCTCTGAATATACAATCGCTTCTTTTTTGGCGATTTGGGCTGATTTTAAATTTAATTCATATGCAAGATGCTCCAAGCCATAATCAGCTTGAGCTACAGTTGTGCTACTGAAGGTATTGGTTTCGATAATATCGGCTCCCACATCCAAATAGGCTCTATGGATGGCAGCTATGACATCTGGCCGGCTCAGTGAGAGCAGGTCGTTGTTGCCTTTGAGGGATTTAGGATGATCTTTAAGTTCAGGGGTGCGGAAATCCTCCTCAGTAAGTTGATACCTTTGGATCATGGTTCCCATGGCTCCATCTAGTATAAGGATCTTCTTGCGTAAAGTCTGGAGTAAAAGGTCTGTTCGGTTTGACATAAAGTTCGTAGTTTAAAAAGCTTATCACAGACAGACACGAACGAATAAAAATAGATTACTATTTTCATGCGGCTCATCTTCTTCCGGCATTTCCGAAATGGGAGTTAGCACCTGATTCAAACAGGTTGCTAAGACGTCAACGGGCCCTTCCCTCAGTCTTTCTTGATAAGCTAATATTACAAAGTAAGCAAAAATTTATTGCAATGCATAAAAAATTTTTCAGCTAGGGCCTGATCCCAAAACCAAATTGTATATAGGACCCTGCTACAAACTTGTTCATTCCCAAGTCTGCCAGCCTGTATCTTCCCAATGGAAGCTCATAACCAAAATGGGCGCTGTAAATCAGATCAAAGGATTTGCGACGGCTTAAAGGCATAGCGTAAGCCAGGTAAAGTTCAGGTTTGGCCAAAAATCCCCAAGTTCTCAAGTAACCATCATGATCAGGCTCCTCAAAGAGCAGGGGGAAATCCGGTTTTTGATCTTTCAGCAGGGAATATCTCAGATTGCCATAACCCAACCCTCCTAAAATGCCCACTTCCACATTTTTGTGGTCATATAGCTTTTGTCCAAAATTACCATACACCCGCACACTATTTAGCGTGTGGGATCTTTCAGTATTGGCCTGCCCACTATTAGCAAGGTTGTAGATATCAATTCCGTATAATGTACCGCGATTTTCCCCAAGAATCTTTAAACCCCAGTTACGGGGTCTTCCCTGGAAACTTTGATAGCCGTAAGAGTCCAAATAGCCATTCAGCTGGTCGGGGCGAGTAAAATGCAGCCCATATAGAAGGTGAACACCCAATGAAGCGTCCCGATAGAAGTAATTATAATCGGGAAGGCTGATACCGGCTCCTAAGCGAAGGAAAGGGCCACTTTGTGCATTGTCAAAGGCAATTCCCTTCCGGCTCCAGGCATTTTCAAAAGGACTAAAGGAATACCCAAACTTGGCAATAACTTCGATTGACTCTTCCATCACAGGTAAATCGATGTCGTACCCAACCTGAAAACCGATCTCAGTCAAAAGATCACCGAATTTTTGAGAACCTTTGTGAATGTTGTTTTGTCGAAGGATGTAACCACGCTCAGGGTCGGTCAGAAAACCCGACATGGATCCCGGCTGGTTTTCTTGCAGCATTTCAAAACTGAGATAACCAACCCCAATAGACATATAATGAATGAGGTGAAAGCGTCCCTCTTCAGTAAAAGCATATCCTACATTCAAATATGCTCGTGAGGTCCGATAATCGATAGTATAATCCCCAAAGGTGGATTGCGGTCCGTTATTGTGATAAAGCTCAAATCCCAGAACAAAGTCATTGAACCTGTTTTGGTAACCAATACCAAAGGTGGAATAACCGCTACGCAAAGGACTAATGCCTTTATTTTCTAGAAGTTGGTTAAATTCCCGAAGGTTGGCTCCTGCATTTCCCTGAATAATATGCAGGGTGCTTCTCTGGTGCCCGGAACCCTGAGCAGATGCCAGGCTGATCAACAAAACATTTATGAGAATGGTAAAGAATATGCGCATCAACTTGAATTTGGGCTCAAAAATAAGCTATTCCTTCACATAACAGAAATGATACCTGAATTTTACTTCTGCAGGTATTTTATCATCCTGGCATAAAGATTATCGGGGTTAAATGGTTTGGGGATATAATCGTCCATACCCACTTCGTCCAACTGGTCTTTTACTTCAATAAGGCTGGAAGCTGTAAGGGCGATAATTGGGATATTTCGCTTAGACTCATCGGCATGGCTACGCACTACCCTAGCCACCTCAAACCCATCCATTTCCGGCATTTGTAAATCAAGCAACATGATGTTGAAGTCGCCTTTTTCGAAAAGCTCCAAGGCTTCAAGTCCATTATTGGCAAATTCAACATGGCCTGCCTCCCATTTAGTGAGAAACTTGCGAATCATGATCTGGTTAACTAAGTTATCCTCTGCTACCAAAATTTTGGCCTGAGTGAGGTTCTTAATCTTCTTTTCATCATTGTCATGAGAAACTACAGACTTTTTGATGTACTTGTTGAACTTGATGTCAAACATGAAAAGGGTACCGCTTCCTTTTTGAGACTGTACAACAATACGTGAGTCAAACAATTCAACAAGTTTTTTGACTATGGCCAAACCTAACCCTGTACCACCAAATTTACGTGTGGTCTCTGTACTTGCCTGAGTAAATGCCTCAAAAATGATATCCTTCTTATCCTCGTCAATTCCTATTCCCGTGTCCTCAAACATGAACCTTACCGTGACCGTCTTAACCGTCTCTCCCACATTACTCAGTGAGATTTTGACATGTCCTTTTTCGGTAAATTTAATAGCATTAGAGATCAAATTGTTGATGATCTGGCCCAATCGCACCGGATCGCCGTTGAGTATATCGGGGATTTTGGGATCCACCTTTGCGAGGATTTCAAGTGATTTTTCTCTGGCTTGAAAGGTATGGCTGTGCATCATGCGGTTAAGCACATTCTTAGGCTCAAAATCCACATGCTCCAATTCAATTTTTCCGGACTCAATCTTACTGTAATCCAAGATATCATTGATCAGACCAAGGAGGTTTTCTGCAGAGAACTGAAGCGTTCGCAGATTTTCCAACTGGTCTTCCCTCGGGTTATCCTCAATCAAAAGGTGAGACATTCCGATTACCGCATTCATCGGGGTCCGGATCTCATGGCTCATAATACTGAGGAATTGTGATTTGACCATAGAGGCCTGCTCGGCTTTTTCCTTGGCAATATATAATTCACGCTGCGCCTCTTTGAGTTTGGAAATATCCCTGGCTATACCCGTGTAATACTTGAACTTTCCATCCTGGTCCTTTATTACCTTCCCATTAGCGGAGAAAATCTTATAATCCCCGTTTTTATGGTTTAGTTTAAATTCCAGGTATTGATTTTCTTGAAAGAAAACATTGCTTTCCTTCATTTTTTGTACAAATGCCTCCGTATCGTCTGGATGAAGAAACTTCGTCAAGCTTCCTGAAGTCACCTCATGGGGTTCATAACCCAAAAATTGCTTCACATTTGGTGATATATAAGTCAGCTCTAAATCAGCTCCCAAGGAAAATATAATCTCGGTAGACTCCTCTACCAGGTTTCTATACTTTTCCTCACTTCGCTGCAAATCCTGCTTGACCCGATACTCTTCCGTAATATCTCTGACAATACCCAAAATGTACTCGACTTCATCGCCCGCAATAATAGGTTTGGCCGTCAACTCATACACTCGGCTTAATAGGGTGATATTTTCCTGAACAGTTCGCCTTTTTTTAAGTGCAGCTTCTACAACAGGTTCTATTTTTTCCAAATTAGTAGTATGGACCTCATAGATGGTTTTCCCCTCAAAAGTCCCGGAGTCCATCCCCCAATACTTGAAGTTTGGCCCTTCCGCTACAATATATTTGAGATCTTTATCGATCAGGAAAACGTTGGTAAATGGAATATTGGAGGCCAACACCCGGTACCTTTTTTCATTTCTCTCAATTTCCAAGCGATGCTTTTTTCGCTCAGTGACATCCTGGAATAGACCTTCATGTAATAAGATTTTTCCATTTTTGTCATATATCTCCCTAGTCCTATCCTCAACCCATCTATAGGTGCCATCAGCCATCCGAAGCCGATATTCTCCCGAAAACGAGGGTACACCCTTGTCAGTTGTGTTGATGTTGTGAAAATTTAGCAACTCCTTGGCATCATCAGGATGGATTAATTCGACGATGGAAGTATTGTTCTTTACTATCTCTTCGGCATTATAACCAAACTGACTGATGTTATCCGTTATAAAGTTGATCCGGAAATTTTCATTCGGATCTAAGGTGAACAACACTGCCGGGCTATTTTCAATGATTAGTCTGGACTTCTTAGCTATTTCTTCACTATTCTTCTGAAAGGCAAGGTTTTTCGCCAAAAAAGAATACCCAATGTGCTTGCCTTCATCATCCTTGAAAGGATTTACAGAAAGTTCATGAGGCTCAAATTTCCCCTGTTTTGTCTCTATTTCCACTTCCCCAACCCATGAACCGCTGGCATCGACTTTTTCTTTTACCCCTTCCAGTTTTTTGCTATTGGGCAAAATGATACTTATCAATTGGGAAAGTATCGTTTTATTTTCTTCGAAACCATCGGTCGCATAGCTATATGATGCAGATTGGTTCATATAGATTACCCGCAGATTCAAATCCGTCACGAAGATAGCGTCATTTACCTGCGCTAGAATCTGGGACTGTAGCAGGAGGTTCTTTTCCGCATTCTTTTTGGATGTGATATCCCTACAATATCCAAATATCTCAAGCTCTGAATTGGTATAGTTTTCCTTAACCTGGATAGAATAGGTAATATATTTATGTCCCCCTTTTTTGGACGAAATTGAAAATTCACCACTGGAAGATTCGCGATTTTTAAGAGACCATTTCACATCCGTGGTAATCTCCATCCTCACCTTGGGGCTCAACAGTTTAAAGAAATCGTTGATCTTTGCGTATTCCAGTTTTTCGTCTAGCTCAAAAATATTGTTGAGTCCTTTTGAGAAATAAATACGCTTTTTAGTGTTGCTAAACCTCCATGAACCAGACTTCGCCAAAAGCTCAGTTGAGGCCAATAGGTTTTCATTACGCTCAAGTTTTACTTTGAAAGATCGGTTGATGAAGCTTCCGGCAAACACATCCCCTAGCTGCCGAAGAACATATTCGTCATTCGAATGCCATTCCCGCTTTTCCTTTACCGCATCAAGGCCAAAAAAGCCTATCAGTTGGTATTCCGAGAAAATAGGAATCACCATCAGGGACTTGATCCCCTGCTGCCGATAGATTTCCTTTTCATAAATATGCTGATCATCCAGCTCTTCAGTGTCTGAAATGACAGTAATATCCCTTCTGAGAAGACCCTGAATGATTATTTCTTCCTCTGAATAGGGAAGTTCTTTTAAATATTCAATTTGTGGTTCGATTCCCTCCGCTGTCCATTCGTATACATTTTCCAGAACTTTCAAATCTTGATGAACGAGGAAAATATAGCTTCTGTCGGCTTTTTCAAATTGTCCAATCAGGCGCAGAGCCTCATTGAAAACCCCATCAAAATCCTTTACTTCAGAGTTTACAAACTTGGTTGAAATACGATTAATGAGTTGTTCCAGTTCATACCGCTTCTTAAGAGATTTTTCCGACTTTTTGATGGCGGTGATGTCTCTTGCACTAAACAACAAACCGTTGATTTCGGGGTCGTTGAGTAGGTTTTTGCCAAAACTTTCCAAAAATAAATTCTTACCCTCTTTAGTTTTAATCCAAAAATCAATTTCTATTTCCATATCACTATCATCCAAGTCCTCAAAATTTCCTTTTTCAATAGTTATAAAATCATTTTTCACCAAATGAGAAAAGGACTTGCCTATGACTTCGTGAAGGTCATATCCCAAGATCTGGACTGTGGCGGGGCTAATATAACGGAACACGCCATTTTTATCCAAAATGGCGATCATTTCATGGCTATTTCGAAGAATGTTGTGAATAAGGCTAACCTCACTCCGTTTCACATCATCCGATTCCTGTGTAAGGTGGTCAAAAAGTATTTCGGTAAAGGTTACCTTTTTACGCCCCTTTGCCATGCAGAGAGGTTCACCATCTTTTGATGGCATTTTTACAAATTCCCAGATGTAAAATGATTTCTTCTCGGTCTGTTCATGAGCATCTCTTGCCACTTGGGGGGAGGGTAAATTACCTCCTTCAAAGAAGCTTTTTAGCTGCTCGGTTAATGAGGGGTCAGTAAAGAACTTTTCCCAGCTTGCAGGCAAACTTTCGAAATGCTTTTTGAAACACTCGTTAAAATAAATTATTTCACTTTCACTGAATATAAACAGAGGGTCATTTATTTTATCAAAATACTCTGCTATATCAATGGACTGAAAGATACTGGTTTCCACGCTATTCACAATTTTGCCCACAAATATATATATCCGGATTTTGCACCCAGCTATTTGTTGTACTTACTTTTTTTACCATTTATATAAAATACGTGCTTAATAATAGCAATTATTTTTAAATTCATTCCTATTCCATCCAACTAATCTAACGACTATGATTAAAAAAACCAGTTTGATTTTCTTCATCTTTCTCCAGCTATGCCTGTTATCAGCTACAGCCCAAGAGAAAAAACCTGTACAGATCAGTGACTTGACCAAGATCGTCAGCACCTCTGACCACAAACTTACACCAGATGGCAAGAATTTGATTTTTGTCAAGAGTTACATTGACCAGGAAAAGGAGAAATACCAGTACAAAAGCCAAGTTTTCATAGCCCCAGTTGACAACCCGGATCGAGCAAGGGCACTTACCAGTAGCGATAACTCCACCCGCAGTGTGGAACTTTCCCCAGATGGAAAAACACTGGCATTCGTCCGCTCCAAGGACGGTAAATCCCAAATCTACTTGTTGTCACTCGAAGGCGGTGAAGCACAAGTGCTGACCTCTGCCAAACACGGTGCTACTTCTCCAAAATGGTCCCCTGATAGCAAGAAAATACTATTCAGTAGCACCCTACCAATCTGGGAACTCGATGGTGAGCCTACATGGGAATACGAAAGACCGGGAAGGGAGTTCGGCGATGAACCACATTATGGTGCAATTAAGGATGGAAAATCCAAAGAAGACGTCAAGCCAGACGTGGATGGTTCAATTGATGAGCTGAGAGCCTACCTTGCCAAAAATGCGGCTAACAAAGATCCAAAGGTCATTACAAGACTTAACTTCCTTGGAGAAAAAGACCTAAGCCCTGACTTTCAGTTTAGCCATCTTTCCGTCATCGATGTGAGCACCAAGGAGTCAAAACAACTTACTAACGGTTTCCAAAATTATTTCAACGCCGATTGGGCTCCTGATGGCTCATACCTTCTGGCTTCCTCTGTAAAATACGAGGATCATCCAGATGAAACCATGCATACAGATGTATATCGGATATCCCTCGAGGGAGGCTCACACACAAAAGTACTGCACATAGACAATCACCGCGTAGGCAACCCTTCCTTTTCCCCTGATGGAGAATGGGTCTTGGTCTCCGGACAGGATATTACTGAACCAAGCTACAATTTGGGCATGCTAGGAATTATGAAGCCTGATGGTTCCGATTTCCGCTGGCTTACTGAGGATTTGGACCGGAGTGTATATTCCGGCAAGTGGTCCAGGGACAGCAGACACATTTATTATACTGCCCCCAATATCGGTGGAATTACATTGTTTAGGACTTCGGTAGAAGAAAATCGAACTACCCCGCTGATCGAGGGGCCTATAGGCGTTAGAGATTTTGATTTAGATGATAATAGATTGGTTTATGCGCTGACCCAAATTGAAAACCCTAGCGAAATATATTTTGCAGACCTAGATGCCGGAAATACAGAAAAATTCAGCTCATTCAATGACGGCTGGCTTGCGGAGCGGAAAATTTCCAAACCTACGGCCCACCAAATCAGCCAAGACGGTTTTGAAATCGATTACTGGGTGATGGAACCCATTGACCGTCAGGACGGTGTGAAATATCCGACAGTATTACAAATGCACGGTGGTCCATCGGCCATGTGGGGACCAGGCGAGTTTTCGATGTGGCATGAATACCAAACTATGACATCCCGAGGCTACGGCGTTGTATACGCCAATCCAAGAGGTTCGGGTGGCTACGGAAGAGCTTTCCAGAAAGGCAATTTCCAAGATTGGGGAGACGGCCCGGCAAGTGATGTACTGGGTTCTCTGGATGATGCCCAAAAGCGGTATAATTGGATTGACGGCGACCAGCTATTCCTCACAGGAGGTTCCTATGCCGGTTATCTAACTGCTTGGATCGTCGGCCATGACCACAGGTTTAAAGCAGCCTTTTCCCAGCGTGGTGTCTATGAGCTAACTTTTTTCTTAGGAGAAGGGAACGCCTGGAGGCTAGTGCCAAACCATTTCGGTTATCCTTGGGAAGAGGGCGTAAAGGAAATTCTTGACTACAACTCCCCGCAAACTTACGTGGATCAGATCCGAACTCCATTACTTATCAAGCACGGCGACGTAGATTACCGCACAGGAGTAAGGCAAAGTGAACTGCTTTATAAAAGCCTAAAAATTCTTGGCAAACCAGTTGAATATGTAAGGTATCCGGATGAGGGCCATGAGCTTTCTCGCTCCGGTGACATCAACCGTAGGATTGACCGGATAGCCAGGATTATTGAATTTTTTGAGCGCTACAGAGATTAAGTAAGTATGAAGTTGGAAGTACGAGGTACGAAGTGACTGTCATGTCCTGATATAGCTTGACTGTTACAGATAAACATGACAGATTATGGCAAAAAGTGAAAGAAAAGTGGTCCGGTACGGCATTGGATTCAAAAAAATGGTAGTTTCGGAATTAGAGGAGGGAGCCTCGGTTGGCTTCCTCCAAAAGAAGTACGGAATAGGCGGGGCTGCCACCATCCAAGGTTGGGCCAAGCGTTTCGGTAAATACCAATTGTTGAACAAAATTGTACGGATAGAGAATATGTCTGACCAGAACAGGTTAAAAAAACTTGAGGAAGAACTGAAAGCCACAAAAATTGCCCTGGCTGACTCCCTGATTGCTAAACAGTGTCTTGAGGCGCTAATAGAAGAGGCCAACAAGGAGTATAAAACTGATCTAAAAAAAAACTTTGGGTCAGATGCGTCAGCAAAAAAAGGGGAGAACTGAGTATAAGGACACTTTGCAGGTATTTCGGTTACTCGACTTCAGCATATTACAGCCGCGTGAAGCAGTTGGCCAGACAAGAAGTGGACAGAACCCTTATTCTTGAAATGGCCCGCAGGGTAAGGAAAAACCACCCCAGGATGGGCAGTAAAAAGGTCTACAGGCTTCTGGAAGCTAATATCAGGGATATTGACCCTGGGATGGGAAGGGACAAGTTTCTAGCCTTGCTCAGACAGGAAGGGCTTTTGGTAATCCGCAAAAAGAAATATGCGGTAACCACCCAGACCTTCTACAGGTACCACCAGTACAAAGACCATTTCAACGGTAAGACCTGGAATATGCCTGGGCAAGCCTGGGTTTGCGACATTACCTACATCAGGGTGCGGGATACGTTTAAATACCTGTTTTTGATGACAGATGCATTCAGCCGCAAAATTGTCGGCTGGCACCTGGCTGGGACATTGGAGTCTAAGTGGGCTGTAGAGGCGGCAAAAATGGCCATAAAACAGTGTTCCAGTACGGCTGGGCTGGTGCACCACTCGGACAGGGGGTTCCAGTATTGCAGCAAAAACTATATAAACCTGTTGAAAAAGAATGGTATTATCACTAGCATGGGCCAGGCGGGATACTGTTACGATAATGCAATGGCTGAGAGGGTCAACGGTATTCTAAAAGAAGAATATGGGTTGGATTTGACTTATCAGAGCGGTGCAGAAGCTTTTACGGCTGTCAAGCAGGCGGTAAAGTTTTACAATGAGGGAAGGCCACATTGGTCACTTAAGTTGGAAATTCCAGCAAGGGTTCATGACCGGCCGGAACTTCACCCCTCCCATAAACGCAAAGATAGTTTTAGCCGAGAACCTGTCAAGGCTAAATGAACTCCGCTCCGCTCCGGCCTTGACAGAACCCCGGCTAAAACTGGTGTTGCATTTAGGAGAGAGTTGAAAGAAAAAAAGTGTCAAGTAAATTTAGGACGTGACAGACATTCCTTCGTACCTCCAACTTCGTATTTCGTACTTTAATACGTTTAGAGCTTCAATCCTTCAACCTCAAACAATAGCGGAATAATCCTATTTTCCCGAATAAGGTCAAGGCCCAACTTTACCCCAACGTTGCCGTGGCAGTAACCATTGTAGTATCAAGGGAGGGATCATTGCTGATAGCCCTTACCGCATAGGTGGTGGTTGAAATATTAGGGAATAGGATGCACCGGAAGCGATGTGTTCCCCACTATTTGCGAAAATGACTTACAAATTACAAAAATCCCCACTATCACAATATCCATGTAAAGCAGTTAGATTACAATTGGATACAATCAAATCTAAAATACAACTATGCCCTTTCCTATATTAGAGGAATTGGAAATTACGATTATCTCCAATTCTAAACTTCACCCAGAAGGGGACTCCAGCTTCTACGCCAATCTACACCCATATGGGGTAAATAATGAAGGGCTATGACTCCAAATACTGCCTAGGCTATAAATATTTAAACAATTAAACACTACGTAGGCTACTTATAGGAGGAAACCGATAAAGCTGATTTGACTATTGCCTAGAACTAGTATGCTGCATATTTCCCCCACTTTCCACTTTTACCAAAACAAAAAAAATTCTTGTTGAAATAAATATGGTTTTTTTAGGTCATGATGTTGATCTTTGGCAAAAGACCACACCATATCAGAACTGACAGGGCTAACAAAACAGCAACCCTCGAGAATCTAAAGGATATCCGATGACCAACGCTTCAAAAGGATCAATACAGAAAGCAAGCTGCTTATCAATCATCAAAATAATTGCATTTAAGTCTGAAACTGCTCCTTTATTACCTAATTGTGCATCCTCCAATTTTACAATTTGTAAATCTTACATTTAACCACTGCCAAGTACTTCAAATCCCTTAAAAAAAACAACCCCCTCCAGATCTCTCGGGAAGGGGCTGACCAATTATTCAAAGCCAGAAACTGTTACTTTTTCACCAGCCTGCCGGTCATCACCTCTTTACCGGATTGTACAATGACCTGGTACATTCCCGAACTCAGATCTTTCAGGTCAATGTTGTGGACAAAGTTGCCCTCCTGATGTACCTGTTCCTCGTACACCAGTCTGCCAGCGGCATCGAATATCCTGATGCCTACCGTTCCAGCGCTTGAGAGTTGGACCAGTAAGTTAGTTTCCTGGGTGGCAGGATTAGGGTAGATCAGGATCTCACCTCTGGCTAGCTCTCTGAGTAATGTAAGCTCCCTGCTAATGGTCTGACCTGCCCTGTCAGTGCTGTGGACGGTGACGGTCATCTGTTCTTCAGGTATTCCTGCTCCTTTCCATATAAGGACATTCCTATCTATAAAGAAATCTGGATGCTCGTCCATACTGTAGGTATGTATATTGTCCACAGGATCCAAGGTGTTTAAACTTCCGATGATCTCGCCGCTTTGGACTTTTATCGAAACCTTGTTCTTGCTCAACATGATATCTTCTGCAAGAGGTTTGTCAAGTACGATCACTGGGATGTCAATCGAATTGTCCCAGCCTTCGAAGCCTTCGTTGTCCATAGTTGCTGTTATCCTGTAAAGATCAGGTCTGAGCGGATTGTAGTCGTTCATCTGCCACTTGAGGCTGTTGATGTATTCAGGATCATTTCCCTCCTCGAAGATGACGCCTTCGCTAATTACCTTGTTAAACGCTGTGTTCCAAGGTACTACCAGCATATCGGAAAGTTCCGACTCCTCATCAATTCTACCGTTCTTCTTCGTTACTTTACATTTAAAGACGAGCAGGTTGAACCTGAAATTGTCAGTTGCCCTGTTTCCTGAAGGATCCTTGGCCTCAAATCTTACAAAGATATTCTCAGATTTCCTGAATTTGGTTCCCGGTGCGGGGTATTGAGTCAGTTCATATCCGCAATTATCGGATACCTCTACCCTGTCCCTAAAGTCTGGCATGGTGAAGGTGTCTCCTTTCTTCATCATCCATACAAAGGCTTTCTTGGCAACCTTTATTTTTGGTTTGGATTCGTCCACTACCACTACCGTGAACTCGGTAACACTTCTGTTTCCTTTGCTGTCTCTTGCAATCAGTTTGACAGTAGTCTTCCCGATATCCTCACAGGTGAAGTTGCGTTTGCTTAGCTCCAGTATGAGATTGTCGCAGGATGCTTCGGAACCGTTATCCGCCATGGCAGTGGTAAGAGTTGCCTTGCCTTGACTGTTGAGTTTCAGTATCACCACAGGCTTAGCTTTGGCAATTACTTCACATTTACATTTCGGCTGTTCAATAACAACTACCTTGGCCATTGACACACAGTTGTCTTCTCCTTTAACCCTCACATTGTATTTGCCTGGCAATACTTGGCTGAATACCGGACTGGTCTGGAATGCTCCACCAATGCTGTAGGTGTATTTACGGCCCCGTGGTGAGTTGACCTTGATGTTGCCCGTGGGTACTTCACATGTAGGCTGGATCACGCTTACTTCCGGTGCTGCTGGTGTCAGAGGTTCTTTTATTACGACTACCTTGGCCAATGACACACAGTTGTCTGCTCCTTTAACCGTCACCTGGTAAGTGCCTGGCATTACATTGTTGAATACCGGACTGGTCTGGAATGCTCCACCAATGCTATAGGTATACTTACGTTTACGTCCCAGAGGTGAGGTGACCTTGATGGTGCCCGTGGATACTTCACATGTAGGCTGGATCACGCTTACTTCCGGTGCTGCTGGTGCCAGAGGTTCTGTTATTACAACTACCTTGGCCAATGACACACAGTTGTCTGCTCCTTTAACCGTCACTTGGTAAGTGCCTGGCATTACGTTGTTGAATACCGGACTGGCCTGGAATGCTCCGCCAATGCTATAGGTATTTTTACGTTTACGGCCCTGCGGTGAGGTGACCTTGATGGTCCCAGTGGGGTTTTCACACGTAGGCTGGATCACGCTTACATCTGGTGCTGCTGGTGCCAGAGGTTCTGTAATAACAACTACCGTGGCACTTGAAACACATTCGTCTGCGCCTTTTACCGTCACCTGGTAAGTGCCTGGCATTACGTTGTTGAATACCGGACTGGCCTGGAATGCTCCGCCAATGCTATAAGTATTTTTACGTTTACGGCCCCGCGGTGAGGTGACCTTAATGGTGCCAGTGGGGTTTTCACACGTAGGCTGGATCACGCTTACTTTCGGTGCTGGTGCCAAAGGTTCTGAAATAACAACTACCGTGGCCATTGAAACACATTCGTCTGCGCCTTTTACCGTCACCTGGTAAGTGCCTGGCAATACGTTGTTGAATACCGGACTGGTCTGGAAGGCTCCGCCAATGCTATAGGTATTTTTACGTTTACGGCCCCGCGGTGAGGTGACCTTGATAGTGCCAGTGGGGTTTTCACACGTAGGCTGGATCACGCTTACTTTCGGTGCTGGTGCCAGAGGTTCTGTAATAACAACTACCGTGGCCATTGAAATACATTCGTCTGCGCCTTTTACCGTCACCTGGTAAGTGCCTGGCAATACATTGTTGAATACCGGACTGGTCTGGAATGCTCCGCCAATACTATAGGTATATTTACGTTTACGGCCCCGCGGTGAGGTGACCTTGATGGTCCCAGTGGGGTTTTCACACGTAGGCTGGATCACGATTACTTCAGGCGCTGGAGGTGCGTCCTCGGCTTCCTGTATCGTAAATGGCGCAGAGGCTACACTAACACATTCGTCCTCATTGGTGGCCGTCACATTGTAAGTCACGCCGGTGGTGAAGCCGGTGATCTCCCCGCCGGCTCCCACCGTCGGTCCCGCAGGGCTGAAGATATAGGTGTAGGCTGGATCGTAATTCGTGATCGTGGCACTGCCCGGGTCCTCGCACGTCGGATCCACAACAACAACCAGCGGCTGAACAGGGGCTTCCTCGGCTTCTTGTATCATAAACGGTGCAGAGGCTACACTAATACACTCGTCCTCATTGGTGGCCGTTACGGTATAAGACTCTCCTGTGATAAAACCGGTGATCTCGCCGTTTGCTCCAACCGTCGGTCCCGAAGGACTGAAAATATAGGTGTAGGCAGCATCGTAATTCGTGATCGTGGCGCTGCCCGGCTCCTCGCACGTCGGATCCACAACAACAACCACAGGCTGAACAGGGGCTTCCTCAGCTTCCTCTATCGTGAACTCAGCAGAGGCAGGGCTCACGCACTCGTCGCCGCTGGTGGCCGTCACGGTGTAAGTCACACCGGTGGTGAAGCCGGTGATCTCCCCGCCGGCTCCCACCGTCGGTCCCGCAGGGCTGAAGATATAGGTGTAGGCAGCATCGTAATTCGTGATCGTGGCGCTGCCCGGCTCCTCGCACGTCGGATCCACAACAACAACCACAGGCTGAACAGGGGCTTCCTCAGCTTCCTCTATCGTGAACTCAGCAGAGGCAGGGCTCACGCACTCGTCGCCGCTGGTGGCCGTCACGGTGTAAGTCACGCCGGTGGTGAAGCCGGTGATCTCCCCGCCGGCTCCCACCGTCGGTCCCGCAGGGCTGAAGATATAGGTGTACGCTGGATCGTAATTCGTGATCGTGGCACTGCCCGGCTCCTCGCACGTCGGATCCACAACAACAACCACAGGCTGAACAGGGGCTTCCTCGGCTTCCTCAATGGTGAACTCAGCAGAGGCAGGGCTCACGCACTCGTCGCCGCTGGTGGCCGTCACGGTGTAAGTCACGCCGGTGGTGAAGCCGGTGATCTCGCCGCCGGCTCCCACCGTCGGTCCCGCAGGGCTGAAGATATAGGTGTAGGCAGCATTGTAGTTGGTGATAGTGGCGCTGCCCGGATCCTCGCACGTCGGCTGGACAACCGCAACCACCGGCTAGGCCGGGGCTTCCTCGGCTTCTTCTATCGTGAACTCAGCAGAGGCTGCCGATGCACATTCATCTGTATTGTTTGCTGTAACCGTATATGTCACGCCGGGGGTAAAACCAGTAATAACGCCACTGGCGTCAACAACAGGTCCTGCCGGAGAGAAGACATATGTGTAAGCTGGATCGTAGTTGGTGATCGTGGCGCTGCCCGGCTCCTCGCACGTCGGCTGCACAAGCGCAACTATAGGTGCTTCTGCCTGGTCAGCTGGCACAATAATGTCATTATTATTCAATAGGATAGCTCCTGAGATTGCTAAAGCCCTGCCGTAAAGGGTAGAACCTTCGAGTAATTCGATCTGCCCGTCGGCAACAATAGTCCCTCTGAAAACTGAATTTGCACCTAACTCAACGGCACCACCTATTTGCCAATAGACATTACTCAGACAAGCTCCATTTATAAGTGTAATCGTGGAGTTTGCACTTGTGGAAAAAGCACCACCTATTTGTATTATAAATATAGCATTCGGATCGCCTTGAGCATCCAATATTAATCCCCCCTCTAAGGTTGCAGCACTTCCAATGCAGTAAACGCCGGGGGTAAGAATCTGACCGTTTCCTAATGGAGTAGTTAAAACAGTCCCACAGGTTCTGTTGGATAAATCTGTATAAGCAGCCTCCACATCAGCCCTAACTCCATTTAAATATGGATCACCCACCGGATAAATTGTTCCAGTTACAATTCCCGGTGGAAACCCAGTGATAGCACCTGCAAAAGTGCCAAGATCACCATTTACAACCGTATTCCCATCATTGGTTATAGCACCAGCCCCAGTAAATACCCCGAAAGAGGAAGCTGTGCCTAAGTTTGGTGCTGTTGTCTGTCCGAAAATCACATTAGGCATTAAAAAAAGATAAACTGCCACTAATGTGTAGAGTAGTTTTGTTTTCATATTGGAGTTTTTTTAAATCGTGATGAAGAGTAAAGACAAGAATAAAATATCATCCTTTGGATACATGAGTGCGATATAAGAAATGCTTAAACCTCTCCGTTGAAGATAATCTAGATTTACTTCTGTTTCTTTCAATTTGGGGTTGACCAAAAATATTTCAGAAACTTGATATCGGGATCAGCAAAGCAGGTGTCTAGTACCTCTAACCCTGAGATGCTATTGACTTGTGGAAAAAATTCCAAAGCAAGGCCATTTATCCACTATCAGCTATAACTATGTCAGCCTTTAATAGGGATTGATAATATGTTGAATCCGCTTCTATTGAATCAAGACCTGGATCTGATGGTGCTATTAATAAGCCATCAGCTTTAAGAGTTTTTATAACTTCTTTGATTTGTCCATTAAAAAAGTTTATGCCAAGAATATTTATATAATTGCTTTTCATGATGTTATTTTATTTGAATAAATCTAAATAAATGAAAAGCTCTAAATTTTAATTTTCGATGAAACGCATAAAAATAAATTTGAAATACTGAAAAAGCAGGTTAAAAAATATTCTCCGATGCTCTGGCAAATCCGAGCTATAACTTTAAACAATAGTATATTCGGTATTTACAATATAAATAATGGAAAAATTCTACCAAAGTCAATATTTTGACCAGATTTTATTTATAATAACGTAATTTTATTACTCATGATTTTTCTTTAAAAAGACCTAAATTGCCATATTGACCACCGGATATCTTCAGGTATCGTTTGCTTTGCGGTTTCTACTTAAACCGTAAAGCATGGCCGGAAAAACGATAACCATGAGTAAACTCAAAAAGATAATTCGCCACCGTGACAACGGCAGGGCATTGCAGATCATCTCCAAGACCGTTGGAATTGCCCGCAACACGGTCAAAAAATACCTTCAACTTATTGAAGCCAAAAACCTGGGATATGGCAATCTTCTGGATATGGGCGACGAAGTACTTGATGCCCTGCTTGCCGATCCCGGCCACACATCAGAACAAAGATTCGTGGATCTTGAGGCTTTTTTCCTTTAATAAAGGATATACTGACCCCCTCCCCAACCGGCCGGATCCAGTGACCCAATGTCCGTTTTCAGGCTTTAATCACCTGCCATTCCGGTCCCGTCTTCATTGTCGGGACTTACCCCCTATAAATTAAACATTAAAAAGAATCCGGAGCATGTTGACCCCTTACGGGTCCTGTTCCGGAGTATGCTGATCTCTCTTTCAGATGGTTTTGGTTTCTAAGCGGTGATTTTGAAACACCTAGATTAGAACACTATGGCAGAAAAACCAAAAACCTATAAGTCAGATTAAACAGTTATTGATTTTATACTATACTAAAAAGAAACTCTAACTCCAAATTCATTTAGCTTTGAAAGTGTCACTAATTAGATAAAGTATTTATTTTCGCCAAAAGATTCGACCGGTAACTATTACTTATAGGTATGACCTTTTTTCTTACCTCAAGGTTCGATGGATCTATATTTTCAATCTTATCCAATCTCACAATAAAGGACCTATGAATTCTTGCAAAAGCATTTTTGGGAAGGGTCTCCTCTACTGTTCTCAGCTTCGCATGAGCCACATACATCTTTTCCTCCGTGTAAATTTTGATATAATCTCCAAAAGCCTCTATATACAAAATATCCTTTAATTGAAAACTCAACAACAAGGAATCAATTTTTATGAAGATTTGCTTGGACTTATCTTGCCTACCTAAATCGCCCGTCTTTTCCAAGTTTGATTTTGCTTTTCTAACTGCCTTCAAAAACCGGGAATAATTCTCAATGGGCTTTAATAGAAAATCTGCTACCTCATAATCAAATGCCGGTACCGCATAGGTATCCTTCGAAGTGGTCATAATGATTTGAGGTTGATCTGCTAAGGAATCCAAAAGTTCTAGTCCACTCATTTCCGGCATTTCTACATCCAGGAACAGTATATCAACCTTTACTTCAGATAGCATTCGGAAGGCGTCCACCGGATTGTCAAATACTCCAATTACTTCGAGAAAAGGAGTTTTCGCCACAAGAATCTCTAAAATCTTCAGTGACATCCGGTCATCATCCACTAGTACGCAAGTATATTTTCTTTTCATAAAAAATCAATTAGAACGGTTAAAAAACCTACGGTCACAAAAATAAGCCTTGGACGGTAACAAGGTACTAAGTTAGTAAAAAACAAAAACTTATAATAACTAGAAATCACCTATTTATTGTTTTTATTTGATTTTTTAAAGATTTCTTTTTTTCTTTTCAAGTGAATCGATTACATTTTGGGTTATCTCTTCCAACCGTATAATTCTAGCCATAAAGGTTTCGGTAGAAGTCATGAATTCCAAATCAAACTCAAGCTCTGTCAGCAGCTCCTTTTGCTTCATAGAGCCAACATATGTATAGTTGGCTTTGGTCTTATGAACGAGGGATTTGAGACTTTTCCAATCCTCGAGGAGACAATAAGTTTTCATCTTAAAAAGAAACTTTGGTGCCTCTTCAATAAAAATATCTATAATTTCTTTCATTAGTTGAGGATTGGAATTGGTGATGTTTTTTAGATAAACTGTAGAGGTTGACACAGTTTTAGGGCTTTGAACACCTCCCATGTTCATCAATTCGGTTAATGTGGAAAATAACACCTCCTTTTGTATCGGCTTGCGCAAAAAATAGTTGACTCCAGAAATCTTCAGCTCATTTAAAACAGGCACACTCGTCTCTCCTGTAAGAAAAACAATCTGCATATTATCAATATTTCTATTCCCCTCAGCTCTGAGTGATTTATAAGTCGCTAATCCATCCATTTCCGGCATTTGATAATCCAAGATCAATATGTCAAATGCGTTTTGCTTGACCTCCTCCAACACGGCTCTCCCATTCCCCACTAGTGTTACCTCATATCCCCATTGAGACAATAGCGTACCCATGAATTTTTGGGAAATCATATTGTCCTCTGCTAAGAGAATTTTGCCTGACTTAATAGATCTTGCCATTGGGTAATATGCTTAATTCTTTTATAGGATATAAATACCAACTCAACTTTAAAAATAGATTGATTTTTTTGAAACAACATGATAATTCGGTAGGTTTATAGGTAATAAAGGTCAGATAATTGTTTCTCACGTTAGATAAAATGAACTCCTTATTTCAAGAGAATCCTGTTTCATGAAATTTTAATTTTAGGCCTTTTTAATATGATCAGGGCTTTTCTTTAGGTATAAACCTAAAAAGTATCTTTGTCGATTTTTATGATATAAGCACTAAATACAAACGGAGAACTTCAATTCATACACGAATAGAAAGTTCCTACCACCAAACAATTACCTGTTATACACTGTTTTATTAATACATTTAGTGGATTGGGTGTTTTTACGATTTAATTTTCAGTATACCTTAACCTATAAGACATATGCCAACTGCCGGACCTACATCGTGGTGGGATATTTCGTCTAGTTTTTTGCAGTTTTCCTTAGAGCAACAAAGACTTTTCCCAGTGCCACAGGCACTGAAGGCAATAAAATTAAAAGCCGGTCAAACCTTACAGGCTTCCAATTCATTTTTCTTTAGGATAGGCCCCAAATGTGAGCAGCTACTCGAAATTTATACCTCCGAGACAGAAACCTCATTACTGTTTAAGGCTATTATAAAGGGCTGTCAGAAAGATGTCATTTCATTTAAAAAATTGCTTAAGTCGGAAAAGAAAAGCGGTTTTGAAAAGCTCAACCATCTACTCATAGTACCAATTGAAGTAAACAGCTATGCGGTTTTTGGTTTCCCATTATCTCCTGGAAGTAAAGAAAAAACACGAAACTGGTCAAATTGATTCAACCAGTGCTTTATGACATTTTTCTCAAAGACAAGTCAATAAATGACTTATGCCAAATAGCTCATCAATATCATAACAGCCATGCTGCCATTTTGGAGTATTCTAAAGACCTTGTATTTACGTTGGACGAGCACCCCAATTTCACCACCCTAAACTCAAATTTTGTAAAATACTTTTCCTCTGAAACCGGCGAAAAATTAAAGCTAGGAGATGTCCTTCCCTCTGAAAAACTTTCTTTACTTTTTGGATCCAGTTTCCCCAACCTTATTGGAAAAAGTTTTAAAGGCTTGAATTTTTCAAAAGAACTTCTCATTAGATGGGCAAAAAAGAAAGTTTATTACGAATTTTCATTTTATCCCATCCGATACATTAACAATAAGGTGGTTGAAATAAGTGTGGTTGGACATGAAATCACTAAAAGAAAAAAATCGGAGTATCAGGTAAGACAACAAAGTCAGTTGCTGAAAAGTATTCTCGAAAATCTGCCCGTCATCATTTTCCGTATTTCCGCAGATGGCCATTTTCTAGAGTTTTTAGGGGCTGGAATAAATAAACTTGAGCTCAATCGAGAAGATATTATTGGTCAAAAAGCTCTGAAGGTCTTCCCTGAACTTCAACAACCCATTCAAAAAATGAAAAGAAATAGTCCTTCAAAATTCATATTAGAGGGTACTAAAAATGGCATCAACTGGGTTTTTGAGACATATACTTTTCAAGATGAAACAAATCCGCAAGATATCGTGGGCTTTGCATTTGATGTGACTGAACAATCCAATTATAAACAAGAATTGCAGCATGCAAAAGAATTGGCTGAAAATGCCAACTTGGCAAAAAGCTCCTTCCTCGCCAATCAAAGCCATGAAATCCGGACCCCCATAAATACAATGTTAGGTTTCGCGCAATTGATAAAAAACCATCCCCTGCCAGCTGAAGCCGAAGAATACCTAGATTTTATAATTTCCTCAGGAAAAATATTGTTATCACTTTTAGGAAATGTACTCGATCTAACCAAGATCGAGGAAGGAAAAATCGAAATTCTTGCGGAACCCTTTCATTTGAAAGAAACTATAACCTCGAATGTTTATCCATATAAATTCCAGGCTAGGGAAAAAGGGCTAAACTTTACCCTTAAATTTGACAAAAACATCCCAAATCTTTTGATTGGGGATTCCCAAAAGATTGTTCAGATAATTCTAAACCTGATTTCAAACAGTCTGAAATTCACTAAACAGGGAGAAATTCAGGTTTCATTTAAGTGCCTATCAAAACCCCAAAATCAACTATTTACATTAGGTATAGAAGTTTCTGACACAGGCATAGGTATCCTAAAAAGTAAACAAAATTCAGTCTTTGAAGATTACACCCAGGCGGATAGCTCTATCAACAAAGAATTTGGTGGTTTTGGGCTTGGCTTGTCGATTGTCCGCAAATTGACCAACTTAATGAGTGGAGAAATTGGCGTTCAAAGTCCTGGTAAACTTTCAAATAACTCGGGACCCTGTGGAAGTACTTTCTGGATACACCTACCCTTACAAATTACCGACTCCCAAATCCTTCCAAAAGCAAGCTCCGAAACCAATCATGTCCATTTTAAAGGTGAGGTTAAGGTACTGCTGGTGGACGATAATTATCTAAATCAAAGGTTAGGTTCTGCCATGCTTGACGATATTGGGTGCACTGTCGTGTTAGCAAACAATGGGAAAGAAGCCTTAAACTATCTTCAAAAGGAAAACTTTGATCTAATTTTAATGGATGTCCAAATGCCTGTATTGGATGGATTTGAAACTACCCGCAGGATACGCAAAGAACAAGATTCAAAGGTTCCAATCGTTGGATTGAGCGCAAATGTTTATAAGGAGGATATTGAATACTGTTTTGAGTCCGGCATGAACGATTATCTCGGGCGTCCTTTTACCAAAAAGTCATTTCAGGATAAAGTCATAAAATGGGTACCTCAGAATATCTCCGCAATGCACTCCCAAATGAATTCTCCTCAAAACCTAACCGGTTTATCTTTTTTAGAACAAGTTTTTAACGGCGATCAGGAAATTATAATCGAAATTGTAGAGGACTATCTTCATCACCATGATATAATGATAGCTGAGCTACATGACGCTCTTTTAAGTAATAATTACCCAAAAGCGGCATCCGTCATACATAAAATCAGATCTTCACTTCAAACCGTCGGGCTAAATTCCCTATATAAAACACTGACCGATATGGAGCAAATCGCCAAAAAGCAAAAAGATGGTAAACGGTTAACAGCCATTTTTGAGGAAGTAAAAACTACATCTGAAATAGCCAAGAAGGAATTGGAAGAGTCGCTTATCTTACTCAGGAAAAATTAAAAGCATGATTTTTTAATGCTCTACATTGAATTTAGGATTTAATAGGAGAAGCTAACACCAATGATTTGTATTTCCTTAAGAGAATATGATTAATTAATTAAAAAAGAATAAGCTAAGGTCTAGGTATCCCCAACGTTACCCCAGCTTTACCCCAACGTTGCCCCTAGACTGGTATGAGGTAAGTACCTGAAAAAAGGAAGTAAAATTGGGGTAAGACGTTTTGAGCAAATCGTAAGGGCAAATGTAGAAGGGACTTTATTTATTGCACCACCTGGGATTGGCTACTTACTTTCAGGATTTTGAGTTTTTTCTTTCCTCCAGGCAAATCCCAGTCAATGGTCTTGCCCTGTTTAAAGCCAATCAGGGCAGCTCCCAAAGGTGAAAAGATAGACAGTTTCTTCTCATTTACATTGGCCACCTTAGGTACGGTAAGGGTAAAGTTGAATGTTTTTTGGAACTGATATCCTTTACTTCGAAAGTGGAATTCAATTGAATGATATCATCTGCAACCTGCTCATCAGGCAAAATAGTGGCTCGATTGATTTCTCTCATTAACTGGCTGACTTCATGGGTTTTCTCAGCAGGAGACAGAGTGTTTACGATTGCCTTGATGTTAAAGCAATCCGATTCTTTAATCACTGGTATCATAGGTCGATGTAAGTTTAGAATTGATATAATATTATATAGAGCACCTTAATAGGGAAACTCTCATTCGCAAAATGTAGTGGAGGCCTTGCCCGTCCGCTGAGGGTTAAAAGATAAAAGCTTTAGAATGAAAGCATATCCCCTTCCTCCTAAAGTTGGAGAAGTTAACGGGAGAAGAGAAAGCAATTTTCGAAGGGCTGATCATTTATTAAAAATAGGGATAATTAATTTAAAAGCAAATTTTCCCCACACTCACTTCTCTATTAAGTTTCCAGTGGTCCTACCGAGGCAACATATAAAAGCTAAACATGATTTTGTTCGCAGGGTTATAATCCCAAACACTTTGTAAATTATGCAGATTGACCAACAACATACCAATTCCCTAATTTCCCATCTTGAATGCCCTAACTGCGGGAATACCTATAACCATCAAGAACTCCATACTGTATGCGAAAACCCTGATTGCAAATCCTCACTTTTTGCAAGATACAATCTATCTCCGGGGGTAATTAAAAAGGAAAACTTAGCTGCCCTACCACCCACCATGTGGCGCTATAGGCAGGTCTTGCCTACAAAAAACCCTGAACATATCATCACTTTAGGAGAAGGGTTCACCCCTATCCTACCCCTTACAAATCTGGATTATTTGGGAGAAAACGAAGTCTTCTGGAAGGATGAGTCCGGCAACCCTACCGGTTCCTTCAAATCCAGGGGCCAGAGCACGGCAATTTCTAAAGCTTTTGAGTTGGGTGTGAAGACGGTTTGCATTCCCTCTGCCGGCAATGCCGCCGGTGCCATGGCGGCCTATTGTGCCCGCGCGGGCCTCGAAGCCCATGTTTTTATGCCTAAGGAAACACCACAGATTTTCAAAGACGAATGCAGGCTCTATGGAGCCAACCTCACAGAAATAGATGGAAACATTAAGGACTGCGCTGATAAAGCAACAAAAGAAGGTGAGGAAAACGGATGGTTTCCCGTGTTCACCCTCAAGGAACCCTACCGGCTAGAAGGGAAAAAAATAATGGGTTATGAAATTGCCGAACAGTTTGGCTGGACGCTTCCGGACGTTATCCTTTACCCCACAGGGGGTGGCACCGGACTGCTGGGGATTTGGAAGGCCTTTGAGGAAATGGAAGCCTTGGGATGGATTGACAGCAAACGCCCAAAGATGGTCTCCGTCCAAGCCACCTGTTGCGATGGGATCACACAGGCTTTTCACCACCACAAGCAGCATTCGGAATATGTGGATAACGGCTTCACCATTGCCAATGGCCTGCGGGTCCCCAAGCCCTATGCTGACCAATACATCCTGCAGGTGTTGAGGAAAAGTAAAGGAAATGCCCTTACGGTAACCGATAAAGAAATGGAGTCAGGCATGAAAGAGATAGCCTCAAAAGAAGGCCTCCTTTTTTGCCCAGAGGGAGCTGCCCTATGGCAAGCCTTCAAGAATTTGAAGAAAACCAACTGGATATCCCCCGGGGAAAAGGTCCTGCTAATGAACACCGGCAGCGGGTATAAGTATTTGGAAAATATAGAGGTGGAAGGGTGATATAATCTAACCGCAAAGGTTAATAAGAAACGCAAAGAAGGTGTACAAGGCGACCCAAAAAAAAATCACCACCGAGGCTCAGAGGACCCCGAGGCGCCAGGCGATGCGAAATATAGGCGGAAACCGCAAAGGAAGAAGAAATGCAAAGAGATTCCAGTCCTCTTTGCGTCTCTTTCCATCCTTCGCGGTTAGATTGAATTCTTCATTAGTCCACCAAGGAAACGTTGATGTCAATGGATCCACACTCAAAAACTTCGCAATCTTCGGATCATATATCCTAAACCCATAATCCTGCGTACCAGTCTCCGAATCATTTTCCTTTCCATTGAAGCCATACCTATAAACAGTAGTATCCTGATACCCTCTCCCCTCCATCGCCAATCCAAATGGATAGTAATCTGTAAGTGCCCTCACCTGCGCCCAGGTACTGTCCGAATCCATACGAATGTTGTCAGTCACCACTGCAAGAACATTCCCCAAGTGGTTTGAAAGCTCATATCTCTTCCCTCCTAAAGTGCGGTACCCCTGATGTGAACTTGCCACCTGAATCCCCAATCTCGAGCTTCCATAAATAGATTGTTCAGCCAATGAATCCGCTTCATAAATACCCATCGGATTTCCGGAGGCATCCCTGACATATCCTTGAACAGACTCCCAACCTTTTTCTCTACCCTCTGCCCTGCGGCGTCATATCGGATCTCCAGTTTGGTACCGTCTGTCTTGTTCACGGATCTAATTTTCCCATACGGCGTCCATTCTATTCCTGTGATTCCTTTAGAAGCATCAGAAACTAGATTACCTACATCATCATACTGATAATTATTCCCTGCACCCCCGTCTACATTCCTCAGCTTATTGCTGTTCTCATAGTAACTGTACTCAAAATCATCCTGCACACTAACCTGCTCATTCCTCCTTTGTAAAGTTATTCCCACCCTACAACCTGGCCCCGAGCTAGATTGCTCCACCGGAGCAATCCTTAACGCTCGGTCCTCATTTCCGTCATAACTATAATCAACATCATAAGCTTTGGGAGTTGAATTTCTGGACGCAAAGCCATTCGCACCATACTCCCTTAAACTTCTCGCCTCCACAATCCGGTGCAACTGATCATAGTTGTAAATCATCGCCTGCATAGGATCATTTTCCAGCCCCGGCAGATCCGTATTCATCCAGGCGATGTTTCCGTTATACAGTCCTGATGTACCCCTCTGCTCATCATACCTATTCCACAACTGATCCCTTCCGTCGCTGGTCACTGCATTCGGATTGATCGGCTTAAAATCATCCGCATGGTACCCAAGCGCAAAGGCAAAAGCATCCTTACCTGTTCTCAGCCCATTTATTCCATCTGCTCCAGGATCACCATCACCAGGCATATTCACGCCTTTCAACCATCCCTGCAAGGTGTAGTAGTAATCCATCCCCTGCACGTTATATTCCCCTAGCTCTACTCTAGCTAAAGGACCATGAGGATAATAATGGTACGTCGCTTCCCTGTTCCACAGGTAGGCATCCGTACTCGTATGCACGTACTCTATCCTATTATCCGCGTCATAGCTGTACCGATGAATGAATTGATCATCATACCCGTACTGATACATCACAAAGTTTACATTTCCGCTCACCAGGTCATACACGTACTCCGTACGCTTCGGAGCAAGGCCCGGAATCTGCTGCAGTAAACCCTTCACGTTTCCGTGCTCATCATAGCTGTACAAGGTTATCACCGTATCCTGCCGGTCCTTTTCGATCATGGCAGTCCAACTTACACGGCTCCTTAAGTTCTCCTGCAGGAAGGTGCTGTCTGCATGGGTATGGGGCTTGTCGTACACGGTCTTGGTAATGTCATAAGCCGTATATTCATTCAGGTCCGGCCAATTCAGGGTGTTGATTTTCGCCTTTAGGCTGTCGATGGGCTCCGTGCTCAGCAGCTCACCCACCTCGGTCACCCGTCCCTTGGCATCGTAGCGGGTATAGCTGTAGGCATTGTTGCCCGCCTGCTTCGCATCCTGCGACAAACGCAGCTGCCCAGCCCTGTTGTACCAGAACCTCGACTCTCCCGCATCGGGGGTCTGTTGCCAGATCAGCTGGTTCTGGGAATTGTATCAGTACTGGGTGGCGAGTTCGTGGGCGGGGAGTAGCTTTTCTCCTTTGCTAACCTGCTCCACTTTCTGCATGCCCTTGTCCTCGCCCAATCCAGACAAGTCAGTCAACTTGGCATAGCTGATTTAAATAAAAGCTAAACTTAGCCTTCCATTATATTTAAAACAAAATTTCTCTGGCGGTTTTTATCGTTAATAATTTTTTCTATAAATCCAGCCCATTTAAAATCATCCTCATCAATATATTCAAATGGTGAAAAATTTATCAAAGGATATTCACAGCGATACGTAAATTTTACAATAATTTCATTTTCTATAAGTAAAAATTCTTCTTCCGAGTCACTTATCTTATTTAGAAACACTTTACTTGATTCCTTTATTAAAATTTTTTCTTCCCCATATATAAAATAAAGTTTATTTTCACTAACAAAAATTGCAGAAAAAACCCCATTAACAACCTTATACCAGCCAGATATTTTGACAACATCATTATTTTCTATTTCCTCTTTAGTATAATAATTTATATAACTTGCAGCAATATCAAAATTCCTTAGTAACATATCATCTAAAATTAATTATTATAATCCTAAGTCTTTCCCCCCAGGTCTTGTAGCACTATCAATTATATCATCCCATGACTTACCTTGTTGCCTTAAATAATCTATAGACGGCCCAAGTTTGTCTCCATATTTTTTTTGATTTCTTTGGTATATTTGCTGCAATAAATCTTCGGGGGTTAGTGACTTATATCTCACCCCAATATCTCTCCTTAAACTATGAAGTGTTTTTGCAATTTGTTCTGAAGAGTTACCTGCGGCTTTCAAATTATGTGCTTGTGATTTCAATCCTTCAACTTCGGAAACATATGCTGCCCTTAGAGGAGAAATCTTTTTAGCTGCACCACCACCTATAGATCTAGGAACAGTTGATTTTATTAGTCCCCCTCCTAAACCAGATTCAACTCCTCCCATAGCCAATCCCATCACGGCCGTATATCCTTCCAAAACGTCTGAACCAGCTTGAATCATTTCAGCCCCTGTTTGTAGCTGAGTTATTGTATGATTTATCTTACCAATATCTTCAGGAAAGTGTTGATGGGGTCTAGTTAAATTTTCTTGGTAAACCCTTTCATTTTGGGCATACTTAAATCCGCTTTTTATAAAACGCTCACTTCCACCGACTATTTTGTCTTCCAGCCAATCTGCAGGGTATGTAATAAGACCAAGAGCTGGATTTCCACTTGCCATCCCTTTAGACATATGGGTTCTGAAATCCAACTTCTCAAGCCCATCAAGATCAACATTTGAAACAGGACTGCCTTCTGAAAAAGCATAGGTACTATTCCATGGAAACTCAGGAGCTAGAGGATCCACACTCAAAAACTTTGCTATCTTAGGATCATATATCCTAAACCCATAATCCTGCGTACCAGTCTCCGAATCATTTTCTTTCCCATTGAACCCGTATCTATAAGATAAGGAGTCTTGGTAAGCTCTCCCCTCCATGGTTAACCCAAATGGGTAATAATCAGTCAGGTTAATAACTTCTGCCCACGTGCTATCTGAAGATTGGTGGATGTTGTCCGAAACCACTGCTAATACATTACCAAGGTGATTAGATAGCTCATATCGTTTCCCTCCTAAACTCCTATATCCTTGCTGTAAACTGACCACTTGTATACCCAATCGTGAACTACCATAAATAGACTGTTCAGTCAAAGAATCTACCTCATATATAGCCATAGGATTTCCCGAAGCATCTCTTATATAAGTCTGAATTCGCCAACCTTCTTCTGTATCCTATTACCGGAAGCATCATACCTAAATTCCAGCCTTGTACCATCACTTTTATTTACAGAACGGATCTTTCCGTAAGGAGTCCACTCTATACCAGTAATACCTTCCCAAGCATCAGCTACTAAATTACCTATTTCATCATAGGTATAGTAATTTCTTGAGCCCTCAATTGTCAGTAATTTCTACTTTGTTGCTTTTACCTTTCCCAACTTCTTACCACTTTTATCAGTAGCGTAATTTTCTTGTATATCTATACTTATAAATTCGACTTCGTTTTTATATTTTCTGTAATTACCATCAAAATAAGTATACAAGCTATCAAATAAAGGCTTATTATCACTATAAAGTTCAATAAGACCATTAGAAGATTTCTTTACAACCTGGGTATTGTCATCAATAGCAATAAGCACATTTTCACCATTAACAAAAATAACATCAACATAAGTACTATTTAAAATGGAAAAGTAAATAAAATTGTCGGATGGAATTTCTTTACCCTCATACTTTCCCAGTATTATATACTTCTCTCCATTACCCCTTTTCCAAACAGTAACACATTTATCATACGAAAGGCAATAAACATATTTAATCCCATCAGACATAAAGATATTTATAATAAAATAAACAGCTAACACAAATATTATTATTATCAATATTATTATTTTCTTATTTATAATTTTAAACTTTTCGGCATCAAGTATTTTCTTGAACAGAAAAACACTTAAAATTAATACCACAACAATACCTAATATGATTATTATTAACATCTTTTATTTATTTTACCATTTTGGTCCTGCGGGCCACGGATTTGTGGCTTTTCTCCATTCCCTATCAAATTGTTGTTGTTTATGAATAGAATAACCCAAGTTATGTCCTTCTTCTTCAGCTCTGTGAGTTGGCTGCCCTTCCCTGACCCTGTTAAATGGATAAAACATAATAGTACTCCATGTCCCCTTTTCTTGTTTGGTTTGTAAAGCATCAAAGGCAAATCGAGATGCCCCCCAGCCCATACCATGAATGCCTGCCACATAACCTGCAGAATAATTCCCAATATCCCTCGCTGACGCTATTTTTCCCTGAAATGACATCCCTCTATACACGTATTGATCTCTTGCTTCTCCTGTTAATCCTTTAGGAATATTTCTTGTTTTAAAATCAAGAGGTTCTCCTCCTTTGGCATTGCTCATATAACTAAACAGTCCAATATTCTTGATTTCATTATTGAAGAAATTTTGCCCTGACTCGTCATTGAGATTGATATTTGCACCAACTATAGCATTGCCTTTCTCATCGTGAAAAGAATATTCAGTAAGCATTTCTCCTAAAACTTCTCGTTTCCCTTGCTTGTCCAACACATAAATATTCTTATCTGAATTAGCCTTCCCTCCAACTACTTTGTAAGTACCATCATCATTCTTTTCAACATCTATATGGTCAACGGCAGCACGGCCATCAGGGTCAATAAATCTGATTGGATTATTATTGAAGACATTGTATGGGGAATGCCAAGGGAATTCGTGTGCCAACGGATCCACACTCAACCATCTCCCCACCTTCGGATCATAAATCCTAGCCCCAAAATCATATGACCTACCATCTCCCTTCCATTCATCATCACGCTCCATCCCATTGAAACCATATCTATAAAAGGTAGTATCCTGATAAGCTCTCCCTTCCATCGCCAATCCAAACGGATAATAATCCGTAAGCGAACTTACCTGCGCCCAAGTACTGTCCTGATTAAGATGAATATTATCGGTAACAACCGCCAGCACATTCCCCAGATGGTTAGAGAGTTCATATCTCTTTCCACCCAAAGACCGATAACCTTGTTGTGAACCTACCACTTGGATTCCCAATCTTGAACTCCCATATATCGACTGCTCGGATAATGAGTCTGCTTCATATATGGCCATCGGGATTCCAGAGGCATCACGGATATATCTTTGAACCGACTCCCCAACCTTTTTCTCAATTCGCTGTCCAGCCGCATCATATCTAAATTCCAGTTTCGTCCCGTCTGATTTATTAACAGCTCTTATTTTTCCATAAGGAGTCCATTCTATACCTGTAATCCCTTCCGATGAATCAGAAATTAGATTACCAACTTCATCATAAGTATAATTATTCCCCGATCCTCCATCTACATTTCTAAGCTTATTGGTATTCTCATAATAACTGTACTCGAAGGCATCCTGGACACTAGCCTGATCATTCCTCCTATGTAAAGTTTTCCCACCCTGCAACCTGGCCCCGAGCTAGATTGCTCCACCGGAGCAATTCTTAACGCTCGGTCCTCATTAGCGTCATATGAATAGTCCACATCATATCCCTTCGGAGCTGAAGATCTGGGTGAATATCCATTCGCACCATACTCCCTTAGACTCCTAGCTTCCACAATTCGATGTAACTGGTCGTAGTTATATATCATCGCCTGCATGGGATTCTGGTCCAGTCCCGGGAGGTCGGTATTCATCCATGCGATATTTCCATTATATGGACTTATAATGTACTTTTCTTACTTATACCACGTGCTACAGAATAGAGTAAGCCAGCAACACACAATGTCCAAAAGAGAGCATTAATAAATACTAAAAAGGTATTGACTTCACCTGCTTTACCTACAGTAAAAGGGGCATTTCTTAAAAATGCAATTACAACTATATACCATTCGGGTTCTCCTCCAAAGCTAAATGCAAACAATGGAGTAAAATAGAATAAAGTAAATAATAGCACCCAAATAATAATTGATGCTAGAACGATAACCGTTATTTTCCCTCTCATCATTTCACGCCCTCCTTTTTGAGTTTATCGCCTAACTCACCTATTTTCTTATCGGCTGCTGCTCCTGGTCTTGCTAAATCAAAGTGAGGGGCAGCATCGCCCATACCGCCAACCATTTTAGGGGCACTCTGCTCGATACCGTCTTTAAAATCCTGTGATGTTTGTGGGTTACTCAATTTATCTCCTTGAATATCTTCCCTAATTACTTTGCCTATGTTTTTATTAGTCGTTAAGGCATTGTACAACTCCGACTTATCAGAGATAGGACTACCAATTAAAACAAGGTTGTCAACCTTAATTCCTTTATCTGCCAATCTTAACGCAACGTTTGCCTGTAAAACGCTTCCATAGCTATACCCTGCAAGATTTAACTGTTCTCCCTCCTTCAATGGATTTGCTGCAAGGTCTGCCATTATATCATTTACGGCTTTTGCTATTTGCTTGTGGTCTCTGCGTTTTAACTGTACCTCAAGCCCCTTATCGGTTTTAACTAGATGTTGTCCTACGTGAGAGAAGTTTTTATAAGAAGCCGTAAACGCCATATCGTTTACTTTCCCACCAGATGCATTAATCCGTGTAAAACCTTCTATGCCTTTTGAAGTAAAAATATTTTTGAACCTGGTAATATAGTTCCACCCATCTGCATCATTTCCTGCACCTCCAACAAAATATAGCCTCTTACCGTCTGGGTCAATAAATACTAATGGGTTATTTCCAAAACCTGCATAAGGAGAGATTGAAGGATATTCTTTAAACGCTGGGTCTGTCCGCCATCTTCTTCCAGTTCTTGGGTCGTAACCATAGTCATTGAAACTTATGTGATTTCCAGAGCCTTTTATTTCGTCATCCTTTTCGTGTCCGTTAAACCCATATCTATATGATAAGGAATCCTGATAACCTCTTCCTTCCATAGCTAACCCGAATGGGTAATAATCAGTCAGGTTAATAACTTCAGCCCACGTGCTATCTGAAGATTGGTGGATGTTGTCAGAAACCACTGTTAATACATTACCAAGGTGATTAGATAGCTCATACCGCTTCCCTCCGAGACTTCTATATCCCTGTGGTGAGGAAGCTATCTGTATGCCCAGTCTCGAACTTCCGTAAATCGACTGCTCAGTCAAAGAGTCGGACTCATATATTGCCATCCCTCCCCTGCAGCCTGGCCCCGAGCTAAAATCTTTATCAAAGATTTTTTAACGCTCGGTCCTCACTCGCATCCCTTACATATCTCTGAACCGATTCCCCAACCTTCTTTTCAATACGCTGACCCGCTGCATCATACCGGAACTCAAGCTTCGTCCCATCAGACTTATTCACCGACCTAATTTTTCCATATGGAGTCCATTCAATACCAGTAATACCTTCAGAAGCATCAGAAATTAGATTACCTATTTCATCATATTGATAGTTGTTCCCAGTAGAAGGATCTACATTTCGGAGTTTATTAGTATTTTCATAATAACTTAATCTGTACAGGGTCTTTCTTGTCATAAACGTTTGCATGAGTAACTCGTCCTGAAACTTTTTCAGGATATTGATAATCATCACGAACCCTTTGGTGACTTTTGTTCAGCCGCCAACCACACTTTTGACTTATCATTAACATACAAAGATTTGTTACTCATAGATTAATTCTGCTCTATCCAATAAGTTTAAAGACTGCAATATAGATCTAATTTTTTGCTCATTTTCTTCGCTGGGTATAATATCTAATGATAAATCCATATAATCACCACTCATACCCTGATCCCATACTTCACCAATCTCTCTTTCTTCAATTGATTCTGCTAAAGTCCGGCGTATTTTTAAGTAAACAGTTGAATAAGGTTCCTCCAATTTAATTTAAATTAACAGTGTTTTTAGCTTATCTCCCTTCAACAACTTTAATGCTATTAAGAGTTTCTTTATACAGAAGGGAATTAAAATCCTCTTCCCAATCAACAACGTTATGATATGCCTTTAAAGCTAATTCATATTCAACTGGTGCCGTTACAGTTTTATATTCAATATATTTATCCTCTTCTTGTTTAGCTTTTCTAACAAAATCACCTTTATAATTAATAATATTAACATCTGGAGAAGTCCCTAATTTGAAATAAGGCAACGGGATGGAAGCCACATTATCGGCATAATTCCCAATAATTACCCAATGTTTATGATAAAGCTTTGCATCAAGTGTATAGCCCAAGAACAAAACCTCACTTTTTACAATTTCTTCCAGTGATGGTATTTTATTTTTATCATAAGAATTTTTAAAAACTATGATTATAAAATTATTCTTATTAGGTATATTAACAATTTGACCTAAACCAATTCTGGCATCATCAATAGGTATCGTAAATATATCTCCTGTTTTAAGTTTCATATATTTCTTTATTCTTTCTTTATAACGTTTTTCTTATTTGAAGTTCCCCCATTAGGGTTAGACTTATTTGTTGGACCACCCCTAGTGTCAAGGGCTTTTTGTTCCTTTTGATTTAAATCAGCTCCCGGCTTGCCTTTATCAATTTCTTTAAATTTAAAGCGTGAATCAGGGTTTGCCCTTGCATGTTCTTTTTGTCTGGCTGCAAACCTTGAATCGTTCTTAGCTTGCCCTACATAAGGTTTCAATTTACCAGTTTTATCTATTCTTTCATAAATAATTCCTAATTCTTCTTCAGGAAGGAGTTTAGCTAATTTTTGTTGTGCATTTTTACTTGACAACAATTCTCCCACTTGGTCAGCACTCAATTGAGAAACAAACCCTATAAAAAAGTCTGCTGCCGCACTTTCCATTGAATAGTCTTTATTATTCAAGGTAGCTTTTCCAGCATTTATTAAAACATCACCCGTTGCAGCAGCTGCAGCTTTACCAAATTTACCTCCTGGAACACTCCAAGGAAGTGCTCCTTGTGCTGCCGAAATACTCACGTCAACCCAGTCAACTTTCTCAAAAGCCAGACCAATGGTTTGTACATCATCATCAAGCAAGTAGTTCATCCCCACTTGCAAAAGCATATCCGTAGCACCTGCGGCACCTGCCTTAATTAAAAATGGAATGATTGGTAATTTCCCATCAGGGTCTATTAATAGAACAGGATTATTGTAGGCATATGAATATGGAGACGTTCCTGGCATTTCATTGGTCATCGGGTCAACATTCCAGCGCTTTCCTAATCTTGGATCATACCCATAATCCCCAAAACTTAAATGATTTGCATGGCCTTTAATCTCATCGTCCTTCTCATGTCCACCAAACCCATATCTATAAACCCTCGTATCCTGAAAACTCCTACCTTTCATCGCCAATCCAAACGGATAGTAATCTGTAAGTGAACTCACCTGCGCCCAGGTACTGTCCTGATCCATATGGATATTATCGGTCACCACAGCCAGCACATTCCCCAGATGATTGGAGAGCTCATACCGCTTTCCTCCTAACGTGCGGTACCCTTGTTGCGAACCTGCCACTTGGATACCCAATCTAGAACTTCCATAGATAGATTGCTCAGCTAAGGAGTCGGACTCATATATTGCCATAGGATTGCCCGACGCATCTTTTACATACCTTTGTATGGATTCCCCTACCTTTTTCTCTATCCGCTGCCCTGCTGCGTCATACCTAAACTCCAACTTTGTACCATCACTTTTATTTACAGAACGGATCTTCCCATAAGGCGTCCACTCTATACCAGTAATACCTTCTGAGACATCAGCTACTAAATTTCCTACCTCATCATATTGATAGTTGCTCCCAGTTGAAGGATCTATATTTCGGAGTTTATTAGTATTTTCATAATAACTATACTCAAAATCATCCTGTACACTACCTTGTTCATTCCTTCTATTCAATGTAAGCAAATTACCGTTTCCGTCATAACTATAATCCACATCATATGCTTTAGGAGTAACAGTCCTAGTTGCATATCCGTTACTTGAATACTCCCTAAGGCTTCTGGCTTCTACAATCCTGTGTAACTGATCGTAGTTATAAATCATCGCCTGCATAGGATCCTGCTCCAGTCCAGGCAAATCGGTATTCATCCAAGCAATGTTTCCATTATACAGCCCTGATGTATTTCTTTGCTCATCATACCTATTCCACAACTGATCCCTTCCGTCGCTGGTCACCGCATTTGGATTAATGGGCTTAAAATCATCTGCGTGGTACCCAAGCGTAAATGCAAAGGCATCCTTACCTGTTCTCAATCCGTTCATTCCATCTGCTCCAGGATCACCATCACCGGGCATATTCACACCTTTGAGCCAACCCTGCAAAGTATAGTAGTAATCCATCCCCTGTACGTTGTATTCACCAAGCTCAACCCTGGCCAGCGGCCCATGGGGATAGTAGTGATACGTGGCTTCCCGGTTCCACAGGTACCCGTCCGTACTGGTATGAACGTCCTCGATACGGTTATCCGCATCATAGCTGTATCTATGGATAAACTGGTCCTCATACCCGTACTGGTACATCACAAAATTAACATTCCCGCTGACCAAATCATACACGTACTCCGTACGCTTTGGTGCCAGCCCCGGAATTTGCTGTAATAAACCCTTTCCTCCCCTGCAACCTGGCCCCTCGCTAAATTGCTCCACTGGAGCAATTTTTAACGCTCGGTCCTCATGTTCGTCGTAACTGTACAAGGTAATCACCGTATCCTGCCTGTCCTTCTCGATCATGGCGGTCCAGCTCACCCTGATCCGCAGGTTTTCCTTCAGTCGGCTTGGGTATGGGATTTGTCATTAGTGGTAAATTCACCTTGTCCTGAAAATTATTTTTTTTTTCCTCCAGGTTTTCATTAGGTTCGGTTGTTAAAAGTTAGATTTCATTCAATTACTTCTCCAACAGTCTTGTCTATTTTTAATCCTTCTCTGAGCAATTTGTAAAAAAACCCTGCAACCTGAAACTATAATCATAATTATATATCCAGTATGAAAACCTATCATCATTTAAGCTAGGAATAATTAATTCTCCATTTTCATGAGTTTTTACTAAATATTTTTCATATTTAACTGTCCTATGGATACCCCTACTCGAAAAAAATTTAGTAGATGGCCTATTGATAAAAAATAAAAACCCATCTAATTCAACAACTCCTTTAACCTATTTATTTAACACGATATCTTTTCTATTTATAGTTTCAATTTTTAAATAAAAATCTCCATATTCATCAAAAAAATCCAAATAAGCAATTAAATCTGAAGAAAAATAATCGCAGCCTTTTTCATGGTCGATTACACCATAAAGAACAGATTTTAACATATCATCATGTAGAAAATATTCTTTTATTTTGATTTTTTGCTTTGCATTTTTAAACCCAGAGCATGAAAACATAATTAACCCAATCAACACTGCTATTTTATTTATTTGGAGTAAATTCATGATACAAATGTTTATGATAGATAAAATGTCGTGAATTTGGAAATTTATTTATTATTTTTTCAGCTAAATCTACATCAGACAATGATGGTAGAGGTCTATAGGGATGACTGTGGGTGTGCTCCCTTAAATGGAATCCTTTATAAAATAGATAACCACCCCCTACCTCTCGATCTTTAAGGCGTGATGTACTTAAAAAATTATTTCCTGAAGAACCTTTATTTAATCCTACACGCGTTAAAGACCATTCCACATCAGAATGATTTGAAACAAATTCAAATAGGTTTTTAGAAGTTAAATCACCCGTTATGTTATAAAGGTCAAATGTATACTTTTCATTATCTACTCCCATCACAGTTTTAGTTTCTTTATTATTCAAAATTCCTTTTTCAAGAATCGTTAGTTGTAAATCATTTGGTGATCCGTCTTGATTTGAGGCATATAGCACATCAAAATCATCATTGGTTTCCCTAATTAACTTAATTTCGCCATTTTTTTGTAATTGATAATCATCAGGAGCTAACCCCCTTAGATCTGTAAATCTCATCGGATTATTAAAGCCAAAGTTATAAGAAGACCATTCCGGCATCTTACTCATTAACGGATCCACACTCATCCACCTCCCTATCCTCGGGTCATATTGCCTCCATTCGGTTGTATAATGCCTTCCCGCACCTTTCCAAGCATTGTCCAGCTCCATACCATTAAAGCCATACCTATAGAAGGTGGTATCCTGAAAACTCCTGCCTTCCATGGCTAAACCAAATGGATAGTAATCGCTGATGGAAACAGACGAGGCCCAGGTGCTATCTGCAGACATATTAATATTGTCTGAAACGACGGCAAGTACATTTCCCAGATGGTTAGAAAGCTCATACATCTTTCCGCCCAAAGTCCTATACCCAGGCTCTGAAGAGGCTATTTTTGACCCCAATCTTCCATCGGAAGTAATCGTCTGCTCTATAAGCGTATCGTTTTTATATATGCCAAGGATATTCCCCATACCGTCCAGGACATAAGTTTCTTCATCTGATCCGATCTTTTTCTTTATCCTGTTACCTGAAGCATCATATCGGTATTCAATGGAAGAACCGTCAGACTTATTTACAGAACTTACTTTCCCGAATGAATTCCAGGTTATTGATAAAATTCATTCTTCGGCATCGGCCATAAGGTTACCTACCTGATCATATTTTTAGTTATTACCTACCTTGGTATTTTCTGGTTGATTTGAATTCATTGCATATCCCCCAGGAACAATTCCTCTCCATTGTATATGATTCGAATTTCATCGGGCCCCTTTCAGGTTTATTTAATCTTTAACAATCTTGCGTTTCCGAATGAAGTAAACAATATTTAAGGGCACTATACCAATTAAACTAGCAGAAAGAATATAGAGAATAAAAAATGCTTCCCATCCTATCAAATAATATTCCGATTTGTCACCAATTATTTTTAAGATCAACCCATAAAAAAGCAGAACTATAAAAGAACTATTTAAAAATAGAATAACTTTTTTAAGTGTTAACCCTTCTACAAGATCACAACCGTTCATTATAATTAAAAGTATGACAATTGGTATTACTTTTGCCAAAACAGTAAATTGACTTACATTAAACATGATAACATAAACCGTAGCTAATATAATCAAAAGGCTTATAATTAACGATAGTCCATACTTTATATTATAAAAAATAATTCTAATCATCTTTCCTTGTGATAATCTTTGTTTGCTTTTGTTGTACCTACTTGTACTTCTGATCCCTTATAATTATCTTTCCAATCTGGCTCACTATATTCAAAAGTACTAGAATGACCAAACTTTTCAACGACATTTCCTCCTAAATAATCACTAACTGTCCCAAGTACTTGCATCCATGAAGCCTTCTGTTCTTTTCTTGCTTTACCTTCTGCAGATTTATAAATAAACCAATTATTTAACCGTGTTTCGCTTGAAATATCAAAATTTATCTCATCTTCCTTTTGAGTCCCTGTAAAAGTTATTTCTCCTGCTTCAACATGTCCCTTTAAAGTTTGAAATGTAACACTAAACCCGCCATCATTTTGTATTATACTTTTTACTATAACACTAACTTCATTCATTGCTGGGGCAGCAATTTTGATGGCAAGAACATCTCCTTTTGAAATACCCCCTTCATTTTGCTGATATGCAATTTTAAAAGCAGCCCTATCATTATTTAAAAACTGTGTAGGGTCTTTAGAAAAATCCTTATAAAATTCGTCAATTCCTTTACCCATACCTTGAACTGTCAATTGGTAATTCTGCTTCTGTACATCGCCCCAGCCTTCCCTTAAAAATACGGGTTTTTTATTTTCTGGATTAGTCCTTTTATTTAGGTAATATTCAGCTTCTAACCCATCTAAATCAATTGCCACAATCGGCGTATTTGAAGCAAATTGATAGGGCGTTAGCATTGGAAAGGACTTAGTTAACGGATCCACACTCAAAAACTTCGCAATCTTCGGATCATAAATCCTAAATCCATAATCTTGCGTACCCGTTTCTAAGTCATTTTCCTTACCATTAAAACCATATCTATATGATAAGGAATTTTGATAACCTCTTCCTTCCATAGCTAACCCGAATGGGTAATAATCAGTCAGGTTAATAATTTCAGCCCACGTGCTATCTGAAGATTGGTGGATGTTGTCCGAAACCACCGCCAGCACATTTCCAAGATGGTTGGAGAGCTCAAAACGTTTTCCTCCTAAACTCCTATATCCCTGCTGTGAAGAAACGATCTGAATACCCAATCGTGAACTTCCATAAATAGATTGTTCAGTCAAAGAATCTGTCTTATATATCGCCATCCCTCCCATACATCCTGCCCCCGAGCTAAAATTTTTATCAAAAATTTTTTAACCCTTGGTCCTCACTTGCATCCCGAACATATTTTTGCACCGCCCCCTCTACCATCTTATGGGCTTTTTGCTCATCCCGACCTATTCCTTTATCGCTCTCCTACTTTCCAAAAAACCCATTTCAGAAAAGAATAATTTAAGCTTAAAGACAATGTTTTTTAGAAAACATTATAATAATAACCAAAACAATAATCAAACCTGACAACATAAGAGATATATAATACAATAATTGAGAATCAAATAACACTAAAAAACCAATTAAAGTATATAATATAAAAAGAATATAATTTTCAAATTTACTCTTTATCACCAGCTTCTTATCTACTATCCACTTTATAATTAAAGCTATATATGCCGTGGGAACTATCCACACAGGTATAACTATTATAAACAGCCCATCAGTTTTTGAACTACCCCATTCAAAAATGTCAATTCTAAAAGAAATTGTATATACAATAGCACTACTGAACACTAATAACAATAACAACATTATAAACCTTAGTATTTTCATTTTTCATCAGGATTTCTAAGACCTTTATAAACTTCATTAGGTTTTTGACCTTTCTCCTTTAGTTCTTCCAGATTTATATTTTCCATTAAATGTGAACTTATAGGACCTTTTTTATGTGGATTAGTTAATTGAATATTCTTAATCTTAGTATTTACTTTATAATTATATTTATCATTAGATCCTGGGGCAACTTGCCCAGCTACAATGTCGCCTTTTGTATAATAATGTATCAACTCATTAATACCCGAATTATTCTCAGGATTCTCCGCATCACCTCGTTTATTATATGCAGGAGTATTAAAATTAATTATATTGGCTTGAACTCCATATTTATCATAAAGAATTTTCGCCGCTTGAATAGCCACATTACCCCCATGACTATGTCCAATAAGTGTAATCTCTTCATCAGTAATATTATTATCTTTCCTAAATTGAACAATATGCATGACTAAGCTATTGGCAGCTTTTTGTCTCTTTTTCTCGTTATTAAGAATCCAATTTCTATTTGTCGGGCCTTCTTGCTGATTCCAATTAAAGGTATCATCTTGAGTCCTATTATTTGTTAATTTTTCTTTAATAAAATTAGTAAGCTTGGGACTCCACATTTCAGAACTGGCAGTTGTGCCGTGGATAAAATATGCCTCAAGCCCATCCAAATCAATTGCCTGAATAGGAGTATTACTTGCAAATTGAAAAGGAGTTAATTCGGGATATTTACTCGTCAATGGATCTACACTTAAAAATTTCGCAATCTTTGTGTTATAAATCCTAAATCCATAATCCTGCGTACCCGTTTCCAAGTCATTTTCCTTACCATTAAAACCATACCTATAAGATGAAGTATCCTGATAAATCCTTTCTTCCATTGCAAGTCCGAATGGGTAATAGTCAGTTATATTAATTACCTCAGCCCAAGTACTGTCCTGATCCATATGGATATTATCCGTCACTACGGCTAATACATTTCCAAGATGGTTTACAAGTTCATATCTCTTCCTACCCAAAGACCGATAACCTTGCTCTGAACCTGCCACCTGAATACCCAATCGTGAACTTCCATAAATAGATTGTTCAGTCAATGAATCTGTCTCATATATCGCCATCGGATTGCCTGACGCATCCCTCACATACCTCTGCACCGAGTCCCCAACTTTCTTCTCTATTCTCTGACCTGCAGCGTCATATCTAAACTCCAGTTTAGTCCCATCAGATTTGTTAACTGACCTGATTTTACCGTAAGGATTCCATTCTATACCCGTGATGCCTTCAGAGGCATCCGATATTAGATTGCCTATTTCATCATATGTATAATTACTCCCCGTACTTCCATCTATATTCCTCAGCTTATTGCTGTTCTCATAGTAACTGTATTCAAAATCATCCTGAACACTTGCTTGATCATTTCTCCTATTTAAAGTAAGTAAATTACCGTTGGCGTCATAGCTATAGTCTACATCATACGCACTAGGATTAGTGGATCTAGAAGCAAATCCACTACCTGAACTATATTCGGTCAAACTCCTCGCCTCCACGATCCTATGCAACTGGTCATAATGATATACCATCGCCTGCATGGGATCCTGCTCCAAGCCTGGAAGATATGTATTCATCCAAGCGATATTTCCGTTATACAGCCCTGATGTACTTCTTTGCTCATCATACCGATTCCACAACTGATCCCGATGATAAGAGTATCATTAAGGATAATCAAATTATTTAACTTTGGTAACTATTTTAACCCCTTTTATTTCAACAACATCACAAAGAATAGAATGACCAACATCCCACTGATCCAAATGATGTTTGGACAAAGGACTTTTAATCCCAATTTTTTTATACATGTTTTCGTTTAGCACATAATAATCTGATGAACCGTCCGTTAAATGAAAAACCCAATTCTTGTCCATTTCAAAATTAACTTCCTTTATCCTTAATCTCATAATTGAACTTTTTATGGTCTTATCACCCTGTTAATATTATTTAGATTTGGCACGAAATACTGAGTTCTTCCGCCTATCCAAGGAAATTGCATAGCTGCCTTGCCCTTATAAACTGTTGTTCCTTTTGGCAAATTCCAATGTGCAACTTTTGTCATTTCATTCCATTTAGGCCTTAGGGCCAATCCCATACGATCTATGAACCTATTCCCAGTAATTGATGATGGATTTGCCATATATCTACCTTTTGCAAATGCTCCCACATTATCATAATATCTACTTAATGTCATTGGTTTATCTAATACTATTTTCTGATATCTACCTTTTGCAAAGGTTTTGGCAATATCACTTGAAAGGCCTACACCCCTAGTTGAATTCACTCCGACTTTTCCTCCAACACTTGTTGCAAACTCCGCCGACATCTGCGCACCTTGGAAGGTTGCCAACATCGTATTGGTGATAGCTCCATATCCCACACCAATGGCCTGCTTGGTATCGGACCACCACTCAGTTTCACCTCCTAAGCCTTCCCTTCCTTTCTTTCCAAATGTACTGTAATCCTTTTGGTTAGTTAACCATGAATCAGCAGCCCTTCCCAAAACACCATCAAATCTACGGGGAGCGGTCACAGTAACCCCCTCGAGAGACCCTCCATCACCAGTCCATTGCCCCTCGGAATAATGATAATCCATTCCTCCCGTGGATGTATAAACCTGGCCTTCATAAGGATCTTCTATTCCTCCACAATCGGGACATAGGCCCGTTGGATCAACATAATAAATCGGGTTATTCCAATATGCAGAATAAGGGGACATACCAATTTGGCTCGGGTGATCGCCTAATGGATCCACACTCATCCATCTCCCTATCCTCGGGTCATACTGTCTCCATTCCGTTGTATAGTGCCTTCCCGCACCTTTCCAAGCATTGTCCAGCTCCATTCCATTAAAGCCATACCTATAGAAGGTGGTATCCTGAAAACTCCTGCCTTCCATGGCTAAACCAAATGGATAGTAATCGCTGATGGAAACAGTCGAGGCCCAGGTGCTATCTGCAGACATATTAATATTATCTGAAACGACGGCAAGTACATTACCCAAATGGTTAGAAAGCTCATACATTTTCCCTCCCAAGGTCCTATACCCAGGATCAGAAGATGCTATTTTTGACCCCAGTCTTCCATCGGAAGTAATGGTCTGCTCAATAAGCGTATCGTTTTTATATATGCCAAGGATATTCCCCATACCGTCCAGGACATAGTTTTCTTCATCTGACCCGACTTTTTTCTTTATCCTGTTACCTGAAGCATCATATCGGTATTGAATGGAAGAACCGTCAGACTTATTTACAGAACTAACTTTACCGAATGAATTCCAGGTTATAGAAGATATCCCTTCCTCGCTATCAGAAATCAGATTTCCAATAGGATCGTATTGATAATTATCCCCTGCAGAGCCATTGGTATTCCTAAGTTTATTGGTCCCGGAATAATAATCATAATTCAAATTATCTAATGATGCACCTTGCTGATCTCTCCTGTTTAGGGATAATAGATTCCCGTTTGCGTCATACGAGTAGTCCACGTCATATGCTTTCGGAGTACTAGTCCTAGTTGCATAACCATTCGGTCCATGCTCCCTTAGGCTTCTGGCTTCCACAATCCTATGCAACTGGTCATAGTTATAAAGCATCGCCTGCATAGGATCCTGTTCCAACCCCGGCAGATCAGTGTTCATCCAAGTGATATTACCATTATATAGGCCTGCTGTCCCCCTTTGCTCATCATACCGATTCCACAGCCCATCCCTTCCGTCACTTGTCACCACATTCGGGTTAATCGGCTTGAAATCATCGGCATGATAACCCAGGGTAAACGCAAAAGCATCTTTCCCAGTCCTCAACCCATTCATACCATCCTCACCAAGATCACCATCACCCGGCATATTCACCCCCTTCAGCCATCCCTGCAGGGTATAGTAATAATCCATCCCCTGTACGTTGTATTCACCAAGTTCAACCCTAGCGAGTGGCCCGTGAGGATAGTAATGATAAGTGGCTTCACGATTCCACAGATATCCATCCGTACTCGTATGCACAAACTCTATCCTGTTATCCGCGTCATAGCTGTACCGATGGATAAACTGGTCATCATACCCATATTGATACATTACAAAATTCACATTCCCGCTCACCAAGTCATATACGTACTCCGTCCGCTTCGGAGCCAGTCCCGGGATCTGTTGAAGTAAACTCTTCACGTTTCCGTGTTCATCGTAACTGTACAATGTAATCACAGTATCCTGCCGGTCCTTTTCGATCATGGCCGTCCAGCTCACCCTGCTCCGCAGGTTTTCCTGCAGAAAGGTGCTGTCGGCATGAGTATGAGGCCTATCATACACGGTCTTCGTAATATCATAGGCTGTATACTCATTCAGGTCCGGCCAAGTCAGGGTGTTGATTTTGGCCTTCAGGCTGTCGATGGGTTCGGTGCTCAGCAGCTCCCCGACCTCGGTTACCCTGCCTTTGGCATCGTAGCGGGTATAGCTATATGCATTCTTGCCCGCCTGCTTGGCATCCTGCGATAGGCGCAGCTGCCCGGCCCGGTTGTACCAGAATCTGGACTCTCCCGCATCCGGGGTCTGCTGCCAGATGAGCTGGTCGCGGCTGTTGTAGCCATAGCGGGTGTTCAGGGTATGCCCGGGATAGGTTTCCGTACCGCCCAGCACGGAGCTTACGCCCGACTGATCCAGCGGCTGCACGCCCTGAGGCGGTGTGGTCTGCACCAGGTTGCCCGCTTGGTCGTAGTAATACAGAGTATAATGGTATTCTTTTGGGGTATAGGTGTAGGTGAAAGTCTCCTCCACAAGTTCTATACAGCTGGTGGTGAAGCTTGCAAACCAAGTGTTCAGTTCCTGCTGCACCAAGCGCTCCACGGCATTTTCGATCACCGATTCATTTCTACCCACCGCTGCCGCTCTACACTCTTCAGCTATCTGGTCCCAAGATTTATTCAAAGTAAACAGTGCCAATCCGGGATTTTTGGACAGGTCGAATTCATATTCCTGGCACAAACGGATCCAGTGCCCATCTAAAACTTCTAGAGTTTGTGGATTGCTCATTAAAGTCAACCCAGGTAAATCTGGATGAGAAATTTCATAATAATAGGTCCCTGCATCCTCAGGTTGCAAGGAAGAAAAGGTCAAGGAATATCCATCAATGGTTCGTGGGTTATTATTCCAAAACCCCTGTTTGACCCATTTATACAATGCCGGAGGATCATTATTTCTATCAACTTTTGCTTCAAAAGTAAACTCACCACCTCTTCCCCCCTGAAAGGTTTTTGTTGAATCAACTCTACCTTTTTGTGGGCTGTAACCAGAACTATTAGTATATATATCTTTGAATGGTAACAAATCGCTTATTGTAAAATAATTGTTCCTCAAGGAAACAGAAGTCGGTGGTGCATTTTTTAACTTTTCCGGAATAGGCCCTACAAAATTGTTACCCCAGATATCAAGGGTACGCAAATTTAATTCTCCAAAAAATTCAGGAATTTGTCCCTCAAAATTATTACGACTTAATATTATGTATGATAATTTAGTGAGATTATTTAAACTCTCCGGCAATACTCCCGAAAAATTATTCATGTAAAGAAATATAGAAATAAGGTTAGTCAAATTTCCAATTGAAGGGGGCAGTTCCCCTCCCAAATTTGTTTCAAAAATACTCAAACTTGTTAACTGCGTCAAATTTCCGATTTCTTCCGGAAGTGGTCCTGATAAATTTTCATTATAACTTAAAGAAAAAGTTACAAGGTTATTTAATGACCCAATAGAATTTGGTATCTCCCCTTCTAAATTATTTCGGGACAAAACTAATGTTTTTAGATTGTTTAAGTTACAAAGTTCTTCAGGGATAGATCCATTGATTTTATTATCTTGGACCCAAAAACTTTCGAGCTGAATAAGGTTTTCTATACTTGCAGGAATCGAACCATTTAAATTATTATTTTCAAGGTTAATTCTAGTTACAAACCCATTTTGATCAATGGTAAGGCCTTTCCACCCTCTCACCTCCTGATATTCTCCCCTTATAGCATCCTTCCATCCAAAATTTTCATTCCAATATATTCCCCCAGTTGAAAAATAAAAATCCAAAAGTGCATCAAATTGTGCTTGTAATGCCACTGAATTATCATTCTGGACGCTAAAGGATAGGGTACTAAATTTCAAATCCTTAGAACTTTGGTATTGTTCATCTTCTGCTAATTGAATTTCTCTTTCTATTTGAATAAGCCTTGCTTTAAATTCTTCCCTTTCTTTTTCTACATCCTCATCAAATTGATCAATGGAGGCCATCTTCATACTAGCTTCGGTTGGTTGCCCCATTGTTCCAAAAGCTTCATTTACATCATTGTTGAAAGCTATTTTTTCCGGTACAAAAATCAAGGTATCCCTCAGACATATTATAGGATCTGGAACAGCAATTTCTGCCAATCCACAGCCATATCGCTGAAGCACCTGCTCAATTGCAAGCAGATCAGGATGGTTTCCAACATCTTCTGCCAAAATTAGTCGTAAGAAATTATCTCGCAGGTTGCTGTTGAAGTAACTTTCTAAATGATTTCCCACGGTTGAGCTGTCTTCCGGTGAAAGGGTCATGTCGCAGGAACCTGTGATCAAGCTCAAGGTGGACTCTACCTGAACCCCGTCGACTGGATCGAACAATCCGCTTTCCAAAGCATATTGCTCAATTTCTTCCTCTGTACGCGGAAGATTTTTGATCTCGATATACTGGGCAAGATAGGCAGGGCAACCGGCCACGGAAGCCATTTCCAAAATTGTTTTCCGCTTACCTTCCAGATAAAAGTTCCGGAAATAAGTCCATTGGGTTTCAGATAATAGTCGGTCAAACCCTTCCTCACTCATACCCCCTTGCTGCTCATATAAGTGATAGTAAAGAATATGCTTACCGTTTACATCAGGATTGCCGTTTCCATCCACATACATGGCTCTATTTGTTCTGTCGGTCACCTCATGGATGGTTCCCGATGGCAGATTCCCGAATTTTAAGTTGCTCAAATGGGCGATCAATCTGTTTTTCTCTCCAAAGCCCGAGAGGCCTGCATCATTGAAATACGGATCTCTCCCCACGACGTCCTGAAGTCCGGTTTCCACAGCAGCTTCCCAATTGGTAATCCGGGAAAGATTGGATTCAAATACTGCAGACGCCCTGTTTTGTTGACACAGTGAATAATGACAATAGTCCGGATGGGCTTCAATTTCAGCTTGAGATGCATCTTCACCAAGATCGGAAAGGATCTGATTGAGGATGGTGGTGCATTCCATGGCAGTGATTTCATCAATAGCCTGATCCACCAGTTCCGGTGCCTCGGGACATACGTCCCCACAAAATTCACAATGACTGTCATCCAGCTCATAATAATCCCTTAAGGCTGCTTCCTTTTGACTGAAATATTCGGAGGTGACCAGTTCCTGTCTTATCTGGTCAATAGTTTTTTCCTTTACCACCAACTTTTTGACCAGAGAATAGTCCCCCGCTTTATCCAACAGAAGATCAAAAGTGATGGGGCCTGATTCTTCTCTGACCATACAGTCCTCTGCCGTGAAGCGCCTCATGAAGATATGGGTATCTGTGGATTCATTGCCGCCAATGGCCGGTAAAGGTACGGGCAGGCCGTCAGGATCGGACAGATGAAGCTGCAGCTCAAAGCTACAGGATTGGCAGCCTACCTGGTCAAGCTCACTGCCCAGACCACTGAAGCCATAATTGAATTCATATATGGTATTAGGGGTAGTATTGAGTAATACCCGGGCGGTAATGCTCGTATTTCCCTCTATCCGGTTGTGCGGTTCCAAGCCAATGGTATAACTGGGCCATCCGGCCTGCTCCTTGGCGGTAAATTCCGGCAATGCTGCGGTGTTGTCAGGGACTTCTCCGGCCAATGCGGTTCCTACAGTCCTGTTTTCCTGATCCTGATAACGTATACTGGCCTGGCCATTTGGATCTACCACCACTTCTTTTTTATAGTGTTTGGCACTCCCCACATTGGACCCAAAGAGCCTTACAAGCTCCTCAGCAGAGGGTTCCCCATAGAAGTACCGCGTAGTCCTATCACCGTCGATTTCAAAGGTTTTGCCGACTCCCGACTGTTTCTTTACCCTGCCGCTCTGATCATCGGTATAGAGGGTTTGACTGTAAGGGAAACCTTCGGCATCGGGAACATAGTCCCGGTGGATCATTTGTACCAGAGGATTGTTGGCAGAATAATACCTGGAGGTTCCAGAAGAAGCATCCAAGGCGCTGTTTTGAAGCGGACCGTTGTCGTAGTGGAATTTGGAGCGGTTATTTCCAGCCTCTGCAGCCACTTCGGCGACGGCATTTGAGAAGGTATTCAATACCGGCTTGTAAGTAAGATTACCGGACTGCAGAGGAACAGGTAGAATTTCCACTGAGGGTCTGCCTTCAAAATCAAACAAGGTTTCTCCCACTAATACCAAGTTTTCAGAATTTAGGTTTGTCTGAAACTGGCGTTGCCGAAGGCTGCCGTCCAGATAGGCCAAGGTCTTCTTGTACTTGCCTTCTTCGGCAAATTGCGTCTGTTGTTGCCAATTGATCTGGGGCTGTGGATTGGCAAGGTCTAGCCCGGCATCTGCACCATAGGTCCAGGCTCCTGCAAGTCTTTGCCCGGGGTTATCGGCATCCCTTGTCACTGCCCTGATCCGGTACCACACTTTACCTGAAGGATAAAACAAATGATGGTCAAAAGATCTTGAGATGGTGGTGATCCGGACAGGTTCTTTAAATTGAAAAGCTTGAGGGGCCGTTGAGCCGGTGAAATTTTCATAGCCCCCTATGAACACCCATTCGAGATCGTAGGCAATTCTTCTGTCTGCGGCATGAGCCCAATTGATGATTGATTTCCCCCCAACTAAAGATACCTGAACTTCAATAGGGAGCTCCAAAACTGAAGTGGGATCCGGTTTCTTAAAATATAGGACCTTCAAAGCAACATTTTGGTCAGGGACCATTCCGAATTCATTTTTGGAAGTAATGACAAACTCATATCCAGAACTACAATTAACGGCCACATCATGGAATATGGTACCTACAAAAGTCTGTTCGGGGAGATTCAGATAGAGTGGCTTAGTCCACATAGACTGCCCGTTTTCCTTAAAAGTGATTTCCAACTGTGCCTCCCAATCTCCTTCAGTTTGAAAATCTCCAAGGTCGTATTCCAGACGGAATCCTATATAGTATTCCCCATCCAGACATGGAGGAGCCTGATAAAGGGAGAAAATATCCATTTCCTCTATCACTCCCCACTTCAATTCTCTTTCCATTGGTTCGAGAGGAAGGCTTCCCAATTGGTCTACTTTCAAAGCCTCAGGGATAAAAAATTGTTCTTGGGCTATTTTCATTCTTACCTGCTTGCTGTAGCCGGAAAATCCGGATACATATTTTGCCCTAACCCTATAATATCCCACCTGACCTGCAGGAATCTGCTGATCTAGATAAGAATGCTCATTCGGGCCTAAATCTGCAATTTTTTGAAATATTCCATTTTCCGTTTTCCTTTCCACCTCATAACCATTTGTGGAAAATGGTAGGAGATCCCATGAGATCCTAATGGATTCTTGGGAAATGACTCTGCCCCGGAGATTTTGGGGAGCATCATAAGGCAAAGCCTTTACAGTTCCCGCTACCGGAATATACATTGCCAATAACAATAGCAACAAGGTTTTAAAAGCGATTCGGACAGCTTCCATTAAAAATACAGTTAAAATTAATTACAATGGTTTTTTATTTGTGTTAGTAAAGGAGAAGCCATTCGTCTGATACCATCCTGCCCCGCTCGTTCTCCAATGCCAATTCATAATTTCTCGATCATCAATCTCCTCTTTCCCTCTTATATTGCTCCACCTCCTGGATTGTCTTGATTCCGTCAAAAGTTTCTTTTTTGACCAACCGGAGATTCCCTTCAGCATCGTAGAAATAGAAGGTGGCAAAATTTTCTTCATCCAGTACCACAGTCAGCCGGTCAGTTGCCAGATCATAGACGAAGGATTGCATCTCCCCCTCCTCAGGGAAAAGCCGCAGATCATCCCACCAGCTATTAGGCTGATTACCGGAGTCGAATATCAGGGCAATGCTATGGGCTCCGGCCGGGAAAGTAAAATTCCCTTTTACCTGTTGCCAGCCTTCAATGACCTGACCTGATGGATACATCTCTTTTCTGCCGATCTCTTCTCCATCCTTATCTTTTATTACTACCTTCAAATTCAACCCTTTGCCCAAGCTATGACCGGATTTGGTGGATGCCCAGGCCGACACATGGTAATTTCTTCCTTCTGTAAGATTCAAAGGTGACTGTTCGAATATTTCATTTTGATTGATTTTAAGACTTCGTTTCCCTGAATGGCTAAAGGAGTCATCAAAATTTGCAACCACTCCAGATTTGGGGGGATGGTTAAAGTATACGTAACCACTCCAGCTATCTGCAATAGGAAGCTTATCCAATACCAGCACAGTGAACTCAGGAGACACCGGGTGTGGGGTTTTACATACCACATTCACTTCATGAAGGGTTTGGAAAACAGGGAACATTCCAATTCTAATACGGGCAAAGACATTAACTTTATCTACCTTTTCCAATTCTTCCATGGAAGATCTGACAATTGCGGAGTACCCATAGCCTCCAACTACCTCAAATGTCTCCCATTTATAAAAAGGAAGTTCTCCAAACTGCCAGTTACCTTCAATAAAATCATTATTTTCAAATCCGGTGAAAGCCATTTCACCATGTTTCATATTTATCCCTTGCCCTATGAGATGCTGGCCATTGTTGTTGTACAGCTCTGCACTGTAAATTCCCAAAACATCCCTTACCTCATTGGCATTTCCAAAAGGAGAATAAGCTGTTATGGTATTGGCTTTAACCCAATCAGGAATCAGCTCCAGGTCATTATATTTCCAGTTGAAAGATTCTAAGGTATAGCTTCCGTCCTCTTTGATACTAGGGACCTCTGATCTTGTCCTGTCACGGTCGAAGTAATAGGAATCCGAAACTCTCCAGACACCTTGGGTGCCGTTGAGATAGGACTGTTTTTTGGAAAGGTTTAGATTTTGGTAAGCAAGCGGCCATTGGTCCCTGAAAGTTGATACTTCAGAAGATATTACCTTGGGAGTACGGATACTTGTCACCTGGATATTTTCCTCCTTAAAGTATTCTTCAGTTATAGTGGTTTCCGATTCCATATTCAAATCTTTGGAAACCACTGATTCATAAACTTCCGAGCCCCCACAGGAATAATTGACAGTTAAGGTAACCGTATACAACCCATCATTTGCATAATGATGAAGGGAATGAATACCATTTCCGAAATTACCATCTCCATAGTTCCATTCATATGATTGAATATCACAAGCTGAAGCTTCTGTCTGCCGGGAATAAAATGCCTTGCCACAAAAGATGTTGTAAGCATCAAAATCAAATTCAGGTAAATACTCCACTTGAACAGCTTGTTTTGATCCAGGGCAATTTTCTCCTGAGTCCGCCTGCACAAAAATCATTGTGGTCGGATCATAAGATTGGGTAAAGGATACACCAGTATGCAAAATGGCATCATCCTGGTCCAGCCAATGGTAGTTTACATCAGGTAAAGGGTTGACGATTTGCAATACCAAAGGCCCCTCTCCGTACCTGGTGCTGCCCGTAACTTCGATTTCCTCAAAATTCGGCTGTTCAATGACAGCATTGACAGGAACCTTTTGGCTTTCGCAGCCATTTTCAGTTACAATTGAAACATAATATACTGTTGTGGTATCCAACCACCCGGTGTTGAAATATTGATCAGCACTTGTAGCTAAAGGGACTTCATCAGTAGCTAGTGCATACCACTGATACATCTCTCCTGCATTTTTTCCCGAAGCTTCCAAAACTACCTCTCCGGCACCACAAGAAATTCCGTCCAACGTCACCGGAGAATCAGGGGCTGGTGAAATTACTGCCTGAATTTCAAACCTCGGTGAAACACATCCTGTAGAGCTGTTTACTGCCTCTACCCAATAGGATTCCGTAATTTGAAGTTCCGGTGTTAAATACTCATTCCCTTCGCCGATTATTTCTCCATCAGTTTCGGAGTTGTACCATTGTAGAAGATAATTTTCACCTTCAACAATTGCAGTCAGTAAAAGGCTACCCGGACCACATCTGGAAACCTCAGGTCCATCTATGATGGCAAAGGGTGTGAAAGAAGCAAAAACCTGCTTTCGAGGGCCTTCACAGCCGGTTGATGAATTGTAACCTGAAACCCAGAAGCTGGTGGCTTCGGTCAAAGTAGCTGTCGTATAGCTGGCTGCAGTTGCCAGTAAAGTACCGCCGCTGGAAGCACTGTACCATCTATAGGTATCCGCATTGGAGCTTCCGGTGCCCGTAAAGGTAACAGCGCCGGGACCGCATCTTTCCTGGTCAGCAGTAGTGTTTGCCGTAGGGATCGGGTTGACCGTGGCAGTAACCGTTGTAGTACCTGGGGAGGGACAACCATCATTGCTGATTGCCCTTACCGTATAGGTAGTGGTGACAGAAATGTTTGGGGAATAGGTAGCACCTGATGCAACGTGTTCCCCTAGGGAATTGAACCACTGGTAAACTCCTGTACTGCCCGATGCAGTTAGGTTTACCACTCCCGGTCCACACCTTCCATTTGAGGTGGCAGTGGGGGTCGCCGGTCGGGGATATACGCTTATGGTGACCTGTCTTCTCGGACCTTCGCAACCGTTAACCCTTGCCGCCACCCAAACCGAAGTAGTATTGGCAACAGGTCTTGTGTAGGATGCCCCTTCAAACAAAAGACTTCCTCCGCTCGAAGCAGAATACCACCGGTAAGTGGCCCCCGCAATACCCGAAGCTGTAGAGGTCCTGGTTGCAGGATCACAAAAACTCGCACTTGGAGCAGTTGGCATTCCCGGAATAGGATTTACAGTTACCGTTACTTGTCTTCTTGGACCTTCACATCCAGTGTTGGTGTTATATCCTGAAACCCATAAATTTGTTGTAGAATTAAAATCAGCAACATAACTTCCTCCTTGGTGGATAGAACTTCCACCAGAAGCTACACTATACCATCTATAAGTGTTTGCATTACTTGAACCAGTCCCAGTTATGGAAAGAGAAGTCGGCCCGCAACTTACAGCTCCTGCAGTTGTATTGGCAGATGGAATCGGATTAATGGTTGCCGTTACTTGCCTTCGAGGCCCTTCACAGCCAGTGGTAGTATTGTAACCTGAAACCCAAAAATTAGTTGTCGAGGTAAGGGAAGCAGTTGTATAAGATGCAGATGTGGCAAGTGGCGACCCTCCACTTGATGCACTATACCATCTATAGGTATTAGCATTGCTACTCCCTGTACCAGTAAAGGTGACAGTGCCTGTACCACATCGTGCTCGGTTAGCTGTGCTGTTTGCAGTTGGAACAGGGTTAATAGTAGCCGTTACTTGCCTTCTCGGACCTTCGCAGCCAGTGGTGGAATTGAACCCAGATACCCAATAACTGGTCGTACTGGAAAGAGAAGCTGTTGTAAAGCTTGCGGCGGTCAGGAAAGGTGAACCTCCCGTGGAAGCCGTATACCATCTATAGGTGTTTGCATTGGTACTTCCTGCCCCGGTAAAGGTGATAGTACCTGTTCCGCATCGGGCCTGGTTGGCTGTGGTGTTTGCAGTTGGAATAGGGTTAATGGTAGCAGTCACCTGCCTCCTTGGTCCTTCACAGCCAGTGGAAGTGTTGTAACCTGAGACCCAAAAGTTTGTTGTTGTGGTAAGTGAAGCTGTTGTATAAGATGCAGATGTGGCAAGTGGTGATCCTCCACTTGAAGCATTGTACCATCTGTATGTATTGGCATTGCTACTCCCTGACCCGGTAAAGGTAACAGATCCCGATCCACACCTCGCTCTATTTGGAGTGGTGTTGGCAGAAGGCAAGGGGTTTATGGTGGCTGTAACCGGAACCTTATTAGTCAAACAACCAGTAGAATTATGTCTGAGCGCGAAATAGTAAGTTTTACTTGATGATAAAGATGGTGTGGTAAAGTTTTGATTTGATGATAACAATGTGGTTTGGTTGGAGTCAAACCATTGGGGTGTAAAGCCGGATCTGGCTTGGGAAGTTAAGGTTACAGCACCTGTTGCACATCTGGTGGCACCAGATGCGGATGGGGTTACCGTAGTACAAGGAGAAGTAACTGTCACAAATCTGGAAGCCATAAATGTACCACCTCCCCAATCTTGATAATAATAATAAATCATTCCTGATCCAGCTTGAGTAAATGTCACGTGTACATTTCCCTGACCTTGGTACGAAAAATTTCCAATATTTCCGGTAATTGACCAACTTCCGGATCCACTTGGGGCGATAGCTTGATAATTGGCATCATAATGAAATACCAAATAGGTATGAGTTGAACCTAGGTTGACCTGAGTTGGACCCTCCATTACCACGTCAACAATTTGCTGCGAAAAGGAATTATGAACGACGCAAAAAAGAATAATAAGCTTAATGAGTATAATTTTCTTCATATAATATTATCTAATGGCTTTACCGGAAGGGACTTTAATTGTGGAGCTGTAAACCGCTGTGTCTCCGGTAAATGGTGGGGATAAAGACACAATGCTACCGGCAGATGTGCGCAACTGATTACTATATCCAGACCTCGTTATTTTGGCATATAAATTCTGACTGTCCATGGAGATAGGAGACATCGGATGGATCACCTGTCTTCCCCCCTCTTCTTGGAGAAATACAGCTTTGGTCAAAATCTTTTCCTCCCCTTCTTCCCTACTGTAAATTATTAACTCATCACCTTCCTGAAGAAAATTTCTCGTACTTCCTCTGGCCCTGAAAGTATACAGGTTGGGCTCAGTGGTATGCTGCATCACAGTATTGATATCAAAGGCGAACTTCAAATTCTGATAAGCCCCTCCCATTCCCTTATATTGCCTGAAGGCCAAGTATTTATAATTATAGAGCGGATCATCAAAGTTATTATTGACCTGAACCAATACAGGTTCACCTGTCTGTTTGTCCCAAGCAAGGTTTTTTGAGGAAATCAATGAGCCTTCATTGTAGGTCTCAACGGCTTGCAAGATACCGGTTTGGGTAATTATTTTATTGGTTACGGCAACTCTGAAGAGGCTTTCCGATTTTGAGACCTTTGGCCAAATTGCCGGAACTGGTATAGGGAGAAAAAATAACTTAACCAAATCCAGATTCCCATCCGCACCGCCCTGCCAAGTGTTTGTTTGGCTTTCGCTCATATCAGTAACCAGCTCCACTAGTTGCCCCATGCTGACGGTATTGTCTCCTGGCTCACCTCCCACTTTTATCTGGTGCTCACCATCCTCTTCAAAATCATTGATTAAGGCGAATGCTTTTTTGTCATCATAAATAATTTCTTTGGCCAAATAAGTATATGCAGTCCATTGATATGGCTCAGGGTTTATTGAACCGTCCACTCCCTGGCGGAATGAACTTTCTTTTTTAGGTTTCCCGTGCATGTCATTGGAAATAAGAGAATATCCCTGACTACTGACGGCTCCATCTTTTGTATAAATCCCAAGTATCGAAAGAGGGTGACGGTAATCAATTTCATAATCCTCTTTTTGCGTTTCATATGATCTTGTAGGAAAATCTTTTGCTGTATAAAACTCATAAACTTTTGCCCCTGTAGTTCCGAAAGTAGCATTTGATCTGGAAGGGTAATAGGTTTGAGGAAGATTCTTGATTGAAAGCCCGGCCCTATAAGCGGCAGGCAAACTCATTTCGGTTACTTTGGCATACCCTATATGTGGACCAGGATACAGGCTTTCATTAACCGGGTATTCAAAGAATAAGTTATTGTTTGCTTTTAAAGGAATGGATCGGGAAAACTTCTTGGCATATCTCAGGGCGTTCTCTTCCCCTCCGATAAAAGGCTCATAGGCGGCCACTCCGCTGCTGATGCTTTGTCCATTCTCCTCCATCGTATAATCAAACACTTTTCCATAAACAGATTCACCGTCTCCCTCCCATCCGTCGAACATGGTAAGTTGGCGGACCCGTAATCCTCCGCCAAATTTGATTTTATCAGGGGAATTTAACCGAACTACAGATCTGGAGAGGTCAAATTGCTTTCCCCAATTTTTCTTTTCACAGTAACTGTAATATTGGCCGAAGACCTCCTTGATCATAGGAATAAGACTAGGAAGCTTTCGCATTTCCCGGATCTGTTCATCCCGGTTATTGGTCGGACTGATCGACCCGGTCAGATTCATTAGGTGGGGCTGATTGGACTGAATATGTTGCCATGCCCTTAAAGAAAACGGATGGTAGTTGCCCACTTCATGCTGAAGGTGGAAATAGCCAAACTCATAATGTCCACTGGCTCCTTTTTCCAATCCCATTCCTTTGGACAGGTCCAAATCCACATACCCCTCAATGGCTTCAAAAAATTGTTCCTTTTGGTAATCCCGAAGATTGACAAAGGCTTTAAAATACACCTGTCCCCTTCTTATATCAAGATATTTCTTTACCTCCTTTTCTTCCAAATCTTTCGTTAAGGTTTCTGATATGGGAGCTTTTAATTTAAATCGAACTTTAGATCCGTTATTGAGAATGAACTTATCCGGTGCCTGCTGGCCCGGTATGATATCCGGATCCACTATTGGAGCCATATACATCGCTTCCAAATGCTGAACATATGCATAATCATCTATTTCATAATCGATTTTCATCCGCCCTCCTGATGGCAGATTTATATCAGTAAGGCTCCAAGAAGCTGCATTTTCATCCAGTGAGGATTTGGAACCGGGATTCTGGTCCACATAAGGCATATCCCTGTTGAGGGTCTCATCCAAAGGGTTTTTGGGTTTGAAATTCCCCCACCTGTCGTAAGCCAATATATCATAATCGGGATTAAAGGCATACGCGAATTCATATGGATTCAATTTGCCTCTTTGGCTGTTACCATATTCAAAATACAATTTTTTGAGGGTCAATTTCCCACCTGTGGGACCTGTCGCCAGCTCGTTGCTACCCCCACTTTCGGCAGCAATATTTGGAATTCCATTGCAGAGGCTGTAATCATATTCAAAATTTACCTTTTTAATTGGCACTTCGGGAAATCCGGCTTTGGTAAATAAGGTAATGCTTTTGAGTCCCATTAAAGATTTGCCTACTGTATTGTTCCCGTTCTGCAATTTTGAAAAAACACCTGTGGCATCCTTTCGGTTTTTCAGATCAAAAATGGCTACATGTGACTTGGTTTCTGCACGAGCTAAATAATAAACTTCCTTCTCTCCAAAGGTAAAAGAACCCTTATCATCCCTTGGATCAGATTTGAAACCTTCCAGAAAATGCGCCCCTACAAAAGGATCTCTCCACTTGTACGGATTATCTTTAGTGGCAGCCTGTCTATAGGTGAATTTCACCCAATAACCAAGGTCATCATCTGAAATGCCATCATTTTCCACATCTACATAATCAGGACCTGTTACGGATGTAAGCAGATATGCATAAGCATGGGGGGGCGTTTTGACATTATTTAAAAGCTCCTCGGTACCACCGAATTTATAATTGGGATCATTGTTTTCGCTCCCTTGAGGGAAAGTGAGCACACCCTCATGGGATGCAGTGCTAAATGTAATTTCCTCTTTATTAAAATTATAGACCGGTAGGGTATAATTATACCTCAGACCATCCTCACCCACTGCTACAAAACCTGTAATGTGATGCTTAGGCAAACCGCTCCTATCATATCGGATTGATTCTCCGTTCTCATTCAAAATGTATATTTTGAATTCATCTATTACAGGCTCCCCATTTAATAAAATTTCATCATTCGTATGGGGAACTAGAACTTCATTTCTAGCCTTTCTTCCTTTTGCGGTATGGTTTGTAGGAGGCTGATATGATCCGTTCTCATTTTCCATAAGTCTTAAGGCACTTGTTTGGAAAATGCTAGGCTTTATAGCTTGATCTTTTCCAATAGAATTGTAATCCTGTAAACTTTCGGCAGTCCTGCTTCCCATTTTTCTGAAGTACCAGGGTTCGTAAATCCTGTTGTTTTCCTGTGAGCTAGATTGGAAAACTGTATTCAATCCATTTTCTTCTGTCCAGGGAGTATTGAGGTGTTTGACTGAATTAATTGAACTGTTTATTCCGATTTTTCCAAACCCGGCATCTACACCAGCCCCAAAAGAAGTAGATGATTGGGATAATTGGGGAGCATCTGAAACCAATACATTCTCGTTCCTTACAGGTCTGAATGTTCCCATCATACCTTGTGCCGTCACCTGATAGGTATCAGGAGTCATCACAGGAGAGGCCAAATTGGGATGGTCTATGGAAATCAGGCCTTCTTTTTCCCTATTGAAATCCAAAACATACCCTAAACCTCGTCTATTTTGAATATTCAAATAACCGTAGGCTTCAGAAGCAATGGGGCGGCCCCTGTCCTTAATTTTGGATTCTGAATAAAACCCTCTTACATATGCATGCGGATAAACAGTCACAAAAGAAGCTCCCACTTTAAATGCAGCAGATATGCTGTAAAACTCCATTGGTTGCTGCACATAGGGTGTGTATGAAGGGTGGGCGAAATAACCTTCATTTAACCCTATAAATTTTTGATAGTTCGCTGAAACACTCTGCAGGCCAGCTTTTGAATTATAGTTACTGCTTAATCCAAATTCTCCAAATTTGGAAGTCAAACCTACAATTGAAGTAACAGAAACACCAACCTCAGGATCGAGGTTTATTTTCCTTGAAGCACCTCCCTTGGAGATGGATTCACTTATTGCACCTTGGAACCCTATGTCGGAACTGATACTATATCCCAAACCATTGTAATTGTTGTTTTTAATGGCCAAGCCTAAACTTCCAGAGGCATTAATTTCCTTACCTAAAATCTCAACACCCGCACCCGCCTCTACTCCATAAGTGACACTTGGGTTTATATCTTTTTTACTTATTATTTCATCCCCATTAAATTCATCGGGCAATCCACGGACATGCCTTGTGATGGCTCCTGCATTTAGGTTCCATCCCAAACCTACCCAGCTGGCCTCATCGTCCATTCCCACACCCGCATGATAAGAGAGATTGAAAGGATAGCCTCCGCTGGGACCGGGCAATTCGAACAAAGGGATATTATAGGTAAAATCTCCGGTAAAGGGATCTACCATTTCTGTCATACCTACAGGTTCAAAAGAACTTACTTCCGGTTGACTTGGTCCCGAGGTAAGGGCATAGACCACTGTGGGTGCCACCGCTTGATTAACTAAAACGATAGCAAAAAACAAAGCAACCGCTCTTTGAGTACGTTTATTAAAAAGTCTCATAGCTTTAATTTTGGAAATTTATTAGTGTTTATTTCGAGCTCAAGGGATGAAGGAGCAATACGGTCATTTTGGATCAAAATTTTTGCAGCCCCTGCTTTAGTGGGGGCGATTTTTTGAAATGCCAGGACAAAGGTTTTTTTTGATGATAAGGCGTTGGACCTTTCATAATGGAAAAGGTCAGGGTTTTGGCGAACCCCACTCTTTTCCAATATTATATCCTCAGCGAATCGATAAGAGAAGTAATACTGGTCTTGGTGATTTATCTCCAAACCTGGGACAGGAAAAAGGTCCAGCTTGTAATATTCCATTTGGTCAATTTCTTTCCATAAAGCAATCTTCTGGAAGTCATCTAAATCTGCTCCTCCCCTTTGCAGGAATACCAGTTCCCGGGGCTGGTATTGAATTTCAACTTTATAGTTTGGGGTGGTAGCTGAAGAAAAGCCAACCTTTCTATTTGTTTTTGACCAGTTTAGATATTGGACCGGATCAAGGTTGGCCTGACAGGCACCAAATAAAATCAAAATCAGGAAATAAAATTTACGCATCTTCTTAATTGATAATTCTGGAATTTCCGTTATCCCTCCTTAATTGTTGGAAAAACAGGGTATTTACATTTTTATGCTTTTCCTCACAGGAAATAAGGACTGCTTTTTCTACCTCTGAGCCACAGGCATCCTGAACGTTGAGGATAACATTATAACTAGGCGGTAGGGCTACTTCTATTCCACTGGTATATCCTGCAACCGGCACCTGAAATGAAAGTGTTTTTACATTATCCGGGCTGGTACTTCTCTCCAAAATTGTCCAGTTGATGGTGAAAGGAGGAGTGCCACCATTGATCAATCCGTAAAATTCAAATAGGGTATTATCCAATACTTCACAGTCGAGGGTCAAGGGGTTGATGAGGATTTCCACTTCCGGTTCGGGTGCTATAAAGTCCTCCGATAAGCTGAAGCTTGCTTGATAAATCTTTCCTGTGTCCCCAACTGTACGGAAAGTGTATATTTTCTCAGGTTCCCAACCCTTCAGCCAATCCATGAGCTTGATACGAAACTCATTTGTTCCATATTTTTTTTGAAAGCTTTGGGTCTTGATGCTTTGGCCCTTCCAGTCCAAAAGTTCAACCTTAACCAAACCGTTTTTCCCATACCTGTCATCAAAGGAAAGGTAGACATGGGGGATATTAAGCTGATGGATAAAAGCTTTATTTCCAGACTCCAGACTCAGTTTATAATAAACCGTATCAGTTTCCTGTTTATAATGCTTAAGGTCATGGTACTGGGCAAAAGCCGATATTTTTACTTCAATAAGAAGAATCAACAAAAGCAGTAAAAATTTCCTCATTATTTTTTATTGTTTTGTAAAGAACTTAACCCCACCCTGATAATGATCGGTGAATCAGAAAGTGATCGGTCACCTATTTGATATAGGGCCATAAAGTTGAGGCCGCTGTTAGAGGACAGTTTGAGCAGGTAACCGGCACCTATAGCAACCTGATGAAAAAGAGCAGAAGGATTCTCTGTTAATGTAGATTTTTCCCGGATTCCCAATCTTTTGTGCACTGTATTCTCGGCCTGCACAAACAATTTTTGCTCTATCAGATCATATTTTATAAAGGGTCTGAAGCCTAAAGTTGAAAGCTTTGGTAAATCAGGCTGAGGAATGCGCGGATCCGGTTGGCCAAAAAGTATATTAGGACCGGCTCCTATTGAAAACTTTTCAAACACATTTAAACCAAGTGCAGGAGAAACATTTATAATTCTGTTAAAATCAGGTATCCATGAAACGACCCCCTCCAAAAAAAATCTTTCTTTAAGTTTTTGTTTGTTTTCAATAATTACTCTGGCATGAGCTTCTTTCCCCTGCTGTGAAATTTTGGAAAAATTTTCATTCTGGTAAATTACCTCTCTGAGCTCTTCCATTTGAACAGCAGAAAGCACTTTGGAGGACAAGCCATTAGGTTCGGTCGGAAGTTCCGGAAACTGAATCTTTTTATAACTCTCCATTTTTTCTTTGAGCGTCCAAGCTTCCTCCAAAACTTTAATCTCCTCTTCCCTACCCTGTATCTTTAGGTCCGTAAGTATTCCATTTTCATTTGACAATGGGCTATTTAAATCCAGGGCTCCATTTGGAGTTAAAACTTTAATAGAATCAACTACGCCCTCAATCTTCTGAAGTCTTAAAGAATCATCTGAAATGTTAAGAGGTCTGGATCTCCGAAGAGAATCCATTTGGTTTGGATCAGTTTTGACCACAACTTTTTGAGCAAAAGAGGCTGCAGAAAAGAAAACTAATAGCAGTGAAAGTAAAAGTTTATCCATATTAAAAGCTTATGGTAATCATGTTTCAAAGAATTTGTTTGATGATTATCAGGTTGGGTAAGTTTAAAAAAACCTCCAACCAAAATAAATCTGAACAATTAAACAATATTCGGATCTAATTTACGTTACAATTCAATGTTTCCAAATCTTTAGTTAATATTTTTTTCGATTTTTTCTTAAATACAAATTTAAAGACTGGAAAAGCATTTTAATATAGAAGAAAAAACTGATTATTGACCGAATCCTTTATACCCTACAAACAAAATGAACCCCATCGAGTAATTATTTACAACTTCAGGTAAGTCCTGCCTGTTAATACTGCCATCTACCCTCTATCCGAGTAGACTTGAACACTGGATTCTAACGGAAAATCATAATAGATAATTAAAACATTTCAGTTTCCTGCCTTTATATCGTTTGGGATTGACATTTTCCTTCAAAAACAGGTATCTTAGGGATACTTCGTGAGCTCCCCTCATCTGGGAGGCGAATGGAGAGATCAAATAATCATAGCTATAGCCAAGTATCATTCCTGAATCAAGTGCAAACCCTATCGTCAGAATGATTGAATCCTGATTTGGCAATCCTTTTTTACCGGGAATCCCTCTATATCCTATTCCGGTAATAAGTGGTCCATATAAAATTTGTCCGCCAAAATCAAGCTGCATAAATGTGCCTTGCTGTTTATAATTTGCCAACAACAGAAAGCTGTTTTCAGTTGATGACCCATAACTTGGGGAAAGTGGGAAATTTAGGCCGGTGTGAACACTGTATTTTATAGGTAACTTTCCACCTTCTAAATCAGGATAAAAGGACAAAGAGGGACGGTTAAGGTGGTGTGCAGATAGACCCATCCAAAAATTCTCTCCACTCAATAACCCCCCAAAGGACAAATCAACATATCCATAAGAATCCCGGCCGGGCTGGACATCACCTGAATTGGCAGCAATGGAACGGTTAATCAAATCTACCTGATCCCCAAACAACAACTCATCTAACATCACATTTCTCCTGACATAACTTGCCTGACTTCCAAATCTGAGATCCACTGATTCAGATAAACTCAAATTATAACTATAAAGAAAAGCTAAGTCAGTGGTTTGGATATTCCAATTTGACTCTTGAAAGCTCGTAACAGATACCCCGTACCCGCTTTTGATATCCGGGTTATAGTAATCCACATAAGCGCTGTATGAATTAAAATCAAAATCCAATCCCGGCCATTGCTTCCGGTAATTCAGGCCTACTCTGAGCATATCGGTTGCTCCAGTCATAGCAGGGTTCAAATATAAAGGGGCTGCATAAAACTGGGAGTAATGAAAATCCTGTGCTTTTGCTACAGATACAGAACCGATTAATATTATCAACAAAATCAATCTAGCCATTATTTCAAAAGTAAAAAGACCCCGGTCTTTGTCACCTCCCGGTCATCCAATGTGGTAAATCTTAATTTATATACATAGTTACCGGGAATGGCAAGCTGCCCTTTAGTAAAGCCATCCCAACCTGGAGAATCCAATTTAGTGGTATGGAATACCAATTCTCCCCATTTGTTCTGCACCCAGAATTCAATAGTCTTGAAATATAAGAATTTGGGGAAAAAGTAATCGTTCAATCCATCGCCATTAGGGGTGAACGCTTCGGGAATGACTAAATAATAATCCCAAACCTCTATTACCTGTTTTTGTACGGTCTGGCAACCGTATTTATCAGTAACTATCAAAGTAATGGTGTATTGACCCTCTGCTGTATAGGTATGAGTGGGGTTTTCCTCAAAACTCACACTTCCATCTCCAAAATCCCAGTAAAACTCTACAATAGGACCATTAGACTGGTTTACAAAATTGATTTGTTTGTTAATAAGAAAAGACTGGTACAGATCAAATTCTGCTGATTCGATCCCAATATCCATTGTGACGGTAAATTCCTCAACAGAGAAAATTTGTGAAACCATACAACCTTTTGCATCACTTACTTGGAAAGTATATTCCCCTGAAAGGGAGGATGAGAAACTATATCCATTATTTGAGATGATTCCCCCGGACCATTCAATACTATAAGGCGGGACCCCACCATCAATTTTTAATTCAATAATTTCATTTATCAGCCTTGGTTCACAACTAATTTGGGTGCTTCTCTCCCAACTTACTTCAAGTGATGGGGTTTCATTTATTTTTAAATCAACATCAAGAACACCGAAACAACCATTTGCATCATATACTTCTACATTATAGTCCCCCCTTCCCTGACCTACCAACAAACGGCCGGTGTCAGGTAAAACATTTCCATTTTTGGTCCATACATATTCATAACCTCCTGCACCTCCACTTGCTTCCACCTCAATTGACCCTGTTCCTCTTTCATAACAGATCAGTTCTGTATAATCAATCAGGTGAAGCTGTAAGGCCTCAGGCGCTTTAAGCTCAAATGAACTTACATTAATACAGCCTGCCTGATCCTCTACCGAAAGCTCATAAATCCCGGACTTTAAACCGTTGATTTCAAGTTCATCTGAACTAAACCCTTCAGGGCCTGTCCAAGAATATTGGTAATCCCCCGATCCACCTGTAATGCGGATGCTTATCCACCCATCCTCCATTCCGGAGCAGGAAACCCCATACCCATTATAATCACTTATATTTTCATTTATTTCAAGTGGAGGAGTTACTGTTACTCTATGAAAAATGGGATCGGAATCACAAGAATTCTCTCCTGATGTCTGTCCAATAATTTCAAAAACGACATCTATGGGGTGTGGGGAATTGTTTGTAAGCATTTGTGCAGGCATATCACCAATCCCTTCGGAAACCAAGCCACCAATACCTGCAGCGGCGGCATTGGCTCTCCATACAAATTCAGTTCCTTCCAATTGGGAAGCAAAAAACACCCCTTCCATAAAGTTTCCTGAGCAGATCTCTTGATCGGCGAGTGATGGCGTAATTCTTGGCTTGGGCAAAACTGTTATGGTAATTAGGAACTCATCGCCCTCGCAAATATCGAGCAATGGAATTGCACTGTAAACAATGGATTTGGGCTCCGTTCCCTCATGCGAAAGAGTTTGGTGAAAGGGCCTAAAATCCTGGGGAACAGTAACACCTTGGAGCCCTTCATCCTCCTGGACCCTCCAGTTGAACAAAGCTCCTTCAAGGTGTTCAGAAGGTTCGAAACTTACCGATTCTCCACTACAAATGATGAAATTTTGATGAGTGACCCTAGGTTTGGGTAATACTGTAACTGTATAATTCACCGGCTCAGGAATACAGGTTTCGCTATCATAAGGAACCAAACTTGCTTCAAAAACAAGTTCTACAGGCCAATCAGATTGATGGGTCAATACTTGAGCGGGAATTTCCGAGGCACCATCCTGCTGCACATCCGCGATATTCCCTGAAACCAGCCTCCATGATAAGTCACCCGGAACAGAAGGAATAAAATTAACCATCTCCATGTAACCTTCAGAACAGATAACCTGATCCGGGATTGAAACATCTATGACCGGCAGTTGCTTGACTTCTATTATAAATTCTTCCTCTACATAACAATTGATATCCAGATCTATCAATTTAAAGAAATATGATGTGGTTATCTGGGGGTTAACGGTTATGTTTCTTGAATCAGCATCAGAAAGGTACTCCTCATTATCTGAGGTCCATAGGAATTTGTAATTTCCATTTGCAGGATAAATTTCCGGATTAATGGTAATAGGATCATATGGGCATGTTTCCAAAGGTTCACCCACTATTATTTCCGGCAATGGATTGACTTTCTGAATCGCATGGGACATTTTTGTACCACAAATATTACTGATCAGTAGCGTGATATTATATTCCCCGGGTGTGTCATAAAAAATAGGCCCCGGGTAAGCATCATAAGAATACGAGGGGCTGCCACCTTCAAAACTCCAAATATACCAAATATCCTCCCCTTCACAGTCGGTCACCTCGGCATAAGGGAATATTTCACCTGGGCCGCAGAGATCCGTAATACCAAGGACTTCAGAAGTAGGACTCGAGATGGATCTTGCCAGCTTGGTTTTGGTGAATGTTCCACATTCTGTATAATAGGTTAGGGTGATTTCATACTTTCCGGAATTGATCAAGTGGAAATGGGTCGGATTGGACCTGCTGTCTCTTCCGTGGATGAATTCCCAATCCGGACCGGGACCGCATGACCCTTCCACATAAGCGGCAGACCACTCAAAGTATTGCACAGGACAGGTAGGAGCAGTTTCATCTGTTGCTACAAAAAAGAAAGGAGCACAGCCATCATAGTAATCAAGGCTAAAATCCACTTCAAAATCAGCCCAACCTTCCCTATTGAAATTTTCAATTGGTGGCAACGCTAGTCCTAAAGATTTTTCTACAACAAAAAATAATAAGAATATGAGTATTGCGCGCGCCATTTAAATAAGGTAAACAAAGGGAAAAACCAGTATTCTCATTATTTTACATTTAAAAGATTCAGCAATATATTACCTTGTATAATTTTTCAAACATCCAAATAAGAATATTTTTCACCAAAGTTGTACAAAACAATTTTGTTAATAGAAAAGTAGTTTTATTACACTTAAAAAAACCAGCCCGGAATCCAGACTGGCTTTAACTCAACTTTACTTCGTACTTCCAACTTCGTACCTCGTACTTAACCTCGTACCTCGTACTTAATCAGTTGTAACCTGACTCACTGCCGCCAGTACCGATCCCGCCACCACCGCGTATCCTGCTGCTGTAATGATCGCGGCAGGAAGGGCAACTGGCGCAGCCAACAGGGTTCCCCCTGCTGCTGCCAGCATCATTCCGGCATATTGCAGCCTCTTGAAAAACGGCGGCGTGGGCGCCTGCCATCTGTTTTGGATTTCGTTCATTATGTTTATGGTCTAAAATTTAAGATTACGTTGTTGTCATGGTTGTCCGCTGTTCCGATGCTGCGCATCGGAATTCGCCGTTGTCATGGTTGTCGTGGTTGTCAGATGGAGCATCTCAGCCGGCCATTGTAGCAATTTTTGCCTTTCCGGATTTTTAAATGCTCAGTGCTCAGTGCTCCGTGCTCAGCGCTCAGAACCACCGTTGTGCGTATGTCTCCGACTTTTTGTTGTCCGCTCTTCCGACGCTGGGCATCGGAACCCGCCGTTGTCATTGTTATCGTGGTTGTCAGATCCAGCATCAAACGGGACCATTTTTGGCATTCCGGATTTTTAAATGCTCAGTGCACAGTGCTCCCGTTCTCAATGCTCCACTCCGCTTCGCTGCGGTTCCCGATTCCCCCCGATATAGCTATCAGGACTGCTCGGGACTATGCGAGAAGACGGCATGTAGTACAGTGACCAGCGATGCGTCCTCAGTGCCCAGTCCTTTCCGTACATAGAACAATGACAACCCTGACAACAACCCGGGGAGGCGAAGCCGACCCACGGGTGGACAACCCTGACAACTACTAACTCACCTTCTCTAACACCTGCACCCGCTTCCTCAGCATACCCAGCTGCGTCACCAGCATGGACTTCATCACCAGCTGCTCACCCTGCAGGCTGTGCATACCGGTTTTCAGCTCAGCAAGCTCACTCTTCAATTCCCGTAGGTCCTGGACAAGGTACCTGAGCAGGAAACCGGAGATGGAAAGGAGGACTGTGACCAGTCCCCCCACTCCCACTAAATAAATTCCTCCGTCCATAGCAGTTCTGTTACAGCTAGGTTTAGGGCAAGATCCGCATCGCTGAAGATTTCCAGCTTGACTTCCTCTCCAGCATCCAAGGCCTCGTACACCATATCCCGAAACAGGTAGGTTGCATTCCGGGAAAAGTTACCTTTCCCCTCGCCTGTATGGTTCGTCACCGGGGCAATGCAGCCTCTCAGCTCCTTCAGCGCATCATTGGCAGGATGGAAAAGGATTCCAGACCTGTCTTTCACCCCTTTTACCAGCAGGTGCCAGCCGTATCGCTCGGAATACCGCTTCTCCAACCCATAGACACCCTCCGGAATACAGGACTCATTCCGCCTGTTGTTTCTGTAGGGCAGCTCTATGGTTTTGGCCACCTCGATCCCATTGTGGGTGATAAACCCGTTGGTGCCATTGGGCCAGTACTCCCTGTTCAATAAGAGCTTCATGGAGTATCGATTTTTTCGGTCAATATGATTGTACCGGCGTTGTACCCACTGTCATTCATGGGAAACTCCTCCCCATTGACCGTCTGGAAAAATTCAATGCCGAGCACAAACACCCTGTGATTGAATTCCAATGGCACCTTGTTAAGCTCCAGGGTCAGTTCAGGGGAACTCGCCCGCACGCTCAACATTTCCGACTCCACTTTCTCCAGGTTGAAATCGGCCAATTCAAGATCAATGGCACCTCCCATGAGGTAGATCCTGTAATTGGTGGTGCCGGAGGGTGCCATCAGATAACTCGCGGGATGAAATGCCGGAAGGCTGATCGCCAGGGTTTCCCCAGTATTGGTGATGACCACGTGCTTTTTCAACACAGATGTAAGGTTGGCTCCGGCATTGAGCTGCAATCCCTTTAACAGGTCCCAATTGCCCTCAGTCACCTTTCTTTCTCCCCTGGTGTTTACAGGATCGCTTTTCACCACCTTCACCATCGCATGCTGAAGCCTCCTGTGTAGCCTGGAATCGGTAGAGGAGATGATTGCCGGCCTGATGCTGTTCTTGAGCAGCTTGACGGCCGAGGCCGCTTCGGCAAACTCCCGCATATTCTCCCTCGTACGGGCATACTTGGGATCATTCATGATCCGCTCCTTGGTGACCCCGCCTTTTTCGCGGACCATAAAACCGTCTTTGTTTTTGTAAAATGTAAGTTTTCCTATATTGCCGGTGAAACTCACAAAACTCGCTTGTTGTCCCATATTTTATTGGTTTTAAATGTTAAACATGTCCAAATATCAATTGTAAAACATTGATTAACAAACAATTATGCGGTTACAGCGGATTCTGCGCATTTTGCGGTCAGTGCGGAAATACAGGCATTAATATTATTCCACCCTGACCACCTTGGCGCCTTTGTACATCGTGGAGCAATAGGGGTAATATGTTCCAGCCATCCACTGATAATATTCAATACTGAATATGTATAGCCTGCGCGTGCCGGGGATATCCTGTTTATCCACCACGAGTTCTCCCCCCTGGAGTGTGGTCCCCATCTCAAACTGTCTGGACAGTTCGACCTGGGAGTCGTTTCCCCTGCCTTCCACGTCCACCGTTACCACGTTCAGAAAAAGGCTGAGGTGAGTGGCGTTGGCCGGAAACTCAAACTTCTCAAAATCCGTTTGGCTCCACGAAAACCTCAACTCTGAGGTGGTTTCCTCCACACGGATCTCGGGCGACCATAGTTTCCAGAACTTTCGATCCTTGTTCAGCTCCAGACCTTCCAATAAACTCCAGTCCCCATTCCCGGGTTTCCTGCTCCCGGGAGGATGCACAGGATCGGTTTTCGTGATTTTCAGCAGCAGGGTGAAAAACCTCTTGCTAAAGGTGCTGTCAGCACTCCTTTGAATCAGGGGCAGGAACAGGTTTCTGATCCTTTTCCCTTCCCCAGCTGCCAGCTTGAATTCCTCCATGTTTCTACGGGTATGCTCATAGTTGGGATCCTTCATGATCCGGGACTTGCTTACCCCTCCTTTTTTCCGGGCATAATATCCCTTGGCGGTTTTATAATAATTGATACCACCCATATTGCCTTCAAAAAATAATAATCCACTTTGCTTTGCCATAGTTGTTTTCGTTATAGTTATAAAAAATTAATTATTAAATGTTTAATTGTTCAAGGTTCACTGTTTAGGGTTCATAACTCTGAACTGTGAACAATGAACCGTTAACCGTGAACACGTTAAGCCTTAAACCATAAACCTTAACCCTTATACCCTCCCCACATACACACTGTCCGAAAGGTCCCGGGTTTTGTTTTTGGCCAGAGGTCTGGAAAAGGAAATGTAGGCCTCAAGTTTCCCTACATGCAGATCGTGCCTGTAAATGGAGACAAGCTGTTGCTTTTCCCATCTGAAATTGCCCTCCAGGACAAAAAACACGGCTTTGTCCTCCACATTGTAAAGGGTCACCATGACCTGGTCATCCCGCCGGGCACTGCCAAGGTTGGAATTGTCCTCCCATTCAAAGAGGACCTTCCCATCCCCGGCCCAGTGGACAGTGGGAGAAAGTGCGCCCGTGAGTGTTCCCCCGCTCACTTTGATCAATGATGGATCCAGCGTGCTGTCTTCAAGGCTGCCCTTAAACCCGTTTTTGATGGCCCAGCCACAGGCAAGGTGGGTGCCCGTCCGCATGCCTGTGGCCTGTTGCTGAAAACCGAATTCCACGGGAATTTTGAGCGGTTTGAAAAATTCTCCCGCAAGCCGGAATTTCCGTTGCCCATACTCCTGCAATTTGGTGGGAGGCTTTGCAGCAATTTTTTCAACATGCTTTCTTACATAGGTCACCCCCTTCACCCGGTAGTAGACCAATGATCCTTTTTTGCCCCGGTAGTGTTTTTCGGGACCTTCTGCTTTTGCCATTTTTTTGTTGTTAAACGTGAATAAAAAATTGAAATGAATGCCATTCCGTAAGACCCAAGGCAGCCCTATATGTCCCTTTACCCTAGTCCCGTTTTGAAATTCTTTCGGAACAGGCACGGAGCACACTCAAGCCGGCTGTTTTGCGAATCTGATGGGCCCCTGAAGCGGACCTGATCGGGAGGAGGTCGGGAGTATATAGCCCTTTGGGTCGGGGGAGATACGGCCCCACAAAAACTCCCATGACCTCCTGGATTTTTTTATAAATACTCTTCAATTTCCTCCACGGGTATCCCGGAAAATTTTGAAAACTCCTTGACGGTCACAAACTGGTGCTTCCCTTTTTTGTAGTATTTTTTGATCCTGCACAGCAGGTCCTGTCCATAGCGCTCACTCATGTTGGTAATCCTGAGGATGTCATTGGCGGAAATGACGCACTTCTTCTTGATCTTTTGATTTTTCTTGTACATAAAAAGATGGGTTAAAAAGTAATACATGGATTGGCAACTTTGGGATCAATTGCCGTTTTGGGCCGAACGGTAACGCTGCGTATCGGCTTTTGACCATTCCGTGCTTCCGGAGATCAAAAATCTTAAGGCCATCAGAAATTCATGGCTGAATCCATCGGTTTCCTCCGCACAGTTGCGGATTTCTACTTCCATCCGGTGGAATCTTGCCACTTCCTCGTAATGCAAATCAAAGACTTTTTTTAGGGCTGCCTCCGGTTGCAACTGATAATGGTGCCTAATCAGCAGGACAAGGTTATGACAATCATTCTCCAGTTTTTCCTTTTCATAGGACATCAGATCGTTAGCGATGTAAATGATCTTTCCTGCCACCACCTGGATAGCTTCGAATTTTGATTTTTGGGTCAATTCAAAGGGAATGTCCCACACGGGAGGGATGAGAATAAAAGCAATCTTCGCCCCGGAGAATTCCACTCTTTGCCTCATATATTCGCCAATAGCGGGAATCCTGTTTTTCTGACGGTTTCGTGCCTCCCAAGATCCCGCTTGAAGAAACTTCTCAAAAAGTGTCTGTGCTTCCTTTTGCCAGAGATGGCCGGTCCAGGAACTGATTTCCTCCCATACTTCCTGAAAAGCCTTGGAAAAAAAAAGTTCCAATTTCCCCTCCTCCCCCTTTATGGCCTTCATCATATCCCGCGAAAGTATTATCCAAAATTCATTTTTGTCCACGATCATATCCGTATAATCGTCCAATATAAAAAGCAGGCAAAAAAGCTTCGCCACCGCCGTAAGTTTACGCTTGGATGCTTCCGGATATAGCCGCGCCGCAAACCAGGTGATCTTCATTTTCCGATATTGGGTTATTTCAAAAGGTCCCTTCAATATCTTTTTGCTTTGCGCCCATTGGATCACCTCGGCATCCACAGCTTCCACATGTGGATTGAGATAAGAGGGAAAGGCGTATTTTATGTTAAGGAGATTATTCATGATCAAATGACGGCCCCTCTTTTTCCAGTTCTTTCAATATCCTGCTCAATACTTCCGGGCTCATGCTGAGCATGTTGGCTATGTCCTTTTGCGGCAGAAGTTGCAGGGCATGTGGATCTTTTTTTAAAAAAATCCTAACCCGCTCTTTGGCATTTTTTCCCGCCATCCGTTCCTGCCATTTGATGTTCTGGTTATATACCTCTTCGGTAATCCGCAAAGCTAGCTTGGCAAAGTCCGGAAGCTCTTCAGTCAGGGGGTTAAAGTCCTTCTTGTAGAAGACCACCGCGACGGAGCTTACATAGGTCTTAATCAACTTGTTGGAAAGCATCTGGGGGATATATGAATTAAAATCACAGGCAATTTGATTCTCTTTGAAATATTTTTGGCAAAGCACTCCTTTTTCGGTGTGCGCATATAACCCCATGCCCCCTTCCAAAAGGTAGCGTGCCTTTACCTCCACCATACTTCTTCTTTTGACCAGGTACCTGGGTGGATACTCTTCAATATCCAAATATGGGATTACAGCCTTGTAGGTGGTAAAAGGGATCTCGTAATAGGGATCAAATTGGGCCTTGATTCTTTTTAATATCTTTTCCATATGCATATAAATTAAAAATTCAAACGGTCAAAAAAAGGGCTTAAAAAAAAGTCAAACCATGCTTTACGTTCCAAAATATAAAAACAAAAAAACTAAACCTCCAAATTACGTTACTAAATTGTTAACTATTTAACCTTAAAATAACAAATATCAATTTTAGATTTTTTCAGGTAAAAATTGATTTATATCCTATGAAGATTTTCATTTAATTGTACTCTATCTAAAAATCAAATAACAAAACCAATTTTTAAAACTTGATATATATCAAGAATTATTTTGCGACTACAACTACTCCTCCTCTATAAAGGAAAACTGAAAATTCCCATCCTAAAAAATAGTACTTGACCTAGATCAAGTTTGCTTTTATATATACAAAAAACATCCTAACTATGCATAAACAAGATTTAAAGTAAAAAACTTCAGGCCCAATGAGACAGAACATCACCATAACTGCAGCGATTCTTCTTATTATTCTTTTAGGGTATACAGGAGTAGCCAAGCTAACTGACTTTGCCAGTTTCCGCTCAGCAATGCAAAACCAGGAGATTCCGTTGGAGTGGGGAAGGCAACTTGCCTGGGCAATCCCCCTAGTTGAGATATTTCTTGTAGGTTTTTTACTTTTTGAAAAAACAAGAATCTGGGGTTTTATGGGCTCCTTGGCATTACTATCAGTATTCAGCACCTATGTAGGTCTGATCTGGATTGGCAGCTTTCCGAGAGTCCCCTGCGGTTGCGCCGGAATCTTCGACTCCATGAGCTGGGGAGCACATTTGGTAGTAAACTTGGCATTCGTAGCCATCAGCGCTGTAGGAATCTACCTCTCCACGACAATGCCTGGTGAAGGTCATCAGGAAAGTGGGGACAGGTTTAAAGGTTTAATTTCCGCTAAAGCGGAGGATGAATGGATTAACGTAAAGCAATGAGTGGGTTTATGGTTTATGGTCCGCTAATGCGGACGGTTAAAGTTTAAAACCGAGATCCATAAACCTTAACCCATAAACGTCCGCGCAGCGGACAATAAACTATAAACAAAATTCCGCTTCTTCTGAGAGTGAGGGTCAGAAGCTCACTATACCAAGCGGGGGTTGAAAGTTCAGGTGTTCAAGGTTCAGTTGTTCAATGTTCAGCTGTTCAAAGGTTCAAATGTTAAATGTCCATGATCAGGTGCACACGATCCTGAACATTGAAAGGCGTAGCCATGAACAGCGCAGTTGAACGGTGGAGCCCTGTACAGCGAAGCGGTATCTCCCGTCACTTCGACCAGAGCGGAGAAGTCTAAACATGTTTTAGTTTTCTCCAATACAGTCGAATTTGGGAGGTACCCAAAAAAGCCTCTACTGCTCAGTAGAACAAATCCCACACGATGGGAGCATGCTCACGGAAACTGGGCTGTAGAGGCTGTCATTTATGTATAATTTCTAAACGCATGAATTATGAAAAAGTTAATTAAATCGCTCCCAGCCCTAGGATTGGCGCTGGCAGCAACCATAGCATTTGCTTTCAATTCTCCAAATGGAGAAATATTAGAGCAATATGCCTATGACAGTAATGAAGATGTCTGGTACAACTTAACTGGACAATCGCCAGGACCAACTACGTACTTGTGCAATTCTGGTACCGTATGTACACAGGAAAGGCCTCATCCAGATGCCCCAATTGTTGCCACGGGTATGTTTGTGAAAATTGGGAATTTCCCAATAGTTCCAGAAGATGATTGATTAAATGAAAGGCAGGTGAAAGCCTGCCTTTCTATTTTTATCTCGGGTTTTGCTCCAAATTACTTAACCTAATTTCATCAGGAGGCAAAGGCAATGTGTATTTGGGATCGTTTGGAGGCAACATATACTCCTCTCCATCGATTTCCCTTTTTAAGGTTTTGGCAAATCTTTGCTCTTTGTTTAACCTTCTTAAATCCGACCACCTAACATTCCTAAACAACAATTCTTTCCTCCTTTCAAGTAAGATTGTACTCAAAAGAGCATCATCATTTTGGTATGACACAGGTTCGTAAGCTCCTTCTTGATACCTTGTCTCGAGCAACTGATCCAAAGTAGCACCCCCCTCCCCTGCTCTGCCCATTCTGGTTAAGCACTCGGCCTTGATAAGGTATATCTCGTTCGTAGATAGCCCTCCAAATAACTGAATCGAACCTGTATAATTTCCTTTGAAATTCGTCCCATTTCCTGAAGTTGATTCAGTAAAATAAATTTGCTTTCGCAAATCAGCATCATCATAAGACTGGTATAAATCATCTGCCACTAAGGTGGTAGATGAAAAAATCATATACATAGATAAAAGAACTTCAGAATGAAAGATAACCTCTGAGTTGAATAAAGGAATAGGGTATGGAGATAATGGATCCAAATGGGCATAATTCATTAAGGATCCATCAATTTCCAGACACTTTTCGGCAAATTCCAAGGCTTCTTCATATCTTCCCATTAAAAGAAAAACTTTTGAAAGTAACGCCGAAGCAGCCCATTTAGATGGTCTGGTGAGAATAGAAGACTTTTCGGACATTAATTTTTCAGCTTCTATCAAATCCTGAATGAGAAAATTATAATTATCTTCCAATAATGGCCTTACTGAACTTTCATTTATATTGCTAGTCTTTCGGATGGGCAACCCCAAGACAGTCGAGGAAGTATTAGGATCATATGAATCAGCAAAAAGTTGCAAAAGATTATAATATGCATTCGCCCTATAAAAATGAGCCCTACCGATCGTCTCCTGCATTTCCCTGCTTTCCTCTAGACCTTGAGGTGTGAAATCCTTAAGTCCATCAAGCACAATATTACTGTTCAAAATTTGCTTATAACATTCAATCCAGTCAAAGGACTTTTCTGTTTCAGGAAAAATTTGTGACTTCCATCTATATAGATTTTGCTCAGCTTCCGTCAAAGAAAATAGCCCGCTCCCAGTTATAGTCAAGTCATCAGCACTGATTACACCAAAATTCGGAGCGCTGTTCATACCCAAAGGAGTAGCATCTAAAAAACCTTGGTAATCAGCAAGGGTAGTGGGTACCACTAAGGCCATTGAAGGCTTTTCGTCCAAAAACTCCTGGCACGAGCTTAATACAATCACAATCAACAAGGTGATATAGTTTATCTTTTTCATCTCTTTAATATTTGATTTAACATTCTTAAAAGTCAAGGCGGACACCAAAAGAATAGCTTCTTTGGGCATTGGAGAACCTAAAATCAGGATCTTTTACTTGTTGCGATTTCTTCCAAAGTAACCCCAGATGGTTGGCGTAAGAATATATTTCCACCCGCTTAAACTTGCCGCTACGGGGCTCTAAACTGTAAGAAAACCTCACATCTTGTAGTCGTAGGTGATCCCCAGGCTCAATCAATGCGGCCGACCTTTGGTAAAAAACCTGTCTATTGTTATTCAAAGAAGACGGCATGGATGGAACGGTAGTGGCCAATTCATCCCCCGGCTGCTGCCACCTGTTCTGAAAATCTCCATGGGTGATATTCCCATTATACAAAGTCACATAATTGACAGAAGGTCTTCGGAAATAATAATTTAACCTGTAGGAGATATTCATCGATAGAGAAAAGCCTTTCCAAAAAAAATCATTTCTCAAAGCACCAAACCAAGTGGGCCTAGCCGAACCGTGAAAAATCAAATCTTCAGCGCCTGTAAGATTTATTATAGAACTATAGTTATCACTTACTTCTCCATCTAAATACCCTAAGGGATCTCCTGTTTGCGGATCAAGACCAGCAAAAGGAAGACTATAAATGCCATATAATGGCCTTCCCTCTACTGGAATCATTGCAGCAGATCCGCCGCCATGAAGTAAATAGTTGAGCGCAGGTATCTCTGCTTCATATTTTGTCACTTGCTCCTCTATATGACTGAGCAATAACTGGGTTTTCCATACCATACCTCGATTAATATTGGTGGAATTCAATGTCAAATCAAACCCATTACTCTTAGTATCCGCAAAATTTCCCCTGAACATTTCCACTCCCCTCGATGGTGCAAACGGTGTATCACCAATCAAATCCAACCCTCTTTTTCTATAAACTTCAATGCTACCATTCACCCTGCTTTTAAACAAGTCAAAATCCAATGCGAAATTTGCTATTTCTATTTGCTCCCACCTCAGGTCAGGATTTGGAGGATTGACCAATTGGGTATAGGGCACTTGTCCAAGCTGGTTGAGACCAGCAGGTCTATATATTGCCGTTGTGAATGCTGAAACAGATTTATCTATATTGCCATTGTAGCCGTAAGAAGTCCTTAGCTTGAGGAAATCAACCCACGAAACATTGAAGAAATCCTCCCCACTTAAATTCCAGGCAAAGCCTGTGGACCATAGCGGCACCGCTTTTTGATTGCTGTTCACTCCAAAAAGATTTGAAGCATCCCTTCTGGCACTTCCTGAGACGATATACCGCTTTTTAAAGGTGTAGGAAGCATTTACATAGGCTGAAAGAAACCGATCCACCAAACCAGAATGCCCCCCATATATCGGAATATTAGCCAATGAATTATTATGCAGTCTTCTAAACCTGGTGACTTGATCCACAGGTTGGCTGATACCAATTTCCTCATTAAATCCATAATACCTAAACCGATCGGTTCTGCTTTGGTGGTCTCTTATTTCAAATCCACCCAGTGCCGTCAACTCATGCTCTTGATTCCAGATTTTGTTGTAATTCAGTTGCCCCCTTATATTGTGACTGAAAGCGTGGCCATTGGCCACATCATAAATTCCCCCTTCCGGAATAATTCTAGTGATCTGCCCAGCCCCATCTCTCTGAGAAAATTGGTTGATCAGGTTTCTGCTAAAATAACTATTGGCGCTATTCAAGGTGGAGAGGTCTGCGGAGTTTTCCCAATACTGATAAAAAGCTTCCGCCCTCAGTCCTGGTGCAATCCGGTACCCTACAGAAGTGTTTACCCTTACATCATGATTTCTACTTTTTTGAACAGTCCTGCCAATTTCCCCAAGCGGAGAATAGGTCCAATCCAAAAGGGGTAGGTCTGACACCTCACGAAGAAATCTGGTACTATAATCCCTAATCACACTAGTTGGATTACCGGCAGCATCCACTAGCCGATCATGAGGAAACAGGTTTCCCACATCGGGAGCACCGCTTTCACTGGTAGTTTTCGCATAGTAAAGTCCCACTTTAATATCCAGTCGGTTATTCAAGGCACTCCATTGGTTCTGGGCATTTAAGGTGATCCTATCACGGTGATTCCCCACTTCGTTTTGGAGATTCTTATCATAACCAGCAGAGATAACATATTGATGCGTCCGGTTTCCGCCACGGATATTCATTGAATGCTGCTGGTTGACCGCTGGTCTTAATAGGTGCCGTGAAATATCATTTCTGATGTCCTGCCTCTGGTGTTGTCCCAATAGGTTATTGAGCTCCATTTCAGAGATTTCACCTCGGCTTTCTGCTATTAAGGCCTCTACCACCGGGGAAAGAGCAGGCCGGTTGTTGCTGTTGATCATGCTGTTATAAAACCCTCTCTCAAAAAGACTCTTTTCTACGTTGACAAAATCATCCATTCCCATCTGGGGAAGATGAAATAAATCCGGCTTGTCCACCACAGTTACGTTGGTGTTGAAAGTGATTTTAGGGACTGCCATCTCTCCCCCTTGTTTGGTGGTAATGATAATCACCCCATTCCCCGCTCGGGCGCCCCAAATAGAAGCGGCAGCAGCATCCCGTAATACAGTGATGCTTTCCACATCATTGGGATTAATGTTTTCCAAAGGTCCATCATAGGGGAAGTTGTCAATGACAATCAAAGGTTGGGCATCTGAAAAAATAGTACTGGTACCCCTGATGCTGATCGCATTGCCCGAAGATGAAATATTGCGGTTGAAAATCAAGCCAGAGGTGACATCTTCAAGCCTATCCAACAAATTGGTACTGACCCTTCTATTTACCAGCTCCTCATCCAGATGCACAAAGGAACCGGTAGCCCTTTCTTTGGATAACTTCTGGTAACCGGTGGAAAGCACCTCTACCCCTTCCATCTCAATTCCATCTTCCAACAATATTTTGAGCTCCCCTTGAAATGGAATCTCCAATTCCATAACCTTCGTTTCATACCCCATAAACCTTACCTCCAGAATATGTATTCCCGCCTGCAAATGAAGGCCAAAAGACCCTTGGTCATCCGTAAGGGCACCATTGTCTGTATTACGCACATAAACCGTAGCTCCTGGCAGGGGTAAGGAACTGGATTTGCTAAAAACGCTTCCCTCCAAGGGAAAAGCCTTATCTTGGGCTTGTACCGTATTGGTCCAAGCAATTAGGCTCCACCAAAAGGCAAAGCCAATGCTGATGTAGAATTTTGTTTTCATATTTTATAAATTTGGGATTGGTGTTAATTTGCTTTTCAATTCCTCTCATCTGAGGTTTTCTAATTTTTTCCATAGACCATCTGCATTTTTTTCATCTGGCTCCCACCCTATATATTGTCCCCGTTTATCCATTATTAGCAGGTGTGGAAATGATTTGATATTATAGTTCTCGAGCCAGGATACTTCAGACTGGGGGATATGGAGATTGAGCAAGGATTTATCAGTATACTTTCCAGAGGCAAGACCTAAATCCCAAAGCTCCATTGTTCTGTCTACAGAAACACTCACTATCCGAACCTCAGGTGCATCTCCTAAAAGATCTTGGAGCCGGCTGATTTGATATTCATAAAAATTGGCACTCGCACCACAGCCATAAAACCAGAAATAAAAGATTACATACTTATCCGCAAAGTCTTCCTTGCTCCAATGCCTACCTGATTTGTCTAGAAAAGCGAAATTCTCAACCAAAGCTCCTGCCTGTTGCTTTAGATAGTACTGATCAAATACAAACCTCCATGGGACAGAATTTATTTCAGGATTTGCCTTTTCCATATACCTTTCCTTGTTGGCAATGAAATTGAAATGATTCGCCAAATATTGCGAAAGTAATTTCTCCTTCAATTCGCCCTCAAAAACGGCATTGACAGCAGCTGTCATTGAAAGTCTTTCTACTATTGCCTTTGCATATATCCATTCTCCAAGAAACTCTAAATAATTAATCGAGATAGCACCAGCCTTATCAGAAATTTCATTTAACGATAGGGCTGATATATGATCGCTATAGGCAGCCATCAGTGATTGGTAAGCCTGACTTTCTTTATCAGGGTAGAATTTTGCGTAGAGATCCCTATTGAATGTTTTGATGAGTTTAGTGTAAAAGCTGCCAATGATTTCACCTTTTAGGATCTCAAATAAATCTTCATTCAGACTACCCTTATATTGCTTGAGACGCTCCCATTGGGGGTCATCTGTCCAATGCATTTGGACGTCTTCTATAAATCTGGAAACTTGCTCCTCTCCTTCTTCAATAATATCGAGGTATCCACCAAAAGAGGACCGAGCGGCCAAATAATGACTCCGGTAATCATCTAATTCCAGAAAATCTTCCTTGGACTTAGTAATAAACCTTGTGGGTTTGCTAAAAGAATTGGATTCCTTTGCAGATGCCATTTCATATTGACATTGGAAGGATTTGGCGGAAGGGCCGGCAAAAGAGACTAGAGTTTTGGTCTTATCCACCCTTACCATAATGCTGTCTCCAGGAAGCACCACAAAATCTTTTAATATATATCCTGCGCTATTTTTGAGACTGATATAACCTGGTCGGAAATATGGTTCCGTTTCAAATTGAAATACCTGGTCCATTGTGGGAGATACTCCATAGAAAAAAGATTTAGGCGTTCCAATTTGGGTATAGGACTTCTGCTTGAAATTGTGAGTGTTTCGTGACAAAAAATATGGCATTGACTCTAAAACTAAAGTGTCCTGTATTAAAGGGAAAGAAGATAATTCCAAATAGACTATCACAGGAGCTCCGCTACTAGAATCAGTGTCGTAATCTCCCATTTTGGGAGCCATAGTAAAGGATGTCATGTCAGATTCCTTTGGAGAATGAGGATTTCCTAACGCATCAATTGAATATTGGCATAGCAGTGCCAGGAAGAAAAAACAAGCTTTTTTCATACTACGTGTATTTAAGAAATATAAGGAAGTACAGCCCCCACCGATAAACCTTATGAGGAGAGTATCGAATAAACCATTTACCTTAATCTGGGGGCTGATATTTTTATTTTGGTTAATGTCAAGTCTCAGCTTGTCATTCAATTTTCTTGGGCTTCACCTCCAAGCTAAAGATCAGATCCTGTTTTTCCGCCTCATCCCTGAGGATCCGGCTAACTGCCTGGATCAGCAGAATACACTGCTGCTGGCTCATGGTCGTGCTAACGTACTTATTGTTGTACAACTCTTCCATCACTATCCCAGGACGGGATCTCCCGGTCTTGCGACCTGCTGTGCCGGCACTGACGGTACTTACATCGGACTTCCGACATCGGGCATCCGGCATAAAAAGCCATAGCAGTGCCATTAAGAATTGGTGCATTCTTTTTTTCATTATGGAAATAATAGTTAATGGTTAATGATTAAGGGTAAACTGTTCAGTTGTTCAGGGTTCGCAACCGTGAACTGTGAACTTCTACAACACCGCAGGGGTGTACCATTTGGGTTCAAGGTTCAATGTTCAATGTTCAAAAGCGTGAACCGTTAACTGTGAACTGTGAACCCTTACCCTTCCCCCTCCCAGGCGCCATGGTTATTGGTGGGAAAACATTGGGGATTAACGGTTAACTGTTAACTGTTAACTCTGACCGTGAAACCTTAACTGCGCAGCTTTGCTTCGCCTCAATCCGGGCTTTTAATCAGATTTCTCTGCAATTGCTTGAATGTTATTCTTAGGTTTTGATAGATAACGGGGACGAGGCAGCAGCATACGGGGTATCCCCATGGATCGTAGCGCAGATGTGTGATGAATTTGATAGGTAGGCAGCAAAAATCCACAATCCTTCCCTCCTGCTCTGGCAGGGTCCCTGGCAGTTTTATTACTAAGAAAGAATATGTTTGGCTTTTGGTGCTCATAATAATGATATATGAGCCTCTTGGAAGGTTGCTTGCTTAAAAGTATAGGGCAGCAACTCCTCTATTAATGCAGCATGGCTCTGGTAAAGCCACCATTTCTTTCGAAATGGCTCCACACATTAACATAAGGAGCGCCCGCCCTAATAATAAATATAGGGAATCGGGACGACTCACTTACGCTCGCGTGGAAAATTTACCAGATTTAGCAGCGAGGCTCGTTGAGCAGTCCTTCTATTTGAAGTTCTGCAAAATTAATAAATCACAGTGAATATAGGACTCAACACCTTTAAATCTCTGTATTGCATCAAATTTAGAAATAAAAACTTATAAATCAAATATTTTTACTGATAATTTGTAAATTATTCTTTCTGTTACAGACATACTACCACACCTTTGATATAAACCAGGGTGGAATGGCAAAAAAGAAGATTTCTGAAATTGAAATGGAGGACCAATTACAGTCAATTGGAGCTTTGTTTGAGAGTGGGAAAGTTAGAATAATGAAGGATATAGAAAAATTATCCCCCACAAAAATGGCTAAACTCCTCCAATTGAACCATGCGCGATACATTGAGAAATTGTACCACCCCGAACAATTTACCTTTGAGGAGATTCATAAAATCTCGATTTTAGTAGGGATAGAACCAAACCTAATTTCTGAAGTTATTAACAAAGAAATAATTAAAAACTTAAAATAGGCTTTTATTAGCCAATCTTGGGCTATTACATCCTGTAAGAAATAATTATACCTCCCAGAGATCAGGGGCTTTTTTTACAATCGAACCTTGTAGAGGTGGATCTACCGTCCCCTTACTGGAGACGGTAAATTTAAACAAAGGCCTTAGTACCACTTATTTCCAAAGTCTTCATAAATCCACCCTTTAACCAATTCTGATCATAAACAATTAAATTCGAATCTGCTTTACTATTCCAGACTCTGCCAAATTCAACAGCTGCAGAAGCTGGCATTGCAGGAAAAACATGTAATTCAACATCCTGACCATTTAAAGCTTTTACCTCATTGAACATTTTCCTGACAATTCTTTTAAATGCAATCAATTGTTCCCTTTCTCTTAAAAACTCTACATCAGGTGATTCAATTTTAATTGACCAGATTGGAACATCCCCAATAGCCTCAATTACTCGGTCATCTGTAATATTTGCGCTAAGTTCCACTTTTAAAGCTACAACCCTACCCTTTTCTGAAGATTTGTCTAAGTAATAATTGGTCATTCCATCTCCTACCGCCCACTTCCAAGTGTCGGGCTCTCTCTGAGGCTGATACACTTCAACAGATGTCAACTCACTTAATAAAGTGCCTAATTTAATAAGCAATGGCTGAGGAGCTAAAGCAAAAATTGAATAATGCTGAACAGCCTCCGTTTCAATTAATGGTTTAATTTTACTGTTAAATTGTCTTGTCAAACTTGTTTCTTCTGTGTCCCAGAATAACTCTTCATTATCGTAAAAACTCCTTTGATGTAAGGACAATTCAACAGGCCGATTATTATTCGGGTAAAATATTGGCAAAATAGCCTCTGTAGCTTTCTTAAATGGAATAGAGGCAGATTGGTTTCCAATATTTGCAGTATAGGTCACAACATTCGTACGGTTTTCCAACGTCAGTCCGGTAACAATTTCAATTCGTTTTTCGTGGGCCTCCTTCATTTCTTTAAGGATCGAAACCGAGTGATTTTCCACATCAGACTCATCAATCCTGTTATGACACTCGTCACATAGTAACATTAAATTATCAAACTCAATCTCTAGTTTTGGTGATAAAATCTCTGAGCCTCGAGGGCCTTTTGGACTCGCCCCAACAATATGTGAGATATATGCTTTGTTAAGACTCTTCTTTGTCAAAGAGTCTTCAAGCAAATTTACATTGCAGTTATAATACTGGCATCTTCCTCCTGATTTTACCCAAAGCTGTCTTGCCACTTTTCCTGGGATACCCTTTCTTACTCTATTAATAACACTCATTTTATCTGTTCATTTGAATATTCATCATGTCCACCACCTAGCCATTCTCCATTTGTCAGCCATAGCTCATAAAAAAACAGCCATTCGGAAGCCCACGGGATAATTGTGGCAACTATTAACTTCTCTCTTGTCCATTCATTTTTGCCGGGCGAGTATAAGCATAACTCTTGCTTCTCGTGAGAATAGACATGAGGAAGCTTAGACCTATTTTCCGCAATTTCCAAATCTTCCCCAATTACATAGACTTTTACCCCAAGGAACTTATCATACTGAATTCGAATATTGTAAGATTTACTGAATGGAGTTGGTTGAATTTTCAGTGATATGGAAAAGGAGTTTCCCTTAACCTTTTCTTTGATTAGATTAGGGAAACTTTCCTTTATTTTTTTAAGCTGAAAACTAGCAGAAAAACCATTCTTTATAGCTTTATGTGGCTTTTTTATATATTTATTCTTTACCAAGGTTACCTTCGAAATTATGTTGTTTTACTGACATCCCTATTCCTCCTAAAATCCCGGTAGATTTCTCCATCTTCAAAAGTCCTGAATCCCTTTTGCTTCTCATTTTATTACCATATTGGGTAAAAGCTTCATTTACCACACTTTGCCCAAACGATAATGAAAACGACTTTTGCAGAGAATATAGCCCGGAATTAGAAGATTCTTGAAGTGCTGCTAAATCCGATTTAACTTTTGATAACCACAGGAAAAAATTCTTTTCTTTCCGCGGTGTTTCATGCCATTTGTCAGCAAAATTTTCAGCAGAATTTACAGGGTTTTCTACCCATTTGATTAATTTCCCATGCTCAATTGAAAATCTTACCTGGATATACTGTTCCATTCTCGCCACTACATTCACCAAACCTTCTAAAACATCTACTTCTTTATTATAAGCCCTCGCAGCCAAAGTAGTGATAATGATGGATATTGGTTTATCATCATCACCATTAAAAAGCATATCACGATGCCTTTTCAGTATTTGAACAATTCTTTGAAGAGGTAATTTTTCGTCTTGATATTGGGGCACGGGTTTAACAGACTCAGAAAATAATTTAACACCACTTACAGTAATACTTGCCCTATCAAAAAACCATTTCCCATACCCGAATGGATTACATTTCAGCCAATTCAAATGGGAGGTTTCCGATTTATAATCCCCGCGTTTCTTGTCAGTAATTCTAATAGCCAATTTATCAATAGGTTCATTGGAGGAATAAGCCTTCTCTAATAAAATATGATAACCATGATCCACTATAGCAGGAAGTATATCCATGTGATACTTATTTTTGTAATTTTCTGAACTCTCCCTATACTTAAGTGTCCAACACCTTCTTCCATCGGGTTGAGCCAAAAGCTCAGCGTATACTTTTTTCTTTTTTAGTTGATCACCGACCTCCTTTTTTAGGTCAAATTGAGTCCACTCCTCCTTTTTCCCAGTTAATTGGCACACAAGATCGATATCAAGATCATCATCTGGATTAATGGGCTGAATCATTGTACCCAACAAGAAAGATCCTTGGGGTAAAATGGTGGGGAAATAGGGGTGCAAATTCGAATTGATTTCTGAAAGGTGATTTCCAACAGCATTATAACTTGATACTGCAGCTTCAAATTGAGTCCGCGAAATATCAAGTGACTCCCCTAAGCATTCTAGGATTTCCCTAAACTGCGACTTCTGTTCTTTATTCAAAGTTAGCTTCATTCTTTACCCTTTAATATTTCTAGGATCATTCCCGTGTGAATTCTTTTCACGAATTCTCCCATTCTTTCCGTGAATCAATAGCTCTGAGCTTTGATTTTTTGAAATTACCCTTGCAGCAGTAATGGCTTCCTTTTGGGTAGATGTTACTTTAGTGGCTTTTGAATTGCCAGCCCCTTTCACTGCCCAGCCTTCTGGGTGTTTGACAACATGTTGATTTTTACCTTTCCAAATTTGGCATTATGGATAAAAGTTGGAACGTCCATGTTATAGATGGAATTTTCATTGTGAAGCCTTAAAAGGTATTATTTCCGTCTTTTATTTACTTTTTAAGAAGTCCCAATATTATTCGGGTACACCGCCAGAATCTCTCCTGGAAAACCACTGCTCAAATGATTATTTTTCTTTATTTTAATATCATGGAAGAAATAACAATAACCCGGGAGGAATTGTACCAAAAAGTCTGGGCTAACCCGCTGACCCAGCTGGCAAAAGAATTTAAAATTTCTGATGTTGGTCTCAGGAAAAAATGCTTGAAACGTCACGGAAAAAAGGTAAAGCAAATACCATTACCAAAAGACACGGACCAATCGCCCATAATACTTTATATCAAAGATGATAATGGTGTGCCTTGTGACCCAACTGAAGATGAGCGGATCAAAATTAAACATGAAATTTCCAAAGGGTATAAAATTTATCTTGAGCCGACCACAAAACTCACTACGCCCCACCATTTAGTTATAGCTGCTAAAGATCATTTGATAGGAAATAAAACCAATTATGAAGGCTATATTAGGAATGACTCAAGCGAGTTTCTGGATATTTCCGTTTCATCTCAGTCCTTAATTTCTCAAGCATTAAGAGTTTTCAACTCATTCATATGGCTGGCAGAGGCCCGCGGACATCTTGTAAAGGTAGAGAAAGAATCAACAGTAATTGTTATTGATGAAATTGAAATAGCCATTGATATAAGGGAAAGGCAAAAAAGGATAATAGAAAAATCACCGGGGTCCAATTACACATATCACAATAAAATTCCTTCTGGAATATTGAGTTTTAGAATAGACACTTCCCCGAAACGGGAATGGGATAACAGCAAATCCCCAATTGAATCTAACTTTCCAGCAATATTCGCAAAACTTGAAACTTTTGCGGCTGAAAGAAAGCAATGGAAAATTGAAGCCGAGAAACGCCGAATTCAGCAGGAAAAGGAAAGGAAAATAAAAATTGAGCAATACCATACCAAGTCAGCGGAATTCAAAAAACTTGAAAGGATATTAGAAGACGCCAATAGGTTGGAAAAAGCCGAAACACTCCGCAAATACGCTGACCATCTGGAAACATTAGGAAAAGAAACTCATGAAGTAGAATGGATCAGAGCCAAAGCAGACTGGATCGATCCTACTACTGGCCTGGAAGATGACATTCTGGGAGAATACTGTACTGAGCCTCCAAAATACCCAGGGTATTGGTGATGGGGGTTTTGTGTCGCTAACGTTTCGGTCCTTGGCGCAGTGGCGGATTTCGGCACCCAAACTGTCAATACCCCATCCCGAAAGCTTTCTGGATTCCTGCGAAGTAGAATGTTCAATAACCACTGAACCCGCCTTCGAGCCAAACGCCTGTTACCGCCTAGTGCGTCTTTTTGCTCGTTTGTTTGTCGGTCAGTCGTGTGGCTGGGCAGACACACTCTTTGCCAAACATTGGTTTGAGCTTTGGCTTGTGCGGCTTGGCAATGTGGGTGTGGCTGTGATGCGTTGGCATTTTATCTGATTTTATTTTTCATCAGTTCTGTCAGACATGTCGTAAATGGAAATGCTGAAGCTCTACCTGTCGAATAGTTTGCAAGTTCTCTGAAATTCCAGCTTACATTTTCAAATTCCGAGTCTGTTACTAGCTCTATTTGAATTACGAGATAATTGTCCTGGGAAGGGGATGGATAGCCCTTTTTTATTAAGTCGTCCTTTGAATATACTTTAGGGCCTCTGCTTACAATCTTCCATAAGTCACCGGACTCTGTGTCACCTGAAGTATGGAGCAATAAGTATTTTGAACTTACTGTTTCCTTGTCTAGTATGAGTGAACCCGCCCCTGAACCCATTCTGAAATTGTAAAGTCCGGTTCGTTGAATCCAGTTGTATTGTTCCTGTGAGTTATAATATCCCACCAAAGCAAAAGTGTCGTCCGGTATTAAGTCTCTGTTAGCATTGTATGGTTCAGGCAATGGTTCTTTGACCACATTGTCAGATTCAGGCGGATTTTTATAGATGTCGAATGTTCTATAAGCAATTTTCTCCCGCTGTGAAGCACGGTTTATGAAGTGCTCAATTATTTCAAGAATAAATGCTTTTAATTCTCCAATTCCGCTGTCGGTTTTTGATGGTTTTACAGGAAAAGCTCCAAGACCCGGAATAATTTCGTGAAACCCTTTTTGGTTGATGGATTTGTCACCGGGGTATAAAACATAAGCACCTCCTGTTCTTCTTATCGCATCTTTGTAGGCGTGCATCTTAAGCAGGTCCGCATTTTTGTAAATGCCTTTTCTGTTTTCTGCTTTTTGTTCGTCAAGGTCGTTATCTGTGTTCTGTTCTAGGAAATCGGTCAGGTTCGCTATTTTGTATTTTGCATCGAAATGAACATGAACAATTAGTTCCTGCTTTTCAGCTTCCTGTTCCGAAATTCCAAAAGGCCAAAAAGAAAGGGTATAGTCCGGTCGTAATGTTGTTGTCCAGCTTCCTGAGTGAGGGTATTTTTTCTTACCGCTAAATGAACGATTGTAGTTGAAGCGAATATTTAGTTTTCTGTTTCCTGAATCATAAACACCACGTAGTGCCGTAAACTTGCCTTGCTTTAATTGAAGGTTTAAGCCATCAGGTGTTTCTTTAATTAAATTTTCAATGTCTTTGGGCTCAATATCAAAGATAGATTGAAACAGGTCGAGCAGTTTAAAAAAAAGCCAGTATTCATAAAGAGTGGCAATATCTTTTTTACCACCGCTGTAGATATCGTCACCTCCACTCCAGATTAATTTGGCAGCAAGGTCAAACATGAGCCATACCCTCAAAACTTCACGGTAACCTTCTTTACGCTGTAAGACCGGGCTGTTAAGCTTCAATGTTGTTGGTCTAGAAATATCTTTGAAAACAGTATGATGTAGCTGACTTTCCAGTTCACGAATCATATTTTCTGATTCGTTTTCCATTTTTTTATGGCTGAACTCTAATGCCTTATTATTTATATCCGTGCAGAATTTCAGAAAGTTTTCAAGGGCATGTTTAATAAAACGGTTTTCCGGAGTATCAACTGAATCTGTCTTTCTGTTGGTGGTAATTCGCTCGGGCAAAGTTTCAATGCCATAGTTTCTCAAAAAATTGGACTCCGGCAATTTGGTACGTTTTCCACCCTTCAGTAGTTCTCGTATATTGGCATTGGAAAATCGCCTAGCATTCCTGATATCTTTTTCTTCCGTTGTTTCGGTCCATTTGGTTACGGGTGTCGTAACAATTCGGTGAATTGCTTCGATAAACTCATCAGAACCAATTATCGATTTGATGAAAGCAAATTTCTGATAAAGGGTTTGGCTGTCCTTGGTGTAGTCTATATCAAAATGGTGGGAAACAGGTGAATTTGCCTGCAAAAGCAGGTCGGTAGATTTTTCAGTAATGAGTTCCAGCATATCACGATAATCATCACGATACCCTGATTTTATAGATTGAACCTCAAGTTGAACTTTGCTACATTCCTTGGATGTTTCTTTTTCAATTAATGGGATTAAAAGCGTACCTACAAAAATGTTTGGTGCAATGGTTCCCAAATTTGTTGTCCGCCTATGTTGTTGTATGATGTTTTCCCCAACATCACCCAAAACAAATTCAGGATTACTGATTTGAAAATCATAATAACATCCTTCAACCAACTGAAAACGGGCTTCATTATTTTCAGTGGCGCTTTCTTCCGCATCAAACAAAGAATCCGGTCTGCGGGCATCTATCCAAAGCCGCAAACCTTCTTGAACTCTGTCAAGGTTGATTTCTATGTGTGATATTGATTTCATTCTTTATGCTTCAGCAAAACTTGCAAACCCATTATCTATTGCCCCGCGGTACATACGTGCAATTTTTTCGAGTGATATCGGATAAAGAACGTTTGACCCTTTGAAATCAAAGTCTGCATTTTCATAAACATCTTTTATGATTTTGACTTCACCCGACATGCAGAATGAACCAAGTGTTTCTAGTATAGGACAAAGTTTTCTTCTTGAACCATGCAGCTTAGGCAACAACTTTTGCATGATGGCAATGTCGATTTTTTCATGGATTAAAAGTCTCTCATCCAATACACCAAGATGATTTATCAACCTAAGAATCTCTGTTGCACTTCGGTACCCGAATTCTGCACCAGTTTTTTTCAACTCTTCAAAAAACTGTAATAGCACTTCGTTTATTTCATCTACACCTGCAACAGAAATTGATTTGTCTGAAGTCAATTCAAGAAAGCTTTTTGCCATTCCTGCCCCCATTCCATTAAGGACTTCCATGTTTATGAGCTTCATATTACTTAAAAAACCTTTCATTTCATCCTTAGTTACCCGGAATTCAATTGTATTGGCCCTATCTAATACTTTGGGACTGAACATATTGGTGGTTTCGTCAATGTTTACCGTTCCAATTATAAAAAGATTTCTAGGTATCACCAATTTTGCAGGAACACCATTATTAACTGTACCTTCTGGATAAAGCGGAATTGCCGCTTTGGATTCCATAGCACTCAAAAAATCAGCAAAATATCGCTCAACGTGGCTTAGGTTCATTTCATCCAAGATCAGAAAATGTGGCAAATTAGGATGATGACCCGCTTGAATAATCAAGTCCAATACTCCACTATCTGGCTTTACATATTCCTCAGGTTTAAGTGCATTTGGATATCCAAATAATGGCTCACGGTTCGTCCAGTCGGCCCCTACTGGAATAATACAATACTGACTTTCATCCTGACAAATCCATTGAACAAAGGCTTGGGATAATTTTGTTTTGCCTGAACCTGAAAGCCCTGTAAGTATTACAAAAGGTTTAGAGATAATAGAAGATATAAACCTAGTTAGAAGTAACGGATCAAATGATAAACCAGCTTCTTTAAGCTTAACTTCAAAATGAGTTTTATCAAATATCTCAAATTGTAATCGATCCAACTTAATTAAGGAATAAACCCCTTGAGTATACTTAAGTAAATATTCCGGAAACTCTTTTTCAAAATATTTCTTTAAGTTAGAAAACGACAAATCTCCCTCTTGATTTCCCACCCATTGTGTTGTGAAATAATAATGATTTCCATATTTAATTAGGACTTCCTCCTCAAAATACCTAAGGGTATTTGACGAGGTCAATGTGTCTTTTGTTTGTTTAGATTTAAAGCCACCAAGTAAACGTTTGAATAAACTAAAATTCAACAACTTAAAATCAATTCCATTAATTTTCGAATCTTTCTCCTCTGAAAGGTCAATTACAAATTCCCAATCATTTCCATAGAAGTGATTAAAAACTGAAAAAGCGAATTCCCGTATCGATTTAAAAGAAAAAACAGTATTTTCAAGTTTAGGAATGCTTCTTGACTTTGGAGTAAAAAGAGAAATTGTATATTTCAATTTGGTTATAGCATTGTCAATATACTTTTCATCCAAAGGAATGTGTGATTCTGGATCATTATGATCTAATATAGGGGAATTTGCCCACATTATTATCTTGCTCAAAGTCGAGAACATAGGTTTGGTCTGGACTGTACATTGGGCATTTGCTGGTTTATCACTATAATGAGCACTGCCTAAATCTCTCCATTTTCCTTCAAGATAATCTTCGTGGCCTCTAAACTCATTTAAATTTGATTTAATATCAATTAGACAATTTAAATATGATTCTAAACTTAAAGTGAAGAATTTTTTATTCCCACCTTTTCCAGAGTTACTAAAGTTTATGTGGCCTCCATTCTCAGCTAGTTCTGCAGTAAATTTTGAGTTTGTCGTCTCATATTTTGAAAAATCTATTAGTTTGCTACTCATACTATAGTAATTGTTTTATTATTTCTAATGCTATTGATTTAACAACAGGGATTGAGACACTATTGCCAAATTGTTTATATGCCTGATTATCTGACACTGGAATTTCATACCAACTATCAATGGGATATCCTTGCAACCTGGCTGCTTCAATTGGATGAAGTTTTCTTGGCCTGTCTGGTCTTCCTAAAATTCCATTTTGCTCAATTAAAATTTCACTCCCATCTTTATAATATCGTGCTGAAATAGTACTAGTATATGGTGAATTAGAATTGAAAGAAGAATATCCGAAACCATTACCTTTTTGGGCATGAGCAAGCCTTCTCCTTTGATGACCATTCCAAAGCTTTTCAGAAATAGTATAAGTTTTATTATCTCTTTTTTCAAAGCATTCTAATTCTGATCTATTCAAAAGTATTTCTCCAACTACTACTTTCTTCGCCTCTACTTCTATTTGAGATTTTTCAAAGATTACTTCTCCTTTGTCATTTAATCCGAATGGAAACTTGAAGTCAGATTTTTTTACACTTTCTCTGTGCCAAGCAACTATAAAAATTCTTTCTCTATTTTGTGGCACACAGAAATTTTTACTGTTTAATACTTCAGCGGCTACATCATACCCCAAATCATTTAGAGTTTTTTTAATGACTTTAAAAGTATTCCCTTTATCATGGTTTCTAAACCCCTTAACATTTTCCAGTAAAAGAACTTTCGGTATAGAAACTCTATTATTATGCTTATTAGCTTCAATTTTTGCCCTTACAATTTCTTTTATATTGAAGAAAAGTGTCCCTCTAGTATCGTCAAACCCCTTCTTTAAACCAGCATGAGAAAACGGCTGACACGGGAATCCTGCACAGAGCACATCAAAATCCGGAATCTTAGAATAATCTAGATTTGGATCAGTAATATCCTCATTAAAATTCCCATTTTCAAAAATTTCAGGTGACAATTTTTGAAAATTATGTTCATATGTCTTTCGTGCAAACTTATCAATTTCTGACGCAAACACGCATTTGCCGCCAATTTCGTGCATTGCAATATGAAACCCTCCAATTCCCGCAAACAAATCAATAAACCTAAATGCCTTCTTTACTCTCATTTGATAATTTACAATCATTTGTTCTTCGCAATAATACAAGTAAAATTTCTTTTTTCGATCTCTAATATTTTCACGAACCTCTAATTAATCATATAGCACAGTAGCGTCTTTACTTTTCATTAACCCAGAAAGTTTTCACAATAAAATTTGTTTCCCCTTCACCAATTTCAAAAATTCCTCCACTAAAATTATCTCCTTCTGCTGAGAATCTGAATAGGTATATAAAATAGGCTTTGGAATAACCAACTGTACAAGTTTTATCCTCATCTCCTCAGTTTGATTCTTGCTGATGGCAGGCTCTAAGGTAATGAGGTGCTTTTTGTCAATTCGGTCTGCCTCAGGTAATACCTGCCTCCACCTGTCTTTTGCAGTTGTCTTTAATCCCAGCATGGTGAGCAGTTCAGATGAAAATCCGGCATCTAAATACTCCTCTATTCCTGGAAACAGGAAGTCAGGTTTGTTATTTCGGTCGGTTTTGACTCCCCTGGAATATTTCACGCAATGCTCATCAAAAATGACGGCCAAATGGTTTTCAAAAGCATATCCCGCCCTGGATTTTCTCCGGTTTTGTACACTGAGGGAGAATTTGATAAAATCATCAACATCAAGACCATCCTTACCAAAACCTTCACCTAATTTTTGGGCTACCAGATACCTTTCGAATGTTTTGAACAAAATCTCCTCCCATTCCAGCCAAGCCATTAAGGTATCATCCGGCGCTTCTAAAGGGGATACTTTATCTCTATAAGTTTTTCGTGCATACTCGGAAAAAATAGCTGTAGTAGGTAATTTGGGGCCAAACAATTTCAACATCTCCACCAAATAATCAGGTTCCTCTTCCTCTACCTCGAGTCCTAGGTTGGAAATAATAAGTTTTCCTGCAAAACCCAGATCCCCCTTTTGATCTTTAAATTCTTTGACTACAAACTTCTTCTCAGATTCTTCAAGACCAAATAACCATAACAGCTGGCTTTCATGGGTAGAGCCGTTGGGGCATACTACCACCAAAAGCGTATCATCCGTTGATTTAGCTATTATGATTAAATCAGACTCTTGGGCTTTTTTAATTATCGAATTTGGTGTGTAATAGAATCGAAATTCTGGACTTCTGTTTTTTTTATTCTTACGTGAATCATACCACGTCATAGAAACATCTTCCACCAGCTGCTCATCTTCTTCGTCAGCTAGATAAAGAAACTTAGTTTGGAAGATGCTTTTTTCAGATCCGAATATATGCCTAAACCCCCCACCATTTAATTCATGTTGATTAGATTTCTTTTCATTAATCTCAACTTGGCTAAGTCTTTTCGCTCCTGCAGCTACAATATATTTGGAAAGGGGATTATTCATTTTTAGATTGGGAGTCTAAAACTTTTACGATTTGCTTCCCCACATCCTGCATCAAAGTGGTTACTACTGAATTTCCAAATTGCTTGTATGCTTGTGTATCAGAAACAGGAATCTTAAAGTTTTCTGGAAACCCCTGAAGCAATGCACATTCTTTAGGTGTAAGCCTTCTCGGATTTTTTCCTTCGTGGGGAATGAGTATTTCAGATCCATCTTTATAATATCTTGCGCTGAGAGTCCTTGAAATTCCATCAAACTTCACCAAGCCAAATCCAAATCCATTCCCTTTGGCTTTATGCTTTTGAGCATATTTTTGAAGGTAATCCCATAGTTTTTCGGAAAGCGTATATTTCTCCAGTACATCCTTGTGCAAAATATCCTCCATTACCATTGGAGGGTTATCCGGCATCTCCGGAAAACTGAAGTCCTCATTTCCTTGGAAGACATCTCTATTGAAGCCCACTATAACAATCCGCTCTCTATGCTGTGGTACATAATATTTCCCATCCAACACACGGTAATGTATATTGTACCCGAGTTCCTTCAGTGCATGGGTAATCACTTTAAAGGTTTTACCTTTGTCATGGGACACCAGGTTCTTCACATTTTCTAATAGAAAGGCCTTAGGTCTTTTCTCTTTCAAAATTCTGGCTACATCAAAAAACAAGGTGCCCTGCGTTTCATCCAAGAATCCATGTTTCTTTCCTAAGGCATTCTTTTTGGATACACCGGCAATGGAAAAGGGCTGACAAGGAAATCCGGCTACCAAAATCTCGTGGTCAGGAATTTCCTTTTCATTTATTTTGGTAATATCTCCGAACGGCACCTCTCCGAAATTCGCTTCGTATGTTTTTTGAGCGTAATGGTTCCACTCGCTGGTAAAAACACATTTTCCCCCCAAGTTCTGAAATGCTAATCTAAAGCCTCCGATTCCCGCGAAAAGGTCAATGAATTTAAAGGTAGGCTTTTCAGGAGGAGGAAATGGGACGTCCCACTTGATGGGAAGATATCCCTGATACCAAGGTTCTTCCACAAGGCCCAAGTCTTCATCAACTGTTGAAGCATAAGCCTTGGCTCCTTTCTCAAAATGGTGAGCGGCCCCATTATCCATGGTATGAAGAAAGTGCGTCAAGTGAGCCAACTCAGTTTGCTCAGGCTTTTTCACATCAATTTTCAAGTTTTTCTTGAGGTCAGAGTATTTTGGCATCTGTAAAGGGAAGTATTATAATCAATGGATTTCCAAAGATAGAAAAATTGGTGAAAGAGGAAGGGATTATTTTGACCATAGTGAGACATTTGCTGTCGCACTATTTACAAGGTGACTTTAACTTGGATACTTCAATGTCAATTTTTAAATTATAAGAAACTAATTGTCACCATTTAAACAAAATACAAGAACATGAAAACCATCAAAACTTTAGATGAGGTAAAGCTATATATCCAGGGTTTAATTGAAGACGGTTTAATTTTCCACCCGGATGAAGCCTTCGCAAATTACGTTGATCTCAAAACTGGTACACCCACCTATTAACTATCCGAAGCCGCCCACCATAACCCCTCCCTTGTGAAAGGGAGGGGGAGGATATTTATTAGGCGGGGATGATGATTAAGTTAATTTACAATAGGTACAACAAGGAATAGGTTCCAGTTCGTTAGTTTCTGCCATATGGCATTCCCATCCTTTTTAAGGAAAGTCCTATGCCTAAGCCCCACCATCTTGTCCCATTATAGATGTAATTTGTTCCAGGTCTGTTTACAGCAAAATCCCAGGCAGCAGGAACAAAAATAAAACTGATGTCATTATAAGAATAAGTTAATTGCAAACCTGTAGAAACAAACAACTGATCCAATTCTGAATAAGGAAAATCAGCATTTACATTATTCCCAGTCAGCTTTTCAACAGAAAACCCCATTAAACCTCCAAAAGACAAATAATGTGAAGAAACTTTTCCAGAAGAAAAATACCTATTCATTCCCCAATTTATTACCCCCAATCCAAGATAGGCATTAGTTAATCCAAACTGTGCATTTGAGGGCATGACATCAGGTTCCTCTGAAAGAAAAGGTTGATAACTTAAAGAGGGTCGTACTTTTAAAGGTACTGTCAACACAGAAACTTTGGGATAACGGAATTTTAAAAAGTATTGATCATTGTAAACATTAAAACGTGAAAAACGAACATTATGAATTACTGGTTCCTCATTTTTAAACCCAACGAATTTCCACAAACCTGTTGATTCATCAAACTTTGAACTAACTACCTTAATTTTTTTTGATTTAAACTCTAGAAAAGTAAGTGTATCAGGTTTGGACTCTTGGGCATAACTTTTCGATATAAAAATACCCAAAACCAAAATAATTGTGAAAATTTTCATGATTCCCTAGTTAGTTTAGATTATAAAAAATTAGAAATTAAAATTCAAAAATAAATCTGATAATAAAAATACCTGGTTTGGGGTATTTTTATGCTTATTTGGCTTAGAAAAATCCTATAGAAGATCAATCATCTAAGATTACTCTTCAAAAGTCAAAAATCCATAGAAAACAAAAAGATGTAGCTTTTCCCTTCACAATCTTCGTGATACACTGCCATAAATAAAGCAACTATGCCCAATAAAGCATTCCCCCTAAAATTAGGTGAAAACTTGCAGGCCTATAATCAACGAACCCCATGACCTGTTAAGGTATCGCAAAAGCAAAGGGAAATCGAAGGGGATTTATTTAGTCCTTAATTCCCTGCCCTTCGGAAATCTGCCTAATCATTATCTCCCTCCCCTCTTTTAACGACATTACATTCCCAAGTTCATCAAAAGAATCCTCATCCCGGTAAATACCATTGGGATCATTCCAGCTTAGCCATTCAATCAGCTCTTCTCTGGAAAGTTTGTTGACCTCATCGACCAAAATGTCTTTGGGTAGGTCGATATAGAATCGGTATGGTTTGAGTTGGGAGGTTTGTTCCATGGGGTAAAGTGTTAAGTAGTGGATATCAAAAAAGTACTGTTCTGGAATGCTATTTTTTCGTAGCATAAAAATAACACACAAAACACTTTAAATCAATTTATTAGGCTATTTTTACGAATAATAAAATCTACAATTTCTTTGACGCAGACCCCAAGGTCCTTCTGTACTTCAAAATCCCAAAAGCGGAGTACCATCCATCCCTTTGCTTTGTACCAGGAATTGATTTCCCTATCCCGCTGCATGTTTCTTTCGATCTTTAGAATCCAAAAATCCCTATTGGATTTGATAGTTTGTTGCCTGTGTTCCCAGTCGTGACCATGCCAAAAACTCCCATCCACAAAAACGACCAGTTTGTATTTTATGAATGCTATATCCGGTTTGCCAGGCAGCTTCCTTTTATTGCTCCTATACCTTACCCCCGCATCCCATAAAGCCTTTTTCAACATTTTCTCCGGCTTGGTACCACTGCCTTTAATCCGCGACATATTGTATGACCGCTTCTTAGTGGTATAAAAGCCATTCTCCTCACAGAATTTTGGCACCTGTATTTTAGGCTGGTGATAGGGTTTACTCATAATTCATCCTTTTAGGCACTGTGAAAAGAACCAAGAATAGGAAGAATTAGTGCCGGATTTGGAAATGGCTATTATCAATATTCTTTTCAAAAATAGGCTCGGACCACCATTGGCTATTCTGATTAAAATTAAACGGAATGGTGAGATTGATTCTAAATTTGAGAATTTAGTGGTGGACAATATATTTATAGCTGAATGAAAGTAATTGATAAATTGGCATGGATCCACATCCAAGACCAACGCCTCCTGAGTACCCGAAGCACCGGCAAAGAGGTTTACTATATTCTAGGCGGAAAAAGGGAAAGCGGGGAAAGTGATGCTGAGGCGCTCATCCGGGAGATACAGGAAGAACTGAGCGTGCAATTGGTTAAAGACAGCCTGCATCATATAGGTACTTTTAAAGCTCAGGCACATGGCCATCCTCAAGGCGTCATGGTCCAGATGACCTGTTATGCCGCCTACTATACAGGCAAGCTTCAAGCTGCAGCTGAAATTGAAGAAATAGTCTGGCTCAGTTATGCTGACAAAGAAAAGGTATCGCCGGTGGATAAAATCATCTTTGATTGGCTAAAGGAAGAAAGGAGGATTAGATAGACCTTGTGAACTTGGACAATGGGCTCCCCCCTCCTACCAAATTTCTGGATGGGTTGAACTGCTGCCGGTAGGTATGGCTTATGTTATTTCTCAATTAGCGTTCCCGGGCTATGAGCAGGCGGGCTTTAAATGCTCCAACCTGTCCGACCGAACAAATGTAGCTAAAATGCCCAAACATTTCGTAACTCACTGTCCGCCCGCTTGCTTATAGCCTCGTGTTGTGCACAGTTATTTTATTTCACTGATCTCTCTTTTAGAAATATTTTCTCCCTCCTTTACAAGAGTAGCCCTTAAACACATTCTAAACTTTGGATCTGTGAAGTAGTATGCGTCTCCTTTTGGATTTCTTTTGATAATGGGCGTTTCAGCCTTGGATATCTCAGTTAAAATTGCGCTTGGGTTTATAGCCTTACCTTCCGTTTTAGTAGGGAATTCACTTCGAATTAACTCTTCAATTTCATTAAGTCGAATTTCATTTTTTTCCAAGAGACTTAGACAGTACAAGGTTTGATTGCGCCTACCTATGGAGGTTTCCCTAGAATTCATAACATTTTCAATAGCTGTGTATGTTTGACTCAATGATTCATTAATCCATTTTTGGTCGCAAGAGGTCAAGTCGTTAGCATCTAATTTTTTATCTGATTCTCCCTTACGAGCAAGAATTAAACAATACTCTTGAACTCTTTGAGGAATTCTATCGGTGACCCATTTAAGGTGGGATATTATCTGATCTCTGTTCTCAACTTGGTATTTTAAGGATTGGAAGCCATGATCAAACAATTTCTCAGTCTCATCTTCGGTCATCCTTGATACTTCTGTAAGTTCTTCAACTCTATTGGAGAGTGGCCCGTTGGCAGGATAGTTAGAAAAGAAATACATGATATCTGAAGGAGTTCCTACAATAAGGATTTTAATGTTATACTGTCCGTAGCGTTCGTCATCCAGGAGTAATATGATATTTCCTAATTCTTCTAGTAGCTCCTCCTTTCTCAGGATAGATTCGAAGTTTTCAAATACTAAAACGGCACGTTTTTTCTTTGATTTTTTCCTTAGATATTCTAGACAAGCTTCAAATGGTTCTTTTGCTAGAGTTTTATAACTGGTTTGTTTATTTCGTTTAAGAATTGTCTTTGCCTTGAGAACAACTCCAGTCCACCAACCACTGAGTCCACCTTCTGTATGTAATGCACCCTCATTAGTAATAGAATAACCTGTTTTCTGTTTTTTCAACTCTCTATTAACAGTATTCTCAAATTCTTGATTTAAAGAGCCCAATCTAGAAGCGTTAGTGAGGTTTACGGTAAGGTGCCTTATATCATTCTTTTTTAAAAAATCCTTGTATAACCATGACTTTCCCGTACCGCTATCTCCGTGCAAAAAAATATGCTTGGAACCTTTGAAACCTTCTTCTAGACTTTTTAAGTGCAATTTCCTCTCAACATAGGAATACTGATTTATTGAGTGGGATCGGGGTGTGAATACTTCTTCTGGTTTCATGTTTTTTTTAATTGTGCACAACACTTATATCTCCATAAGTCCTATGAGGCTTATCTACCCAGATTAGAAGGGATAAGCCTCACAAAGAGTTAATGTTTATCAGGCATGAATAGAGCAAGGGACTTTTCCATTCATTCGGTCAAGAACAGTTCGAGGATTTCATAATTCGTCTGATAGACTGTGGCATTACCTGCTTGATCGAGTTTTCCTTACTTCCTCCAAGATTAAGGAATTAATTACAATTAAAAAATACCGTGATTGGGGTATTTTGTGAGATGTCGGAAGTCTGGGTGACTGATGTCCGATATCGGATGAGAGGATTTCAGATGACCGATGCCTGACTGAATTCAGAAACCAACCTCATGGATCCCATAGTTGAAATCGGTTGTTATGAATGGGTTAGTATAACTCAAACCATTCAGTTCTACTAGATCAATGATGTTTTCTCTATCTAAAATTAATTTGGAAATAATAATAAGTGGTATCATATTCCCCATCCTTCCCTTTCTTAAAGTAGATCTTACCAGCATTATAATCAATGATTGACTCAGTATTTATAAAATCATTATCAGTAACAGGTGATTTTTTAAAAACCAATGTATCTCCTCTAATTTCATATTTGCCCTCAAACCTTTCTTCCCCAAGAAACCAGTTAGCAAAAATGATATAGTTACCATTCTCAAACAACATCAGATCCATTCGGCTTCTTTCATCAATAAATGCCGCTTCCAGAGATTTATTCCAAAAAAGACCATTACGAAATCCATAAATCCCAAGAAACAAACCTCCTGAAATAAATAATATGGAAAGTAATTTGAAATCAGGCAATTTGACCTCTTTAATCCCAGTCACGATTAGCATTAGAAATAAAGCCACTGCACCAATAGAAAGAAAGGCCAAAGGAAGGAAAATTAAAAAACTAAAAGCCCCCAACCAATCTTGAATAACCATAAGGTAAAGAACTAAAGCCCCTACCGTCACAAAAATCAAAGCTTTCAATACCTTTTCCATATACTTAGTTTCTCAGTAAAAACCTACACCTCAATCCTTGGCATCAAGTCCTACGGTTATTTACCAGAAACTAAAACTCAAACCCAAACAGAGGACCTTTACTTTCTTTATCCAATAATAAAACAGTTTCCTGTTTTGGGAAATAAATTGGTTGCTCATTTTCATCAACCGGTAGATCAGATTTAATTGCTGATAAGATGTACTGGAAATCATATTGGCCAGTAAGCTCCCTTACTAATTTAATAAGTCTATTTTTTATACCGTTATCCTGCTGTGACAAAACATCATCATGGTATACAAAACGGAAATAGGATTCTTTATTATAGGCACATAAAACAGCTAGATCAAAGGCCACACAAAGAATTTTTTTGTAGGTCCTACCATCATCTTTGGAGGTGTCTTTTTTCACCCCACCCTTAGCCTGTATTTTCGGTGGCACAAAATCTACATTGTTATTTGAATTAATTGACCAAGAAATTCGTACTTCCTCATCCATCACCTGTTTATAAAATTGGGCAAATAGGGTACGGATCAATGAATACTTTTGGTTCTCTTCTGTATGCTTATACACCTCCTTGAGCTGCCATACTGTTCCTTCTATTTCACGGGCAAGGGTTTCCCTTTCGGTTTCTAGAGTGAAAATTTTATCGATAATGCCTAGCTTTTCCCTTATAGCATACAGTTGGCCTTGAACTTGGACTAAATCCTTTTGGTAAAGTTTAAATCTCCTAAAAGAATCGGTATCTCTTAAATGGGAGAGTAAAGATTCCTTTTCTTTATTCAAATCAGCTAGTCTTTCGTTTATTTTTTGAAGTTCCGACTCTTTCTTTTCTAAGGCTTCTTTCAACAATTTGTTCCTCTCTTTGGTCAGTGACTTATTGAAGTCCATAAGAGCTTCATAGTCATTTTTCAATTGGTCTGGAAAATACAATTCGGATTCTTCAAACACCTTATTTACCTTATCCAAATTGAAAGCAAACTTGTTCTTTATGGACTGTTGGAGCTTATTAATTTCAAAATTTAACCTATACGAAGAGGAATTTAAGGTACTGATGCTTTCTTCAACTTCGTCAATCCCTTTACTGATCAGGTTTTTATCTTGCTCATAAAAATTAAAGCTATCGATTGCATTTTCTGATTTTTGGGCCTCTAATTCAAGTTGCTGAATCTGAGCCACTAGATCATCCCGATCTTCAATCTTTACTGAAAATTCATTTTTTAATTTTTCAATGTATTTTTTTATATCTTCTCGTTTAGCGTCATTATCATATTTTTCAGAAAGTAGATTCCCATTAAAACCTAGAAGTGAAAACATAAAAGGTTTCCAGTCTTTATCGTATCCCCCCACATATTTGGAAAGTTTATATACGTCCTCATAATCTCCCTGGAGCCTCAGACAATAATTAATTGCTTTTCGGAAGTCATATTTTTTGTCTTGAAAAAAGTGAAGGGACAGGTATTCCGCTAATTTAACTTTGGCCTTTTCAAATGGGACTTTTTCGCAATCCCATGTCTTCGGAGGGTTAAATCCATCCACAGTCTGATCATGAAGAGCAAAAGCAATTTTAGTAGCGGAATCTACAGCTCTTCTTATGGTCAGATATTCTCCAGAATTCAAGTAAAGCTCCAGATAGAAGACATAATCTTTAAAAATTGGATCAGACCCTGAGCTTCCGGGCTTAAGGAGGAAACTATGCTTTGGATTGATTTGCTTTAAAAATAAAAAATCAATTAATTCAGCAAGCTTAGTTTTGCCTAAGCTATGGGAGTTTTTCTTATTTGTAGTGGAAGCTTCATTTTCGCCTAAAAGAACATCAGCATATACCACACTGATCCCTTGCAAATTAAACTTAACATGCTTAAAATTATTTTTATTGCAGTATAACTTACTAAGCTTCATTGTATAAAAAGGCGTCTTTACTGTTCTCGTATTTAATTTTTCCCAATAAATAAAGGAAATTCAGAGCATAAGGAAAATTTTCCTTGGCATTTTCCCCGATTTCCTTGGTAACCCGCTCCAATAATTCATCGTATGAAACGGTGTAATAAGTGCTTAACTCTCCCAATATGAAGGAACTGATGTTGATCACAGAGTAATCTAAATTGGTATGTCTATCAGGTCGGATCATCTTTTTCCTATTAAACATTCTACATACATATAGTGCAGCAAGGTCGACACATGTCTTTTGGTACCTCTTAAAGTGCTTTCTCCATCACAGATTTTCTTGTAGAGAAAAACAAGGATTTCTTCGAAGGAGCCAAAATTACTCCTTTTTAGAGAAATCATTTCATTGATCTCTGCAGCAATGTCAAAATAAACCTCCTTATATTCTTCATTAATTGGATTCTCCAAAAATCTTTGGATCTTATCAAAATCCATTGAAGATCTTCCTTGTATGTTATCCTCGAAGTATTCCCGCCCTAGATTATTTCTCTTGTTTTTCTTTTTAATCTGTACCAGGTCAAAATCATACTTCAAGGTGTTTGGATTCTGGCCAAACTCCTCTGGAAAGTTTGACAACTGTTCTTTAAACCCCAAGATCAAATCTTTTATTTCCTCATCCGAAAAATCAAACGGTATGTGAAAAAGATCGAGATTATATAACCTAATTAGCTTTTTATTTGGATTGATGTAATGATCATTTAGAGTTTCCTTCCCAATAATCGTCACATTTTGAATGCCTGTCTCATAAACTAGTTTCTGCGTCAGCTTTTCTCCAGTAATTGCAGGATATTTCCGATTTGTAAACAGCAAATAACATTCTACTTCCCCGTTTTCCTTTAGCTTTTTTAATTTGGGGATTTCTTTGGAAATTATATGATTTGAAAAATCCGAATCTCCACAAGATGCTATGGGGTTAGTGGTATGTTTGGCTTGAATGATAAATTTTCCTTTCCAATTGGAAGAAGTCGTTGATGGGAAATTTTTCGCTTCGCCTTCGAATTTACCATCTCGGCCACCATCCTTTCCTTCTGAAAAGGAAACCACTCCTATTCCTAATAGTTCTTGGCAAATTGAATTCACCAACCTTTCAAAAGTTTTACTGTCTAATAACTCAAGCCTATAATCCATTATGCCTGTAAAAATTATTTTTTAAAAGAGTTGCTAAGAAAATGATTATCATTCATTAAAAAAATACCTTGATCAGGGTATTTTTGCAGTAGGGAATTACCGTCCTACCCTTTAGCCTAATATCTAGGAAAAATTAGAAGGGGTTTCTTGGTCGTCATTTGGATCGTATTTAAAAGTGAGCTGGTTCAAACACTCATCTACAATCCTCTTTACATTGATATCCGGCAGGGAAAGAATATACTTTCTCTGAATATCTAGCATAAACTCCTCGATCTCCGAAAAACTCAGTCCTTCCAGCTTCTGAGCTAAAAGGTTGTGTGGATGTTGCAATGAATATTTAACCTGATTTTCAAATTTCTTTAACCAAACGATGATCATTTGCCGGTTAGGCTTATCCAATTCCAATCTTACTTGGAACCTTCTCCAAACTGCACGATCCAGCAGCTCCGGGTGATTGGTAGCTGCCACCGTTACCACGTAAGATGGCAATCGGTCGATCTGCAGCAAAAGTGAACTCACCACTCTCTTGATTTCACCGGTTTCGTGGGTATCCCCACGCTCTTTACCGATGGCATCAAATTCGTCAAAAAACAACACGCATTCTTGGGTACGGATAAAATCAAACATGGCCTTCAGCCTGGAGGCCGTCTCTCCCAAATAGCTCCCAATAATCCCATCATGCTGCTCACCTACCAGGTCGGCAATGCTCTTCCTGTTTTCATCCGTCAGGATTACATCATCCAGGCTTTTCTGGGGATGTACCCTAAACAAAAAATTCTCAAGCTTTTCATTAAGCAAATTGCCGGTATTCCGGTGGTTGGACGAAAAATTGGCGGGAGATTTCCGCAGCACATTTTCCAGCTGACCTGCCAGGACATGGTGCTGCTTATGCTTTTCTTCGGCAATAATGGATTCGGCAATCCTATTGAACAAAGCCGTATCACCGGCACTGCCCGCCTTCACCAATTTCACCAATAAATCTGCTCTCGCCATTGTCTAAATCTGTTTCCCAACCCAAAATAAGTGAAAAAGAAGATATAAAATTCAAATCTCTCCCGATTCCCCCACAACTTAACTCATAATTACAACAAAAAAAATACCCTGATCGGGGTATTCTATCGCCATACCAAAACAAATCCCTGAATTGTGTCACGAATAGTCACACTTTTTTTTCCGCTAGCCTTCAACCTACAAATAAACCTTTTATCTTTAAGCACAACCTAAAACAATAAAATCATGAGCAAAAAGACTGTCCCCGTAGAGCGACACAAGAGGTCAACACCATCTCCTATCCCAAGAAAAAATCCCGATGCTCTAAAACCAGGACCTAAGACGGTGCCGGTTAGGGATCATAAGAGATCACGGCCGAAGTAGAAAAAAGGGGCTGGAAAGCCTCTCCGCTCTTAAATTGACTTTACTAAGTTAAATGAATAAAAATGAACAGCTATGTAGCAGAGATGGATTACGAAACATTTATCAGAAGAGCGTTTAATTGTGATTATGATACTTTCGCCAGCCATAACACATTACGTAAAGATCATAAAGAACACAATTGCCAAAAATAAATATTACCTAGAAACCCTATTCTGCACACCTAAAAGTAAACCCTTACAATATACCAAATGGTAAAATAAAAAATTTTATTTCGACAACTTAATCGATATATTATGTCACTATTAGAACAAATAAAATACTTAGAAAAAGAAATTTCATGGTCAAATATAATTTATAGAAACTTAAGTAAAACAGAAAAATTTAAAATTTTTACTACAATAACAATAACATTACTATTGTTTTTCATCGCTTTCTATTTCAATTATATATTACCATTTTTTATTTTATCCGTAGGCACAATAACTGTAGCTATTCTATTGAGGAAATCTCAAAATAGAATAGTACATCCCTATCAGGAAGAAAAATATACTGAATCTTCTATTTTCAGAATTAGAAAAAAAATAATCAAAGAAAAATTGAAAAAAAACAACCGTTTAAATAAAGAAAAACTAATTTTTCTTATAGAACATTGCAATATGCAAATCCCGAAGTTCAGGTATACCTTATTCACCAATTTATTGTTACTTTTTCTTGGAGTAATAATTGGAAGATTAATCCAGGATTATCAACTTTTTGGTATAGAAAGTATCTCTTCCTACTTAATTTTTATAGTTATAATATTATTTATATTTTTGATAGACTCCATTACAATAAAAGATTATTTTAGATATAGGCATAAAAAAGAGAAAAGGTTAAAAATTATATTAATAAAAATTTATCAAGAAAAATATTTGAAATAACTTTAGGTTTGAAGGTCAAAATCGCAACAATAGACCCAACAAACGGTGTATACAATCCCTTTTAGTATATTTGAGCTCATTTCAAGATTAAGGTGAAACCTACTATATGACCAGAATGAGAGTTCGGAGATTGAGGAGTGGATAACTCTAGCTGATGGAGACCACTCGCAAAAAAGCCGGATTCATTGATCCGACGTTCGTTGAATTGCTTCATACGCTTCCATTCCGTTCCCGACAATGACGGTAGGACTGATCCCCTTGAATTTAGAAATGAGAAAAATGAAAAATGAGAGGTGAATATCTATTGGTCTTAATTGATCAATTCCCTAACTTATCCTTAGAAAGAAATTTAAAAAATTGTTTGAGACCCATCCAGTCCAACGAGTACCCATAGGCCTCCAAGGGATCAGGGGCTTATTTTTTTGATTGCCATTTAAAAAAATCCCATTTATTATCTTTAGCAAATGCCTTATACTCATCAACATATTTCAATAAATTTTGAGTTTGGGTATTACTATGAATAACAATGTCATAATCAAAATGAGATATACATTCTTTTAAAATATCCTGAAGCTCGTCCAGGAGTTCCCTGCATTCTTCAATTTCATCAATATCGAAACCCTTAAAGGATAAAGGGCCTCCATACTGGTCCATATCACTATAGGCCAATTTTTTATCTCTTAAGTGGAGTATTTTACTAAACAGGCCACATTTTAATAATTCAATTCGATTTGTAAGATTTTCACTAATCGCCTTAAAGCTAGGGGGTACACTAAGTTCAACCTCTCCAATTAAGCGTTTTAAACTCGCATAATGGTTGTCTCGGTATTTAGCTGGACCCTTGGAATTATTAGGCTCCATCAATTTGCAAATTTCCATTACGAGCATATAATGAAGTGAGTAATTATAAAACCTGAATGTGGGCGACTCAGCAATGGATGTTTTAAACTTCTTATCATGCGATAGGATTGATGAAATCTCATTGAGTGATTTATAGCTTAAATGTAAAGCCATTAGACAATATTGAACGTTCTTAAGGTGCATATCCTTTTAGATTTCATTAATTAAAACTACGCCAAAGGAAGCTTAAATATCAAGCCCTCCTCCTCCATCATTTTCACCAAGTACCCCGCCCGAAACAGATTGTCACTACTAATGGCACTTTGCGCTTCCTCAATCAATTTAAGCAGAACTCGCGCCTTCTCTGTCTATTACGGCGATGATGGGCCAGTGATTACGGAGCATGCCGGGCCAGTGATTACGGGAATAACTGGGCCACTTTCCATGTGCAATTATGGGATTATATTTTAATTGTCCAACTTCTTTCTACTTCTCATAGATTCCCCTTCCAGTTCTATCCTGTGGGAGGAGTATACCAGCCTGTCAAGAACGGCATCTGCAATGCTGTCATCTCCGATGGTAGCATGCCACTGGGCCACCGGGATCTGTGAGGCTATGATGGTAGAGCTTTTCCCATACCTGTCCTCCATAACGTCCATCAGGGCATGCCTGGCTTGGGTGTCCATGGGTGCCAGTCCAAAATCATCCAGGATCAATACCGCGGTTTTTTCCAGCTTTTTAAGTAGGTTATGGTAGGTGCCCTCCAGCTTTGCAAGCCGGACCGTGTCAAAAAATCTCGAGGTATTGTAATAAAGTGTTTTGTACCTGAACTGGCATGCCTTTACGCCGAGGCACTGGGCTAGGTGACTTTTTCCGCAACCTGTGGCACCGGTAAGTATGATGTTTTCCCTGTTGCGGATGAAGCCAAGCCCTAGCAGCCTTTCAAACACCGACCTGTCGAGATTACGTGAGGCATGGTAATCGATGTCAGTGGCGGCGGAAGCCTGCTTGAAACCGGCCTGGCGGATTAGGTTGTCAATCGTCCTGTTTTGCCTTTGTTCCCATTCGCTGTCGACCAACAAGGTCAACAGCTCATCGGCAGAAAATTCTTTGTAAAGGTTTTCGGTGAGCCGTTTGTGGTAAAGTTCGGCCATGGCCCCCATGCGCATCTGTTTCAATTTTTCGATTGTGTTGTATTCGTTCATAGTTTATATGGATTGGTTTTTAATGTAGATGGGTTGAAGCCGCTCAACTGAAAAGCCCCCTGATGTTTTTGTGTTCAGGTGTCACTCGGTCCTCCGGAAAGGGGATCTCCTCCATATCCATTTTGTTCTGCAACACCCTTTCAAGGGTATGGTAAGAGGCTTTTTCGAATCCCAGAGCCCTTTTACAGGCCCTTTCCAGGCGCTCCGGTTCGTAGCTTTTCAAAAAGGCAAGGATCCCCTGGGCCTGCTTGTAGCCAATTTCGGGATAGTCATACTGCCCGATCAGCCTGCCGATGTACTCTTGGGTGTGGGGACCGACCTTTTGGGCTCTCCGGTGAAAAAATTCGGGGCTCCATTCATTGAAGTATTGGTGGCTGCTGGGCATATGGTCGCCCACTGTGATGTAGTGACCTGCTTTGAAGCTCCTTTTGTGGAAGGCTATCCTTTCCTGCCTGTGGAAGATCTCCACTATGTCCTGATTGTACTGTACTTCCACGGCCAGCCCGATATAGCGGTGGGGACAGCTGTAATAGTTCTTGTCCTCTCCCATGAAGACGTGGGAGGTTTTCTGGACTGTGGCTTTTTTATAGTTCCTGATACTATAAATACCACTTGGCAGGGGCTGAAGGAACTCTTTTTCAATATCGATGAACTGGCTCCTCCTGCTGCCCTGTCCGTGGCTCAACAGATAATCGTTGAACTCCACCAATTTGTCGGCAATGGCATCGTTGAGCTCGGCCAGGCTGAAAAAGGTGTGGTTGCTCAGGGGGTAGTATATCCGTTGATAGACAATGGTTACCGTCCGCTCGACAAGGGCCTTGTCCTGTGGGCTGTAAGGGCGTGTGGGGTCAAGTGCACAGCCATAATGTTGTCCAAAATCGGCAAAAGTCTTGTTGAGTATGGGGGCATATTTTGAACTTTTGCTTACGGCAGACTTAAGGTTGTCCGGCACCACCGCATAGGGGACGCCTCCTATCCATCCGAGGCAATGGACTAGGCAGCTGATAAAATCTTCACGGTTCTGGCTGGCCACGGCCTTGACGTAGGTATATTGGCTACAGGGCATGATCCCCAAAAAAACCTCAACATCGATCTGTTCGCCGGTATGCCTGTCCACATAAAAGAGTTTCTTGCCGCAAAAGTCCACAAAAAGCTTTTCTCCGGCCCTGTGGGTCAGCTTTCCGCTAACATGGTGGCGTTTGCTCCATTGCCGGTAATGCCAGGTAAACTGGCTGTATTTATAGCCTTCCGGATGTTTTGCAATATATGCCTTCCAAAGTGCCTGCAGGGTGCACCCGGGCTTTTTCATCTCTTTCTGGAAGTGTGGGAACTGTCCGGAAAGCTGTTCGTACCGTTCCTTTTCCGTCTGGCTGTTTTGGGTGAAAAGTTCCTCAAGATCCTTTCCCTCAAGAGTCAGGAGCTCCCCGTACCCCAAGCCGAGTTCCTTGAACCGCTTGATGTACTCGTCTACGGTTTTCCGGTTGACACCCAAAAGGGCGGCCACCTTTCGGTTGCTCAAGCCTTTTTGCTTAAATGCTATCAAACTTCTTAATTCCATGATGTTTATTCTTTGTCCTGCCATGTAGATTGTTTTTAAAAACTACAAGGCTAATAATTATCATGGAAAGTGGCCCAATGACCTCCGGAATTCGAATGGGTTGCCGTAATTAAATGGCCCAATGACCTCCGGAAACAACGCCTGATTTTTGGCCCGTTGATTCCCGGAATGGCTGGCCCAGTATCAGCGTAAACTATGGCCCAGTGACCTCCGTTTTAGACACTTCTCCAACCGCTCAAAGGGGAACGGATCAGGATTCTGGGAAATGAGTAGGTCCATTTTTGCGGATATCCTTTCCGCTTTATCCTTAAGATCTCTTTTTAATAAGGGAATATCAAGCATTATTTATTATCTAAACATTACAATGTTTATAATATAGACATATTTATGTAAAATGTAAAGGGGCGGTTTAAGTTTTTCCCGATAAATGCTTTGAGATTCTAGGCCTATTGGTTAACGGATTATAAGATTAAAAAAAGTTACTTCTGGATCTTCCAACCCTCAATGAGAGATTAATATGGTGCGTCCCGCTGGGACTTATAAGCAGGCAGGTGTTGCTGACCGCCGGTTGCCACCGGCGGTTATTATATCGGCCGCTCCTAACGGAGCTGTGATCACCCGTTGTGCAAATGTCTTCAGACTTCGCACCCCTGAGATGTGGGTCTCCGACTCGAGGGTATCGGTTACTATACCAAAGCAAAGATTAGAAGAAGCACAGAGAGATTTAGGTGAGAAGTAGGAAGTGAAGTGAAAAATCGGCTGTCCTGAGAAAAAGTTCAACTCCCCGCTTTGCGATTTCTAAACCCCTAAACCAGACCGCAGGGCGAATAACCTTCTAAACTACCCAGTTTAAGCCTGCACTTTCAAAAACACCTTCTTAATCGTACTGTTTTCCTCTACTGCTTTCACTTGGAGTATCAATGGTCTTTTTGATTTATGGAAGACCTTGGAGTGGACCATCTTGATATATCCAATTGGTGTATCTCCTTTCAATACCTTAACTGCAAACCGGTCATAGGGATTGTCCGGCTCTTTTTCATAGGTCAATAAATCTCCGGGACGTAATATTCCTGGCTTGAGTTTAAACTGACTCAATCCAGCAAGGTCTGTCAAAAACCTAAGCTCCTTCACAGGATTGTATTCCGCCAAGAATTCAAAATTATCGGTAGGGTTCAAACCTTGGGTATGGGCGAGCATGTAGTATTTATCCCCTTTAAACTTGGGGTCAATTTCCCAAAAATCAAAAAGGTCTTGAATATCTGACCTTTCTTGTTTCATAATCCTTTGACCAAAAATTTCCAATACCCCGGATTTATATTCCTTTTCTAAATCCGGAAATTCAGTGTAAGGTGAAAAACCATCCTCCTGGGCTTGCTTAACCCCTTCAGACAAGTATTTGAAAAGAACCCCATTGGTAGCGCTTCTTTTCAAAACGCCAACCCGATGTCTTCTTTTCCCCTGACCTTCTCTCCAGGTTAAATAAATAAGCCCAATTTCTTTCATAATAAGCTTTTGTAAATCTCATTTAGATGTTGAAAACGCGAAATTAGCAATTTCGTAATCAACTCTTTTCTTTCACTTGGTAATTTCTTGTCCGGAGCAACTTTTTGGAGTTCATCATCTACAGCAAATACTATTTTCCGGATTTTGTCTGGGTCGAACTTTTCTACTATCCGCTTTAAAGGCCACCTGACGTATTCTTGATATTGATCTATAGCAGCAATTTTTTCAATAAGAAAAAAATGATTCAGCTTTTCGCCTTCCCAATGAATTTCTGCTTTACTCTTTCGTACATAGCTATTAAATGCTTGCTTATCCTTTAATAATAAAGCCACTCTTTCATCATTGAGTTCCCGACCAAAGCAACATCCACTATCATATATCGGAGCAAACCGATTTTCTTTGGGGATCATTAATCGTGCCTGAACAATTTCTTTCTTGAGTCTTCCTTCTTTATTCGTATACAGGAATTTGATGATTTTTTTAACAAAATCAGGAAACCCATCTAAACTTTCATTTTCTACAGAGTCTGAAACTTCAGCGATAGATTGAGAAAAGGCGGAATGTTTAGTGATGATTGCCCAATTTTCCTGATGACGGTCTCTATTGCCTATTAAAGCATCAAATACGATTACTTCTATTATATTTGAAATGTATTTTTCTAGCTTCAATACGGTTAATGATTCAGCAATTAAATGAAAGCCATATAAGTGCCTAGTTTTTGTATCTTCAGGTCGAAATGCAGAGTCAACAACCTGAAGGTATTTTCCCCCTTCAATTAATTCTTCTCCTGATATACTTATCATTGATTTTGAGATACAACCAACGATGTCATTTCTAATAGCTATATGATAAGGCAAAATATCAAAGCCACATAATGCTCCAACTTCATAAGCAATTATCTCGGACCAGAACTCGTATTTGTAATCCATCTTACCCTTTTTGTAAGACTGCTTAAAATAATAAAGCTCCCCATCCTCTGGATTTTGATATATTTTCTTATCTCTGGTGCCCCCTGTATTCCACCAAGGTTGTTCGTTCCAGGTATTGATTTCAAAAAGTTGTGCCATCTTAATTGGAATTACAACCGCTCTCCATAACTAACCTGGTAAAAAGCCCTCCCCAGATCCTCATATTCCAGCGAAAGCGACAGTTCCGCGCAAATACGTTCCACATCCCCATCCGAAAGCACCGGATTGAGCCCATGGATCCTTTCAAAAAGAATGTCGGTAAAGATATTCGTCTCCGGGTCCCATTGCCGCCCCTTCAGCGAAAGGTAAGTATACCCCAACCTCACCAGGTGCAACACAGCCGGTATTTTAACTCTAGAATCCTCGTTGAAAGCCATAGGCAAAAGTTACTTTAAAAATGGTGATGGGAAGATATTAAGGAATTAGGGGATTTGCAAAGGGGGGGGGGGGATAGATTACCTTAACGACCTCGGGTATGAAAAGTAGGGCATTTCGAAGCTTCTAACAATACGCCTGAAACCAAGCTTGTAAAGTACCGAAACTTGCGGTAAACACCGCCCCCTTATGTTTTATTCCTATTTTTAGCAGAAGTTTCTTATTTTGGTAAATGATATAATTGAATTGCTAGTTTTAATTCTCGGTTCTTATCTCCGTTTATATGAAATCGATAGTTATACCAATTCTCATCTGTTTTATCTACAAATCCCAAGTAATTTTCATGCTCTTTGGTGGATCTCTCAACTTTCTCAAGAATAGAGGAAAAGTCTTTTTGTCGAACAAACATAACAACTGACGCTTTAGTATCTCTCCATGTCAAGTAATTCAATAGTTGGGAAATTGTCTTCAGATACCCTTTTTCCCCACTCCAAAATTTACATTCAGCAATGAAAATAACTGAACTGTCATACCTTAATTGAATGTCCGTTTTACCTGATTTATTGAAAGTCTCTCCGCTCGCACTTCCAAATTCGAAATTTGGATCAAGAGTCATTAGAATATGGTCTCTCAAATCTTCCTCTTCTTTGCCCTTGTACACACTCGGCATCCTTTCAAAGTTTTTACCGATATCATTAATTAATTTTAGAATATGTCGATAGTTGTTGTCATCAAGTGTTGGTTCAGGTTTAAACCCTTTTTCTAATACAGATGGTTTTATTGAGAGCTTTTCTCTAAATCTCGGCTGTGGAACGGAAAATGTCTCTGAAGTATTGGATTTCTTTTTTAGGGGAACACCCAAAGATGACAATAAATCATTTTTAGCAAAGAGCTTTTGTTTCCTTTGACTTAGAAGCGATTTTGTATTTGAAGCAAGTGAATTATTAAAATTTATTATGTCGTTTCTAAGAGTTTGATAATTCCGATGAACCCCACTTACCTCATTGTCAAAATCTTGCTTTATTTTTTGTGGGTCATTATTGAAGTTGATAAACTCGGCAACGATTGTATTCCCTTTAATGTGAAAATTTCCTCCACCACCAAGAGATATTGAGGAAGCCGGACAACTTGATAACAAATCGGCATCTCCTTCGACTGGTATTATAAACTGAATTATTTCCTTCTTGTACTTTTTACCTTCATATACATAAAAAGACATAGGAAAGTACTCCGCTGGAATATCCTCTTCGTAACTGTCCGCATAAACGTCCTCGAACATAATTTCAGGAACTTTCATTAAATATTGTTCAGTTATGTGGTTAACATATTCAGTTTCGTTCACATTCAAAATATAATCCTCTGTCTCGCTTTCAACAGTTCTTTTGATGCTATCTAAAGCAGATTCAAATTTATCTGAGATTCTTCCCGAACTAAATATTCTCGTACGACTATTATATCTATACATCTTGGTTGTTCAAATTACCGATAGTGGTCAAGTATAAGTGTAGTGCTAGATTTCAGAGCGATTCACTGTCCGCCCACCGTAAAGTTTCTCAATAGCAAAAATGCTCAATTTTAGCAGTCCAGACCGCAATATGCTTATACAATGTTGGCGGTAGTTTTCATTCATTGTCAGGTAGAAAATTAAGTTCTTTTGGATATTTATTAAAAGATTTGACCTTCTTTTTCGCTTCATTGTAATGACTTTCTCTAACATACATCGTTTTTAAAGAATCCCACCTTGATTTAACTGAATTAATCTTGTCGTCAAGTTCTGGGTTATTAATTTGTGTTGTCAAAATCATTTCTATTTCATGCCGAATTCTCTCATACTCAATCCCTAATTCTCTGTGTTTCTCTGCCTTTTCACCTGGTCTAATAAACGATTGATAACCTGTTAAAATAGCTACAGCAAACAGAATTAAAGGCAAAAGATATTCTTTGACCCAAGGTTGTTCGATGAAAGGAAATCGATAAGTAAAAGCAACAACAGTAGATAGAATAAAAGCCCAAATACCTGCCCTACGCTCTGTGTGACTGAAAGATATAGATTGGAAACAATGCGCATATTCAAGCTGATGAACCTTTCTCATCCAATCTAATAGCATAAGTTCCTTCTTACTCATAATTGACTGTCGATTTTATCCAATAGGTATATTGGAGAGATATTCATTTTTCTATTTACTTCGGATTCGGTGATTTGCTTTGGTCCGATAACAAAAGATTCTCCTAAACCATCTTTTCCTGTGAATGAAAAAAATGTGGCTGAGCATTTCGGTGAATTTTTATGACCTGATTTATGAAGCTTACTTGGCTTAATTTCATAAACCGCCATTTCATGATGCACTTCTTCGCTGACTTTTATAAGTTCTGCATTAATATTCTTATTCACAGCTTTGGAGGTGTGTTGGTTAACTTCATTCAGAGAATCATTATAGATAACTTTAAAGAATGAGTGATTTGCATTTTTGGAATTCTTAATATACTCAAATCTGTCATTGACTATTTTCCCTGTTACTACCCAACTCTTTGCGAAAAAAGTATGAGAATGGATCGAAAAGTCTTCCACTTTTTGCAAGTCCATATAATCATCGAGTGAATCATCCCAAATGTGCAAGCGTAAAAAGTCAAAGGTTTCTAATGTCTCTTCCTTCTTGTATATTGGAATAGATAAAAAGCCCTGTGAACCAATAGATGATATAATATAGTTTGAGGGAATTATTCTAATTGATTCTGAGATTAGTCGCCAAACTGCTTTTGTGTCAAGATACAAATTATTGTCTCTACATGAAATTATTTCACGAGTTCCTAGAAGTCTGTATATTAACGATTTTACAAACTTGTCAGTTTGCTTTTTTATAGCTTTTTGAAGGTCAATAATTGTTTGTCTTTCGCTTTTCTCAAAAAAGATTCTAAGCAGAACATCTTTAGAAACGATTTCATTTTTAAAGCTTTCGCTATAACCTTTAAGTATTGGCTCGTAAAAGCCAATAAACTCTTCTTTTGTGATTATTTGATTCTGCTTCATGTTTAGTTCATATTACCTCCAACGCAAAGTGTTTTAAACGCAATCCTGTCAAAAAATAACTATTCTATTTGACATTTCAAGATTGCGGTTTAAACAACTTGTCCCATTCTTTCAGGATAGTTGGACTAAGCCGGGACACTCCTATATGTATTATTCCTTTTAGTTTGGGGCGCTTCGGTTGTTTTAGGTCAGATCTCGAGATTTTGGACAGCCCTCATTTCTCAGCGCCCAGCGCTCCAACTTCAGACCTTGGAATCACTCGAATTTACTTCACCCCCAAAAACCCCGAAATCTCCTGCTCTGCGTCCATTTCCGAGGTAAGGGTTCTCTTCATCTTAAATCTCTTGACTCCTGACTTTTCCATCCAGTTTGTCCAGAATATTTCGAGGATTTCATAATCCGTTGGAAATACAGTGACATTCCTTGCTTTATCTAAGGACCGGTCATTGAATTTCATCCAATGACCTATATAGTTTCCAGCCTGTGCTATCTCCTGAGTCCAAAACAATCCATTCCCTTTACCTCCTCCAAGATTAAGAAATTAATTACAGATAAAAAATACCTAGATCGGGGTATTTTTGAGATGTCGGATGTGGGGATGACGGATGTAGGGATGTCCGAAGTCCGATGGAGTGATGTCGGGTGCCAAATGTCAGATGTCGGATGTCAGATGGAGAGTGTCCGAGGTGAATATTTAATATACAGGCTTTGGAAAATAAAGTGGCTTACCCAGCTCTGCAACCAATCCCGGCACAGTTTAAACCGAAACAGGTTGGGCCTCCGAGAGATCGGGGGCTTAATTTATAGTTTATAGCGACTAGGATCCCACATATTATACGCTCTTCTGCAGCTCCATCTCAGGCATTTCATCATATGTCCTGCCATTGAGTTCTCTTCCCTCCTTCTTTTTGTTTTTACCGCCCCACTGCTTGAAAAAGAAAGCCACTACCGGCTTCTATGAACCACGAAATTTTACGGCCCAGACATACAATCAAAAGGACATATTCAAAGTCAAACCAGCTAAAGGGATTCGAAGGTTTTGGGGGCATAGTATTGCTGTTACCTCAGTAGAGGACTAAGTCCTTGAAGTAACCTTCGGTGCCGATATCCACCCACAGACCAATGGAGCCTGACTTGCTGGTTCCCAACATTTCATTAACGAGGAAAGCAGCAGCCTCCTGTTCGTTAAGGAAGAGTTTTGCGGATTTCCCCTGGAATTCTATCCGCATGGTAATCCATTCATCCAGGCCGATATCCGCATAGGTTTCAAATTCTCCTTTGGACTCTGCTCGGAGACGGTCGAATTTATGGTCCGGATATGCATAATACTGAATAGTATGGTTTCTCCGAAACTGATCCTCTGCCCTACCGTTGGTGGGCCTGAGGTAGATTGATTCATATGCTGAATTGTCCTCCGTCACCCTAAAGGCCAATCCAATAAAACCACGCGCAAAGGGAGGAGCGCTGGACAATAAACGGCTCAAGACTTTCACTTCCACTTTTCCGTTTTCTAAATCCACGCCCTTCAGTTTTAGAAAAGTGGGCTCGTCCACCGTCTCGCCCAACCTGTCTGGATCAAAAGGAAGTGATTGTAAATCCCGCTCGAGCCTTATTGCTTTTTCACCGTCCAACTCGACAACCGAAGCCTTAACATGGGACTTTTCAAATTCATGGCCTTCAAATTCCAAGCTTTGTGCCTGTGCTCCTAAAGAAATGAAGCTTAATGCGATAAGAAAACATTTCCCTTGTTTCATAATAGCTCAATTTAATTACCTTTAAATATACCTATAAGTCAAACCTTAATTTTATTTTCCCCCCTGGTAAAACAGCCCGGCACCTAATTCACTTCCCAGGGAGCCCGGGGAAAGCTGCAGATAGTACCTGCTGGTGGGATCTTTGACAATTTCCAGACTGCCTTCCTTTTGGATGATTACGTTTTCTCCCCTTATTAGCTTTGAAGGATCTGCAGGGGTTCCCAAATTTGCGGGGCCTCCTCCTTTATTGACCAATTGGTCGTAACCTACTACCAAGGAATTAGACAATTCGAAGCTGTTTTTTTCATCTTGATGTAATATCCATAGGGCCTCGGCATCGGTTACCACATTGTTATAGAATTCAAAATCCTCAGCCAAGGACCAGGTCCATACTGCAGCTCCATAAATATTGACAATTAGGTTGTGGTGCATGGCAGAGTTTTCAGCCGGTCGGTCTGAATGCCAAAAAACCACGGCATCCTTGACACCATAGAACACACAATGGTCCACCACTACTCCTTGTCCACTAGCCAATACAGGCAGATGGTTTGGGGCTGCATGGATGTCTCCCAAAAAAAGGCATTGGGTCACTCTTAGATCATCCAGATCCCTGCCTTCTCGAATGATGGGATAATTGCGGATCACCATCCCCTCTTTTGGTTGTTCGTGGACAGGTGATCCCAGCATGCGCATGCCTTGGATCGTCACATGGCTAGTCTCTATTTGAATGCCATTTGAAGCACCACCCAAACGGTCATCCGGGATGTTTTGGAATGGCATGGTAGAAATCAGCACGGGCATTTTCCCATGATGCCACTCGGGGTCATCAGGGAGGATTTCAGCCCGGATAATCAACCTGTTTTCGCGGGTAAAAGTCCAACCCTCCGGCTCAAACCTAACGGTGGTATCCAATGCGTATATGCCTTCGGAAAGAAAAACCGTAACAGCCCCATTGCCTTCAGCTTCATTTATCAGGCGGGCAGCTTGATGAAGGGTACGGAGCGGCTGTTCTCTTTGTCCAGATTGATCATCTTTTCCTTGCTCTGGATTGACATAAAGAACCCCGTTACTCAATTGTGAAAATCCCTGCAAACAGAAGACGTGCAAGAACAGAACGATAGCAATTAGTTTTTTCATCTTTGACATTTTTATGCTGACAAAGTTCTTCCTAATAATTGGGCTGGACCCTTAACATAGGTTAAGAAATTCAACAAACCGTTTATAGGGAATTGATAGCTTATCTAGAGTGCTATTTTATCTGCCCCCCATTCCAAAAGAAGCATTAAGCCAAATCCTTTCCTACTTCAAGGATTTCTTCTGTTCGATAGGATGCATTCTTTTAGAAATTCTAGCCGTTACTTTTCCCGCAATGGGGATAATAAAAAAAGCCGTAACATAGGCAACTGGAGCCATTACTATCCATGAACTGAATAGCATTTGACTCCACCCTTCTTCAAAACCATAGTTGCGGGCAATTGCTACTAAGGCCATGATGAAGGTCATGGGCAAGACTACAAAAAAGGTATTGAGAAGTTTTAAATATTTGTTATTCATTATTGAAAGATTATTTTCATTTGTGTAATAATTGGAGTTATGCTTCGGTTAGAACTACGATTTTCCCACCTGCCGAATTACTTTCCATAAATTGATGTGCTGCTGAGATTTCGGACAGTGAAAATGTTCTGCTGATATTCAGCTTTACCATGCCTGCTTCTACCTCACGGATGAACTGCTGAAAGCTTTGCTGGTCCACCCGAACCTGGCCGCTATCGTAGATCGTAAGCTGAACAGTAGAGGGAATAGCATCCATGGGGGAAAAATCGGCCATTGACCACTGTTCTGCCAGCATGCCCGTCATGCATACTGCTCCACCCGGAGCGGTACACCTCAGAGAATCTTTTAGGGTAGCGGTACCCACCAGCTCCAGGACTTTGTCCACGCCTTCGGGATAGATAGCTTTTAGCTTTTCCTCCAAATAGCCATCATCTATCAGTACGTGATCCACTCCATTGTTTAATAACAACTCTTTTTTCTCCGCTTTTCTGGTAGTAGCCAGAACGGTAAGACCGCAATTCTTAGCAAGCTGTGTGGAGAGCATACCTATGGAGGAAGTTCCTCCCCTGATCAGCAGGGTCTCCCCTTTCTGGATCTTCAGTGCCAGATGCAGGGAACCGTATACTGTCTGAAACATTTCAGGAATAGCCCCAAGTTGCTCCCAGCTTAGGTGACTTTCGAACGGGTATAACAAAGCCCCGGGCAGTAGGGCAAACTCTGCATAGCTGCCATCAAACTCACGGCCCATGCCACCCATAAAGGCAGCTACTTTTTGCCCCGGTTCAAACTTCCCTGCAGGATCATGTGCTACTTCTCCAACACACTCAATGCCCAGTACCCTTGGAAAACTGACATTTGGCGACAGGCCTTTTCGGGTCATCACTTCGGACCTGTTTAGGCCAAAGGCTTTTACTTTGACCAGCACCCAATCGCTTATAGCCACTGGCAGCTGCCTGTCTTCCAAAATCAAATTTTCTGTTCCTCCTGGCTGATATATTACGGCGGCTTTCACTTTTCTTGGTTTTATCTGGTGTGGTTACTTTCCTCTTACATTATTGAAGATGTAACGGTAAATTTTCCAACCTTCTTTCCCTTTACGAAGAACAAAGAAGTCACGGCTTGTCTGCTTAACTTCCTGGTTTTTTTCAAGCTTGGTAGTGGTAGTTTTTGCCATGGTCTGTACAAATGCATACTCCCCATCAATCACGGTGTCCGGTACTGTAAAGTCAATCTGAAAGCGGACATTCTTAAAAAAGCCTTTGCTTGTACCTAATAGATCTTCTGTAGGCAGGCCTTTATAGCCATCGGGCATAAACAGCCCATCCGCTGTGTAAAAGGAAGGTATTAAAGCTGTGTTTGCTGAATTCAAGGCTTCAGCATAATCGGTAAGCAATTTTTCAACTGCTGTTTTTTCAAATTGCGTGCTCATTTTTTTCGGGTTAATCATCGTATTTACCTGTTTCAGTTATAGGTAATTAAAAATAGGTTTTCATTCTTATTTTTCCAGCCTGAAATCCGCCACCGTGTGGTACCTTATCTTGTCGCCTTCCAGGAAAAAAGTATCCGTACCCATGGGGATTTTGGCAACAGCCGATTCGCTTGCCCATGCGATGTAGCCTACAGGGCCGGTAGTAATCAGTTGCTTCATTTCGAAGGCAGAACCCGTTGGTATCGCTTTGAAAAAAGTTTCAAAGAAATTGCGGATTGCCGCGAGCCCTTTCAAAGAGCCTTCTGGTGTCAACACCTTCCTCTGTGTAATCTTTCATGATCTCATCAAGGTCATTGTTGCCAAAGGCAGTAAGGTGATGCGTTAATATATCGCTTGTTGCTGATTCGGGGGTTGCCATATTGTTTCTGGTTTAAATATTTCTGTTTAGGCTCACCTGTTGATTGTCTTACTGTTTCTGTAAGTGAAGCATACTTCTCTAGCAAGTGGAATATTTTCCAGACAAATTCATTACAGGCATCATTTTCTATATGCAAAGATCCGGAACCCAGGAGTCGTAGACCAATGAACTATCTTAAGAAATATCCTTAATCTAGTTCAAGCGTCAATGATTTTGCGTCAGGTCTTTTCGGATTTTGCTTAGAAATTCAGGGGTTATCCCAAGGTAGGATGCAACCTGGGTGTTGGGCAGGCGATTGGACAGATTGGGGTAATGCTCAAGGAAGGAAAGGTACCGTTCATTGGCTGTAGAGCTGATGTTTTGCAGCACCCTGTTTTGGAGCTCAATATATTTCTGTTCAATGATAATCCGGAAGTTTCGGTCAAACTTATGGTAGTTGGTGTAAAGATGAAGCAAGTCCGGGTGCTTGATTTGTAGCATAACAGATGGCTCCATAGTTTCTATATAAACACTGCTGGGTTTTTCCGAGTAAAAGCTACTCAAATCAGTTATCCAGTCATTTTCTGCTCCAAACTGGAGATTATGCTCTTTACCGGATTTATCAACTGCATACATTTTTAGGCAACCTTTCACAATAAAGGTGAAATGGCGGCATACCTCACCCTGCTGTAGGATCAAGGCACGACGTTTTACCTTACGCTCAATGAAGCGCGTTGACAGTTCATTCCTTTCCTTTTCATTTAATGGAAAGAAATTCTTGAAATATTTTATCAATTTATCTAAGGCGTCGTGGTGATCATTCAATTTGGTAGGGTTAAAGGTTCATTCAGTTAAGTTCCTGATTTTAATTTTTAGAATTGCTAATAATTATGTTTTTTCTAAAGCTTGATTAATCTGCTAAAAAACCACATGATAAATAAAGAATAGAAACTTTTCAACTAATTAATGATTTATTAAATTTCTTTTAAGCATTTCAGTACTATCTCTCTTAATAACACAGGATTTTCTGAATATGCAAAATGACTTTGCCCAACTAAAGGATATACAGTGACACCTTTTACCATTGAAACGACACCTGCTGCAGCTATTCGTAATACACACCAAGATTCATCACCCAAGAGCAACCATATTTTTGCTTTTATTTTTTCGGGATTTACTGCCGTGGAATTAAAGGTGTCTAATACTTCCAATTCCCTTACAAAAATTGGGGTTCGTTTGATAAAAGTATTCCAGAATGGACTGTTACGAAACATTTCTACACTTGCGCCTGGGATACCCACTATTTTAAGTTGTGCAAGCAATGTGGCCCCATCTAAATCTCCTTTTTCTACCAGTACTTTCAATTCTTTCAAATAGCCCTCACTTACCTGTCGTAAAATAGAGTTCATCGGCTCATACATTATCAGCTTGCCGGAGAAACCCTCCCGCATGGTGTATGCTAAGGCAACAGCGCCGCCAAAGCTGTGACCCAATATGATTGTGGCACTGGTATGATCTACCATTGCCGCCAGATCATCTAACTCTTTGTCGAAGGTATAAGGACTGTTTGTGTCAATGCTTTGCCCTCTTCCTCTGCGGTCATACACATATACAGTGAAAGTGACAGCAAGCTTCTTTGCAAAAGCAAACCAATCTTCTTGCCCTGTATATGAACCATGAGAAATAACGATTGCCTGGCCGTTACCAAATTTGGTGTATCCTATTTCTGTACCATCTCCGGAAATTACAATTCCTGTTACCATTGATTTTTTTGATTAGTACATCTTCATATGATGAGATGTATGAACGGTTACTTTTCTTTTTTTAACATACTAATCAATAATAATAAAGCCATTGTTTGGTTTTAAGCTTTTTGAATCTCCTTATTACTCCGCCTTAAACGATATATTTAAATCCTTTAGCACCTCCCTACATAGAAGAAGAACTGGAACCAATGAATTATTTCTGCTCATGCACATAGGATAAATTTTTCTCCCTTTTATGCCAAATTCATTGTGGTCAAATCCAAAATTAATAATGTCAAATCAAGCATCGCAAAAGCAAAAGCCAGTCGGTTTACCGCCTGGCTTTTGAATAATCCTGTAAGGGTTTGGCGCTCTGTTGATTCCAGTTATTTGCCCGTAGCAGCTACTGTACTTTCAGTAGCAGTCACCAGCTTCATGTCAATGAGAAACTCATTATTGATGGCTTTGTCTCCCAAATCTGCAAAGAAGGAAGGTGAACCATATCGCACATCAAACTTGCTCCGATCTACGGCAATGGTAGCTACAGCCTCAGTTGAATTTCCGCTGATAAGGACAGTGGCAGGAAAACTAATGTTTTCAGTTTTTCCTTTAATGGTCAATGCACCATCAATCCGGTAATTGTTGGCGCCTGCTTTGGCACCGGCTATTAGTGTTGCCTTGGTTACTTTGAACTTGGCTTTAGGATGCTTTTCAACACCAAAGAAGTCGTCGGATTTAAGGTGCCCCACCAGTTTTGCATTATACTCAGCATCGGTAAGATCGGTGTTGGTGATGGTGTTCATGTCAATCTCGAAGGCACCTCCCACAAGCTTGTTCCCCTCTACCTGTAGTGACCCTGAAGTCAGGGAAATTTTCCCGGTATGCTCGCCGCCAATTTTCTTGCCAGTCCAAACCATGCTGGAACTGTGAATGTCTACGGGAAGAGTTTTTGAGGCTACTTCCTGTGCTACAACTTCGTTAGAAGTAATGGCTACTATAGCCAAAACTGCGAATAAATACTTAGTAATTTTCATAAATTTAATTGGTTAAGTTTTGATATAAATTGAATTTTAAAATGTGTCTTTTTAGACCCCATTAGCTACTGGAGGAGGTATAAACTGTTTTCTTAGCCAATTTTCACAGAAGTCATGGTCAAGGAACCGCCTACCACTCTGTCATTGAAAAATGACACTTCATCTTTGCTTCCCCTCAACCCTAAGGTGTAAAGCAGGGGCCAGTAATGTTCCGGGGTAGGGATAGCAAGTAAGGCCTCTTTTCCCAGTTGTTCGTATTTAATTAGTTGATCGTGATTCCTGTTACTGATTAGGTCTTTGAATTTTGTGTTTATATCCACAGCCCAATCGTAGCCCCATTCCGGTTCGTCAATTTTATCCCAGGCTACCATGCCTAAGTTGTGCACCATGTTGCCGCTACCCATAATTAGTACGCCTTTTTTTCGAAGGCTTGCCAGTTCTTTTGCCAGCTCATAATGGTATTGCGGCCCCTTGGAGTAATCAATGCTTAACTGCAGAACCGGAATGTTGGCTTCTGGATACATATGCCGAACCACAGTCCAGGCACCATGGTCAAGCCCCCAGTCATGGTCCATTTCCACTTTGGCGGATTGGATGATGGAAGCTGTTTCCCTGGCCAGCTGTGGGTTGCCTGGGGCTTTATACTGGACATCAAACAAGGCCTTAGGGAAGCCACCGAAATCATGGATGGTTTCAGGAAAATCCATGGCCGTGATACGTGTACCTTTACTCAGCCAGTGTGCCGAAACAACCAGAACCGCTTTTGGTGTAGGGATCTCCTTGCCCAGTTGTGTCCATTTCCGGCTAAATTCATTATCCAGAATGCCATTCATGGGGGAACCATGGCCTACAAACAAAACAGGCATGATTTGCTCCTGCTCATTTAGGCTATTTGTAAATCGATTGAAAGCGGATAATGTGGACATACCTATTGCTCCAGTGACTATTGTTTTAATAAATTGATCCCTTCGCATTATTGCTTGTTTTTTTGAATCAAATGGATGCAGAGGGACGACCCATCCTGAATTACGGCGGATTGGCTTACTAGTGTAGGATTTTCCATCCTGCCAGCCAGTTGTAGTTATACTTCATGTTCAGCTGAATAAGCAAAAGTTGCATGTTTTCCAGCGTTCTGCTAACCGTAAGATCACCTGCTACGAGAGGGTTGAAACCCACGGTGCTTACCAGTTCAGCAGCAGTCTGCAAAGCGGATTCATCGTTTCCTGCTATAAAGGCATCCACTTGCTTGCCGTCAATCAGCGGGCTTGAAAAGTCGGCGGCAAAAGTGGTGTTGAATGCTTTTACTACTTTTGCATTAGGCAACAGTTTTTGCAGTTCTTCGGCTGCACTGGTATCAGGTGCTGTCACCAGGCCGTCATAGGTGCTGTTTAGTGGATTTGAGATGCTGATTACGATTTTTTGGTTGGCAACTTCCTGAATTTTTCGAGCCACATCTTTTTCAGCTTCAAAAGGAACCGCAACGATGATAATGTCCGCTTCCCAGGAAGCTTCCACAGAACAGTCAATGGCCTCTAAGTTTGCAGAAAGGATTGTTGCTTTTGATTTCCTCAACTACTGCATGGACTTTTTCCTGCTCATTGGTGCAAAGGAGTAATCTGTAATTGCCTTTTGCCAGCCTTTTTGAAATGGCAGAGCCCATATTTCCGGAGGCTCCGATGATAGCGATTGTTTGCATTGTCTTCCTGGTTTAAATTTCTTACAATGCAAAGGTACTACCGCGCCATGCTACCATGCATTGCGCTTAGTCAAGAAAAACCATTGACTTTTGTCAATGAAAAAGGTGGTGATTTATTTGCGGTTTGCCAGCTTTTTCCTGATTCGGCTTAATGTTTCAGGAGTCAGGCCCATGTAGGAGGCAATCATGTGCTGGGGCACTCTCTGGACAATGTCAGGATACTTTTCTGTAAAGTTTATGTAACGTTCTTCTATGGGCAAACTGATATTGGATGTAAGACGTCTTTGGAGCGCTATATAGGCGTTTGTGATAAGCAGGCGCATATAGGTCTCATACTTGGGCTGTGTTTTTAGAAGCTCTTCATGCGCATCCTTGGTTATCAAAACCAGTTCGGTATCCTCCAACGCATCGATATGGTAAGTAGCAGGTTCACCTGTAAAGAAACTGAATAAGTCCGAGATGGTCCAGCCTTCGAGGGCAAATTGAATGATGTGTTCCTTTCCGTTTTCAACAGCGTACTCCCGTAAGGCTCCATTTTCCACAAAAGCAATAACTTTACAGACATCTCCTTCCTGCAATAGGTATTGTTTTTTCCGTAGCTTTTTAGGGGTTAAATACTTCTTGATTTGTTCCTGTTCTTCATCAGATAGAGGAACTTTCTCATTGTATTTTTGAAAGAATAGGTTGTACATCTATAAATGAATTTTACTGTCAATACGAAATTAGATTATTGCCTTCACAAGAATTATTTGGACATTTTCATTTTTGGTTCCCCTGAATCAGTTATGGATCACTAACGCATCAATTTACGGAGCAGTTGTAAGATGTTTCAAGAATTAACTTCGAAACTGGCCCCTCTATAAAATAAACCCAATCTGATTGTAATAATTATCCAGGAGATGGTAAATCTTACCGTACCTAATAAGTCGATGGAATCTGAATTAATATGTTTGCCTTATAAACATGTTAGTGTCAATAAAATAAACACCTAGATGGATACCATGGAAAAAGATCTGCTAGATCTAAAAAATCGTTGTGAGACTAAGCTTAAATTTCTCTACGGATGGCAAAAGCTACCTTATGATAGGATCGTAAAAGGAAAAGGCATAATCTCGACCATAGACTTAACACTCCAATACATGAATGATGGCAATGAAGAAGGCAAAGAGAGATGTCAAAAAGAGCTTAGGGATATGGGATTTCAATTATAATATTTCAAGCCAATTTCCAACAACAATTTATTGTATGCCAAGCCTTTAATTCTTATATTTCATAAGCAATAGCTAATACGACAAAGTTGTGACCCACCCTCCAGTGAGTAATTTGGGCCCTTGAGAGATCGGGGGCTTTTTTTATAGTTTATAGCGACTAGGATCCCAAATATTATACGCTCTTCTGCAGCTCCATCTCAGGCATTTCATCATATGTCCTGCCATTGAGTTCTCTACCAGCTTTCTTCTTGTTCTTCCCTCCCCATTGCTTGAAGAAGAAAGCCACTCCTGCACGATCGCATTGCTCCTGGATATCCAGTACCCAGTCCGCATCCATCGGCCTGGGTTTATGACCGCTCTCCCCTCCTACTATCACCCAATCGATTCCGGAAAGGTTAAGGTCGGGTAACGGTCCAATAAGCGGTTCACATGAAAGGAACTTGACCCGTGCACCGGTCTGCCTAAGCAGATCTATTCGGTCTGTCACCCGCTCATCTTCCACCGACACTCCCATCCAGATATTATGCGTCCACTTCAGCTCCTGGTGATATTGCAGTAGTACATCAGCACGCTTAGTCAGCACCTGAAAGACATGCTGAGGATTATCGTTTATGACTTTGAAAACCTTTTTGATGAATTCCAAAGGCACGTCCACATGGAAAAGATCACTCATGGAGTTGACAAATACCACCTTGGGCTTTTTCCAGGAGTAAGGCGTAGCCAATGAATCGTCATGGGTGCGGACTTTTTTGAATCCATCTTTATACTTGTCCACCCTCATGGCCTGCAGCCGCTTGGACATGATTTCCGCATAGCAGAACTTACATCCTGCGGATATCTTGGAGCACCCGGTGGTTGGGTTCCATGTAAGTTCGGTCCATTCAATGCTTGATTTAGCCATAGGTTCTTTTTTTAATTTGTAAAGCTATTGGAATTCTTCCTGAGAAAAAAGACTGAAAAATTCATAATTCATTTTTACCTGCCAATTAGTGTCGAATCTTATTTCTTCTTTACCTGATAATCCACCAGCTGTTTTTTTGTCTTATGGTAAACGGAATCATAGGTAACCATTGGGGACTGCGCATCATAAGCCACCTCTCCATTTTTCTTCATTTCCTTCAAGCACTCAGCACCATGAGTTCCGATATGTCCTAACCGATAACAGAAACTTAAAAGCTGGAAATTATTGGATATTTGTCCTGAAAGAACCGCTTCTCTTACCTTTTTCTTAAAACTATCAATTTTAGACAGTCTAGCTGGGGAGAAAAAATCCAGCTGCTGATTACCAACCTCATCATCAATATCAAAATTGGCATCTCCATTTATCTTGTTTTTCTGCCAGGCGATTTTCAAAAACTTATCCACTGCACGTGGATGGGTAGCCCCAAATATTATCCCATGAATATTCGCTCCCTTTTTAATGGAAAAAGGATAAAGCATCAAGCCAGAATCCGGGTGAAGTTTTTTCCTTAATTGCTGAGTAATACTCCGATGAATGAATTTATAACCCTGACTTTTTGCCAAGGCAATATCAATATCCAAATGCATTTTAAATTCTTCCCTTTCACCAAACCTCCAAAAATAGGAGGAAGAAACGAAATAGAGAAAATCCGTTCTATTCGTCTTTTCAAATTCCAAAAAATATTTTGGGGAAAGAAACTTGATCCCATTTTGGTCTAGATAGACCAATGATGGATTCTTTTGGATCACTGGGAGAAGCTTTGGAAACAATTCTTGAAAGTCTTCATTACAGTACACCATTTCAACATGGCTTGCCAGCTCATCATCCTTTTCAAGAAAAGCCTTACAAGCTGCTTTCAGTTGCTCAAACTTCAATTGCTTCCTTTTATTCGGTTCAAATTCGTTCAAATAAAGATGAACCTTGACATTCTTCTTGAGGATATTCTCTTTTTGACCCTGGATTTTTTCTAATAACCTTATCGGGCTTCCTGCAACACCGTTTTTATCAAATCCGGTCCCCGCAAAAAAATCAAAGACGCAGATATCCGATGAACCTAGCATGATGAAAGTGGGTAACCATGCTTCAGCGTATGCCTCAAAAATTTCTAACTTAGCTATTGTGCTATCATCGAACGGTTCGTCATGAAGGTCTTTAATCGCCATTGTAAAGAGAGTTTAAGTTCTAAAAAGCTGAATTTCAAATTAAAAGATTAATATTAAATAATTAAATACCCTGATCTGGGTATTTTTCCCAAAATTCAAAAGAAATCTTAGAGCTGTGTCACGAAATGTCGCACTATATTTTTCAGGTGACATCAACCTTAGAATAAACCCTTTATCTTTAAGCACAACCTAAAACAAAATATAATGAGCAAGAAGACTGTACCTGTAGAAAGACACAAGAGGTCAACACCATCTCCTACCCCGAGGAAAAATCCCGATGCCCCAAAGCCAGGCCCTAAGACGGTGCCGGTAAAGGAACATAGGAGATCTCGGCCAAAGTAGGGGAATGTGGCTGAAGCCTCTCCGCTCTTAAATTGACTTTACTCACTTAAATGAATAGAAATGAACAGCTATGTAGCAGCAATGGATTACGAAACATTTATCAGAAGAGCATTTAATTGTGATTATGATAAACATAATTCAAAAAACGACCACTTCAAAAACCTAATTGACACTGAAAGAGGTGCATCGCACACCCGACATTTGGGAAGCTTTGAAAAGCAATTGGTCCAAATTAAGAAAAACATAGAAAAGGCGATTTCGAAATTCCTCAAAAGAAAGCCCACGACGGAGGAAAAATCACAACTTGAAACTATTCAATTGCAGCTAATTCATGCCCAATCTACCAATGAGCTAAGGCATCTATTGAAATTAGGCGTTGATATTACAGGTAGGTATAGAGACTTGGTATAATGAAAACACTTAAATGGACAATAATAGGTGCCATTCCCCTCCTTTTTTTACTTGCACCAGTCCTGCTTAATAATGTGGAAGAAATTGACATGGGTATGGCAACTAATATGGGGATGTTCTTCTTAACCTACTTCATGGTGATTTTTACTTGGGAATCGCTCCAAAAGTCCCGGCAAGAATCATATTTAGAATCCAGGCCTTATTTGATTGCTGATTTTGAGGCTGAAGAGGACACCTTGTATTTTTACGTTAAAAACATTGGAAAAACATCCGCTTTGGATGTTTCTATCTCAATAAACCCAGACCTTAAGCTATTCGACCAGTTTTCATTTAACAGTGAAGTGTTTAGGGAGAAAATTAATTTCTTTCCCCCGGGGAAAATAATTAAAACCAATGTTAACACCACATATGAGTTTCATGAAAAAAATGAGATATACACTTTGTACTTAACTTATATGGATCCCCTGAAAAACAAAATAGAGGAAGAAATCCACATGAACCTTAAGTACAGGAGAAATCTGCTTTATCAAAAACGAAAGAAAATGGATGATGTGGTGAAAAGCCTTGAGAAAATCGTGAAGGTCTTGAATAAAAATTGAAACTATGGACTTTGACACCTACAATCAGACTAAATCTAGGCTCATTGGAGAAGATTACGAAAATATGATGCGGTATTTTTTCCCAAACCAGAAGACAAAACGAAATGGGGTAGACCGTTTTTTGATGATTTGCCTCGTGGATACGGAAAGAAACATTAAACCTTACGGACAACCTTCACGAAATAAGCAGTGCCTTAATATCAAAAATCACATCCACCGCATCCTTCAAAAGTTAATCAATCAGGGAGTACAAGAAAGAGACTTAAATTATTTACTGGACATTGAAGAATCTCTTGAATACTGTGGATCTTCTTTTAGCTTTATGCTTATTCTGAGAAGGCTACATGACTTTGACAAGGACGGAATTATTACACCCTTTAACCACAGGAGGTATTAAATTGGCAAATCACGGCACCTTTTCAACCTAACCCGTAGATTTAACTAAAAACCTTCTCTTGTTGCTCTCATACTTAAAGTTTACCCTTCTAGGCAGGGTCAAAATATTAGAACAACGATAAGGGATTTCTGCCTCGGCAGAGAACTTGGTGCTCATTGATCTGCTGGAGGAAAATATATCCCTTTTGTACGGGCATATGCTGTTAACACATCCTTGGTTGGCTCATGGTGGTTGGAAGGAACAATTATTAGTGAAATATTGAGTCTAATTCAAAATTACGGAAGATACGGGCAAGCTGGTTTGGGGATTGCAAATCCCTTTTCATCCCGACCGCTGCGCTTATCGCCCCCCCCGGAAATGGTGGTCTGAATTCGAGATTGTAAATATCGAATAGCGAGGTGTCTGATGTGGAATAACAGAGGTTAGATGTATGCTGTGGACTTCAAACAATCTTATCCCACTGTCTGATTCGGTTCTGAATTTCCTTTTTCATTTTATCCCCACTATACATCCCGTTGATAGTCACCAATTTTTGTAGCGAAACGATGGCTTGTGCTTTTGAAAGGCATTCTTCACTGATAAGCAGGTCGAATATCCAGAAGATCCCATGGTATTCCAAAGAGCAGCTTTCAGCAAATTTCCTAACCAGCCTATCACTGCTCAATACAATAGCATTCTTTAGATTCATAGCCATAAAGATTACTGACCTGTCCTCAGAGGAAAGACCTCTTGGGAAGGAAATTTCTTCCATTCTTGCAAAATCTCCTTCCTGAAAGTTGTGGACCACCAGTTTGTTCACAGCCTGGTACGCTCCTAATACCTGTTTCTGTTCCGGGAACAGTTCGTTAATCACTTCCACTGTGGTATGTAGCTCTATATCCAATTGAAAAAATTCAGATATCAGATCCAACTCAATCAGGTCAATAAAAATACAGGCATCGGTGACAGCGATTCTCATCAGATGACCATATTTTCCTTCCTGAACTCTGCCAGCTTTTGATTTTTCAATGCGGCAGCTTTGCTCATGCTGATAAACTCCTCCGCAAGAGCCCTAAAAAGAAGTTGGGAAAATCGATTGGAATGCTCCACCCCCTCGTATTCAACAGGCTCATTGACTCTATATCCCAACTGGTTAAAGACCACATAGAATTGCTTGAGGTAATTTTCCGAAATCAGTCCTAAATTATTGGCTCTATATACCAATGCCTGCATGGAAATTCCATATTGCTGCTTCATGGCGGATAGTTCATGAATGGAAAGTTTGGTTCTTTTTCCACCCAATTCTTTTTTCATGGTTTCTGCCGGAAGCAACATGGCCGCCGCAAATGCATGACAGTATTTTTCTTTCTGTTTTTCCGGAAGTCCATTGACATCCAGCAGGAGGTGAGCCAACTCATGAAGTGCAGTAAAGCGCTTTCTGTCAAGCTTAGCATCAAGTTTGGATTTGTTCAGAACAATCAAAGGAATGTCCCGGCCATTTACCCAAGTGGCAAAGCCATCGAATGATTCGGCAGAATCAATCTCCAATACCTTCACATGATGGTCCTCCAGGACCTCAATTATATTGGAAATAGCATCCCTTCCCAATCCCCATGCATCTCTTAACTTCTCAGCTGCTTTTTCGATATCATCCTGGGAGTGAATATGCATATTATTAAGAGGATTGTGAAACTTGGTTTCAATTCCCAGGATCTCCTCAAGTTCTATGTAGCGGCTAAGTTCATTTTTTGCAATCTCCACAATCCTGTTTTTCTCCTTGGACGGATAGTTTACCAATTTCTGAAATTCAATATCCCCAAATTCCATTACAGTATCGGTTTGGAAATAATCAGGCCTGACACCCAGTGCTTCTGCAAGGAGACCGATCATTTCCGAATCAGGGGTCACCTGGCCCATTTCGTATTTGCTTAGGGCTTGCTTGGTGATACGGTTGTCAATCCTATCAGCCAGCCCCTGCAGGGATAGGCCATTCATCAATCGGGCTGACTTAAGGCGGGAGCCGAAGTATTTCATGGGTTATAAATAAATTGATTTGCAGTAAAAATACTCATTTCAGTTGACAAATTATGTTTATAAGTTACAATATGTCAATCAGTATTAAACCTTTAAAAAAGAAAGCAAGATATTTCATGGCATGTTGAGGCATATTGTATTATTTTACGTTTATATTTTAGAGTGTAAATTTTTGGTAATTCTATATGGCAGCGGCTGAACAAATAAAAACATTGATCAAATCATTTGGGGAGGGGGATGAATCCCGCTTCTATGCTACTGCTATGCAAATTGCCGCCTCTGAGGCTAGAAAAGGTCATGTAGCACTCGCTGAAGAATTGAAAAAATTGATTGACAAAGGGAAATCTTCCAAAGCAGTAGTCAAAAGACTACCTGTCAATGCTGCCCAAAAAGAACTGAATGATCTCTTGGAACTGGTCAGTCCGGACACAAGATTGAAAGACATGGTACTTTCCAAGGATATTCAGGAGAGTTTGGCTGAAGTCATCCACGAACAAAGGCATTTGGATAAGTTATTAAGCCATAACCTGCAACCTCGAAGGAAATTACTTCTCTTGGGACCTCCCGGATCAGGGAAGACCATGACTGCCCATGCACTAGCTGGCGAATTAGGACTTCCTTTATTTGTCATTCGATTGGATGGCCTTATCAGCAGGTATCTTGGTGAATCCATAGCGAAGCTTCGTTTGATTTTTGATGCCATGATGGACTTTAGGGCTGTATATCTGTTTGATGAATTTGACAGCATTGGCAGCACCAGAACTCAGACTCAAGATGTGGGCGAAATCAAAAGGGTATTAAACAGCTTCCTGCTACAGATAGAAAAAGATAAATCCAATAGTTTGATTATTGCTGCTACTAATTTACCGGAAAGCTTAGATACTGCCCTTTTCCGAAGGTTTGATGAAATCATCAATTATTCTAATCCTTCAGCGGAACAAATCAAACAAATTTTCGCCGCTAGGATAGCAGAGATTGGAGTTTTAAAAGCTATAGATCTTGATCAGCTATCCAAAAAGTCTCTAGGTTTGAGCTATGCGGAAGTGCATAAAATATCTGAGGATTTCTGGAAAGATTATCTGCTCTATGGGGAAAATCATGTTAACGAAGAAAAAATAATTCAGTATATAATGGCTAGAAAGAGAACCTACTAATTAAAACACATGAATGGATTTTTTAAGCATATTTTTTTAGAGAATAAGGCAAGATCAATAAGCTTTACTCCCCTAGGAACTGGTAGGTTTATAACAAACAAAAACATTGATCAAACCAAACACGGGAATAAGCTAAAAAATGATTTTGAAGAAGCTTTTTTAGATTTTTGGCAAGGTGAGCCCGGTGATTTCGTATATGTGGAGCTTGAAACTTTCCGCGGTTTTGAACTTGATATCAAGAAATTTGAAGCAAAAGCAGGTGATATCAGAATTGCTTCTTTAAAACAGGTAATAGAGGAAGATGGTAAGGAAAAAACCTTCAGTGCGATTTATCTTTCCAAGAAAGGGGTTAAAGGTTTTCTAGAAAAAATATCTGCCTATTCTAAACCAGAAAGAAATACAGAAAAAGGAAATCCTAAAAACGCAAGCCTATTATCCAACCTGGAGTCCATACATCAGGCTACTTTAAAGTCCTTTTGGCAGGAGCCTGAAATCCCTTTCCCTGATCATGAACAGGCAGTGTGGTGGGAGATTTGGTTGGATATAACTGCCTCAACAGCAAAAACTGTCCGTGCGGAAATTACTGAACGATTACAAGCATTTGGTATACAGATATCTTCTCGTTTTTTGGTTTTTCCAGAACACTTGGTGATGCTAGCAAAAGGAAGTGCCAAACAACTGGCTGAACCACTGCTATATTCTCAATATCTTGATGAATTGAGAAAGCCAGTAGAAGTGTCTGATGTTTTTACTTCCATGGATATTCCTGAACAAAAAGACTGGATCGCCAACTTGGCTCAGCAATTAGAAATTCAGGAAAATTCAAACTTGTCAGTATGCCTTTTGGATTCTGGGATCAACGAAAACCATCCCTTACTGGCATATTTGAATTCCAATATCCAAGTGGATACGGTAGACCCTTCATGGGGGACTAATGATTCTTGGCGTTTTCCAGGCCACGGAACAGCTATGTCCGGAATCATCTTATTTGGGGATTTATCGGAAGCTATAGTATCTAGGGAAAGCATTAGGATTTTCCACCGATTGGAAAGTATAAAGTTGATTCAGCAATCAAAGCCTACAGATCCAGATCAATATGGTGCGGTTACAGAAGAAGCCATAGCCAGGGCGGAGACAAACCCCATCGAACAAAGAGTATTCTGCATGGCCATTACTGCTGATGGAGATACCCATTTTGGCAGACCTAGTGCATGGTCTGCGGCAATAGACAAATCAGCCTTTGGAGAAGAAGAATGGAAACGGTTAATATTGGTTTCCGCTGGAAATATTCCAAATCATAGGTGGCTGGAATATCCCTTATCCAATCAGGATTACAGTATACATGATCCTGCCCAAGCTTTCAATGCCATGACTGTTGGAGCATATACATTGAAAGATAGAATTGATTTATCCAAATATCCAGGATCAACTCTTTTGGCGCAAAGGGGGCAGTTAGCTCCTTCAAGCAGTACAAGCATGAATTGGGGAAAAGTATGGGCAATAAAGCCAGAAGTTGTTTTTGAAGGAGGAAATGCGGCAGAATGGAATAGCGGTCTTTGTGATCCTGATTCCTTGATGCCTTTAAGTATTTCCAAAGGAGGAATGGCAAGCTCTCTATTCACAACTTTTGGTGAAACCTCCTCAGCAACAGCATTTGCTAGTAAGTTTGCTGTAAGTATTTTGGAAAATTATCCAAAAATTTGGCAGGAAACAGTAAGGGCACTCATGGTCCATGCTGCCCAGTGGACAGATCAAATGTTAGGTGACAGAAAAATTGAAGACCTTTCCACAGTTGAAAAAATTCAATTATTGAGGACAGTAGGTTACGGAGTGCCATTTTTGCCTGCTGATTTATACACCTTACAAAATTCCGTTTCCTTAGTTGTTCAAGAAACGATTAAACCATATACTATCAAGAAAGGTACTGTCAAGGCCAATGAATGCCACGTGTTCACCCTTCCATGGCCGCAAGACCAATTGTTGGAAATGGGAAATACACAGGTCAGGTTGAATGTAACGCTCTCCTATTTTATAGAACCCAATCCAGGCAATAAGAGGTATGCCAAGGCAAACAATTATGCTTCATTCGGTCTTCGGTTTAAATTGAAGGATAACAATGAAACTTCTACTACTTTTTTGGCAAGGATCAATAAAGAAGCTAGGGAAGCTTTAGGGGAGGAATATCTAAAAGAAGGTAAGGAAAACTGGGTAATCGGTCAAAGTATTAGGGACAAAGGATCCATCCATAAAGATATCTGGATTGGCAATGCAGCCGATTTGGCTACCAAAAACGAACTGGCCATCATTTCAACCGGTGGCTGGTGGAAAACAAGAAAAATTCATAAACGCTATAACCAATCTGTCCGATACAGTCTGATCATCAGTATAGAAACAGACTCAGAGGATTTGCTGACCCCGATTTTGAATAAATTAAGGGTGGGTGTTGAAGCTATTTGAATAAGAAGGTTTTAAAACATTTCTTTATGAAGATTTTCAAGATTTTCGGAAATCAATGTTGAACTTAACATTTCACAAACCTCACTGACTTTTTCGCCAGGATAGGGATTAACCATAAACGACCCCTTGTTTTTGTAGTCAAAATTCTCAAGGATGATCCTGTTTATCTCCTCATCTTTGCAACCATACCCAATGATGATTAATTGATCTGAGGAGTTTAAATTCTCCTTGAATTTTTTAAAAAGAGGCTCGAATATAAGAGGCTCCCTATATCGGATAATTTTGGAAGAAGTCCCTGAAAGAAAATCAGAATGATAATTGATCCAACAATTATCATATCCTAATTCTCCATTTTGATCTTGAAATTCCTTGTATAGATTGTTTGAACCAATACCGATTTTGGTTTTAACATAAATTTCAGGAATTGCCATACCTCCTTCATTTCGATAAATTCAGTGCTACTGACAGTATATCAGATAGCAGCTATAAAAAGCGGCACCCTATCCCGGTTTTTTTCACCTAGTTATTGAGTTTTTTATGTTTTTTATACCATTTTCATGAAAAGCAATGATCATGTATACCACTGCCTCACAACCCCTTCCTGCTGTTTTTGTAAGGGAAATCCTCCCCCTTCTTTTCAAGAAAGCCTCTACAGTAATTAATAAAGTATTTCCCCGAAATTTTCCAGGATATTGACCTCATTTATCACCGCGAGCGATTGAATTTCGATGGGGTATCCTCAATCTCCAAAAGGATTCATCATGCTGCCTTCAAACAAAATTTCACCCTGAAAGACATTGGCAACCTCTACATTCCTACCTATTTTTGTGATTCTCTCTTTACCGAAGGGACTAAATCCCGGATGAAAGCGGCAATACTGGAGGTTTTGGCCCTACCCAGGGACGCATGGCAGTATAATCAGGAGCAATTATCCTGGTATGCTGAGCATATGAAAAAGACACTAAACAAGATTAAACACTTAAACCTGGATTTACTCAGGCACTATGATCCCTACCGTGCCATGACGGGAGAAAAAAGCCAGGAGGAGGACCTATTAAATCAAAGATTAGAAGAAGAAAAAGAAGAATTTGAAGCCACATATATGTTTTTTCACCTGCCCCTTGAAGGCCCCCACTTTACCCTCAGGGCATTTAAAAAACATTACGGCAGCTGGCCAAAAGGCTTCCCCTATAGCCTGAAAGATTTCGGCGTGGACCTGGAATCATATGACTGGTAGGCACTCCCCTAATGCATGGCAAGCCAGTTTCCATCGGGTTTATTGGTTATAGATTATTTCTACCGCCTTTTCCAGCAATTCATCCCGGCCGTCTTTTATCCCCTGAATAGTGGGTTTGATTTCAATGTCAGGCACTATACCCACCCTTTGGGTTTCCCTGCCATCAGGATAATAAACGCCGACACCACTCATTGTGGTGGATATACCGCCCGGCAATGAAAATGTAGACACATTGCCATCTGCACCGGCGGTGGTGGAACCAATCACCGTGGCGTTGGGATGGAGACGATAGGCCATTGCCTGAAATTCAGATGAGCTTTGGGTTATTTCATTCAGTATGATCACGACTTTGCCTTTGTAATAATTCGGATTCTGCCTCCCGACATTCAGCCTGACGGCATATGTAAATAGTCCTGGCTGGTCAATACTCCCGATTGAAATCTTTGCAAAATCAGCACTTTTAGGCAACAGATAATCGCATAAGCCATAAAGTGGAAAATCAGTTGGGTAATTTCTAAGGTCTATAATCAACCCTCTGGTTTTTGCCATCTGTTTGAAAACCAACGGAAGATGTTCTTTCTTTAGTACCCCATGATTGATATAGGCTATTTCGTTATCGATAAGTTGGAAGCTTTCCCCTTTAGCTTCAAACTTATTGTTGAGCTTAATTTCCGGTATGGGATAGGTGTTTAATACTATGGCTTTCTTGATGCCATCTCTAATAAATTCAATATCAAGGGAAAGCTCATTAGTTCTAAGGAGACCTAAAGTCATATCCCTGAATTTGGCTGAGTGATTGGAGCCGGGATAATATTTAAGCTTTCTTTTTATTATATCCTCGACTTGTTCGCCATTAACAGTTAAAATCACATCGCCGATTATGAGCCCAGTTTGCTCTCCAAGATTATCATCATGATATCCCGTCACTACTGCATTGTCTTCGATGAAAGTAAGGTCAACGGCTGCGATACGCTGGCCCAAAAATTTTCTCACAACTGGGGTTTTTCCCGAAATTTGGGCATGGGTGTCATTTACACGACCTATCAGCTCCAGCATGGTGAGGGTGTATTCCGTTTCATTTTTGGCCTGGACCACCCTGGGTATAAATTCTTCCAAGGTGTATTTCCAATCCTCTCCGATAAGATTTCGATATGGAAAGTAATATTGGATAATATTCCAGTAGCGGTATAGAGCCAACAATCTAAAACCAGCATCTGGAAAAACCATGGAGGCATAAGCCTCTTCATTTTCGAATTCCGGATTCCCCACACCCGTCCGTAGGGCTACATAGTGGTGTTCTTCCGGTCTCTCTGCATCTTTAACTCCTAAAAGCAAGGCAGTCAGCTTATTGGAAAATTTTAAATCATGGATCCAATCCAAGTCAGGGCTGATTTTGATTTTGGAGGCCTTGACATTCTTCCTTCTGCCCTGTTGAAATTTCCCCAAGCCTATTATCCAATTATAAATGATTTCATCCCTGATAAGACTATCCTCCATGTCCAGGATTTGAGGTAAAATCTTAAAAAGCTCAAAATCCCAGTTGTATTCTCCTCGGGCGATGCTGGGGTGGTAATATTTCAAAAACCCCCAAATTAAGCCGAGCGATTTTAAATTATCTATTTGAGTCTCGTCAATTTCACGACTTGTAATCTCATAACCTTTAACGAATTCATTATCCAGTCCAGCTGGATATAACTTATTTTTTCTTCCAAAGCCCTGCATATCCATTTATTTCATTCTTGGTCATTATGTATTCTTTTAGTATTATCAATTGTAGTGGAATTTCCACTTTTGGATGTCACTGAAAACGCAGAGGTATAATTAGAATTTCCGGCGGCATGCCATCCTTTTAGCTTTCTATTTGCGGTGATTTAAAGGTTAAAATTAAAACTATCCTTTTCTTGGCAATAAAATGATATTACGGTTTGCCACAATATTTCCGGACGGAAGGATGGCAAACTCCATGATCTCCGTATTGAGTGAGATTTCAAAGGAAGTGTCCAGGGAGCCGTTTTCCAAAAGACGGAAAAGCGTCTGCCCGTTTCCTACCCTGCTGCCGTAGAGCACATAGATTTTGTTGTCCGGTCCGATTTCCATTCTCCGCACCATGGTGATGGGGGCAAAATCGAACTTGAAGCTTGGATCAAGGGTCCCGTCGCGGTTGAGTCTGACCAATCCGGGCACCTCTTGCCCATCGATTTCAATGAAATTTCCTGAAACGATTATTTTCCCGTCAGGCTGTACTACGGCCTGATCAGCCTTTGCATAATCATAAAATTTGGGAGCGAAGTTTGAATCAAAGACCTGCTGTGAAAAAGCTGTGGATACAATAAGGAAGGCAATACAAAACAGTAGAGTTTTTTTCATAGGATAAGTTAAAATGGACAATAAATGAATATTCCCTGTACCTTCTAACTTTTCCTTTAACCCAAACCACTGAAGTACTGGTATTTAATCTGGAATCTAATTAAAACTAAAAACAAAGAATATACAAGCATAATTTGGAATATAATTAAGGGATTGTTTCGTAAATCAAAATTAAATCTATGAGATCCACTTATTAGTATCGGAATAGATGAAAAAACATTGGTCACCACGTTGAAATCTTACTCGAGAATCCTGATTATACTGATATTTTAGAAAAGCCTGGGAATACTCCCAGGCTTCATTTTTAATGAAGATTTATATATCCCCGCTATTGCACCAGTATATGTTTAAATTCTCCAAATTCGTAGACCTATTTGGTCATAGTCTTATTTTTCCCACCAAACTTTAGTGTTTATATCATCGCCTCCCATGCGGGATACAGCCTCTTGATAATTGGCGCGGTTATGCAACTGCACATCCACTGGATAACGGAACCTTACCGGCACTTGCTGATTATTGAGCATACCGGGTTGCTTGGGAAGTACAGGGTAACCCGTTCTTCTGTATTCGAACCATTGCTGGTAATCATTAAAATACAAGGCAAAGTACTTTTGAAGCATCAATCGCTCCAGGGTACCATCATAGGCCGCAGCAGGATTATCGAAATAGCCAGAAGGGAGATCTACATTCCACTGAGCCATGGCTGCTTCCACACCTGCCTGATAGTGCTCTTCGGCATCAGATGCTATATGTCCTTTCAATGCTAATTCGGCCTTGATAAACTCCACCTCAGCATAGGTCAAAATCAAACTGATCATAGGAACCTGAACCAAAGCAATATTGTGATTGCTGGGAGTAAACTCAAATGCAGATTCATTGCTGATATATCCACTAGGAATGCCCTTGTATCCAATAGCTGTCTGACCATCCAAATCCATGGCTTGTGTGCTAAACCTTGCTCTTCTAGGATCTTCCAACTCATTCAAGTTATCGATAAAGAATTCAGACATTGCCCTGAATGTAGTGAAATCAATCGCCCTTCCCCAAGGAGAAAGATTTGGGGCTACTCCCGTGATGCGAAGAATTGCAGATTCATCTGTGGATGAAAATACAGGATACCTTTCAGGTTGCTGAACTATCTGCGCCATTTTTACGAAAGCTCCTGTCTCTTCCCTATTGGAAATCCTAAGCAAAAGTCTCAAGTGTAAGGAGTTGGTAAACTTTTGCCATTTGGACACATTGTTCTGGAACAGGATATCTTCCCCGAAAATCATGCTACGCTCCTGATCATATAAATCGTTGGCGCGTTCCAATCCCTCCAACAAAGCCGCATAGATCTCTTCTTGTGTATCAAATTTTGCCCGAAGTATTCCTTCTTCAGCCCTAGAAGCTTCATGAAATGGCACATCTCCGAAACTATCAGATAACAGGCTATAAACCCATGCCCTCAAGGTCAAGGCTATCGCTTCATAATTGGGGTCTTGGTTTTCAATAGCCGCAGCCTCCATTTCCCTGATATTAATTAGCCAACGGTAATAATTATTCCAAGTGGAATTTCCCGCAGCCTCCGTGATGTCATAACGATGTGTTCCACCGGCGGAACTAGGAAAAGGTAGCGCCACCTGCATTAATTGAAAAGTAAAAGCATCCGCTCGGGAGGTATTAAAACTGCTTACTCCATATAAAATAGGATTAAGCAAAGTTCCCGGACTTATCCGGTCCACCAGATTTGGATTAGTGTTGAGTTCATCAAAGTCATATACACAGGAAAATGTTCCAAGACCAAAAACTAGGGCTAGAATAAATATATTAAGTTTTTTCATGTTGAGATCAATTAGAATTTCAAAGTAAGGTTAACACCAAAAGTTCGGGGAGTTGGTAATTGTCCCATTTCTATCCCCGGCAATAAAGTCCCGCCATTCAGAGCGGCAGTTTCAGGATCGAAAATTGGGAAATTGGTCCACATGGCTAGATCACGGCCATAAACGGCAATCGCAGCCCTTTCCACCATCCACTTTTCAAGAAACCTAGTAGGGACATTGTATTCAAATCTCAGTTCACGGAGTTTGATAAAAGATGCATCAAAGGAATTGGATTCTATATTTGCCCTTCGGTAATAATCCCGGTAATAGTCCGGCAGATCCACAGGGGTGGTATTAGGAGAAAAGGTACCATCACCATTGTCCACTACTCCCTCTCCAATGATAAAACCATCCTCCCTACCTCTTAGGGTGTGGGTCAGCTTACCCATTTCTGACATCTTATGATGGGTCTGGGAATAAATGATCCCACCATACTGCCCATCGAATAAGATGCTGGCCCTTAGATTTCGATAAGTAAACTCATTCCTGATTCCTCCTTTCCAGTCGGCATAGGCATTTCCTATGTACTGGATGTCTTGAGGTCTTTCAGGTAAACCAGTATTGGCATTGTAAACAATCTGCCCATCAGGAGAGCGTACGAATCCAAATCCATAAATATCCCCAGTAGTCCCACCAACTCTAGCAATAACGGAGGCCGTTCCTCCCCTGCCTATAACCTGACTACCATCTACCTCATCTGCAAGCTCCAAAACCCTATTATCATTCTTCGCCCAAGTCACAAAGGTATTCCACTTGAAAGACTTCGTAGAGATAGGTGAGCCGTTCAACACCAATTCAACACCTTGGTTACGTACTCGGCCAGCGTTAAGGATGGCACGGGAAAAACCAGAAGTTATGTCAATCGGAACTTCGAGGATCTGATTATTGGTCACTGTGTGATAAAAGTTAAGATCTGCCCCTAACCTTCTATTAAAAAAGATCAGTTCAAATCCGGCTTCATAACTTGTACTGATTTCGGGCCTGAAGTCTGTATTATATAAAAGAGTAGGCACAGAAGCAGAGCCTGGGAAATCACTTTGACCATAGTACTTACTGGTTCTATAAGGTTCTGTATCATTTCCCACCTGTGCACCTGATAACCTAACCTTGGCAAATGATACCGCTCTCGGTAGCTCAATCATATCAGAAATGATAAAACTAGTACTGATGGATGGGTAAAAGAATGATCTGTTTTGCTTGGGCAAGGTACTGGACCAGTCATTTCTTCCTGAAACATCTACATACACCTTCTCATCAAATGACCAAGAAACTAAACCGAATAAGGAATTGATCACCCTATTGCTCGATATCGAGTTGAGCATGGGGTTGTTAATGCCGTTGCTTAGGGTGAAAACTCCAGGAATTACCAACCCGTCTACATCCGCTGCCATCATTCGATAATTTCTCACCATCTGATTACCGCCGACACTGGCTCTTAAATCCATCTTTTCTCCCAAATTTTCTTTGTAGGAAAACAGAAAGTCCGTATTGATCTCATAGTTTTTAATATCCTGTTGGCGGAAATACCCTCTTTGGAAGTTGGCCGTGCTAAAAGGTCTTCTTTGCTCTCTTTCTTCTTGGCTCATGGCTATCCCAGACCTTACCATCAAATCAAACTTGTCGGTGAATTCATAAGTAGAGCTCAGACTCCCGATGATGGTATTGTTGTTTACCGAATTGGTCATTTCATGAGCAATCAAATATGGGTTGTCTATAAAGCCACTAAATGGGTTGAGTTGCTGTACATTTTCCATTCCTTCCCTCCAAATGGGCCTGTAAGCATCCAAACTGATACTGGGATTCTGAAAAATCATGAAATAAGCAATCGACTGGTTGTTATACCCTGTAGCTGGAAGGTTATCACTGTTCTTATTGATAAAGTTTACTTTACCATTAAGCCTCATGCGATTATTGATTTGATGATTGACACTCAATGCTGCCACATAACGTTCAAAACCGGTGTTGGGCATAATCCATTCATTCTTGGTATGGGTAAAAGATGCCCGCATGGCGCTTGACTCTGTGCTTCCTTCTAAGGCTACGCTGTTAGTAATGGTGGAACCTGTCCTCCAAAACCCTTTGACATTGTCCTCATAAGGCCTCCAAAGTTGCCTTTCCAAGGACTGCGCATGAGTGGATGGATCAAACTGGTAATAATACTGTCCGTCAAAGCGGGGACCAAAAGCACTACTGGTTCCTCCAGTGTTGGCTCCATCCTCAGAAGCGCCATAAGAGTAATAGGGTTCGCCATCACTGTTGAATGCCCGGCCGGTTCCCTGTCCATATTCATATTGATAGTCAGGCCATCTGAGTACATCATTGAAACTTACATTACTATTGAAAGTCACTCCTATGCCTTTTTGTGCGCTCTTACCACTTTTGGTGGTAATGATCAATGCTCCGTTGGCAGCACGGCTACCATATAGTGCAGTTGCACTGGCTCCTTTCAACACGGTTATATTTTCTATATCATCCGGATTTATGTCCGCAATCCCGTTTCCAAAATCCACCGGAACATCATTACCTGATCCTGCTCCATAAGCATTGCCTACGCCGGAAGAGGTCAAGCCACTATTCATGGGCACACCATCTACTACAATTAGGGCCGCATTCCCATTGGGGTTAAGGGAATTGTCGCCTCGAAGGCTAATCTGTGAAGAGTTCATCGGACCAGAACCCGCAGAAAGTACATTCAACCCTGCCACTTTACCGATCAAGGCATCAGACCAGTTATTGGACCTTGCATCAAGAAGCTCCTCTCCACTTACTTTTTGGGTAGCATACCCCAAAGCCTTTTCTTCCCGCTTGATACCAAGTGCCGTTACGATAACTTCCTGAAGATCACTATCATCCATATTAAGCTGGATATTAACCTCCTCTTGGTTTAATATTACTACTTCCTGTTTACGATAGCCTATATAGGAAAAGACCAAAATATCACCCTGCTCGGCCATGAGTGAGTAAATTCCTTCAATGTCTGAAACAGTCCCTTTGTTTTTTCCTTTGATCAAAACGTTCACTCCCGGAAGGGCTTCTCCAGTCTCCCTATCGATTACCCTACCGCTAATCCTTCTCTCCTCTTTGGCTTCGGAATTTTGAATAGCCTTTTTACTGACAGCCAAAGTATGATTGACTTGCTTAAACTTTAGTGCGGATTTACGTGAAATTTCTTCTAGAACTTTTTCCACGGAATAGGAGCCATTTTCCAAGTCTATTACCTGGCCAAGCTCCAATTGGCTTTCGTGTGAAAATCTAAACCCAGTTTGCTTTTCGATCTCCTTAAAGTAGTCGGAAATCGCTTGTCTTTTGCCTGAAACCTGAATATGGGTTTTGTCAAGTTTCTGAGCATTGCTGTTCTCAGCCCACACTAAGGATTGGGCCATACACAGGAGTAATAGCAGTGAAAATAATCTCATTATCAGTTGTCTTAATGAGCCTTGTAACTTTTTTTTCATAAATTTGAATGTTCTGGTAAATGATTGATGACAGATTAGAGCCAGGAACTTCAATGGGACCGCTGCAACGGTCCCATTATTCCTTTGCACAGGTTTCAAATAGGATATCTACATGGTTTTGGTTGATTTGAAAGGTTAAGGGAATGCTATATTGAATTGCGGTCAATAGGTCTTCTAAACTTTGTCCTCGATAAGTCCCTGATAATTTACATGACATATCAGCGGCATTGGAACTGATTTTTACACCATACCAATCATTCAGGGTTTGCTCCAAGTCTAACATGGAAGTGTTTTCAAAATATAATTCACCTTCCAACCACCCGAAATATCTGGAAGGGTTTTCTATGGTATTAATACTGGCCTTACCCTTCTGATTTTTAAAAAACTGGTTAGCGGAAATCTCATAAGCTTCCGAAGATTCTTCCGCCTCAAACCTTACCTGCACTTTACCGCTTCTAACCGCAACAGTTTTCTGGTGGCTTTCCACCTGAAATGAAGTACCTAAGACACGGGTTGTTAAGCCATCAGATATGACTTGAAAAGGATGAATAGAATCGGCTACCACTTCAAAAAACGCCTTTCCTTTTAATTTGACATTTCTGTTTTCGCCAAACCTTTCCCCATAACTGATGGATGAATTATGGAACAAGGTAACCCTTGAGCCATCTGGGAGGCGGATTTTCTTTTTCATACCGACACCATTCTCCACTGAATAAGTATTTTCTATCGGTGTGTTTTTCTTAATAGAGGAAAAATGAAAAGCCATTGTACAGCTGATCACCATAAGCAAGGAAGCAGCAATACCGGTATAAACCCAAATCCTCCTTTTCCTTTCCCTATCCAATTGACCCTCTATTCCCGCCCAAAGCTTTTTTTTCACTTGTGGAGAAGTTCTACGCAGGTGGTCCTCAATAAAAGTAGATTCAGACTCCTGACGGTCGTACCAAGAATTGAGTGTTTCCCAATCTTTCTTGGACAATTTATTACGAAGAGCTGCGGTGATTAATTTTTGTATGTTTGGATCGTATTTCATGATTCGGGTTTCTACTTATAGAGTTCCGGTTAGAGGCAGTAATTACCATGAAATCCGATTAAGAATATGTTATCAAAAAAATAAGTGGTGATAATAAAAAAAGTTGACAATGGTCACCCTTGGAATAAAATAAAAACAACGACAGGAGCCAGATGGCTTAATTCTCCCCTTACCAACTTTAGCGACTTACTCAGCTGATTCTGTACCGTTTGGGGAGCCAAATCAAGCTTATCAGCAATTTCCGAGGTACTATAACCCTCAAGCTTGTTTAATTTAAATATCAGCCTACTCTTTTCTGGCAACTTTTCCAAGGCAACCTCAAGTTGATCATACAGCTCTTCCAGGGAAAACAAAGCCCCTTCCCGGTGGCCTTCCAGTTCCATCTCATATACATCCTCAAAAAACATTTTTTTATTTTGATCTAGATATTTGAAAACCCTGTATTTGACTGCAGTAAGCAAATAGGCTTTTAAGGTAGATTTAATATGAATTTCGTTTCTCCTATGCCAAATATCAATGAATATTTCCTGCACCAGATCCTCTACTACTACTTGGTCAGGTATTCGGCTATAGGCTGCTTTGTAAAGCATTTCCCAATGTTCTTCAAAAAGAAGGTTAAACTGTCTTCGGCTGTCTGGAATAGCCATAAGTATTAATTTAAAGGTTGTAATATACCATAGAAAGGAAAATGCTCCTGCCCAGAAGGCAGAAGCTATTTTACAGATTAAACCAATTTTTCTCTAAACACATTGCCAAACCTATCCTCTGCCACTACCTCTATATTGGCATTGGAGTTTTGTGGCGTAAAGAAGAACATGTGGTCACTCAACTGGGGCTCCACCCACTTTCTTCTTGCTGGTAGTTCAGGACCTTTGTGAAGCTCTACACTCAATGGATCCACAGCTACCCTGCGATCAAGCAAACCTTTCTGTATACCATCTTCAGTCCATGCCACTTTCCATGAAGGGTCCCAGTTCCAACAATTTACACTGATCTCTTCTTTAAAGTCCGGATGATTGCGGCTTATGCGCATCTGGTGATCGAGATCTTTTCCTGTGGATTTATACTTCCAGCTCAACCTGGAACCTTCAGCCTTGTAAAGACCATATCCATTCGGAGTGCCATCATAGCATATTGGACCTGACCACCAAGCCCCGCATACGGTGCCATGACAATGTTCAAAAAGCTTGTCATTCATCACCATGTTATCATTAAAATGGGTATGTCCCGACATGATATGAGCCTCATATCCTTCCAATAATCTATAAAGGTGCTGCCTATTGCTTACCGTACCGCCCAAGGTATTCCTGTCGGGATATCGGGTCACCGCTCCGGTATAAGTTGGAATGTGCAGGGAGACAACTACTGTTTTCCCCTTTTCTACAAAAGCAAGGTCTTTTTCCAGCCAGGAAAGCTGATCCTCATCTATATATCCTATGTAATTTTTGTCAGACCCTAGGTAAAACACATCATCTAAAACCACGTAGTGAATTTCACCCCGGTTGAAAGAATAATAGGTAGGTCCGAAAAGACTTTTAAAAGTTTGTCCACTATACTTATCCGTTCGCACATTGAGGTCCATATCATGATTGCCAATCACCTGAAAGAAAGGTACCCCCATAGCCTGAACGGACTGATTGTAATCTTTAAAGAGTTCGAATTTGTCAAAAACTAGATCCCCGCAACCTATACCAAACATGTTCGGATCTCCGACCCTGTCCACCGTATGCCTTACATCAACTGCTGCAACAGTCAATAATTGTTCGGCTTCATAGTCAGTCTGGATTTGGGTATCGGCCAAAAGCATAAAATGATGGTTTTCATCAGATTGTACCGTAGGTTCGAGCTTGAAGTGAAACTCTTGTTCGTCTTTTGCCTTATCAAGCCTATGGAAATAATTAGCGGAGCCGTTCTGTAGTTTCGGGATCTGATACCCGGCAGGCAAGCTGGCAAAAACAAATTCCCGGTCATTGGAGGAAATCAGCTCATAGGTGCCATCCTTTTTAGTGGCAACGACATTTTTGCCATCTGAAACCACCACATTTGCCAAACCAGTACCTTGAGAGGACACTTTACCTCTTATTCTTATGGCCTTGAAGTCCAGAGCGGAATAAGGAGCAACTGCACCATTTACCGTACCCCATCCAAGACCCGAAATGCCTACCCCGGAGAGACCAAGGGTTTTGAGAAAACTTCTTCGATTAAACATAATGACAGATTAAAATGAATTACTGCCCACAATTTGGTACAATCCATTTGAATACGCCACACCATTTATCATTGGTGATTATAAATTAAAACTGGGGTAATACGAAGGAAATATTTATAACGGTGCCGGACATGAGGGAGGAAACCGCAAACCGAAGTATGAAGACTGTAACTTCATAATGGCTACGTGGTGAGGTTTGACTCATTTACTTTCTTCTTTCCTCCCCTCCTACCATGTTGACAATATCCGTGTCCTGATCAAAACGCTTTTTTTGGAAACTGTAAATTAGATAATATAGGGCTGGCAAGATGAAAATACTTCCGGCAAGCAAGGCTATCCCAAGGGCATTTAATGTAGAAAGCGGTGCCGCAGTTTCTTCCAGTGTCAGCACAGCACCATTCATAATTACGAAAGCTGGAAACAACCTATAAAAAAGTGCAAACAGGATCATACTTACCTGAAAACCTGCCAGTACCCTAGCCATTTTATAGTGAAAGTTTCTGATGGCATACCAAAGAATCGGTAAAGAGATACTGGCCAAAACTAATGCAGTCAAACTTACATTATTGGAGAGCAATTCATTCAGTAACTCCATTTCTTCAACATAAGCTGATAGGAATATCAGTCCCCCTGTCAGTACCGTCAAGATATTCAACCATATAGCTTTATTGCGAAAAAGAATTCTGTCCACATAGTCATCTGCTTCCCCTATCAAATACACCGCTGCCAGAAACCCGCAAATGCAAATGGTAAATAAACCTACGGCGATCGGAAAATACCCAAGCCAGGGAAACAGATATGCCTCAGGAAAACTTTTGGCAGCTGGATTAATTCTGCCGGAGATAACCGTTCCCGCAATATTTCCCAAAAAGAACGGCGTGACAAAAGAAGAATAAACATAAATCAGGTTGTAGACCTTTTGAAGTTTTCCTTTTACAGGATCGTAATGTCGGAAAATAAAAGCTGTTCCACGGGCTATGATACCTAAAAGCATTAGGGACAAAGGAATATGAAGATAAATTGAAAGAGAGGAATAGATAGCCGGAAATCCAACAAAGAGGATAACAATGCTAATGATAAGCCACATGTGATTGGCCTCCCAAATGGGACCTATTGCCCGATAAGTAAGCAACCGGCTCTTTTCCTTTTTAGCATCACTTGTAAACAGTTCAATAATTCCAGCTCCAAAATCCGCTCCTCCAAAAAGCAGATAGAAAAGTAAGGCAATGTATAGAAAAGCAATAACTACATATAACATAAGCAACTATCTTGGATATGTTGGTAAAGGAGTCTCTTTCTTGTCCAAATCTTGAATCTGACGAATCAATAACAGGCTAACAATCCCGCAAAGGGATAAGTAAATGAAAGTGTATAGCCAAAAAGAATAGACAATGCCAGGCATTGGAGTCAAGCCTTCCCGAGTTTTCATAATGCCATAAATAATCCAGGGTTGTCGGCCTACCTCTGTCACTACCCAGCCTGCTTCCACTGCAATAAACCCGAGGGGTGTAAGAAAAGCCAATAAGGTCAAAAACCATTTAGCTTCCACAAAAGGCTTTTTGCGCCATTGCCCAAAAAGCCAGAGGATTCCCGTCAACATCAGGATCATGCCACAGCCAACCATAATCTGAAAAGCCAGGTGGGTAATCAAAACGGGAGGCTGTTCATCTTCTGGAAATTGGTCTAACCCGATCACTTCGGCATTGAAATCTCCATGAGCCAAAAAGCTTAGGCCCCCGGGAATTTTTATCGCATAGTTCACAATTTTGTTTTTTTCATCCGGAATCCCACCGATAATCAACGGGGCATTGCTTTCGGTATGATAATGAGCTTCCATGGCCGCGAGTTTTGCAGGTTGCCTTTGCGCTACATCCTTAGCTGAAATATCACCACTGATCGGCTGCAGTATGGCAGCAACAGCTCCAAGGCTCAGCGCTATTTTAAGTGCACTTCGATGTAGCGGTTTGTTTTTACCTCGCATCAAAAGGAATGCATGAATACCGGCAACAGCAAATCCAGTAGCCACAAAGGCTGCCAAAGTCATATGCAGTGCTTGGGTGAACCAGGCATCATTAAACATTGCCGCCATTGGATCGATATTCAAAAACTCCCCATCCACATAATCAAACCCTGTAGGGGCATTCATCCAGCCATTGGCGGCAACTACCAAAATACCCGAGGCAAGCCCGGTAACACCTACCATCACACCGGTATACCAATGAAACCAGGGGTGGAATTTACCCCAACCATACAGGAAAAACCCAATTGCAATGGCTTCCAGAAAAAAAGCCGTGCCCTCAAGTGAAAACGGCATTCCAAAAATTGGTCCGGCATGAAGCATAAATTCTGGCCATAGTAACCCCAGTTCAAAGGAAAGCATAGTCCCGGAAACGGCCCCTGTAACAAAAAATATCGCCACCCCTTTGCTCCATGCAACAGTCAACTTTCGATAGTGGTCATTTCTTTTTTTGAGATATAAATAGTGTGAAATGGCCATAAAGAAAGGCATGATCATACCAATGCAAGCAAATATAATATGGAAGCCAAGGGATAGAGCCATTTGAGATCTTGCCGCAATAAAATCATCCATAATTATCTGATTACCTGTTAAAAATACTCTGTGAATTTAATGATTTTCCTTGATTTTAGGTAAGGTTGTTTTAATCCAATTTTAAAAAATAGGCTAGGCCGCAGCAAGACCAGCGACTGGTATGACGAAATGACCTATAGGCGTATCCAAAACCTTTCCCCACCACTCGACACCCTTATTTCCAAGTGCTATAATCCCGAAAACCCCTATGCAAAGGAAAAAGTTATTAAAGGAGGATCCTTCCTGTGTGCTGACAATTATTGCATCAATTACCGCCCCAGTGCTAGAAGGGGCCATGATATCTATTCAAGCACCTCCAACCTCGGTTTCCGTTGTGTAAAGGATAAAATTAAACAGTATTAGAAAATTTACACGACCGCTCCATTGGACTCTTCGGAATTTTGAAGCTCTTCGGAATTTGCAATTCCGAGGACAGATAAAGGGGATTTGCAATCCCCATTGCACGTATTAAACTGAAACAAGGATTACAAATCCCCCGATCTGGGTTCGAGATTGCAAATCTCGAACAGCCTCCAGCTAGGTGATATGGGTATTAGTTGGTGTTAGGAAGGACCTTGGACCTCCAAATTGCCATTTTCGTCTATTGTCATAGGATTGATAAAAACCACACGATCATCGCCAGTAGCCTTTGTTCTGCCATGATAGACAGCATACATGTGGCTATTGTTAGGCGTAAACAACACACTATTATGCCCTGTACCTGTCACCTCTCCTCCTGAAGCCGTATTTTTTTCAATAACAGGATTGTTGCTGGCTTTTTTAAAAGGACCTAACGCTGAGTCTCCAGTAGCGTATCCTACAGCATAATGCTCACCGCCAAAATGATTTGCAGAATACATGATATAATACTTTTCTCCTTGCTTGAACGTAAAGGAGCCTTCCGTCCACCTTCTGTTAACTTCTTTGGAGGTAACAGACCGGCTTTCCCATTCGGCTTGCTCATCATCCATGGTTAAAGGTGGTCTCAACAACATCACAGGCTCCCCAATCACACCTGAGAAATCCGGTTTAAGCTCCACTCCATAGATCCAGCTCTCCTCAATTTCATCAAACAGTCCTTTCTCTCTAGCCCAATCAGCTATTTCAGACTCTACCGGGTGCTTATAGCAAGCTCGGGAATAGTATAGGTAATATCTGTCATCCTCCTTATACACATTAGCATCAATAATTGGGTAACCTGGATCAAAAATGGGTCGATTTTGAATATCTGTAAACGGACCTGTTGGAACATCGGCCACTGCTACACCAATTCTAAAATTCTCCTCTTCGTTGGTTGGATTCTCCCTCCAATCAGCGCTGTAAAACATGTAATATTGATCATCAAACTTATAAACCTCAGGAGCCCAAAAATTAGCTACACTCCAAGAATCATCCGTATTGCCATAGAATACCTGCCCCTTGTTTTCCCAATTGTTGAGGTCTTCCGAAGCATATACCGCAAACCCATCTTTGGCTCCTCCCCCGGTACCGTACATATAATACATTCCGTTTTCATCATCCAAAATAAATGGATCGCCAAATTTTACATCCAATGGATTTTCGATAACAATGTGTCCATTTTCTTGAGTTGACTTCTGCTGGCATGAATGGAAAACTGCAAAAAAGGAGCCTAAAAGGAGCAAGTAAAAATTATAAATCGGTTTTTTCATGTCAATATCATTTTACTTTTATAATGTTCAGATGGAAGACTTTTCAATATACCCGCCGCCTTTTCAGGGGTTAAATCACGTTGTGGATTTGCCAGCATTTCGTAACCTACCATAAACTTTTTAACTGTAGCGGATCTAAGCAATGGCGGGTAAAAAACCATATGCAAATCCCACTCTGGGTGATCTTTTCCATCCGTAGGAGCCTGATGGATACCACCAGAATATGGAAATGACACTTTAAAAAGGTTATCATACATTATAGTCAATCTTCTATAGGCGTCTGCTAAGTCTTTCAGTTGGGAAGCTGTCACATCCTTCAAAGAAGATAAATGCATTTTTGGAGCAATCATGGCTTCAAATGGCCATACTGCCCAAAATGGTACCAGCCCCACAAAAGTGTCATTTTCAAACAACACCCTCTCTTTTTTTACTAACTCTTCCTGCGCATAATCTACCACCATGCTACTCCCTTTTCGGCGGTAATATTCTTCAAACTTGTTGGATTTCTTCTCCTGTTCGGATGGTATACTTTGTTGGGCCCAAATCTGGCCATGAGGGTGGGGATTGGAACAACCCATTATTTGTCCCTTATTTTCAAATATTTGCACATAATTAATGTAGGGAAGAGACCCAAGCTCAGTAAATTCACGCTGCCACAGTTTCAAGACTTTTTCAACCTCTACAACTGAAAGCTCAGGAACTGTGAGGTCATGGCGAGGTGAAAAACATACAACTTTGCAAATGCCTCTTTCACTTTTTGCTTTGAAAAAATCCCCTTCCTCAAAACTACCTTCAGGTACATTTTCTGTGATTGCTCCAAAATCATTTGTAAACACAAACGTCTCTTCGTATCTAGGATTTTGATCTCCCCCCACCCGTTCGTTTCCGGGACAGAGATAACAACTTGGATCATGAGTCAAGCCCTCAGCAATCACCGGCTTCTCCTGTTGGCCTTGCCAAGGTCTTTTTCCTCGATGAGGGGATACTTGTACATACTCCCCCGTGAATGGGTTGTACCTCCTATGGCTATGTTCTTCAAAGTCAAATTTCTCCATTTCTATTCCATTATTTCACGTACTCCATCCTGAATATTAACCCTATAAATTACTAGCTCCTGATTAAAGGCCTTTTGGAATACTTGTTTCATTTCGTTTTCAAAAGCTTGAGCTTCATTTTTTTTGACCAAATTAATCGTGCAACCCCCAAAACCTCCACCCATCATTCTGCTTCCCTTTACCGAATTCATGCTTTTGGCGGCCTCTACTAAAAGATCAAGCTCCGCACAACTCACTTCATATAAATTGGATAAACCATCATGCGATTGATACATTTTTGTGCCAAAGCCTACCATATCTCCTTTATCCAACGCTTTACAAGCATCTAACACCCTCTGGTTTTCCTCAACCACAAACTTACACCGCTGATAAATCACCGGATCCAAAAGAGACTTCTGCTCTTCAAGCATGGATAAAGTGACATCCCGCAGTGAAGCTACATTTTCATGATTCTTAGACAATATGGCAACACCTTTATCACATTCTTCTCTTCGGGTGTTATAGGCAGAATCAGCCAGCGAATGCTTCACTTGGGTATCACAGAGTAGAATTTCATAATCTTGGAGGTCAAGTTTAAAATGGCGATAATCAAGACTCCTACAGTCCAATTGGATCACATGATCTATTTTTCCCATAATGGATGCAAATTGATCCATGATACCACATTGGACACCAGCAAAGGTATGCTCGGCCTTTTGGGCCATTTTGATCAGGTCTATTTTTTTTATATCATACCCAAAGAGTCTATTTAAACCAACCGCAACACCACATTCCAAAGCTGCAGATGATGACAGGCCAGCACCAATAGGGATATCCCCTCCAAAAACACAATCAAACCCAGTAATCAGAAATCCTTTTTCCTGAAATTGGGCCACAACACCCATAATGTAATTGGCCCAGCCAGATGGCAATGGACTAAAGTCCTCCAAATCAAAAATAAACTCTTCCTTATAGTCAATTGAAAATATTCGACAGGTCCTTCCTGAATTTTTGCCTAATGCCAGTTCAATTTCCATATCAATGGCCGCCGGCAATACAAATCCTTCATTGTAATCCGTATGATCACCGATCAAGTTAATCCTACCCGGGGCCTTCACCCGAATAGGATCGCTACTATATAGGTTTGAATAGGTTTGTAGAACAGATCGATTATCATGTCTTTCGGATTCTAAAGAAGTCACTGCATCACCGGATTTAGCCATTATATTATCATTTATTAATTCTTAAATTTCCCGTCTGTCGGACCACTTTCCCACTTCCACGCACTTTCTACTACTTTATTTATATCTGTTATTTTTGCCTCCCAACCCAATTGGGACTTAGCGAGACTTGGGTCAGCAACCAAGGATGTGGCATCTCCTTCCCTCCTTGGGGCCAGTTCAAAAGGAACATTGCAGCCAGTTACTTTTTCGACAGCCCGCAATACTTCCATCACCGAATATCCTTTTCCTGTCCCTAGATTAAAGACATCGGAAGACTTCCCTTGTTCAATGTATTGGAGAGCCAAATAATGTGCTTCGGCCAAATCCTCAACATGAATATAATCCCGCAGACATGTGCCATCAGGAGTCTCATAATCATCGCCAAACACTTTTATGGGACCCATTGCGCCTTTAGCGGTTTTGAGCAACAGGGGGATCAAATGGGTTTCTGGCTCGTGATCCTCACCAATACTTCCGTCCAGGGCTGAACCCGAAGCATTAAAATACCTCAAGAAAACATACTGAAATTTGTATGCTCGACCATAGTCCTCAAGGATTTGTTCAAGAAAATACTTACTCTTACCATAGGGACTCAATGGTTGCTGAGGATGTTTTTCATCCAACGGTAAATAATCAGGATTTCCGTAAGTGGCACAGGTACTTGAAAAAATGAAGTTTAGGCAACCGAAAGCCTTCATAACTCTCAATAGAGTCATGGGTTGCAAAACATTGTTTTCATAATATTTTTCAGGTTCGGACACCGATTCACCTACATAGGTATAAGCAGCAAAATGTACCACCGCATCAATTTTATGTTTAATAAAGATCCGTTTCAGCAATCTTTCGTTTCCAATGCTACCCAGATAGAATTGAAGGTTTTCACTATCCTCCAAGGCATCTTGATGTCCATACTCAAGGGTATCTATTACAACCAGCTTAAACCCTTTTTTTAACAATAATCGGCAGGTGTGAGACCCAATATATCCAGCTCCACCGGTTATTAAAATGCAAGTTTGTCCCGTCATTCTTCGATTGAAAATTTATATATACAGGTTTGAGAATAAGTTTCATCTGGTTCCAATTCCGTACTGGGAAAGTTTGGCTGATTGGGAGAATCCGGGAAATGCTGAGTCTCTAGACAGAATGCAGAACGATAGTTATACGTCAAACCATTTTTTCCATCTACACTTCCATCTAAGAAGTTGCCACTGTAAAACTGTATTCCCGGCTCAGTGGTGTAAACCTCCATCTTCCTTCCATTCTGCGGTGCAACGACTGTTGCGGCCAATGTTAAAGTTCCTTTCTCAGGCTTGTCCAAAACCCAGTTGTGATCGTACCCACCACCATGTTGGAGCTGCTCGTAGTCCTGATCAATCCGCTCCCCCATAGTGACGGGTTGGGTAAAGTCAAAGGGGCTACCTGATACAGATCGGATTTCACCCAATGGAATCAATACGCTATCCACTGGCGTATAATTGCTGGCGTTTAGCTGTAGCACATGATCCATCACGTCTGCCTTTCCAGCACCGTTCAAGTTGAAAAAGGAATGGTGGGTAAGGTTGACAACCGTTTTTTTGTCTGTCGTAGCTTCATAATCAATCTTAAACTCATTATCCTCTGTAAGGGCATAGGTCATTTTCACATCCAGTTTGCCCGGATAGCCTTCTTCCCCGTCGGGAGAAACGTAGTGCAAAACCAGCCTGCTTTCATTGGCCTCCAATACTTCCCACACCACATTGTGAAAGCCACCGGGGCCACCGTGCAATGCATTCGGCCCATTATTCTTAGCCAATTCATATGTTTCACCATCCAAGGTAAATCGTCCCTCGGCTATCCGATTGCCATATCTTCCTATTGCAGCTCCAAAGTAAGCCTCTGAACTTTCTTGATAGTCCTGAACAGAATCAAAACCTAAGACAATATCTTCAACCTCTCCATTTCTATCGGGCACCAAAAGCTGGACTACCCGCCCCCCATAATTGGTCACGGTCATCTCCATTCCTTTGCTATTCCTCAAATGATATAAATTCACTTCTTTTCCGTCTATTTCTGTGGTGAATGCCTCTTCATTCTGTTGATTTAAAGCTGTGCAGGATGCGGATATGATTACTGAGCAGCTTAGTACAATCCAAGGGAATATTTTGCTTCTTTTTATCATCGGTATATCGTTATATCATATAGTTTTTGATGAAGAATATTGAGTGCTTTTTCATCAAACTTTACAACCTCTCTGTCATAAGTCATTAAACCATTCACCTCGATTTCCACATCTGTAGTTTGGGTATAGACAGCTGCAGATAAACCTTTTTTGATTAATGGTTCCAAAGCATCAATCAGCTTGCTATACCGTTCCATTAACTCGTCCTTGTTCTCAAAACTTTGATACCCCCAATTATCCTTTTCCTGCCAGGTGTGCCCCTCAACAGGAAGTCCCAGGCCTCCAAACTCTCCTAAAACAAGTATTTGGTCTTTGCCATAAATAGAGGGATCAGGCATGGCCGCATCGGGATAGTTATGCAAATCCATAATATCACCTGTGATCTTGCTTCCTTCCATCATGAAATTCCCCCCACTTGCACTGTTCACTAACCTTGTAGGATCATGGTTTCGGGTCCATTCCGTTATTTCTGCAGTTTTAAACTGACCCCAGGCTTCGTTAAATGGAACCCAAACCACTATGGAAGGGAAATTATAGTTAGCATCCATAATAGCTTTCCATTCCGTTCGGAAGATCTCTTCAGATTCAGGGGTCCTATCTTTTTCGGTACCGATTCCTGCGATTCCCGGACGTGATTCCCAGCGATTGCCATGGTCCCCATTTGGCATGTCCTGCCAAACCAGCATCCCCATTTTATCGCAGTGATAATACCACCTGGCTGGTTCCACTTTCACATGTTTACGGATCATATTGAAGCCCATTTCTTGGGTCTTTTCAATATCGTATACCATGGCCTCTTCATTTGGAGCGGTATAGAGTCCATCAGGCCACCAGCCTTGGTCTAAAGGCCCATATTGGAACACAAACTCATCATTCAACATCATTCTTTGAATACCATCCGTATCCTCAGCCATACTGATCTTTCTCAAAGCCGAATATGTATGAACTCTGTCCACTACTTTATTCCCATCCATTAAGGAAACCTCAATATCATACAAAAACGGATTTTCGGGAGACCAATGAATTGGATCAGCAATTTGAAGGTCAACTTCACCATCTGTACCTGATACTGCTTGGGAAGCTATTTCCTTTCCTTCAGCCAGTAGTTTAACTGCTACCTCCAAACCATCTGATGCACCTTCCAATAGAGCAGCCACCCTTATGCTGCTATTATCAAAGTTGGGCGTATTCTTAGTTTGGGTAATGTAGTTGCTCGGTACCGGTTCCAACCAAACCGTTTGCCAAATACCCGTCACAGGAGTATACCAGATGCTGCGTGGTTTTTCCACTTGCTTACCTCTCGGCTGTGGCCCTTCATCCGTAGGATCCCAAACCCTTACAACAACCTCCTGTCTAGACCCTTCAGAGATAAATTCGGTGATGTCAAAATAAAAAGGGTCGTACCCACCGCGGTGAACACCTGCGGACTGCCCATTTATAAAAACTTCGGCTTCCCAATCTACGGCACCAAAATGCATCAACAACCTTTCTTCCCGCTGACCGGGGCTTACTTCAAATTCCCTTTTATACCAGAGTTCATTGTCCTTTCCGACCTGCTTGCCTACTCCCGAAAGCTTAGATTCAACCGCAAAAGGAACCAATATTTTTCCGTCGAAAACCCTTGGAAGCCCAGCTCCCTTCTCCTTTATAGTATAGTCCCAATGACCATTTAGATTGATCCAATTTTCGCGAGTCATTTGGGGCCGAGGATATTCTTGATGAGGTTGATCTCCTACTTGGGTGGTCCAAGGAGTATCCATGGACCTTATCTCTGGTTCGGCATTGCTTTGCGCAAAAAGGTTAAAGCAGCCCAATACAAAAGCTGATGACAAAATGAATGTTTTCATGCTATTAGGGTTAATTGTAAATTACTTTTAATTCACTTCCAAATCATTCTTGGAAGGCAGCTTTGGAAAAGGGGCATGTGGTTCAGTTTGATACCAGTACACTACCGAGCTGATGTCGGACTTTTGTGGCAAATAGCGGTGATCGCTTCTCCAGCCCAAATCCTGTACGGTCACCTTTAAATCCTCTTCAAAGCGAATCGGATCTTGTATATGCCATCTGTACATTCCAAACCTTTGCTGAGAATCGTAAACTCCATCAGGCCTAATCACTTGGTGCATACCAGCATATGCAGTAGAATACTCCTCGTATTGCTTGGTTTTTTTATTTTCAAAATTGTATGAGCCGAGAAAATAATCTTCCGTTCCTGTTCCAGCTATGGTCGGAAATTCTTTATCTCCATCCATATAAAACTTCACTTCTCCTTCTCCCCACCAACCTTTATTGTTAACCTGCCAAGCCATATAGGTACCGACAAAGTGGCCTTTACCTTTTATCCCATCTACCAGAGTGTGTAAGGATCCATCAGTAGGATTGCTCCTGCGAAACTGGGCATGGAAATAAGCTGCCTCCTCTGGAACCTCCGTTTCTGTATAAGTAATCTGGTAAAAAACATTCATGCGTTCAGCCCCCATATTTTCCATGGTGATTTTACACTTCCTTCTAAAAGGCATTACCCAGAACGAATTGAATGAACTGCCGGGATTAACTTGTATCGGTAAGGAGTTTAAATGGGCATACTCCCCCCAACCCATACCGAAGAAATCCCCAACTGGCACTTCTACTGACGGCTCTTTTTCATCATCATAATATATTCTAAGAATTGTAAATCTCCAATCACCAGTAGGTGTCATCCAGATGTGCTGAATAGCTCCAGATCCTTCAATTTCGGCTAAAGTATGGGTTTCCCCTGCTTCTATCCATGCAAATGGGTTTACTTTCCATCCCACACCCAATTCCCGGGCTTGGTGGCCGTGAACACCTTCTTCTAAAGTCGCCATCCCCCCTTTACCCGGTTCTCCAGTAGGGTTTTCAGGACTGATGGATCGAGTTTTGGCATTGGACAACCTATAGAGGTTTCCCATATTTACTTCCAATGCATTGAATTTTTCTTGAGCATTCCCTACAAAGTGAAGACATAAAAAACCTAATACCAGAATTGTAATTTTACTTCTCATTTATTAATTGTTTTTATTATTCAAATATTCAAAATCCTAATTCGTTTGGAAAAACTTTGCTGTTCTGTCATCACTTAACAATTCCCACAATGAGGCTACCGTCCAACCTGGGGCAAAAATATCGTTGTAGTAACCTTTTCCATTTTTCCCATAATCCCAAGCTGTATGCTGTACCACTTCAGGGTAGTACCCTACCTTCGCTATCCCCATTAGATTACCCGGCCTGGGCAACAATTGCTCGCGCATAGAAGAGCGGATTACTTCCCCAAAAGCTCTAAACCTTTCCTCCCCTGTTTCTTGAGCCAACCATCTAAGGATTTCCGCAAACTCAAAGATGAAAACGTCAATGTGATTATTCTCCACGGATACATTCCCCCAACCTCGGCTTTTTAGGCCTATGTCACCCAACATTTGACCTTGGGCAAAAGGCACATCCCACGTATAGTACCAGGATAGGGTGAAATAGGCGGCTTTCTTAGCTAAATCTACGTAATGTTGCCTTTCCTTTCCTTTAGAAACTAGGGCGAGGTAATACATTGCAGTGGAAGCATAGAGTGCTGCTTCCTTGTCCTCACAGACCGCATCAAGGGTGGAGGAAAAATAATCTGCCTTGGATATGATTTCCTTTTCTTGGTATACTCCCACTTTTTTGGCGGCATCCAAGTACTTTCTATCGCCAAAATAGTGATAGGCCATTACCAAAGGTGCAACAGCTGAAGGTGAACTTCCTCCTGTTTCATCGATGATCTGAAGTTCACGATCAAATTTACGAGGGAAGCTACCATCGACTTGTTGCACTGAGAGGATGGTGGTCAATAGGTTTTGTATCTTATTTTCGAAGTCTGGGTGGTTTCTTCCCCTTGCTTTTTCATAGTTGAAATAGAGCAGCAAGGCATATATGCCTTCCGATTGCCTTCTTATAGAGTAAATAGAAGGTTCATTTCCTTCCCCTCTAAAATCCACCATTTCGCGAATCAGTCCATTGTCAGTAAAGCCGTATTCAGCATAGCTATCCATGATGTTTCTGGCCATTCGAACCAAATCATCATCATTGTTTGCCTCTCCAAACTCCAAAGCATTGAAGGCATTGAGAAGAATTCTACCGATAAATCCCACTTCGTAAATCTCAACCACCTCACAGGTAGCGGTTTCTAAGTGTACACCGGAAAAACCCTTTAACCCTTGGGTTTCCATATAGGAAGATTTGAAAAATTCCGTTAATGTAGATTTGATTTCATGGTCGGTAAATAATTGTTCTTTTAAAGGTTCAGGGCTCATTTTATCATAAGAGTAGGACCATTGGTGAGCCACAAAATCTGAAAAGTTCTCTTGTTCAGTTTTGGAAAGGAGATAACTAAAGGATAGATCATCACCCTTTTCTAAATGCAGAAAACTCTGAACAGGATCCCCAAGTGTAAGCTTTCTGTAGTAACTGTGGGGTGCTTCCGCATATGGGAATGCGAAGGAGAGATAGGGTATATCAGAGTTTTCACCAAAGCCTAAGGACCCCATATTGGTAGGACCTCCCAGCACCACTTCTCCCGACTGATGAGTAGTCAAAGCTATATCCGTTGCTACATCCATTCGGATAAGGGAGTATCCTTTTTTGGCCGTTGAATCATATAACGCAGTCATCGGCGTACTCATCCTATCTTCTCGGACAAGCCAGTTATTACTGGTTTTTACTGATGGTGCTTTTTCGGGTGAGCGCTGGTTTTTACGGTACCAAAATCCAGGCAACAACATTTGGGCTGATTCGAATTTCAAGTCATTTAATTCCAATTGACCCTGCAAGGAAAAATAAACATCCTCTTGAGCCTTTAAGTTGAAATGAATCTCCATATCCTCTCCATCCCCAGCAAGTTCCATGAATATATTTAATGGTAAATTTTCATCTGATTGAAATGTGGCACCATCATTATCGAATTGTATTTGATGGGCAGTTGCCGGATTCCCTGGTTGCTTGAGATAAAGTGTAAACGATTGATTTTCTTTAACAAGTTTCTCAAGTTCTTGGGCTAAAGAAACAGAAGCTAAGAAAGCCATCACTAAAGTTAAAAGTATACTTTTCATGTTCAATTCATTAAGGGTTGAAAACAGGAGCTGGTTGTGAAGATACACTAGGCTCCTGGTTTTGGATCGTAGGCCAGCCATCTTCCCATATTAACCTATCGAGCATCAATGGCCTACGATTGGTCCCGTTGTCCAAGCGGGGATTGTTTTTAGGGATAGCGTGGTAAAGAAACCACTCCGTTCCCTCATCATCCAATACGATGTCGGCATTGTGACCGGGACCTGCAAAGCCATAGGCGACAGCATTGGTTCTAAGGATAATTTCCCCATGGTTACCTGTGGCTAAATCATTGCCCTGCTTGTCCAAAAATGGCCCTGTCAGGGACTCAGCTTTCCCTACCCTTACTTGATAGGTGCTATTAGCCCCATCGCAACAAGAACCCTCGGAACCAAAAAAGTAATATTCTCCATTCTTTTTGTAAACATAAGGTGCTTCTAAGTGAGTATGTCCTACTCTTACTTTCTCACCTATTACCGTTTTCCCATCTTCTGCTAGTTCCACAACATAAATACCATGGAAACTACCCCAGAAGAGATAGTTCTTTCCATCTTCTTGAATGAAAAATGGATCGATGGAATTTTCTACTCCTATCTCCTGTGAAAGGAACACTTTCCCTTGATCTGTAAATGGACCTTCTGCTTTGTCGGCTATCGCTAAGCCTATTCCGGGATTGGGATCACCCCAAGTGGATACAGAATAATACATGTGAAACCTGTCCCCCACCTTGGTAACATCTGGAGCCCAAATACCTCCATCCTCTTTCCAATTAGGCTTGGCTTGAAAAGCATTATTGACAAACTCCCAATTGACAAGATCACTAGACCTAACGATAGGTACCAGTCTATGCCCTCCTTCATTTCCCCAATTGTCTTCAGTCCCGTAAGCATAGAAATGTTCCCCACTCTTAACAATCGTGGGATCAGCTAGCACAGGAGTAAAAACTGGATTGGAATAGGTATTTGTAGAAACATCGGGAGATTGAGGTGTCTGTGCCGGATTATCTTCCTGACACGAATACAACATTATAATTGAGGCAATGCTATATATTAATTGGCTAATTTTCATAATAGTGTTTTAAAGAAGCAGGAATGGGTGTCCCCATCCCTGCCCTAAACCCAAATTAATTATGCAGTTAAAAAAATATTTTCTTGTTACCAGCGAGGATTCTGCTGTAAATTGGGATTGATATCCAGATCTCTTTGTGGTATTGGCAACAACTCATGTCTACCCACTTCAAAGTTTCTAAATCCTGGATCTCTACTTTCCAACTGGTCATTCAGGTCTCCCCAACGAAGTAAATCAGCCCATCGGTGACCTTCACCCAACAATTCCACCAACCGCTCATGTTTTAGCTGTTCCAAGAACTGTGGCTGTCCTAACCCAGGACGCACATCACTTAATGGCGCTAGACCTACACGCTGCCTTACCCGGTCCACGTGTGCATATGCTTCTGCAGTTCTGCCCAATTCATTTAAAGTTTCCGCATACATTAACAATACATCAGCGTAGCGGATAAACCTGTAATTGTTGGGTGAACGGTAGCCTTCCTCATCTTTCCAGTGGTCATTCAAAAACTTCCTAAACCAAGCCCTATTCTGATTTGAATTTCCATAACGTTGGGTGAATGTCTGTCCATAGATCATGGTGAAATCCGGTCCCCTCTCATCCGTAAATGGATACAATAAACTTACTGCAAGTCTAGGATCTCTTTCCCCATCCTCAGTTTGTTCTGATAAAAACTCATCAATATGCCAGGTTCTGGACTCTCCGTCAGCCCATCCAATACCCGGAGGTGCTAAGAATTGAGAAATGGAAGTACCATAGTTATGATTAGGGGTATCCACATCATTATCTGTCACTTCAGTTGGATTCACCGCAAATTGCCATTCAAATACCGACTCGATGTTGTTTTCGGTATGGATAAGGAAATTATCTCTGTAACCGGGAGTAAGATCATATACTCCGGCACCTTCACCATTCACCAACCACTGCAAATGAGGCTCAGCCTGATCATATTTTCTTTGTTGCATATAAGCTTTTGCTAATAATGCACGGGCCGCTCCTTGCGTCGCTCTCCCCAAATCATCGCTAGAGGCATGTTGTACAGGGAGACCTGCAACTGCTGCCAGAAGGTCTGTTTCAATTTGCTCCCACACCTGAGGCAGTTGAGAGGTAGGTGGCAAATCTGTAGGTGAAGATGTTTCCAACATCAAGGGTACATTTCCCCATAACAACGCAAGGTTATAATAGAAATAGCCTCTGAGGAATTGAGCCTCCCCCAATAGTCTGGCTTTTAATTCTTCATCCATATCAATTTCTGGAACATTGTCTAGAACCTGATTGGCCCTAAAAATTCCTATGTAATTATCTCTCCATACATCTACTACAGGTTCAAAATTATAATCTGGTTGTATGAACTCCCCCATAGCATTGGCAAGATCGGACCAAGGACTTCCACTATAACCCTCATCAGACCTCAATACAAACATCATTGGCATCCATCTGGAAAATCCCCCTCTTGCAAAAGTACTGTAGATTGAATTTACACCTTGTTCCGCATCTGTGGCGTTATTCCAAAACACCTCTACAGTAGGCTGGTTTGGATTAGGTCTATCCAAATCAGGGTTACAGCTAAGCACGCAAGCTGTTGTCAAAGAAATGGCTATATATTTTGTAATGTTCTTCATGACTTGTCTCAATTAAAATTCACACTGAAAACCTATAGAGAAAATTTTGTTAGCTGGCCAGTTGCCCATATCAAAGCCCCTTTCCAAAATTCCGTTACCTACTACATCTGGATCAGGTCCACTATAGCTGGTGAAGGTGAGTAAGTTCTGGCCGCTGACAAATACCCTTGCGTTTTGAATACCCCACCTTTCACTTACTTGAGGTGCTAATCGATAGCCTAATTCAACATTTCTCAGCCTGACATAAGAAGCATCTTCTAGCCAACGATCACTTTCCAATCGCGCATTGTCTATCAACCCTGGGTCACCCACTGACACTCCAAGTCTTGGATCTGAAGTATTGGTATTGTTGGGAGTCCAAGGATTAATATCCCTTCTGAAATTGGTGTTCTGATAGCTATCGATCTCCCTTCTTACCCCATTCATCACTGAATAGCCGAAGACTCCCATCAATTGTAGGTTTAATGTAAACCTTCCGTAAGAAGCATTAAACTGAGAACCTGCCTGAAGAGTTGGCCAAGGAGATCCTACAAAAGTTCTATCCTCTTGATTGATCTCCCCATCACCATTCACATCCAAATATCTAATATCCCCAGGCTGGGCATGAGGCTGGATCAACTGTCCATCCGGCCCTTGGTGATTATTGATCTCTTCCTGACTTTGGAAGATTCCATCCGTCTTTAATACATACCATTCTCCTATAGATCTTCCTATTTGAGTTCTGGTAATACCTGTTTGGATATAATTGATTCCTTCACCTAGATTACCTACATCTTCTACCCTATTATTGATAGTGGTCAAATTCGCCGAAAGGTCCCAGTTGAACGCTCCTCCTAATTTTCTATAAGTAGCTTCTATTTCCAATCCTCTATTTCTGATGGAAGCAGCATTTACAGCAGGTTCCCCTCCTAAGTTCCCTAAATAGAAGGCTACAGGTAGATTAACCAGTACGTCTTGAGATAATGAGTTATAGTATTCCGCAGATATGGAGATTTTTCCTTCCAGTAAGGTCGCATCAAAACCATAGTTTTGGCTTATTCTTCTTTCCCAACCTAAATCAGGGTTGGCCAATCTGGCTTGTGTAGCTCCCACATAAGGACTTTGATCAGGACCAAAAATTGCTCTTGGATTCATGTTAAGGAAACCTATATGATCCCAAGACCCAACTGTTACAATTCCCAGCTCACCATAAGAGCCTCTTAATTTTAAATCACTGATGAAGTTTGAGTTGAAAAAAGCCTCATCACTGATTCTCCAGCCAGCAGCTATAGATGGGAAAAATCTTGACCTTTGAGCCTCCCCAAACCTGGAGTCTGAGTCATATCTACCCGTAAAAGTAAGCAGATACCTGTCATCAAAAGTATAATTGACCCTACCTAGATACCCCACTATGGAGAAATCCTGAGGAATATATCCATCAGCAAATGGTTCACCTGTAGCAGATCCTATAGTCTCCATATATCGGCCACCAAATGACTGCAAGTCAGTTCTACTTCCAAGCAATACGTTTCTTTTGGTATGTTGCTCCGAGTACCCCACTACGCCATTTAAATTATGACGGCCAAACTCTTTTTGGAAATTTAAAGTATGCTCGAGCAATACACTGGAATACCTAGATCGGTCTTCAATTACATTTGTGGGTGCAGCTGGTTGATTAAAATGCCATTCGCCAGCTCTTCTTAATCTCTGATTGTGATCAAAACTGGTTTCAAGACCGGCATTAAACCTGTAGGTCAACCAATTCGCTATTTCCACATCTATAAAGGCATTTCCCACAATTTTGGCAAATTCCTGTCTGTAGGAATTAATTGCATTTAATGCAATAGGGTTATTAGCATAAGTAACCGCATCCGGGGTACCGATTCCCCATCCATCAGGATTAGAACCTGTAATGTATCGATCACTTTGAACCGGTATAATAGGAAGGTTAACATAGGCATCAAAAAATGGATTACCCATACCCGGAGCATTACGTACTGAATTCGTCAACACAATGTTTTCACCAAATGTCACCCGCCCTTTTGTGGTTCTTGAGTTTATTCTAAGTGCCGCACGCTCAAAGTCATTCCCTATAAGCTCACCTCTATTTTTAAAATAACTTCCCGATATTAAATATGAGCTAGTACTAGATCCACCCGAGATGGAGACGTTATAATCTTGGACATTTCCGAGTCTGGTACTTTCATCATACCAATTAGTATTTATATTAGGGTCAAAATTTCCCGTCACACTTGCTGGTGGCGTCAACCCAGAGTTTTCAAACTGTCTTCGCTGTGTTTCGGCAAACTGCATATTGTCCATCATTTCATATCCTCTCGGAAGTTGCTGGATACCAAATTTCGCAGAAGCTGTCACTCTAGCAGGTCCTTCTTGACCCTGTTTGGTGGTAACAATGATTACCCCATTGGCAGCCCTTGAACCATAAATTGCAGCAGCAGAGGCATCTTTAAGAATCTGAATGGACTCCACATCATTGGGGTTGATAGTTACATTGGCATCAGCAATCATCCCATCAATTACATAAAGTGGGCTTGCATTGATAAAACTAGCCACACCACGGATTTCCACTTGTGCATCTTGACCTGGTCCGCCAGGGTTCCTAACAGTTACACCTGGAGCGAGCCCTTGAAGGGACTCACCTATTGAGTTAGCCGTCACAGATCTGGTATTCTCTGTACCTACTACTGCAGTAGCGCCTGTAAGATCTCTCTTTCTAACTGACTGATAGCCAATTACAACAAATTCATCCAAATCCCCGACATTCTCCTCAAGCTCCACGTTGATTGAATTTCTTCCTCCTACGCTAACCTCTTGCGTAGTCATTTGAAGGAAATTAAAAACGAGCACAGCTTCTCCGGAAGATACCGTTATTGAATAATTACCATCCATATCGGTGACAGCACCATTGCGGGTACCCTTTTCCAAAATAGTCACCCCTGGTATAGGTTCCTGATCGGTTTGATCTACCACCCTTCCTGTCACTACATGGCCAGTCTGAGCTATTGATGGTAACATTATGCTACAGCTGAACAGAAAGGTTAAGACTACTGTCTTTAGTATTTGTGTTTTCATAGTTTATGGGTTTTTGTTAATTGAGCATTTTAGCCAAGCTTAAAAGCTTTCTAATGCAGCTGTAATCTAGAATTTATTGCAATCGATTGCATAGAACAAATCCTTCATTCTTTAAAACAAATCCTTCTAGTGGCCAGGAATGAAGCATTTTTACTAATTTGCGGTGGAAAATTCAGTTTTTTTATGAGGATGGGGTGGATTCCTTAGGATTTTCTTTTGACATTTGAGAAATATCACCTCTAAAGTCGAATTTCCATGAGGCCCATAACCTATTGTATCCTTTTCCTTCTTTTTTTATTGGCTTGCCCAATAATCGCCAAGTCTTCAGATACTTTTTATTTTAAAAATCTAGGAGTTGAGCAAGGACTTTCCCACCAGACTGTCTTTTCAATTTTACAGGACACTCAAGGCTTCATGTGGTTTGGTACCAAAGATGGCCTTAATAGATTTGACGGAAGCCAGTTCAAAATCTTTAAATACAATCCCAAAGACCCAAATTCAATTGGCAACAATACAGTACTATCCCTCTTTGAAGATTCTCAGTACAATTTATGGGTAGGCACTCAAGACGGAGTTTATATATATAATCCCGAAAAAGAATCATTTACAGCTTTTGAGGAAAAGGGACCTGAAGGGGAAAAAGTAAATGGACCCATATTGGCCATCAAAGAAGATCTGGCGGGAAACATTTGGATGGCTTCTAGTACTCAAGGTTTATTTCGGTTTAATGCAGCAGCGGAGAAATTAAAATACTTCCACCACCAGCCTGAGAAGGACAATTCTTTAGCATATGGATCCATTTCTTCCTTGGCTATAGATAAACAAGGAACTGTTTGGATAGGCATTCTAGGCAGTGGGGTACAAAAATATATTGCTGCCAATGAAACTTTTGAAGAGTATTGGGATCTAAATGATGTTCTGAAGCAGGATTTGATATTTGACCTTTATGATCATGGCAAAGAGTTGCTGATAGGCACAAAAAACGGAGGTTTGAAACGTTTGGATAAGACCAGTAAAGACATCGAAGACGTCCTTGTTAGAGACGCTGAAAACAAACCTCTCCTTATTCGTGATATCATACAAGATAACAGCAACCAATTATGGATCTGTACCGAATTAGGTATATTCAAATACGACCCCTTAAAAGCCAAATACCAGCATATCCAACACAACCCCAATGATTCCTATTCTCTTTCGGATAATGCAACCTACTCGATCTTTCAGGATAAAGAAGGGGGTATATGGGTTGGAACCTACTTTGGAGGGATAAACTATTTGCCAAATGCCAATATGCAATTTGACAAATACTATCCCATCAGTAACCGCAACTCTATCAGCGGAAGAAGGGTAAGGGAAATGGTAGAGGATGAAGAGGGAAACATTTGGGTTGGAACAGAAGATGCCGGTCTGAACAAATTTGATCCTCTCACCAAAACATTCACACAGTTTGGCCATGGAAACCGTAACGACCAGCTGAGTTACCACAATATTCATGGGCTGTTGAACCACAATCAAAAACTCTGGGTCAGTAGTCACAGCATGAATTTAAACATTGATCTTTTAGATCTGAAAACCCAAAAAGTCCAAAAGATCAATCAGTCTAACTTCCAAAACCCCGTATATGACAGCGATATATTTTCTATTTACAAAGACAGCCAGGATGCTATTTGGATTGGAACCATAAGCGGAATTTACAAGGTTGATGAATCCACGATGCGTTTTGAATTTGTCGAGGAAGCCGGTATACATTTTACTTTGGATATATTGGAAGACAATGTCGGAAACCTCTGGTTGGCAACCACCAATCACGGTCTAATAAAGTATAATCCAAAAACGAGCAAAGTAACTAACTATTGGCACGACAAAGCTGATCCCAACTCTATACCCCATAATTCGGTTATAAGTTTAACCCTAGATCATTTAGGACAATTATGGTTAGGAACCGAGGGAGGTGGGTTTGCCAAATATCGAGCGGAATCCGATGATTTTTTGACCTATGGACCGGAGTGGGAACTTCCCAGCAATGTGGTTTATAAGATATTGGAAGATGACCTACACCGACTTTGGCTTAGTACCAGCAATGGGTTAATCCAATTTGAGCCGAAGTCAGAAACCTTTAAAATCTTTTATAAAAAAACGGGTCTCCTTTCCGATCAATTCAATTACAAATCAGGATTAAAAGCTAGTGATGGCACCTTGTATTTTGGCTCCCTGAACGGCTTTATAGCTTTTGATCCTAAAAATTTCACTGAAAAGAAATTTAACCCTCCAGTTGTATTGACGGGATTTAAGTTATTCAATAAAAATATACCAATTGATCAGAAGGATTCACCCCTACACAAGTCTATTACAAAAGCTGAGGCTGTCAAATTAAATCACGAGCAAAATTCCCTTAGCTTTTCCTTTGCAGCATTAGGCTTTACCGCAATGGATTCTTGGACGTACGCCTATCAGCTTGAAGGATTTGATAAGCAATGGCAAACCCTAGATCAGAACCAGGAAATCAGCTATTCCCACCTACCTCCAGGAAAATATAGATTCCGTGTCAAAACCAGTCATGCTACAGAGGCTAATCCCACGGCAGAGGCTAACCTTTTGATTGAAATCTTGCCTCCTTTTTACAAAACCCATTGGGCTTACTTTCTTTATTTCCTTACTGCAATAGGATTAATTTATCTATTCATTAATCGATATAAGCGGCAGATTCACATCAACCATCAGGAAAACCTCCGAGAACTTGAAAACGAAAAGGAAAGAGAAATTTACCATGCTAAGATAGAGTTCTTCACCAATATCACGCATGAAATTAGAACTCCCCTTACCCTTATAAAAGGTCCACTGGAGGAGATTATTAAAAGTAAGGATGAATTCAGTCCTGAGATTCAGGAGAACCTGCTAATTATGGATAGAAATTCCACCCGTCTGATAACTCTCAGTAACCAATTGCTTGACTTTAGAAGAACCGAACAAAAGGTTTTCAGCCTTAACTTCATTAAAACGGATATTGCTACTCTCCTTAAAGAGTTACATTTTAGATTCAAATCCAAAGCCGCACAAAGTAAAATTGAGTTTGATTTAGATTTGGACAATGATAGATTCTATGCCGATGTAGACAAGGAGGCCTTCACCAAAATCATGAGCAACTTGATTTCCAACGCATTAAAAAATGCTGACACCAATGTAAGGGTCAGGTTGTCTTCATTTACAGATAATGAATTGGAAGTGATAGTCAGCAATGATGGCCAACTTATTGAAGATCATTTGGTAGAAAAAATATTTGAACCCTTCTATCAAATTACAGATACCCAAAACATCAAAAAGGTAAACGGAACCGGCTTGGGTTTACCTTTGGCCCGGTCTTTAGCCGAACTTCACGAAGGCAAGCTTGACCTAATTATTGATCATGAACACAAAACCAATTGTTTTGTACTGACCTTACCTATCAGTCAGAAAAACTCTCTCGCTTTAGAAGATGAGGTAATGTTGGACGTGATGCTTGAGCCAATATTGGAGGAATCCCTGGTGAAACCTGCCGGCAAGTCCGATCAAAGCAAGCCTGCTATTCTTATTGCAGAAGATAATAAGGAGCTTCAACACTTTTTATACAACCACCTTAAAAAGGAATTTGTCGTTTTTAAAGCTGAGAACGGTCAAGAGGCTCTTAATCTCCTGGACAGCAAACCTATAGACCTGATCATTAGTGACATAATGATGCCAGTTATGAACGGGTTTGACCTATGTAAAGCGGTAAAAGGTCAAGTGGATTACAGCCATATTCCAGTAGTTCTCCTTACTGCCAAACAAAATCTACAATCTAAAATTGAAGGCTTGGAGATGGGTGCGGACGTCTACATTGAAAAACCATTTTCAATGGATTACCTGACACTACAGATTAAGAATCTGCTGCACTACCGAGATCAAATTAGGCAGTCTTTCGCTAATTCACCCTTAGTATTAGCTGAAACGATTGCCCATACCCATGCCGATGAGCAATTTTTAACTAAAATCAATCAAATCATTTTGGATAACCTTTCTAATGAGATTTTTGGAGTTAATGAACTAGCTGAGGCCATGAACACGAGTCAGTCAAGCCTATTAAGGAAAATAAAGGGAATTTCCCAGCTGACCCCAAATGAATACATACGATTAGTAAGGCTCAAAAAAGCAGCTGAAATGCTTCAGGCAGGCACCCATACAATTACAGAAATATGCAGCCTGGTTGGCTTCAACTCTCCCTCCTACTTCAGTAAGTGCTTCGCCAAGCAATTCGGCGAACTACCCAAAGATTATCAAAAGACCTCTTAAGCCCCTCGCTCTTCGGAATTTGCAATTCCGAAGCCAGATAAAAGGGATTTGCAATCCCCATTGTACATATTAAACTTAAACGGGGATTATAAATCCCCCGATCTGAGTTCGAGATTGCAAATCTCGAACAGCACTTCAGCACCGCTCCTCGGAATTTGCAATTCCGAGGACAGATAAAAGGGATTTGCAATCCCCATTGCACCTATTAAACTGAAACGGGGATTATAAATCCCCCGATCTGAGTTCGAGATTGCAAATTTCGAACAGCACTTCAGCACCGCTCTTCGGAATTTGCAATTCCGAAGCCAGATAAAAGGGATTTGTAATCCCCATTGCACCTATTAAACTTAAACAGGGATTATAAATCCCCCGATCTGGGTTCTAGATTGCAAATCTCGAACAGCACTACAACACCGCTCCTCGGAATTTGCAATTCCGAAGCCAGATAAAGGGGATTTGCAATCCCCATTGCACCTATTAAACTGAAACAGTGATTAAAAATCACCTTCACCCTCACCACTTTAAACATTTTTTATTAACTTATTCTACTTTTTATCAGACACTTACTTTTTCACTATGGCTTTTTCTTATTCTATCAAAGACCAAAGTGCAGTGCATTTTGTGACTTTCACTGTTCATCAGTGGGCAGATGTTTTTACCCGGCAGGTTTATGTTGAAATACTACTAGAAAGCATCAAATACTGTCAAATACACAAAGGTCTGAATGTTTATGCTTGGGTCGTAATGACTAACCATTGTCATTTGGTCATTAGCAGTTCAAAGACTCCCCTCAGCGACATCATCCGGGACCTGAAAAAGCACACCGCCAAGAAGATTGTGCAAGCCATAAGGAACAATGAAAAGGAAAGCAGGAGGAAATGGCTTTTGTGGCTTTTGACCAAGGATAACCATATCTGGTTCTGGGAAGAAGGATATCATGGTGAAGAGATCATCACCAGAAAATTTATGGATAGCAAAATCAATTACATCCACATGAACCCTGTCAGGGCAGGCATAGTCGAGAAAGAAGAAGAATACCTCTACAGCAGCTGTGGTGAATTCTATGGATTGAGAAAGAGCTTGATTGAATTGGCGGAGATGTAGTTAAGGCTCGGCTCTTCGGAATTTGCAATTCCGAAGTCAGTTAAAGGGGATTTGCAATCCCCATTGTACACATTAAACTGAAACAGTGATTACAAACCCCCCGATCTGAGTTCGAGATTGCAAATCTCGAACAGCACCACAACACCGCTCCTCGGAATTTGTAATTCCGAGGTCAGATAAAGGGGATTTGCAATCCCCATTTTAGTATTAGCTGAAAAAGAGATTATAAACCCCGATCTGGGTTCGAGATTGCAAATCTCGAACAGCGTATCAGCTATGTCTTCATAGGTAAGGTATCAATTACCTGAACCTTTTCACGCTTATGATACCAATCATTTCCTACAAGCTGCATTTGCCCAACCTCCATTTGACCAAAATTCTTGTTTCTAAATTGATGAAGGATTTCCAAAAACCTGTCCTTTTGCAGAAAGGGGCTCTGGAACCTTACTATCGTAGTATGAGCAGTCTGAATAACGTATCGCTTATCTATGGAATGTTGAAGGTTCGAATTTCTGAATTTATTTCTTAGCCTATCCCGAATATTATTTAGTATATCATTTTCACAAAACCCTTGGACCATTACTCCTGAAGGTGACGCAGTAATTCCTTTAAAATATACAGGGAAACTCCTGAAGGCGGAAACGCATTCAGATATCTCCTTGGCATAACTCTGTAAATTGAGATTTGCAGGTCTGAACCCACTGTAGCAGGAAATAATAGATAAAACAGTAATATGAATGTCTGAGAGCGGATAATAATACTGCTGTGGCTCAACCTCTCTAAGGCTATTCAATAAGTCCAGCATATTGTTGCAGATTTGAGCATCAGGTTTGATGATCAGCGAAAGTCCATACCTAGTATCAGTATTATCATGGATCAGCTTATCCAGGTAATAATCATCCTTCTTAATTTTATCTACTGCATTCAGGTAAAGCTGCTCATAATGCAAATCCATATCCATAGTCCATCAAATTATCGAAGTTATCCTTCTACACTTCAATCTCCCGCTTTTCGGAAGCAGACTGTAGCCCTGCCTCCAATATTTGGATGACTGTTTTACCTGTTTCAAAATTGGGTTCAATGGGCAGTTGATCATGAATGGCCTTTACGAAATCTGAGACAGCATGAACAAAAGTATGCTCATAACCTATAATATGTCCAGCTGGCCACCAGTTACCGACATAGGGATGGTTTTCTTCAGTGGCTAAGACCGTTTTAAAGCCTTTGTATCCTGATTCATCCATATGGTCATACACCTGAAGTTCATTCATCCTTTCCAGATCAAAAGTGATGCTGCCCTGACTTCCATATATCTCAAAGGTAAACCTGTTCTTTCTACCATTTGCAAATCGGGTCGCTTCAAAGGATCCAATAGCCCCATTCTTAAACCTTACATGCATTAGGGCGGCATCCTCTACCGTTACTTTGGCCATTCCCTGACCACTGGCTTCAGCCTTTAGGTTTCCCGAACCAGATTCCTGAGCAATTGGCCTTTCAGTCACGAAACTTTTCATCATGGCAGATACGCTGCTGATATCACCGATTAAATGAAGGGCCAGGTCAACACAATGAGAATTGAGATCCCACTGAGGTCCTGCTTTGGCCACCTCTTTTTGAAGTTGCCAGCTGAGGGGAAAGGAAGGATCTGTAATCCAGTCTTGCTGGTATGCACACCTCCAATGGTAGATTTGCCCAACCTTTCCCTCCTCTATTATCCTTTTTGCCAAAGCGATGGCCGGTACCCTTCTGTAATTATGATTAAGGTAATGTCGGACCCCGTTTTCCTCACACACCCTCAGCATTTCCTCTGCCTGTGAACTGTCCATGGCCATAGGCTTTTCGCAAAAGATATGTTTACCGGCCTTGGCTGCTGCAATGGCAATTTCATAGTGAAGGTTTTGGGGAACTGCAATATCTATAATGTCGATATCTGGTCTTTCAACCATTATGCGCCAATTGGTTTCATAGGTCTCCCACCCCCACTGTTGGGCAAACTTCTTCACCTGTTCCTCATTTCTACCACAGACTGCTTTTAAAACTGGTGTTGAAGGCAAATTGAAAAATAAAGGAGCTTTTTTCCAGGCGTTTGAGTGTGCCCTACCCATGAATTTGTACCCAATTAGACCTATTCTCATTTGATTTATGGTTTGATGAATGTAATTGAAAAGTTAATGAATAATCTGGAGACTTACTACCCACTTTCCGACCATTACACACGGCAAAAAACCGTATACAAAAAACACCTTTTATCACACTTAATAACCAAATATGGACTACATACCCTATAACAAACTGAAATTCATATATTTGTAAAAATTTTCAAAAAGACCGTAGATGAAAATTCACTCAACCTATAAAAGTCTCAATTATCGATATTTCGATAATGTTATCTTATGGCTGGGTATACCTTTTCTTTATTTTATAATCTTTGATTTTTTTTGGTTAGAATCAGCTAAAACCTTTTTCCTGGTCAATGTTTTTCTCAGCTTGATGACATCTATTGTAATTATTTCAGTGTTTTTGAGGCATTATCAAATTACGATTGAAAATATCCCAGACATTGATTTGTTATTTCATGAAGTGGCTGATCATTTACAGGACCAAGGATATCAAAAATCTACCGAAATCCGGAATACCTATATAAAGTTCACAGTTAAAGGGAAACCAACACCTGCTTATAATCAGATATTTATCCATAATTACAATCAAAAAATTATTATTCTTGGAAAAAGAAAAACCTTATTATCAATAGAAAAATGGTTAAACCATAAGAAAAATCCTATCTCCCCTAACCTAGAATCCTCAGCTTTGGCGATATCCCCTCTCAAGAATCAGAAGGCCAGCACGGCGCACCGAGAGGCCTAGACCACTCCCCTGCCTAGCCCAAGGTAATATGTTACGGGAACAACTCCAACTTCGCAGGATCCGTTGTGTGAATGTCGCTCACTTCCCGTTGTGCGAACGTCTCTGACTTCGCACAGCTACTCTAGGCTCTTCGGAATTTGCAATTCCGATCTTTGACAGACCACCATTTTCGGCGGTCCCGAGAAGCGTAGCGGTCGGGATAATGGGGATTTGCAATCCCCGGAGTACGGGTTATACTTTAATGGGGATTGTAAATCCCCCGATCTGCGGTTCGAGATTGCAAATCTCGAACAACGTAAGCGTTGGCGATACCCTACCAAAATAATCAGAAGGCCAGCACGGCGCACCGAGGTAGTATGAGAGGTTAAAAAAAGAGTTGAGCAGTGACGATGTCTTAAATACTCCACGAAGGCTCGAAATTCCAATGTCTTCTCATAATCACAAGTAATAAGGCTTTTGTAAAAAGAGCTTTAATTATTAAGTACCAAATACTTATCAATGTAACTTTTTCCCTATAGCACATAACAAAACAGATCTAACACATTCAATTTTAAGACTATTAATATTTTTTTAAATTTTTCAGTACAATTTTGCACCTTCATAAAAGCAATACAAATACATAATTTTCAAAGTTAAATTTTAAAAAAGTCAATTGTCTCCCATTTCTATATGGCATTTCATAACTCATTAAAGGTTTTATAAATATATTTTTTTGCTTCGTGTGTATTTACACAGGTTTTTATTGATTTACTAATTCTCTTAACTAATTTAGAATCATAGATAATATAAACACCAAAAAATCAACAGATTACAAATATCACTATTCCATTATAAACCAATAAAATTACTGTAGTAAGTTTGTAAACTTTAATTCTGAGTATTGGAGAGTAAATGTCTACTCGAAAATGGAGCGAGATATTAGTGACTTTTCAAAAAAAGGTCTCGCAAGATCATCAATTGAGTTAGTTATTAACATTCTGACAACTAGGACTTTGTAATCAGAATCAATCGTGTAAATCTAGAAAAAATTAATTAGAACAAATATATAAAAACATTTAATTGCAAATCAATCAACTAGCTTATGTTAAAATATTACAAAGAAATAATCAAGGTGAAAATTCTTTGCCTGATTCTACTAATCAGTGGTTTATCCCTTAGTGCTCAAACTATAACCCAACCTTTGGGAAATGGAACTCTAGGAGATCCATTTAGAATAGAAAATCTGGAACATCTACATTGGATGGCAATTACTCCATCTTCTTGGGATAAGCACTTTGAACAAGGGAATGACATTGATGCTACCAACACTGAAAATTGGAACAATGGAGAAGGCTGGATTCCAGTAGGTTGGGAGGTTCCTTTTACTGGTTCATATAATGGTAATGGGCATGCAATTAAGAACCTTTCTCTAGCACGAAATTCCTTTCACAACCATATCGGGCTATTTGCCCATATTCAGGGAGGAAGCCTTAAAAACCTTCAACTAGAATCAGTTAAAATGGAAGGCTCTTCGGACGACTCCCAGTTTTTCATGGGAAGTTTAGTTGGTTTCGCTAACAGTGCATCAATCCAAAATTGCTCAGCCTCAGGTACCATTCAAAATAACGGGGGCTTTGGAAATGTCGATAAGCTTATCGGTCATCAAATGGGGGGGGAAATGCAGGATTGCACTGCTGAAATCCAAATAATTAATTAAAGCGAAACTAACCGTTGAATATGAATAAAAATTTTACTAATCTAATTAATCCAAAAAGCTGGCAAATAATTTTGCTAGGATTGTTTTTGGTAACCGCAGAGTCTCTGTTGGCTCAAAGCACCACTCGAGTCTCCGTATTTAATTATCCTGGTTTAAATGGAACCGGGACTGCATGTGGTCATGAAAATTATAATTTAATCAGTATTATAGATCTTTTACCTGAATATGAGGTAGACGCAAGTATTGTCAGTTTTGCCGACCAATCCCTACTTTCGGACCAACTGGAAGCTAGTACCTTTTTCTTTATGACCGATATGGAAACTAAAGGTCCAAATGATTTATCATTTTTGCCAGTTGCTTCTAGAGAAGTCTTTCGAAATTGGGTGAATAATGGTGGTGTTATGGTAATGACCGGAACTGCAGGAGCTAATGATACTGATTTCTTAAATTTGATCTTTGGTTGGGATTTAGGAACAGTAAATGGATCCAGCTGGTCAAAGAATATCGCCAATACGACTGATACACCTTTTGAATTTGTAACAGCACCCAGCTTACCTAATTTAAGTGCTACAGATGCTATCAGGCGCAATTCGGTTCCAAACTTTAAATCCATGTGGGGAACTGATGATAATGCCGTAGTAGCAGTAATTCAATTTGGTAGTGGTTATGTGATATTTATGGGCTTTGATTTTTTCAACACCGGCCCTACCTGTCCTCAGTTTAATTCAGTTTGGGTACAACAAGTTATCCCCGCGGCTTTGGATTATGCCTCTGCTTTGTCAGCAAGTGTTTCAAACAACACCTACGATCAGGCAGAATTAAATTACAAGTTTAATCAAAATGGTACAGTTCATTACATATTAGTCCCTGCGGGATCTCCTGCACCAACATCCGCTCAAATTGAAAGCGGCCAAAATTACGGGGGTGTAAATGTGATTAACAGCGGGAATGATGCAGTAGTTGCTAATCAGGATCAAAGTATTGTTTTTTCTGATTTGGATTATGGTACCAGCTATGATGTATATGTGGTTTTCAAGTATGAAGATGGAGGATCTGTGGTTTTTTCTGATATTAACCAATATAACTTCACAACTCTTACTAATGACTCTCCCGAATACGAAGATTTAAATGACTTCATAATATGCGCGAATGATTCCATTTCGTTTGATCTGAATATTTCTGATGAATTCCCGGGCAATAATGTATTTACAGTGAATATTAGCTCCTCCAACAAAATGCTTTTTCCGGACGAATCCTTCAAAATTTTTGGATCTGAAAATGAGCGGAACATCTCATTAACACCTTCCGAAAACCAATTTGGTTCTGCTGATATTACTATTGAAATAGCAGATTCCGAAGGAGCTACAACCACCAAAACATTCCAAGTACAGGTAATTCAATATCCTGTGATTTCTTATTCTTATGAACAGGTTGAATTAGCCCAAAATGTAAGGATGGAAGATGTGGTTCCGTTAAACACCGGTGGAGAAGTATCTTCTGGAGGATGGTCCATATCCCCTACCTTACCAGAAGGTTTACACTTTGACAACAATACAGGGAAAATCAGTGGTACACCATTACTATCCTCACTCAAAACTCCCTACACCATCACCGCTGCTTCTAGCAACTGTGAAGATAGCTTTACTATTTCTATTGGTATTAAATCAAGTCAAATGTTAGACTTTGAGGAATTGCCTACTAAGAGATATGGACAAGACATTTTTACCTTAGGTGAAGCCAAATCCTCTGCAGGACTACCTATTACCTATACAGCCGAAGACCCTGAGGTTATACAAATAGTCGGAAACCAAGCCACGATCCTAAAAGCAGGAAGTACAAAAATCACCGCAAGCCAAGAGGGAGATGACCTGCATTTTGCAGCTTCAGAAGTCGTACAGACTTTAACAATAGATAAGGCAGTGTTGACCGTGACGGCCGACCCGCAGACAAAAGTCTATGGCGAAGCAAATCCTGAACTTACATTCCAGTACAGCGGATGGGTTAACGGTGAGGAGAACATTGATACACCTCCTAGCATCAGTACAACTGTTGACAAAACCACTCAAGTAGGCAGTCACAAAGATGTGATTACCCTTAACGATGGAGAAGACAACAACTACACGTTTGACTTTGTATCAGCTGCTTTTGAGGTTACCAAGGCAGTGTTGACCGTGACGGCCGACGAGCAGTCAAAAGTATATGGCGAAGCAAATCCAGAACTTACATTCCAGTACAGCGGATGGGTTAACGGTGAGGAGACCATTGATACCCCTCCTAGTATCAGTACAACTGTTGACAATACCACAGGGGTAGGAACTCATAAGGATGTGATTACCCTGAGCGATGGAGAAGACAACAACTACACGTTTGACTTTGTATCAGCTGCTTTTGAGGTTACCAAAGCAGTGTTGAAGGTGACGGCCGACCCGCAGACAAAAGTCTATGGCCGAGCAAATCCTGAACTTACATTCCAGTACAGCGGATGGGTTAACGGTGAGGAGACCATTGACACCCCTCCTAGCATCAGTACAACTGTTGACAAAACCACTCAAGTAGGCACTCACAAAGATGTGATTACCCTGAGCGATGGAGAAGACAACAACTACACGTTTGATTTTGTCGCTGGTGCATTTGAAGTTACCAAGGCAGTGTTGACGGTGACGGCCGACGAGCAGTCAAAAGTATATGGCGAAGCAAATCCGGAACTTACATTCCAGTACAGCGGATGGGTTAACGGTGAGGAAACCATTGATACCCCTCCTAGCATCAGTACAACTGTTGACAAAACCACTCAAGTAGGCAGTCACAAAGATGTGATTACCATGAGCCATGGAGAAGACAACAACTACACGTTTGACTTTGTATCAGCTGCTTTTGAGGTTACCAAGGCAGTGTTGACCGTGACGGCCGACGAGCAGTCAAAAGTATATGGCGAAGCAAATCCAGAACTTACATTCCAGTACAGCGGATGGGTTAACGGTGAGGAGACCATTGATACCCCTCCTAGTATCAGTACAACTGTTGACAATACCACAGGGGTAGGAACTCATAAGGATGTGATTACCATGAGCCATGGAGAAGACAACAACTACACGTTTGACTTTGTATCAGCTGCTTTTGAGGTTACCAAGGCAGTGTTGACGGTGACGGCCGACCCGCAGACAAAAGTCTATGGCGAAACAAATCCGGAACTTACATTTCAGTACAGCGGATGGGTTAACAGTGAGGAAATCATTGACACCCCTCCTAGCATCAGTACAACTGTTGACAAAACCACTCAAGTAGGCAGTCACAAAGATGTGATTACCCTTACCGATGGAGAAGACAACAACTACACATTTAAATTTGCTGCTGGTGAATTTGAGGTTACCAAAGCTCCTCTTACCATCAAAGCAGAGAACAAGGCCAAGGTTTACGGTCAGGATAACCCTGAACTGACTTTCGTATATGAAGGACTGGTAAATGGGGATAACCATACTGAGGATATTCCTGTAATTTCTACAGATGCTGACTCAGGTTCAAACGTAGGTATCTACGACATCACGCTAACTCAAGCAAAGGACCAGAACTATGAAATAACACTGGAAGGTGCGAAACTGGAAATCATCCAGGCTCCTCTTACCATCAAAGCAGAGGACAAGGCCAAGGTTTACGGTCAGGATAACCCTGAACTTACTTTCGTGTATGAAGGATTGGTAAATGGGGATAACCATACTAAGGATATTCCTGAAATTTCTACAGATGCTGACTCAGGTTCAAACGTAGGTATCTACGACATCATTCTAGCTCAGGCAAAGGACCAGAATTATGAAATAACCCTGGAAGGTGCTAAACTGGAAATCACTCAGGCTCCTCTTACCATCACGGCAGAGAACAGGGCCAAGGTTTACGGTCAGGATAACCCTGAACTGACTTTCGTGTATGAAGGATTGGTTAATGGAGACACCCAAACTGAGGTAATTCCAGTAATCTCTACTGATGCTGACTCAGGTTCAAACGTAGGTATTTACGACATCACGCTAGCGCAGGCAAAGGACCAGAACTATGAAATAACCCTGGAAGGTGCGAAACTGGAAATCACCCAGGCTCCACTAACCATTAAGGCAGAGGACAAGTCCAAGGTTTACGGTCAAGATAACCCTGAACTGACTTTCGTATATGAAGGATTGGTTAATGGAGACACCCAAAGTGAGGTAATTCCAGTAATCTCTACTGATGCTGACTCAGGTTCAAACGTAGGTATCTACGACATCACCCTAGCTCAAGCAAAAGACCAGAACTATGCGATAACTCTGGAAGGTGCTAAACTCGAAATTACACCAGCTCAACTTGCCGTTTTTGCCCTATCAGGCCAAGGGAAAATCTATGGTCAGCAGGATGGAGGTTTTGAGTTTAACGCAGATGGTTTCCAAGCTAATGATGGATATGAAATATTCAATGGCACATTAAACCGTGAAAAGGGAGAAAGTCCAGGGGATTACAAAATAACCCTAGGAACCCTTGATGCAGGCAGCAATTACCAGGTCAATTACAAAGAGGAGTTCTATCATATTACTGCCATTACAGTAGAAACAATCATGGATCCGGCAGATGTACAAGCTGCTTGGGGCCATTATCCAGAGATCCCGGAAAACCTGGTGGTAATGAGCCAGGACGGTAGGTTCCTTGAAATACCCGTAACATGGGATTTCTCCGAAGCAAATAATTTAGCTCGTGGAGTGTATCCAGTTACAGGACAGCTGGAATCACTGGAGGGGATTACCAATCCAAATAAGCTATCCAGCACAATCTCCTTCACAGTTCTACCTAAGGGCTCACCAGAGGATATTGTAATATCTAACACCACCTTTAAGGGAAGTATAAAGGAGTTTTTCATCCATATAGGCCATTTGGAGGTGATCGATCCACTGGATGACATCCACCTTTTAGAATTGGTACAGGGAGCTGATGACAATGGTTATTTTGAGATTATTGACAATAGCCTTTACTGGAGCAGCGCAGAGAGGGTTCCAGGCAAAACACAATTCAGGATACAGATAAAGGTTATCGACAGGGATGGTAACGAGCTAGTGAAAACCTTTGTGATCGACAGAACAAGAATGGAGGTTGATGAAATCACTATTTACAACTCCTTCACTCCTGATGGGGATGGCGTCAATGACGATTGGGGAATCAATGACTTAAGATTCTATTCTGGAGTCAGCATTTCAGTTTTTGAAAGAAGCGGAAAAAGGGTGTTTTACACCGAAGACCCGGATCAAAGATGGGACGGAACTTTCAATAATATCGGTTTGGCCTCAGGCACTTATTATTATGTTGTGGAAATTAAAGAACTCAACAGAGTCCGAAAAGGAATGCTAACCATCTTGAAAAAATAATCTAAAACGGGGAGGGCTTCCCCTCCCCTTACCTTACACAGATATGAAAAAAATTTACATATACGTATTTTACGCCATCTTTCTTTCTTGGCTTTCGATTGACCAAGGTTATGGCCAATCCAGAAAATACATCAGTCAGTTCAGTCATTTCCAGAATTACTACAACCCAGGACTGACCGGATATGAGGGCTCTGTTGCAAGAGGATTCGTCCGAAATCAATGGGTAGGTTTTGAAGGTGCCCCAAAAACGGTTTTCGTTTCGGCAGAAGTTGACTTTGCCGAGTTTGGCCAAAGTGCAGACCCAGCACTGTTGGGAAAAAATGCCGCTGGGTTAAGCATCTTGCATGATCAGTATGGCCCTTTTCAGGAAACTGAAATTATAGCCAGTTATGCATCACGTATCAGGATTTCGGCCAGCACCAACCTTAGGCTTGGAGCTGGTGTAAATTATAACACAGTGAGACTTGACGGAAACAGGCTAAATACCGAGCAATCAAATGACCCTACCACGGGCCAATACTTGAATAACTTTGCCAATATGAATGTCCTGGACTTCAATATTGGCTTGGCCATTACCCATGCAAATTATTACGTTTCTTACGGTGCCCACAATGTGAATAAGGGCGCTCTCAGTTCAGGAGATGTCTTCATGGAAAGAAAGCCAACAGTTTCAATTATTCAAGCGGGTTTTAGGCAGGCCCTGTCTAAAGATGTAGCAGTTATCACCAATTTCATGTATAGGTCCCAAGAAGACCTGCCCGATAATACGGAGTTTAATGTTAAAGCCTTGTTAATGGATAAACTTTGGATCGGTGCTGGGCATAGGGTAAATTATGCCAACAACTTCCAATTGGGATTCCTGCTCAATAAAATGAGTATAGGTTATGTATATGAAACCCCGATGAACAGGTCATATCTCCTACCCAACACCACCCATGAATTCATGGCCACCTTCAGGTTGTTCAAATCCAACGAAAGGACAAACCCAAAAGAAGTCCTGATCTGGTAAAATAATCAAGCCTCTGGAAACCCAGGGGCTTTTTTATGAACTCCCTCTTGGTATTCCGCCCCCATTTAACCTACTTTTGCCCCAGACTGTACCAAATTTGCAACACCCCTGTTTACTTGGAGCGGTTTAAAATATAAAGAAAACCATAATTACAGTATTGCAATTACCTTCACATTGAAAAGATAGTCTGATTTTAAATTTTAGTTTCTTTTGGATTGTGTTTTGATCATTGAATTTTTAAACTACACCACAACTTCCATGAAAAAGCTCTTACTTCCACTAGTTTTAATAATAGGATTTATTGGGTTGGCCATTTCCTGTTCCACAGATGACCTTACCGATTTTTGGGATTCCATCATTCCTGAAACTGATGACCATCATACACAAACCCAAATCAATACCTATGTCTTCAAACCTGCTGTGGTTGATGCCACCGATGAACGTGTTCAGCAACTGAGGGTTCCATCAGGGTTTGCAATTCAAAAATTTGCAGAAGATTTAGGAGAATCTAGGATTCTTGCCGCCGATAACGCGGGGCATGTATATGTTACCAACAGGGAAGGTGGGGAGGTAATTCTTCTTGAGGACACCAATGGAGATGGAGCTGCAGACCGTAGAGAAGTGGTATCCACTATTGAGGAAGCGCATGGGTTGGCCATATATAATAACCGACTTTATATAGTTACTATCCAAGAAATTTTTGCCGCCACTATCAATGGAGATGGTACTTTAGGGGAGCCTGAACTCCTTACTTCCAGTTTACCAGATGGAGGGCAACACCCAAATAGGACCATCGGCTTTGGCCCTGATGGAATGATGTACGTTTCGGTAGGCAGTACTTGTAATGCTTGTATTGAACCGAATGAACTTCATGCAACTATGCTTCAGGCCAATCCGGACGCAAGTGGTTTAAGAATATATGCAGAGGGGCTGCGCAACACCATCGGATTCGGATGGCATCCCGATACAGATATGTTTTGGGGAATGGATCACGGTATTGACATGCTTGGGGATGATGAGTCACATGAAGAACTTAACCACATCGTCGATGGCGCCAATTACGGGTGGCCGCACATTTATGATGAAGGTAAATACAATGCTTTCCCGAGACCAGAAGATATGACTTATCAAGAATATAGTGCCATGTCTACATTTCCCGAACTTATGTACACAGCTCATTCCGCTCCTATGCAAATGGTCTTTTATTCTGGCGACCAATTTCCATCCAATTATAATGGAGATGCCTTTGTAGCTTTTAGGGGTTCTTGGAACAGGAGCACACCTTCAGGATATAAAGTCAGTAGAATTGTTTTTGAAAATGGGCAACCTGCTCGTTTTGAGGACTTTTTAACTGGATTTCTTGTTGATGACAATAATGCGCATTTTGGACGTTTAGTCGGTCTCGCAGTCCACTCTGATGGCTCTTTACTTGTCTCAGATGACACCAATGGTGTAATTTATAGAGTATCCCATCCTTGACATATAGAAGCCCGAGGACCAGCTGTTCTGTTTAGAGCCCTGGTCCTCGATTTCCACTTTCTTCCGTTATGCGAACGTCTCCGACTTCGCACTTCTACAAGGCTCCCCCCAAAAAAAACTTCTCAAATTGATAAAAATTTAAAATAATATATTAACTTTGAAATACAAAGTACTTTTTATGAAGACAGAGCAGGAATACATTAAGGACCTCACCGAGATCCGTTCCATGATGGAGCGATCCACCAAGTTTTTGACCCTTACGGGATGGCCAGGTATTTTGGCCGGGATGTATGCATTGATAGGTGCATATATTGCCTATAGAACGATTTACACAAGCTCATCTGAATCCCTTTACGATACCTTAGGCAAGCAGGAGTTTTCAGGTAATGTCAACAACCTCTTTATTTTAGGACTATTGATTCTCGTATTAGCCATAAGTACAGCCATCTATTTTCCTTATAAAAAAGCTAAAGAAAGTGGCGAAAAATTGTGGACCTCGGCCTCAAGAAGGTTTGTCATCAACATGTGCATTCCACTCGTGACAGGAGGCATTTTGGTTTTCATACTTTTCGCCCAGGGATTGTTCACCCTGATAGCTCCTTTGACGTTGATATTTTATGGCCTCGCATTGCTCCAAGGAAGTAAATACACCTATGAAGAGGTTAAATATTTGGGTTTGACAGAAATTGTGCTTGGACTTATAGCCGCCTATTTTATAGGGTATGGGCTTCTTTTCTGGGCCATTGGGTTTGGCATCATGCACATAATATATGGAATATACATGCACCTGAGTTACGAGAAGTGAAGACGATCATTAATGATTTACATAAAGCTTTTGAAAGCAGAGTTAGGTTGGGGATCATGTCTGCACTTGCGGTAAATGATACCCTGGATTTCACCGCTCTCAAAGAATATCTTGATGTCACGGATGGAAACCTGGCCAGCCATATGAAGGCTCTCGAAAAAGAAGAATATGTAGGCATGAAAAAATCATTTGTAGGCCGAAAACCCAACACCATGTATTTTATAACGAAGGCCGGAAGACTGGCCTTTGAAGAACATTTGAACGCTCTGGAAGCCCTCATCAAGAGCCAAAAGTAACCGGATATTTTTTTTGAATATTCACTTTGAAACACAAAGCACTTTCCATAAAACAATGACCTTTAACATTAAAACTTACCTAAAATGAAAAATGAAATTATTCCTCACCTAAATGATCCCGGGCAACTGGAGAAAATGTTTAGAACCGATAAGATGGCTTTCACTCGCGAATTCAACATCTTATATCCCGAACTAAAGGGCAACCCAATAGCAGACTTTTGGAATGAAAGGCTAAATTACGAAACAGATGAACTGAATTGGGGCACTCGAAAGGAGCTTTTCTTTGTATTGCTTTTAGCATTGACTGCAGGTCTGTTAGCTAAACTTCCATCAATTTTAGCCATAAGCGAAGAGTTTTTCTACCCCCGAAACATAGGCTTCATTATCTTTCCAGCCTTAGCCGCCTTTTTTGCATGGAAGCGAAATTTATCGAAGGGAAAGGCAGCTTTAGTAATTATAGCTACATTTTCAGCTGTACTATTTATCAATTTCCTTCCTGATGTTCCCGAATCCGACACCTTAATTTTGTCATGCCTCCATTTAATCATCCTACTTTGGGCCATGGTAGGGTTTGCCTTTGTCGGTGATTGGCGGGTTAATGTGGAAAAGCGCTTAGATTATTTAAAGTTTAATGGTGACCTAATAGTCATTTCAGCGCTGATCTGTATAGCTGGGGTAGTGATGACGGGAGTCACCATAGGGCTATTTTCACTTATAGGCCTCAATATTGAAAAATTTTACTTCCAAAACATCGTCATTTTCGGACTCCCCGCTGTCCCAATAGTAGGCACCTACCTTATTCAGGCCAATCCCCAACTAGTGGGAAAGGTCTCCCCTGCCCTAGCCAGAATTTTCAGCCCCTTGGTGTTAGTTATGTTGGTGATTTATTTGATTGCAATGGCCTATTTAGGAAAAGATCCATACAACGACCGTGAGTTTTTGCTGATCTTTAATGTCCTTTTGATTGGAGTTATGGCTATCATTTTCTTTTCTCTTTCCGAAAGTTCAAAAGTGGGCAAAAGCCGTCCCGAAATTTTGATTCTGCTGGTGCTATCCATTGTAACTATAGTGGTCAATGGAATCGCCTTGTCGGCCATATTGTTTCGAATTGCAGAATGGGGTTTTACCCCTAACCGGGTGGCTGTCCTAGGTGCCAATGTGCTAATTCTAATCAACTTACTGCTGGTGACCTCACAGCTCTATAAGGCTACCTTTAAAAAAGAAAAACTATATGGAGTAGGAAAGGCTACCGCAAACTACTTACCTTTTTACATTATCTGGGCATTCATCGTCACTTTCTTATTCCCCTTGATATTTGGAGTTCAATAAAGTCTTCATTCATATAAAACGTATCAAATTTGATTTGAAGAAGTGAGGATCACATTGTTTGCCACGAAGGTACGAAAGAATGAGGAGAAATTGAGCCGTTGTCCGCACGTCTTCGTTGTGCGAATGTCTCCGACTTCGCACAGTTAATTCTCTAATTGATACCACTCATATCCATATCCTTTGATTGAAAATTCCTGTAGCTCCCTAATACCTGTTTTCTCTTTGCTATTTTCTAAGGAATTACTGATTCGGTACCCTTGGAAATTATCTTGCAAAACTATATCCTGACTAGCAGCACTTAGGTTATGTAAGACCAACAGAGATCGGCTCCCAAATTCGTATTTGATTCCTAATACGTGGGGAGAGCCTGTGGATATTAACTCCCAATCACCCATGCCTATTTCAGGACAGGACTTTCTCAATTTTATCAATCGAGAGGTCCAATTAAGTAATGAATTGGGGTCTTGCTGCTGTTGGAGAACATTTACCTGCCGGTAACTGTATTGGCCCTTATCAATTACGGGATTTTCAAGGTGGTCTGCGGTGGAAAACCCTGCGTTTTTCACCGCAGACCACTGCATGGGAGTTCGGACAGCTTCCCTTTCTGGCAAACTCAGGTCATCCCCCATTCCGATTTCATCACCATATCTGATTACCGGTGTACCCGGCAAGGAAAACATAAGGCTGTAGGCCATTTTTATTCGCCTGGTATCATCCAGCATTGGCGCTAACCGTCTCCTTATCCCTCTTTCATAAATCTGCATATCTTCATCTGGGCCAAAATTGTCAAATACTACGGCCCGCTGTTCATCCGATAGCCTTCCCAGATCAAGTTCGTCGTGGTTTCTTAAAAAATGGGCCCATTGGGAATTTTCAGGGATATCTTTGGTAGCTTCCAACGAAGCCGTTAGCCTCGATACTTCTTCTGTAGCGAAGGAATAAAAAAGGTGCTGATTCACAAAGAAATTAAACAGCATCTGCATGCCATCCCCATCGTCCCCAAAATAATTTTTGTTTTCATCAGGCATCACATTCGCTTCGCCTAATAATAAGGCATCCGATCTTCGCCATTGAATAAACTGCCTTATTTGCTTTACCATATCATAATGCAGTTCTGGGTCTTCTACTCCGGTATAGGGGTCTTCTATTATGAAGGGAACAGCATCTAATCTAAAGCCGGCTACTCCCATCCACAGCCAATACCCCATCACCTTTCTCATTTCCTCCTGAACTGCCGGATTCAGATTATTCAAATCGGGTTGAAATTCGTAAAATCGATGATAATAATATTCCCCTGCCTCCGGATGAAACGTCCATGTTTGCTCTTGAACTCCCGGAAAAACCATACCCTCATTATAATCATCTGGCCGCTCCTTTGACCATACATAATAATCCCTATAGATGGAATTCTCATCCTTTACTGCCTCCTGAAACCAAATGTGCTGATCTGAAGTATGATTTATCACTAAATCTGTAATGATTCTAATTCCTAACTTATTAGCCTCATACATAAACTCGACTAGATCCCCTCCAGTACCATAATCAGGATGGATCATATAATAGTCTTCTATATCATATCCATTATCCTTAAGGGGGGATTTTTGAAAAGGAGCAAGCCACAAAGCATCTATTCCAAGTGATTTCAAATAAGGCAGCTTTTCTGTCAATCCTTTAAAATCGCCAATTCCGTCACCATCAGAATCATAAAAGGAATCCACATCCAGATTATAAATTACACTGTTCTTATACCAGTATTCATTTGAATTATCCTGGGCAGATAAAAAGTATGGAAATAATAAAAGAAAAAAGATGGAAATAAAATAATTTCTGTTGATCATAGAGGTAATAGTTTACTCTAGTATTAAAATATGCTGCTGTCCTTTCAAGATACGTCAGTCACCTTTTATATTTAATTAAAAAATAAGCCATGATTCCATTCAATATTAAAGAAAGCCCATTAGTAGCTATAATTGCGACATCTTCTTGTATAATTCCATAAATGAGCCACATAGAAAAACCAATAATCATCACCGTAAACATCCCCGGGGAAACATCCTCTACACTTTTACTCTTAAATGCCTTTATTAATTGGGGAAATACAGCAACAGATGTGCAAGCACCCGCAAAAAGCCCCAAAACCGTTATCCACTCCATACTTAAGGGTTTACTTTTAAAAACAAAAATTGAAATTAGTAAAAAAATATGATTAATCAATTAAAAATTAGAACAATTACCACCACTACATTAATCCTCCCATAACCCCTCGTACGAATGTCTCCCCTTGTGCGAACGTCCGTTGTCCGTTGTGCGAACGTCTCCGACTTCGCACCCTCCTTATTCTCCTGCTGCAGTTTAATACCGCCTACTCCAAAAGTATCTGTTGTGCGAACGTCTCCGACTTCGCACCCTTCTTATTCTCTATCTACAATTTAATTCCTTCTCATCCCAAAGCATTCACATATCCGCATTGTATAGTAAATTAAACTTGTGACCATCTGGGTCAGCAAATACACAGACATAATATCCATTTTCGTCATAGTATTTTTTCCGATCGCTATTAGAGTCAAAGTAGATCTTTCCACCTGCTTCCTTTATCTCCCCTATCCATGTATCAAATTCTTCTTTACTAGTTGCGGATAAAGAAAACATAACTTCATTTCCCTGACTCAGATCAGATGTTGCACCCTCAAGACTTGATTCCAGTTTTTTCTTTTCAAAAAAATGAATTACAAAGGCATCATCCCCAAATAAAAAGCTTACCAATTCACCATTGGGGCTCCCATTGAGTTTGAATCCCAATTGTAAATAAAACTCTTGCGTCCTTTTGATATTTTCAACTCCCAAGTTTGCCCAGATTTGTTTTGGTTTCATATTACTGTTGTTATTAATTCCCGTTGTGCGAACGTCTCCGACTTCGCACCCTGCAATTTAATTCCTCCGACTTCGCACGGCTTTCCGTTGTGCGAACGTCTCCGACTTCGCACCCTGCAGTTTAATTCCTCCGACTTCCTCCGTTGTGCGAATGTCTCTGACTTCGCACGGCTACCTCCCTTTGTTACGGTTTGCTGACCAGGACTCTGTAAGAAGATGCCAGCTGAGATCCCCACCCAATCCTTCCAGTCAATAGAACCCTGATTACCCGGTTAAAGTCGAGTCAGAATTTCCTTTTCTGAAATGGAATCCCTTCGCCTTCTTCACAATACTGCTTTAGGCTGTATAAAAAGAAACCCCAATTATAGTTACACCACCTATAAAAATCAGTAGTCTTTCCCCAGTGCTTATGGCTGAGTTTTACGGTGGTTTTACCATCTTCACCACTAAGATTAAACTCTACAGTGGTATCGACCCACTGAGGATCTGAATCTACACAATGCCAAATTAATTTTTCATCAGGCTCAAATTCAATTACTTTCATTATTGTAGCATACCCGTCTTCAAAATCAAATTCATTAAGAAAGTTTAGTTGAGGTTTTACTTTAAGCTTTTGTGTCCAGACTTCCGAAAGACCTTTTTGGGTTGTCAATGCTTCAAAAACTATTTCTCGGGGTGCATTTATATATTGCAACAATTCAATATGTGGCATAAGGGTGATTTTTGATGATATTTTTCAGTTGATGAATATGACGCTGGGTATGCACAATATTGAAATGTGTCCACTCAAGCCTCGTGAATTCTCCATACTCAGGGATGATGACATCAAGGCAGGTTTCCGTTAGATCTTTATGCATGATCACTGCTTTGAGCTGATCAATCCTTTCCTTCAGGGAGTCAAGCAGCCATTCTTTTTCAATGTAATCCTCGCGGGGGAGTATAGCTTCCGGCGATTTCATTTTGATGTCAAAGTCCAAAAAAAGAGTTTCTATTTTCTCTACTTTTTCTGCTGGAGGTCTTTCGGTTTTCTTTACCGAACCATTCAGAGTTTCCACCACTGCATAAGAATTGTATAGATGCTCTCCTATCTGCCCAGCGGACCAACCCTTTGTAATAGGAGTTGCATTCAAATCTTCGCTGCTTAGAGATGATAACAGCCTTAGCAACTCATCACTAACCCTTTTAAATTGAGAAATTAATTTTTGTTTAGTTTCCATACATTCAAGGTCATTATTGCTTTACAGTAAGTAACTAGACTTTTAACCAGCCCATTACAAAGGTATTATGTTTGAAAAGTAAAGCATAAGCTAAAATTCTTAAATTAAAGGTATAATCCTACTTATCACTTTAAAAGAACATAGCTTATGCCACGCACTAAAGTTAACCAGAAATCCTTTGAAGGACAATGCTTCTATATCGGAATCGATGACCACTTAAGAAACTGGCTGGTCTCCATCTTCGGGGAGCTTTATGAACACAAGACCATGAGCAGGGACAGAAATCCCGACCAGTTGGCCGATTACATGAATGCGAGCTTTCCGGGAGGGACATACAAAGCTGTTTATGAAGCGGGTTTCAGCGGATTCGGCACCTGTAGGAGGCTCAACGAACTTGGTATTGAATGTATGGTCCTCAATGCGGCCGATGTGCCGACGAGCCAAAAAGAAAGGCTTCAGAAAAACGATTCGGTCGATGCCAGGAAGCTGGCCAGAATGCTCCGTGGCGGTGAGCTTGAGGGCATCCATGTCCCAGATACCATTCTAGAGGCTGACCGTACGCTGTGTCGGGTCCGGGATACTCTTGTCAAGGATATGACCCGGAACAAAAGCAGGGTAAAATCTATCCTCATGCAGTTTGGGGTAGAGATCCCTGCCCGCTTTTCGGCAGTGCAGACTAGGTCATGGTCAAAGGTTTATATGGAATGGGTTCTGGGGCTTGAAGAACTACATCCGAGTATTAGGCAGACTATAGCCGCCTTGGTGGAGAGCGGCATGGCGCTGAAAAAAAATATTCTGAATATAACCCGTCAGATACGCGAACTTGCCGAAAGTGACAGGTATCGGGATAATTGCGATAGATTAATAACCATACCCGGTGTGGGGCTGGTTACGGCTATGAACCTGCTGACCCAGCTGGGCGATATAGAGCGGTTCAAAACACTGGATGAGCTTTGCCATTATATCGGTATTGTGCCGAACACCAGGAGTTCCGGTGAAAAAACTGCCACCGGCAAGATAACCAGAAGAGGCAGGAAGAAAATTAAGATCTTGCTCATTGAGGCCTCTTGGGTAGCCGTAAGAAAGGATCCTGCCCTGATGGCAAAGTTTAACGAACTGAGCAAAAGGATGAATAAAAACAAGGCAATCATCAGGATCGCCAAAAGCCTGCTCAACAGAATCCGCCACATGCTCCGCCATAAGACAGAGTATGTGACCGGTGTAACGGGTTAAGGAATTTTAAAAAACCAATAATGACCGAGTAATCTTGGAAAATTGGACGGGGAATAAACGGTAGTGTGTGCCTGCGGCACCCGTAAGGGAGGACCGTTACACAAAGGTTACGTCCCCTTCCTCTTTAAAATGAAAAATACATTGCGGCCGAAACGGACTGCTGATAGGAGATTAATTGAAGAGGTTACAAAAGGTCAAATTATATGTATATGAGGAATACGGGATTTATCTTTTCCCCCTAAATACAAAGATAGTTCTTCCCGAATTCCTGTAAAGGCTGAAATGAACGGCGCTGGGGCGCCGGCCTTGACAGGAACCCGTCCAGAACTGAGAACCGCATTTAAGAGGAAAAAGATAAATACAGGAAAAGTATGCAAAAAAATAGCTTATTCCTTGATTTTCAACATAGGAGGTACTCAGTCTAATGATGGAATGAATAGGGCATATACGCCTATTTAGTAGGGTGATTCCGACAAAATCAAAGGGCTTGTGCGAATGTCTCCGACTTCGCCCCCCTATCGTCTGTTTGCGCGTTTTTTGATAGTAATAACTGAAAAACGTAAATGACTTCGCCATGACCCACTCAGTTTTTCTTTGCATTGCCTGCAACCAAGAGGTGCAGGACGGCATATTCACAGGGGATTTCATCCCTACTTTAATAAAGGTAATCTTACCGATTATTATACTGGTTCCACTTTTAATCATATACTTCAAGACTTTGAAGTCAGGAGACCGTAGCACGACACAGAGAATCCCAGTAATTATGGCTACCCTCACTCTCGGAATCGGGATGGGGGGATTTGTAGATGCCATTACATTACACCAGATCCTACAGTGGCACCAAATGCTTTCCAACCAGATCTCATTCACCAATTTTGAAGGCAAAAGCATTAACATGTTTTGGGACGGCATGTTTGAAGCAGTTACCTGGATTATTACCATGGTAGGCATTACCTTGCTTTGGCACTCCAGATCCCAGCCTAACCTCCAATTCACCAACAATTTATTCATTGGCGGCCTTCTGGCGGGATGGGGGATTTTCAATTCAATGGACAGCATTTTTAACCATTACCTGTTCTCACTCCACAACGTAAAGGAAATAGACCCAAACCCCGAACTCTGGAACCTCGGTTTTCTGATATTTTCATTCATCCTGATAATTGTCGGATGGTTGATTATCAGAAAAAAGTAGCATTAAACCCCTTGTATATATGTCTAATGTTTTCGTTGTCCCGTTGTGCGAACGTCTCAGACTTCGCTCCCTACTTATTCTTAGCCTTGATTTTCCCCAGTCGGTTTAGTGCTCGGGACTCAAAAGAAAATGCATTATTATTCAGTGATTTATCCGTATATTAAATATAAACCGGAAACTTTTAAAAGCTTTCAAAGGGGGTGAAACCATGGGATGACAACCCCGCCATCCCGCACATGTGGTATTTACCTCCTGTGTCCTGTGAAATTTAAACCTACACCCCCGAATAAGCCATAAACCCGCCGTCCACCGCCACCACCGTGCCGGTCACAAATCGGGAAGCATCGCTGCAGAGCCAATGAATAGCCCCATGTAGATCCTCCGGTTGGCCAAAGCGGGCCAAGGGTGTATGAGAGATAATCTGTTTTCCCCTTTCAGAAAGCTGTTGCTCATTTTCCATCAACAGATTCCTGTTCTGCTCAGTAAGGAAGAATCCGGGCGCTATGGCATTTACCCGCATAAACTCTCCATATTTCTGGGCAAACTCCACAGCCAGCCATTTGGTAAGATTTTCGATACCGGCTTTTGCCGCCGCATAGCCCAATACCCTTGTCAGGGGTCTGTTTGCCGCTACTGAGGAGGTATTGATGATGCTGACGGGGTGGCCCTGAGTGAGCAGAGGCAAAAATGCCTTGATGGGTAAGAGGGAACCCTGATAGTTCAGCTTCATCACCTGGTCTAAGGCTTCGGGGGACAGATCTTCCAACGTCTGCTCTGGCGTGATTACCGCTCCGGCCACATTGCCTCCCGCCATGTTGATCATCACATCCACCTGTCCGACCATTCCTTCCAGCTTGTCAGCCGCTTGAGCAAGTTCCTGCTCCTTGGTCACATCTGCAAGAATGACCTCCACCCTTCCGCTTCCGGAGGTCAATTCCTGTTTCGCCTTTTCAAGTTTCTGCTCATTTCTCCCCAGCAGAAAAATACTGGCTCCCTGGCCCAACAAGTAATGTGCTATTGATTTCCCAAGTACGCCGGTGGCACCGGTGATGAGGATGTTTTTTCTTTTGATATCAAACAGGTTATCCATAGGTTAAGTAGTTTAGGTGGTTAAAGGCCGAAAAGAGACGGCAGCCAAAGGGTAATACCGGGAAAGAGCGTAATGACCAGTAGGCCAACTATCATGGCCAGAAAGAATGGTAAGAGTGGCAACACCACTTTCTGTATACTTGTTTGGGCCACCCCCACGCCGACAAACAGCACTGACCCAACTGGCGGGGTGCAGAGCCCAATACAGAGATTCAAAATCATAATTATCCCGAAATGCACCGGGTCAATGCCCATTTCCACCACTATAGGCAAAAATATCGGTGTAAAAATCAGCACCGCAGGCGTAATGTCCATAAACACCCCCACAAACAGCAATATCAAATTGATCAATATCAAGATCACGAACATGTTGTCACTGAGCGAAAGGAGCGAATTGCTAATGGACTGGGGAATCTCCTCCACCGACATCACCCAGGACATACTCATGGAGGTGGAGATCAGCAGCATGACTATGGCTGTGGTCTCAGAGGATTTCAACAATATGGAGGGAATCGCCCTTATCTTTAGCTCAATGTAGAAAAAGGAAAGCAAAAGCGTGTAAATCACCGCAATAGCTGAGGCCTCCGTTGCCGTAAATATGCCGGCAACTATTCCCCCGATGACGATGATCAAAAGCATCAGGCTGGGGAAGGCATTGAGGAAACTTTTTCCCAGGACCTTCAACGGCACCTTTTCCCCTTCCTTGATATTCTTCTTCCTAACAAAAACCGCAGCTGTCAGCATCAGAAGCAGGCCGATAAACAACCCGGGCAAATAGCCGGCAATAAACAAGGCCGCAATTGAAACCCCACCGGAAGCCAGGGAATACACTATAAGAATATTGGAAGGAGGAATGATCAAGCCGGTAGTTGAAGACGTTATATTGACCGAGGCACCAAGCTCCTTGGGATAGCCCTCCTTCTCCATTCTTTTGCCCAATATTCCTCCTATGGCAGAAGCGGCAGCTACTGCAGACCCGGCAATGGCCCCAAATAGCATCGCGGCAATCACATTGACGTAAAGCAATCCGCCCGGCAGCCTGCCCATCATCGCCTTTGCCAGGTCAATCAAACGGTTGGCTATTCCTCCACGGTTCATAATCTCACCTGCCAGGATAAAAAACGGTATGGCCAACAAGGTAAAACTGTCCAATCCTGTCCCCATCCGCTGGGCAATGGTAGTAACTGATGTTCCTGCGGCAACTGATACCAGCAAGGTCAGCAGACTTGATATACCCAAACTCCAGGCAACGGGTACACCTATTCCCAGAAAAATCAAAAAGCTCAATATTAGAATTAAAATGCTCAATTGGTCCATTATAAAGGATTGGAAGAGGTTTTATAAGAATGAATAATCTGTACCAGCTGGTAGTAGACTACCAGCAAGCCGCTGAAAGGAATGACGGCATATACGAAGGCAAGGGGAACCTGCAGGGCCGCTGACTTTTGCTCCAGTAAAAAGGTGATATATACCAGATTGGATCCTCCACCAATCATCACCGTCGCGGCAAAAATCAGGATCAAAGCCTTAATGATAACTTCCAAATAATGTCTATTTCTACCGCTCAAATATTGGTGCAGCACATCAATGGCCAGATGCTTGTTCTGGCCGGCCACATAGGCTGCCCCCAGCATCCCAAGCCAGATCAGCATATACCTCGAAAGTTCATCGGTAAAGGGACTAGGCTGCTGAAAAATGTATCTTGATACCACCTGCCAGGTCACGTTCAGGACCATCAGCCCCATTAGGAGCATCAAGGCTCCTGACACCAGCCTGTCGAGTTTTGTTACAAAATGAGAAGAAAAGATCATATTTTGGCTCTACGTAAAACTTAAGGATGATTTCTGATTTCTTGGATTAGATCAAAGAGTTGCGGTTGGAAATTCTCTAAAGAGTGGTAAATAGGTTCCACAGCAGAACGGAAAGGTTCCTGGTCCGGGTAGGTGATGGTCACCCCTGACTTTTCCATTTCCTTCAGGGCATGGGAGGTGGCTTCAGCCCATATTTTCCGCTGGTAGACGGCAGACTCCTCGGCGGCCTCCTGCAGCCAGTTTTGCTCTTCAGGAGAAAGTCTGTTCCAAATCTTGGTACTCACCAGCACAATGTCCGGTGTGGCCACATGTTCATTGATTGAATAGTACTTGCAGACTTCGTAATGCCTTGAGGTAAAAAGACTCGGGGGGTTGTTTTCCGCTCCGTCCACTACTCCCTGCTGCAGGGCTGTATAAAGCTCCCCGTAAGATACAGGAGTGGGAGAACCTCCAAAGTTTTTAACCATGGAGGAGGCCAGGTTGCTTTCCATTACCCTGATCTTTTTCCCACGGAGATTATCAGGGCTTTCCACGGGTCCATTTTTGGTGTAAAAACTCCTGTTGCCTGCATCATAGAAAGTCAGGCCTCTCAACCAGTAATCCTCCCCTTCCAGCAAAAGCCTTTTTCCAATTTCCCCGAACAGGATATTATGCCTGTGTTCATCGTCTCTAAAAAGATAAGGAAGGCTTAACATCTCCAATTTGGGCGCAAAACTTTCCATGACCGCAATACTGACCTTGGTCATGCCCAGGCTCCCGATCTGAAGGAGTTCCATCAGTTCACGTTCTGTGCCCAATTGCTGGTTTGGGTAAATTTTCACCTGCATTTGTCCTGCAGACTTTTTCTCCACTCTTTCGGCCAAAAACACCATCGCTTCATGTACAGGGTGTGATGTTCCCAATCCGTGTCCCATCTTGATCACCCTGACAGCATCTTTCTGCCGGCAGCCGCAGATCAAAATCAGAAGGAAGAATAGAAGGAAGCGTTGGTTCATGTTAAACATTCTCCTTCCCTCCTGATCTGCCGGATCATATCCAGGCAACCTGATATGGCTTCCTGCAATGCCCCGTATTTTTCGTCTTTAATATACTCCTTTTTTAAAAGCTGTGAGCCCATCCCCACGCAATGCACTCCGGAGTGGAACCATTCCTCCAAAAGGGGGAAAGCAGGTGCCACTCCACCTGTGGGCATAATCCTGACATCGGGCATTACAGAAAGTACGGACTTGACAAATGTCGGCCCGAGCAAGTCGCTTGGGAAAGCTTTTACCATATTTACCCCTAATTCCGTAGCATGAAATACCTCTGTGACAGTCGCACAGCCGGGGATAGACAGAACTTCGGCCTCTTTGCATGCAATGATCACTTGGGGAACCAAAGCGGGTGATACCACGAAATCCGCTCCAGCATTTATAAATTCTTTTGCTTGCACCGAGGTGAAAATCGTACCTATCCCTAGGAAGAGACCTCCGTACTGGGATGCATGAATCTTCAGCTGCCTGAATACTTCCAGAGCGTTTTCCTCCCTATTGGTGAATTCAAAAACCCTTACCCCCGCACTATAAGCCGAATCTAAAACCTTTTTGGCCACCTCAAAATCCGGATGGTTAAACACCGGCACCATCCCCGTCTCCTTCATTGCCTTTAATATCTCCTGATTCTTTTCCTCCATGGGTACTTATTCTTTTGCTTAGCTCTTTTATCGCTCCTGTTTTTTATCCGCGAAGGAGACTCTGTGAAACTCCGTACTCAACTCTGTGAAACTCTGTGTCCCATTTCCTACACTCTTTATCTCAACAGCCTCCCCACATTCTCTCCCTTTACAAGATCCTGTACCTCTTCCAGGCTTGCCAGGTTTTTGTCTCCAGGAATAGAATGTTTGAGTACCGCAGCAGCAGTGGCAAATTCCACAGCTTCATCTGACCGCATATGGAGCAGTCCATAGATCAGACCGGCCACATAAGCGTCCCCACCTCCGACCCGGTCCACAATCTGTGGCATGTCATATGTTTTGGAAACCATCATATTTTCCCGGTCCCATAACTGCCCCCTGAGCTTGTTATGTGTGGCAGAAATATGGTTTCTTTCGGTATTTGTTATAAATTTTATAGCAGCATGTTTGCTCATTGCCATCCTGCAGGCCACTTCATAATCTTCTTCATCTATGCCCAGACAATTATACAAATCCGTGGCTCCTGCTACTATCAGATTGCTGTAGCTGATCAACTCCGGCATGACCTCAAGAGGATCCACTCCAAAGTTCCAGAGGTTTCTTCTATAATTAATGTCTCCGCTTATCAGCAGTCCTTTTGCCGAGGCTGCTTTTATAGCCTTTAGGGTAAGATCAGCTGCCTTTCGGGAAAGTGCCGGCGTGATTCCCGTCCAATGAAAGCAATCTGCGCCTTCAAATACCCGGTCCCAGTCCACTTCCTCTCCTCCAAAATTGGAGAAGGCAGAGTTAAAGCGGTCATAAATAATTTGGGAAGAGCGTTGCATACTGCCCGTTTCCATGAAATACAGTCCCATTCTTCCCGGGATATAAAATACCTGTTCGACGGAAACACCAAACTGCTGCAGATCACGCCCTGCAGCTTCCCCGATGGCGTTGTCGGGCAGTGCAGTTACGTGAACTGCCTCCAAGCCCCACCGGGCCAAGGAAACCGCCACATTGGCTTCTGCGCCTCCGTAAAAAACACTTAATTGTCGGGCTTGGGAAAACCTGTCATTTCCAGACGTATTAAGCCGCATCATGATTTCCCCCAAAGTAACCACTTTCTTTGCCATAGCTAAAAGTATCCGGTAAATAATTCTTTTAAAACAAACTCCTTCAAAATCCACGCAATCGTTTTCGATATAAATCAATTAGCCGCACGCACCTTGGAATTTTAGCTCAGGTCAAACTTCCCCTGCCACTTTTCCACCTTGCCATTGTAAAGGGACTGATTGGCCAGCGCTACCGCAATAGCCGTTTCCCCACCGTTGAAAACATTGGAATACGGCAACCTTTGCTCTTGAAGGCAACTGTAAAAATCCTCCAGGGCATAATAAGTACCGTCCTTGAGTGTGCCTTCAGTGAGTTTTATCCCAGCTTTGTTATCGGTCCAGGTTAGTCTGGTCGCGCCTGAAACACCATCCACATCCTGAAGTTCAGCCCTAATATCCTCTTCAGGATAAAATATGCCATCGTCCATCAGCAGGGAAACCATACCTTTGGTTCCTTTGATTTTAAAGCTGTAGCCTTCCTGCTGATTGGAACAAGTCGCACCGAAATTGCCGATCATTCCCTCCTCCTCGTATCGCAAACTGAGCTGTATGTTGTCAAATGTTTCCCTTCCATCTTTATAATGGTCAATCCCACCTACCCCATACACAGAAGTCGGCCGGCAATCAAATGCCCAGTGTACAAAATCCATTTGGTGAGAAAGCAGTTCGGCGGCCAGTCCACCGGAATAATCCTGGTACATACGCCAGTTAATCTGCCTTTCCAATTCAGGGGCTTGGACCGGTCTTCTCCAGTCATGGTTTCGGTCCCAGCGGGCATCTATAGCTGTGACTTTGCCCAGATAGCCGTCGTCTATCATTTGCTTTACTCTAAAATATAAAGGTGAATACCGGTATTGATGCCCCACCTGAACTACCTGTTTGGGCCTTTTCTTCGCCAGTCGACTGATTTCCAAAGCCTGGTCCGTGGTAAAGGTCATGGTTTTTTCCAAATACAGATGCTACCCGGCCTGCAGGGCAGCCTTTGCATGGTTGTAGTGAAAGGACAGAGGAGTGGAAACCACCACAATATCCAAATCCTTTTGCTCCACTAGCTCCCGGTAATCTTTATAATACTTAATGGACTTTCCTGAATGAGCCTTTTTGGCGTCCTCCAGCCTGAAATCCAGGTTGTCACAGATGCCCACTACTTGGAATTTTTCAGGCATCTCCCCCAGGATCCGGTGAAGTCCGGAGCCCCGGTCCCCATATCCTATTATGCCAACTTTATATACCTTCCCGTCAATAGTTAAACCTGACGCCCAAGGAACAGCAATTACTGATGCAGCGGATAACATTGCCCCTGCTTTTATAAACTCTCTTCTTTTCAAACTGAGTAAGTTTTTTATGCTAATGTGGACATAAAGTAATCAACTTTCCTGTGGAAAGGAAATTATTGAACCAGGATTTTCCCTTCAAATAGAAGTATAGGCAAGTGAAAACACCCCTTTTGAAAAAAACCAAATAAGCGTAAAAATCTATAAAAACCCTCTATTCCTTTTTGAACCATTCTTTTTAAAAAGGATAAATGCCCCGCAAACGTTTCCGTAAATAAACCCTCCAGGTTCTTGAGTTTTTCCTCTCAAATGGCTTAAATTATAAAATCGTTTTAAGGATAACCCAAGATTTACCTATATGAAAACATTCAAAAACCTGGCACTTATTTGTACCTGTTCCCTCACGTATTTAGCTTGTGCTCCTTCCCCACCACAGGATAAAGCAAACTGGAGAACCCTTTTCGACGGGCAATCCCTTGAGGGCTGGCATTCCGTGATGGGAGAGGCTGATTTCGAAGTAGTCGATGAGGTTATTATCGGTTATGCCAAAGCCAACACTCCCAACACTTTTCTAATAACAGAAGAGGAATATGGTGATTTCATCCTAGAACTGGATCTTAAAATCGAAGACCTTTCCAGCAATTCCGGTATAATGGTCAGAGGGCAATTTGACCCCGAAGGGAGAAACGGAGGTGGACTTGTCTACGGTTACCAGATTGAGGCCGACCCTACTGACCGGGCATGGTCGGGCGGTCTTTATGATGAAGCCCGTCGTGGCTGGCTCTATCCCTTGGACCTCAACCCAGAGGCCAAGTCCGCATTCAAGATGGGTGAATGGAACAGTTACCGGATCGAAGCCATTGGCAATGAGATCAAATCCTGGATCAATGGGCAGGAAGTGGCTTACGTCGTGGACGACAAAGACGCCAGGGGTCATATCGGGCTTCAGGTACACAGCATCAATGATCCAAAAGATGAAGGCAACAAGACCTATTTTCGGAATGTCAGAATCCAAACGAAAAATCTAAACCCAAAACCATTTGACAAAGAAGTGTTTGTAGTCAGCACCCTTCGCAATGAATTGACAGATTATGAAGAAGACTGGGGCTGGAAATTGCTTTTTGACGGTGAAAGCCCCGATGGCTGGATCGGTGCCTATAAAGAGTCCTTTCCCGAAGAGGGCTGGCACATTGAAGACGGGGTGCTTTGGGTGGAAGCTGCAGACGGCGGAGAATCCACCAACTTCGGGGATATCGTCACTGAGGAAAAGTACAGCGCTTTTGACCTGGCATTTGATTTCAAGATGACCGAAGGCGCTAACAGCGGAGTAAAGTATTTCGTGACCCTGACAGAAGGAAATGTAGGTTCTGCCATTGGTCTTGAATATCAGATCCTCGACGATAAAAGGCACCCTGACGCCAAAATGGGAAGGGACGGAAACAGGACCCTTGCCTCCTTGTACGACCTGATCACAGCCGAAAAGCAGCCCCGCTTCATCAATTCCATAGGTGAATGGAACAGGGGCCGGGTCGTGGTCCATCCCGACAACAGGGTGGAGCACTACCTGAACGGCATCAAAGTACTTGAATACAACCGGGGATCGGAGGAGTTTCGCGACTTAGTAGCCAAGAGCAAATATAAAGACTGGGAAAATTTCGGTGAGGCTGAAGAAGGACATATATTGCTTCAGGACCATGGCGATGAAGTGCACTTCAAAAATATTAAGATCAAACCTTTTAATTAACTCATGAAAAAACCAGATAAATCAAGACGGGATTTCATCAAAAAATCCTCACTAGCCACCGTAGGCCTTTCCACCTTGGGGGCAGTGGGCTTTTCGGCCAAAAGTTATGCAAACATCCTGGGTGCAAACGACCGGCTAAACATAGCCATCATCGGTCTTGGCAGAAGATTGGGGGCTTTTTACCAGCCCATCGCCATGGATGGCAGCAATGTCAGGCTCCTTTACCTCTGTGATGTAATGAAATCCCAAAGAGAAAAAGCGGCCGTCAATTTTGCCGAACATATAGATTACACTCCGAAGCAGGAAAACAGCTTTTTCAAAGTCATCGAAGACAAGGAGGTAGATGCCATCATCAATGCCACTCCGGACCACTGGCATGGCCCGGGTTCTTGGCTGGCCATGGAGGCGGGCAAGCATGTTTATGTCGAAAAGCCCTGCAGCCACAACCCCCGTGAAGGGGAATTGCTGGTGGAATACCAAAAAAAGCACGGGAAAGTAGTCCAGATGGGCAATCAACAACGAAGTTCGGACCATACCATTGAAATCATCCAACAGATCCACGACGGAGTGATAGGAAACCCGTATCTGGCCACTGCCTTTTACACCAATGCCCGTGGGGAGGTACCTGTGGCCACGGAGGCTCCTGTACCTGAAGGTCTGGACTGGGAGCTTTTCCAGGGCCCTGCTCCAAGAAAGCCTTACATGCACGACACCTGGGATTACAACTGGCACTGGTACGGTTGGGATTACGGCACTGCCGAAACCGGCAACAATGCCACCCACGAGCTGGATGTGGCAAGATGGGCCCTTCAGACCGATTTCCCCAACAAGGTCATGGTGGACTCCGGCAAATACCATTTTGTCGACGACGGCTGGACCATGTACGACACCATGAAAGCAACTTTCAAGTTTGAGGATGACAAGACCATTGAATGGGACGGCAAGAGCCGGAACAACTATAAAACTTACGGAGCTGACCGGGGTACCGTCATTTACGGCACTGAAGGTTCTGTCTTTGTGGACCGTGGCAAATACCAACTCTTCGACAGGAGCGGAAAAATGGTCAGGGAAGTGGAATCCGGAAGTGTGGAAGGCAGCACCAACCTCGGAGGCGGCGGAGACACCAGCACCGACCATGTGGTCAACTTCTTCGAGGCCATCAGGGGCAAAGCCAGGCCCAACTCACCAATAGACGAGGGTGCCAAAAGCTCCCTGCTCTGCCATCTGGCAAACATAAGTTCAAGAGTCAATGAAAACTTCGAATGTGACCCCTCAAACGGGCACATATTGAACAATCCCAAGGCCGAGGCTTTATGGTCGAGGGAATATGAAAAAGGTTGGGAGCCTGGCTTGCAGGTTGGGAGGAGAACCTAGCAATCTGCCCTTTAACCTCCTGAAGATTCCCTTATCGTGAGCTGTGATGGCAAGGTAATAACCTTGTCTTCCAAGGCAGGTTTTTGGTTTTTAAGTTTGGCCATGAGCTGTTTGGCGCACTCCGAACCGATTTCATAAGCCGGCTGGGAGATGGTGGTCAAGGGAGGGGCCAACAGTTCGGCAATTTTCATGTTTGAAAAACTCACCAGCTTCACGTCGTGGGGAATATTCAGGCCTGTTTTCCCTACCGCATGGTAGGTGGCGATGGCCAACTTCTCCACGGCGGCCAGGATCCCATCAGGACGGTCAAGTTGGTACAAGATATCAGAAAGTAACTGGATATTTTCCTCATCGGAATGGCTGCAGGGAACTATCCAATCCTTTTCAAAAGGAATTCCATTGGCATTGAGTGCCTCCTGATATCCCCTTAGCCTCTCCTTTCCGATTGAGAGTTCCTGGGATAGCTGGAGGAAGAAAATCTTCCTGCAGCCTTTTGCAATCAAATGGCTGGTGGCATTGTACCCACTTTCATAATCATTGGTGATATACTTGGTGGTGGGGATTTCCGGGCAAATACGGTCAAAAAATATCAGGGGACGGCCCTTCTGGTGAATGGATTTCAAATGATCAATGTCTGAGGCCTGTCCAGATATCGACATCACAATGGCATCCACCCGGCCGTTGAGGAGGTAGGACACAATCCTTCGTTCGGTTTCCACTTCCTCACGGGTATTGTAGATCAGCAGGTGATAGCCGTGTTGCTGAGTAATGTCCTCAATACCGTCAATCACCTGACCGAAGAAGTTATTGATCCTTTCGGGGATGATCACTGCTATGGTCTTGCTCTTTTGCTCCCTGAGGCTCCGGGCATAGGGATTTGGATGGTAATTAAGGGAATCGGCCAAAGCCCTTACCCTTTCCTTGGTGGCCTGGCTTATTTCATAGCTGTCGTTTAAAGCCCTGGAAACAGTTGATGGGGCAAGCTTCAGCTTTTTTGCAAGGTATTTTATGTTTATATCAGGCATGTATAGTTTTATTAAGAAAGACCGAAGACGGGAGACGGAAGATTTCTCCTCACACATAGGTTCTTCTGTTCCAAGTTAAATATAAATCACCATGTAGGGAATCGATTCTATGAAAAAGCCTCTTTTCCTTACTAACTGAAGGTTGAATTCAGTAAACTTACTTAAACGACAACTACTACTATGGATGTTATGAATTTTAGCAACAGAAAAGGGTTTATGGATGAGGATTTCCTCCTTGAGGGGGAATTTGCCAAAAAACTTTATCATGACTTTGCCAAACACCAGCCCATAATCGACTACCACAACCACCTGCCCCCTGATGACATTCTTCAAGATAGGTTATTTGAAAACATCTCCCAGATCTGGCTTTCAGGTGACCATTATAAATGGAGGGCAATGAGGACTTTGGGCATACAGGAAAAATACATTACAGGTGATGCCACTGATGCCGAGAAATTCGAAAAATGGGCATTTACAGTCCCCTATACGCTAAGAAACCCGCTTTATCACTGGACCCACCTGGAACTGAGGAGGTACTATGGCATCAAGGATTTGCTCAACCCAGAAAATGCCCAGAATATCTATCGCACCACATCGGAAATGACCAACAGCCCGGAATTCAGCACTCAAAGCCTGCTTCGAAAAATGAATGTAGAGGTGATCTGCACCACTGATGACCCTGCCGATGATCTATCCGCCCATAGGCAATTCCAAAACACCACCTCAACTCTGAGAATGTTCCCAGCTTTCAGACCCGACAAGGCATTTAGCATTGAACAGACTGCCTATACCAACTACATTACAAAACTTTCTCAAGCGGCAGGATTTGAAATCAAAAACTACGACGACCTGCTGCAGGCCTTGCAAAAGCGGGTGGATTTCTTCCATCTGAACAATTGCCGCTTGGCCGACCATGGTCTGGAAAGCCTTTTACATTTCTCTAGGCAGGTGGCTGATCCGAATGTGATCTTTCAAAAAGCGCTCAGTGGAAAAAGCGCTACCCTGGAAGAAACAGCATACTTTAAATTTAGAACACTTCTGGAGCTTTGCCGGATGTACCATACCAAAGGATGGACACAGCAGTTCCATCTGGGTGCCCTTAGGAACAACAACAGCCGCCTGTTCAAAAAATTGGGACCCGATACCGGATTTGACTCCATTGGAGATTTCGGGCAAGCCGATGCACTTTCGGGTTTCCTCAATGAGCTGGATTCCACCGATCAGTTGGGCAAAACTATCCTGTACAACCTCAACCCCGGGGACAATGAAGTATTTGCCACCATGACCGGCAACTTCAATGACGGATCTGTCAAAGGAAAAATCCAGTTTGGCTCCGGCTGGTGGTTTCTCGACCAGAAAGACGGCATGGAGCGGCAGCTCAACACCCTTTCCAACATGGGGCTGATTTCCTGTTTCGTTGGAATGCTGACCGATTCGAGAAGCTTTCTTTCTTTTCCCAGACATGAATATTTCAGAAGGATCTTGTGCAACCTGTTTGGCAGAGACATGGAAAAGGGACAGCTTCCGACTGATGAAAAGTGGGTGGGCAAGATCATCGGCGACATCTGCTACCACAATGCCAAAAACTATTTTAACTTTCCTTCCTAAAAACAAGCTATCTATGAGCATGGAAAAAACCTGGCGCTGGTACGGCCCTAATGACCCGGTAAGCCTCTGGGACATCAAGCAGGCCGGTGCAACCGGAGTGGTCACCGCCCTCCACCATATTCCCAACGGGGAGGTATGGGAAATAGAAGAGATCCAAAAACGAAAAAGCGAACTGGAAAGGGTGGGCCTCACCTGGTCAGTGGTGGAAAGCATACCAGTCCACGAGCATATCAAAACCCGGTCGGGTAAATTTCAAACCTACATCGACCACTACAAGCAAAGCATTCAAAACTTGGGCAAATGCGGAATAGACACAGTATGCTACAATTTCATGCCCGTGCAGGACTGGACAAGGACGGATCTTGAATTTGAGCTGGAAGACGGATCCAAAGCCTTGCGTTTTGATGCTGTGGCATTTGCAGCCTTTGAGCTTTTCATATTGAAAAGGCCCGGTGCGGAGGCAACTTATTCCGAAGAACTACAACAAAAGGCCAAAGCACATTTTCAAAGTCTCTCGGGGGAGCAGAGGCAATTGTTGGTCACCAATATCATTGCCGGACTTCCAGGAGCTGAGGAAGGCTATACCCTAGAGGACTTCCTTCAAACCCTGGATACCTATAACCACATCAGTGCTTCAGACCTGAAGGCCAATTTGGCTTACTTTCTCACCCAGATCATCCCTGTTGCCCAAGAGTCGGGAATATTCATGGCTATCCATCCGGATGACCCGCCCTACCCAATACTGGGCCTTCCAAGGGTGGTTTCCACCGAGCAGGATGCCCTGGATCTGCTTGCTGTAGTTGACAGTCCCCATAATGGACTGTGTTTTTGCACGGGCTCTTACGGAGTCAGACCCGACAACGATCTGCCCGGTATGGTGCGGCGCCTTGGCCACCGGATCAATTTCATACACCTTCGCAGCACTATCCGGGATACCAATGGAAGCTTTTATGAAGCCGACCACCTAGACGGTGACGTGGACATGTACAATGTGGTAAAGGCAATACTGGAAGAGCAAAAGAAAAGAATCCTCCAAAACCGCCCCGACAGACGACTGCCCATGCGCCCCGACCATGGCCACCAGATGCTGGATGACCTCAACAAAACCACCAATCCCGGCTATTCAGCCATTGGCCGCCTGAGGGGTCTGGCGGAGCTCAGAGGCCTGGAATTGGGCATTATAAAAGGCTCTTAGCCAATGGAAGTTTCCCTTTGTTAATACTAAATTATAACGAGATCGAAACACAATAGAAAGAAAGGGAACAGCGGAACCACAGGTGCCCTGCAAAATTCATTTTTCTATCTGCTCCGTCATCACAACTGTCCGTTGAGAGGCCGATGTGGTTTGGACTTTTTTCTCTAATTGCTGTAGGCGTTTGTACAGCAACCATTTAAACAGAAAAAATCTCTTTAGGAAACTGAATATTTTATATCTCAATCCAATGGGATAGGTTCCCCTCATGTCCAATAGCAGCCAGCTGTCCAGTAAAGTGGGGTTGATGTTTTGGTTGTCCAACTCAAACTTTAGTCTATACCCTTTTTCCAAATTGGGCTGCCCCGGCTTACATACAACTTCATATTCAATAGGACTTGCCCCGGGATTGATCACGGAATGAGGTATCAATTTTTCGGCAAAAAATGTATCCCCATCACTTAAAAAATTTCTTTCTCCATTTTTAAGTTTGATACAAACTGTTCCCTTGACCGGTATTACCTGTTGCGTAAATCTCTTATGGAAATGAAGCGGGTTGTTAGAAGTTGGGTACAATTTGACCCTCATTTTCGTCAATTCCCCCGAAGTCTCTGCGGAGGTTTCCTGAAAAGTAATGGTATGACCAGATTTATGACGAATTATTTTTTCCATATGCCAAATAGTTTAGCATAATTGATACCAATTTCTGCATTTTCCACCCCCCCTAGCCCAAATAACTTTCTAAATTTCACTCTAATTGGCACCATATAGCTGCCCGTACTAATGATAATGAAAACTAGGCTCTTCTTATTCTGATGTCTCTGAATTCGCACGAATAGTTCACATTACTGATATCCCCTTGTGCGAATGTCTCCGACTTCGCACCTTTAATTATACTTAGTTAGTAAGGTCCTAGGTATGAGCTTCGCTGCGGTCGAGAAGCGGAAACTTTTGCCCTTCGGCTTCCCTACGACTTCGCTCAGGGACCGGCAAGCTCGCAGATGTGCATGGATTATAAATCATACTTCACCGTCACCAGCATATACCTTTTCTGCACAAAATATTCAAACGTACTGATCATGCTCTCGTTAAAGCTGTCCCGCTGAATGCTGCGGGTATTGAGGGCATTGAACAGGGAAGTTTTAAATTCCCAAGGGCTTCCGCTTTTCTGGTAGGCCAGATAAACATTCAGAAAATCAAAAGTACTATCGGTCATGGTGGCTTTGTTGCGGTAGCGGTTGTACTCATAATCAGCACTGAGCATCAGGCTTTTTAGAATTGAATAATGGATCTTGACAAATGGCCGCTCATTGACAAAACTGTTCTGCACCTGATCACTTCGATAGGAATTATAAGTCAAAGCATACCCGGCTTCCAGATCAAACTTCGTTAAAAGGGTGGTCAAAAATGTCGCAGTATAGTTATGGGTAAAGGACCTGTTTTGGTTGGCTACTTCATTGACAAAGTTGTGCGTGGAAAGGGCGGTCATGTTTGCCGAACCCCTTATTCTGAATTTATCAAACCTTTTGTCTCCCTGCAGCATACCTGTGAAGGATTCGTTGATGGGCTCCACGTTCACCACACTGTTGATCCTGTCGAGACCGATAAAGTCCACCGTGGGGGCAATGTCGTTGAGCCTACGCTGATAATTGAGGTTCCCGAAAACAGTGTAGGCGCTGAACATATTGTGATGGGTATAATTCAGCTGGTACTGTTGATACAATCCATTTTCAAGTCCACGGTTTCCAGCAAAGAGCGCATTGTAATCCCGGATGACAATGCCTTCAGCCACCTGTTGCACATCCATGAAGTTGGCTTCAGTCTTGAAGTTGAAGGTTAGACTTTGGGTATTGCGAAACTGGTATTTAGCATAAAGGTTAGGCAAAAGCATTACACGCTCCATCAGGTTGTCAGAACCCAACTGCTGCTCTGACAACCGAAAATAATGGAGGTTGGCTCCTGGACTAAATATGAGTTTTTTGAACCTGCTCTTCCATGAAATACCAGCAAAATAATCCTGAAAATCGAATCCTACCGCATTCAGTAATGCATCCTGATCAAATTTCACCACCTCATTGGGTGCCAAGACCTGTTCTATCCGAGAATCCATACTTTGACCCGTCCATTGATTTCCCAGAGAAAAATTAAGGTGGTTTTTTGGATTAAGGATATGGTAATAATTGAATAAAGTTTCTTGTCGTCGAGTAAAAATTTCCTTGAATTGAAAAAGCTGGAAAAGCTCATGATCAATCACCGGAATGATCCCATTAAACGGGCTTTGGGTGGTCAGCAAATCCACCAAAGGGTCTTGCATCTTTACCTGAAATCCTGACTCGAAGCTGAAAACATGCTTTTCTTGCGGGGTATAGAAGGCCTGCAACTGCTGCTCCAAAGAATATGGCAGTTGTCGAAGTCCGTTTTGGATGCTGTTTTCAAAATCCGCAAACCTTGATTGCTGCAGGTTTTGGTTGTTGATTTGGGCCAACTTCCCAAAAGCACTGTATTTGACATGTGTTTCAGCTCTTGGGGTATAAGTGGCAGAATACTTAAAAAGCCCCGATTGTTGGCCCACATTATTGCTAGAAGTCAATATTTCCTGGTTGTTTTCCTCTGTCCTTAGGTAAGTCCGTTGAGAAATGCTTGCCAACCGGTTATTGGTATGGGAACCAATGACAAAACCGGAATGCATCCACTTCTGGTCCGGACGGTAGTTGAAATTCAAGGCCCCAAGTTTGGTCTGCAGATCCACAGCATTGTTTCTTTGCGCCATTGGGATGCCAATATCATCAGAAGTCAGGGAAACGGTGCCGCCGGACCTGGAAGCCAAACCCGACAGTCCACCGCTAAACCTAAAATAATCCTGCATGGTAAAGGCCAGTTCGCCTACGTTATTGGCATCGGCTATCAGGTTCAAACTCAGTTTGGGGGAGTAGTAAAATGCATTCACATGCCCCAGATAGCGATGTTCGGGTCCACCACCTGCTGTCAGGTCCCCAAACACCATATTTTTCTTACCCTCTTTCAACTCTATGTTTAGGGCAAGGTTATCATCATTGTCCAACCCCCTCATCGGTGCCACCTCGTTGAAGTTTTTTAGCACCTGTACCCTATCTACGGCGTTGGCGGGGATATTTTTGGTACCCATTTTAGTATCACCATCAAAGAAATCCTTGCCGTCCACCATTAGCTTGTTCACTTTCTGACCCTGCACTTTCACCTCCCCATTTTCATCCACTTCGAATCCGGGTAGCTTTTCCAGCACATCCTTTAGCTTTCTTTCCCGGCCATTTACGAATGCATCTGCCTTATAGATCAAAGTGTCTCCCCGCATGGTGACCGGCATCTCATACACCACTTCTGCAGCATCCAGCTCCAGGGCTGTTGCTTCCAAATGAACAATCAAAGGATCCTTGGCATTTTCCAAAGCCTGGATTTCTCTTTCATAGGGAGCAAATCCCAAATAGGAAACCCGTAGCAAATAACTTTCTCCCTGCTTGAGGTTCAGCTTAAACTTCCCCTCCCCACTGCTGACACCAAAGGAAGCAATGGTCTGATTCTCCGGATTCAGCGCCACCACATTAGCAAAAGCCACCGGACTCTCCACGCTGTCCCGCACCTCACCGTAAAAAGATACCTGCTGGGCTGAGGCTTTTAAAGAAATGGCGAAAAGTAGCCAGATAATTAGGTAAAATTTCTTCATATCAACTTTAAGTGAATTAGTGGTTTTTCCTTTCGTACTTCGTACTTCGTCCTTCCCTCTACCCCCCTATCCTAATCTGCATCCTCTCCCCGTCCTGACCGCCACGGTACTTGTTCATCATCTCTTGCATCCTCTCTTGCTGAAGGGCCTGAAAGTCCTCTCTGTTGATTACTTTGCCCTTTTTAGGTCTTTCTATCTTGACGTCATCTTTGGGATTGAGCACGATCTTGCTACAGATCATGGTGCGGTTGCCAGTGCTCAATTCCATGATCAACCCTGGCAAACCCCAATAATTTTCAGGACCATGGCTTACGGGGATTTCTGGGGTATACCAGGCTTCCACTTTAATGGTATCTTGACTTACTTCCATCTCCTTCATGCCGGGGGAAAACTGTCGGGAATCTGCTACCCGCTGATAAACCGCCTTTTGACAGTTATAGTGACCGATCTGTTTGGTTTCATCGGTAAGTTGCCACTCATATTGCGGCAGCTCGTCCTTGACAAGAAAAAGTTTACCCATAAGCTCAGTGCCCTGCTCCACCTTGCCCTCCTGGGTGTTTTTATAAAGCAGCGCATTGCCGCTGCCATCCATGATCATAATCTTTGCTCCTCCCGCCTCAGCTGTTGCCGGACCACCACCTAGAGATTCCACTTCTTTCCAGGAAGAGCTGACATTGTCAAAAGTGAGGGTAAATTCCTTCTGCATCTGTTTTTGCAGCTGGGCCTGCATCTGAGCTATGGTTTCTGGGTTCATCCGGCTGCTGTCCATTTGAAGTTTGACAGTTGAAGAGGTCTTATAAGTGGCCACCCCTTTGATCTGCTGTCCAAAAGCCGGGGCGATTACCAAACCCATTAAAAATAGTGCGCTGAGAAATGTATAGATTGTTTTCATCTGGATTGAATTTATTGTTTCACAAATCAAATCCATTCCCAGAAAATAAAGCGTTAAGCAGTGTTAACGAGTGTTAAGGGAGTAGTAGGTACTAAGTACGAAATACGAAGGCCCACACTCATCCCTACCCCCCTAACCCTCCCGCAGCGCGCCAGCGCCGGGACATTAACCTCTAAACAACCTTCCTACAACTCTTAGCGCCCTTCTTTTCCTTGGTGCCCATTGTGCCCAATTTCCCATCTCATTTAAACTTTGTGCGACTTCATTAAAAACTTCCTCGACTTAGTGACCCTTTTAATTCTTAACTCCCACCCCTTGTTGCCCTCCTTTTCCTTGGTGCCCATTGTGCCCATATTCGATCTCCTTTAAACTTTGTGCGACTACATTTGAAACTTCCTCGACTTAGTGACCCTTTTAATTCTTAACTCCCACCCCTTGGTGCCCTTCTTTTCCTTGGTGCCCATTGTGCCCATTTTCCTTCTCCCTTAAACTTTGTGCGACTTCATTAAAAACTTCCTCGACTTAGTGACCCTTTTAATTCTTAATTCTCACCCCTTGGTGCCCTCTTTTTCCTTGGTGCCCATTGTGCCCATATTCGATCTCATTTAAACTTTGCGCGACTTCATTTAAAACTTCCTCGACTTAGTGACCTTTTAATTCTTAATCCTCACCCCTTGGTGCCCTCCTTTTCCTTGGTGCCCATCTGTTCCCATATTCGATCTCCTTTTAACTTAGTGCGACTTCATTTAAAACTTCCTCGAATTAGTGACCTTTTCAATTCTAATTCTCACCCCTTGGTGCCCTTCTTTTCCTTGGTGCCCATTGTGCCCATTTCCCATCTCCTTTTAACTTAGTGCGACTTCATTTGAAACTTCCTCGAATTAGTGACCTTTTCAATTCTAATTCTCACCCCTTGGTGCCCTTCTTTTCCTTGGTGCCCATTGTGCCCATTTCCCATCTCATTTAAATTTAGTGCGACTTCATTTAAAACTTCCTCGACTTAGTGACCTATTTAATTCTTAATTCTCACCCCTTGGTGCCCTTCTTTTCCTTGGTGCCCATCATGCCCATATTCGACCTCCTTAAAACTTTGCCCGACTTCATTTGAAACTTCTTCGACTTAGTGACCCTTTTAATTCTTAATCCTCACCCCTTGGTGCCCTCCTTTTCCTTGGTGCCCATTGTGCCCATATTCGATCTCCTTTAAACTTTACGCGACTTCATTTGAAACTTCCTCGACTTAGTGACCTTTTCAATTCTTAATTCTCACCCCTTGGTGCCCTTCTTTTCCTTGGTGCCCATTGTGCCCATTTCCCATCTCCTTTAAACTTAGTGCGACTTCATTTAAAACTTCCTCGACTTAGTGACCTTTTCAATTCTAATTCTCACCCCTTGGTGCCCATTGTGCCCATATTCGACCTCCTTTAAACTTTGCCCGACTTTGTGGCCAATCAGTGCCCTGTGTTAACGAGTGTTAACCATTGATTTTAAAAAATTTAAGATGGTATATTTGGATCATGAATAGGCAAAGTTTCAGCCAAACGGGCTTTTGGATCGTACTTACCCTGATGCTGACCATCGGCATTCAGGTGTACCGCAATTACCAAAATTACCAACTCAACCAAAAGCAGTTACAAAGCGACATACAACTATGTCTGGACAATAGCGTGGAAGCCTATTATGCAGAGCTGGCCAAATCTGACATCGTCACTTTTACCCAGACCGAACTCGATACTGGCAAAATATTTTTCAGTTCCATTAGGACCAGACCGGACAGCGGAAAAATGATTATAAAAAGCACAGAGACAGCCCAGGTGACCAGGTTTACCAACTCCAATGGCCTGCCTCCTTTTGACTATTTAGGCGACAGCATTTTCGGAATCAAGGCCCTTTTTCTTGATAGTCTCGATCTTCCGGCACATCACATCAATACCATAAAAGTCACAAAAGGCCCCGGGGATATGCAGAGTCAGGAAATCAAGGAACTGACTAACCGCATCATCATCTCCCTGAGCCGGGACACTCTCGATTTTGGCAAGCTCAACGGCTACCTGCAGGAGGAACTAGACAGACAGAAAATCAGCATTGACTATGCTCTTTTGCACTACAACAGGGAAAAGATATCCGGTGGGTTCAACCGGGAGCAACTGGAAACCCTACCTAAGCATACCCTTTCCAAATCCACCTTACTCCCCAAGTTCCAGCGACTGGAAATGCATTTTGAAAACTCGGCCCTTCAGGTGCTACAGAGAGGAATGGCCGACCTGTTGATCTCCCTACTTTTCCTTGGAGTAGTCGCAGGCTCTTTTGGCTATCTGTACCGTACTATTCGCTCTCAAAAGGAACTGGCTGCCATTAAAAATGACCTGATCAACAACATAACCCATGAGTTTAAAACCCCAATCGCCACAGTCACTTCCGCACTGGAGGGAATAGAACACTTCAACCGGGAAAACAACCCCGAAAAGACCAAGCGTTACCTGGACATCTCCAACCAGCAGTTGCTCAAGCTCAACATTATGGTGGAGAAACTCCTTGAAACGGCCACTATGGACAGCGAACATCTGATGCTTCAAAAGGAAACCCTTGACCTGAAACAGCTGCTTAGCAACCTGGTAGAAAAATACAAATCCTCAACCGACAAGGCTTTCATCCTGGACCTGCCCGAAGGACAAAAAGAAATGTACGCTGATCCTTTCCATTTGGAAAATGCCATTTCAAACCTGATCGATAATGCCATCAAATACGGAGGGGACAAAATTCTGGTCAGCGCTTTTGTCAACGGGTCCACCCAAATAAGTATCAGTGACAATGGTGGCAACATCCCAGTTGACCAAAAAGATAAGGTTTTCGAGCAGTTTTATCGCATCCCCAAAGGCAACCTGCACGATGTCAAGGGGTTTGGTATTGGCCTATATTATACCAAGAAAATCGTTGAAAAGCATGGAGGAAACATTCATCTTGACCTTTCGGGCGACAGTACCACCTTCAAAATCCACCTTCCATGAACGAGCCTATCAAAGTATTATTGGCGGAGGACGAAACCGCCCTGGGTATCATTATCAAGGAAAGCCTGGAAAGTCGGAATTTCGCAGTTGACCTCTATCACGATGGTGAAGAGGTGATGAAAGCCTATCGGGCGGAAGTCCCCGATGTGCTAGTTCTGGATGTTATGATGCCCAAAAAGGATGGTTTTACCTTGGCACGGGACATCAGAAAGGAAAACCCTAACGTCCCGATCATCTTCCTGACCGCAAAGTCCCGGACAGAGGATGTAGTAGAAGGCTTTGGCCATGGGGCAAACGATTACCTCAAAAAGCCCTTTAGCATGGAAGAGCTAATCGTCCGCATCAAAGCTTTGGTCAAGCGCCCACAACAAAAACCCCCAATCGAAGAATGGCTGGAGATCGGCACTTTTAAATTTCACCTAACTAAGCAACTCCTAAAACACGGCACCGAGGAACATCCCCTCACCTACCGGGAAGCCCAGTTGCTTCATGCCCTCTTCCTCAACAAAAACGAGCTCACCGACCGATCCCTAATCCTAAACAAGCTCTGGGGCAGCGACGACTTCTTCAACGCCCGCAGCATGGACGTATTCATTACCAAGCTCCGCAAAAAACTCCAAAAGGATTCCAATATCCAGATTCTAAATATCAGGGGGTATGGGTATAAGTTGGTGTGTTAAACCCTCCCAATTCTAACAGAAACATTAAAATCCTTACATAATACTACCAATTATTTTTTCCGGCTCCCGGCTCTTCGGAATTTGCAATTCCGATATTTGGCAGACCACCATTTTCGGTGGTCCCGATAAGCCCAGCGGTCGGGATAAAGGGGATTTGCAATCCCCAGAGTATAATTAACTCAAACCAGGATTACAAATCCCCCTATCAGAGATCTAAATTGCAAATCTCAACCAGCCTAAGTCTCTCAGCGGGCCATTGTACCAATTTTTGCCTTTCGGATTTTTGATTTTTAAATGCCCAGTGCCCAGCGCACCGTTGTGCGAATGTCTCCGACTTCGCACCCTTCTTTTTCTCAGTTAGTAAGCCTTAAGTTAGAAATCCCTAGAACAATGACAACCCTGACAACAGCTCGTTTTTGCCGAACTTGCCCGCCGAGCCGGGGCAAAAACGGCGTGACAACCATGACAACCACGCCCCCCCAAATCACTTTCTTATATGATCGAACTCTTTGCCACCAAGGAAGGAAACCCTCCCTGGCATGTGCATCAAAGGGAGGACAAGGGTATATTATTGAAAAGGAATTTACTGTTATTGTAGGCCCATTCAGAGCATAATCAATCCACCTGCTCCTTCAAGCCAGACAGGCCAGCATTAGACAGTAAGGAGAATAACTCAAAACTGAGTTTATCAATGTTTTCCTTTTTTGGACTGAGTCCAGAAACATTGGAAAGGATTATCACTGATATTTCTTTTTCGGGATTGAATACCATGAAGGATGAGTATCCACCCGTAATTCATTTATAAAGGTCATTTAGGTAATTTTTCTTACCATCGACCCTCTGAAACATAAACCTAAATGGAATTTCCTCATTTAAAGTACCTTCTAAGGAATTTGTACTTATTAATCCTTTGGCTGTTTGAATTCCCGAACCAGCAGGATCTTTGTAACTGAATTTTAAAGTATCCCTATCCACATAATAATAACCGAAATACAGCTCTTCATTCACAGATAATACTACTTGATTATTGTGCTCAAAAAACATCATAGGCTGACTTCCTAGTTTTCCTTTTGATAAGGGAATATCATCCTCATTAAGATGCAGGCTCCTGATTTCATAGGTTCCAACAATATCTTTATAAACAGTAGACTTAAGAGTATAGGCAAAAATGGAATAAGAAACTGAAAGGACTAAAATGAAAAGAAAAGGCAGGTAAACTTTATAGCTACTCAATTTTTCAATTGGTTTTGAACGGTGAAACTTCCCTCCCAGCTCTATAAAGAAGTGGTACAGATCCTTGGAATAAGCGGATAGCAAGATGAGTGTAATGGCGAAATCCAGCAGGACATGCTGAATAGCAAAAACAATATCAAATTCAATATTGAGTATAATTATATTGGAACAAACCCCCGCGGAAATCAATAAAGCTATAAGCCTAGTCCTCTTAAAAACAACAAGTGCCCCAATCATGAATTCTGCTAGCCCAATAAAAATATTATAATTATATGACCTCCCAAAAAACGACCACATATGAAGGGACTTTGAAATCTCCACCAAAGGAAGATATGATTCCCAATGTAGTATTCTAAACTGCATAAAAAAGAACTTTGGGATTGCAAAGCAAATCATTTTCGCAGATAAGTAGTAGATCATCAAGTATTTGACCACCAATACAACTTTTCTAAAATTTATATTTTTCATTTGGACATAGGGATATCGGGAATGATAATCTAATAAAAAATTACACCTAAGATCATTATTTGTAAAAATTATGTTTACAATTATATTCTTAATCTTTAATATATTATTCTGATACTGTAATAATAGAGATTAATTATTATTTATCAAACCCGACTTAATCACCAAAAAGTTAATTCTTCTAAATTATGGAAGCTTACAATAGCAACTGTTGTCGTATGTCGTTGTGCGAATGTCTTCAGACTTCGCACCCTGGGTAAGGAGTCTCCTGACTCGGGTATCGGATAATATACCACCGCAAAGAGTTGAAGAAGCGCCAAGGAGATTGATGAGAAGTAGTAAGTGATAAGTAAAAGGTCGGTTGTTCCTAAGAAGAAGTTTTTCTCGCCGCTTCGCGATTTTTAAACCCCTAAACCAGGCCGCAGGCCGTATAACCTCCTAAACCACGCAGTTTAGAAGTTTATTTCCCGATATCCGCTTCGCTGATCGGGAGGTTTAGGAGGTTAGAGCAAACTACGCCATCCCCACCCTGCGGCTTCACTCAGGAATTTATATGGTGCGCCCCTCTGGGACTTATGATGTGGTAGGTGCTTGCTACCCGCCGGTTGTCACCGGCGGTTATTATATCGGTCGCTCCTAACAGAGCTGTAGGGAACGCCCCGCCCTTTGCGCTTTCCCTTTGCGCCCTTCGCCTGCCCTTCGGGAGGTGGGCGTGAAACTGCCGCGTGAACCCCACGCCTCATCCTCCTCGCCGCTTCGCGGTTTCTAACCCCCTAAACCAGCCCGCAGGGCGAATAAACCATAACCCCCCACTCCATTCACCCCCCAAAACCCGTAGTTCACAGATTCCAACGGTTGCCCAATTGATACATTAGGTTTTATACATTACAATTGCTCCCAACTTAACCTACATGACTATGAACTTTATTTACAGAACACCAATGCTCAACTTTGATATTTTTGATACCAAGGAAGTGGGGTACAATTATCAGTACATTTTGGAAGCCATTAAAATATCCTCTCCCCACCTGTATGAGCAGATTAAGGATACACCCTACTCGCACCTCGATTACAATCAACAAATCGCCGTGTTGAAATACCTCATTAGGGGTAAATACCGCGCCACTCCCTTCGGACTTTGGGCAGGGGTCGGCCTGGGGTTTTTCAGTGATTTGCCTAGTCCTACCAAATACAAGCTTACCTTTCAAACCTTTGACCTCAAAGCCCAACATGTAAAGGGGAAATACCACTTGCCGGCCCAGACCTATCGGCAAACCGATCAGTTCACTTTTTGGAAAATGGATGAAGATAAGAACTGGAACCAAGTCACACTCGAGTCCAATGCCATTTTGGAAAAAATCTATAATCACTTTCACAGTAAGCCCGACCTCTCCTTTCCGAAGTTCAAAAGCTGGTTTTTGAATGTGGAAGATGGAGAGATCCGACAAATATGGGGAGAGATCATCAATTGCGGATTTCTAACAAACCAGTATCCGCCCAAACTTTCAAAAATCAACTCCGTCGTGTTAAATGACCCAAGGAGCGAATTCCCCAACGACTCACAGGACTACCCCATCCACATAACCAGCAGTAAGGAACCCTTTCAGCTGGAAAAAACGCATTACCGCAAACTTGAAAAGTTGAACAAGGAAATCGGAAACCTACTGCATACCCAGGCTTCTGATTTTATTCGGGAACTGAAAAGCATTTTCATTGAAGAGCATGACGATAGGTTTGTACCCCTCCACCAGCTATTAAATCCCGGCAGCGCCACAGCCCGCTTTTTCAAAAATCAGGTTTGGCTGTTTTCCAGGGAAAACACACCTCCCAACCCTATCAATTCCGCTATCCTGGCACACTCAGGGAGAAAAACCATGAACCTCAAGACACTGGTGAAATCCCGAAAGGTATTGGAACAGCCCGCCACTTCCTACTTGTGTCGGATCACCGAAAGGGGCCTATTGATAGACCATGTGGTGACCAACCGACCGGCTGCCACTTGGGCAAAAATATCTTTGGCTGTACCAAAGGCCTCTTTTCATGAAGATATCCAGCACTTCCTGGATTCCTCTACCAATGTGCTCCATGCGGATTTTGAAATATGGGAAAGCGATCAGTCAAACCACATTGCCTGCCATAAAAATCTCTTACAACATACGATCAGGATCTTTACCCCATCAAAATCCTCTTATGATATCGATTACAAATCCCTTTACCTTGGCTTAGTTAATGACAGATTTGTAATCTACTCGTCACATACCCAACAGGTGATCCTGCCTTCGATCCAACATGCGTTAAACCCACAATACATTACTCACCCCATAAGCAGGCTGCTATATGAAGTTGCCTCTCAAGGCTCCCTATATCCCGTATACGAAGATCTTATGCCTATTTCAGGAGCACCGGCTATCCCTCGGTTAACCTGGGGTGAGGTGATACTCAAGCCTGCCGCATGGTATGTAAGGACTGATGAGGGGGAATCCTGGACCTCCAAACGCTTTTTGGCAAAAACAAAAGAGCTCGAAATTCCCAGATACTGCTTGTACGGGGAGGATGATGAAAAAATGGTAATAGACACCCACAACAGTGAGAGTGTAGAAGTCTTAATGGAACTTATAAATAACAAACCTTCAATTGTGCTGTCGGAATGCTTATGGATCGAAGACAGTCAGTATCCATCTTACCCACAACTATCCCTTTCAATTCAAAACATCGCTTACCAATCTCCTTATAAGCATGTTTTCTTCAATCCCAAAAAGCATGTGGACCGCAGCTGGATCTGCTATCACATTTATGTAGATCCACTGGAAGCGGAATTGTGGCTAACCGAAAAGATTGGCCCCTGGCTGGATCAAAATTTAAAATCCGACGCCATACATCAATGGTATTACCTGATTCATTTTGACAGCGCATTTCACATCCGGCTTCGCATTGGGCCTAACAGTATAGGGAATGATAGGGTCTCTTTTGAAAAGGAACTGTTGCACTTCCTGTCACAAGCTGACTATATCACTAGCTTTAAGAAAGCCACTTATTATCCTGAACTTGCCAAGTATGGCAATCGGGGCATATTTTCATCCGAGGACTTGTTCAAGCTTGAATCCGTCATGGCTGTATATGGCAACGTGAACAGCCAGCTACCATACCTTCCCACACTGCTTCAGCCAGAACTCGAAAAGATCTCATTGATTGCCAATTTAGGTTTGGCCCTCCTGAAGCGGAGCGGGCACTTTAGAGCATGGCAGCAAGAAACTGAAAATGGCCTGATGAAGGACTTGAAAAACTCCCAGAAATCTAAATTCAAAAAAGTATATGAGGAGAGCTTGCGAAGTAAGAAAGTGTGTCACTCAGTCCACGACCAGGGCTTTGTGCAAAAATACATATCCTTCTTCCTGGAGCATCCCCTTCTATATGACAAAAACAACTTTGTACCGCTTTTCAACCACCATTTCCACATGATGATAAATAGATTTTTCCTGTCCCACCACAGCCACATCGAGCCCCTGGTATGGTACACCCTCTATAGAAAAGTGCTGGATTACCGCCACAGCCCCATCCCCACCCTGTGAGGTCAAATAAAAAAACATTTTTTTGACCGCAGAACTTGTCCCGAGGAGCCCAAATAAATATTGGGCGAATCGGAGTCATATCATTAATCTATATCCTGGGTTCCACACTTTTGGTAGGGCCCAGGATTACTGTTATTCAACCCTTACAGGGGTTGAGAAAACAATAATAACCTAAAAAAATGCATACATCTCAGAGCCTAGGAGACTCGCAATTTATCTTGCCTTGTACGTCGCAGTTCGACCCCTTCAGGGTCGGAAAGAATATCTTCTATTGCCCCTCCCCTGGGCTCCACCCAGGGTTACTGTTGTTCAACCCTTACAGGGGTTGATTTATAATGGACCATAGGTCCTCAATGAATCCTGAAGGGATTCAATAATAATAACCCAGGGTGGAGCCTGCAAGGCTAGCCCTGGGCAATAATCCGAAACAAATTCCCCAACCCTGAAAGGGTTGAATAGGTACACGTTATAGAGTTTCTTTAGCGGCCTTGCAGCGAACGCCAGACCAGAGTACCCGAGATGTAAAATTAGAATTTTACTAATTATCAGTGCTATCTGTGAAATCTGTGGTTAAATTTTAAAACACGTATCTCTCCCGGAAGTACTCCAAAAAACCCTCCTTATACGTTCTCCCTATAGGTATCTTATCATAATAGCTCTGCTGGAAATAAACATGCTCCTGATCCACAGACTGGATTTTTCTCAGATTAACCAAATAAGACTTGTGAACCCTTATAAAATGATAATTCCTAAGCTCCTCCTCCAGTTGGTTTAAGCTTTTGTCACTGTAATATTTTTCGTTCTCGACCATAACCTCAGGCCGGTCACCCCCTCCCATTATGAAATCGATTTGGCTCACATTCAGCTTGGTAAATCCCTTGTATTTAAAGTGCCTCACCATAAGAAACTCATCCTGATTGAGCTTGCCACGAGTAGCAATAGTCTCTTTCAGCTGGCGAAGCTCCACCCATTCCTTTGCTTTGTGCAAGGCCTTGGTAAGCCTACCAATTTTGACAGGTTTGGCAACAAAATCGACCACCTCCAGATCAAAAGGATCTTGGGCTTCGAGCTTTTTGCCACTTACCAAGATCACCGGAATATGCATGGCCTGCAATTCGGCGGCAAACGCAAGACCGTCAAGTCCAGCCATCTGCACATCCAATACCATGATATCAGGCGTTGCCTTTTGTATTTGCGACAAGCTTGCTACAGGGTCTGTGCTGGTGAGGCACACCGAAAAATAGGGCAACCTGCCCACCAATGTCTCCAATAATTCCAGGGAGCCGATTTCATCATCAACTATCCCTACCTTCATCTTCTTTTCCATAATATACACTTAAATCCAACACATATAAATCATTTTCTACCCTTTCATCAAGCCTGAAATCCCCCTTAAAATGATACTCCAGAATCTCTTTACACGCCTTCAGCCCAAGGTTAAAGGACCTAAGCTTTTCACCTTGTTTCAACTTATTGGCTATCCGAATTTGCAATACACAGTCACACTCCTCCTCAATATTACAAGCTATGGAGATATTGGCAGGAGCTGAAGAATCACTTAATAAGCCATGCTTAAACACATTTTCAATTAAGGTAGGCAGCACCCTTTTGGGAAAAAACAACTGCTTGCTCAAGTCTTTGTCTACGGTATTTATCAAGTTTATATACAATGTACCCCGCTGGGCATATCTGGCAGTCTTGATGAGTTTCTTGACCTGCTTGATCTCCTGCCACAGATAGGACTGCTGACCCTGTGCCTCCACAGTATACCTAAATATTCCGGCCAGATTGGTCATCTTCTTATACAGTTTTTCCGAAAAAGGAAGCAACTCAGCACCAAATGATTGCAGGGAATTGAAGATGAAGTGCGGGTCCAGCCTGCTGCACAGCAGGTCTATTTCTATCCGCTTCCTTTCCTCTATCATCTCGGCCATGTGATAATCGGCCACAAAGATGATCACCGCCAGGGTGATGCCTCCTGCCCACCCCACCAACTGCTGAAACCTCCAGTATTCGTGGACACAAAGCGCCCAAAAGCCTTCGTCCAAACCCAGGCAAATTTGATCCACCCACACTTTGCTCATGATAAAAAAGGTGTAGAAAATTATAGTACCATACAGTTTCTTTAATGGTGAGCTCCTTACACAGAGCCAAATAAATACGATAAAGCTGATCCCATAGAAAAACACAAACAGGAAGGCAAGATTGAGCAACACATAATCGAAGGGCAGATACTCCTCCCCAAAATATGGGGTACTGAGGTAACTGCTTACGATATAAAACATCCATCCCAAAATATGTAGATACCAAAACTTAACATATAGCAGATACAGCATGTCGTTTACCCGGTGAAACCTGTAGTTGACAGATCTCGAAGAAATTCCATTGATTAAATCCATATACTTGAGGACAATTAAAATTTAAAAATTATGATAACTAATTCACAAGCAAAGCAATTCTCCATTACGAGAAAAGAAGCCAGAAGCTCCACATTGATCAACATGATTGCTGAAATCCCCAACCAAAGGCAAAAAGTAGCCTATAGTCTTTTTACTCCATGCAAACCCAGTATAATCAGGTAACGGATCTAAAACAGTAACCCATGGTTCATCTTAGGATGGTCGTGGACCTTTCCAAACACCGGATATTCCTCCGGTTGGGTTTAGAAACCCAATAGCAAAAAAGTGCAGCCTTGGAGGAAAGCTCTCCACCAGCTGCACTTTTCTTTTTATTTACTCATGTAACCCTGTAGTGAAGCCAGAGACACTCCATGGTATTCGGCATAATCTTCAAAAGTAACCACCTGATGGGGCAACTTCTTGAAAAATTCCTTTATTTTTCTTAACAGGTCATAGGCGTAAGTTCGGCCCTTTCCTGTTATCTCCATGATGTCCTGGGCGTGGATTACTCTACGTCCCATACCCTCCAATCCAATCGATCTTAAAATCCAGATGTTGTGCCGATGATTTTTCCCCGGCGTTTGAATTCATCAATGCAATTAAATCTTTCTTCATATAATAAAGTTAAGGTTAGTACTTACAAATTAAAATTTACGTCTTATATTTCCAAACATTTAGTCAATAATTTTGTTACCGGACAAATTACCGGAATTATCGCCATCCTGCTTGGCAAATTGGGCCAATGCTGATAACACCGTACCTCCTGTAAGGATATACCCACCCACCAGCGAAACAGTGGCTGGCAAACTCACGGGGGCTGCCAATATCGCAGTACCCACTCCCATTAATACCATCCCTATCTTCTGCACCTTTTTAAAAAAGGGAGGTGTAGGGGCATTCCATCTTTGTTGTATTTCGTTCATATCTAGTTTGTTTAAAGTTTCTGATTACGTGGTTGTCATTGTTGTCCGCTGTTCCGATGCTGCGCATCGAAAGGCGCTGTTGTCATGGTTGTCAGATCGAGCATCTTGGCGGGCCATTGTAGCCAATTTTGCCCATTCGGTTTTTTAACCTTCAGTACTAGTGCACAGCGCACAATACTCAGTGCTCAGTGCCCAGCGCACCGTTGTAGGAACGTCTCCGACTTCGCACCCGTTTTATGGACTCTCCGACTTCCCTGCTCCGTACTCATGATTCAGATGGTGTCAGTCGCCCCTCTTTAGTCTTGACGGCGCACCCGCTCAGGGCGGAGCCATTCTTTGATAATGCGCTGTTCCGCTTTCAGGTAGACACACAGGTCCCTGAGCTCCCTTTGCTCCTCCCGCATCTTCCTGAAATCCAAAATCAGCAGATGGAGAAAATAGGCAAGGACAGAAAGGAGGAGGGATATAATCCCCCCTACCATAATGGACAGATTTAATCCATCCATGACAGCTCATACTGCGACAGATTGAGAGCAGCGTCTGGATAGCTCCTTATCTCCAGAATCACCTCCTCTCCCCCGTCTATTGCTGCATAAACCATCTCCTTGAACTTCTCAAAAGCAACCCGGCTTTGGCTCCCCTTTCCCTCCCCGGTGATTTTACTCACCGGCGCCAAGCATCCCCTCAGGTGCTGCAGCGCATCATTGGCAGGATGGATGAGGATCAGCGAGCGGTTGGGCACATCCTTCACCTCGACATGCCAACCCCACTTTTCGCTGTACCGCTTTGTCAATTTATACACCCCTTCAGGAATACAGCTCACATTGGGCCGGTTGCGCCGCCAGGGCAACTCAATAAACTTTCCCAGTTTATAGTCGTCCAACGTCAGCGTACCATTGGTACCGGCCGGCCAATACTCCCTTTCCAGATGAAGTTGCAGCGCCATTAGATTACCTGGATTATTTTGGCGGCATTGTGGGCGCCGTTGTTCAGCGTATAGGTTTTGCCGTTGACCTCCTGGAGAAATTCCACTCCAAGGGCAAAGAACTGGAAGTCCCCGCCTCCCTCACTTTTGGCTACGGTGAGCTCCAAGCCCTCCAGGGCATCAATACTCAGTTTATGTACCGGGCTGATCATGATTTGGGAAGAATTTTCACCATTTTGGAAGTTTACTCCCGTACCCACCAAAAACATCCGGAAATCAGTGGCCCCATTGGGTCTTGACAGATACTTCCTCGGCGAAAACGCGTCGAAGGCTACTTTCAGGTCAGCCCCTTCATCCTCCACATTGAATTTGGCGTAGATGGTAGCCTCAAACATACAGTTGTTGCTAAACTGAAAACCTGTGAAGAGTCCCATCTCCCCGTTTTCAATTCTTCTTTCCCCTCTATCCGATAGCGTGTCGGTTTTCAGTACCTTCAGCGCCTGGCTATATAGCCTATTGTGCGTCCTTAGGTCACGCGCCCTGACGGTAATCTCTCTAAAAGCATCTTTGAGAAGTTTGGCTCCAGAGGCGGCTCTGGCAAATTCTGCCAAATTTTCCCGGGTCCTTTCAAAAGCATCATCGTTCATGATTCGCTCCTTGCTGATACCACCTTTCTGACGGGCGTGGTATCCGTTTTTCCCCTTAAAAAAAGTAACATCCCCGATGGTACCTTCCAGCTTTATAAAACTCGATTGTCTTGCCATTTATTTATGGTTTTATTTGTTTAACATGCCCAAATATTACCCTAAATAATTGACTGTCAAAATGTTGGCGGACTATACGGACTATACGGATTCTTAGGTACAATTAGGACAGAGATAAGTATTAATCGCCAATTATAAGTTTTATTTTTGATGTAAATATGATCGAAAAGTTGGGGGAAGACAGAGGGGTTGGTGGCGATATTTAACTTAAACGGCAGCGACTTAAAGGACGATATTCGACCCCTCCAGGGTCGGAAAAAACCATTATCATAACCTCCCTGGGTCCACCTTTCTGCTGTCGCAGCAAGGCGGACCCTGGGTTACTGTTATTCAACCCTTACAGGGTTGGTAAATTAACGGGATATAGGTGGACTATACGGCTCAAAGCATCCTGAAGGGATTCAACTATAGTAACCCAGGGTGTAGCCCTGGGATCAGGGACCGAAAGTAGGTCTCCAACCCTGAAAGGGTTGAACAGCAGCCGTTCTCAAAAATTAAATAACCATAAAGGAAAGAGATGGTGAGTGCAGAAGAAAGTTTAACCAAAGTATCCCCAGCTTTACCCCAGCTTTACCCCAACTTTAGCCAAGGGTTGGTACAGGTTTGCCAATTCTTTTTGGAAGGGGAAGCGGAGAGATCTGGATACGCAATAAACCGTGAACATTGAAAAGTGAACCGGCGAAGCCGTTAAGCGGCGCAGCCAAGTAAACCATAAGCGGCGAAGCCAAATAAACAGCGAAGCTCCCTTCACCCCCCAAAACCCGTCGTTTGGCGGTTTGGGAAGCATGGAAATTTAATAATCCCTAACTTTCACACAAATTCAATAGCACTCATTATCAGCTATATATATATGCAAAAATTATGAACAGGATTCAAAACTTTCTTCCCTTGGCCGCCTCTCTCCTACTTATCATACTTTTGGGATATACAGGAGTAGCCAAGCTAACTGACTTTGCCAGTTTCCGCTCAGCGATGCAAAACCAGGAGATTCCGTTGGATTGGGCGAGGCAATTGGCTTGGGCAATACCGCTGGTAGAGATGCTTCTTGTGGGATTATTACTTTGGGAGAAAACAAGAATCTGGGGCTTTATAGGATCCTTAGCATTACTCTCAGTATTCAGCACCTATGTAGGTCTGATCTGGATTGGCAGCTTTCCTAGGGTTCCCTGCGGTTGCGCCGGAATCTTCGACTCCATGAGCTGGGGAGCACATTTGGTAGTAAACTTGGCATTCGTAGCCATCAGCGCTGTAGGAATCTACCTCTCCACCACAATGCCTGGTGAAGGTCATCAGGAAAGTGGGGACAGGTTTAAAGGTTTAATTTCCGCTAAAGCGGAGGATGAATGGATTAACGTAAAGCAATGAGTGGGTTTAAGGGTTATTGTCCGCCAAAGCGGACGTTTAAAGTTTAACAACGGAAAGTTATAAACCTTAAACCATAATCGTCCGCACAGCGGACAATAAACATTCCGCTTCTTCTGAAAGTGAGGGTCAGAAGCTCACTATACCAGGCGGGGGTTGAAAGTTCAGGTGTTCAAGGTTCAATTGTTCAGGTGCACGTGATCCTGAACGTTGACCAGCGAAGCCAAGGATTGTTCAGTTGTTCAAGGTTCAGTTGTTCAATGTTCAGCTGTTCAATGGTTCAAATGTTAAATGTCCAGTTGATCAGGTGCACACGATCCTGAACATTGAACGGCGTGGCCATGAACAGCGCAGTTGAACGGTGGAGCCCTGTACAGCGAAGCGGTATCTCCCCGTCACTTCGACCGGAGCGGAGAAGTCTAGACATGTAATTAGTTTTCTCCAATACAGTCGAATTTGGGAGGTATTACCCAAAAAAGCCTCTACTGCTCAGTAGAACAAATCCCACACGATGGGAGCATGCTCACGGAAACTGGGCTGTAGAGGCTGTCATTTATGTATAATTTCTAAACGCATGAATTATGAAAAAGTTAATCAAATCGCTCCCAGCCCTAGGATTGGCGCTGGCAGCAACCATGGCATTTGCTTTTAATATGCCTAGTAATCAGGAAGAATATGCCATCCACCCTGAAAACGGAAACTGGATTCCCCTATCCGGACTTGTGGAAGGCAGGGACTATCAGTGTGATGATGAAGGTGATTGTACCTACGATGCTCCAAACGGCAACGTGATCAAAACCGGCACATTTCTACTGATGGAGTAACCAAAAGGGAGGGGCAAACGCCCCTCCTATTAATCTCTAATATTTTGCTCCATTGGATTCAAGTTCAGCTCATTCTGAGGAATGGGAAAAACATACCTATTGCTATTGGGTTCTAAAATATACCCTTTTTCATTTACCGTTCTGCTAAGCCTACGTGCTGTGGAAGGATCCAGATTTAACCTCCTTAGATCCATCCAGTTAGTCCCTCTAAAAATCAAAGACTTACGCTTTTCTTTCAGGATCCATGCCAATCCATCTTCCATATCACCCGAGACCGACTCATGAGCTCCTACTTCAAACCTGTTTACCATTATCTCATCCATAAGGTCCATCGCTTCTTCGGTTTTCGCGTTTCTATATTTAGCCTCGGCTCCAATAAAATAAACCTCGTCAAGACCTATCCCTCCAAAAAACCAAAATGTACCGGTATAACTCCCCCTAAAATTAAATCCGTCCGCCCTTTGGGTACTATACAGGCTTTTTCTTAAATCCCTATCATCATAAGCTTCGAAAATTTCCGGATGGATAAAGGTATTGGGGTTGGCTACATTAAAATCAATATTGACCTGTCTCGAATGCCAAATAACCTCTGAGTTATAAGGAGGAAAGGGATGGTTAACCGTAGGATTTAGCTGAGCATAATCCATCAGCTGATAAGCTGAAGAGCCGAGTACTAGGTCGGCATAGGCTTCCGCTTGCACGTAATTCTGCATTGTCAAGTATATCCTTGCCAACAAAGCCTCAACAGCCTTACGGGACGGCCTTGTTTTCACAGCCTGCCATTCAGGCAGAAGCCCTTGGGCTTCTATCAAATCAGCCACTACATGCTCATATACCTTCTCCAAGGAGGCTCGTTGCTCAAAGGCAGAAATGTTGGTGTTTACTCTTAAGGGTACACCCAATGTTGATGAAGCCGTACTAGGGTCATATGCCTTGGCAAATATTTGCGCCAATTGAAAATGATTTTGCGCTCTGAAAAACAAGGCCATTCCTTTCAATGGTGCCAATTCCTCCTGCGAATACCTTTCATGCTCCTCAAATTCAGTTACCTTCTCCAAGACAACATTGGCTATAAAAATAGCCCTGTATGGAATATTCCAATCCACCGAAGGGGTACCTTCAAAAATGTCAGCATTCCAAATGTATCCATTAAGGGTAGTAGGGTTTCTAAAATTATTATACCCAATATCATTCATTACCATATCATCGGAACTCAATATTCCAATGGCAGGAACCCTGTTCATTTCCTCTTCATTATCCAGCAAGGCCTGAAGGTCAGCTATAGAGTCTGGGATAAGCCTGGTTTTATCAGGCCTCTCATCCAAAAAACCCTCACATCCCATCAGCACTCCGACAGACAGGACGGTCATTATAAAGTTTATATGTTTTTTCATTATAGTAAATGTTACTTGTTAAGGGTTAACGGTTAACGGTTAACAGTTGAATATTTTGTTGAACTGTGAACTGTGAACTTCCAAAATGCCCCGCCCACCTTTTACCGTGCTACTAAACCTTATGAAGAAAGCGGTGGGTCGGGGCAAAGGCAATTTTAGAAGTCCAGTCTTACACCAGCAGATACACTCCTCAATGGGCGCATGGTCCTAAAGTCCGGATCCAGGGGATCATCACTTGCCTTCCATAAAATCCCAAGATTATTGGCATAAATATATGCCTGAAGCCTGCTGAATTGTAAATTCATCCTCCCTACCGGAAAATCGTAGGTGAGGTTAATATCCTGTAGGCGAATATGATCTCCTCGCTCAACCAGCATTTCTGAAAACCTGTATAAATTATCGCGATTGACATTGGCGCCTGCAGGCAAAGACGGTACGTTGGTAATCAACTCATCCCCCGGTTGCTGCCAACGCTGAGCAAAATCCCCATGACCTCTTGCCCCAGTCAATATTGGATTGAACAACACAGATTCTCTTCTATAAAAATATCCCAAACGATAACTGATGTTGACAGAAAGGGTGAATCCGCCGTAACTCAAATCGTTTCTCAATGCGCCAAATACCGTCGGTCTCGCAGAACCATGATAAATCAGATCTTCCACTCTGCTATTATTGACTATCCCCACGAAGTTGTCACTAACCTCCCCATTGAGGTAACCTCTAGGATTCCCATTGTCGGGATCCAAGCCGGCCCATCGGTAACTGAATATGGAAAACAGCGGTCTCCCCTCCACCGGTGCTACTAATCCGGAAACTCCCTCCCCATTAGCCAATATATTGTTGACCGGAGGGTCCAAAAGGTATTCGTCTACAATTTCCCGATTGGTGCTCAGAAGCAAAGTGGAATTCCATTTAATTCTCCCTTGCAGATTGCGCGAATTGAGTACCAAGTCCAATCCTTCAGTTTTGGTTTGGGCGGTATTGCCCCTAAACTGCGTGACACCAGAGGAGGGAGGCATCATGGCATCACCTATGAGATCCAAACCATCCTTCCAGTAATATTCCAGGTTTCCGCTTAATCTGCCTGTTCTGGACTCAAAGTCAATCCCCATATTCACAATCCTTATTCGCTCCCACCTCAATTCTGGGTTTGGTGGATTCATTATACGTCCATAGGGCATACCTGGATTGATGGAAGCACCACCACCGGCCAAATACAAAGCCGTAGTCTCCGCCGCCAGGGATTTGTCGACATTACCATTAAAACCAAAGGAAGAACGCAGTTTTAGATAAGGCATCCCTTCCCAGTTGTAAAAACCCTCATTACTGATCAGCCAGCCTGCACCAGCAGAGTATAAAGGTACCGCACGTTGGTTGGCATCCACTCCAAAGAGGTTGGACTGATCCCTTCGGGCACTCACCGTTAAGTCAAACCGTTTGTCGTAATTATAGGCAGCATTCGCATAGTAAGAATAAAACCTATCGACCAAATCGGACAACCCTCCCCTGAATGGCACCGCCATCAACGACCCATTATTATAATACATGGGCAACCGGGTCAGAAAATCCATCGGAACAGAGGCTGCAAGATTGGGATTATAGCCATACAGTCTATTGGTATTGCCCTGAAGCTGATAATCCTTCAATTCTATACCCGCCAAAGCGTTAAATTCATGCCTCGAGCCAATTATCTTGTGGTACCGCAAGTTGCCTCTCACATTGTGTGTCTGCGCAATCTGATTTCCAACATCCAGTATACCCGTTCTCGGTATGGGAAATGATAGGTTTCCCTGTGGGTCCACCTGGGTATATTGGTTGATCAGGTTTCTGGTAAAATAACTTTCATATTCAAAATGCTGCTCGGCCGAACTCCTGTTTGTCCAATATTGATACTGAACTTCTGCCGTCAGATCAGGTAACACCTTATAGGACAATCCGGTATTTATCCGCAGATCATCCCCCCTGTTTTGCTGTGGATTCCGGTGTATTTCCTCCAAAGGAAAATATTCCCAATTGAGTAAGCCATCCCGCTCCGCCTGGGTCACAAAACTCCTCCTGTAATCCCGCACCAAAGGCAGGGGATTGCCAGCGGCATCACTCATCATAGCATAGGCATAGGTGGGGTTGGCACTATTGAAATACACCTGCCCAATCCCATCATTACTCCTGTTGGAGGTTGTTTGGGTATAATAAACCGTAGACTGGATGTTCAAACGCCCATTCCACAGCCTCCAGTCATTCCTGGCCTGAAGGGAAACTCTGCTGTTCTCATTACCCACCAGATTTTCCCGATTCTGGTCATAGCCCACAGAAAATAAGTAGGAATGGTTTTCACTTCCCCCACGCACATTGGCGGAATACTGCTGCAAATGGCTTGGCCTATGGAAGTAACGGTCAAAATCCGACCGCACATCATGTGCTGCCAGCTGGCCAAGTCTAGACTCCAGCTCTTGATCATTAAGCAGCCCGTCTCGGTTTTCAAAAAGAGCCTCCACACCCGGTGTCAGCGGCGGCCGATTGATGTTGTTAAGCTGATTGTTGTAATAGTTCCGTCCAAAAAGCTCTCTTTCCATTCCAATGACATCGGCAGAACTCATCACCGGTATATAAAAGGCCTCCGGACGTTCACCGAAAGTACTGTTTGCATTGATACTGACACGGGGCTGCTGCCCCTTCTTGCCGCTCTTGGTAGTGATGACTATCACTCCGTTACCAGCCTGAGCTCCCCAGATGGACGCTGCCGCCGCATCCCTGAGCACCGTAATGCTTTCCACATCGTTGGGGTTGATATTCTGGATATCCCCATCATAGGGAAAATTGTCCACGATGATCAGGGGTTGGCTATTGGCAAACAAGGTACTTCTCCCCCTTATGTTTATCTGGTCATTAGGCCCTCCCCTTTGGTTGAAAATCAGACCACTGGTCACATCTTCCAGCCTTTCCAAAATACCGGTACTCACCCTACGGTCCACTAGCTCCTGATCCACATGAACAAAAGAACCCGTGGCCCGCTCCTTCGGAAGCTGTTGGTACCCCGTACTCAATACCTCCACGGTCTCCAGACCGTAACTCTCCTGCTCCAGCACAAACAAGGGGATTCCCTCAAAGGGGATACGGATATCTACTTCCTGGGCAACATAGCCCAGCATACTGAACTGTAGCCGATAGCTTCCCGGATCCAAGTTGATCCTAAACTTTCCCTCCCCGTCACTGACGGTTATCTGGGAAGTACCTTTGACCTTCACTACCGCTCCGGGCAGGGGAAGGCTGTCTTCTACCGCAATGATCCTGGCGGTCATGCGTTCTTGGGCAATGGCCGGGGCTGGTGCCAGGTACATAGCAGCACAGCAAAACCCCATCAGTATAGATTTTTTCATAAATTTGGTTGGATTGGTTGTAAATTTTATCACTGGCCGGCACTGGGAGTGCCGTTTTTATTCAAGGCGCTTTCGATCACCTTACTGATCTCCGGGTAGCTGTACGGAATTCCAGAGAATTGATAGATCCTCCCCTCCCTGTCGAGTATCATCTTCCTTGGAAAACCAGAAATATTGTAATGCACAAAGAATGGATGCCCCTTTGCCTTCCCTTCAGAATGGAGGTTGATCATATCTGGGGTACTGTAGCGCTCCAAGGCTACACTCTCCCGCCACATAGCTTCCGACTTGTCTGCCGAAATAGCCAAAATCTGAAAGTCATCCCTATCACCGTAAGCCTCCTGAAGGGGCTTGATGGTCTTTTCGAAAAACCCCAAACAGGCCCTGCAACCGGTAATGTAAAAATCCAAAAGGGTCACCTTGCCCTTGAGCCGGTCCAGATCAAATTTTTCTCCATGCTCATCCACAAAATCAAAATGCTGCAGGCTTCCACCTTCCTGTTTTAAGCTAAGCAGATTAAAAAGGTATCTCCTAAGATAGGGATCTTGAACCTCCCCCAAATATGCCTCCAGCTGATCCCCTGCTTCGACTACATATTCATATCGAGTGGAAAAATAGGCCACCATGGCTTTTTCCCGGAACCACGGAGGGTGGATTCGCCTTAGGGCTTCAAATTGGCTGATTCCCTCCGCACGTCGTAGGAATATGCTCCATTTGCCGAAGAGGTCAACCGGTCCAAAAGCTTCTGGATGCCACTCCTCTCCCAACATGGCCTCCATCTTTCCCTTTAAGTCTGATTCCATGATATCCTGGAGCCGATTGGTTTGGGCCGTATCCTTCCTCAGCTCGGCCAATTTGTAGGCGCCATTGAATCGGTGAATGAAATCAGCATAATAATTTGATCTTACATTGTCCGAAAGGAGCCGCTTCAGGTTTGCGTCCAAACCGGACTGAGAGATGAAATCGAGTTTCTTGAGCAAAGCAGGATCATCAGCATGGGGCAGATCCTGCATGAGGTAGGCAGTTTCCTCTTCACCAGGACGAAGAAACAGCATCCTAGGGGCATTCCTGGTGACCAGATCCCTATACCTTTCCACATACATTGGATCTTCGGTTATCTTACTGTGGTCATCAATCACCAAGGTGGCTTGGCGGAAAGCCTTTTCCGTCCGATCCATCCATGCCAGCTGCTGCTGCAGCTCCATCCGTTCCACTGCATTCCCCTCGAAATAGACCCCTCCAAATCGTAAATCCAGGTAAAGGATTAGGGTATCCCCCGGCAGTACAATAAACCTGTCGATAATTGGAAGGTCATTACCCAAGCCCACACTCAGGTATCCCAGGCTATCCATGTCGGGCAGGACATATTCGAATATGCGCTCTCTCCTTCCCCTGCCCTCCAAAATGGATCCCTCCATCACAGGCAATTCCACCGTCTGTACTCCTGGCGCATACCGGCTTTTATATGTATAAGTCTTAAAGAAGCTCAAAACAGGATTGTCGGGTTCATGGTCTGATCTTATCACGCCATGGACCACCACCGGCGCCCCGCCGACCTTTTCGGCGGAGCTGTCAGGGTGAGCGGCAACTTCCTGCCCTACTACTATTTCCACTCTCCCCATTAGACATACCAGTCCCAGGAAGAAAAAGATCATTCTTTTTTTCATCGTATTAATCGTTAATATTTACCGTGAATAATTCCCCCTTTGAAGCGCTAGTCCCGGTAAGGGAAGCGTTCGGGAGGGGTTAGGGGGATGTAGCTACGTAAAACATTACCCCCATTATTTCTCCTTAATCCTATAATCAGTCCCCGCTGGGCATCCAAGGCAATTATGCCAGCGGGACCTTAAACCATTAAACCTTAAGCCTTAAGCGGCGAAGCCAAATAAACCATAAACGGCGATGCCCCGTAACCGGCGAAGCCCATAAACCTACTGCGTCTCCGGTGGATACCTATTCAAAGGCCTCACCTCTACCCGAACGTCCAGCTGATTCCTCATCCCCTCCTCCTTCAATATCACCCCTATCGCCTTGCACAGCAATATTGCCTCCTGCTGTTCCCGGCTCATGGGCTTCGGCTTGGGGTCTGGTACATAGGTGCAGTTAGGTTTCCCCTTACTGAGCATCCCCACCTCCAGCCCCCTATCCCCCACCAGCAGCCACAGGATGCCATCGAATAGTTTCTTTATCTGTTTCATAGTTGAAGTGGTTTAAAGTTTACTTTTTCCCCTGCGGGGAAAGGTTAAAGTTTCTAGTTCAGGGTTCAGGGTTCAGGGTTCAGGCCTGGATCCAACCGTGAGCCGTTAACCCTTAACCGGCGAAGCCATATAAGCGGCGAAGCCCATAAACAGCGAAGCTCGTAAGCGGCGCAGCCCATAAACAGCGTAGCTACGTAAGCGGCGAAGCCAATAAACGGCGAAGCCAAAAAGGCATACCTCTCCCCCGAAGAATTGATGCATTCTTTTTTTTCATAAGATCAAATGTTAAGAATTCACCACCGGAAGTTTAACCGTTAACCGGTAACGGTTAATTGTTCAGGGTTCAGAGTTCAGGTCTGGATCCAACCTTTAACCATTAACCCTTAACCGGCGAAGCCAAATAAACCGCGAAGCGTTCGCTTCGCTCAGTCCGGTGACTTAATCAGATTCTTTTGTAATTGCTTATTGGTTACTTTAGGATTTTGATAGAAGGAACTGGGGCAGCGACATTCGACTTGTTCCAAGAGGCCGAAGCGCAGGTGTAGAATTTTGTTTTTTTCAAGAAAAGCAATGCAGTGTCCCACACCATCCAAAACGGAAGTGTTTAATTTAATTCTGTGGGATTTTACGAAGCGCTCTTCCATAATCTAATTTTTCTGAAAGAGTCTTGTCAATGAAGGACCTCAAAAAATAATGAGGTGGGCTACTCCCGACACGTTGTAAGGTACGTAGGAGAACCTGATTAAGACTATAACTAGCCTTAATCTGAAACGCAATGCCAAGAGTGAGCCCACCTCTATATTCACAAATATAGTGGATGGGCTTCTACTCTCAGTCCTGCGTTTCAAGAAATTTCCTACGTTTCTACAACAAGACTCTGACTAGATGCCAATTAATTTTAATAACATCTGAAATACAATGCTAAAATAAATACTTGTCCTCAAATAAACAACATAAATGTCGAAAAATGAGGACAAATTTTTCTTCCTCTTTGTTTTATGAAAGATGGAAGAAATAAAATTGACACCTCGAGACTCGCCAGAAACCTCAAAAAATTGAGGCAAGAAGCCAATTTGACCATTTCAGGCGTTCATGCTGCTACTAGGATTTCCGAAGATCACCTTCGAAGGTTGGAAAAAATAGAAAACCAAATCTCTCCTAACTCTTCCACTATACAAGCTTTTTTGACTTTATACGATGTGAGCTATAACTCACTAACTATGAAGGAAAATGCTAAATTAGGAGCGGCTCCCACTTTCCTGGATAAATTTAAAAAGAACAACATAACAACCAAAGCCTATTTCTTATCAAATAAATCAATCCCAAAGCTTTTAAGCGAAACCTTAAAAGAGCATCCCCAGATGAGAAAAGGCATGACGGTCTCAGAAATATTAACTTTATTCCCTAATGCTAGGCTTACAAGTAAACAAGTATCCAATGCGCTAAAACAGCTAGTGAAAAAGAATTATTTATTAAGAGAAGATCCAGCCGGAACAAAATCTGTCTATATCTATAAAATCAATCCTTTCAAGGAATAGTAGTTCTTCTTAATTCTCAAGTCTGAATTATATGCAATTTTTAAATTGGCCGCAAACCTATGATTTCTACTCTTTTAGATTGGAGATTGTCACTCAAATGATTCTTAGAACCGAATTTTAAAAAGTTGAACCTCTTTGGATAGTCTAATCTAAGATCGAAAGAGAAAAATGGAGCAGTTGGAGAATTTTTTATCATGAAATTTGAAGGTCATTATATATGTTTATATTATAGATAAAAAAAGTCAATAATATAAACATCTGATTATGAATACCCAGGAACAGCTAATTGAGCTAAAGTCACGATGTGAAGCTAAATTGAAAAGCTTCTATTCCTGGCAGAAGCTACCCTACGACCGAATTGCAAAGGGAAGAGGAATAATTTCGACAATAGATATAACACTCAACTATATCAATGTTGGCAATGATGACGGTATTGAGAGATGCCTTAAGAAACTTAGAAATATGGGATTTCAAATTTAAAAAGCCAGAAAAATTTCCTTTTCCAATAATTGCGATTCAAGGCTTTTGTACCTATATTCATTTGGAAATAAGTAAATGCGAATAAGTTGTATACCACCCTCCAGTGAGTAATTTGAGGCCCTCGAGAGATCGGGGGCTTTTTTATACCAAAGAAATTATAAACTTCCACACCTCTTCCCTCATTCACCTAGGTAGGTATGCTGCGCAAATGATCATCGAAAGTGGGTCAATGACCTTCGGAACCGGAAGGAGTTACTGGAACAAAACGGCCCAATGACCTCAGGATTTTTTTTTGCCCATTGATTTCTGGAATGCCTAGCCTAGTATCAGCGGAAGCCATGGCCCGATGACATCCGTTTTTTTAGACAACACATCAGCAAACGAACTTTGCAACAGTACAGGGATGACAGATTGATACCTTATATCAAACATGAACGGAAAATCCTTTTCCATGAAAGGGATATTATAAAGGTTTTTTAAAGTATCTACCAACGTTAGGTACTTTTGGGAAGTAAATCAAAAAGCAAATGGTGTATTGTAAATTCGGTATTCAGACGTAAATGCAGGCTGTCAAAAGTAAATGGATTTTCTTCTATTGACTTATCCTTCGTACTAATTAAATCGCCCTCCGGAGAAATAGGAAATTTATCACTTAACTTTTTCAGAATTGCAGTTTTTATGTTATTACTGTCGCCATCTATAATAAAACCAATCATTCCGCCAAAGGTTAGATTTTGAGCATACTTTCCATTGAAATAGCGGAGAACTCCACCATCGAAGATGTTTTCATTGTTAGGTTTTTTTTTATAAGTATTGTAGCAAACATATTTATTTACCAAATCTTTACTGCCATCCAAATTTTTACATTCAAAATAGAAATCCTGATTTTTCCAATATGTATTATGAATGGTAATATCATAATTACCCTCCACATTTTCATCATTTGTTTCTTCTCCCTTTACAGAAAAATTTAAACCAAAATCTCTGTTTGCTTTCAATTTGAGACGTACAAATTTTGCGATTTCTCTTTCGGTTCGTGGATATTGCTTTTTCTTTTCTTCTTCAATTTTAAACTTTAATTCAGCACTATCATAGTTTTTATAAAAGTAAAGCAAATAATAAAACACCCAATTTTTCCAAAACTCATCATCTAACGTCTTTAGTTGGCGAGTATCAAATGATAATGGAGCTGGTTTCTTAATCCTAATGTATTCTCTCTCCATTCTCATTAGGTATTAAGTGTTTTAAAATATCATGTCCATCTTCAAAGGCTTTTGTTTCTGTCCAGTTTTTATTTATATCCTCTTTAATAATATATACACAGTCCTTTCCAAATATTTTTTCCTGACTCGCTAAAAAGTTTGCATTAGGATTTTGCTCAAAAATCTCATTAAGTAAATAATTCTTTGTGTTAGCAACTTTTGGGCTGTTAGAACCGTTATCAAAAGAAATTTTTACCACAATTAAATTGAAACCCGCTGGAGCTTCATCTATGGTTATAGGGCTTTCAAAGTAAAACCGCACTATTTCTTTTAAAGTATTTTTATAGCTATCCAAAGCCTTTTTCTTTCTTCCAATTCTTGATTTAGGAAGAAAATAATCTTTAATTCTTTGCTTTTCCCAAAATGACAACTCGTATAAATCGAAAATCAGCTCATTTAGTTGGGGTTCCTTTTCTGTATATTCATACTTACCCTCAGATAAATGCTTACTTAAATCTGAAACTTTTGTTACCAGCTCGTTATCTAAATCTATAGGAACGGGTATTTTTTTTATGTCATCCATTCCAATTTTAGGGAATGAACTATCTATCCTCTTTTTTAAATGGATGTTGCTAAAGTAATTGATCAAGTCACTGTTTAAAATAGCGACAATTAAATGATAATAACTTTCGTTTTCTAATTTTAAAACATATAAGTCAAAATCAAAATAGATATATTTATCTAAATAAACAGCCTTTAGTGATTTGCCTATTCTACTCCAAACAATTCGTTGGCCTAGATATAATTCTTTATTTCTTGGACGGTGAAACATTGATATATCACTTCCTAAATAGGAGCTATAGGATTTTGTTTTAAATTTCTCAATATTACTCGGTTTGATAAAAGGAATAGGGAAATCATTGGTTTGTTCCTGGCTTGAATACAGGCTTTTAAACGCTACATAATAATCATCTCTTTGTTTTTGTGTTAATGACTTCCATCTCTCTTTTTTTATACCAAATTCTTTCTCCATCTCCTCAAACCCGACAAGTTGAATACCTCGATGAAGAAAGAAATCATCATTCTTTAGTATATATTCCTGTAACGAGTTTGAGTTAGAGAGTTTCTTTATTAATAGGTTATCATATTCATTTCCTACAAGAAAATCCCTCAACCTTATTTCCCTGTGTACAAGGTCACTTTGAGCAATTTCAATTGCTTTGTCCTCCTGAATTATAAGTAATTCAAAGGGTTTTTCTGAAAACAGCCCCAAATCCACAGGATAATAATCAATTATACTATCTTCAAGATTATTTGTGAAAATAATAGCCACAACGCTCTCTTTCGCCTTTTCAAATAATATCTTCTTTACCCTTGACAGCTCATAAATTTTTTCAATTCCATAATGAGAATAAAAATACTCTTGAAAAACCTCCGAATAATCATTGTAGAAATTAGAACTGTTTGAAACAAATCCAAATCTTGTATTCTCCTTACTCCAATCTTTGATTTTCAAAAAAAAGCATTGAGATATTTGGGATTTGCCTACGATGTTCTTTGCAACTTTTTTAGAATCAGCAGAAATAGCAACCTGATAAGAATTTAAAAAAGAAATTTCATTTTGAAACTCCTCTGTATTTGATATTTCAAAAAATGGCGGATTTCCAACTATATAAGAAAACACCTTGTCTTCAAAAGGTTTATCAGATGTATTAAGTGTATTGGCGTGTTTTATATTCTGAAAAAATGAATATTCCGAAAACAAGTTGATTTTTTTGTTCTCTTTTAGTTCATTTGCTATAAATTCTTTTACTTTTTTCGGATCAATCCCATTAAATATCTGAAGTGAAAGAGAAAATAACGTGAACCGTTGGGCTGTTAATTCTTTTTCAACACCAAATATATTTTCAGATAAAAGTTGTATTCTGTACTTTATCTTTTCAATACTATCTTGTGGTTCTAAATTTTGTCTTTGTGATATTTCTAAAAGCCTTTGATAACCTGTAATCAGGAACATTCCAGAACCACTCGACGGATCTAAAATCGAACCTATTTTATCTTCATTTATTACATCATCTACAATTAACTGTGCTAATTTCTTTGGAGTATAGTATATGCCATTTTCTTTCTGCTTTTCAGACAAAAACACTTCGTAAATGTAACTTATAAACTCAACAGGTAAAACATCAAACCTAAAATCAAACAACCTTAATTGACCTGAAATTACGTTGTGATTAAAAGAGCTTGCTATCAGTATACGTACCTCCTTTGTCAAATATTTATCATCTATGGTTGGCTGGTCAAATAGTGCATTATTAAATAATTCGTGAATGATTTTATATAGCTTGTTGATGTTCGTATTAGAATTGTTTTCTAATAATTTTTCGTAATTAAGTTCATCGTTATTAAAATAATGACTAAAAAAATAAGAGTTAATAATGTGATTGTCTTCCAAATACTTAATGTAAAGCGTTCTATCAATTAATGCCTGAACAACCTCATTTCTCTTATTGTCATCATAAATTGATTTAATTAATAATTTGCTTAATTGATCTTTTAACTCCTTTAAAGTATAAACTAACTCTTTATCAATACCTTTATATTTGGCTTTGTCAATAAACGAATGATAGTTAAGCCAAAATACTCCACTATCAAACTGCCAGTGTCTAATTTTTTCAATAGTATCTAAATCTTTTTTGGTAGTTGAAAAGACCTGTAAAACACTGTCGTTATTTGAAACTTTAGGGGAATATTTGGCATACAACATTCTTACTTCATCAGCTTCATTAGGATAATAGAAAATTATATCTGCATCGTTTTTATTCCAAACATATTTTCTAAACTGTTCGAGTTCTGTTGTTTCTAACGAAGAAGTAACAAGATAAAAAGAGGTATTGGTGTTATTTGGACTTTTATAAAAAAAAATCGAATTTTTAAGTTTTCGAGATAGAGTAGCTTCTTTCTCAATATCAATAACTTTTGGCTTCAAATCAACATTGAAGTCAAAACCTAAATCAGAAAAGAAATCTACGTAAGTCATTGATTACATGGGTATTAATACTGTAAAACCAAGGATATGAATAGTAAAGTTACAGAAAACTATTCAAATGGTCATTATTTTTATCTGTATACCCCTATCTAATCATTCATTTCTATTAGATGAGGACTTCAACACTATAATGATTCCTTGTGGTTGAATTTAAAGACAATTTAATTAAATATGAAAGTCCGGTCATGAATTGTCTGATAATTTACCTAAATAAAATGCTTTTTCAATTTTGGATAATTCGAACCAAGCTGCCCCTCCCCAAAAGCTCGGATACCATTATCCCATATATTTACAGACTTTAAGTGCCTGCCTTTCCGCTCCCGATTTTTTTAATCGGGACTGAACCTCGAAAATAAATATGCAGAAAAAGATTCCGAAGTATAATGGGTTCTTCGTCAATTTTGGTGAATGTTTTAGCCAGATGACCTTATCTCCAGTCAGAACCGCTATCCCTATCAACTCTATTGGACTTTTGACGGACCCATGGAGCTTAGCAGGATGTCAGGTACAGAAAGCATCTGGTCTGCCAGCCAAATGTCCAGCTAAACGATTTCTAAACCATGTCCTGAAAAACTCTAAATTCCTATCAACCGAACCTTAAGTCAGCGGTGACCAGATCCAGAAAATATGAACCCGACATCAACCGTTTGGATAATCCGACCCATACTAACCCTCCCAATACTGGGATAGTATTATCCGATGTCCGTTTACAGGCTTAAAACGCCTGCCATTCCGACGGATGCTGCCCCCCTAAAATTTAGAAGCAGTAAAAGAATTCGGAGCATGATCCCCCCTATGGGTGCTGTTCCAGAATATGCTGCAGAAATGGGAGACAAAGCAGTATTTAGATCTTGAGCCTGGCTTCGATTCAATCATCGGGATTACCTAAATTATTTCCGGCATAAACGATTTAAAAAATTGTTACCTCCCTGTAAGTAGAAATTATGCCTCCGAGGATTTAGGGTTTAGGAGACCGTTATCCCATACTAAACACTCCTATGCAACTCCATCTCCGGCATCTCATCTTAGGTACGGCCATTTATCTCCCTTCCTGCTTACTTTTTATTCTTGCCACCCAATTGCTTGTGCATATGTTGCGTCTGAGGTAGGCATATTTCGATTAAGCCATCGTTAACTCCTTTATTCTCTATCTAATTAAAAACATAATAATTAATGTTGAAGAAATTGAAATCAAATAAAATGGAATTAAAGTCCAAGAAAAAACCCCACAAATCCAAGAATTCCCCTCCTCATGTTGAGTGGTATCCATGCTAAAATCAATATTACTTTCCTGTTTTACAGCAACAGTTTTGTATAAATCTCTAAATTTTCGTTCAGTGGAAATAAAAAAACCATCAATTACCCAAAAAACAGGTATAACAATATATGCAACAAGGACATAATTAATATTCGCATCTTTTGCTGCTAATGCAAACAAAGCCGATATTAGAGTAATACTCCAACCCTTGATTAAAAAAGAGTTACTATTCATTCTAGAAATAACATTTTGAATAAACTCTAAATGCTTAATTTTATGATTATCCATAGTTTGTCAGAATAAATTTATCATCAATTGGTTTTAAACGGTATAAAATATCTAAAGCGTCATTAGCTGAGGAGCAAGATTTCCCTATCCATTTTTTTATATCTGATATGTTAAGATCTGATAGATGAGACAGCTCTAAATCGTATTCTATAATTAAAAGATCTCTTTTGCTTTCATTAAGTTGACCTCCCTCAGAAAACATTTTTATCCTCGGTTTTAATCGGCTGGGTGTCTTTTTTCTAATCGTTTGTGTCGTTGCTATTTCTGAAAAAATCCAAGGTGATTTAGTTCTTGAAACCACATCTGATGATGAAAGGGAATTAGGGGAGTTTAGAAAGAATATACATTCACAGTTATCAATCATTCGATTAAGTGCAGTAGACAACATTAAATTAACATGACTTGTCGAATAATTTCGTTTCGAGTAGTTATATGACTCCCCACTATAATTTAAACAATAATTATCATCAATTTGTTTCAGCAAATTCGTCGAATAGCCCCATATACAAGAATCTATGAAAGTAATTACACCCAATTTTTCATATAAAATTCCAGCTAAAGTTATAGCCTTTTTTTCATCAGCATGTGAATGAGATAAGAATAAATGAGCATCAATCATTGGAAACCAATTATCCATAATCTTAGTTCCGCTTAAAGATTTATTTCCTAGTAAAAAATCATCAAGGACAAATTTTGTTTCTATTTTGTGTCCATCATAAATTTTTAGGCCAATTTGATAGTACTTATCATTTAAACCTTCTGGTATTTTTAAATTAAATCCTCTAAACATATATATTAAGTATTTTGTAATAATTGTATGGAAGCAACCCGTTGGCAAACGGCCGTGGCGGTTCCGCGTGGACTTTGTCATATCCATTTTTTTCGACGGACTTCTTAGATCCTTTTCACCAGACCTATTGAAGGCATTCCTAATTCCCCAATTCGGTTGGAGCTAAAGCAGTCGTATAGCTCCTTCCTTACCTTCTTGGGACCACACAGGCTGTCTCTAGTAGCTCCTCCAAAATTAAAAATAAATTCCGCTTTAAAAACACCGAGCGGGGAATTATACAAGACAACCAGTATTAAAGCAAAATTTTAGTAGAAAATTTATAATTATAAAGCATTATTGGTTTTGAAAGGGTTAATAATTCCCAAAAAATATCCTGACTTTCTCTGAACCACCAAAATCATATTCCCTTGACCTTTAATACCCAACCATTTCAACTTCAAAAGTTGCATTACTTATTTCTTTTGAACCATGCAGTTATTGAGACACTAGCCTCAAGTTCAAAGGTTATAGTAGAAATAAGCTTTTAATGTAAACACTATATTTCTAGCTACCAATTAGGCAAAATTGTGCCAACTATTATTTTAACACAAAGGTGAATGTATGGACATAGCCTTGGCCCCTAGTTTTTACCTTGAGGGAAATAATTTCAAACATAATGTTAGGCATTCTTATTCTATATAGATTGAATCAGGAATTCCAGAAGATATCTCTTTTAACTCCCAGTCGTCCCATTCTACAGGTTTTCCAGGTAATTCTATATTACACTCTTTACTGACCTTTAGAATAGTTTCCCCATCTATTTTTGTCTCAATTTTTTCTACGTTATACCATATGTCATCTTCCTTATCATACCATCCAGTAGATGTATCTTCATAAGAAACATCTGCTGAATAATTTATTGGAACCGTAAGTTCAATTGAAACCGTATTGTCGGAAAAATAAAGTACAAAATGTTCTGAAATATATCCTTCAACCTTATCAAGGATGTGAACATCGTATTCATAACCATTTCTATTATCAAACCCATCCATAGGAAACTCAAAAGTAAATTCCTCAATTATTTTATCTACTATTTCCTTTTCTTTTTCTTCAAGCAAATCATGAACCTTTGGAAGCATATTTGCATCACTGAAAGTGAAACTAACTTGTTCTAGCAATTTATCATATTTTGTTACAGGAATCAAATATTTAGATTCAAATGAAATTAAATCTTCGTCACCTGTAACTACATATATTTTCTCCTTAATCCTCTTACACCAAGTATCCAATGAGTTCAAAACAAAAGCGTCAGGAAATTCATGTTTTTTCTTCAGGTCTTTAAATGGAGGTTTAGAATTAAAATAATCATTTATAACTTTAGAAGTTACTTCACTGTTAATTGGAATATTTGTAAAATGATCATCAACCTGTTTTACAAACTGCTCTTTTAAGACATTAACTTCTTCATCATATTTGAACTCATCACTAAGGTTAAAAAGAGAAGACAAAGAAACTACGTTCTTTAAAATCTTGCATTTAGTATCAAGATCCTTAAAAATTTTCTTTAAACTAGAATTTGCATCAGATGAAGATTTTTCAATATTAGCAAGACACTCATTAAGCGTTATTGGTGTAATGATTAATTCAATATTAGAAATTTTGGCGTGTTTAAAGAAGGCCTTCAATTTTTCACCTGCAAAGAAATTCTCCTTGATAAATATCGAGGTATCTAAGAATATTTTATTGGTTTCTATTTGCTCTATCATTTTTCTAACAATGCTAAAATTTATAAATAAACCGTTAAAATTATCAATCCAAACGGAGGATGATTTACTATGTCAGTCCCCTTCTCTCCACGCTTTCGTTATTAGATGCCTAATTACCGGAGGTCGGTAATCAGATGCAGGAAGACCGATGACTGAGGGAGACTGTCCGTACTAAATCGGATTTAGAAAACAGGATTAGACTTTTGCTTTATGCTTATGCTCAGAGCAGTGCCCCCTCAGGCCTTATTTGCACCCAATTATTATTTCACCCTCAAAATCCCCTTCCCTGCAACCATCTCCATTTCATAGTTCGTGGGATGTACCGTAGCATTACTTGCATAATCCAGGGACCAGTCATTGAATTCTATTGCAAGAAACTCCACGTTTTCCAGGATTGGGTTATCTCCTGAGCCATCTACAGCCCACTCACCTTACCTCCTCCAAGATTAAGGAATTAATTACAGATAAAAAATACCTAGATCGGGGTATTTTATAAGGGGATTGGTGAAAAAGGCAAGTATTTAAAGGAATATTTATAGTTTTCTTGGATTTTTTATTTTGTGGGATGGGGATGCATGGAAGCCGGAGGTCGGATGAGGGGATTAGAGTGACGGATGCCCGATGCTTGATTCTGGTTAGAAAAATTCCAGGGGGGTAAAAGCTGTCCCTCCTCCTCTAAGACCAATTCCGGCACAGTTTAAACCGAAACAGGTGGCACAGATTGAAACGGAAAACCCAGCAGTAATTGGGATTTTAAGTAGGATTCGCTTCGGTGATTGGAATTAACTAATTATTCCTCGTAATTTAGAAGGGCATAAACACCTTTGATACCACCCTGTAAGTAGTAAATAGGCCACCGAGGGATCGGGGGCTTATTTAGGTTTTGGGGACCAGAATCCAATATACTAAACACTCCTCTGCAGCTCTATCTCCGGCATTTTATCACAGGTACGACTGTTGAGCTCCCTTCCTGCCTTCTTTTTGTTTTTGCCGACCCATTGCTTGAAGAAGAAGGCGAATCCGGACTCCTCGCATTGCTCCTGGATATCCAGTACCAATATATTTGTCGGAGGTTGATTCGTTATAGTTGTCAACAACTTCTGCTTTTTTCCACATGTCTGTCAACAATATTCTGTAAGATTGTCTAAGTCTATCATTGTTTGGATTATTTTAAAACGTTATGCAAACAGTCAAGTATAAGAGCAGTAGCGAATTTTCGGCAATTACCTGTCCGCCATCACAAAAATTTATTAAATACAAAAACTTTGATTATACGACTTAACCCGCTAATGATTTTATAAAATGTCAGGCAACGTAATTATATACACTTACAATATTTTCTTCCATTAATATCAGTCCAGCAGTATAATATTTTACCAGGAGGACAAGATAAATGCTGAGGATTAGTATTTTTAAGCTTTAGGCTTGTGACTTCTGCATCATTAATACCATTTTCCTTTAAGAGTTTATTTATTTTTTCAAATAACCCTTTGTCTACTTTATCGAGATTTTCTTTGAATTCTTTCATGGTTATTTATTTTTGAGAATATAATTTTAAAGTGTCCTTTTTAAGATTATTGGTTTCATCTAAGGATTCTGATATTGCATAAAGTTGACCTTCATAACTGTCATTCCCCATAGTAAATTGATTGGTAATTATTCCAAGCGAATCAGTCTTAAAGTTATAATTCACCAAAATACCTCTATTAATACCATCTATATCCACAACTTTGGTATTTGCAACTGTCCCAGTGCTTACTTTACCACTTCCTCTTAATAACTTTGTCGTCAATGTAATTTCAGTAAATGAGGAATCAGGTGCTATTGTTAAGGATGATGATGATAATTTAATTGATTCACAAAGAGCTTGTTTGAAACTTGCGTTTATTTCTTTGGAAATTTCTGATTGCAATACTGAAATTATAGCTTTAATATTTACCGTTTTAACTCTATTAGAGGCAATGTCTAAGTTTGCTATCTTTTTATTTACTTTATCAATTTCAACTAGCCGTATATTAGCTTCTTTCTCAATTCCATCAATAACAAATATTACCTTATTATTATCCTCTGTTGAAAAATTAGAAGGAAACTCGGCAATAGCTGTGATTTTGCTTAAGCCATCTGCTAACTGTTTATCATTAACTATCCTCAAAATCATAATATTAGAAAGTTTCGTTGGAGAATAATCATCCTCATTATAACAAGAGTTTAATAATAATAGTAATAATAAAGAAAAAAGAAGTCTATTTTTCATAATTACTGTGATTTTAAGTTTTTTGTAGAAGTTGGAATTATTCCTTCAAGCCATTTTCTTATTTCAATGTCGATTGATAGCCCAAAGTAAGGATGAATAGCTAAACTTGAATTTCCAGAAACTGCATCTATTTTCTTGAAAAATACGCCTCCAAAGTTCAATCTTGTTGATTGAGTTAAGATTTTATATCCCCCACCTAACATAAGTGAATAGTTGCTAAAAAAATCTTCTCTAAATCCAGTTTTTTCTAATGAATTTAGAGTAACACCAGTATGGATTGAAAATCTTTGACTAAATAATAATCTTGATAGTTTTAAGGGAATATCTTTATTAACCGGAGTTAAAGATATATGGACACCTATATATGGAGAACCACCTTTAATACTCCCTTCGTATGGAACATATGTAATATAACCAAAATCAGGTACAAGTGTTCTTTTATAGCTTGTTTCGTATTGGTCAGGGTAGGAACTTAATTTATGATTTAGAGAATAAACCTCGGCTGCTTTAATGAATTTTAAATAATTAGGGACAGGTTCTGTTCCAACAAAATTAGTCTTTATGTACTCCATTTCTATTTCTACAGATTTTTCGACTAATTTTTCAAAATTTGTATGGATTAAATATTTTGTGGGATTATTATCTAATTCAGTTTTTATATATCTTAAGAAAAAATCATATAATCTTTGATTGTCTGGGATTCTTCCAAAATACTCGATTATCTCTAAGCCTGTATTTGGTTGGAAATTATTAAAGGTTGAAAGCCATTTACAAAATTCAATAATTTTAACTTTAGAAATTTCTTCTTGCCTTACTTTCAAACCAGTAAGATTTTTATAAAGAATATTTGAAACAATAGTTGTGTCAATTGTAGAATTAAAATTTATATATTGTAATTCTTCTTTTAAAATAATCAGGTCCTTATTCATTGGATGATAGAGATACCAAAAAGGTTCATTACTTCTAATTTTTTCATTGTTTAGAAAATCAATTGTTTTCATCCAATTTGTTTTCTTTTCATAATCAATGCCTTCTATGTGCATATCTCTGAAAGCCCCATATAGGTCTTCTCTTCCAACATATGTAATTTCAAGTTTGTAAAATCGGTTTGGTTTAAGTGGTGGAATTAGTATAACATTCAAGTTATCACTTCTACTCTCGACTATAATATTCTTAACTCTTGAAGAGTCCAATGAATAATTAAATGTTGGGTCGTTGTAATATTTCTTTGAATGTTTTTCCTTTATGGGATATAACTTTACAGAGTCAATATAATTATATTTAGATGGCAAACTTATTGTATCTAAAAACTGTTTTCCAAAATTTACTTTTTTCGGTTTATTCTGTCCGAATACAGAAATCGTGATGAAAAAAGTGAATATTATCCAAAGTGTGTTTTTCATTATTGTTGTTTATATGTTGCCTAACTCGTATTTCTCCATAAGTTCTATGAGGCTTATCCGCCCTATTAGGAGGGGCAAACTTGACTAAGAGCCAACGTTTATCAGGGAAAAATATCTCAAGACCAATTAAACCTGCCTAAAAAATTAAGGCAAGAGGGCCTCCTCTATAACTGCTAATCATATTATCCCCCATGAGGAATTTCCTGTTCTGCATCCACTTCAGAGGATAGGGTTCGTTTCAGTTTGAATCTCTTGACACTGGACTTTTGCATCCAATCGGGTGGAAATACCATGCATTTCCTGCATAATCCAAGAGCAGTTATTGATTCCTACGCTTGTATCTTAACAGGATCCAAGCCAGTAGCCGATTTCTGCTTTGAAATCTCACGAAGGGCTTCCAGCTGAATGATGGACCACGCCCCTCCTCCGCCGAGGGAACGGATTTTGTACATGAAAAATAGGTTTAGTGAATCAAAAATCGAATCTTCACCAAATTTCAATAAAAAATTATCCCGAAAAAATACCTCCAAAGTAGTATTTTAGGTGATATATGAAAATTTAACCAAATTATTATTATTATTATTATTATTATGACTTACGAGCCATATCCAAATTATTCTGTATATTATTAACTCATCTTCTTCGGTTGATTCATCTATTAAGTTTATGACTAGCGAATCGAACACAGCTATGGTGAAAGTGGGATAATATAATTACGAAAATGTTGGAATGTCTGGTGGGTGATGTCGGATGCCCGATGTCCGTTGACCGATGTCTGGATGTCCGATGTGGGGCAGTCAGATGTCAGATGCACTGCCTGAATTCAACAACTGATTTCATGGATACCATACGTGAAAATAGTTGTTGGGAGTGGGTTAGTATAGCTCAAACCATTGAGCTTGATTTGATCAAGGATGCCTTATTTATCTAAAATTATTTTGAAATAATAATAAGTGGTGTCATATTCCCCATCCTTCCCTTTCCTAAAGTAGATCTTACCGGCCTTATAATCAATGATGGATTCAGTATTTATAAAATTATTGTCAGTAACAGGTGATTTTTTAAAATGCAAGGTATCTCCTCTAATTTCGTACCTGCCACCAAACCTTTCTTCCCCAAGCAACCAGTTAGCAAAAATGATATAAGTCCCATTCTCAAACAACATCAGGTCCATTCGGCTTCTTTCATCTATAAATACCGCTTCCAGAGTTTTGTTCCAAAATAGACCAATGCGGACACCATAAATACCAAGAAACAAGCCTCCTGAAATAAATAAGATGGAAAGCAACTTGAAATCAGGCAGTTTGACCTCTTTAAACCCAGTCACGATTAGCATTATGAACAAAGCCACCGCACCAATAGAAAGAAAGGCCAAAGGAAGGTAAATCAAAAAACTAAAAGCTCCCAACCAATCTTGAATAACCACAAGGTAAAGTCCTAAAGCCCCTAAAGTCACAAAAATCAAAGTTTTCAATACCTTTTCCATATACTTAATTTCTGATTAAAAATTTGCAGCTCCATCCCCGGCATCATCATGCGTCCTGCCGTGGACCTCCCTATCTACCTTCTTATTATTTTTTTGCCCCTTATCTGCTTCTTCACGTTGTTTTAAGATATCCAGCACCCTGCCGGTATTTATAGGCCTAGGCTTGTGTCCGCTCTCCCCTCCTACAATCACTCAAACATTTCCGGATAGGTTCTGGTGGGCAATTAGCCTAATCAGAGAGGTCAACGGCATGCGTTATGTAAGTTGCAGTTGTGGTTTTTACGATGTATTTCATAATAAAACCGGAGCACAGGCCAATTCCATAAGGTCAGTGTTTGTTCAGCCCTGATTTTTCCTTCTGGGCAGGAAACAATTAATTTATCCCGGAATGAGCTAATATACTGAGACCAAAAGCCACCCTTTGAATCTTTAAGCAAGAAATAAAATCCTGGATCACCAAACTTTTCGCCAGATGAATCTAGGCGGAGTTCACCTTTTGACCCTACGCTGGCAGCCATAATTACCGTTGCATTCCCATTGGGCAGAGGAAATATTGCTTTCACACAGGTTTTTCCGGATCAGGGTAAAAACGATTGGGAAGAATGACCGTTGCATTGTCATATTTCAAAAAGAAATCTGCATGGTTGGTCAAATTCATATTTTTTGAAATGCCGGTTGATACCTTGACCTTGTAATCCGGGGTTATGGTGATGTAGCTGTTTTCAAAAGCCTTATCAGGAAGCGGGTTGATGGTGATGCCGTTTCTGGGGTTCATGCGGTTCTTCTCATCCATGCTTCAGGGTTTGATGTGGCCGGCGATCAGGAAATCCGGATGGGAGATGCCGGTGATGCAGCAGGTATTGTTATAGGAGCCAACGATGGTTTTCCGGAAAAAAGACTGGTTCACGCTGGTTTGATTGTCCCCTGTAGGGACCCAAAACTTTAAATATGATTAAGGTTTAAGCGAAATAATCCGGATAGCTTAAAATCCCCATGGAATTATCGCCATTCGAGGGAAGGTAATATTAAAACTCTCTCTTCATTTATACTTTTTATCCACCCTTAACAATCATTAAGTCTTTCCACCTGAGGCTGAAAGGGCACTTCACTCTCTATATACCCCTTTGCCTCTCTAGCAGAGATTTTCCTCAGCCCCGCATCGTCCTCGAGGAAATAGCTTTCGGAATTGACCACCTCATTCATGAATACTATTCCCAAAGGCACACCGATTGGTATGCCATATTCAAAACCGGCAAAGGCACTGATGGCAAAGGTCATCCCAGTAACAAAACCGAATTTGGGCAGGAAATTAAATCTTTTGCGCTTATACAGCCTTTCCTCCCCATCGGTGAGCTGACGAAGCCATACCTGCCTATTGCTTATTCTCTTCTGCTCCAGCATGATGGTGTCCACCTCACTGACAAAGACCAGGTAATCATAGGGTAAGACATTTATCTTTTTATTTTCCCCTGATTGTTCATAATTAAGGGTTTTGATATTGGAAAAATATTTTGGTACTGATGACACAGATTTTTCCATATCATTCCCATTGACACTAAAAAACAAAGCATTACATTGGGCAAAATTTGCTTTAGGCATAGCCAAAAATATAATTAAAATCAACAATTTATCCATACCTAATAATACTTTTCAAGTTTCTCCAGCATTTCTTGTTCCTTCTTTGTCAAAGACAAATTATGAACCTCCTCCCAAAATGGATTCGTACTTCCATGACAATTCTTATATATAGATTTGTCAAAGGATTTCCCTTTTTTCACAGGGTCTTTATAACTCTTATCCATATTAATCATATTGAATTGACTAACGAATTTATTCTCCTGCATCTTCCCTTTAATTTCACTTGTTAAACTTATTTCAGCCCTAGCAAAATAACCAATGGTTTTATCTTTGTCATATTTAATTAAGTATCTCCTCTGAACACTATTTACATCTACTTTTACAAATGGGGCTTTTTTCTGAATTAAACCACCAGATACTAATTCATTCAAAATCTCAACTATTTTACCATTTCCATCCAACACGTATGTGTATTTGTATAAATTATTTTCCACCTCCATAGGTAATAGTGTCACAATTTTTAAATCCCCGCTCTCAGTAATATCATCTACTATATATTCATTTAATTTATTAATTAAACCAGTATAGAATTTACCATCCAAACTTTCGAACATTAAACTAGGCTTAATTGGATTAAAAACCTCAAACAATGCTTTATTCTCATTCACAAATTCGTATGCTCTACATTCAGAAGCAGTTCCAATTAAACCCTTTTTATTATTTTTGCTTAAATGAAAAATAGCATCTGCAAACTTTTCAAAAGAATCATTTCCTTGGACATATTCCAAATAATATAGGCTATGACCATTCTCGTTTGTAAAATTTTTCACTAAAGAAGTCAATCCCGTTTCAATCTCTTTTAAAATTCCAGATCTAAAATCACTATTAAATGTTACCTCGTCCAGTTCTATAAATGAGGTTTTTAAGGAAATTAGCTTATTGTTTTTAATTTCCTCAGTAACAATCACTTTGACTGTCCCATAATTTAAATGCCTAATAGTCAAAACACTCCCAAGAGGGAGACTATTCATCCTAAAAATACCATCTGAATTAGTAACACTTAACTGCGGTTGATCGTCAATAAAAACATGAGCATAAGCAATTGCAGCATTTGTTTCAGCATCAACAAGAAAGAAATCAACCTTTTCTGTAAACTGTATATGTACAAGATTAAGAAATATCAGCAGTTTGAACATAACCATCAAATAAATATTTTGTATTAAATAAAAGTTATCCTCACTCCAAATGGTGTGAGGATAAAAACCTAAATAAAATTACCAAATCTCATCAACAGCTTTTTTCACTAATGAACCGACGAGAGCAACGCAAGCGGCCATCACTAGTTTTCCACCGAAGGTATCCCAAAAACCTTTTTTATCTTCCCCACCATTAATGTCTACCATTTCGTTTAGGGAGAGCTCACTCAGATTCAAATTTTCTAAATTATTCATTTTTTAATCATTTTTTACATCTAACCTCGGGCGTTAGTATTCCCAATCTCATCCAGTCACCTTTTAGCTAGCATCATGAGTAACTTTCTGATCATGCTACTAAGATATGCCTGCTCCGTGCGGAAAAATAGCACGGAAAAAATATTTTTTGTTTTTTTCCTCCAACAATACTGTGCATTTCCCTTACATCAAGAACTTTAATGTTTAAATCTATTACAATTTCTTTTTCGTCACAATATACAAAACTGTTCTCTGTTCTGGAGAAGCAGATTTCCAATCCATAATCCTTTAAATAGTCAAGATACACATACAATTGTCTTCTGCTTATACCTAGCCTATCGGCCAAATCATCCGGGCTTCCTGTTCTTCGTGATTTAACCAGTTTCACAAGTAGCTGCATTCTTTCAATTTGCTTGATAAAGTTCATAAATCCAAATATTTAAAAGTTCAACTCTCTAAATTCAATTCAATACCAGCATCTGCTTTTGCACCATGCTATAATAATTGCCTTTCCTCAGCAAAAGCGATTCATGGGAGCCATATTCTACCAATTCTCCATTATCCAGCACAAAAAGCTCATCAAAATCTTTTACAGCCGCCAAACGGTGCGTGATGAAGATTATGGTCTTGCCTGCATTGGCCAAGTTACGGATCGTCTGTTGGACAAACTCCTCTGATCCAGGATCCAGGGAAGCTGTAGCTTCATCCAGAATCAGGATTTCGGGATCCCGATAAAGTGCTCTGGCTATGGCTATTCGCTGCTTTTGCCCTCCGGACAGGGTCGCTCCATTTTCTCCCAAATAAGTCCCAAAACCATTGGGGAGCGACTCTATAAACTTCATGATTCCGATGGAATTGCAGATCTTTACAATGCGCTGCATGTCCGGCTGATAATCTCCCAAAGCAATGTTTTCGATTACATTTCCCGCAAACAGATCCACCTTCTGGGGAACTACAGACACCATCCTTCTGAGACATGAATTCTCAATATACTGAATGTCATAATCTCCAATCATAATTCTCCCCGATTGGAGCGGGTACAGGTTCTGTAACAAGGAAATGAGGGTGCTTTTTCCTGAACCGCTTTCCCCTATTATTCCCGAGATTTTGCCTTTGCGAAGCACCATGGAAAAATCCTTGAACACATTGGCCCGGGAGCCATACCTGAAGGCAACATTTTTGAAAGCAATGTCCCCAATATCCTCCTTTTCTATGGTAAATGCATTCTCGCTGGCTTCCACCTCGAGATCCATAATTTCGAAAAGTCGGTCTGCCGCTATGAGCGCATTTTGGATGGTTTTGTTCATTCCAATCAAACCTGAAATAGGCCCTGTCAAATATCCTATAAGGGCATAAAAAGACAGCAGCTCACCAGGTGTGATTTCATTTTGAAGTACAAACCCGGCTCCTACCCACAATAAAATGATTGTAAACAATCTGGATACAAATTCACTTGAAGTACTGGAAAAAACATTATTCAAACCTGAACGATAGACAGAGTCCAATAAAGTAATAAACCTAGTCTCGGTCTTGATATTGGCGTGGTTTTCAGCTCCAAAGCGCTTGATGGTGCCGGCTGCCGTAATGGACTCCACCAGTTGGGATTCCAGTTCCGCGGAATTTTCCATTAACTTCCTTTCCATCTTCCGGTTCAGCTTATTGGTGACCCAATAAATCACCAGGTAGAGCGGAATGATAAGCAGCATGATGACCGCAAGCTTCCAATAAAACGTGAACATCAGGGCAAAGGAAAAAAATACGATAAAGACGTTTACTATCAGATTAATGGAAACATCATTGATGAAGGCTCTTATCTTCACTGCATCATTGATCCTGGAAATGATTTCCCCCACCCTCATGGTGTCAAAAAACCGCTGTGGCAGAGTTAGTAAATGCTTGTAATATCCCAGTATCAGTTTAGCATCTATCTTTTGCCCAACTTTGATGACAAAAAGGGTTTTGAAGGTGCCGATAAAAATCTGGAAAATCAGCAACACAATCATCACTACGCTCATCAAGTTGAGCAAGTTGGTATTTCTGCCAATGAATACGTGGTCAACTATCTTTTGGACATATATGGAGGTGGAAAGTCCCAAGACTGTATAAATTACAGCTCCTAGGAGGGATTGAAGCATAATAGACTTATGTGGTTTAATCAGGTACCAAAACCTCTTCGAAACACTCACCGTCTCGGTCATGGCTTTGAATTCATCATTGGGCATCAGGATTACCAATACCCCGGTCCACATTTCCTTGAATTTTTCGTGCGTATATTTATGAACCTTTCCATCTCCCGGGTCCATAATTTCCACAAAGGTTTTGGTCACTTTGTAGATGACCAGGTAGTGATGCAAGACTTTGTTCACAATCACATGTGCGATACTAGGTTTGGGAATTTCATAAAGCGCGTCAAATTCCCCTCTGACTCCTTTTGCAGAAAAGCCCATTTTTGTCGCAGCCTCGATAAGTCCCAATATATTGGTGCCCTTTTGGTCGGTGGAAGCATATTGCCTGATCTTGGAAACCGGCAATTGTAATTTGTAAAAAGCAGCTACAGAGGCAAGGCATGCCGCCCCACAATCTGTGATATCCCGTTGTTTAAATTTGATCCCCATAAAATTTTTATTTCACAGTTGGGTTTACCCAATCATCAACCTTATCAAAAAGCAATTGGAAAAGGGAGCGTTTGGCTATGACAAATCTCCCATTGAAAGTCATCCCTTTCTTGACAGTTCCTTCTATACCATTAGATAAGGAAAGGGTCATGTCTTCTAGTTTACAGATAACCCTAAAAGCTACATTACTCTCAGAAATGGTCATAAGATCATCGGAGACTTCCAAAACCTCCCCTTCCAAGGTCCCCCACTGATTGTAGTTGAAAGCATCGACCTGAAAAATAACCTTCTGCCCTTTTTCTATCAGTGCTATATCTGCCGGGTTGAGGTAGGTTACCGCAAGCAGTGTAGAATCAGGTGAGATTTCTCCCAATCTTTGATTGCTCCCCATAAAGTCTCCAACTCTTAAATTCGGTACATTCATTACGGTTCCTGAAACCCCAGCATAAACCTTATACTGTTCAAGCTGTTCTTTCAGCAAGCTCAACTTATTTTGAAGCCCATTGTATTCGTTTTCGTAGGTGTTTAGGTCATGCTGCCAAGAAGCTATCTGCTTTTTGGCAAACAATCTATACCTACCCTCCACTTGCTGGTATTGCATCAGGGCCTCGTCATACTCGGCAAATGGTATGGTTTGGGATTCGTATAAAATTTGAGCCCTGTCAAAATCCCGCTTTTGCTTTTCCCACATTGAGCGATGGTTTGCATATTCGGTCAAAAATTCAAAATAGGCAGCCTGGTAAAATTTACTTTGGAAAGCAGACAGAGCTATATCAGGGTCAGCATCCCAATCAAAGGAAACCAATTGGCGCAGGTCATGAAGAAACCCATCCACCATTCTTTTCCTTTCTTTAACACCTACTATCTCTAAGTCGATCATTTCAGACCGAACTGTAGCAACCAGGTCGCCTTTCTGAACATATTTGTTCTCATACACATGCATAGCCGATAATCTGCCACCCATCGGAATGATAATCTCATTCCGGTTAAGAGCGGACTGAAAAACCCCGGGAGACTGAACAGAAATATCAACTTTGACAATGGGTAACATCAAGAATAAAGTCAAGAGTCCAAAAACTAGAGACAGGTAGATGACTTGTGACCTTACTGTAATCTTTTGTTGGTAGTACTCAGTGGTACTTTTCACTATAGCAGCAGGAAAAATTTCTTTCATAAAATCTCGTAAAACAACTATTCAATTATCTACCTAAAATTTCTTTTTTCCAAACCCACACCCAAAACCAACTTGAAGAATTTCGAGATTCTATTGGCTTTATCAAGCACTAACGTATCTTATCGTCACCTCCCAGGTTTTTCTATAAAGTAATTTGTAGTTGGAATTTTTTTAAAAAATAGAGTATTTATTCAAGCCGAGATTCTTGCCAAATAATATTTGGCAAGAAAATACCCTGATCAGGGTATTGTTTTAATGAAAATAAATTATTAACCCTTTTGGAACTTGTCCTACTTATGATCTTATTTTAGCCACAGGCAGTGAGCCGCTCGAATTCGACCCTCTTTTGAAAGATGCCGAGAGTAATGCATTTACAATGAGCCCTAGCAGATTATTGGCTAGCCATTAAATTCCAGTGCTAGAATCTCTACAGTTACTTAACAAGGCCCTTCCTCCTCCAAGATTAAGAAATTAATTACATTAAAAAAATACCAAGATCGGGGTATATTGCAAGGAGATTGGTGATAAAGACAAGTTTTTAAATAAATAGTTATAGTTTTCTGGGATTTTTATTTGGGCCTGGAGGATATAGGAGGTGTGGATCTCGGAGAAATAGATTGCCGATGTAGGGATGTCTTTCTTTTTATCCTTACACCCTCGTTATAAAGCATCTATTTGGTCACAAACTGTATTAATATGGTCAAGACCATAAAGTAGGCCTGACTCATTGATGTTCATCCATTGGAAAAACTCTAGTATAAGAATATAATGCTGTCGTGCACGTGTTTTTAATTGGCTGACCGGCTAAGAAACATATCGGCTCATGATGTGCTATGCGATTACGGAGGTCATTGACCTTCTTTAAATGATTAAAAACATAACTTGCATTATATTGAATCTGGGGGCTACTGGTAGGCCTAGCTGGAAAAATAGCCAATAAAGTTTGTCCACCTGCCCTATATTGATGGGGCGAGAAATCAAGTTATTTCATTATATTTACCCTATCTAATTCCCGGTCGTCCCTGACGTAAGTCAAACTTCCGGGTTTCGTTTTTTCTCCCCTACTTCACTTCTCCCTCAATTCAATTTTTACTGCTTTAGATAATTGACCAGAGACCACATGGGCATCACCAAAAAGTAGACAGGCGCAAAAAGACTTATACCATAGCCTCTAAGCCACCACCAACATTAAGGAATTAATTATAATTAAAAAATACCGTGATCGGGGTATTTTTAGGTGTCCGATGTAGGGGTGTCCGATGACCGATGTCCGATGTCGGGATGTCGGATGCTTGCCCGCCGGGGCGGGTCGGATGTCGGGCTATTTCCTATTTATGTTGCCCGAATGTCTCCAACTTCGCAACCCAACGAAAGCTAACCTGAACTATATTTTTCACACCTAACCCATACGTTTATTTATTTTTTCTTAATTTCCTGAAAAGCAATGCATCATGTTGACAACTGACTCCAAACCACTGCCTCCTGTTTTCGAAAACGAAATCCTCCCCCTGCTTTTCAAGGAAGCCTCAACCGTAATTAAAGAAGTTTTTCCCGAATCATTTGAAGGGTCTCCCTATTATCCCATGCTCCTGAGGAAAATAAAAAAATTCCAGGTCCTATTCAGGGCAAGAAATATAGCACACATCAAATTCCTGAAAAAAACTTACTCTACATCCCTAGCAGAGCTGTTAATTAAGGACCTAACTCTGGGCCAGAAAGGTAAGGAGATGGAAGATTTTTATCTGGAGGAAATTATGTCAGACATCCTCCCCTCACCATATTTCCTGTTGGTGGAGTCAATTTCCGATATTTTCTTGACTCTTGAGCTTACTTATAAGCAGCAACCATTAAACTTTGATGGGGTAATTACCATACCCAATAAAATTCATCAGACTGCCTTTCAGCAAAAACTAATTATGAAAAACATCGCCAACAAAAACTTAGATTCCTTTTTCCCACTCCCTGATTTTACCCTCGGAACTCAAACCCGAATGAAACTTGAACTGCTTGAGGTTTTGGCCCTACCCATGGACTCCTGGCGCTTTAACCAGAAGCAATTAGTCTACTATGCTGCAGATATAAAGAAATCCATCAAAAAGATAAATCGACTAAATAAGGCTTTACTCAAACACTATGACCCTAACCGCGCCATTTCCGGTATAAAAAACGAAAAGGAAACCAAACTACGTAAAAGAATAGAAGAAGAAGTCGAGGAACTCGAAGCAACCATTATGTTTTTTAACCTCTCCGTTAAAGAACCCTGCTCTACACTCATGGCATTTAAAAAACATTATGGCAACTGGCCCACAGGCTTCCCCTACAGCCTGACAGATTTCGGTGTGGACCTGGGAGAATGTGATTGGTAGGATGAATGATGCCTGCCCCCTATATGTCCCTTTACCCTAGTCCCGTTTTGAAATTCTTTCGGAACAGGCACGGAGCACACACAAGCCGGCTGTACCCCGAATATGATGGACCCCTGAAGCGGACCTGATCGGGAGGAGATCGGGCCTATATAGTCCTTTGGGTCGGCGGAGGTACGCCTCCTGGGGAAGCTACCGGGGAAGTTAGTGTGGGAGTTACCGGGGAAGTAAAAAGTTCAGTAATGGTCTTGGATGGTGAATCGAAAATATTCCTAAATTCAACAATGACCTCGAGTAAATCATAAAGACCTATTGCTACATCCTTTAAAATATGGCAGACAGTGTCTGCCATTTTGCTCGACAATCTCCGCAGGGGAGGTATAGCAAAGCCCCTCCAGTATAGGGGCAACGTTAGGGTAAAGCTGGGGTAACGCTGGGGATAGGTAGACCTTGGGGGAAACCTCCCTGCTATAAATCAATGTCAGAATCCAAATCCAAAAAACCGCTTCCGTAAGAACGTGTGGCTGATGTAGGCATTACCGATGTAGGAAAGGATTTGGGTACCCTGTTTTTTACTCGAAATACTAACAAAAGTTAGTAATCCATATGGGAGTTTGGTTTAATAGTTGTTATTTTGTTAGTATAATACTAACTTTTATTTTTCAAACCTGAATATGAGCCAGTTCGAATTCATTAAAGATATTGCCCGTTTTGGCCTTGAAAATGACCAAGAAAGGCTTAAGGACTCTCTTCAGGATATGATCGAGCATGCGCGAAAAAGCAAAAAAACCAACCTGGCAATTCAGCTGCAATCAATATTAAAAGAAGCAATAAGGCAACACGCATCTGCAGGAGCCTCAAAAACCAGCTCCGGAATTCGGTTCGATGCTCCATCCAATAAAGGTTTAGATGATTTGATCCTTGACCAAGTCACATCAGACTATCGCCTAACAGATCTCATCTGTAATTTACAGATCAAGGAATCCCTGAACCACTTTATTCTTGAGCATAGGAAAAAAGCACTCCTTGAAGCCTTGGATCTTCCTGTTGCCCACAAAATCCTGTTTTATGGTCCATCTGGGTGCGGCAAAACCCTTGCCTCCTATGTCATTGCTGGAGAGTTGCAAAAAATGCTTATGGTCGTCAATCTCGGAGCAATTGTGTCATCCAAACTCGGAGAAACAAGTAAAAACCTAGCGAAGATATTCAAAATGGCCGCATCGGGTGATTGTATTTTGTTCTTAGATGAATTTGATTCTCTGGGAAAAGTGAGAGATTATAGCCAGGATCATGGAGAAATGAAACGGGTTGTAAATACTATCCTTCAATTGTTTGACTATCTACCTCAATCCACAATCGTAATTGCTGCAACCAATCAAGTTGGCATGCTAGATGACGCTCTTGTTAGAAGGTTTGATACCCAGGTAGGATTTGAACTCCCACGAGAAACCGAAATAGAAGAACTTATCCAATTGACGCTTAAGCGGGGTGTGTTTTCATTAGGATCTAGATCTGGTATCAAAAGAATAATCCAGAAAGCCAAGGGGTTGTCATTCTACAGCATCCAAAAAACGCTTATCACCGCCATGAAACGTAGTCTGTATCAACTTAACACGGACTTGGTACCAACTAAAGTAGAAATAGACAAATCGATCTGGGAGAAACTGATTGAGGAGGAAAGGTCCGCAATTCTAAATTCCGGTAAAGGTTAAATCCCACCCTCCACGGAAGATCCTGCTTCCAAATCAGCTATTGCCTCTAAGCCGTTTAGCATTTCGATATCATTATAAAGCGATCCTGTCAATTTGGATTTGTTGTTTTTGGGGATTTCGCGTAGACCTATGACTAAAGAGAAAGAATGGCCCTGCTCTTTTAAATGTCTTGAGGCCCATTCCGGAATATTGGATTTGCCATAACATCTCATTGCTATGGATACATTGGGATTCTCAGGCTCAAAATGATGGCTGGAAATGTTAAAACTCATCTTCTGGACATTGGAAAAGATCCGGTCTTCCACTCCAAAGTGATCCTCAGCCCAACTGACACCTGATTTTAATTGGTAGTTCTTCAAATCTTCCTGGGAAAGAGTAGAAATATCTTTGGGTTTAAAAACACCAAAGGAAATATGAAGTGGCAAATACGCCAAATGGTTATTCGGAATGGGTAGGAAATTATAAACCAAGGTACCTGTTACCTCTATTTTATTTGAAGTGGTCAAAACCCAATCAGGAAATGAAAGATTAAATGCATAAAACTCATCAAAATTGATTTTATCCTCTATCACAAATGAGATGGCATTTTCATTATTAGTCAGAAATCTTAAGGGATTTGGCCTTCCATATCCAGTCAATTTTCGATAAGTTTTTATTTGTTCTTTCGGGAAGTGAGGCGGTTTTTTCCCTGCGGGAGATTCTGCTGTATTAATCATAATGGCTTTAATGGTAGCCATCCTGAGGTCTGGATATTGACCCACCAGCTGGGCCACCAAAGATGTAATCAAGGGGGTGGCTAGACTAGTACCTGCCATCCTACCATAATACGGAGAAGAGGCATCAAGCGGACTGGTAATCACTTCCATACCTGCTTGCTGAGAAAGATAATCTCCCCCTTCAAAGACTAAATCAGGTTTGACCAAATGCTTATTGGATTGAGTTTCTTTTAACTTTTTCCCATTAATAGGTAAAGCTAAATCCCAATGGAATTTTCGGGTGTAAAACGCCGGATACTCTTTGGCCGGAGAGATACCATCAGTCACATCATCTTCGAAATTACCCGGAAGAGCTCCAATGGAAAGGATATTCATGGCTTCGGACGGTTCTTGAAGATTAGTAAACTCGCAGGAATGGCCTACGATCTCTGGCTGAGTTTTATAGAAGAATGAGGGGTAGTGGGTGTTGATTTCTAAGTCTCCCAAAATCACCATTGTGTCCAAATCCTTAAAACTATAATTCCCAACAGAATTAATGATCAAAATGTCTAACTCATAGGCAAGCTTATCTAATTCGTACGCGAACTTTCCAATGGATGCATTATAAGTTTTTGATCCAGGAAGATTAAGAGAAATGTTAAATATTCGGATACCATAACTGAGATGAAGATCCCTTATATCATTTAACAATGCTACGATATTAAGGTCATCATTCTCCTGATGAATTACTTTCAATACAGCAAGCTTTGCCTTTGCCTCGATTTCTTTCATTGAGGCATCAAAAAAATCAGTCCCAAAAGCAATTAATCCTGCGACCGCCGTTCCGTGACCTGCCTCGTCCCAATGTGCGGCAGTTTCTGTATGATCAATCGAAATTGGTGTAATTAAGCCTTTAAATGGTTCTAGAGAAGCATGAACTCCAGTATCGACTATGCACACAATGGGAAGGTCATCACTTACTAATGATTCAAAACCATATGATCTAATGGGAGTAGCCACCGTTCCGGGTTTAACCAATGGAACTCTTGCCGAAGTAATCAGTCTGATTATATCGAAGTTATCTACCAATAATTGATCAAGTCCTGCAAATCCATTTTTAAGAAAAAGGAGGTTATCTGCCTCATTGATCCCAGATACCTGTACGTTCTCAGTCTTTAAAAATTCTTTTAAATAATCAAACTGTACTTTTGCTTCTGGATTTTCAATTATATCACACAAGCTAACTATGAATCCCTCTTGACCGGAAAGGACACCCTTCCTTCCGATATCATCCAGCAGGTAAAAGTCACTTATTAGCGCAAGTCTCGAAAAAGACTTTCTTCTGTGATCCTCTCTTGGCTCAAGCTGGGATATTGCTCTTATCTGTTCATAAAATGAATTAAACAGCTCCTTATCTCCAATCCTAAAAAGCACATTCTTATTAAAATTCGATTTCTCAATTGATTCAAGCCCATAATTACTAAAAAAATGGTTTTCCAATGCCTTATCAAAGGTACAATGAAAGTCAACCCTAATAAGGTTGATATGATTTGGAACTTTCAGGGTCTTTTTTCTCTTCCTCGCTTCCACTGCTTCCACATACTCCTTTAGCTTCCCGGCCAGCCTTTGTTTCTTTTCCTCCGATATCGGTTCTTCTGGTTCTTTCTTCTTGTCTTCTTTTTCAGGATCCCTTCCCCTGGTTCTTTTAAAGCCAGTGGTTCTCTCCGGTTGCCGAGTATAAATAAGATGTGGAAATTTTGTCATAAGGAGGAAAAATCGAGTTTAGTTATGAAATTTAACTAATTTACTCTTTAAAGCAAACAAAATCTAAAACAGTGAAAATGTGACTGATAAGATAATGATGTGCCAGTGACCTAAGACTAGGATTGAAGTAATTTTTATCTAACCTTCCATTAGCATAAATCACCCTTCAAACATCTAGAAAATACTGATCACGGTATTGTTTGGCTAACCGGATCCTTTTAATTTTAGAAAACGGATAAATTCCACAGAACTTTCAATAAAAAGTATTTAATATGACTCAACAACAGAAGGAATTTTTACGACTCTGCATTATCGAACAACAGAAATACGATGAAATCTCCAAAACCCTTGGGGTAGAAAAGTCCACCTTATCCAAGTGGTATGAGGAACTCAAAGAAGAAAGGTTGAAAATTGCCGCTATACGGACTCTTTGGAAAAGGAAGAAATTTATTATGCCATTTTCTGAATTTTACACCAAGTTCATGTCCAAAGAAAGAAAATGCTTCTATTGTGAAATTACTGAAAGTGAAATAAACGAGCTGATAGAAAGCGGTAGACTTACCACAAAAAGACTTGCAACAAGAGGAAGGAAATTAGAATTGGATAGAAAAGAACCCAATTTAGAGTATGACAATTTTGAGAACCTTGTTTTTGCCTGCTATTGGTGCAACAACGCCAAAACTGACACTTTTACTGATGAAGAATTTTTGGAAATAGGCAATAAAATTAAAGAAATCTGGAAAAGAAGACTTGAAAATTGATACGGGACGACCAAACTAATTTCCTTTACCTGGCGGATACCCTTCCTAAAAAGTACCCTACTTTTTTCACCCGCCTGGAGAAGACCCTCCTGGATTGCGGGATTGAATATGCACTACTTCCAGGCACCAAGGACGTATGGGCAGTGGATTATATGCCAATCCAGATTGATACCGACAGGTTTGTCCGCTTCAGATCTGAGCCTCCATACCTGACCAAATACGCCGTACACCGCAAAACCATCTCCGATACCGCGGAAATTTGCAGGCAGCTCGGCATTGCCGCTGTTCCTTCCGACATCATCCTGGACGGGGGCAATGTGGTCAAGTGGAGCAATCAGGTCATTATGACCGACCGGATCTTCCAGGACAACCCTACTTATGAAAGGAAAAAACTCCTTTCCACCCTTCACGAACTGTTGGAGGTCGACAGGATCCAACTCATACCCGAACAGCCCGGAGACTTCACCGGCCATGCCGACGGGATGGTCCGCTTTCTCGATGAAAACACGGTGCTCATCAATGATTTCAGCAGGGAAAAGGCATCGTTTCACCGCGCCTTCGAAACCGCCATCCACAACACCGGCCTGGACCACATCAAAATCCCCTACAACGTCTACCAAAACAAATCCAACAGCCAGGCCAACGGGGACTATATCAATTACCTCCAGATGGAAAAAACCATCATATTGCCAACCTACGGTTTGGATGAGGATGAAGCTGTGAGGAAGCAGTTTGAAGGATTGTTCCCCGTACATAAAATTGCAACTGTGGACAGTTATGAGATTGCCAATGATGGAGGGGTGTTAAATTGTATTAGTTGGAATATTGAGAGGAGGAGTAACTTAACAAAGAATTAAGCAAAAGCTATTACCCCTCTAAACCCTCCTACAACTCAATTTTTACTAAAAAAATTTCCTTTCAGTCACAAAAAAAGACGGGGAATAATTCCCGCCTTTTTTTATGATTGTTATTGAATTACATCATTTTATTTAAGAACATTGACAATGTTTTTACCACCTATGCTCATATTTAACTGGACTTCCCAATGTAATCCCAAATCCGCCATTATTTTGCCTGAAACAGTCATAGAGGCTCCTGGACCAATAGTCATGGATCCACCACTAGGATTTCCCAATATGACTCCTTCGGTTCCTCCTGATATTTCTACTTGAATTTGATCACCAATTTTCATCATGCTACTTTCTTTATCTGTGAAGGATCAATTTTAGTAACATGCATGCTCAGGCCGCTCATAAACTCTCCATCAATCCTTAATTCAAAGGTATAAGTCCCTAATTCACTAAGTTCAAGATTTCCAAAATTAATTACGAAATTTGTTGTAGAATAATTAGCGAATTCATTAACCCTAAATTCTAATTCCCCATCAATTTTCGAAATTTCATTGCCACTGGGACTTTGAAATATGAGTTCTAAGGCATGTATACCTGCTTCCTTATTTGCTACCCTTAACCGCAAGGCTAAAGAACAACTAGGATGAATAACTGGAATATTCTGACAGAATATTGTGTCAAAAGTTCCAACAAAAGTCAACTTTCCTGGTTGACTTTCTACTGCATAATCACAAAGTGTGAAGATTTCTAATTCCATTGTACATTTATAAATTTTTACTGATCTGTGTCTCCGCTTTCGTGGGTTGACAATTTCCCGCATCACAATTAAACTTGTTGATTTAACTTTCCTTTAATCCGGTTGACTAGCCGTTAATGACTGGAGCCTTTGTGCGATGACCTTTTCCAATCTCTAAAAGCACCCAAATGATTTTGAATCTTTGGGATTTTGTATTTTCTGTCTTTTAATAATATTATTATCTATTGTACACCAAGGATGGCAACCTTTGCCATTGGTAACTTTAACCCTTACCTTAATATATCTCTTAGATCATTCCTAAGAAATAGATTAGAGTTAGGGGGTGACTAACTCGGCTAACTTGGCTGCAATTTCAGTCATTGGTTCCTCTATAGTACTCAGACCACTTCGCGAGCCAAGCAAAGGACTAACCTCGCGGAGATCCTCAAAGGTTGTGTCATGAAGAATGGGAACAAGAAGATCACGGGCTAGAAGCGCCGAAAGCTCTTTGTCAGCGATGCCTTCCATCGGGAGGCGACGCAATAGCGCTGGTGTCACCAAAACGATTCCGACTCGTGACTTTGCCAGCCCCTTGTCAATTTCTCGAAGCAAGGTGGAGCCGAGAAGTACATCCTTTTCGCTGAACCAAACAGAGACACCTTCCCTCTCGAGCAGATCGTGAAGTTCCTTGGCAGCACCTTTCCTGTCGTCCCAGGCATGGCAAAGAAAAACATCTCTAAGATCAGGTAAGGCTGATCGTAGCTCCACGTTTTCACGGACTGGTGTAAGCGTCCGTACCTCGGCAGAGGTATAAAGAATGGATGAACCTGCACGAGACCAGCTAGGCTTAATTGTTCTGCCGGATCCACCCCTAGAAGTTCGACCACCCGAACTTGGTGAAGAAGAGTAGAAAGGTCTTGTGTAGGATGGGTATGGATTATATGATCCATAGCTTCGAGAGCGACTACTACAGGCGGGACAAGCCGCAGCTGCACTTGCGGTGCGATGCCCATTTACGGGTGCTGTACATCTTGACATTTCCTATCCTTTAATGTTTCGTGGATCATTACCATGCGAATTCTTTTCACGAATCCTTCCATTCATTCCGTGAATCAATAGCTCTGAGCTTTGATTTTTTGAAATTACCCTTGCAGCGGTAATGGCTTCCTTTTGGGTTGATGTTACTTTAGTGGCCTTTGAATTGCCAGCTCCTTTCACTGCCCATCCATCAGGATGTTTGACAACATGTTGATTTTTTCCTTTAGACATTGTAAAATGTGGATTAAAGTTGGCTCCAAAATTTTGACGGATTAGGAGCTTTTTGCCGGCAAGTCCAGGACAAGGAATTGGTTCATGTTTTTTTGTTGCAAAAGAAATAAATCTTATTACCTTTGCATTCTCAAACTGGACCAAGAGGCCAAACAGAATTTCTGCACCAAGAGACTTGCAATCCTTGGCCTTTAATTGCCAAACTCAGAGAGCTCTTATCTCCTGAATCGGGCAAGGTATGTCTAACACATCAGAACTTATACCATTTTATTACCAAAAAAACGCCCTTTTCACCACTCATCCCAAGATTCTCCAAAAGCCTTGAAACCCTCTCTTTTGGACCAAGTTATTTCTGGAAATAATCCCATAATCAACTAATTATTTTTTAAAAAAATTTACTGGATCAAAATTCCTGTCACTGACACAGTGTCACTCATTCACTTAAAAGTGTAATTAATACTAGGAATTTTCTAGTTCATGACATTTTAACAGTTTTTAACATTTTCATGATGGCGGGTTCTGACAATAAAATATTTAAAACATTTTGATAAAAATACCCCAATCACGGTATTGTTTTTCCCCTCTCCCCTCGGTAGGTTTACACCAATCCCTTATTCAGTAAACTTTTAATCATGCTTCACGCCATTTCGTCCAACAAAGCGGGCCGCAGTCTGGCTGCAGCTGAGGTCCATTGGAGGCAACTGTTTAAGGCTTCCGAGGATTCGCTGACCAGCTCCGTCTTTGGCACCTTGTTCCATTTGCCGCAGGAACTCTTCTGGAAAATCCTCAACGATGCTTGTCTGAATGGAACCATTACCCATACTGCTCCTAATATTGAATCTGTACAATATTGGCCCAGATGGGATGCAGATGGCACCGACAAAACCAGCCATGTCGAGCCGGATATATTCATCCGAACCTCTGAATTGGACCTGATCGTCGAATGCAAGCGGTATGATCGAAACCAACAAGACCCTAATCAATGGAGAAACCAGTACCTCGCTTACCTCAATGAGCATAAGGAAGCTGAGCGCACGGTGATTTTATTAGCTGTAGGTGGATTGAAGGAAGATGGGCAGGAAAAGGTAGACCTGGGAAAAGATCTAATTATGAAAGTTAAAAAGGTCAACTGGACCTCCATACTCAGTCAGGTTAACCTCGTCCATGACAGGCTTTATATGACGAAAGGATACCTGCACTCCATTGACTCAGTGCTGAACATACTAGAGGAAATTATGCTGGCTTTTGAAATCCATGGATACAACACGGGAAAATGGTTGGTTGATGAAAATTTTAAACCTTTTAGGTCAATAGGTTCTGACCCTTCTAAATTATATCCACTCTCTTTTACAGAAAATGTATTACAATGAAAAACTCAAAAGAAGATTTAGAAACCATTTTCCTGGACGTCCGCAAAGCTTATAGACTACTCTTTGCCTACCAAAGCAGAGTATTGGATATTATCAAATTTATCGGAAATGAGCTAAATTTCACATATCAAGGCGGGCACCCAAAATACAGTGACCTGACACCACGAAGTGGGAAAGGAACTTTGGAGAACTGGGCCTGGGATTGGCTCAATATATATTGCTACGGGTTCAACTTTAAGGATAAAATTATTTCAGAAAATGAAACATTTAGATTCTCAGCTATATTAGTTTCAGATACAGGCTTTTATGATTTTGAAACAAATCCCAATCATCAAAATAAAAAGAAGTTGATAAATTACAACGAGCCAAATGATTCTGAAACAAAATTGATTTTGGTTTACGGGAAAAACGGATGGGTTGATGATATTAAGGGTTTTGAAAAGATTTATAAAAAAGGGGCGAGGCCAATAGTTGAGGTGTTTGAGTATGGAATTTTGGTCGCCAAATCCTACCCTCTTTCCTCCTTCGCAGATGCAGACTGCGCCCTGGATCAAATAAATGATTTTGTGACCTATTGCATTATTAACGGATTAACCGAAATAAAACCCCTTGAGGCCCCTTCCTCACCGGACTCCAATTCAAAATGAATCGTATATTTACCCCTTTAATCCCAAAAACCGATTACCGCTTTTAGCATGTCCCAAAAAAAGATTACCCTCTCCCAACTCGAACAGTACCTTTCCAAAGCTGCCTGGATACTCAAGGGGCCGGTGGATGCTTCTGACTTTAAGGTGTATATATTTCCCCTCCTGTTTTTCAAAAGGATCTCCGATGTGTATGACGAGGAGTACCGACAGGCGCTGGAGGAGTCCGGTGGGGATGAGGAATATGCTTCCCTTCCAGAATTCCACCGTTTCGAAATCCCAAAGGGCTGTCACTGGAATGACGTCAGGGAAAGTACCACCAACGTGGGCCAGAAAATAGAAAATGCCCTCAGGTGCATTGAGCAGGCCAACCAGGAGTACCTATACGGAATCTTCGGGGATGCCCAGTGGAGCAACAAGAACAAGCTTTCCGACCGGCTGCTCATAGACTTGGTGGAGCATTTTTCGCAGTACACCCTTTCCAACGAACTGGTAGACCCGGATATGCTGGGCAATGCCTATGAATACCTCATCAAGCACTTTGCAGACCTGACCAACAAAAAGGCCGGGGAATTCTATACCCCCCGTTCGGTAGTCCATCTCTTGGGATTGATTTTGGACCCGCATGAAGGGGAAAGCATCTATGACCCCGCCTGCGGTACGGGCGGAATGCTGCTGGAATGTGTCGATCACCTTAGGGAGGCCGGGGAGGATTACAGAACCCTGAGCCTATATGGACAGGAGAAAAACCTTACCTCCAGCTCCATTGCACGGATGAACATGTTCCTGCATGGCATAGAAGATTTTCAGATCAACAGAGGCGACACCCTCCGGAATCCCATTTACTTTTCAGCTGATGGACTGAAGACCTTTGATTGTGTCATTGCAAACCCGCCATTCTCTTTGGATGACTGGGGACATGAAAACTGGGCCAATGACCCCTATGGCAGAAACATCGCCGGCGTTCCTCCCAAAAGCAATGGCGACATGGCCTGGGTGCAGCATATGATCAAGTCCATGAACAGTACCGGCAGGATGACCGTGGTACTTCCCCATGGAGCCCTTTTTCGCAAAGGTGCCGAAGGCAGAATCCGGGAAGAACTGTTGAAGCAGGATCTGCTGGAGGCGGTGATTGGCCTTGGACCAAATATTTTTTACGGAACCCAGCTGGCGGCCTGTGTATTGGTGTTCAAGCAAATCAAGCCTGCCGACAAAAAAGGCAAAGTACTATTTATCGATGGCTCGGAGCAAATCCGTCAAGGCAGAGCCCAAAACTTCCTCGAACCCATACATGTCAAGCAGCTATTCGACTGGTATAAATCCTACGGAGACGTGGAAAACTATGTCAAGGTAGCCTCCTTTGAGGAAATAGAGGAAAACGGCTTCAACTTGAACATCCCCCTCTATGTAGAGAAAATCATCGAAGACAACCTTCCATCGGTAGAGGAAGCCATGGCGGATTTACGTACCGCTTGGGAGGAGAGCCAAAAGGCAGAACAGAAATTTCTTACCATACTCCAAAAATTCACCTCTTAGGATAAATGCTGACCAGCCAGGACATAGAGAGCATCAACCGCAGCGGCGAAGGTTACAATGCTGATTTAAAATCCGGGTACCTTTTAACTCCGGAATTTAAAACAGACAGTATTTTTACCGAAGTCTTAGAGCGTCCCAGAAGTTCGGGGAAAAGTTCGGGAATGAGTTCGGGAAAAAGTTCGGCTTCAGAATGAACCATTATAAAGTAAATATTAACAAAATTCATATAGGATGAACCGCCATTTAAACGTATTCAAATTTTTTTCAAAAGAAGATAGAAATTATCAATTAGAGAATGATTTAACCCGAGCTTTCGCAATTTGCCTTCAGGAAGACAATCTTTTTTTTCATGAGGTACTAAAACACCTATTTAATGAATCAAATTATTACAACCAATTTTTTGAAGATATTGATAGGAATTCTGAAATTACTGTAGAGATACAGAAAAAAGTTAATGCAATTGGGGAGTTCAACCACTTATTTGCGGTTTCTTTGTCTGAAAGCCTCATGGATTGTGAGGATTTCTGGTCACAACATCCCGGAACGGAAAATGACCCTATTGTTGACGTAGTAATTAGGATAAATGATGTTGTAATCATTATTGAAGCAAAAAGAAATGGCGTGAATTGCACAGCTCAACTTTTTAATCAAGCTCATAATCTCCATAGACAAAACAAACTAGCAGAACTAGACTTTAAAAAATCTGTAACTCCGATCGATTTAAACTGGCCTTCATTAATGGAGTTAGCAATAAAAATTCTCAGTTTTGAAAAGGCTACTCAGAACATAAATAGGTTCCTATATGATTTTATCCACTTAATTAAAATCCACAATTACAGGTGGCTTCCAGAGCCTCCTATCTCTTCTTTAAGTTCTGATAACAAAAAAGCTATTAAAAGAAGAATAGAATCTGCTGTACAAGAGCTAGGTAAAATAGATGATCATCCATTATTAAGTAATCGCCTAGGAATCCAATTTCAAAAGCCCTGGGCTCAGGAAATCTTATTTTCCATTACTGACGAAGGAAGTTTAGTCGCCAGTATTTATCCTGGAAACACCAAATCACAAGGTCATTTTATCTTCCAAAATGACCCCAAATTTAACACTCATATTGAAATTGATGGGATCGAATACCCACTGGAACAAATCCATCATATCAAGTTCACAAGCTTCCAAAGGTATTTTGCAGGCTTGTTTTTCACCGAGGAAGTTTTAAGCTCACCCTTATATACAAAGAAAAATTTCAACCAATATACCGGAAGAAAAAAAAGAGGCCAAGACTGGAAACAAATTGAAGTATTGTTCGACAATGTATTTACTCAGGATTATAACTGGAAAAAGCATTGTCAGTGGAATGACAAAATAATGAATTCAGGCAAAAATCAATTTGACATTTCCTTTGGATATGAAATTTCCCTAAACATTCCTTTTGAAAAGCTCAAGGCGATTGATAATGATAAATCTGATTTAACTGGGTTAGTAAATTTACTTAATCGCATAGTAAAAGCTTTCAATGAAAATCTTCTGAAATGACCCAACAAGAACTAGAAAAATACCTTTGGGGTGCAGCCAAGATACTGAGGGGCACCATAGATGCCGGGGATTATAAGCAGTACATCTTCCCCTTGCTGTTTTTCAAGCGCATCTGTGATGTCTATGACGAGGAGTTTGAAAACGCCCTTGCCGAAAGCGGCGGAGACATGGAATATGCGGCCTTTTCTGAGCACCATCACTTCCAGGTGCCCGAACATGCCCATTGGAACACCGTGCGGGAAACCACCAGCAACGTGGGGCTGGCTTTGCAAAACGCCATGCACGAAATCGAAAAAGCCAATCCGGACACCCTGTACGGTATCTTTGGGGATGCCAGCTGGACCAACAAAAACAGGCTTTCGGATGAAACGCTCATCAACCTGGTTGAGCATTTTTCCAAACACAAGCTGAACCTCAATGCCATCGCAGATGACAAACTCGGCAATGCCTACGAATACCTGATCAAGGAATTTGCAGATGACAGCGGACATACCGCAGCGGAGTTTTATACCAATCGCACGGTGGTGAAGCTGATGACCATGATCATGGATCCCCAGCCGGGAGAGTCGGTCTATGACCCTACCTGTGGTTCGGGAGGCCTGCTGCTCAACTGTGCCCTGCACCTCAAGGAGGAAGGCAAGGAATACCGCACCCTCAAGCTTTATGGGCAGGAGATCAACCTGATAACTTCCGCCATCGCAAGGATGAACATGTTTATGCATGGCATAGAGGAATTCAGCATCGTTCGTGGCGATACCCTTGCACGGCCGGCATTTATGGAAAGAGATGAACTAAAGCAGTTCAACGTGATCCTGGCCAATCCCCCCTACTCCATCAAGGCCTGGGACAGAAAAGGCTTTGAAAACGATACATACGGCAGAAATCTGTGGGGCACACCGCCACAGGGCTGCGCCGATTATGCTTTTCAGCAGCATATTCACAAAAGCTTAAATCCAGAAAATGGTCGATTTGCAATTCTTTGGCCTCATGGCATTTTGTTTAGGGACATGGAGGCTGAAATGCGGCGAAATATGATAAAAGAAGATTGGATTGAAGGTGTTATTGGTTTAGGACCTAATCTATTTTACAATTCACCTATGGAAGCAATGGTATTAATAGGCAACACCAACAAACCCAAGCATAAAAAAGGAAAGGTATTATTCATTAATGCTAAGGATGATGTAAATGAAAACAAGGGACAGGCTTATTTAACACAATCCAATATCGATAAAATATTTAATGCATATAGTTCATATAGTGATATTGATTATTTTTCAAAAGTAGTATCCATTGAAAGGTTATTAGAAAACAATGGTAACATGAATATTAACTTTTATATTAAAAAAGAAACTATAAACGATATTTCTTTTGAAAAAGCTTATCAAGACTGGGCAAAATCAAGTGAGAAGTTAGCGGCTTCAATAGATGAATTATTTAAAGCAATAAACTAATGGAAGCTATAATCAGCGAAGCAGTTAAACATTTAAATTTAGACAAATCAAATTGGTCACCTGTTAAATTTGGTGAGATTGCTATTCAACAGAAAAAAACCGTTGATAGAGATAGTTCATCATTAACCAAGTATGTCAAAGGAGAGCATATGGGTTCTGAAGATATTCACCTTCGAGAGTGGGGCGAACTCCAGGATGAATATTTAGGCCCAGCATTTATAAGGTATTTTGAAGAAGGTGACATCCTTTATGGTTCAAGAAGGACTTACCTCAAAAAGGTCGTTATAGCTCCCTTCGAAGGGATTACAAGTAATACAACATTTGTCATCAAAGCCAATGAAAAAAAGCTTGACAAAAGACTCCTTCCATTTATTATGCTTTCGGATGGATTTAGTGAACACTCCATAAAGAACTCAAAAGGTTCTGTAAATCCCTATGTAAATTGGAAAGACCTAGCCAATTACAAATTCCTCCTCCCCCCACTGGATCAGCAAGCCGAACTGGCCGAACTGCTTTGGGCGATGGATGAGGTGATTGAGCGGGAGAGGGAGTTACAGGAAAGTTTAAATTTTAATCTAAAAGCTTATTTAAAAGATAATTTAGTCAAAGATTCAAAACTAGATAAAATTCCCCTAGGAGAAATCATTGAAAGTCTCGAGGCTGGTTCAAGTGTAAATTGTCATAATGGGGGTTATGACCCAAATGGAAAAGGCATATTAAAAACTAGTGCTATAACAGGAGAGAATTTTTTAGCATCCGAGGTAAAGACAGTTCTAAAGATTCAAGAGTCCAAGCTTAAAAAAAACATTAAAGCAAATAGCATTCTGTTCAATAGAAAAAATACTCAAGCACTAGTGGGTAGTTCCAAATTTGTAGAAAATGAGTTGCCTAATATTTATTGTCCGGATTTGATTTGGCAAATTCAAATAAGGTCAGAAATTATTTTTCCTAAATTAGTTTGGTACTATATGTCCACTGAACAATTTAGATCTCAGATTGAGTCACTCAGTAATGGGACCAATTTAAGTATGGTAAATATATCACAAAAAAAAGCACTGAAGGTAAATATTCCCATTCCGAGTAGGACAAAGCAATCTCAGTTAATACATGAGTTGGATCGTATCGACAATTGTAAAAGCTTAATAAATTCACGAATTTCTGATTCAACATCCCTTCAAAAATCCCTTATAAATCAAATTTTTTAGCTATGAGTTTAAGAAGAGGTAAATCAAAATTATTAATAGAAAGCGCCATAGATTGTTCCTTACTAGCCGTAGAAGTTTACAACAAACCTCGAGCCCCATTCAGGGTAGAAACTTTTATAACACACATGATAATGGCTTGGACTCGAGCTTTTCATGCTTATTACCATCAATCGATTGGTGAAAAATATTTTTATAAAGATAAAGGAGGAAGATATTATATTAGAATTGATGGTGAGAAAAAAGCATGGGAATTAAAAACATGTATTGACAAAAATAAAGACTTAGATGAGTCTGTAAAAGCCAATTTAACTTTCTTTATAAAACTTCGAAACAAGATTGAACATCATTATATAAACAAAGAAGACATTGGAGTAATTATATTTGGAGAATGTCAATCATTGCTAAACAATTTTGAAGCATTTGTTATAGATAACTTTGGAGAGGAATATGCTCTTAATGAGAGCTTAGCGTTCGCCTTACAATTCTCAAAAATTAGAACTGACTTACAAAGACAGGCATCGAAGAACTTATTATCAAAAGAAGTAAAAGAGTTAAAAGATTTTATTGAAAAATATCGATCCTCTATTGATGATAACACATTTAATTCACAAGAATACAGTGTAAAATTAATTGCGATTCCCAAAATAAGCAATACAAATCGATCTGATCTAGCTGTAGAGTTTGTTAATTGGAATCAACTATCTGATGAGGAAAAAGAAAATTACAAAAAAATTGTCACGATTATAAAAGAAAAAACATTAGTAAAGGAGGTAATAAACACAGGTAAATTAAAAGCTGCTAAAGTGGTAGAAAAAGTTAACAAAAAGATTAAGGGAGAAATTAACCAATATGATCATACTTGTTTATACTATATATTTTCTATTCGACCTACAAAACCTTCAAAAGACCCATTTGATACCAATACCAAATATTGTCACTATGACGAACCAAACAACAACTACCTTTATCAAAAAGATTGGGTCCATTTCATAGCTGACTTAATCAATTTAAATGTTCTAGAAAAGGAAGTATGGAAAAACTTATATTATTCAAAAAATACTATTCCCATTAAAGAATATCAAGACAAAATTAAAAAAGCAAAACAAGAACCAGTTGCCATTTAGTAAGCATTTCACAACATAATTTACTCATCCTTGGAATGATTTACATTTTTTTTTGGCGATTACTACTTATCAATTCACAAAAAACCTTAACTTAATGGTTAAGATTAAACTTTTACTCCATGTCCTTTACCGAGCTCAACAGCGTAGAACATTTTATCCTTCATCGCCTCACCGGTACCAACCTGAACGGGGAACTTTCGGATTTTGCGGCAAGCACCACCTATACCACCTCCTGGGAGTACCGGGCACCATCGGAACTATCCAGGACCGTCAATGAAGTACTGCTGGAGGACGAACTGAAGGCCGCTTTGGTAAGGCTGAATCCGGAAATAGCGGAAAGACCAGAGTTGGCGGATGAAGTCATCTACAAGCTGAGGGCGATTTTGATATCGGTCAATCAAATGGTACTGGTAAGGGCAAACGAGGAATTTTCCAAATGGCTGACGGGAGAGAAAACCATGCCTTTCGGCAAAAACCACCGCCATGTTCCGGTGAGGCTGATAGATTTTGTAAACCTGCGGGAAAACCGATACTATGCCACCAACCAACTGAGGGTACATCATCGGGAAACCAAAATCCCGGATATTGTCCTCTACATCAATGGCATTCCGGTAGTGGTGGGAGAAGCCAAAACACCCATCCGCTCCTCCATCAGTTGGCTCGATGGGGCCCATGAGATCCACAAGATTTATGAAGATGCGGTTCCCCAGCTTTTTGTCCCCAACATCCTATCTTTTGCCACGGAAGGCAAGCAGTTGTTCTTTGGAGCAGTGCGCACCCCCCTGGAGTTTTGGGCCCCATGGAGATTGGAGGACGAGGAAGGTGAGTTGGCCCGGCAATTGGGCCTGAGTGAAATCGGCAATGAACTCTCCGACCTGCTCCACCCCAAAAGGTTGTTGGATATCCTCCAGAACTTTTCCCTATACACCACCAACAAAAAGAAGCAGCGCATCAAAGTCATCTGCAGGTTTCAGCAATACGAGGGTGCCAACAAGATTGTGGAAAGGGTCATCGATGGGGACATCAAAAAAGGTCTCATCTGGCATTTCCAAGGGTCCGGCAAATCCCTGCTCATGGTCTTTGCGGCGCAAAAGCTAAGGCGTTCTGTTCAATTAAAAAGCCCCACGGTAGTAATTCTGGTGGACAGAACCGACCTGGACACCCAGATCACCGGCACATTCAATGCCGCGGATATTGCCAATGTCGAAACTACTGACAGCATCAGGGAGCTGCAAGACCTACTGCTAAAGGATACCCGTAAAATCATCATCACAACCATCCATAAATTCAAGGATGCCCAACCCAACATGAACGGTCGGGACAACATCATCGTGATGGTGGATGAAGCCCATAGGACACAGGAAGGAGACCTCGGCAGACAAATGCGTGCGGCATTGCCCAATGCATTTTTGTTTGGCCTGACAGGCACCCCGGTCAACAAAGCGGACAAAAACACTTTCTGGGCTTTCGGCTCAGAGGAGGATGAGGGGGGCTACATGTCCCGCTATACCTTCCATGACTCCATCCGTGACGAAGCCACGCTCCCACTCCACTTTGAGCCAAGGCTGGTGGATGTGCACGTGGACAAGGAAACCATCGATAAGTTATTCGAGGAATTTAAAGAAGAAGCGGCACTTTCCGATGAAGATGCTGATGCCCTGAACAAGCGCTCAGCTAAAATGGCCGCCTTCCTGAAATCCCCTGAGCGGGTGGCCAAAATCGTGGAAGACATCGCCACCCATTTTAAGGAAAAGGTGGAGCCACATGGCTTTAAGGGAATGATCGTCACGCCCGACCGGTATGCCTGTGTGCAATACAAAGAGGAGCTCGATAAATACTTTCCCACTGAAGCCAGCAGGGTGGTGATCTCCACCACAGCCAACGATAAACCTGAGTTCAAGCAAAAATGGGCATTGGACAAAAGTCAGCAGGAAAAAGTCGTCGATGAGTTTAATGATGCCCACTCCGATCTAAAATTCCTTATCGTTACCGCCAAGTTATTGACCGGTTTTGATGCTCCTATCCTACAAACCATGTACTTGGACAAGTCACTAAAAGACCATACGCTGCTTCAAGCCATCTGTAGAACCAACCGACTTTACCCACAGAAAAAATTCGGGAGGATAGTTGATTACTTTGGGGTATTTGATGACACGGCCAAGGCATTGGAGTTTGACGAAAAGACCATGCAGCAGATAATCTCCAACCTATCGGAGTTGAAGGCCGAAGTACCCGCAGCCATGGCGGAGGCATTGAGCCACTTTGAAGGAGTGGACAGGGATATGGTTGGTTTTGAAGGTCTGGAAGCAGCCCAGAATGCCATCAATACCAATGACAAGAAGGATGCCTTTGCCAAGGATTACAAATACCTGTCGAAGTTGTGGGAGTCCCTATCCCCTGACCGGGTTTTGGACCCCTACCAAAAGGACTACAAATGGCTGTCCCAGGTTTTCGAATCCGTCAAGCCGGCATCAGACACAGTAGGTAAACTACTTTGGTTTACCCTTGGCGCCCAGACCACCAAACTCATCCATGAGAACATCCACGTAGGCCAGGTGCACCATTTGGAGGAATTTATCCTGGATGCAGACGTAATTGAGGAAATCTTCCATAACCCGGACCCCAAGAATACCAAGAAGCTGGAAAAGGCCTTGATCAAGCGGTTCAAGAAACATGAAGGGCTGCCAAAATTCAAATCCCTGAGCGAAAGACTGGAGGCATTGAGAGACAAAGCAGAGTTGGGTTTGATTACTTCCATAGAGTTTGTGAAGGAGCTCTGCAAGATAGCCAAAGAAACCGTGCAAGCCGAAAAGGAGCTGATGGAAGAGGTAATCGTCAAGACCCCGAAAGCGGCATTGACAGAATTGTTCTTAGAACTCAAAACGGACCAGACCCCAGCGGTAGTGGAACGTATCGTCACCGAAATTGACTCCATCGTCCGCATCGTCAGCTTCCAAGGCTGGCAAAACACTGTCGCAGGCGAGCGTGAGGTCCAAAAATCCCTACGCCAGGCCTTGTTGAAGTATCAGCTGCACAAGGACCAGGTGCTGTTTGATAGGGCTTATGGGTATATTAAGGAGTATTATTGAGGGGGTATTCCATTTATTAATAAACACGGTGTTCTTAATGACTATAACTTATCTCAAAGGCATCTGCTGGCATTAACAATTCAACTTTACATAATTTCATCACCTAACTGGATTAGCCTTTATTTAAATCGAAAGATGCATACCTTCTAAAATTTAACCCAAAAATGGACCATTGAAAATTCGTCCTATTAAATTCAACGAAATCCTTAAATACATTATATTATAGCTTGATTTTTTCCCTATATTGCAACAGCTATTAATATCACGAATTATGAATATAGATTTCGAAACTAGTGTAGACCAAATTAGGAAAGTAAATCCTAATAGGAATTATTGGTTTATCAGAACTTTTTCAGGAATTACTTTCGAAGAATTCTATCAGAAAAATTACGTCGGCATTGGCTTCAATGACATTCCTTATAATTATATCCAAGAAGCAAAAAAGGAAAATGAACAATCTAAAGAAAATTTAAAAAAATATTTAGAAATCCATACGACGTATGAAAAAGGAGAAATTACCAAATGGGCTAACCAGATAATTAACTTTCAGCATGAAATCAAAATAAATGATGTCGTAATTATTCCTAGCCACAACTCTGATTTCTTAGCAATAGGAACCATAGAAAGTGATGTCAAATTAGTAAAAAATCCTGGAAGTTTTTCTTATAAAGACAAGATAGAAATGCTTCCTCAAAGAAGAAGAAAGGTTAATTGGATTCTTGCGAGAAAAAAATCCTACTTTAGAAATGATTTCAATGGTATATTCAGTTCAAGACAAGCTATTACAAACATCAGTGATTATTCTGAGGCCATAGAAAGTTACATCTCAAGTTTATTTATAAAAGGAGAAAAAGCATATCTTTCAATAAGTGTTAACCAGGACGAGGATATCAATGCATTTGAATTAAGTAAATTATTAAATAGCTTAACTTACTTCTACCGTGAATTTTGCTTAGAGTTCGATTCAGAAAATTTTTCCGAAGAACTTTATATTAAAATTAAAGTTCAGTCAAAAGGGAGATTTGTATTAAAAGCAATTTCAACGGTAGGGCTTTTAGGGCTTGGAGTATTGTTTGCTCTTTCCCACAATCCTGAACTTAGAATTCAATTAGGAAGTTCTATTTATTTTGAAGGAAAGTCAGGAGGCGGATTTTTAAAATCACTAGATGAGTTTTTAGAAAACAGCCACAGGAGAAAAACAGAGTATCAAATTCTATTAGACAGCATAGAAGCGAACAAAGCTAAAAGAACAAGATCAAATGATGAACCATTTGATCAAATTGAAGAAAACGGGGAATAATAATAAGGTTATCAGAAAAGCAAAAAATAATAAAACCCAAACAAGTTTATTATCATTAATTATTCTATCAATATGAAAAATTTCATAAGAAATTAAATAAATTGGAGCGTATACTATCGAGTATATAACAGTAAAAAGAGCTACACAAAATAATATAAAGACAGCCATAGAGGTAAAATTTAATTTGTATAATTAATCTCAATGTAGCAACATTCTAAGATCATTAAGTGATCTACACCCTCACTCCAATCCCCAAATTCTTCATTATTTTCTTCAAAACCGTTTCTCTCTTATTTATTTGCTAGTACTGAAAATAGGTTAGCTTTATAGAATTAATAAGGATTTTGCGTATTTATTATTCAAAATTACATAAATTAATCTCCCCCCGCAATACCCTGATCAGGGTATTTTAGAGGTCAAGTGATGGAGGTCGGTGGGCTGGTGGATGTTCATGGTCACAATTTTGCTGTCCGAAAAAATCTTATTACTCTTGAACCCATTTCACAGTATTTTAATTCCGGTTCCCTTCCTTACCACTTCAGTGATAAAAGGACTGTCAGCCCATCTCACCTCATTACCACCCTAAGGGTAGGAAAACGTAGCTGAAGTTCTTAATAGAATTGTTCCCATAATAAAACAGCACATCCTCCTCCCCCATCTTCACCTGAAACACCACATCACTTTCCCCCAGGTTTTCCTGGCAGAGGGAATACCAGGCACTGACAAAATCGATGGCGGCACCATTCCCAACAGTCTCCCCCACCATCCATTTGACAAAACCCGGATTGAACTTCAGCTCCTCCAGAATTAGTAAATCAATATCCCATTCCTGTACGGCTACTATAGGGATGAGGTGGGTGAAGGTGGACATTTTTGAATCAGCTTATTAAAGTTATTTATTTAGGAGCTTAACATTTAATAAAAAACAGAAGCGATTCTAAAGCAGTTAAGTATCCAATAATACCGAAGCCAGCGAAAAAAACCGAAAGATTCGCTAGCAACGAACCAGATGCTCTTTGTTACATAATATTAGTTGAAGTTATTCTTAAAACTCATTAATGTATTTAGCCTTTAAAGCAGTAGCATAACCAAGTCCTTTATTAAAATCTACATTATCAATATTTTCCCCAGTAATTAACATTTTATGCTGCCTATTTTGAACCATAACTCCAATCAATTTTCCATTTTCATTAATAACTGGTCCGCCGCTATTTCCTGGTCTTGTAATCACTGATAAGATTATACAATCCGTACCATCTAAATAATTATCTACTTCACTACTCACTTCTCCTAAATTTGCAATTAAAAATGCTTCAGTTGCTAAGGGGATTGGAGGATAACCAAATATCACGACACTTTCAATTAGTTTAACTGAAGTTTCTATTTCATAAGTAAAAAAGTCAAAATATTCAACAGTAAAAATTTTTACTAAATCAACATTATCGTCTGGATGCCTTAATATATTTTTTACAGTGTATCTTTTTTTCGATTCATCCTCTATAATTAATTTCTCCTTATTCAACTCATCTAGAACATGTTTACATGTTACTATTATATTTTTTCCAATAAAAGCACCAGAACCTATTTCATTATTATCAGTAATCTTGACATTGTTTTTTTTCCAAAAATTTGCTTTAAAAGTCAACGACTTGGTATATTGGTTATATTCATTTTGTTGAAATAAAAATTCTCCTAGCTCTGTAAGCTTTATTACACCAGAATCATCTTTCAATAATCTATTTTTTACCAAAACATCAAATCTCTCACTAAGTAAAGGCTTGACTATATAAGTCATCCATCCTAATTCTAAAAATATCTTATCAATTAAATTTATGTCAAAATTAAGTTGAGAGTCATATTTTTTGAATACTTGCTGTTTCTTTGCTTTACCTATAACAGGCGACTGATGGTCAAACCAATCTAAAACCATTGATTCCCTCTTCACTGCGTTACTTTCATTATATGACTGAACAAACCGAAGAATACTTCCGTTGGGATTTTTAAGTGCAAAATATTCCATAATTTAAAATTTCAACTAACGGTCACATATATGAACCGTTGGGGATTTCGGGCTTCGTTCCTGTCTGCCGTTACAAAAGTTAATGCAGGGCAGAATGCTTCAAATAACCAATTAAACCCCAATGTTTTATACATGGTGTTAGGTGTTATTATTCTTATTATCCGTGTCAAAATTCATATTAATTTTCCTGTATTTATTAATCCAATTTTCAAAATATAATAAATCAGCTCTTCCAATTACCGTATAAGATATCCATTCATTATTTAAACTTTCAAAGTCGAATTTGAATTCAGGGTTTACTTTTTTAAGTAATGTATTAAGTGATTCTATAGCTTCTCTTCTTTTATGAAACGCCATTGTTTCAGTTAATATTTTTGCAATACTTTGGTGGTCAATATCGGTGTCTTTTATACCTGCTTTTATTTGTTCTTTCCGAATAGTTTCATGTATCAACGTTGTCCTTAAAACATGTGAAATAAATTCAAGCCAATTTGTATGAATTATTCTGTCTTTTAACTGTGCTAATTTTCCTAATAATCTAATAATAGACTTTGCAGCATCTACCATATCAATGGGCATAAAGGTTGCCGTAACCGTAAATGCTCCAGCTTGCATAAATGCATCAGACAGAAACTTAACATAGCCATTGTTTGGCATAGTTGAACATGCTGACAATAAAACCAAAGGGGCACTAATGTTATTTTCAATTATGTCATCTCCAGTCAGAAAAACTTTATTTTCATCATCGATAATTAAATAACTTGAAAGCGTAGATTTATCAAAACTACCGTGGCTGTCAATAATTAAAAAGTCAGGTTTATAAGTGTCTATCGCATCTTTTATTTCCTTGACAGTTAAACATTTTACACTCTTAAAACCAAATTTATCCTCAAATGAATCAATTAAATTGAACATGTTTTGCATGTTTACATCATTCTCAGACGCACAATGAATTATTAGTGTTTTTTCAATTAAATCACTTTTAACAAGGAAGTTGAATCTTTGATTATGAATATAACTATTTACAATTCCATTTTGATTATATTCTGGTATTCTACAAACATCATGAGTGTAGCACAGGGGTAAATCTTCAAGGTATAACCATTCAATTGGTAAATCTGTAAGCGGTAACCAACAATGCACCAAAAATGGTAAATGGGAGTGCACCAAAAATGGCAACAGGCGTGCACCATTTTGTAAATATACGCTGCCTATTCTTCCTGTTCAAAGAAAGTTTTCCTGTTTTTCATTCTATAACTTTTCCCCGATAAATTTATAATATCGCAACGGAACAGCAGGCGGTCCAACAATGCCGTTGCCAGGACTTCGTCATCAAGCATTTTGGCCCATTCTGCAGGCATTTTGTTGGTGGTGATGATGAAGCAGGTCCGCTCATAGATTTGGTTTATAAAGTTGAAAAGGGAGACGGCAACGCTTTTTTCCACCGGAAAGAGCATGATATCATCTATTATGATGAGATCCGCCTTCTGGAGCCTTTTGTATTCGGCCATTGACGACCTGGTCATGTCCTTCAGCTTCAGGATGTTTGTAAGGTCTTCCATTGTCTTGAAGTAGGCCTTGTAGCCCCTGTCCACCGCATCGGCACCAAGCCCCGAGGCCAGGAATGTCTTTCCCGTACCGGAAGGGCCCATGAGCATGAGGTTGAACCCCTGGTCGAGCCAGTTGAGCTCCCGCAGCTGGTTTATCCTTGTCAGGTTCAGGCCGTTTTCGGCTCCCGGATCGTACTGGCCTAGGTCGTTTTTGAGCGGCAGTCGTGCGGCCTTTCTCCGCCTTGCCACCTCGTTTTTGAGCCTAAGGTTCGATTCCTCCCGGAGCAGTTCAAGGAAGAAGTCCGTGAACCCGGAGCGCTGTTTTTCCGCTTTGGCGATGACCTCGGGCAGGCTGTTGGCCATTCCGGTGATCTTAAACTGCCTGCAAAAGGCGTTGATCTGTTCTTTTTTCTCCATTTTCTGTCTGGTTTTGGGGCCGTGGAAGGCATCCAAAAGATTGCTCCCACGGCCTGTTTTGGTTAACTGTTGCTTTTTTTCTTGCTCTTCACGATATCCTCATACTCCCCGATATTGCTCTTTTCGGGCTGTACCAGGGCGCTGTCGGGCATTTTTCCGCTCAGCGGGTTGAGTACCCTGATGTTGGTTTCCTCCTTCCTTGAGGTGTCCTGTAGCTCCAGGATGGATATAAAATCCGACGCACTGCAGATTGATTGCTCAAGGCAGTACCTCAGGGTGAGCCCGGTCTTTTCCGGATCGGCGCCTATAAGGGCTTTTTCGATCATGCTGAGCTGGTCCCTGACATACCGGGGCTTCTCGGCGCGGATCATTCCTATCCACCGCCGGGCCTCCTCGCTGTCCCTGAACATTCCGGCAACCAGGGCGGCTTTCTCCTCAAGGGAGCCGCTTTTGTCCCTCCTGTGGTCGGTTTTGAGGACTTTTTGGCCTGTTCCCACAGGTATGTCGTGGCGGCAGATTTCCGTGGTGCCCCCGGGTTCATAGATAAAAAGGCCATCCCCCTGTGCCTGTACAGCCACTTCGCTTCCTTTTCCTTTATAGGTGCCCAGGGGAAGAGAGTAGAAGTTGCCCCTGTAAGAGACGGTGTTGTCCTTCCGGACGGCAAAGAGGGCCGGTACGGCGGGTTTTGGGGCACAGGGCCGGTACGGGGTGAGAAAGGGCAGCTCGATGTAAAGCTCTGACTGCGGCTCTTTTTTGGTCACCGCATGGGGAAGTGCGTTTGCGGTACGGCCAAGCCATCCCATGGCCTCGTCGTTGAGGGTTTCGATATTGTGGAAGGTGCGGTTGTAAAGAAAGCTTCTCTTTACGTACCTGACCACGTTTTCGACCTTCCCTTTGGTTTCGGGATCGGCTTTCCTGCAGAAGTAAAGGCTGAAGGACTGCTCCCGGGTATAGGCCCTGAAGGCGTCCGTAAGGATGAGGTCCCCTCCGTTTTCGCTTACCATGAACACCTTGTCCTGGTCATAGACCATTTCCAGGGGGATGCCTCCGATGTATGCAAAGGCATTTTCATGGGCCTCTATGGCCAGCAGGGAAGTGAAGTGCCTGTCGGTGAACCATACGTACTTGAACCGCGAGCGGGAAAGGACAAGTGTGAAGAAAAACACCTTTACCCTCTTTCCCGTGCCGCTTCGCATGTTGTATTCGCCAAAGTCGACCTGGCCCTGTTTGCCGTACGGAAGCTCTTCCGTCATTTCGTACTCTCGGGGGAGTTTGACAAAGGGAAGGTTGTGTTTGTCCCTGACCCAGGAAACGAAGTTGAAGACGGTCTTTGGGGAGACCTTTGGCAGGTCCGGAAAATGTTCCTTCAGCCAGTCATGCATCTGGGCTGCAGGTGTGTCCCTGAAGTTTTCCAGGCGTTGCCTGACAAACTCCTCATAGGGAGCAAGGACCTTGGGGCGCTGTGACTGCTGTATCAGCATCAGCTCATAGTCCTGCTCGCTCATGGATAGGTACCTGCTTACGGTTCGCCTGTTGAGGACAAGGTGCTCGCTGATCTGCCGGAGGGAAAATCCCTCCCTTTGGAGGCGGTGGATTTCGAAATAAGTCATAAATTTGTCTAAGTACACATTCATAAAATGCTAGTTTTGGTAGACCAGCAAAATACTCTAAAATCCTCTTGGGGCATGCCCCAAGAGGATTTTTAGTGGTGCACTATTGTTGCCAAATTTGGTGCATTCTTATTTACCGAAAGTGGTGCAGTTTTATTTACCGATTACAAATCACTAATTACAGCAATTTGTCCATTTCGATTGAATATATAATCCTTTATTTCATCAGCTAATATTTGCTTACTTAAATTTTTACCAAATTGAGATATTTTTTTAACTGCTTTTTTTCGAGTTGATGTAAAGTTTTCTAAGTGGGACAAATCCATATTAATTGATTTACCAACTAATGGTAACCTAATAATTGGGGAATAAGATAATAAACCATGTAAATAACCTACATCATCTAAAAACAAGAGACGAAAGTTCATCTCACCAATTATTTGAGTAATTTCCTTTCTTGATAAAAATCTTTCAACACTGTCATCACCTACAAAACAATAGTCTAATCGCTGCTCTGATTTATAAATTTTTAATATTGCTTTCTCTTTTGGTGAAAGTTTCTTATTCCGAAATATCTGGTTTAATCCCGGGAAGTGATAAGGTGAAATTAAAATTAATGTTGGATATAATGGGTTGAAAGGGCTTACTTGTTTCGCAATGTCCTTACTATACATTACATTTGTGAATTGATCTATTGTTCGAGCTTTATTTAATATCTCTTTGACTCTCTGGTTTGATTGTAACCTTAGTTTCATTAAATCACTATCATTGTAATTTTTGAAATCCTCAAGCCAAAAATTCCCAATTATTTGATTTAGCATAAAATAGTTACTTTCTATTAGATTTGAAAAAACTAGTTCATTTTCATTTATATATGAATTGTTTGGATTAATATCGAATGGTTTAACCTCATGGTCAGGATACTTTTCATTAATTTTTTCTGTAATTATCTTCTTATCTCTTTTTATTAGTTCTATTAGAGAATTGCCACTTGAAAAGTAATTTTCCGAATTATATTTTGAAATTATGCTGGCCGTTTCGTTGATTATTGTAAAATATGATGGCGTAATTAATTCTATAAAATTTGCAATATTTTCATGTGATTCAATCTTAGAATCGATTATAAACACTTTAACTAAGGCGTTATTAAATTCATTTGAATATCCTTCAAAAAATTCAACGGCCTGATTGGTTTCAATATTTAATAATGTATCCGAAAGAGAAAACAGCTCTAAACCTTTTCTAAGACAGAATCGGAATGAAAAGTCATAATGGTCAACTGCATTTTCTAATTGCCATAAGTCTTTCGGGTATTCTTTTAGGGCACGTAAAGCCTTATTGTGGAAATTTGATTCTGAAAACGAAGATTCAGATGTTATCAGAGTATATTGTATTTGAGTAACAGAATTTGTCTTTATCATGCTGTTTCTTTTATAACACCTAACGTAATAATAACCATACTGGTAAACGTATTTGCCTCCATGAGATGGATATATTTACCCTTGGTACATTTAATTTTCCTGTCTCCGCTAAAGTACCCCAATCCCCCTCCCCCTGCAATACCGCGATCAGGGTATTTTTACTCAAAAGTGGAAAAAAGTTTAAGGAATTTATCAAAAAGGTTTAAGGGATTATGGGATTAAAGGATTAACGGGAGGCAGGCTCCTAATGCTCAGCGCTCCGTGCTCAATGCTCCTTGCCCAAAGCCCAGTGCTCAATCCCCCCTACCCCCGCAATACCGTGATCAGGGTATTTTTATGTATTAGCCACTAAGCCGCCAAGGCGCAAAGAAAATTTTAGCAAGAATAGCTAGCCACTAAGTCGCCAAGGCACTAAGAATAAACCTTGGCGCCTTCGCGCCTTCGTGGCAAAAACAACTTCAGTAAATAAACTTTGCGCCTTTGGGCCTTAGTGGCCAAAAACCCAGGGGATATTTTTACTCAAAAAAGGAAAAAGTTTAAAGGATTCATGAAAAAGGATTAACGGGAGCCGGGCTCCAAATGCTCAGCGCCCAGTGTTAAGCGCTCACCTTCCCCATTCCCTTAAAAACCTAATATAATTCCCCAACAATCCCCTGATCTGTTCCGCTGCCACAGGATTGGCTGAGTGGACATGGTACTTGAGATTGCGCAGATCCAATCCCGACTCATAGACCAGCCACTTGGCAGCTGCATAACCATCAGGCAGCAGATTTCCATTTTCATCCTCCCCCAGGTCATTGTCGAAGCTGATAAAATCCGGCAGCCCATTGGCTCGGATGTAATCCACAAAAGCATCATAGCTCCTCACCACCTCAAACTCCCCCACCATCCACCGATCATAGACCATGTCCACGGTTCGGATGTCATCAAGGAAGAGCTTTTTCATGGGTGGCTATAGTTTGAAGCCGGAAGACCGAATAGACTCAAGTTAGAAAATAAAGCTACAAACCTAATCCCTTGTGACAAAAATTGTCTGAGAATGTTAGTAATAACCACTAAAGCACAGCACAATTGGCCCTGTCTAAACCGCTTACAAGTTCGTGGTATAAACCCTAAGGATATTGGCTTTCTACCTTATAGGTCATCAGCTCCCCATTGGTTACGCTTGCCACCTTTCCCACATTCTGCTGGTAGTATATCAGATATTCAGGGCTCTTGGTCCTGTCCCGGTTTTGGAGCTGGGTAGATTTTATGACCAATAGGCCGCTATAGCGCTGCTCCGGTGTAGTCAACTGGGCATCAAGATCCGTGATTTCATAACTCCAAGCCTCATCGGCACTCGTCCAGCTATATCCTTTCTTTAATTTCCCGGGCATTTGCACACTCTCCTTACCCGACTTGGTATCAAAATAGTAAATGGTTTCATTCTCTGCCCTAAAATAGGAAGTATCTATTTTGTCCCAGGAATAGTGATTTTGCCTGGCATGATAAGTTTTTCCATTAAATTCCCGCAGTAGCCCGAGGTCGCGGTACTTAACGAATGAAGGGGAGTTGACATACCTATAGGTGAATTCCTCTCCAATTTCCATCGGGAAAAAAGTCTTCTCAGCAGAGTTGGTGAAGGTTTTATTGGCAGAACAGCCGAATGCCATTACCATGAAAACAATTGCGAGTTTTTTCATAAAATATTATTATGAATCAAGATTAAGGAATTAATTCTTACTCAACAATACCGTGATCGGGGTATTTTTTGGAGGTGGGATGTAGGGATGTCGGATGACCGAAGACCGTCAGATCGCAGTAGTTCTGATAGGTAGACGGTGTTTGTATCTTTGGGTGGGATCAATTCCCTAAAACTAATCCATTCCCACTCCCCTTGCAATATTGTGATTAGGGTATTTTTACTTGTTTCTTAAATAAGATTTTGTAAGTATCGATACGATAGGTGGCTATAATCCTGGAGCCATGTTCTAAGGTTTAATGATTATACTCAGTTCACTATCCTTCAACACACCTTATGAAAATCCCCCTCTACCCATATAAAATAAGTATACATTATTTGTCTTATGGAGTCAGTTTCAAATCAAAACAATAAACATTCAGACTTAAATCACCTATTTTAAAGAAAAATACCGTGATCACGGTATTTTTTATCAAAAATTAATTTCCCATATTGCCAGCGGCACCTATAAGCTGTAATTCAAGGCCTTAAGGGATTTACCTTCTATTTTGAAAAGTGGGTGGTACGGTTTAGTTATAATTATTATTTAATATGAAACTTGAAAAAATTTTAGACAACCTGAATTCTTTTGAAAAGAATTCCTTTTTGAAAATCATTGACAGCATCCTGGCAGATCAACCCGCAAATGCAAAGGCAGTGGACAAGATCCTCTCCGAGACCAGCAAAGATCTGAAGGCAATCGACAGCCAGAACATTGCAAAAGTATTTGGCCTATTAGAGAGTGAGTTTAAGGAATGTATTAAGTCAGAATTTGTCAACACCACCTCACAGCTGGATATCCTCATAGACATCATCTCAAGAGAAGGCAATGCCATCATGAAACAGGATTGGTTTGCCCGCCTATATGAGAAGGAGCTTACTCTCATGGATAAAAGGTTGAAGAAATTCAAACATGATCTCGAAAACGATAAATCGGATCTGGATGATAAGCGAAAGCGGGATTATCTTATCTATAAGAAATGCCTTCATACCGCTTATTTCAATGATGAGCAAAACAACCAAGAGAAAAAGATCACGACTGACGAACAGTCAATTCTCCTGACCCTATCTCAACAATTGGAATTATCCCAGGAGGAGGTAAAGCTAATAAACTACCTAATAATCCCAGTTAAGAAATTAGAGATTGATACTGTAATCAACGAACTGAAAGCTATTGGCGCAATCTTTTATTCAAGAAAGACGAGTACTATCTATGTAGCAGATGAAGTGGTGGGAATTCTTCGCAAAGTCCGTGGCAAGGAAGTTCCTGATAAGTTCTTCAGAAGGGTGCTGAAGTCCCTGAAAGATCCACAGATCAATTTGATATGCAGGAAGCATGGTATCGACCGCAAACTTCCCATAGAGCAGAAAATCAAGGATATCATTCATGAAGGCATTTCCTTTACCGGCATCCTACAAGAGGACATCTATAAAGAAGGCACTAACCTCACTGATAGGAAGAAATTCTTAAACGACTTTTTTGACAATACTCTTAAGATCACTCCTACCATCAAAGGCGTGTTGATCGAAGAAAAGATAGATAACCTGATCTCCTATTTTGAAGCCTTGGAGAGGGATGAGAAGATAGGCATTTCGGTAGATGGTTATGAAAAAATGTTGAGGGAAATGGGCCAGGTTCTCCCTAAGTTCAACAACTATCTGCGTGAGCAGTACGAGTTCCAGGAAGAAAATGTACTGAACAGCCATTTCCTATTGGATTACAACATCAAGCCTAAGGATGTATTGGAAATCCTTCCTCAGGAAGCCCTTCAGGAATTCAGCAAGATAAAAGAGATCAAGACAAGAGGGGACTTGATCCAAAACGTGCTGGAATGTTACAAAGATGCGGAGAACCTTTATCTGGAAAACTATGAGAATATAGGTTTCAGGAACATGGCTGCTCTTAAAGGAAACAGCATTGATATCAAAGAAGCTGATATCGGGATTAAGTTTGAAGAACTGACCAAAAAGATATTCACTACCCTCGGTTTCCAGGTCGATGAAGATCTGCGGGCCTCTTTAAATTCCACTAAAGACAAAGCTGATATCCTGCTCAACATCAGCAATAATGAGATCATCATAGTGGAATGCAAGACTGTCAAAGAAAGCGGCTACAACAAGTTCAGCTCTGTTTCCCGACAGTTGAAATCCTACGCCAACAGGATCAATGGAAGCAACTACAAAGTTGTCAAATCCATTTTGGTGGCCCCGGACTTTTCAGATGACTTCATCAAGGAATGTGGACTGGAATATGAGTTGAACCTTTCTCTGATCACGGCTTCTACCCTAGTTCAGATTCTGGAAGGATTCAAGACTTCCAAGCTAAAGATGTTTCCCCACAACCTGTTGATGAGAGATGTGTTGATCCAAGAAGACCGGGTATTAAAAGCCATTGCAAAGTAAGCTGACCATGGGTAAAAAGTTGTTTTTGAATGAGCGGTTCATTCTGCTCATTATCCTTTTGAATTCCGCCATCATTTTTATAGAGGGCTTTAACTTCCATATTACGGACAGGCTATGGTTGGACCTATTGGATAATGGATTCACCATAATCTTCCTTGTTGAACTGTTAGTGAAGATCAGAGAATATGGCGCAAAAGGCTATTTCAAATCCAACTGGAACATCTTTGACTTTACGTTGGTTATGCTCGCCTTGCCATCGCTTTCGTCCCTGTTTGTGACAGCCCAGATCATTGACCTGGACTTCCTCTTGGCTTTCAGGACTATGCGGATATTTAAGTTCTTCCGCTTCATCAGGTTTGTCCCCAAGATCGACAAGATCATCAGTGGGGTAATGAGGGCTTCCAAGGCCTCTGTACTTATTATTATAGCCTTCTTTATTTTCAATTTCACCATTTCCATCATATCCTGTTTCCTGTTCCGCGACATCTCCCCGGAATATTTCTCTAACCCCTTGATCTCCTTTTACTCGATCTTCAAGGTATTTACGATAGAGGGCTGGTACGAGATCCCGGATGAGATGACCCAGGACTCCTCCCCTCTTTTGGCTTTTCTGGTACGATTATACTTCATCATCATCCTCTTCGTAGGCGGCATCTTCGGCCTCTCCCTGGTCAACTCCATCTTCGTGGATGCGATGGTCAGCGAAAACAATGTGGATCTGGAGAATGAGGTGAGGGTATTGAATGCGAAGATTGATAGGTTGCTGGAGATGAGGGATGAGGAACTTGTTAAGTGAAAATCTCCTCGGATTCCTAACCTTACTGACTATTGAGATAGCTATGGATTGGGAAGGAACCAAAGCGGCATTCAAGGAAGGCCTGGTAGAAAGTTATAAAAACGGGAGGAATAATTAGGAATGAGCTGTAATTGTTGGGTTCCCAAAGGATGGGAATGCGAAGTTTCCCTGCGTCGGGGGCGAAAAGGTTGAATGGATTATGGTTATATGCAATTAAATATAAAAGTATTGGATATTTAAATTTTATATGCTTTTGCATATAAATCATTTTAACTCTATAGCGAATTGCTTCCACGACAACCGTTCTACGGATCTCACCTCACTTTTCACTCCCCATCCAAAATAACTGTCTTTACCAATGGACAAAAGAACACTGTTTTTGTCGAATAAAAAAGGCAAAAAGATGCAGGTAGTGTATTCCTAGCAAGCAGCTAACGGCTCCCGCACAAAATGGAACTCCACCGCATGGTCTTCCAAACATCACTCAGTAACTTATATGGTGCGTCCCTTTGGAATTTATGATGTGGTAGGTGCTTTATGCCCACCGGTTGCCACCGGCGGTTATTATATCGGTCGCTCCTAATGGAGCTGTGGGTTGTGGGGAACGTTGCGCCCACTGCGTTTTCCCTATGCGCCGTGGCCTGCCCTCCGGGAGGCGGGCGTGAAACCAAGCCTCAACCTTGTCGTCGCTTGCGAACTCTAAACTCCTAAATCAGGCCGCAGGCGGAATAACTTTCTTAACCATCACACACAACTACATCTTCCCTACTTTCTCCAATATCAATTTGTAAAGGTCTTTTACAGTATTTTCATCTTGACTAAATTCATGGGCTAGCTTGGCAAAATCCGGCTTTCGGTTTTCATTTACCAAAAGGATCAATTTATCAAGCAGTAGATTCAAACTCTCTTTATCCATATCGTCCAAAGATTCATCATCCGATACGGGAGCATCAAATGGGTGGAGCAAGATCTCTTTTTTTAGAATGTCCTTCATGGCGATCTTCATGGAAGGATGCAGCCTTATATCAGCATATTCGGGAAGGTTTGCCCCCAGCTTCTCTACCGCATTTACCAACCTATCATACCCCATATCTGTCATTGCCGAAAGCACTATTTCATCTTCCCTCCAGTCTAAAAACAAGGTTGCAAAATGGGGGAATTCCCCGTATTTTTTCAATGTACAGATTTGAAAATCCTCGAAAGTCTTAACCTCAAAATCCTTTTTAAGCCCAGTTTTCTTTACCCCCTGAATATTGCCAAACGTGACAATTTCAATCAGCTCATCTTTGCCGTGTACAGTCACAGGAATATTGGTAAAAGGTAATAATGCTGAAAACTTAAGGTGTTCTTTCTGAACAAATTCGTGTAGCTCCTCATCAGTGGTAATGGCGGGGTTAAGCTCTGATGCATAAAAAAAGATGTCGTTAGGATCAAAACCCCTGAATGCCCCTATTGGCCCATAAGTCTGATAGCATTGACCATTATCGGAAATCATACAATAAAACATCAAAGCGTCACCATAATCCTGTGCCACTCCAGGACTATACATCAATAATTCTTCCCCAGTGAAGACATCCTGCATATTAAAAAAATTAGGTGCGGGATTATCTTTTGCCAAAAGAAAGGCAAACCTGTAGGGTTCTTGAGCGGCTTTTTGAAGATATGCATAATCATGGGGCGCCCTGTTTTTGACTGAAGAATGGTTCAGATATTTATGGATTAGACCATTTTCTTTCAGAATTTTAAAAGTGATAAATTGGGCTTTCAATTCCCTAAATGTAGCAGGGTCTAGATCCCGAAGAACATGCTTAAAGGGTTTGGATTGTAGGTCAAACTGTTTGTCCAGCCTGTCCTTACCTGCCCCATAATACATTATCCACTCCAAAATCTCCTCGCCCTTTCGACTATGGTCCACACAAAATTTTTCCAGTTGGTTAAAGTCCATTGGTAGATAGTTTTTTGTAAAAGTAAAGAATTTTTGACTGGATGCCTTAGGTTTGGGAGAGAGTAGTGCAGGGACGGAGAATTGATGTGGTATGTTGGTCATTATACGAACGCAAATAGACACCCAACATAAGACGCACAATAAGGTAACCAATTCAGGTACTTTTTCTTCTAGCCATGCTATAGCTTTACTTGTTTCAAGGAGGTAATCAATTAGGAAAAATCTACACGTGAAAAAACATGCTTTTATAACCTTTCAGTGCAGAAATTTTATATGTGATTTTGTAAATGATCAAAAGCAAATTGATAATCGGAATAAAGATTTCTCAACAAATGACCAAACCAGAAAAGCTATTACCAATCAGGTAATACCCAGAAAAGATCTAATTTCAGATTAGGATAAAGAAGGGAAGTTAAGCTCTAAAAATTTAAAAGTTTTAACCTAATGATTAATAAGACATTCATTGCCAAATTAAAAAGCACTGTCATTATTTAATTAATCTGATTTTCTTTTAAAAGTTCTTGAAGTTTTTTTTCAATCGCAAAATTAGCTTTTTGGTACTGTTCCTTAACTAGTTCTTCTTTGACCCCAAATCGATTACTTGCATCGGATTTTTCGAACCAGTATAAGAGATCCCATTTGCCTTTGGACTTATTAATAGGGCGCATAGTCGGACCAATGTTGGCCTTTATATTAACTAACTCCGCAATTTGCCTATCAGTGAGAACATGTTTGTATTTTTCAAACAATGCATGCGAACTTACAATATGGTCGTAATCAAATTTTTGCCCTCCAATAAATTTTTCACCTGTATAGATATCAGTAAAGGCAGACTTACCATTTTCACCTCTAGCTAACCCCTCTAAGTGAAATTCATTTCTTCTAATTTTAAAGACTTCATTAATTGCAGTACGGTTATATGGGCGATTAGGATTAACCCTAATAGCAGCTTTCCCAGCTTGCTTAAAACCTGTTACAGCAATATCTTGCCCATTGGATACAACTATACTCTTAACAGGCTTTGCACTCCCTGAAACATACTTGATAAGTTTCGGTGTGTACAAAATTGACAATAAGCCCATTACGATAATTCCTAATAATCTAATCATAAATTAAGGTATTTTTTTCAACAAGACGCACCACCTTACTAATTTCTTTCTCTTTTGTAGCGGGAACAATTCCAACTATTTCTGCGGGACTAAACCAAAATGATATAATAAAACCTAAAAAAATTATTAAAATAGAATTATTAATGACCAACCTTAAGGCAAATAAATTCCTATAATCAAAGGGAATAGTCACAACAAACACTATACCCATAAATAACAGGAAATTAACCACTAAATCAAAAATTAATTGTTTAATAAAATTAATAAAGCTAAAAGACATTTTATCATTTAGCTTATCTATCATTAAAACTATCTCACCTTTATTAAATCCTTTGGCGACCTTATCTCCTAAACCTGAGTTATTTACTCTTTCAACTAGCAAACTATCTGATATAAGAAAATTTTCTACTAATAAATCTATTGATTGTTCATCATGGTACTCACTATCAACAACCTCCATTAACATCTCCTTCAGAGAGTAATTCCTATGAAATTTTAACTCATCAATCTTAACTGACTGGTATGTCACTCCTTCGTCATGAGAGCAAAAAATCAAAAATATAAAAAATAACAACACTGTAGTTCTAATCAAATACCAGCTAGACATAACTCATGGTTCATTAAAATTCTATAATAAATCCTATTTTTTACCCCATTTAAACAACAAAGTCTTTCCTTTTCTCCCGCTTTTCTGCCCCCCGCTTTTCAAATAAGATCCCGACTTACCCCTATAAACATGAGCTTTATCATTCGTTAAAGTTTTGATAACGCTATCAATAAAATCTGAAAATCCCATAATTTTTATTATTTAAGTTTACAATTCTTTGCTCAGGATTAACCTGAAATTCAAATATAATCTTACCCCTGACATTTTAGTAGCTCAATGTACAAACACGGGATTTGGATGTACAAAAGGGGTGTTTGGGGGAACAAGGATGGGTGAGGAAGGTGAAAAGGGCGGGAGGTTTAGGGATGTCGGATGACCGATGTCGGATGACCGATGTCGGATGTAAGGATGTCGGATGTAAGGATGTAGGGGTGTGGGGTCATCTTTTGTAGAAGATGTAATCGGTGATCAAAGGATCAAGTCCATTTTGTCTAAATTCAGTTGCAATTTGCCCCCTGTGATAAGTGGAATGGTTTATTACGTGGAAAAGTATATCCCGAATGCTGTTACTAAAAGTCTGTCCCTTAGTATTGGTGTATTGGACAATTCCGTCTAGGTCCGACTTGTCAAGTATGAGCAATGAATGTTCAAAATTCATTTTATCAATGTTCTTACAATCTTGAATTGGGTGAATGTCCCAAACTCCGAACACCGATGGTTTAGGATCAATTCTGTTGTTCCAAATTTGATGAGCGTTAAGAATGTGGCTGTAAAACTTTACCGCCTTTTCAGATGTTTTGTCTAGATTATCATTAAAAAGGTCTCCAAGTTTTTGGTTGAAGTGATGACCATATTCAAATAACTCTTTAAAAAACTGTTTCATTTGTCTGTTTATTTAAATGTCGTCCGCTGCCTGGCAACATACAGTGTTTTAAACGTAATCTCCCCAAAAAAAAAACTATTTTATTTGACATTTAAAGATTGTGGTAATATGTCGGATGTAGGGATGTCGGATGACCGATGTCGGGTGTCGGGAGTCAGAGACTCCAAACTCAGGATGCGCAAGTCGGAGACTTGGCATAACGGACAGATGAATGTTGCCACCTGCAGTATCTTGGCGTCGCTTGCGTACCCTCAAAAAAAAAAACAACCCCTTCCAACAAAACCATCCATATAAGCCTTTATACTCTAACACCCTTAACACTTTTCAGTATGAGCAAAAAAGGAAGCAAGGAGGAGCAGCAAGCGTTGGAAAACAGGGAATGGCTGGATTCGCTGAACTGGGTCATCCAAAACAACAAACCCGAACGGGTCCAAGATCTTTTGTACCTGCTGCAAAACGAGGCGCAGAAGCAGGGCATTGCCAGCAAACAGCCATTCAACACCCCCTATCTCAACACCATCCCTCCTTCCGAGGAAAAAGCCTATCCCGGAGACCAGGACCTGGAGGAAAAACTGCTGGCTCTAATACGCTGGAATGCCATGGCCATGGTAGTCCGGGCCAATAAAACCGAAGAGGGCATAGGTGGCCACCTCTCCACCTACAATTCCATCGCAGAACTTTTCGAAGTGGGCTTCAACCATTTCTTCAAAGTCCATGAGGAAGGCAAAAGTGATATCATCTATTTTCAGGGGCATGCCGCACCGGGTGTGTATGCTAGGGCCTTTCTGGAAGGAAGGCTAACCGAGAAGCATCTACAATATTTCCGCAGGGAGCTGCAATCTGATAAGGGAATTTCCTCTTACCCCCACCCATGGCTCATGGAGAATTTTTGGAATGTGCCCACCGTTTCCATGGGTTTAGCCGCAATCATGTCTCTCTACCAGGCCCGTTTCAACAAATACCTGGAAAACCGCAAAATCATCGAATCCAATCCCCAGAAAATCTGGGCTTTCCTGGGTGACGGGGAAATGGACGAACCCGAATCCCGTGGAGCCATCGCCATTGCGGCAAGGGAAAAGCTCGACAACCTCATCTATGTCATCAACTGCAACCTGCAGCGCCTCGACGGTCCCGTGAGTGGCAACGGGAAAATCGTGCAGGAACTGGAAGCCAACTTCAAGGGGGCAGGCTGGAATGTCATCAAGGTGCTCTGGGGACAGGACTGGGACCCACTCTTCGAAAAGGACAAGTCGGGGCTGCTGGCCAAAAAACTAACCGAAATCGTGGATGGTCAGCTCCAGAACTTTGCCTACTCAGATGGGTCCAAAATCAGGGAGGAGCTATTTGAACAGGATGAGGAACTCCAAAAGCTGGTGAAAAACCTTTCTGACCAAGAATTGAAAAACCTGACAAGAGGAGGCCATGACCTGCAGAAAATCTTCAATGCTTACCGAGCGGCTATAATGCATAAGGGACAGCCCACCGTAATTCTTGCCCAAACCATAAAAGGCTATGGCCAGGGCGATGCCGGTGAAGCCAGCAATGTTTCGCACCAGCAGAAAAAACTGAAACCGGAGGCGCTGAAACATTTTCGGGACCATTTTAAGGTGCCTGTTTCGGATAAAGAAATAGAAGATGTCCCGTTCCTTCACCCAAATAAGGACAGCAAGGAAATCAAATATTTGCAGGAAAGGAGAAAAAAATTGGGCGGCTTTATCCCTGAAAGGAAAGACCTAAGCAAGCCATTGGATATGCCCGATGAGAAGGTATTTGCAGATTTCTACAAAGGATCGGGTGAGGAGGAAGCCACCACCACATCGGTTTTGGTGCGGATTGTGAGCAAACTTCTGAAGGACAAAAACACCGAAAAGCTCATCATTCCTATCATCCCCGACGAATCCAGAACCTTTGGTATCGAGGCTCTATTTCGACAATCCGGCATATATGCGGCAGAAGGCCAGCAATACGACCCGGTGGACAGTGAAAGTCTACTTTATTATAGGGAATCTAAGGAAGGGGCCATCCTGGAGGAGGGCATCACAGAAGCTGGCTGCATGAGCTCCTTTAACGCTGCTGGAACGGCCTATTCGGTGCATGGACTGAATACTATCCCCTTTTTCTTTTTTTACTCCATGTTTGGCTTCCAGAGGATAGGCGATCTGATCTGGGCAGCTGCAGATGCCAAGGCTAGAGGCTTCCTGATTGGGGGAATTTCCGGGAGGAGTTCCATGCCCGGGGAAGGGCTGCAGCACCAGGATGGACAGAGTCAACTTTATGCCTATGCATTTCCTAATCTGATGGCTTATGACCCAGCCTTTGCCTACGAGGCAGCAGTGATTGTCAAGGAGGGCATCAGGAGGATGTATGCAGAAAAAGAAAACATCTTCTATTATCTCACCGTCACCAACGACACTTATCCCATGCCCAAAATGCCAAAAGATTCGCAGGAAGGTATCTTGAAAGGGATGTATAGATATCAAAAATCAAAGCGGAAGAAAGGCCCCAAGGTTCACCTTTTTGGCAGTGGAGCACTCATCACCCAAGTGATGGAAGCGGCGACTGTCTTGGAAAAGGATTACGAAATCACCGTGGATATCTGGAGCATTACCAGCTACAAAGCCCTTTACGATGATGCCATCGACACTGCCCGCAAAAACCTGCTGAATGCACAGCTTGTACCATCCCCCAACTACATCCAACAGTGTTTGGAAAAAGAAGAGGGCGTATTTGTGGCTGCCTGCGATTACCTCAAGGCCCTTCCGGCATCCATTGCACAGTGGTTCCCCCGGCACCCCATCTGCTTAGGCACCGACGGTTTTGGACGCAGCGACAACCGAGAATCATTGAGGGACTTCTTCGAGGTCGATTTTCGCCAGATTGCCTATGCGGCCATGTTTGATTTGGCCCAAAAGGGAGATGTGGAAGCCAAGACGCTCAAAAAAGCCGCAAAAGACCTGGAAATTGATTCAGAAAAAATAAACCCAAGAACAAGCTGATTTTTCATTTTTAAAGACCACCAACATGGCTAAAGAACTTAAACTCCCCCAAATTTCAGAAGATGCGGATTCCGCCCAGGTTTCCGAAATCTTGGTTTCCGAAGGGGACACCATCAAAGAAGAACAATCCATCATCGCAGTAGAAACCGACAAAGCATCTGTGGAAGTCCCCGCGACCGCAGGTGGTACCGTCAAGGAAATCAAAGTCAAGGAAGGCGATGAAATCTCCGTGGGGGATGTAATACTTATACTGGAGGAGGATGAGGAAGATGAAAGCCCCGAGGAAGACCAAGAAGAAATGGAAGATGAAGACTCCCAGGAGGAGGAAAAAAAGAGAGCTGATGACGAAGATGATGAGGATGATGAGGAAATAACAGCCGAAGACGAATCAAGGGAGTCAGCAAAGGAAGAAGATTCCAAATCGGATGAAAAGGGCAAAGGTAAAATGGAGAAGAAAAAGGAAAAAACGCCCAAAGACAAAGAAAAGAAAGAAGAGCGGCAACCTGAACAGGAGTCAAAAGATAAAAAAGATGATAGAGATGTTCCTGCCGCACCAGGCGTTAGGCGATTTGCCCGGGAACTGGGTGTGGAAATCAGGCAAGTCAAAGGTTCGGGAAAAGGCGGCAGGATCAGCGATGAGGACGTCAAGCGGCATGTGAGGGAAAACAAAGGCGAAACTGGATCACCGGCTGCCTTGCCCGATTTCAGCAAATGGGGAGAGGTGGAGCGTAAGCCCCTTTCCGGCATTCGCAAGACCGTGGCCAAGAGCACCGCCAATTCCTGGACCACAATTCCCCATGTCACCCATTTCGACGAAGCTAACCTTCAGAACCTGGAGGAATACCTGGAAAAGCATCAGACAAAGGCCGAAGAAAAAGGCGCCAAGCTCAGCATGACCGCTATCCTGACTAAAATAGCCGCAGTAGCCCTGCAACGTTTCCCAAATTTCAACGCCAGCCTAGACATGGAGAACAGGGAAATCATTTATAAAAAATACATCAACATTGGCATAGCTGCTGATACGGAAAAAGGGTTGCTGATTCCGGTGGTGAAAGATGTGGCGCAAAAAGATTTGTCGACCTTGTCCAAGGAAATAAAAAGTCTAGCAAAAAAAGCCAGAAAGCAGGATCTTTCTCAAAAGGATATGCAGGGCGGCACCTTCGTGATATCCAACCTCGGGGGCATTGGTGGCACTCAATTCACACCCATCATCTACCATCCCCAGGTTGCCATTCTGGGGATGTCCCGGTCCTATGTCAAACCGGTATATGATGATGGGCAATTCAAGCCTCAATCCACTCTTCCTTTGAGCCTCTCCTACGACCATCGATTGATAGATGGCGCAGAAGCTGCCAGGTTTCTAAGGTGGATTTGCCTGGCGATTGAAGACCCTTTCGAAGCACTTTTAGGTTAAAAATCAGCAGACATGTCTAACACTGAGAAGAAACAATTGATCATATTGGGGGCTGGACCCGGAGGTTATGCAGCAGCCTTCCGCGCAGCTGATTTGGGAATTAAAGTCACCCTCATCGGCGAGGAGCAAAACCCCGGGGGCGTATGTCTCTACCGCGGTTGCATCCCCTCCAAGGCTCTGCTGCATGTGAGCAAAATGAAGCAGGATGCCGAGGGATTCGGGAAAATGGGTTTGGGCTTCAAAAGCCCCAAAATAGACCTGAAGCAAATCAACAGCTGGAAAACCGGCATCGTGGAAAAACTGACCGGTGGTCTAGGAGAACTTGCCAAGGCCCACAAAATCGAATACCTGCAGGGCAAGGCCAAATTTCTATCCGAAAAGGAGATTGAGTTTACCGACAGCGACGGAAAAACCGAATCCCTCCATTTTGACAACCTCATTTTGGCCACTGGATCCACGCCCATCTCGCTACCCAAAGTCGAAATGGATGGCAAGAACATTATCAGTTCCAAGGAAGCCCTCAATATGGAAAAAATCCCGGACTCTCTCCTGGTCATTGGCGGAGGCTACATCGGGCTTGAACTGGGAAGCGTATATGCTCACCTGGGCAGTAAGGTCAGTATTGCTGAGATGTGGGATGGATTTTTGCCAGGCGCCGACAGGGATTTGGTAGAAGTTTTCACCGCCGCTAACCCCGACCTGTTCGAGGCTACCCACTTCAACACCACCGTGGAAAGTGCCACCACAAAATCAGGAAAGGTCATGGTCCTCATGAAAAACAGTGAGGGCAAGCAGGAAAAAACGTTTGAGCAAGTCCTATTGGCCATAGGCCGAAAACCCAATTCAGAAATCCTGCAGTTGGAAAAAGCAGGCATTGATGTAGAGGACAAAGGATTTGTAAAGGTCAACGAAAAGCAGCAAACCCATATCAAGCACATTTATGCCATTGGCGACTTGGTAGGGGAACCTATGCTGGCCCATAAAGCCACCAAACAGGGAAGGATTGCTGCAGAGGTGATTTCAGGTGATGCTGGTGCAGCCTATGATGCCCGAGCCATTCCGGCCGTGGTCTTTACCAACCCAGAAATAGCCTGGTGCGGCCTCACTGAAACGGAAGCCAAAAATGCCGATAAGAAGGTCAAGGTAGCCAAGTTTCCCTGGAGTGCTTCTGGCAGAGCCTTAACCATGGGTTTGGATAAAGGCCTCACCAAACTCATCATTGACCCGAAGACCGGAAGAATTTTGGGAGGGGGCGCTGCCGGCAAGGATGTCAGCTCACTCATTCCCGAAATTGTTTTGGCCATAGAAATGGGGGCCACGGCGGAGGACCTCTCGCTGACCATCCATCCCCACCCCACGCTGTCCGAAACAGTGATGGAAGCGGCTGAAATGTTTTTGGGAAGTCCTACCCACTTGTTCAGGCAAAAATAAGTTTTCCAAAACGCCCGGGTCAGGAGACAAAGGGCTAGAAAGCGATACTGATATTGTTTTTATACAGGTTTACTTTTGTTCTTAATTTTCTTGTCGGCCGCATTAGTCGTTCAGTTTTAGTTTCATCATTATGTCGGTCTGTTCGTCATTGCCCAATTTGAATATGTGTTTGTCAAACTCAACGAAACCGTTTTTCTTGTAAAAATTTATTGCTCTCGGATTTTCTTCCCATACACCCAACCAAACATAGTCTACACACTTCTGTCTGGCTATTTGCATCGCTTTGTCGTAAAGTAATTGTCCAACGCTTTTGCCGTGAAAGTCTTTTAAAACATAAATTCGTTCAATTTCAAGAGCCTTGTGGTCTTGCAGTTCTGTTTGCGATTGTCCAAAGTTTAGTTTTAAATAACCAATTACGTTGTTGTCAAGTCTTGCAAAATAAAATTCAGCGTTGCTGTCCATAAGTTCAGTAGTCAGTTTTGCAACAGAAAATCCTTCGTCAAGATATTTTTTCATATCCTCTTCGGTGTTTCCCGAAGCGAAGGTTTCAAAAAAAGTCTGTCTTCCTATTTTTTGTAATTGGTCAATATTTTCAAGCGTTACTTTTAGTATGTCAATGTTTGTCATTATCGCTTTACGGTTTCGATGTCTAAGGTTGCCACTAACGTAAAGTGTTTTAAACGCAATCTCAACAAAAAATTACTATTTTATTTAACATTTCCAGATTGCGGTAATAACCACTTCCCGTTTTTACGGGATAATTGGACTAAGACTGAAGACTTTGGCTTTTTAGATCGGAAGGACTGAACTTGGGATTGCTTCGGGAGTCAGAGACTCCAAACTCAGAATGTGCAAGTCGGAGACTTGGCATAACGGAATTTCTAACCTCCTAAACCTCTGGATGTGCGCAGCACCAATCCAGTAATAAACCTCTAAACCAGTAGAAGACTTTTTGAGGCGGTTCCATTGACAAAATCTATTGAAAAAAAACTTAACATTTAGGCTCTTATGGGCGTATGTCACCCATCACCGGAATGTGGCCCTTCATAGAATATAAAAGCACCCCCTAACAAAAAAAAGTATATTTGGACTTGATGAATTTCTCTACAAAAAGCAATTCAGTCCTGAATGGCTTTCTTGATTAGTGTTCCCGCTGAATTCTTTTAGACCTACTAAGTTTATTGATAATGAAAACATACCTACTCCACAAGTCAGGTTCATCGCTTGCCTTTTTGTTTTGGCTGCTGTTGCTGACCCAATGTAAATCCGAAAGTGCACCCCAGGCCCGACAGGCCGAAGCGCCTCAAATCCCGGTATATGAGGTGATGACTGTAGATACGGTATTACTTAAGGAGTACGTGGCAGACATTCAGGCAGTTCAAAATGTGGAATTGCGTGCCAGGGTGCAGGGCTTTCTGGAGGAAATTCTCGTAGATGAGGGGCATTATGTAAAAAAAGGGCAGGTCCTTTTTAAGACTAACCAGGAAGAGTACCAAGCGGAACTTGCAAAGGCCAATGCCAATCTAGAAAGTGCTATTGCCGAAGCCAAGGCTCTGGAATATGAGGTGGACCGGCTGAGGGTGATGGTGGACAACAATGTGATTTCCGAATCTGAACTGAAAGTGACCCTTGCTCGCCATAATGCCGTATTGGCCAAAATTGAGGAAGCAAAATCCGCCGAAAAAAACGCAGCCGTCCAACTCTCCTATACGGAGATAAAGGCTCCTTTTGATGGTATCATCGATAGACTTCCCTATAAAGTGGGCTCTTTGATAGCCCAAGGCAATCTTCTGACTACCGTATCTGATATCTCAGCCGCACATGTTTATTTCAATGTTTCCGAACGGGAATACCTGGAGTACATGAAAAGTGAGAAAAAGGACAGTAACTTAATTAAGCTCATTCTCGCTGACGGTACCACCTACCCTCATGAAGGGCAAATCGAAACCATGGAGGGTGAGTTTAATGCCAGCACCGGGGCTATTGCTTTCAGGGCTAAATTCCCCAACCCCAAGCGGATGTTGAAACACAACGCTACCGGAAAGGTAATTTTAAGCCAGAAAATCCAAGATGCCATTTTGGTCCCACAGAAATCAGTATTTGAGATCCAGGACAGGACGTATGTATATGTAGTGGATGAAGATGGCAAGGTCAATATGAAGAGTTTTGCACCCCAATCAAGGTTCTCCCATTATTACATTGTGCGCAATGGTCTGGAAAAAGGCCAGCGTCTAGTCTATGAAGGCATTCAGTCCGTCCGTGAAGGCATGACCATACAGCCCGTAATGGTGGATCTGCGTGAAGAGATGGTGCAAACCTTAGCCAAAAAAGGAGAATAATCACCCCCAATCCTGTCTGAAAAAAATGATCGAAAAGTTTATAAAAAGACCGGTTTTATCCCTGGTCATATCCTTGTTTTTTATCCTTTTGGGCCTGTTGGCGCTTATAAATCTTCCGGTAGCCTTATTTCCGGACATCGCTCCACCTTCAGTAGCAGTAAGGGCACAATACCGCGGGGCCAATTCCGAAGTGGTGGCCAAGACGGTGGTCAAACCATTGGAAAAAGCAATCAACGGGGTGCCGGGGATGACCTATATGACTTCCGTTTCCAGTAATAGAGGCACAGGCTCCCTCAAGGTGTATTTTGATGCCGAAACAGACCCGGACAAGGCCGCTGTGGAGGTTCAAAACCGCGTGAGTACTGTTGTAAACGAACTTCCTGAAGAGGTTGTAAAAGCCGGTGTGACCGTGGAAAAAGAAGTGGAGGGCTTGCTGATGTATATCAACGTGATGAGTGATGATCCGGAGTTGGACGAACAGTTTATCTACAACTTTGCCGATCTCAACGTATTGCAGGAACTTCGACGGGTAGACGGTGTGGGCTTTGCCGAAATTATGAGTACTAAAGACTATTCGATGAGGATTTGGCTAAAGCCGGACAGGATGACGGCCTATAAAATCTCCACTGACGAACTCATCGCCGCCATACGGGAGCAAAATGTAGAAGCAGCACCAGGCCAGGTAGGCGTAAGCTCAGGACGTGATCCCCAGATGTTGCAATATGTGCTTCGCTACACCGGGAAGTTTTTTGAACCTAAACAATACGAAAACCTGATCATCAGGGCTGACTTGGGGGATGGTTCACTGCTCCGTCTCAAGGATGTGGCAGATGTGGAGTTTGGCTCTCTGACTTACAGTAGGATTTCCAAGACGGACGGTAAACCTGCGGCATCGGTAATGATCATTCAGCGGCCCGGCTCTAATGCACGGGAAGTCATCAAGAATGTCAAGACTAAAATGGCCACCTTGAAGGACAGCTCCTTCCCTCCTGGCATGGATTACAAGATCACCTATGATGTGTCCAAATTCCTGGACGCTTCCATGAAAGAGGTTTTGGTTACGCTTGTAGAGGCATTTATCCTGGTATTTTTGGTTGTTTTCATATTTCTGCAAGACTTTAGATCTACGCTTATTCCAGCATTGGCAGTACCGGTGTCTTTGATCGGAACGCTGTTTTTCATGATGCTGCTTGGATTCTCCATCAACCTGCTCACCCTCTTTGCCATGGTACTGGCCATCGGAATAGTGGTGGATAATGCCATCGTGGTAGTGGAAGCAGTCCATGCCAAAATGGAAGAGGACAATCTCGGACCAATGGAAGCCACCATTAAGGCCATGAGGGAAATCGGCTCCGCCATTATTGCCATCACCTTAGTAATGTCAGCGGTGTTTGTGCCCGTAGCCTTTATGACGGGCCCGGTAGGGATCTTTTATCGACAGTTTTCCATCACCTTGGCCATAGCCATCGTCATCAGTGGAATCAATGCCCTTACCCTCACCCCTGCCCTTTGTGCTCTTTTGCTTAAAAACCATTACGGTCAGCCCAAGAAGAAAGGGTTGCTTCCCTGGTTCTTCTCGAAATTTAACCGGGGCTATGATGCGTTTGAGCAAAAATACAAAGGACTCCTTGGACTGCTGGTGGGCAGGAAGTTGGTGACTATCCTGATGCTTGGGGTCTTTTTCGTAGCCACTTACGGCATGGCCAAAATATTGCCTACCGGATTTATCCCCGTGGAAGACCAGGGGGTGATATACGCGAACGTAACCGCTCCTGTAGGGGCCACTGTGGAAAGGACAGAACAGGTCCTTGACGAAATCCAAAGATTATCGGAGCCTATCCAGGAGATTTCTTCTGTATCCACCTTGGCAGGCTACAGCTTGTCGAGTGGTCTTTCCGGAGCATCATTCGGAATGGGGATGGTCAATTTGAAAGACTGGAGTGAAAGGGACGAGCCCATATCCCGGACGATCCAAAAGCTGGATTCTGTGACAAGGTTTATCTCTGATGCACAGGTAAATTTCTTCCTTCCTCCCACGGTTTCGGGATTTGGCAATTCAAGTGGTTTCCAAATGAAGCTCTTGGACCAGACCGGCAGTGGAAATTTGGAAAAAATGGGCCTGGTAGCCCAGGATTTGGTGGAAGCACTCAAAGATGCCCCGGAAATCGGCCATGCCTTTACGGAGTTTGAAAACAAGTATCCGCAATATATGGTCCATGTGGACCAGGATCTGGCCGCCAAAAAGGGGGTATCCATACAAAAAGCGATGAGCACCCTTCAGGTCCTGATGGGCGGGATGTTCGTAACCGACTTTGTCCGGTTTGAAAACATGTACGACGTCATGGTCCAGGCAGCCCCGCAATACCGGGCCAATCCCGAGGACGTCCTACGGGTGCAAGTGAAAAACAAAATGGGAGAAATGGTGCCCATTTCCTCTTTTATCAGAATGGAGCGGGTGTATGGTCCGGAGCAGCTCGAAAAACATAATATGTATACTTCGGCAAAGATAAAGGGCAACCCGGCACCAGGATATAGCTCCGGAGACGCAGTTGCTGCCATAGAACGTATTGCCAAAGAAACCCTGCCCCAGGGCTTCGGCTATGACTGGTACGGCATGACCCGGGAGGAAATCGGTTCAGGCAACCAGGCGATATTTATCTTTATGATCTGTCTGTTGTTCGTATACCTGCTGCTGGCAGCCCAATATGAAAGCTTTCTACTGCCGCTTCCGGTGATCCTGTTTCTTCCTGCCGGTGTGTTCGGATCTTTCCTTGCCCTTTACTTAGTCGGCTTGGAAAACAACATCTACGCTCAGGTGGCCCTGATCATGCTCATAGGCTTGTTGGGCAAAAACGCCATCCTGATCATTGAATTTGCTATCCTGAAAAAGAAGGAAGGATTTTCCAGTTTTGATGCTGCGGTCATGGGTTCGGTAGCCAGATTGCGGCCCATCTTGATGACCTCCTTCGCCTTTATCGCCGGCTTGATACCGTTGACCTTGGCCACCGGAGCCGGTGCAATAGGTAACAGGTCCATTGGGACAGCCGCTGCAGGAGGAATGCTTACCGGAACCCTTTTGGGGCTGATCATCATCCCCGGACTGTATGTCCTTTTCTCGAGAAAAAAGAAACAAAAACAGGTAGTGGCCTAATTATTTGAAATGCGATCATGAAAAATATAAATTCATATCTTTTCTTACTCATTGTACTGGTGGGGTTTTCCTGTAAAACCATGGAGATTCCTCCAATGCCGGAAGTGCCGAAAATCCCGGCCGAATTCCTTGGAGCTACACCACAGGATTCCTTAAGTATCGCTGATATCCCCTGGGACCGGTTTTTTGACGACCCCTATCTTACAGCCTTGATTGAGGAGGGGTTGGGGCAGAATTTTGATGTATTAACCGCTTTTGAAAGGATTGAGCAGGCAAGGGTGCAATACAGAATCAGAAAAAATGCCCTCATGCCCACCTTGGACGGTATAGTTCGCTATCGCTCCGGCGACATCCGCCCCAACCTGCTCAACGGAACCATCAATGGGGACAGAAATGTGGTCAACAGATTGGAAAACAACTTTGTTGGTTTCCAGAGTCATTGGGAAATTGACATCTGGGGCAAGCTTCGGGACCGGAGGGCTGCTGCTTTCAACCGTTTTATGGCCTCCGAAATGGGGTATCACCTGGTGGTGACCAATTTGGTGGCAGAGATTGCCCACCTGTACTATGATCTGTTGGGTTTTGATATGGAACTGGAAACCATTGAAAAAAACATTGCTTTCCAAAGGCAGGCCCTGGAACTGATCAAGATTCAGAAGATTGCCGGCAGGGCAACTGAACTGGCTGTACAGCAGTTTTCGGCCCAATTGCTCAATACGCAGTCCTTACGATTTGAAAAGCTTCAGGAGATCAACGAGACTGAATATGCCATTAGTTACTTACTTGGCAAATACCCCGGTTCTGTTGAAAGGGCCGAGTCATTGCTGGACATTGAATTTCCCAACTTTCTGGAAGTGGGACTGCCCATGCATCTGCTGCTAAGACGGCCGGATCTTCAACAAGCTGAATTGGAGATGTATGCTGCAAGGCTCGATGTGGAAGCTGCCCGGAAAGAATTTCTGCCTAGCCTAAATCTCACCCCGTATGTGGGCCTTAACGACAGGAGCCTTCCTGCTGCATTTCAATTTCCCGGAGCTGTTACAGTGGGTTTGTTGGGCGGGTTGACCAGCCCTATTTTCCAGCAACACCGGATAAGGGGAGCCTTTGAGCAGGACATCGCCCAAAACAGGATTCAGGTTTACAATTACTCCCAATCCATCATCCACGGTTATACAGAAGTGGTGACAGGATTTAAAAGGGTAGAAAACCTCAAGAACAAATATCTTTATAAGCAGGAAGAGACAAAAGTACTTCAAAGTGCTGTAAGTACAGCCAACGGGCTGTTCCGAGGAGGATATGCTTCCTATCTAGAGGTTATTACGGCTCAGGCCCGTGTGCTGGAAGCCGAGCTTGAAATGACCACCACCAGAAAGGAGATTTTCCATTCGGTCGTAGATCTATACAGGTCTCTCGGAGGAGGATGGTGATGTAGGATGACGGATGTAGGATGACCGATGTCGGATGACCGATGTGGGATTTATTCAAACGAGAAAAAGCTTTAGGTGGCCTTGGAGAATTAGGACAGGTTTTAGAGGTCGGGAAAGACTGCGCGTGGGATTGCTTCGGGAGTCAGAGACTCCAAACTCAGGATGCTCAAGTCGGAGACTTGGCATAACGGCAGATTTCTAAACCCCTAAACCTCTGGTTGTGCGCTGCACCTATCCAGAAATAAACCTCTAAACCACCAAATACATGAAATAGTAGGTGTAGAAGGTTAATTCCCGGCGCTGAGGCGCGACGGGAGGGTTAGGGGTTTAGGAATGAAGGAGGCGCACATATCCATGATCATCGAGTTCTTGCAATGAGGTAATAGGTAAAGAGCGGCCATTCTTAATTAGATATACTTGGTCAGAAAGCTCCATGACGTGCTCGAAGAGGTGATCTGTAATTAATATACCCTTGTTTGCTTTTTCTTCTTGGATCAACTCCTTGAATGTATCAATATGAACGGGCATGATGTGGGAAAATGGCTCATCCAAAAGGACAAACTTACAAGGAGAACGGAGAATTAAGTAAAGTTCGAAAATGCGTTTCCAGCCTCCGGAAAGGTGACCCACTTTTTGGTAAAAAAATTGTTCAACCTCCGGGAATGATGAAAACAACTCCTTTTCATCAACCATAAAATCTTCTACCACACGCTTCACAGTGAGGTGGTTTGGGATAAAATTATGTTGGGGAAGATACCGCATGTCTGAAGGCAATCTTTTATTGGTTAGCAGACTTTTGCTGTCTATTCTTACGGACCTGTTTTCTGTTAACGGTTCTCCAAAAATGATTTTTAGCAAGGAGGATTTGCCACAACCATTTAATCCAAGTATCCCTGTAATTTGGCCAGTGGTACACTTTAAATATATATTCTGAAGGATTTTCTTATGACCAAAATTAAGCATTACTCCATCTACTTCTAGGATATGCTTCATGTAAGTAGGTAGGTTGAGTAGGCCAAGAAAATGAATACTAGAAAATCAAAACTCATGGACCAGATCCATAGCTCTCTTTTACTGAAGCCCATGTTCTGGAAATAGTAAAACTCTTTTTTCAAATCATCATTTAGGAAGAAAATAATTAACCATGAGGTGAATATCTTAAACCAAAAAAGCATTCCAAAGGCTTTAAAGTTGAAAAACAGGATGGTAATGCTAATGCCGCTGATAAATAAACTCACTGTGGCAAATGACATGTAAAAAGTTGTGAGCAGTCTAATATTCTTTTTTAAAGTGAAAAAATGTTTTTGCATTTATGTAAGGTATATAGTAGGAAGATGTATTAACTAATTTTAAATTTTTGCTTGAATATAATTAAAGCCTTGTAGAAATCAAGGGGATTAGGACTCGATATAAAGCAGTAATGAAAAAAATCACTAGAAATATGGATTTTGTTTAGAGGTTTATTTCCCGGCGCTGACGCGCGGCGGGAGGGTTAGAGGTTTAGGGATGAAGGCAGATGAGGGCAGATGAAGGTTGCCACCTGCAGCCCCTTGGCGTCGCTTGCGGTTTCTAAACTTCTAAACCTCTGGATGTGCGAAGCACCAATCCAGTAATAAACCTCTAAACCAGAGAAGGTGAAGGAAGTAAGGATTAAGGTTTAAAGTACAAATTTCTTAGCGTTTATTTGCCTCTTTGCGGTTTTTTGGTTTAATAGTTAAAAGTTTAAGGAATGGAGGAAGTATATATCGAGGGTAAAACATTTAGGCAGATTGATGCCTTGGCTAGAGGGGAATATGAAAACTGTGTATTTCATAACTGCAACTTAGCTGACAGGGATCTTTCTCAATACAAGTTTATCGACTGTGAGTTTAAGGGTTGTAACTTGAGTTTGGCAAACCTGAATAAGACTACGTTGAGAGACGCAAAATTCAAGGATTGCAAGATGTTGGGGCTCAGATTTGACAATTGTAATGGGCTTGGGCTTTCTTTTTCTTTTGAGGGTTGCCAACTCAACCATTCCTCATTTTACAGGACCAAAATCAAAAAGACCATCTTTAAAGACTCCCAGCTGCAGGAAGCAGATTTTAGCGAAAGTGACCTGACAGGTGCGGTGTTTGACAACTGTAACCTGGCGCAGGCCGTTTTTGGCAACACCATTCTTGAGAAATCCGACTTCTGTACCTCCCACAACTATTCCATAGATCCTGAATCAAACCTTATCAAAAAAGCAAGATTTTCAATTTATGGGGTCACTGGCCTGTTGGATAAATATGAGATTTAGATTGAGAGGTAAACGATGGAGGATATCGGTTGGATGTAGAGGTAATGAGGGATTAGGGGGTTGGAAGACTTGAAGTGGTTTTTAACACAAACTCCATTTGGGTATCTTTGTGTTGAAGGAAATCTTTCAGAGTTTGCCAGACCTCATGATCTGGGATAATCCCTCGCCCTGTTGGTTGATCAGGTTTAACAGGCGCATCATGCACAACATATACAACCGAAAACTTGGACTTAATTTGGGAGTTTGGCAGTTCATAAACCAATCCGATATGCCCATTGTGAACATAATATCCCCCGACAGTTTCTACACCTACGATTGTGAGGTTCCTGGCATAAGCCTTCATTAATGAAGCAAAGTGAGAGGCTGCTGAAGCCGTGTTCTCGTTGATCAATAGATAAATATTGCCCTTATAGGCCGGAGACTTTGGGTGATAGACGGGGTTGTATTTCTGATTCTGAAAACTTTTCCCCTCACTGAATTCAATAAAATAATCACCGAGAAACTCCATCCCCATGGCAAGTGTAGCACCATCAATTCGTTCATCGGTAGAAACTCCCCAGAAATATTTTTGAAAAGGTATTTCCTTAGGATCAAAAATAATATGGGCTTCCAGGTTTTCTTTGAATGTACTATCGCTCAGGTACATAATCGGCTGTTCGAAAGTAGGGTCGCTTCCTCCGGGGTTATTTCGTACATCAATAACTAAATTGGGAATTGATTCCCGGTCTAGAACTGTAAATACACTGTCAATAAAATCAGTATACACTTCAAATGCGGGGTCCTCTTTGCTAGTAGCAAACCCAAACCATCTGAGGTTCAGCAAGCCGGTTTCCGAGTTGACTTTCTCATAGCTATATGGTGCCTGCTTTTTATAATCAAGCAGGTCTGATACTGGGGCACTATATTTATTTTGAATATTCTTCTCCTGTTGAGCAAAATCAACAGCAGGCAATATCGCCCTTTGTACAGTTTCAGAAAAGGGGCTTGTGAATTCCACCTGAAACTCTTCGGTCAACCCGTATTCCATTATATAACGCCAGGCAAATGCTTTGTCTACGCTTGATGATAACTTATAGCTGGTATTGAATCCATCAACTGGGAAAAATTTATAAAAGGATTGCATTAACTCTTTATCCTCAGCCCCATTTATACTTAAAATCCGGGATCCGGGCGGGATAGTCTCATGATGGCCGTCAAAAATCATCATACCTTCTATATAGGTGAGATGATATGGAAAAAACGTTTGCTGCTCTTTCACAAAGGTCAAAAAGTCTGTTCCAGGCTCCGTGTAATTATGGAGGCTACCCTCAAAATCAGTCAATTTCAAAATGATTTTAAAAAAATCGGTTACTTCCATGGGTTGGCTTACTTCCTTGAAAGCCCAATTAAACATGCTATCCATCTCTTCTTTGGTTCGATAGACATAAAGTCCGGAGTTAACTTCCTCCCTAATCTTCACAAATGCTTGTAAGTCCTCCTTCATTTCTTTCGGACATAGCATTCTATTGACAGATGAAAAGTGTTTCTGTGTCCTTTTCTTATCGTCCTGCGCCAAAATCAAAACGGGCAACAAGCAAAAAATCAGCATCATTCCGAAGAAGTGACCAAACCTATTGGATAAGCAAATCATAATTTGATAATATTTAAGTAAAGAAACCTGAAAGGAGTGACAGGTTATTTTCTAGAGGTGGATTCCAATTTTTCATTTTCAATTTGAACTTTCTCGAAAGTTTTCCGGAAAGCTACTGCTTGAAGGAATTTATTATCCTTTAGTTTCAACAGATTTTTATACTTAATTATGCTCATAATCAATGATTGTTAATCATACATCTATCCATATTCTCCAACATGGTATAAACCGTACGAGAAAAATGGTTTAAATGTCTCTATTTTTTAAAAATTTGATATAATTAACACCCATAACACTGTTCTGCATGTAGTTTTTCGATCCCGAAGCTTTCGGTATAAATATCGAAAAGCGCTTACCGTTAAACACCTTATTTATCCACATCGGCTACTTCTTCCTGATGATCTGTGGCCTTATAATAATTCTTCTTTACCCAAACAAAATACCAGGCGACCCCTACCAAGATAAAACCTACTCCGGCTATCTGGGGAATCAGGTCCATGGCCACGATCACACTCAAGGCCGCAAGCCCTGCTATAGCGGGCAACACCGGTACACCTGGAACCCTGAACTGGGGCTTGTACCATTCGGGCTTTTGGTGACGCATTTTGATTAAACCACCACAGATAAGCGCATAGGACAACATGAACATCACACTGGAAATCTTCGCCAGTTGCTCAATATTGCCCACCTCGGCAAGCCCAACACAGAGCAAACCCGTAATGATCACAGACCGCATGGGCGTATCAAAACGATCATGAATGAAATCAAACCACCTGGGCAAAACCCTATCCCTTCCCATCGCAAAATTAATCCTGGAAGCGGTGGTTATGGCAGCATTAGATGAAGAGGCCATAGCCAAAAGTGCGGCCGACCATACAAGGAACACCCCCACCTGCCCTGGCATAAAAATCTCCGCCGTATCCACCAAAGGCGCATTCATCCCGGCAAATTCCTCATATGGCACTATTCCAGTGGAAACATGCAAGATGAAAAAATATAAAACTGTTGCTATCAGCACTGAACCAATAATGGCAATTGGCAGGTTTCGTCCAGGTTTTTTGAGTTCGCCTGCGGTAGTTGAAATCTTTTCAAAACCAGTAAAAGAAACAATGATCAGACCTACGGTGGCAAATACATTCCCGAATCCCTCACCAAAGTATGGCTGATGCAGATCCCCATCTACCTGGGGCCAACCCATCACTACATAATAGCCGATGATTAGCACGAGTATCGCAACAATTCCCATCTGTGCCCTCCCGGTATAATGGGCTCCCAAAACATTCAATAATGTAAATAAACCTCCCGTTACTGCTACAATAATCCAATTGGCTACATCCAGATATTCGCTCAGGTATTGGGCAAATCCTATCAGGTAAAAGCCTCCGGCAAACATCAACCCCAGCCAATTGGCCAAACCTACGATTGTCCCAGCAAATGGACCGAGTGTTCGCGTCACCAGATGGTAGCTCCCTCCTGCCTGAGGCATGGCTGTGGCGAGCTCGGAAACCACCATAGCCACTGGCAAACAGATCAGACCGGCTATTACATAGGACAAAGTCACCGCAGGCCCGGATTGTCCTGCAGCAGGCCCTGAGAGTACAAATAGCCCCGCCCCTATCATCGTCCCCAACCCGATAGTCAAGGCCCCAATAAGGGAAAGGTTTCTTTCAAATTTCGAAGCTTTCGCTTTTACTTTGGACATGTAAAAATTAATAGGTTAAATATTCATTCCTACCGTATCAAAAACCAATCCATGGTCAAAGAGGAATGAAGGTATTGATGAGAGTCAATATCTTCTGGCGGGGATTGCATATATTTGGTGGTAGACTATGAAATGCCTTTTTGGACAGACTGAAAACTAGTGAAAAAACAATAATTTATTATGAAAGATAAAAACCTTGCGGTATTGATTGATGCGGATAATGTGCCGTATAAGTATGTAAATGAGATGCTGGATGAAATTGCTAAATATGGCAATCCCACTATCAAGCGTATTTATGCAGATTGGACCAAACCGACCGTGGCCGGATGGAAGGGCGTATTGCTTGAAAACGCCATTACCCCAATACAGCAGTACAGCTATACCACAGGTAAGAATTCCAGTGACAGTGCCCTGATCATCGATGCTATGGATCTGCTGTATTCGAAGAAAGTCGATGGGTTCTGCATTGTATCCAGTGACAGTGATTTTACTCGGCTTGCCACACGGCTTCGGGAAGCGGCAATGCTGGTAATCGGGATCGGCGAAAAGAAAACCCCTAAACCTTTTATTACTGCCTGTGACAAATTCATCTACATTGAAATTCTGAAAAAGGAACAGGAAGCTGAAGCGGTTGAGACCCCAAACAAACAGATCAAATCCAAAGATGAGGGTTCCTCGGTAGGCAGAATAGACAAAAACCTGGTGAGACTAATAAAAGAAAGTGTTGACGAGATTTCAGACGACAACGGATGGGCATTTTTGGGTACCTTGGGAAATTTCCTGATCAAGAAAAAACCTGATTTTGACCCGAGGAATTACGGCTTCCCGAAATTATACCTATTGATCAAAAGTATAGGGAAGTTTTCAATAGAGGAAAAGGAAACAGGGGATGGTAACATCAGGCATATTTATGTGAAGAATAAATAAATACGGGTAGGAATTAAAAATGGCCAGACAGCATCCATTGAGAAGTATTGAGTTGGGCTTTTCCATCTACTTAACTATATTCCCAACTCTTCAAATCTCTCATTTAATATTGCTTTATAAGACCCTTTAAATTCTTCAGAAAGAAAGCTTATGTCGACCATCTTCAACCATGGATCTTTGGCGATTAGCATCTTTTTGAAGATGTTTTCCTGTTGTTTTTCATCCAGCCCTGCAGCTTGGAATGCTGCGGTAAAATCTTTCTTTTTGATCCTGTTTTTCTTTCCGTTAAGGGTAAGTGCCATTTGCTCTTCATCTGCCGGATTAACAAGGGCGGTGTTGAGCAGGTCGTAGCCTGGGCTCAATGTTGGCCCTATACTAGGATGATTGATAAGGGAAAAGTTTTTGAGGTGCATATCAGCATTTCCTGTCAAGAAGCAGAATAATACCAGTTCGTAAAAGTTTACTAGGTCTAGCCCCGGTGTCTTTGAAAGTTTTTTTATTGCCTTTGCAATCTGCTCATAGGATCCCCTGTATTTATCCTCCGTCAACCTTTCGGTTAGTTGACACATATCTTCCATGTGGATTTTACCTTTTTTTGCCCGGTCTATCCTTTTCGTAATGTAGGCAAGGTTGCCCGAGTTCATCCGGATCAGGGAATGGGGAACAGTCTTGATCTTTGCAATTGCTGCCAAATGCATGGTTAGATCCTCCACTTCGGGAAGCTGGGGATAGTTTGTTGATGATGGTTTGAGTATATAACCACCCCATAGCCCTACAATTGTAAAACGTTTGGGATTGGCTTTGCCAGTAGACAGATGAAGCGATAGCTTGGGCTGAACACCGGTCAAAGCCGTTTGATTTTCTATTACTGAAAGGGCAAGCGGCTCAAGCTCCTTTTCTGAATAAGGAAGGTCAGGAACAGTAGCTGTTCCGAACATTTTCCTACTGCATTTTGGATGAAAATCCGTTTCATATTCACCAAGAGGCAAATAGCAGTATAGACATTTCTTCTCCATCAGCCTTCACCCCTTTCCGGCACTATACTCACGGCACCTATGGTATCCTTACAACAGAGCCGCAACAGTCCCATTCGGTCCCTGGAATCCAGTTTCCAGTTTTTCTCGGCAATATCCAAAAGCCAGCCTTCCGGTATCAGTCCATCAAAAAAAGGGAACATCGTGAGTGAATCAAATGGAACTGACTGTAAAGGAAGGGTCAGACTGATTGGTTCCACATTTTCCCTTGCTAGATAATCAGAGGCATAGGTAAAGTGATACCCTGTATCATCCTGGACAAGCCATCCTGCCAATGCATCATGCATGTACACCTTTGCTATCCTATTGGCCATGATCCTCTCCAGTTTTTGGGACAGGCCCCAGTTCATACCCAAACATTCCCAGGACCTGGTTAACTTTTTCCATTTTGAGGGTTTCTTTGCCCTGTTCTAGATCTCTGAGAAACCTTAATCCCACCCCCGCCTTCTGCGCCAACTCTGGCTGGGTCAGCTTTACGGCAGTACGTTTTTCTTTGACAAATTTACCTAATTCCATATTTATACCCTTTCGGGTGTAAATATAATGAAATTCGATTAAATATACCTCATTGGGTATAAATATATATATTTATAAAGATTTATACCTTTATGGGTATAATGATGTGTGTGAATTGAGAAATTTGTTTTAGAGGTTAAGGATGAAGGCAGGCTAAAAGGGATGAGGGTAAAACAAAATTGGTCACAAAGGTAACACAAAGTTCAAAAGAAGTCGCACCAAATATAAAAAGTGGGCACAAAGGACTCAAAGGCAAAGGAAGGGCACAAAGGGATGAAGAATTAGGCTTGAGCCTGGCGAGGGGAATGGTAGTTTACAGGTTGAAGGTAGGAAAAGACTGCGCTTGAGATTGCTTCGGGAGTCAGAGACTCCCAACTCAGGATGCACAAGTCAGAGACTTGGCATAACGGGGACTTGGCATAACGGGACCTTAGGCATCAATTGATTACCTTTGGCTGACTATTATAAGAAATTGAAATGGAAAAATTGAAAGCAGTATTATTTGATTTGGATGGGACGCTGATAGATTCGGAATGGTTCTATTATAAGGCTTATAGGAGCACTTTGAAACTTTATAATAGAGAGCTTGAAAGTGAGGATTGGCTGAGGGAGTTTGCAGGGAAAACGGATAGTCAAACCTTCCATCTTTTGCAAAGCAAATATGGCGTAGAGGATGAGAAAGAGGTATTCTTTGATAAAGTAAGGGAATTTATCAAAATCCAGCATGAGGAGGAAGCTGTTCCTTTGATGCCAGGAGCCACGGATTTGATTCATTATCTCAAGGATCAAAAGGTTACCATGGCAGTGGTGACTTCCAGCAAAAGAGAGGTGGCTAATTATCACCTTGACCGGAATGGGGTAAGACATTTTTTCTCCGAGTTGATATCCCGAACAGAAGTGCAGAACCCCAAACCCCACCCCGAACCTTACGAGATGTGTATGGAAAAGCTCCAGCTGAAGCATGAGGACTGTCTGGCATTGGAAGATTCCCAAACCGGTTCCACCTCTGCCAAATCCGCCGGACTGACGACTTTTGGAGTTAACACCCACGAGGCCATTCGAAATACTCTCCAAGCGGATAGGTGTTTTGATAATCTACATGAAGTGAGGGAGTTTTTGGAGAAGGGCACAGAGAGAGCGAGAAAAATCTAACAGCAAAGTTTGAAAAGGAACGCAAAGAAACGCCATTGCGAGGCCGACACAACTGTACTTCCAGAGAACATGTCGGGGAAAGCAATCTGAATCTGTTAGGACGGGGTATAGATTGCTTCAGTCGTCCCTCCTTCGCAATGACGATGACAGCGTGCCTTCGCTATGATCCCACCGCGTCATTGCGAGTTCCGGCTCCGCTATCATTATTTTAACCTTCGCAGGGACGAAGCAATCTAGGCCTTAGACTAGGCCGAGGTTAAGATTGCTTCAGTCGTTCCTCCTTCGCAATGAATTGTGTTAAATGTCAAGTTTTGAGTCCAAATTTTATTTCGCTACAGCATTGAAGTTTGAATAGCTTTTGTCATATGCAATACCTGATTTGGCAATGGCAAATGCCTGCTTGATTAGCTTATTCACTACAGCAATCATGGCCACTCTGTGAGCTTTTCCTTTTGCCCTTAGCCTTAGGTAAAGGTCCTTACAAGTGTTATTATGTATTTTGGCTGCTCTTGCTGCCATATAGAGACATTTCCGTACCTCTGCCATGCCCATCTTGCATATCTTTGCTTTTCCCTTCACAGAAGTTCCCGACTCATAAATTCGTGGAGAAAGGCCCAGGTACGATATGACCTGTTTGTAGGTTTCAAAACTGTCAAATCCCCTTAGAGCTACTATCAGTAGTAAACTTGTTTTGGGGCCTATACCTGGTACGGACTCCAGTTGCTTTTTTAATGCACCGTTTTCCTTTTCTATTAACATATTCATCTGTTTGTCAGCATCCTTGATGTTTTCTTCCACCCTTAGAAGCTCCTCCTCCATAGATTTTCTAATGAGTTTATTAACCGAACCGGTGGCTATAAAAGCTTCCAATTTCATCAGGATTGCATGCTGGTGTTTTAAAAGCTGTTTTCTATATACATACCACTGCTTGATCTCCATATAACACTCTTTTAATGGTTCCCATGGTTTAATGTCCATCAAACCTCCATAGGTGGCGATGCTGTGAGCGTCTGCGCTATCGGTTTTTGTCCTTTTCAGCTGCATCTGGGTAAATCTCTTAATAACCAGTGGGTTGATGACGGACAACTTCACTCCTTTGTCATAAAGAAAACTTGCCAGCTGGTAATAGTAAGGACCTGAAGCTTCCATAACCACCCAAGAATTCTCTGGTAACTTCAAGAAAAACTCTAGAAAGCCTTCGGCGTTGTTGACTACTTTTCCCTTAAGTGCTTTTCCATCAGTTGGTTTAAAATAAAAATCAAAATTATCCTTTGAGATATCGACTCCTATAAATACATGTATAGGTTTTGGCATAAACTTGTTAACTTTACGGTGATCCAAATGGGGTTGTTGCTATCAGGAGGACTTTTACCGTATCAATCTATACTTAAAACAGGTTCATTGACCTAATGAATTGTCCTGATTTCGGTAAAAAGCAGCAGAAGGGAACAGCATTGCGAAGAGTCTTTAATGACGAATGACGGGTACGGTTCTTAATCCTTCTGCTTTTACCTGGTAGCAGCGCCCTGCTTACTAGGCAAACCAAATAATATTCTGATAATTTACCAACACTTTTCTGACCTCTAACTTAGTATGACGGGAATCGTTCCTCCTTCGCAATGACC
>NZ_VMKN01000001.1:2854441-3104132 GCF_007483685.1 Litoribacter populi
GGTTCTTAATCCTTCTGCTTTTACCTGGTAGCAGCGCCCTGCTTACTAGGCAAACCAAATAATATTCTGATAATTTACCAACACTTTTCTGACCTCTAACTTAGTATGACGGGAATCGTTCCTCCTTCGCAATGACGGAATGGTCGTTCCTCCTTCGCTATGACGGAAATGTTCCTCCTTAACAATGACGGGAGGGCTATCAACGATCCGGCTCATCTGATTCCTTACCTTTTTTTTGCATTAGAGCCTTGATCAGGTCTGGGACTTTATCGAACATTTTTGAGATACCTTTTTCCTGATGGGTGGAGATAAATGAAATCTCTGATCCTTTGGTCACTAAAAACCCTATCGGCTCTATGCCCATGCCAACGCCTGCACCCAAACCTTGTCCTTTTCCGTTTTTGGAGGAGTCGCCTTCGCCCCCACCGCTACCAAGCCCCATACCTACCCTCACCACCGGAACACAGGTGAATTCACCCAAAATGAATTGTTGGCCTACTACTGTTTCTGTTTTGGCTTCACGATGGAGGAATTCGGTAAGCCTTTCAATGACAACATTAAAATTCGTTTCCATAATTTTATTTTTTGATTAAGAAAATTATAAAAGTATAAAGCATTTTATCCAACCTGCCTTCAATGAGCAGGTTTAGATAATAAGTGTTGTTCAGGTTAGAGGTCAGCTGAACCGGTCCCTGGTTGATCAATGGATAAATGGCAAAAAGCTGAGAATGAAGCACCACATCGTCTAAATCTGCGGTACCAACAAGTTTTTGTATTTTAAAACTTTTCAATATCCCCTTAATGAGAAATATCCAGGTCTGGATTGACTTTTTAAAGTAAGGTTTTCTTTTTGGTTTCCTGCTAGGCTTTTTTTTTGGCTTTTTGGAATCCGGCATCATGAATCCAAAAACCTCCACTCTAAAATGAGGCTTTTGCACAGGAGAAAAAGAGAAGAGGAAAGTCCCAGACTGGGAAATTAAATAAAGGTTGTTTCGGGTGTCTATTTTAAGGTACACTGGCACAAAAATAATCCAGATCAACAACCCTACAATCAGCCCAAAAATCAGCAGCAATATCCAGCCAAAAATTTCCATTCTCTTGGAATTTAAAAATGCCTATTAGTTACTTAAAGTTCGGCTCAAAATTTCAAAAATCAAAAGAATTTAATTAATAAAAAATAATTTTTTAAACACTATGTTACTATTAATCAATCATTTAACTTTAGGTATGTTTTAGTTAAACCATACCCTATTTTTGCTATGAAAAAGCCGGTTGAGAAATTATTAGCAATGGCTGCCTTAGTCATTTTACTGTCAGGTTGTGCCTCATCAGGCATGCATATGTCCTCCTCTCTGACCAATGTGGAGCTATCCGAAGCCAATTATCGAATTGTGGCCAGGTCAGTTGCTGGTGAGGCAAGAGCAGGATATATTTTGGGAGCCTCCTTTGGTGTAGGCATGTATGCACAGGTCTTTGGAGTGGCCCGTGTCAGTGGAGACAAAGCGCTCTATAAAACCGCCATGGATAACCTTTGGAGCAATTTTGAGGCAGCACATGGAAATGTGGAAGGCAGAAACCTTGCCTTGGTAAACCTTCGGTATGATGTTGAATCGCTTAACTTGCTGGTGTATACCCAACCCATGTTGACCATTCAGGCGGATGTAATTGAATTTTTGGAATAAAAGAAAGTGATCAATTCAAGTATTAAAAAATCTAAGTGTCATGAAATCCTTTTCAAAAAAATTCTCAGCAAACCGAGCATGGATGTTCGGGGTGCTTTTGGTTGTGGTGATGGGCTATTCCCACGAGGGTTGGAGCCAAAGGAATTTGGGTTTGGAGATTCGACCAGGGGTTAATTTTCCTACCACAGATCTAAATAGTGTTACCACCCTCAATACAGGATTTGGTATTGAAGGTGTAATTTCTTATAATTTCGTGTCGCAGTTTGGAATCTATGCGGGTTGGAGTTGGAACAGGTTTCCTTCTGATGAATCTTTTGTAGGTCCAAACATAGATTTTGAAGAAACTGGGTACACTTACGGTATTCAATACTTTATTCCCTTTGGAGCCACGGAGTCTGCATTATATTTCCGAGCTGGTGGCCTTTGGAACCATATTGAAATGGAAACCAGTAGTGGAGATATTGCCAGAGATACTGGACACGGGTTTGGGTGGCAAGTAGAAGCCGGCCTTTCTCTACCCATATCTGAGCGATGGTTCATACGGCCCAATGTCAGGTACAGATCTCTTTCCCGAGATTTCCCAGCAGGCCCCACTACTTTCGAAGCCAATCTCAACTATATTTCCGTGGGTTTGGGAATAGGTTTTGGATTGTAAAGGTACTTTAGTCAAACATTCTATAGACTAAAATCAATACTGCAATTAAAAAAATTGTGGTATATATCTCCTTGTTGTATTTGGCTAACCAGTTGGGGAGATAAATGTCAAAATTTGCTTTTTGAGAATCGGAGTATTTCTCTGCTACTATAGTTAAGGGACATCTTAACTTAAATAATGCCAAAACCACCCCTTCAAAGACGATGAGTCCAATACATATCCAAACCCACTTGTCGATACTATCCACTACTACTGCGTACAACAAGTAAAATATTACCACATTGTAAAACACCCAAATAAGGGTATGTAGGCTTTTTATCAAGATTAGTTTAGTAGCTCCATTCATTTTGTCAGAATGCTGTCTTTTATACCAGCCACTTTTAAAAAACTGAAGAATGCTTATCATGTTTTGGTGACTGATGACGGATGTCGGATGACGGATGACGGATGACCGATATGGGATGGCGGATGACCGGTGTCGGATGACGGATGTTGGGTGAGGGAAGAGGGATGGTGCATAGTGAATGTAATAAATGTTAAGGCAGGTTAAGGATACTTAATGGGCTTAGCATCTTTTATAGTTTCTGGCGATCTTCACTATATATCAAATAGATTTCACGTAACTCTTTCATTATGTATCAGGTATGTTTGGCTTTTTTGCTACTTGGAAGTTTTTTACCTCAGGAAAGTTTTATTTGGAAAGGAACAGTGGTGGATGGTGCTACAGGTAAGCCTATAGCAGGCGTTCACGTTCTTACCCACAATAGACAGGGTATTTCAGATAAAGATGGTCGCTTTGAAATCGAAGTAAAGGTTGGCGATAAAATCACTTTCACCCATGTATCTTATGATACCCATATAATGGTAGTGGAAGAAGTTATGGCAGCTAAAGTGGAATTGAATTTAGCGGAGTCAGAACTTGAGGAATTTATACTACATTCCATGCCATCAGAAGAACAGTTGAAGCAACAAATTTTGAACACGCCATATATCCCTACACAATTGGAAAGCAACCTAACGAATAACCTGGGATTCGTGAAAAACATCTACCAGCTTGGGAATCACCACACCCAGAATAGTATTGATAATGCCATTCGAAATCTTCGCGGGGGCAATGGGGAAGCTACTATTTTTTCTACCAACCCATCTATGGGTATTATCGGTTTTATAAGGTCACTCAAAAGAAGCGGAGCCATCCCAATGGATAAATCGAGCAACTATGGTTATCCATTTGACATCAAAAGGCTTAGAAAATCTGCTAATGATACTACTTTGAGGTACAGTGATTACTTTGATAATTGAAAAAAATCAACCTTAAAACTTAGAAAAGGTCAACCGCAAAGTGAACAAAATGGGTTACTAAGTAGCACGAAGGCCAAAAGAAGTCGCACCAAGGGATAGAATTAAAAATTAGGAATTAGGATCCGCAAGTCAGAGACTTAGTATAACGGGTTCCCGTGTCTGATCAGGGGAATGGGGTTCGATGTTGGATGAAATTGGCCTGTTATTATTTTTATTTAGAAAACACTTACCTGTGGTGGGTTAAAGGTTTAAGGAGAAAAAGATGTAACTTAACACTGCTTTTTTAAAAACAAGCCATATGGAAAAGCATGTGATTCCATCGGAGGAACCTCCTGATCAACCGAGCATCTGGGTTCAGCTCAAGCACGCTATAAAAGGTACTGATGAGGATTATACCCGTATAGGCCTGAAGAAGGCTATTTTCCTTTTGGCGGTCCCCATGATTCTCGAACTGGTAATGGAATCTACTTTTGCGGTGGTAGACATCTATTTTGTAGGCAAGCTAGGTTCATCTGCGGTGGCCACTGTCGGACTTACAGAAACCTATCTTTTCCTCTTATATTCAATAGGCATGGGCCTTGCTATGGCAGTGACCGCTATCATCGCCAGGAGGACTGGAGAGAAAGAAAAGGACGAGGCTTCCGTGTCGGCCGTGCAAGCAATCATACTTGCCATTCTTGTTTCCGTTCCTTTTGCCCTTTTGGGGATTTTTTATTCCAAAGAAATGCTCATCTTGATGGGTGCTGATGCTTGGGCTGCAGACCATGGCTACCGGTATACTCAATGGATGCTTGGTGGCAACGCTGTAATCATGTTGCTTTTCGTAATCAATTCCATTTACCGTGGTGCTGGTGATGCGGCTATAGCTATGCGGATCTTATGGATAGCCAACGGCATCAATATCCTCCTGGATCCCCTGCTGATTTTCGGATGGGGATCTGTGCCTGCATTAGGAATTGAAGGAGCTGCTATAGCCACCACTATTGGACGGGGAGTTGGAGTACTGGTTCAGTTCTGGTTATTGTTTAAGGGTGGAAAACACATCAAAGTCCTGAGAAGACATATTTACTGGCATGGGAAAATGATGCTTAACATTGTGAGGACTTCACTTGGGGGAATTGGGCAGATGGTGATTTCCATGAGTTCTTGGATTTTCATCATGCGGATTCTGGCCGATTTTGGAAGTGAATCTGTAGCTGGGGCCACTATTGCAGTAAGGATTTTATTGTTTACGATGATGCCTGCTTGGGGGCTTTCAAATGCCGCTGCCACTTTGGTGGGGCAGAATTTAGGTGCTGGTCAGCCGGCTAGAGCTGAGTCGGCGGTATGGAAAACAGGTACCTACAACATGATATTCCTACTGTGCGTCTCCGTCATATATTTCATTTATGCCAATTCTTTGATGGGCCTATTCACTTCGGAGACAAAGGTCATACAGGTGGGGTCCTCTTGGCTTCGAATACTTTCTTATTCATTCTTTGTTTACGGTTGGTGGATGGTTTCGGCACAGGCTTTCAATGGCGCGGGAGATACCGTGACACCTACCAAGATCAACTTTGTGTTTTTCTGGCTGATCCAGATACCTCTAGCTTATGGGTTGGCCATCTGGCTGGACTGGGGCCATGTGGGCGTGTTTTGGGCTATCTTTTACTCTGAAACTTCGGTAGGGTTGTTTACTTTGTGGTTGTTTTCGAAAGGAAGTTGGAAGAGAGTGAAGGTTTGAAGGGGGAGTCAGAGAAAAAAGGATCACCGCAAAGAAAAAAGAAGAAACGCAAAGGGAAGAAAGGAAATTCTTGAGGCATTTATTTAGGTTCAGGACTATATTAGGTATTGAGGACGCAGAGGGAACGATATGGGAGCTTCGCTCCTAGCTATTTTGTGACCTTGAAAAGCCAAGATGGTGATAAAATTTCACTTCCTCGAGTCGGAGACTCGATACTCAGGGATGCGCAAGTCGGAGACTTGGCATAACCTGATGCGTAAGTGGAAGACAAATGATTAAACCAGCTATTTACTCTCAATTGGACTGTGAAACATCCATTGGATGCCGAATTTGTCGGTGCAGCTGCCGTAGTGCTCGCCCCAGAACATGTCCTGGAGTTCCATGGAGATCTCCCCTCCGGCTGACAGGGCATTGAAATACTTCTGGGCCTCTTCCTTGCTGTCGACATGAAGGCTGATATGTACATTGTTGCCACTATTGACCTTAAAACCCATGGACTCTGGAGCGTCAGTACCCATCAGTAGGTGCCCGCCCACTATGGGCAGCGTGATGTTCATGATCAGGTTTTTGTCCTCCTCAGCCAAAGGTGGTGCATCTTCTGAGGGTGGCATGTAGCCAAACCGGTAGATGCCCTCAATAAAATCAGTTCCGAAAACATCCCTGTAAAAATTAAAAGCCTGTTCGGTCTCCCGTGCAAAATTCAGGTATGTGCTTACTGCTGCCATGATCTTTTATTTATTGGTTTCACAAATTGATTTTAAAAGCTCCAAAGCTTTAGGCCAGGTTTCAGCAAAATATTCCCGGTGTTCCAAATTGGTATCGGCTGAAACTTGCAACTTTGTTCCACCCGCTATTTCCTCAAACCTATACTCCTCCAAGGCTCCCTTCCAGCCCATGACCTCGGGTCCGTCGGTGATTTCCTTGCCTTTATCCAATAAGCCCATATGTTTTACGCTTGCTATTTTATTAGGGACTGCTTTTTCTACCCTCGCTACCATTCCGCTTTCACATCCATCTTGACTTGGTCCGATGAAATAAATCTTTTCTCCTTCTTCCCACTTTCCTCTGTAAAAGGATCCGGGAAAAAAGGCAGTGGTCCATTCTCGATACGTGTCGGGGGAAAGCATCGTATCATATACCCTTTCGACGGGGGCATTGATGTCCATTTCAAATTCCATCCGTACCATTTTACTTAGTTGTTCCGTGTATGATTTGAAATTTTCCAAAATAGCTTGCCAACCGTTTTTTTGGAGTTCAAGAGAGTGGGTTTGCTCAGCCTCAAAGTCCTCCTGAACCAAGACATAATCATCTTTTTGTTGGAAGCTAACAATAACTTTTCTGCCATCATCCAAGGTGAACGCAATTCGTTCGTTTTCTATAACCTCATCGAATGTCCCCTTGAAATCAAAGCCATCACTTTCATCCTTGGCGGCCATACGGTAATTAAACTTCCCTCCGGGTGTTAGATCCAGTACCGCATTAGGGCAATGCCAAGTATCGGAGGCATAATTCCAGTTGACAATATGCTGTGGGGAGGTCCAAGATCTCCAAACCTGGCTCAAGGGAGCGTTTACCTCTACCGATATGCTTATCAATGCTAGTTTTTCCATGGTTAAGTGTTTTAAAAAGGTTGTTTCTATAAATTAGAATTGCGGTCTGAGGTCTTCAAACCAATCTTTCAAGTTTGCCTTTTCTCTTGATTAAATTCTTATAATCCCATTGGATGTTAGGTGCTTTTTCCAACCACCTGCGTAGCTCTTCAACCTGAATATCTTGGTGAGAAACATAGCGTTTTTCAGCTGCCTTAAATTTACCTTCCTTTTGGAGTGACGGCTCATCAAAGGACTGTCCGCTCCAAAAAAGCAATCTAATACATCCTTTAAGTTTGGAGTACCCTACCACTGGGTTCCCGTTTAGAAACCACACCGGGTGGGCATGCCAAATCTTATTTTCTGCCTGAGGAATCGCTTTATCAATTTCCACTGCAAGCGTATCTGCAATGGCTTTGTCTTCCTCTTCAAGGGCATTATTAAAAATTTGAACCTCAGGATTCATAGTATTGCATCTTGTTGAAAAGCGATCAATACAAATTTACTTTATTGTAGATAAAAAGTTGGTACGGTAAAACGACATAATTGAGGCCAATTCCGACAATTTGAACCTATGCTTTTTTGTTCAAATTAAGAATTAAGGATGGCCAATTGGGAATCATCCTTGCCAATATAACTTTGCTCCATAAGTCCATATTTGTTGCGGTAATCAATGGGGGAAAGCCCAGCATATTTCCGAAACACATCCCGGAAGGTTTTCGCATCAGAATAGCCCACATCATACATGACTTCATTAATTGTCTTGCGGGATTTTTCAAGTTCCCTTTTAGCTTGCTCTACCCTGGTACGTTGTAGGTACTCTATCATAGTATTGCCGGTGGCTTGTTTAAACCTTCGCTCCATCGTCCTTCTTCCGATGTTGAATTTCGTGCTGAGATTCTCTATATTTATTTTATCACGAAAGTTGCTCTCCACATAAGTTTGAATGCTTATAATGGATTCGTCATGGTGGTCTTTTTGCCCCGAAAAAATAATGAACTCTGATTGGGAAGTCCTACCCATATCTATTTGAAAGATTTTTGAGCAGTAAATTGCCGCTTCCCTATTAATAAATTTTTCGATGGCATATAATATTAGGTTGGCAGAGGAGAAAGCTCCTCCCCCTGTATAGATTCCATTGTCATCAGTCAAAAGTTTGTCCGGCATGAGTTTAACCTGTGGAAAAAGTTTTTGAAACTGTGCCGCTGCTTTCCAATGGGTCACACATTTCCTTCCATTAAGCAGACCGGTACCGCCAAGGATAAAGGCGCCTAAGCACAGAGACATAACTTCGGCCCCCTCATCAAATCTCTGCCTGATCCAGGGAAAAAATTCCTTGTTTGCCGATAATGATTCCGGGATGTCATCTTGAACGGGGGGAATAATAATTAGGTCTGTTTTTTTGACTTGATCAATAGTCCTGTCGGCTTTGATGCGATAAAGTCCCTTTTGAAGTTCAATTTCAGGTTCTATCCCCACAAGCTGGATCTTAAAACCGTCCGGCTGACCATTCATGCTGAGATAAGTATTGGCTTCCATCAAACCGTTACGGGCATTTTCCATACTGCCCAAGTTTACGTGATGTAAAAGTAGAATAGATACGGTTTTCATATCAAAGGTGATTATGTCCTCAAATTATTGGCAGCTAACCGATTGGCTCCCCATGAATAAAGTTACATTTTTAAATTGAGGAAGAAAATAGATGGTAGAATTGGAGACGTAAGGAATGAAAAGGTGAGAAACTTGGCAAAATTGGCATTTAAAAGAAAAGCCCCCATCTGGAGGCTTTGGATTAGATAAGTAGGTTTTACTTTGGTCGATTTTGAAAACCTTTTCGTTTATAGAAATTTTCAGTATCCTTACTTTCCGTTGATGAACCTTCGGATGTCTCTGCCGGCAAGTAGGTTTCGTATACCTGCACTTCATATTGGCGATCTATATTTTTCCCTTTGGTATAGCGCTTGGTTTTCACGAAGGTATCATACCCCACTTCATGGGAAAGCACCTTCTTGTTATCTTCATCAATTGCTACAATACCAATGGGGATAATCAGATGCCTCTCCCCGTCTTTGTTGATAAAGCCATGAGCACCTTCTTGGTTGGAAATCTCATCGCCTTTAAAGCCTTCATCTATGAGGGCTTGATCCACTTCCACATCCAGGTACACGACCTTTTCTGCTTCTTTATTTACCAAGAGCCCCTCCACCTTGCCGATGGTTCGCTTTTGTGGATCAATAACCTCCCAACCTCTTACATCGCTGTAATCTGAGGCTACTTTATAATCTGATAAATCATCCAAATAAAATAAATTCTTTTTGTCGTCTGCCATAATTTCCAAAGTCTAGCTATTAATTGTTCATTTGTTCAAGAAGATCTGCTGCTTCATCAAAATAAGACTTCACCGCATCTCGCTGATCCAGGGTTAATTCCGCAGGATCTATCTCACTGGCGGCCTGTTTTACAGATTGGGCCTGGTTGGATAGATTAGGAAACTCCGCCTGTTGTAGGTTTTGCAGGGCATCGGCTAATTTATCGGCAGCCATCCTGATACGATTGGCATGGGTAGTTTCAAATGGGTCCTCCGTGATATGCTGAGCATGCTCCCGGGCCATATCCAAATCTCTATCGATGTCGTGATCCACCTCATCGGCCATAGCTTCCGTAGCATCTACCAGTCTCTTAAATGCCTCATTGGTAAATTCGTGGTCCAAACCCATCTGAGCATCCCGCTCCCTTACATAGCTGACATAGGAGACTACTGTCTGATTTTCGATTGCTTCTCCATCTCTGCGGTCATTGTCGCCACCTGTCATTTCGGTTACCACAGGTGCATCCCCCGGATCTTCCCTTGCCCCGTTGGCATCATGAAAAAACAGGAAATAAATGATTACTCCCAGGACCAAAAGTGCGATTAATATCCAGGGCCACATGGGACTTTTTTTCTCAACTCTAATTTCTGCCATGATCAAATGCTTTTTGGTTAGAAATATACTCGTTGTACGAAGTGTAAGAAGAATTTAACCTTCTTACCCATGATAAGTAAATTAAACAAACCCTCTGCCATTAACCCATAAAACACTCTAGTTGAGTTAGATATCGACAAACTGGAAAGATAAGTGGCAAAAACCCCATAATTTAGAGTGTCTAAAATGGGTCTAATAAACCTTTTCTCGGAAAAATATGCACGAGATGGGGCCAAATGGTATCAATTAGTACCATCAGTATGGGCGCTTTTTTCAAACTTAGCTAATCAAGTCAGAGACTCCAAAACTCAGTGACGCGCAAGTCGGAGACTTGGCATCACCGGATTTAGTCCCAAAAAAAGTTATTAAGGCATCAAAATTTATCCCCAGTTCCTTATCAGATTACTTATCCCGGTAATGATCATGTCAATTCCGATAGCGCCAAGGAAAAACCCGTTGACTCTTAGTAGAAGCTCCATGTTTTTGTCAAAAGCCTTTTGAAATCTTTTGGAAGGGATCTTATTCCGGATTTGCTTTAAACCCATTACCATGAGGAAGTTTACCAAAACGGCAATGAATAAAATGATGGCTCCCATCCATAATTCCTCATCCACGGAAAGTAAAACGGTAAGGGAAATGGTGCCGGCACCCACCATAAATGGCAGTGCTATCTCTGAGGCTAAATCATGCAGGTCTCCCTTAATCTGGATAAAGGCCTTTTTGCCTTGAACGATAAACATATAGGCAAAGGAAAAAAGCACCACTCCACCAAAAATCCTGAAGGATTCAAAGTTAATACGGAAGACCTTCTGAAAAACCACATCCCCAAACACCAAAAACACCAGAAAGATTATGAAAGAAATCAGGGTAGCTTTCCAAAAAACTGTCCGGAAATCTCGATCAGAAAGATCACTCATCACCGGTTTTAAGTATAAGAAAAGGGCAAAAGGGTTCAGCATCACCAAGAAACTAAGAATCGCTGTAATCATGAAAATTAGGGTGTAAGTTTGAGTTAGAAATTTGGTTGACCAGTAGGAGGACTGATTTGGCCCGCAAGTTACGAATAAATCCCTTCTTGGGAGTAATTAATCAGTTGGCCATTGAAGCCTGTGGTCAAAATATGGTAATTTCGAGCCTTGCAAAAATAGTGCACCTCTGAAACCAATAAATCCATGGTCAAGCCTCCCGAGCGACAGCATTTCCCCCTACCTGATGACCACAGCCTTTTACAGGATGAAATCACAGCTATAGAAGTTGAATTGAACAGAATTCAAAAGGATGTTCAAGAGTTTACCAGGTTGATCCACATACGTCTTGACCCTGAAATTACGAGGATCAATGAGCTGAAGGAGATTTATAAGGACTTAAAAAGGCAGAAAAAAGCAAAACGCCTTGAGCAAAAGAAAAGAGGTAAAAACTATCAGGAACCAACAGGATTGACCATTGCGGACTCCACTCCTACTGATATCAAACGAGAAGTAAACCCTCAACTCAGAAAGATCTACAAGGAGGCCATGGTGCAATTCCACCCGGACAAAATAAGCCATACCGGGGAAGATCAGGCCATTGCGCGGGCCACTGCCATCACTAAGGAATTGAACCGAATATACCAAAACGGTGACTTAGATGAATTGGTGGACTTCTATCAGGCCATCTTAAATGGTCAGCCAGTTTTGGAAGCCGAGATTAAATCCAAAATGCCGATTCAGGATAGGGAATATCTCATCAAAAGAAAATGGTCCTTGGAGGAACAGTTGGCAGGGTTAAAAGAAAGTTATTTATATCAGGTGCTGGTTACATATGAAAACCCGATGTTATTTATTGAGGAATTGCAGGCTCAGTTTAGGGTAAGGATTCAAGTGATGGAAAAACGGACGCGTAAAGCGGGGAGGAAATGAAAAGGGTCACGAAGTCGAGGAAGTTAAAAAAAAAGTAGCACCAAGTAAAAATTAGAGTCACAAAGGGGGAATTTAGTTTAAAGGATAAAAGGATTAAAGGTTTAATTTTGGAATTGCGACTTCGCCTGTCCGATGTGGTGGATGATCCATTTATTTCTTCTTGAGTTAGAGATTCAATATCATGGATGCACAAGTCGGAGACTTGGTATAACCGCCCAAAACTTTGTCAAAACCAATGTTAACCCATTAAAATTGAGTAAATTAGCAATACCAAAACAAATGGTTTATGGGAGTAGGGAAATGACTTGTTTCTAGATTTTGGGTCTATCAAAAGCTGCTTGCTATGGATAGGGAAAATGAAAAGAAGTGTTACAGAATTAAAAGAAGGCAGTTTTTGAAGATATCCACTGCCGTTCCCTTTATAGGTGGGCAGTTCCTAATGGATTACATTCCTGACGACCATTTGGGTTTTCAGAGCAACAGCTCTTTCACCAAAACGACCTCAGCCATGTCCTCTTCCAAAGCCTACTCCGATTTATTGCAACATCCATTTATGAACGCCCTTTTTGGCAGACGGGCCCGCAGGTTTGGGTTGGGCATGGAAATCCCATCAGGCCCAATGGCTTACCGCTCTGATAAAGAGCCAATCCCCCTATCAGAAACCGAACAAATGCTGCTATTAGCTGCAGGAACGGGAGTTTCCGGCTGGCATTTCGGGATTCCGTATGGTCCCCAAACACCTGATTCCCATGCAGAGTTTTGCCTAAGGTTAACCGGGCGAACAGGGCCTACCGCAGCTGGGTTGGGCATTCCGGCGATGTTTTATACTGATGATAAAGGCTGTTATTGCACCAGAACAAGAGATGTAGAACCTCAGGCCATGCAGGAGTTGAAAGGTGAGGAAAATGACCTGGACCGTATTATTTCTGTGTGTCGTGAAAATACTATCCGTATAAAAGAAGGTCGGCTGGACTTACCCTCCTCCCCTCCCCATATCCTTCCCCCAAACCTGTGGTGGGCCAATAAGCCTGGATCGACGATATTTATGCCGGTGGCCGACGCTGCTGAAGAGTGCCTTGGCATCTTGGCTTTAATGATCCGACATGGGGTCATGGTGGTAGATCATGAGACTGGCAAGCCTGCCGGCAACCTACAGTCTTTTATAAATTCGGGGCTGTTGGATGTAGAAAAAAAGTTTCCCCTATCCGAATTACAGACTATCGTATCTGAAGGTGTTAGTATGGCTTTAGCTTGCAAAGGCCATAACATGGTACTTATGCTGCAGGCTATGGGTCTTGGAGGGCTCTTTTTTGCCGGAATAGATGATATGAGCGTAATGGGAGCCCATGCTAGTAAAGGCACTGAAGGATTGGGGTTCAGGTTTACTGAAAATGACAATTGGGTCACCCCCAACCCCTTGGGATTGGAAGGTGTCTACGAGGCTCATTGCCCACCATTTTACAAGGATATGCATGCGGCGGTGGTTTCATTTACGGAAAAGAAGTTTGGTTCGAAGGGGACCTATACATCCAAAGCTCAAGGACCTTGGCGCGAAAGTATGGACATTAAAAAGTCTGTGGAGTCCTATAGTGAAGAATTTATTGATTGTATGACTGAGATTGCCCAGTACATTTATGATAAGTATGGAAAATTTCCTGGAATCCGAAGCACTGTGATGATGCCTTGTTTTGTACAGGCGCATCATTTGGATACCGACTTTTATGATAAATACTATAAGGATGGTGCATACTTGCAAACCCATGCTGATCATATGGCTAAATGGCATGGGGAGTGAAAATGAGGGATGTAAAGGAAAAAGGGCACAAAGTCGAGGAAGTTCAAAGGAAGTCGCACCAAGTAAATATAGGGTCACGAAGGGCACAAAGGGTGAATTTAGTTTAAAGGTTTAAAAGATTAAAGGCTTAAGAGAGACGATTTAATTGGGGGTTTGTGCGACTTGGTGGCTTTTTACTTTTTTCTTGAATCAGGGACTTGGCTTAAACTTGTAGAGGCAAAGCCTCAATTTTTAGGGTTCCAAGGCACAGCCTTGGAACAACGTCGATTCCGCACTTTTCCATAACCGGCAGGAAATTTATTTGAGGAATTGTTAACTTTTGGGAGTTAAAAAATCTCTTACATGAAAAAACTGATACTTTTAAGCTTGGCCATTTTTGCCATTAACCATCTTTCTTTATCCCAAAAGGACCTTTCAGGGTTAATCCCACTCCAAACTGATGAGGACAAGGGGAAGATCCACTTGGTAATCTCGGACTTGAATAAAGAATTCCTATACGTTAACTCCCTCCCTGCCGGGATCGGATCCAACGACCTGGGCATGGACAGGGGGCAGTTGGGGAACACACGAGTGGTGGAGTTTCGAAAGGCTGGTAACAAGATTATGCTGGTTCACAAGAATCTTAACTTCCGCGCGGAAAGTGACAATGTGGATGAAAGAAAATCTGTAGAGGATGCCTTTGCGGAATCGGTGCTCTGGGGATTTGAAATCAAAGAAAATTCTGACGGGAAATACACCGTGGATGCCACTTCTTTTTTCCTGCAGGATGCCCATCAGATTGCCGAAAAACTTGGCAACCAAAACCAAGGCACCTATAAACTTGAGGCTTCAAGGAGTGCCCTAAACTTTGCCAATACCAAAAACTTTCCGAAAAACACGGAAGTGGAAACCTTTATAACAGTTACAGGTACGCCAAAGGGTAGGCATATTCGTTCAGTGACTCCTTCTCCTGAAGCGGTTACTGTGAGACAAAGACATTCTTTCATTGAACTGCCGGATAATGGTTATAAACCAAGGAAATTTGATCCGAGAGCAGGTTACTTCAGCATCAGTTACATGGATTTTGCCACACCAATCCATGAACCTATAGAAAAGCGTTTTATAGCCAGACACCGCCTAGAGAAGAAAAATCCTGAGCAGGAAGTTTCCGAACCGGTAGAACCTATCATTTACTATTTGGACAGAGGCACACCAGAACCGGTGAGAAGCGCTTTGATTGAAGGGGGAGACTGGTGGAAGGATGCATTTGAAGCGGCTGGGTTCAAAGATGCATTTCGGGTGGAACTCCTCCCAGAGGATGCCGACCCGATGGATGTGCGATACAACATGATACAGTGGGTTCACCGCTCCACGCGGGGCTGGTCCTACGGTGCGTCTGTTCGGGACCCGAGGACAGGTGAAATCCTTAAAGGGCACGTAACTTTGGGTAGTTTGCGTGTGCGACAGGATTACCTGATCGCTCAGGGGTTAGTGCAGCCTTTTGGTGAAGGTGCTGAATATGACAGCGCCATGATAAAAATGTCCCTAGACAGGTTGCGACAGCTTTCTGCCCATGAAATAGGACATACCCTGGGGCTTTCTCACAATTATGCAGCTTCCCCAAATATGAGTTCGGTCATGGACTACCCCTACCCTCAAATCCAGATGGATGAAGATGGCAATATCGATCTAGGCAATGCCTATGACCAAGCTATTGGCAATTGGGACAAAGTGGCCATTACTTATGGTTATGCACAGTTTGCTGAAGATGAAGATGAGGAAAAAGCTTTGAATCAAATACTTTCTGACGCGGTGGAAGAGGGATTGGAATTTATCTCTGACGTGGACGCCAGACACCCAGGAGGTAGCCATCCGAGAGCCCACCTGTGGGACAATGAAGGTAACGCAGCGACGGAACTAGAAAGACTTTTGGCTATACGAGAAAGAAAACTGAAGGAATTCGGCATGAATGCCCTGCAAGATGGCCGTCCTGTGGCGACCTTGGAGGAGGTTTTGGTGCCTTTGTACCTGATGCACCGCTACCAGGTGGAAGCCACTTCCAAACTGCTTGGAGGGGTGGATTATAGCTACCAGGTCAAAGGGGACAACCAGTCTTCACAAAAACATGTGGATGGAGAGCTCCAACGCGAGGCTTTACAGGCTATTATGACGACACTTTCACCGGAGCATTTGGTTTTGCCGGAGTCGGTTGTGGAATTGATACCGCCTAGACCTATGGGTTATGGCAGAAGCAAGGAGACCTTTTCGTCTAGAAATGCCCTGAATTTTGACCCTATCGCCCCGGCAGAGAATGTATCGAAAATGACTCTTGGTCTTGTCTTTCACCCTGCCCGTGCTAACAGGCTTCACCAACAACAACTGAAGGACAAAACGCTTCCTTCTTTTGAGGAGGTGGTTGATAAGTTTACCGAGCAGTTTTTCGTGACCGGTCTATCCGATTGGCAGGAGGAGATCAACATGGTCAATTCGAGGACTTTTGTTGAGCAGCTGATCTCCCTGGCCAAAAATGCGGAGGCCTCCCCTACTGTGCGGGCTATCACCCGGAAAAAGTTGGAGGATTTGTATCAGGGTGATTATAAGTCTAGGCAGATTTCTAAAAGAAAGTCAAGCGGAAAGTCTTATGCGTTGACTGCTCATGATAATTATTTGGCGAGCAAGATCCACCACTTTCTTACCCAGCCAGAGGAATTGGATCCGGTGAAGGCTCTGGATATCCCTGAGGGAGCGCCGATTGGGCAGGAGGAGATGTATTGTGAGTTTTAGGGAAAAGGTTTGGCCGAAAAGAAAATGGTCACTAAGTCGAATAAGTTAAAAGAAGAAGTCGCACAAAGTAAAATGGGGTCACCAAGAGCACGATGGAAAAAAAGGGCACAAAGAAATTGAAAATGAGGAATTAGGGATGAGGGGGTCGTCTTATTTCCGCAGGGTAAATAATTAATTATGCCCTCCGGAATGTTAAACCTATAAACTACTTTTATTCAATGGAATTGCTCTTCCTCGGTGCTTCCTTTCAGGGCGACGGTGGAGGACTGGCCTCCGCAGACTACCTCTTGGACCGCGTCGAAATAGCCCGTACCTACGAATGCCTGGTGCTTGACGGCTTTGAATCCGTCGGCCTGTAAGGCAAACTCCTTTTCTTGAAGCTCAGAATAGCCGGCCATTCCCCGGTCTTTATAAGCCCTTGACAGCTCAAATATGCTGGTATTTAAAGCGTGGAATCCTGCCAAAGTGATGAATTGAAATTTATAGCCCATCTCGGCAAGCTTTTCCCTGAAGGTCAGCATCTCTTCTCTGCTCAGGCGGGAGGCCCAGTTGAAAGATGGGGAGCAATTGTAGGCCAGCATTTTGCCGGGATACTTTTCATGGATGGCCTGGGCAAATTCCCTGGCTTGACCAAGGTCAGGATTGGAGGTTTCCATCCATAGTAGGTCCGCATAGGCGCGTAGCTCAACCCCCTGTCGATTCCCTGTTCCAGCCCATTTTTCACATAATAAAATCCTTCACCTGTTTTCTGCCCAGTGATGAACCTGTGATCCCTTTCATCTATATCCGAAGTGATCAGGTTGGCCGCATCGGCATCTGTTCTGGCAATGACCAAGGTGTGGACACCCCGCACACATCGGTAGCCAGGCGAGCAGACACCAGTTTGTTGATGGCCTCTTTGGTGGGGACCAAAACCTTTCCACCTAGGTGGCCGCACTTTTTTGCTTCTTCAAAGTGAACCCCTGCAGCCCCTGCTTCTATCATCATTTTCATCAGTTCAAAGGTATTCAGATTTCCGCCAAAACCTGCTTCAGCATCAGCGACGATGGGCACCAGGTAATGCAATTTCTCCTTGCCATTGACCTGTTGAATCTGGTCGGCACGAAGTAGTGCGTTGTTGATTCTTCTAAAAGCTGCTCGAGATCAACAAACTGAGAGAGAAAGTAAGCGGAAAGTTAGGAGCTTAGCGGCCTGCCAGCCCTCCAGATCCGCGTAGCAGCAATCGGGAAATAAACATCTAAACCTCGATAAGGCATTATTTTTGACCTTTGTAAGGTTTATTCAACTGACACTATATTCAAATGAACCAGAAAAGGATTTTTGGACCCTTGTTGACACTTTTAGGCATTGCCGGGCTTATATATGGAGCTATATTGTTTTTGGATGAGCAACAGGGTGACTGGAAAACCACCCTGGTCTTTTTCGTTCTAGGGCTTATTTTCTTCAGCTCAGGCCTGGGACTGATCAAAAGAACAGATGACAAGTCGTAGGAAGGACGAGGGACGAGGGGAAATAGGTCAACCGCCACTCCTGCCCGGCTTGGGGGAGGACAGCTTGACCCTCACTGGTTACATCCCCCTACCCCCTTCAAAGGGGGAATTAATAACCGATCTGCTGAGCCCAGCGTAGCAGAAGGCCCCGAGAATGAGAGCGCTAAATAACAGCAAACCATCAAAACGGCCAAGAACCAGCACTGACCTAAAAATACTTAGTACCAAAAAAACCGCCCTGCTAATGCAAGACGGTTTTCGTATGGAAAATAAGCTTAGTGCTCGCTTATTTAACTTTTTCAACTACAGCTTTGAATGCCTCTGGGTGGTTCATGGCAAGGTCAGCAAGAACTTTTCTGTTAAGATCGATTTCTGCTTTCTTCAACATGCCCATCAATTGGGAATACGATATGCCGTGCTCTCTAGCACCTGCATTGATACGCTGGATCCATAGAGCTCTGAATTCTCTCTTCTTTGCTTTTCTGTCTCTGTAAGCGTACTGTAAACCTTTTTCGTATTTGTTTTTGGCTACGGTCCAAACGTTGCTCCCTCTTCCGAAGTAACCTCTGGTAGCTTTTAATACTTTTTTTCTTCTTGCTCTTGACGCTACCGCGTTGACTGATCTAGGCATAATTTTTAATTTTTGACTCTTGGTGCCATTCGGATTTAACCCCTCAGGTCTTTAAACCAAGCATCTGGTGAATAATAACCTTAATTTAATTTGTTGTCAGAATTAAGAATCTGATCAGATTCTCAACATGTCTTTTACTCTTCCTTCGTCTGACTCGTGGACGTTACCCATTTTGGTAAGATTTCTCTTCTGCTTGGTCGTCTTCTTAGTCAGAATGTGGCTTTTGTAAGCATGCTTTCTTCTGATTTTGCCGGTTCCTGACAATTTGAACCGCTTCTTTGCACTTGATTTGGTTTTTACTTTAGGCATTTTTGCTGTATTTATTTAGTTGAAATTATTTCTTGTTACCTGCTTTGGGAGAAACGAAGATGTTCATACGCTTACCTTCCATCTTTGGAAGCTGCTCCACCTGACCGTATTCTTCCAGTGCCTGTGCAAATTTCAATAAAAGCATCTCGCCTCTTTCCTTAAACACAATCGTTCTACCTACAAAGTGCACATAGGCCTTCACCTTGGCGCCTTCTTTTAGGAAGTTAATCGCGTGCTTAAGCTTAAAGTCAAAATCGTGGTCGTCCGTGTTGGGACCAAACCTGATCTCTTTGACTACAGTCTTGGCTGCGTTGGCTTTTATCTCCTTTTGCTTTTTCTTCTGCTCGTACTTAAACTTTGCATAGTCAATCACCTTACATACTGGCGGGCTGGCGCTGGGAGAAATCTCAACAAGATCAAGGTCATTTTCCTGGGCCAGCTTCACAGCTGCGTCTGTAGCCATCACGGCATTGCCGCCTTCTACAAAATCCCCCACTACCCTGACCTCACGGGCCCTGATCTTGGAATTTACCTTATATGGTTCTTCTTGTCTCGGTTTAAACGGTTTTCTTCCTCTCAAAATAGTTATGGTTGTTTAATGAATTTGACTGCAAATATCGCAATAATTTTTATTTTATAAAAATCAAAGAATTAATTCCTTAATTTATTTAAAGATGTGGGATGTCGGATGCCCGATGCCCGATGTAGTGGAATACACGTGCTTTCCCTTTCATCCGACATCCGACATCTGTCATCTGTCATCCTGCTCAATTCAAGCTCTCTGCGATAATGTTCTTGAAATAGGCCACGAATTCCTCCACGGTGAAGCTTCCCAAGTCTCCCTCTCCATGCTTACGCACAGAAAGTTTGCCTTCTGCCTGCTCTTTTTCGCCTACAATAATCATGAAAGGCACTTTCTTCATCTCGGAATCACGGATCTTTCGACCGATCTTTTCGTCCCTGTTATCCAAGTTGCCGCTGATATCGGCATCCTCTAGCTGCTGCTTGATCTGCTCGGCATAGTCGGCAAATTTTTCCGAAATCGGAAGAATGTTGATCTGTTCAGGGGAAAGCCAAAGTGGAAAGTTACCCGCACAGTGCTCGATAAGCACGGCAACAAAACGCTCCAAGGAACCAAATGGTGCTCTATGGATCATTACCGGTCTGTGACGCTGGTTGTCAGAGCCCACATATTCGAGCTCAAACCTATTTGGTAAGTTATAATCAACCTGTATAGTTCCCAGCTGCCAGCTTCTGCCCAAGGCATCCTTGACCATGAAATCAAGTTTGGGTCCATAAAATGCGGCTTCACCAAGCTCGGTCACAGTGTCTAAACCTTTTTCTTTAGCTGCCTGAATAATATCGGATTCTGCCTTGTCCCATAAGGCGTCTTCTCCTATGTATTTTTCTTTGTCCTCCGGATCTCTAAGGGATATCTGAGCGGTGTAACTTTCAAAACCTAAGGCTTTGAAAACATACAACACCAAATCAATAACCTTGATAAACTCCTCTTTAACCTGATCGGGACGGCAGAAAATATGCGCGTCATCCTGGGTAAAGCCACGTACCCTTGTCAGGCCATGGAGCTCCCCACTCTGCTCGTATCTGTAAACCGTCCCAAACTCTGCATAGCGTATCGGAAGATCCTTATAAGACCTAGGTTTGTGTTTATAAATCTCACAGTGGTGAGGACAGTTCATCGGCTTGAGCAAGAACTCCTCTCCCTCATGCGGTGTGGCAATGGGTTGGAAGGAATCCTTTCCATATTTAGCATAATGCCCAGAGGTCTCGTAAAGTGCCTTATGGCCGATATGTGGGGTCACTACCTGCTGGTAGCCAGACTTATCCTGAGCTTTCTTCATGAAATTAACCAAACGCTCCCGCAGCAATGTCCCTTTTGGCAACCATAACGGAAGGCCTTGACCCACTTTTTCGGAGAAGGTAAACAGCTCCAACTCACGGCCTAGTTTACGGTGGTCACGCTTTTTGGCTTCTTCCAGCAATACAAGATATTCCTGCAGTTCCTTTGCCTTTGGAAAAGTCACTCCGTAGATACGGGTAAGCATTTTATTCTTCTCATCCCCTCTCCAGTAAGCGCCGGCTACATTGAGCAGTTTGACGGCCTTGATGAAACCCGTGTTTGGGATATGAGGTCCACGGCAGAGGTCGGTAAAGTTACCCTGCTCGTAGAATGTGATGGTACCATCCTCAAGTCCTTCGAGGAGATCCAGTTTATATTCGTCGCCTTTTTGTTCGTAATAGGCTACCGCTTCTGATTTGCTGATTTCTTTGCGGGAATAATCATTCTTCTGCTTTGCAAGCTCGATCATTTTCTTCTCGATCTTTTCCAGCTCGGCTCCGTCGAAGGTCCTGTCACCAAAATCAACATCATAGTAAAAGCCTGTTTCAATGTTTGGGCCGATCCCAAACTTCACGCCTGGGTAAAGGGCTTCCAGAGCTTCAGCCAATAGGTGGGCGGAACTGTGCCAGAAGGTACCTTTTCCCTCCCTGTCATTCCATGTCAAAAGTTGTACCTCGGCATTTTGGATGATCGGACGGGTAGCGTCCCATACCTCACCGTTTACTTTGGCGGCAAGAACGTTTCGGGCCAAACCTTCGCTGATACTAAGGGCGACTTGGTGGCCGGTGATTCCTTTTTCATACTGCCTGACAGAGCCGTCGGGCAGGGTAATGTTGATTTGTTGTTCAGACATTTTTGAAATATACAGTGTAAAACATGGCACCTTTACAAACAGGTGCGCTATTATCTTACAAATATGACCAAGTTATGGTTAAATGTAAAATTGTTTAAAGGTTTAATCGGCCTGCGGCCTGGGTTAATGGATTAAAGTTGAATGTAGTGGTTGCCTTGGAACAACCAGGGAGCCCAGTCCTTGAATAGAAAAAAGCCGTGTAAACATCTTCACACGGCTTTTTTAAAACTTAATCTCTTAATCTCTTCAACCATTAAACCTAAAAAAGGTCCAATTGATCCTCGTCGTCATCCTCTTCATCCACGCTCAGGTCAATGCTGTCTCCGACCTTAAGTTCCTGGGGGTTTTCTTCTTTTTTGGGCTTCACAGGGGCCAAAAGTGATAGGTCTTTCACCGTATGAGAAGTCAGCTTGTTTCCGATGGCTTTCCAGCCTTTTACGTCTATCAGCATGTCCACATCGTAGATTACTTCCTCGGTTTCCTTTCCTTTTTGCAACTTGACCTTCACTTGAGGCTGCTCCTCGGTGCTGACCACCTCTAATCTGCTATTGCGATGATCGGTTATGAAGTTAAACTTTTTGTTGATCGTAGAGGTCTCCACCATGAAGCGCTTCACGAAATGGGTCTTGGAGGTACCGTCAAAGTAGATGGCGGAAATGACCTTTTTGGAATCAAACTTTTCCAATAGCAACAGCTCTTTCGGTTCGTATCTATTGGTAACCTCAAATGAAGTCAGTTCATACTCCCCATTTCTATAGACAGCAAGTATCTTATCATCTCCAAGGAAATTGTCCACCAAGCGGCCTCTGCCGTCGGTATTTAATCTTCCAATATGTTCATCGTAATAAATATCCAGTCCTCCCAATGTAGAAACACCCTCCATCTTAAGTTGGATTTTTCGCACGGGGTACCTAGTCAGAATGTTTCCTCCGGCTCCCCTACCTTTGATTTCAATGGTTGAGAAGTCAAAGTCAAACACCTTCACACGGGCCTTGCTGCCTTGGGTAAGGTATACTGTCACGATCTCAGCCTCTCCATTAGGGTTGGCCGTAAAATACATGACCTTGGAGCCTTTAGTACCCTTGGTAAGCACATACTCTCGGTCTCGGGTCACACTGAGCACCTGAAATCTCTTGACCATGGCTCTTCCGGAGCCCCCGTCAAGGTAGATCAGATTGTAAACCATGCGCTCGTCCCCTTTACGGAACACGCTTACATGGATAATGTCCTTTCCTACGAAGACCTTGTCTTGGATTCTGGTCACCTGGGCCGTACCGTCACGTTTGAAAACTATGATATCGTCCAAATCAGAGCAGTCGCACACAAATTCATCCTTCTTCAAACCATAGCCGATAAAACCATCAGCTCTATTGACATAAAGTTTGGCATTGTTTGCCGCTACCACGGTGGCTTGGATGTTTTCGAAAGCCCGGATTTCAGTCTTTCTTTGCCTTCCCTTGCCGTATTTTGAAAGTAGATCTTTGTAGTATTTGATTGCATATTGGGTGAGGTGGTTGAGGTTGTATTCCACCTCTTTCAACTCCTCTTCCAATTTGCGCATCAATTCGTCAGCCTTGAAGGCATCAAACTTGGAAATCCTCTTGATCTTGATCTCCGTTAGCTTGACAATATCTTCGGTCGTGATTTCTCTATAGAACTCCGGCTTGAAAGGATCTAGTCCCCTATCGATGGTTTCGATCACCGCGTCCCATGTCTCACATTCCTCAATATCACGGTAAATTCTGTTTTCGATGAAGATTTTCTCCAAAGAGGAAAACAGCAATTTCTCCATCAATTCAGCCTTGCGGATCTCAAGTTCCCTTTTTAGGAGGTCCTTTGTCTGCTTGGTGTTGTAGGAGAGAATATCGTTTACGGTGAGAAAAACAGGTTTGTCCTCAATGATCACACAGGCATTTGGAGAAATGGAAACCTCACAGTCAGTGAAGGCATACAATGCATCAATGGTCATATCCGGAGACTGGCCAGGAGCCAACTGTATTTGGATTTCCACGTCCGCAGCCGTATTGTCAGTCACTTTCTTGATTTTGATCTTGCCTTTATCGTTTGCTTTGATAATGGATTCGATCAAAGAATTAGTTGTAGTGCCGTACGGTATTTCTTTGATTAAAAGGGTTTTATTATCCTCTTCCTCAATCCTTGCACGAACCTTTATTTTACCGCCTCTGATACCTTCATTGTATTCCGAAAAATCACCCAATCCCCCTGTAGGGAAATCAGGTAGAAGGGTTGGTCGGCCTCCTTTTAAAACTTCGATCGACCCTTCAATAAGTTCGATGAAATTGTGCGGGAGAATTTTAGTTGAAAGACCTACAGCGATACCCTCCACACCTTGGGCCAAAAGCAGAGGAAACTTGACCGGTAAAGCCACTGGTTCCTTCTTTCTCCCATCATAGGAAAGTTGCCATTCGGTAGTCTGAGGGTTAAATACCACATCCAAGGCAAACTTAGAAAGTCTAGCCTCGATATACCTAGCTGCAGCCGCCCCATCACCAGTTCGGATGTCGCCCCAATTTCCTTGGGTTTCTATCAAAAGATCCTTTTGTCCAAGGTTAACTATGGCATCACTGATCGAAGCATCTCCGTGGGGGTGATACTGCATGGTCTGTCCGATGATATTGGCCACCTTGTTGAAACGGCCATCATCCATTTCCTTCATGGCATGCATGATCCTACGCTGTACAGGCTTCAAGCCGTCTTCTATAGCCGGCACTGCCCTTTCCAAGATCACATAGGATGCATAATCAAGGAACCAGTCCTTGTACATGCCTGTCACGGGAATCGACTCATGCAATTCCTCGTCGTTGTCCAAAGGTCCGTTATTTTCTAAATCACTCATTTAAAACAAATATTTCGCGATACTCAATGTTGTGAAAAATGAAAAGCTATGCTACTGCCTGCTCTTCTTTGGCTTTCCTTCTGGCTTCTTCCTCCTCTTTGACGATATCCTTTTCAATTTTCAGGTTGTCTATGATGAAATTTTGGCGGTTTGGGGTGTTTTTGCCCATATAGAAAGTCAAAAGGTCGGCTATCTTCGTGTCCTTGCCTAAAATGATTGGCTCAAGACGGATATCCTCACCTATAAAAGCTCCAAACTCATTCGGAGAAATCTCACCCAATCCCTTAAAACGGGTGATTTCAGGCTTGTTTCCCAATTTCATAATCGCCCTTTGCCTTTCTTCGTCTGAATAGCAATAGATGGTTTCTTTCTTATTTCTCACCCTAAAAAGAGGGGTTTCCAAAATGTAAAGGTGACCATTTTTCACTAAGTCAGGGAAAAACTGGAGGAAGTATGTCATGATCAAAAGTCTGATGTGCATGCCATCCACATCGGCATCGGTGGCGATCACGATCTTTCTATAGCGAAGGTTTTCTATGCCGTCCTCAATATTAAGTGCGTGCTGCAGAAGGTTGAATTCTTCATTCTCGTACACCACTTTTTTGGTCATTCCAAAACAGTTCAATGGCTTACCTCTGAGAGAAAAAACCGCTTGTGTCTGCACGTTCCGCGATTTGGTGATGGAACCTGATGCAGAATCACCCTCGGTGAGGAAAAGCATGGTTTCATTCTTCTTCTCATCACTTGCCTTAGGATCATCATAATGCACGCGACAATCTCTAAGTTTTTTGTTATGCAGATTGGCTTTCTTTGCTCTTTCGTTGGCAAGTTTCTTAATGCCAGAGATCTCCTTACGCTCGCGCTCAGACTGCAGTATCCTTTTCAACAAGGCATTGGCCGCATCGGGATTTTTGTGCAGGTAATTATCGAGCTCCGTTTTGATGAAGTCATTGACAAATGTCCTCAAAGTAGGTCCATCAGGCCCAATGCTTTGAGAACCTAGCTTGGTCTTGGTTTGGGATTCGAAGACTGGCTCCTGAACCCTCACCGCAATGGATGCCACAATACTTTGCCTGATATCAGAGGCATCATAATCTTTTTTGTAAAACTCTCGGACGGCCTTAACAATAGCCTCTCTAAAAGCTGTCAAGTGCGTACCTCCTTGAGTTGTAAATTGACCATTGACAAAGGAATAGTATTCCTCCCCATATTGGTTGCTATGTGTCATGGCCATCTCAATATCGGTTGCTTTAAGATGGATGATCGGATATCTGCGGCTTTCCTCGTCGACTTTTCTATCCAAAAGATCATGAAGGCCTTTTTCAGAATAGAACTTCTTACCGTTGTAGTTAATGGTAAGACCTGCATTTAGAAAAGCGTAGTTCCAAATTTGGTTTTCAAGGTATTCCGGGATAAAATGATAGTTTTTGAAAACCGTACTATCTGGGGAAAAAGTGATTTTGGTTCCATTTCTGTCGGAGCTTTTCACCACTGCCTTATCATCCTTAAGTATCCCTTTTTCAAATTCGGCTACTTTTGTTTCACCATCACGATAAGATTGCACCCGAAAATATTCCGATAGGGCGTTGACAGCCTTGGTACCGACACCGTTTAGACCTACCGATTTCTGGAAGGCTCCTGAATCGTATTTACCACCTGTGTTTATTTTGGATACGCAGTCGATGACTTTTCCTAAAGGAATACCACGCCCGTAATCCCTAACTTCCACTTTATGTTCACTGATCTTAATATCGATGGTGCGGCCGTGGCCCATCATGTGTTCATCGATACTGTTGTCGAGGATTTCCTTTACCAAAACGTAAATCCCGTCATCCTGGGCGCTACCGTCTCCGAGCTTACCGATATACATACCGGGTCTGAGGCGGATGTGCTCCCTCCAATCCAGGGATTTGATGCTGTCTTCTGTATATTGAACGTTTGACGCCATAAATATGCTTGATTCAGATGAATGTTAATTTAATCAGGACCTTACTTGGTTCAACTTTTTGCCTAAAATAACAAAAAGCAGGATAATCCAAACTACCATGAACACAGGAATCATGTAAAAGAATGGATTGAACTCTTCCGTTTGTATCTCATATTGGTTGTTGATACGGTGGACGAAAAAGGCTATGATCACTAAGGAAACATTGAGAACTCCGGCAAATGAGTAGATCCAACCCAGCATTTTGTCACTGAAGGGATCACCTGTGGGAAATAGTTTCCGAAGATTAGGAGTGGCTTGTTTTTCTACCATTTTCCCTGCAAAAACAATTATGAGGTTGAGGATAATAAAGGCTGCTATCCCAAAATAAAAGAATGTATCCCTTGCAATAGACTTGAGTGGCATACCTGAAGCGTCGACCTGATAGGCGACATTTTCTGGGAGTGCCGCGTAGATATACATGAAAAGGATGATAAAGAGCAGAATGGAAAGGAAATGAAAGGCTTTGGCAAATCTTCTGTACATAATCTGAGTATAATTAAGCCGCTAATATAGAATTTTTATGGGAATAGAAACGGTCTTGGATTGGGATCACCTTGCCTATAAGGTGTATCTGCCCAAATTAATTCCCTGATCCAAAGTATAATACCCTATTAAATATATTTTTGCTTACTTTTGTGGCCAGAAATCCAAATCATTATGACCAAAATCTCCCAAATCTTTCTTTCCCTATTGTTATTGTTAGCTATTGTCTCTTGTTCCAGCCCATTAGAAACGGGATCCATTGACACAGAGGAGTGGAAAAAGGATCGAAACGGGTGTTTAGGATTAAGATTAGCTTATGTGGATGAAATAAAAAGTATCAAGAATTCTTTTTTGGGCAAAAACAATCAAGAGCTCATTAAGACGTTTGGAAGGCCTGATCGCGTGGAACTGGTGGACAAAAGCCAAAGCTTCTTTTTCTATTTTCTTGAGCCTTCATCCAATTGTGAAGGGGCGGAAACAGGAAAAGAACCACTGAAGGTTCTTTTCCGGATGAATGCCATAAATAAGGTCAGTGAAGTGACAGTCACCACGCTTAATCCATAAAGCACAGCGCAGCCGCACCGAGAGTGCCTGCGTTGTTTTCCAATGTTGCCTTTTCCATCTTTAAGTCTGAAAGGTAATATTTGGTCAAGTACTGCCTAACCGTTTTTTCCAAAGAAGGCATCATAAACTCCAATCCAGCGGAGATGCCTCCACCAAAATAAATCTCATTTACATCAAGGATTCTTACGGTGGAAACAATCGCCTCTCCCAAGATGCGTCCTACTTCCTCAAATACCATAAGGGAAACAGGGTTTCCTTCCTTGGCGGTATCTACTAATAAGTGAGTACCCAATTCCTTATCCAGGAGCCCTGCAGCTTTCTCTGGATACGCTTCGATCATACGCTCCATGATACGCAGAATTCCATTTCGGCCTATCAATTTTTCCAAGCCCTCGTTCCCTCGGGAAAGCATGTGACCCATTTCCATAGCATTGCCACGTGCGCCTTTGAAAATTTCTCCATTTAAGATCAAGGCGCTACCTATGCCGGTGCCCATTGTGATAAAAAGAAAATTAGGGGAGGTTTGGGATTTTCCGAATTTGAGTTCCCCAAAAGCAGCCGCTGCAGCGTCATTTTCCAGGTAAAAATTAATGTCTTTATAAAGTTTTTGAAGAGATCCTCTGAGATCAAAACCATTGAGTGCTGGGATGGCAGGTATCTCTAAGGTGGTTGTCCTTTCTTTGTTTACTAGGCCGGGCAGGCCAATTCCGACATTTCTGACTTCTGGATACATTTCCAAGTATTTGCCGATTACTTTTAGAAAACATAGGTTGAACCCATCGGGGTGCTCTCTATAAGGTCTGGTATCCTCTTTGAAAAAGGAGACAATTTTGCCTTGCCGGCTTACCAACCCAATCTTCAAATGGGTGCCGCCAACATCTACCCCCAAAAAATGCTCTTCTTGATGATTCATATCTGATTTTAATAGGTTTAACGCCCTAAGTTAGTAAAGAGAATGATTTACTTCCTAAAATCCCTTGAAAAGACTTGAAAAATACGTAAAACTGCAGGACATACCAAGGTGTTGCGCAAGGTGAGTCCAAGGATGCCTGAAATATTTTTCCTATTGGTATGGGGGTACTCCCTGCATGCTTTGGGCCGGTCTTCATAGATCAGGCAGGTGTTGTCGTCCAAAAGAAAGGAACAGGGACTTTTCTGAAGCACATAATCTCCTTCTTCGTCAAGCCTGAGGTAGGTATCGATAAACTCCCCTGTTTTCATTTTCAGTGTTTTGCTGATTCTTTCGATATCAGTGGAGATAAAAATAGGGCTAGTGGTTTTGCAGCAATTAGCACATTCCAAGCAGTCTATTTCCCGAAAGGAATTTTCGTGCTCTCTATGGAACATCTGATCCAGTTCCTTGGATTTAATCTTGCGCAAGCGATCCTTCAATTTCTTATTGGCAGAATATTCGCTTTTACTGGCATTTTCAAAACCTTCAATCAAAACCTAAATATTTATTAATCTTTAATTTTAAACAATAAATAATAAACCCTCTTTTATTTGGATTTGAAGCAACTTTATCTTATTTTCAATGACACTTAAAGCCATACATTATGAAAATGCATCCTAACGAACTCTTCTTCTATTACACCCCTGAGCATTCCATCGACAAGAAAGCCAGGGCTTATGCGCGCTCCGTATCCCGATATGTCAACGAAATAAATATTGAGAAGGAAAAAATCACTACGACTGGCTGGCGCACCATTCTTGACAAACTAGATTTAAGGGCCAAAGACTTACTTAACCGTGCTCATCCTGATTATCAAACCCATATAGCAGGCAAGACTTGGGACGATGAGAGCTGGTTGCAGATATTGGTGAGATACCCTCATCTGATTAAGGCACCTATTGCCATAAAGCGAGAAAAGGCCGTGCTTTGCCTAAAACCCAACGATATCCTCAAACTTAATTAAGAAAGGTGGATGCCGTCTGGCTCAATAGTGATTTTTTTATCTTTGTAAAGCTGACCTATGGATTGTTTAAAATGCTTTTTACTCATTCCCAATGTTTTTTGAATCTCTTCGGGGGATGACTTATCATGAAGGGGCAAAGATTTGCGGACTTTTAGAATCTCGAGAATTTTTTCGGCCCCTTTTTCATATTTTTCTCTGGTGGGAGCTTCCAGCATAAGGTCAATCTTACCATCCTCGCGCACCTTTTTTACAAAAGGACTGATTCTGTCACCAATGGAAAGATCGCGGAAGATTTCATTTTTATAAAGAAGGCCTTCAAATTTGGATTCAATTAGCACTTTGTATCCAAGTTCCGTTTCTTCAAATACCAACCCCTCTACTTGTTGGCCTGCTTCATATCCTTGAGTATCAGATAATATAAAGTCTTCATATTTGGAGACTCCTATAAGTCTGTTGGTTCGATGATCCACACAAACCATGACGAGGTATTTTCCACCCTCTTCCATATCTTTGCCCATCTCTGATTTGGGAACAAAAAGATCTTTCTGCAAGCCCCAATCCATGAAAGCACCAAATTTGGTGATCTCCTTGGCTTCCATAACAGCAAACTCGTCCACAATTGCTACTGGCCTATTGGTTACGGCTACTGGACGATCTTCACTGTCGGTATAGACAAACACCTCTAATTCCTCCCCTTCCTTTTCTTCGCCCTTCAGATAGGATTTTGGAAGCAAAACTTCCCCTCCATCTCTCAAAGCCAAATAAGCTCCATTGGGCGTAAAACGGTTAATCAATAAGCTGCTGATCTGTCCAAGTTCTTTCATAATTGGTAATGGGGTTTTTGAATCCACAAAATTACGCATTAATCCCAAAGGAATGGAATAATCCGATTTTTTTCGTTTGACAAGTGCTAGTGAATAACCAAACAATATTTTGAAATATTGTTATCAAATTGGAAAACGCCAAATATCCCTGTATTTTAGGCCTTGCAAAAAGTCAAAACAAATCGGCCCGATTGGGTCTTTTTTAACCATAAACTCAAATATCAAATTTTATGAAGCATATTTCTGTGATCGGATCAGGCACCATGGGCAATGGTATCGCCCACGTTTTTGCCCAAAAAGGTTATCAGGTGTCCCTGATAGACCTAAGTCAGGACGCACTGGAGCGTGCCATCGGTACTATCAGCAAAAACCTTGACCGTCAAGTAAGCAAAGAACTTATCTCAGAGGATGAGAAAAGCCAGGCTTTGGCCAACATCAAGACTTTCACCAATCTCAACGATGGAGTGGCAGATGCCGACTTGGTAGTGGAAGCTGCAACTGAAAATGTGAGAATAAAGCTGGACATTTTTAGGGAATTGGATTCCATCTGTCCAGAAAAAACCATTTTGGCTACGAACACTTCTTCAATCTCGATCACCAAAATCGGAGCGGTGACCAGCAGACCGGACAAAGTGATTGGTATGCACTTCATGAACCCCGTGCCGGTGATGAAGTTGGTTGAAGTAATCAGAGGTTATGCCACTTCAGATGAAATCACAGATCGTATCATGGAGCTTTCCCGTAACCTAAGCAAGTCTCCGGTTGAAGTAAACGATTACCCTGGCTTTGTAGCAAACAGGATCCTCATGCCTATGATCAATGAAGCTATCTACACGCTGTACGAAGGTGTGGCTGGCATCGAAGAAATTGACACCGTAATGAAACTAGGAATGGCCCACCCTATGGGTCCTTTGCAGCTGGCTGACTTCATCGGTCTGGATGTATGTCTTTCTATATTGAGAGTGTTGCACGATGGTTTTGGAAATCCAAAATATGCCCCTTGCCCATTGTTGATCAATATGGTGGAGGCTGGCTACATGGGTGCCAAATCTGGTGAAGGCTTTTATAAATACACGAAGGGAAGTAAGGATCTTGTAGTGTCAGAGAGGTTTAAAAAGTAACTAACTTATCTTCAAAAAGATAGCCCGTTCCGTTCTGGTTCGGGCTCTTTTTTGCCCATTTGGCTGTTATTTTTTTATATTTTTGCAAACCCTTATACTACTTGAAAAGACATCCCATGCATATCGCCGTATCCGGAAACATTGGTAGTGGAAAAACTACTCTCACAGAAAAATTGTCCAAACATTATGGTTGGAAGGCCGAGTTTGAGGCGGTAGAAAACAATCCCTATTTGGCTGATTTTTATGAAGACATGCAACGGTGGTCTTTCCATCTTCAAGTGTATTTTTTAAACAGCCGCTTTAAGCAAATCCAGAAAATCAGGGAAAGCAATATTTCGATCATTCAAGATAGGACTATCTATGAGGATGCCTATATTTTTGCGGCTAACTTGTACAAATCTAAGCTGATATCTGAGCGGGATTACCACAATTATCTCAACCTTTTTCATAGCATGATCGATTACGTGAAGGCACCTGACCTATTGATTTATCTAAAAGCAGATATTCCTAAACTGGTTGGTCAGATTGAAAAAAGAGGAAGAGATTATGAAAACGCAATCAGGATTGACTATTTGAAAAACCTGAACTCTCATTACGAAGCGTGGATAGGAAACTATGACAAAGGCAACTTGCTCGTAGTTGATGTCAACCATTTAGATTTTGTGGCCCACCCTGAAGATTTCTCCAGTATTGTCGGAAAAATCGACAGGGAGATCAACGGGTTATTCTAAAGCTCAGCTTTTCTTTGAATCCATTTGCACAACCCCGTTTTGACTTGTGGGTCAGGTGAGTGAATTAACTGGTCAACAGCCTTGAGTCCACCCCCAAGCATTATGTTTTCATATTTGGCAATTCGCACTAATCTATATCCATAAAGTCTGCTGAAAAGGTCAATCTGTGCATCATTGTAAGCGTTAAGTTTCCAGCCGCAAGAACCGTTACCCGTCAGTTCACCGGGGAGCTCGGCTTTTCCAAAGTGCGTCTTGGCCACGGGAGGGCCATTCCATATTCTATCCTGCATACCAGATTGCAGGCAGTCCTTCTCGTAAGTTCTGCAAAGCCGTAGATAAGAATCTTTCCAATTAAAGGCAAAAAGCTCATAAAGCTCCGTTTTGAGGGTCTTCAGCCTGTAGCGATTGAAGTGGTTTTCATTGTCGTAAAAAAATAATGTATTACCTATCTTAAAATCCGCTCTTATTCTTGGCAAAATGATGAGTCCATTGTTGCCCCCAAGTTCCGAATAAATTTCTTTGAGTAAAGTTTTACCCTTTTCGTCCAAAATGGAAGGAGAAACGTGAAAATCGAATTGAGGATAGACCTCCACATCCTGATCCTGAAGGGTCTGAATGAGATAGTTGATTTTGATATTGTGCACTATACTTAGGATTTGGGACCTTTCCTGATGATTTGCCAGGTATGGTCTGCGAGTAGTTTTACTTCAGCCAGAAATGTGGCATTATTTTTTCTGCCCCATTCCTCGGGAGCAACCAAACTCAGAAAATCACCATCATTTTGTTTTTCGTATAAAAAATAATGATGGTTAATTAAAGGTTCGAAAGACATGGAAGCTTGATATATTCTATGCGAAATCTCCTTTCGGGCCTGCAAGGCTTTGGCCTGGTCAGCCAGAAGTTGCATCTGTTGATAGATCTGGGCCATTTGCATATCCGTCTGGGTTTCCATAGCAGAAAGAGCTCGTCCGGTGATCTTGCCTTTATCTTCGGGCTTGATCACAGCGCTGCCAGTATGATGGGCATGGTCTAGTGTACCCGGTTTATCGGTGGTCTTCTCCTTGAGTTCGTCAAGGTCGATTTTACTGATGTCGATTTTGTTTTTCCCCATGGGTTTCGAGAGTATCACTTGGTGCCATTCGTTCTTTCAGATTCCCCTTCGATCCGGGAAAAGTCGTCCTAGTAGAGATGTCAATCCCGATAAGAAGCATGATAATGAGGAAAATGACTCCGATGATGATGAATAGTTTTTTGTTCTTGTTCATTTAAACTTCCTTCATATAATGGACAAAGGCTATTGGAGGTTCAAATTTAATTAAAAAGAAGGAGAGAAAAAGTACAAAACACAAAGTACGAGGTACAAAGGCAAAAAAGAATGATGAAGTGAGGTTAAGTACGAAGTACGAGTGACTAAAAGGAAAAAAATAGCGATTGATGCTGAAATACTTGCTACTTAGTTCCTTGTATTTGGTTCCAAAAATGCAGGTGGCTTGAAAAGTTGCCGCATGGAAGTGCCATCCAGCAATTAAGGAAAGTTTAAATAATTATTAAAAAATATCCAAGAAGTTTAACAAATTTTAAAATACATTTTATTATCTTTATAATGCATTTTTTAATTTAACAACTTTTTCGGAAACATCGTGACGGATTATATGTATACAATTATTCATAAGGGCACAATTTTTCACTATTTCGGCGAGGACGATGAAATGGCTCAGCAGATGGTTGAAGTCATTTTGAGCACCAACCTCAAAGATCTGATGGAGCTGCCTAAGCTTTATGACGAAAAAGATTGGTCTACAATCAAGGTAAGATGCCACAAAGGCAAATCCACCATGAGTTATATTGGTGCCCTCCAGGTAAGAAAAATGCTGGAAGAAATAGAATCCGACCCCGAAAAAATCTATCCCCAGCACCGAGAGCAGCTTACAAACACCCTTCAAACAGTAGATGATGAGTTACACTTTTTCCTCAATGAGGAATTTGACTAACCACCACAACCACATACCACTCACAAAAGAATTATTGCAAATAGTCCAATTTTACTACAAATTGGACTATTATTTTGCCCAAAAAATCGAAACCCATGAGAAAACAATTCTTTTTGGGCCTGTTTGCTGCCCTAAGTATGCAGTATGCCTCGGCCCAAACCAGTGACCTATCGGTTCCTAAAATCATGCAGGACCCCAAATGGATGGGCACCTTCCCCTCCAAAGTGCAGTGGGACCAACAAGGTGAAACCGTCTATTTCGAATACAACAAAGAGGGTGATCCAGCAGACTCCCTTTATAAAATTCAGGTCTCCACCCCCACCCAAATCGAAAAGGTAAGTCTGAGTGAAAAAAAATCCCTTCACCCTAATGGAGGAGTTTTTAATAGGGACAGGAGTAAAAAGCTATATGTAAAGGACGGATCACTTATGCTCCATGATATAGCCAAAAATGAAAGCCAAACCTTAGTCGACCTTGGTAATCGTATCAGCAACCCGATGTTTGTTGGGGAGCATATTGCTTTTGAATCAGGACAAAACCTCTATACCGTAGAAGCATCCAGCGGTAAATTAAAAAAAATCACCAACATCAATTCCGGCTCCAGGCCAAAAGAGAAAAACGGGGATAAGTCGGAGAAAGACAAGTGGCTGAAAGAAGACAACCTGGAACTATTACAGGTGATCAAAGAGCGTGAGGAAAAGAAAGAAAAATCTGATGAATACAAAAAGCAAACTACCGATAAAGAGAAGTTTACTTTTTATGCCGATAACAAAGGGGTTAGTAGTCTTTCCTTATCCCCAGATTTAAAATATGTGACCTTCACCTTGGTGGAGCGAATCAGCCCAGAGGGAACAGATGTACCCGATTATGCCGATGCGACTGGCTACACTGTAAACTTGCCAGCAAGACCAAAAGTAGGCCAAGATGCCTCAAAGATGCAGTTGGCCGTATATGATCTTGAGCGTGATACTGTAATCATAACTGATATGAGTACTCTTGAAGGCATTCAAGATCTCCCTGATTATACATCAGACTATCCGGATAAGGAATGGGAAAAGAAGGACCGGGAAGTAATACCTGCCAAGGTTCACTTTTCAGAGGACAGCGAGCATGCGGTATTGAGCATCAGGTCCCAGGACAATAAAGACAGGTGGATAGCCAAACTAGACCTACAGGAGAGCAAGATCAGCACATTGGACCGGCAGCGGGATGAGGCTTGGATTGCAGGACCTGGAATAGGGTATGCTTTTGGTGGAGGGACCTTCGGATGGTTACCCGACAATCAGCATGTTTACTTTCAATCTGAAGCATCAGGGTATTCACACTTATACCTATTAGACATTAATACGGGACAGAAAAAAGCCCTGACCCAAGGTGAATACGAGGTGTTTAACCCTAAGCTTTCCAATGACCAAAAACATTGGTACCTGACCACTTCTGAAGTACATCCCGGAGAAAGACATTTTTATAAGATGCCGGTAATGGGAGGAGAAATGGAAAAACTCACTCATATGGAAGGCAACAATGATGTTTCCCTTTCTCCAGATGAAAAGCACATGGCCATTTTGCACTCTTACAGCAACAAGCCATGGGAATTATATCTTCAGCCTTTAGGTGAGGAAGAAGCGCAACAAGTGACCGAAGGTCAATCGGAGGAGTTCAAATCGTATGAATGGAGAGAACCTGAATTGGTTCAATTCCAAGCTGAAGATGGAGAGATGGTATGGGCAAGGCTTTACAAGCCCGAAGTAGATAAAAGCAACGGTGCGGGGGTGATCTTTGTGCACGGTGCAGGTTACCTACAAAACGTGCATAAATGGTGGTCCAATTACTTCAGAGAGTACATGTTTCATAATCTGCTGACGGATTTGGGTTATACCGTTTTGGATATTGATTACCGTGGTAGTGCTGGGTATGGCAGAGATTGGAGAACGAGCATATATCGACATATGGGAGGAAAAGACCTTTCTGATCATGTAGATGGGGCCAAGTTTTTAGCAGATCAGCATGGTGTAGACCCAGAAAGAATGGGCATTTATGGTGGCAGCTATGGCGGTTTCATTACCTTGATGGCCTTGTTCAATGAGCCTGAGTATTTCCATGCTGGGGCGGCGTTGAGATCTGTCACCGATTGGGCGCACTATAACCATGGCTATACTTCCAACATTCTGAATGAGCCAATTAATGACCCTATTGCCTATAGAAGATCTTCACCCATTTATTTTGCCGAAGGCTTACAAGGACACTTGCTTATCGCACACGGTATTGTGGATGTCAACGTTCATTTTCAAGACGTAGTAAGATTGGCTCAACGATTAATTGAGCTGGAGAAAGACAATTGGGAAATGGCTGTATACCCTGTGGAAGACCACGGTTTTGTGGAACCAAGCAGCTGGACAGATGAATACAAGAGAATCTTGAAACTCTTTAATGACAATTTATTGAAATGATTAAAAACTTAAACATTAAAGGGCTGCCAGCAATGGCGGCCCTTCTATTAATTCTTTTCTCCTGCAATCAACCTGGCACCAAGCCTGGTGAACGTGGGATAGAGGGATCTGCAGAAGTTGGGGTGCTGGCAGACAGCGCTATGGTAGTATCAGCACACCCTTTGGCTTCGGAGGTTGGCGTTGAGATTCTTAAAAACGGCGGAAATGCAGTAGATGCCGCTATTGCCGTTCAGTTTGCGTTAGCTGTAGTTTTTCCCGAGGCTGGCAATATTGGCGGCGGGGGATTCTTTGTGATCAGGGATTCGGAAAGGAATTATGAAACACTGGATTTCAGAGAAAAATCACCAATTAAATCTTCCAGGGATATGTTTTTGGATGAAGACGGTGAGGCCCAAGCTAAAAAAAGTCAAAGAGGGCATTTAGCCTCTGGCATTCCTGGCTCTGTGGACGGAATGGTCAAGGCATACGAAAAACATGGTTCCCTCCCTTGGGCAGACCTGGTGCAGCCTTCTATAGATTTGGCAAAAGGGTTTGTTTTGACCGAAAGGGAAGCCAAGAAATTTATAAGGGCTTCTCCAACATTCAAGGAGTTTTCAACAGTAGATCCGCTACAGTTCACTGGAAGAGAATGGCAAGAAGGAGACACCTTAGTTCAGGCCCAGTTGGCCCAGACGTTGACTTACATCCGAGATAATGGTCGGGAGGGGTTTTACAAGGGTCCGGTGGCAAATGCAATATTAGAAGAAATGGAGAGAGGTGGGGGAGTATTTACTCAAGAAGACTTGGACCAATATGAAAGTGTATGGAGAGACCCATTGATTGGCAACTTCAAAGACTACAAACTCATCACTATGGGACCACCTAGCAGTGGAGGAATAATAATTCTGCAGATGTTGGGCTTGTTGGAAAAGTTTGAGGTGAATCCCAATCCAGATAACTTTGCGGAATACTTCCATTTGAAGACCGAGCTTGAAAGGAGAACTTATGCTGACAGAGCTGCTTATATGGCCGATGCGGATTATTATCCGGTACCAGTCAAAACCTTAGTATCCGAAGAGTATTTGGCCCAACGTTTCCAAAACTACGATCCGGAATTAGCCACTCCATCTAGTGAGATCCTAGAAGGAGAAATCCTTCAGGAATCCGAGGAAACCACCCATTTTTCCATTGTTGATAAGAATGGTAATGCAGTATCGGCCACTACTACTATCAATGGCTCCATGGGGTCTTATGTAGTCGTGGATGGGGCAGGATTTCTCTTAAACAATGAGATGGATGATTTCTCCATCAAACCAGGTTTTCCCAATATGTTTGGAGTGCTTGGGGGTGAAGCCAACAAGATCGAACCAGGCAAAAGGATGCTGAGCTCCATGACGCCGGTGATCATGGAGAAAAATAACGAATTGTTTATGGTAGTAGGCACACCGGGAGGCTCTACCATTCCTACCTCTGTATTCCAGACCATTGTAAACGTAACCGAGTTTGACATGGGCATGCAGCAAGCAGTCAGTGCCCGAAGATTCCACAGCCAATGGCAGCCTGATCATATTTATTTTGAAAGAGGAAAACTGGATGAGGAACTCAAGGCTAAGATGGAGGCCAAAGGCCATAAATTCGAGGAAAGAGGGCCTATTGGCAGAGTCGACGCTATCTTGGTGAGAGAAGACCGTAAACTTGAAGGCGGGGCTGATCCGAGGGGGATGGATACGGCAATTGGTTACTAAGTACGAAGTTAGAAATACGAAGTATGAAGGAAAAAATACATCGCTGAAATAGAAAACCGCAGAGGCGCAGAGTTCGGAGAAAAATTATTAATCTCTGTACTCTCAGCGCCTCTGCGGTTTTTTTTATATAGACAAATTCAGTCCAATATGACCATTTCAACCCTTCTATTTTTGTTCCGACCTTCTTCCGTTTGGTTTTCGGAGATAGGCTTGGTACCACCCCAGCCAGATACTCGGATGCGCTCAAATTTTACTCCCGCATCTATCAATAAATTTCGAATCATGCTTGCACGGCTCATGGAAAGCTCCTTGTTGAGTTGAGGATCGCCGAGGTTATCGGTATGGCCTTCGATGCGTACTTTAAGCTCAGGATTTTCCTTCATAAAGGAAGCTAACTTCCTTACATTCTCCAACGAACTCACGTCCGTCAAATCAGCTGTTCCGCGCTTGAAGAGGATGTTTTCCAGCACAATGCTATTACCTTTGGCTGCCGGGGTCAATAATACAGGATCTCTGAGTTCGATCAGATTCTCTTTGGTGTATGTTTGCGGAAAATACCCTTTGGCAAAAATGGTCAGCTTCTCCTCCCCTTCCATTTCATCAATTTCCTTCTTGCTAAGCACGATCTCTTCACCGGCCTTAACTACTCTAATTTGGTAATCAACTTCTTTCAAAGTCTGAATGTCCAAAACATTTATCGACAAGGTTTTTGGTCCTGTAGATCGTGGAGCGGTATTGGTGACCGTTCGTGCCTTTACTTCCTCTACGGCGACCTTTTCCACTTTCCTCGGTGTTTCGGGTAAGGGGACTTTTGTTGGAATTACAGAAGTTGGCACCTCCTCTGCCGGAGCTTTGGTAACTACTACAGGAACTTCTTCAACAACAGCTTCAGCCATTTGCTTTTGCATAACATCAGCAATCATCAAATCACCAAAACCTTCACTGTTTTGCGTGGAAGTGTAAATGGCCAGATTATCAGAGGAGTTTGCCAATATATACCCAAGCTCCACCCCTGAGGTGTTGATTTCCCCAATGGGGGCCGGGGTAGTCCAATTTTCCCATGATTCATCCAATCGGGTGGAGTAGAAGACATTCCTTCCACCTTCACCCCCATGGCCGTTAGAAGAGAAATAAAGTGTTTTGGTATCCTCGGATAAAGATGGGGTCATTTCCTGCCTGAAGGTATTGATTTGAGGACCTAGGTTTTGAGGAGTACTCCATTTTTCGTTTTCAAAGAAACTCACATAGATATCCTCATTTCCGTAGGAGCTAAAAGACTCTAAGGTCATGACCATAATTTTACCATTAGCGTGTAAGCGGGCACTGAAATGATCAGAATTGGTCCGGAAACCTAAAATTTTAACCATTTCCCCATACTGCCAGCCTTCGTTGCCTTTATAGTATCGATGGATCCCTTTTAGCTTCTCCTTCCCGTCATGATAAACCAAGGCCTCATCGTTGGAAGGGAACCCGACTAATACGTCATTTCCTTTTGTTGAAAGGGCAAGAACCTGCGTAGGCGAGAAATATTCTCCAGATGCCCCAGGTCGGCTCATCCAAATATCACCTGCGTCTTTTTCCCCCCCTTTATTTTTTGGATGGAATCCCACAGAAAAATATAAATCTCCATTGGAGGCCAATACGGGGTGTTGTTCGTCATACTCCGTGTTGACATTGTTAAGATTTATCTGCTGTGCCTGGGCGCTGCCCAAAGCAGAAAAAGCAAGCATTGATAAAATGCCTGCTTTTTGAAAAGATTTCTTTATTTGAATCATGCTTTGTTTTTATTGTCCTAGTACGATCGCAAATACCAATGGAGCAACAATTGTGGCGTCTGATTCGATGATATATTTCGGGGTGTCGAGCCCAAGTTTTCCCCAAGTGATTTTCTCATTTGGCACAGCGCCAGAGTAGGAACCATAGGAAGTAGTCGAATCAGAAATCTGACAAAAGTAACCCCACAAAGGCACATTGTCGCGTTGCAAATCCTGGTGCAACATTGGTACCACACAGATCGGGAAGTCTCCAGCAATACCTCCTCCGATTTGGAAGAATCCAACTTTGCTATCCTCCGTCGCGTTTTCAGTGTACCAATCTGCTAAGAACATCATGTACTGAATCCCACTTTTAACGGTGTGTACGTTCTTGATGTCCCCAGATATACAATGTCCTGCGTACATATTACCCAACGTGCTATCTTCCCAACCTGGTACTATGATAGGAAGATTTTTCTTTGCTGCTTCTAGTAACCAGCTGTCTTTGGGATCAATTTGAAAGGATTCATCCAGCTTTCCGGAAAGCAAAATTTTATAGAAAAACTCATGCGGAAAATAGGCTTCTCCAGCATTATCCGCTTTTTCCCATTCCTCAAGAATCACGTTTTCGATCCTTCTCATAGCCTCCATTTCAGGGATACAAGTATCGGTCACCCTATTCATATGGCGACTCAATAATTCCTGCTCCTGATCTGGGGTAAGTTCTCTGTAATTAGGAATTCGCTCGTAATAATCATGTGCAACTAAATTGAATACATCTTCCTCCAGATTGGCACCTGTGCAAGTGATGATCTGAACTTTATCTTGACGGATCATTTCGGCCAACGAAATACCAAGTTCTGCAGTAGACATAGCTCCCGCTAGGGTAACCATCATTTTGCCGTTTTGATCTAGGTGTGTTTTGTATCCTTCCGCTGCATCGATTAGGGCCGCGGCATTAAAGTGTCTGAAATTATGCTTTAAAAACGTTGTTACATTCATAGATTAAATGGTTTTATATCGAGTAAAATTACCAAAATAAATACTAACAAAAAAAGCCCGGTCATAAACCGAGCTTTTCCTTCCTAACATTAAGGAGTTAATTACTTTTTCTCAGTTGTATCTTTTTTCTGAGTATAATGGCTATTCATGCCTTCAATTACAGAGTTGGTTACGTCCAAGCTGTTTTTGGCATACCATACACCTCCACCTCTAGTATAAGACAAGATCATTTCAAGATTGTTTTCCTCAGCATAAGTGGTAAGGTAGTCTTGGATCTGATCATAAACTTCATTGTACAATTCCGCTTCATCTGCAGATAACTCCTGCATCAAATTATCACGATAAGTAACCAGATTTCTTTCTTTAGTCATCAATTCCTCCTGCTTAGCTCTAGATTGGTTCGGAGTCATGTTGTTGGCAGTTTGCTGGAAATTGGCAACTTCTTGTTCAAAACCTCTTGCCCGGTTTGAAAGCTCACTTTCAAACTTCTTACCCTTATCGGCAATCTCAGCACTTTTCTCCTTGAAGAAAGTAAAATTATTGATTACGCTGTCGGTGTGGATATAAGCCACTTTAAGGTCTGAGATAGATACTTCCGTATCGTTACCTTCAGAGGTTGTTGCGTTTGTGTTGGCTGTGTTGCCCTGATTATCACAGGCAGTGAACGCCATGGCTGTTACACCTAAAATTCCCAGTACTTTACCTAGTTTTCTCACTTTAATCTTTAATTAATTCAACTAGAGGCAAATATAAACAAACTATTCTTTTCCCAAATTTTAAACTTTATTAAAGTTGTTAATATAAGTTAAGAATTATCTAAGTATCTATTTCCCAAGGGATAATTTTAAGTCAGAGGTATTAACAGAAGAAAACCTCAAAAGAAGATTTCCTGTGCCAACCTATAGGTATTGGCGTGAGCTTCTAATATATGGCTTAACTTTTCGGAATACCCACCTCCCATGCAGCACATGATAGGAATATGGTTTTTTTCTGCAAGTTCAAGTACAAATCGGTCCCTTGCCTTGCATCCTTCCAGGGATAATCCAAGTCTTCCCAACTTATCACTTTCTAAAACATCCACACCACATTGATAAATCAAAAAGTCGGGCTGCACATTATCTATCAAAGGGGATAGGTAGTTATCCAGGATTTCTAAATATTTATCATCACCAATTCCATCAGGTAATCCAATATCTAAATCTGAGTTCTCCTTTTGTAACGGGTAATTTGAGGCCCCGTGCATGCTGAAGGTAAAGACTTGTGGTTTACTATTGAAAATCTGGGCGGTGCCATTGCCCTGGTGAACGTCCAGATCAATGACCAAAACTTGTTTAGCAAAGCCTCTATCCAACAGATAATTGGCCGAAACAGCAATATCATTAAGTAGACAGAAACCTTCTCCCTTATCGGTAAATGCATGATGGGTCCCGCCTGCAATATTCATAGCACACCTAAACTCCAAAGCGTACATACAGGCTTCGACCGAGCCATCCATGATATGGATTTCCCGGTCGACCAGTTCTTTACTTAGTGGAAAGCCCGTTTTCCTGATTTCAGGTTTAGACAATTCAAGTCCTTTTAACCTATCGACATAGGTTGGCTCATGGGTATTGAGCAACCACTTATCTTCGAGCATTAGAGGTGTGAATAGATTCTCTTCCCGAATTGTCCCTTCATATAGGAGTTGTTCTGGCAAGAGGTTATATTTTTCCATAGGAAACCTATGCCCCTCGGGCAAGGGATGTGAATAAAGTGGTGACCAAGCTATTTTAAGCATCTAATAACAAATGACACGGTGAGCAAAGGAATGATTTAGCTTTTTAGCTTTCTTCCTCATCAAAATCCTCCTCTTCAGCAGACTGAAAAGAATACAATGTGTCATCTAATACCAATGTTTCCTCGTTGAAATCTTTAATAAATTTCGCAATCACAGCGTCGTTGATCTCTTCTACATTCAGTGCTCCATCCAGGCCGATACCATAATCATGATTAGTGTCTAGGTCTACAAATTCGGATACTTTTACGGCCTCTTCGTCTTCAATATCCATTATAATTTCGGTAATGTACCACCCAATTTCTTCTTCATGGCTGGATAAAGGCTTAAGATTGCCATTTTCGTCTTCTTCATAATGAATCCCCTCAAAATTGGGGAACTTTTGAGCAGCCTTATGCTCGGCAAGTTCGTATACCTCACTTGCATGGTGCAGTCTTAGGGTGAAAAGCACGGAATCGTAGATTACTTCTTTATTTTCATAAAGGCCTAAAAAACGGAAATGAACATATTCCTCGGAATTATCTTCACTTGGTATGATTTTGAATGATTTTCCGGAAGCCTTCAGCTCCTGCTTGAGGCCTTCAATTGATTCTGGCTTCAACCCATCGTTTTCGTGTTTGGTGAGCATTGTTTGAGATGTTTTCAATTTGAATTGGTGGTTAAGTGAGCAAATTTATTAATACAAGTGATACTTTTAAAAGATACAGGTTCGCTATAGCATGCATTTCTCAATCAATTAATTAAATTACAACATATTATATAAAAATAAAATGATTTCCATAAAAAAAGATAACGATTTCATAAGGGAAATATTGAAATCCCAAGAAGGTATTCAATTGGATTTCAAGCAGGGCATTTCAAATCAATCTAAAATCGCCAAAACTATTGCCGCCTTTGCAAATACTAAGGGTGGAAAACTTGTAATTGGCATTTCTGACAAAAAACAACTAATCGGCATTGATGCCGAGGAAGAAATGTTTATGATTGAACAAGCCAACCAAAAACACCTCCTTCCATCCGTGGAACTTAGCTTTGAGATTTTTGAAGTGGATTATATTGATGACGAAAAACTTCCCGAGGAAAAGTTTGTACTCGTAGTCACTATACTGGAAAGCAACCAGAAGCCGCATCTGCACACAGAAAATGAAACCAACACCTTATATATAAGGGATCAGGACAGATCCATTCCCTCAATTTAAAAATCGACAATTTATCTCCCTCCAAGAGATACCCCCAAAAGGGAATTTATTAATGATAATATAAAACTAAAAAGAAGCGCCCACCAAAAACCATCTACAGCAAATCCTGGAATAATCTCGGCGGCGATTAGGATAATCAGCGCATTGATCACCAAAAGAAAAAGACCAAGGGTCATTACAGTGATGGGAATGGTTAACAAGATAAATATTGGCTTTATGGTAATGTTCAGTAATGATAATAGTGCTGCCACCACGATGGCGGTCAAGTATCCATCAACCCCTACACCTGGCAACAAAAAAGCCGTGATAACCACTGCCAATGCAGCCACAATAAGTTGAACTAATATTCCCATAGCTTCTTTAGATCTGCTCATAAAAGTAGGTTATTTTATTTAAATTTATAGAAAAGGAATTATTTGCGGCAAAATAATCGTTTATACTGTCTAGCTCTGTTACCAAAAACATGATTCTCGTCATGTTTGAGAAAAATTAGCCCCCCTCGGTTTATCTTTCTGGCAATTTGAAAGTATCTTTGCAGTTCTTATTAATTTTAAATTCAGTATAAGTGATCTTAATCGTCTTCTTCTTACTCCACTGGTATTTCTCTCTATTTTGCCAGAGTTTCTTTCTACACCGTTATGCGGCACACCAGATGTTTGTCATGACAAAATTCTGGGAAAGATTCTTCTATATATTCACTTGGGTATGCCAGGGAAGCAGCTACCTCTCCCCTAGGGCCTATGCGGTTTTGCACAGAATGCACCATGCATACAGCGACACCCCTAAGGATCCGCACAGTCCGCATCATACCGAAAATCTCTTCACCATGATGTGGAAGACCAAAAACATTTACAACGAATATTTCTCCTTCAGGCTTAAGCCGGAAGAAAGGTTCTCAAAAGATGTTCCAGACTGGAATAAATTTGACCTCTTCGCGGATTCTATGATGGCTCGTGTAGGTTGGGGAGTGTTCTACATATTAATATATGTATTGAGCATAAGCGTGTTTGAATTACCAGGCACCCACTGGGCAATGTACCTTTTACTACCTATTCACTTTATGATGGGACCTGTTCACGGAGCAATTGTAAACTGGAGCGGCCACAAGTATGGCTACGCCAACTTTGACAACAATGACAAATCTAAAAACTCTCTCCTACTGGACTTTCTTATGTTGGGTGAGTTGTTTCAAAATAACCACCACAAGTTGCCAAAAAGAGTCAACTTTGCTGTTAAGTGGTACGAATTTGATCCTACTTACCCGATAGTTAAGTTACTGCATGCCACTAGGATCATCAAGTTGAAGACCACATAATCACGGGCCGCTAGAGATAGCGGCCTTTTTTAGCTTTAAAATAACGAATTAATTAATTTTTAAACTAAGAAACTTGTTAATCTTAATGATTTTCACTATTTTTACAGTGCCGATAGAAAGATTTAGCCAAAAAATTTGCTTTAAAAAAACTAACTGATTAAGTTACAAAAAAAAACCATACGAACATGAGAGAATTAACACGCGCAGAAGAGCAGGTTATGCAGATTCTATGGGATATCGAGAAAGGTTTTGTCAAAGATATCCTCGCAAAAATGAATGAGCCGAAACCGGCTTACAACACTGTTTCCACAATCATCCGGATTTTGGAGAGAAAAGGCTTTGTAAAGCACAAGGCTTATGGTAAATCTCACGAATACTACCCAATAGTTTCGAAAGATTCATACAGAAGCTTCTCTATTAAAAACCTGCTTACAGGTTACTTTGGAGGGTCATTCACCAAACTGACCTCATTCTTTGCCAAAGACGAGAATTTAGACGTCAAAGAGTTAGAGAAACTTATGGATGAGGTCAAGTCAGATGTAATTAACAAATAACATGGCTGCGGCTATCAATTATATTTGGCAGAGCACCTTTTGTCTGTTCTTTTTTTACGGAATATACTGGTGCTTTATCAAAAATGAAAAAGCCTTTACCTTGGCTAGGGTTTACATTTTAATTACCCCCCTCCTAGCCCTGCTTTTTCCTATAATTGAGATCCCGGTTGACTTCAACAAACCCAGTATTTCTCTGGAAAACACCAATTTCTACCAGGTGCTTGCTGCACAGCAAGCACCTGAAGAAATTGCCGGTTCATTTGGCCTTCCCGAGGTCACAGTAAGCAGCTCTAGACTTCCAGCCTTATGGGAGATCACAGACTACCTTTTTCTGATTTACCTTTTTATCACCCTTTTATTGGCGGCCAAGCTTATCGCCCAATTTTATCAACTTCAGGCTCTTTTCCGTAAAGGCTGGTACGAATCCTCCTACCATATTAAGGACAACTATCTAAAAGTCCCGACATTTGGCCTAGCACCAATTTTCTCCTATTTCAACCGCCTATTTTGGGACAATACAGAAAAACTTACAGAATCTGAAAAATCCCAGATTCTCAACCACGAAATTGAACACATCCGTCAAGGACACTCCTATGACGTGATTTATTACCAAGTATTAAGTTTACTATTCTGGTTCAACCCCGCCATTCATCTCATGCGCTCTGCGCTCGTAGACACTCATGAGTATTTGGCTGACGAGAAAGTGCTGGCTAAGGTCCAGAACAAGGAAACCTACAAAAAATTAATCATTAGAATAGCTTTTAAAGGCCTAGATCTTCCTATCGGCAATTACTTCATTAGATCTACAACCCTTAAAAGAATATTGATGATGAAAAAGTCACCGAAAATCAATTGGTATAAAATGGTGATGGTTTTGCCTCTGACAGTCATGCTGCTCGGATTGGTATCCATGAAAACCTATCAGCCAGCCTTTCTACCTGAAAGTATCAGCCGAAGTAGTATTTCCGAGCTGGAAAACAAACTGGTAAATGCCAAAGACACCCTTGAGGTTGGGATTAAGGTAGTCAAAATCAAGCAACCGCAACATTATGAACTGATCAGTCCGCTAAAGGACGGTACTCTTACTGCCCAGATTGGGGAACTTCAATACACCTTTACTAATATCCAAGATGATCAGGAATACATAAAAGTGCTGGGTATGATTGACAATCTTCGCATACAATCTCCTACTACCAAATTGTATGGTAAGATGTATGAAAAGAAAGTTGACGAAGAGGCTAGGCCTAAGGATGGGAAGGAGGCGTGGAACCAGTTTCTTAAAAATGCCATCAGTATGCCTGAGAAAGAAAGGATGTTAAACCTCCAAAGAGAGTTGGAAATTGAGTTTGTCGTGGATGAAAAAGGCAATATTGAGGAGCCAGTTGTAAAAAGAAGTTTTGGCGGTGGGTTGGATGAAAAAGTAATTGCTACCCTTACTTCTCCCGAAGCTCCCAAGTGGGAACCGGCGAAAAAGGATGGTAAACCAGTCCCTTCTGTCCATAGCATTCGCCACTTTCTAGCCAGCCAGGGTGTCAGGTCTGAGAGCCATGATTTTTTTCCTACCCCTTCACGAGCTAAAACTGAAACCCCTAGAACCGTAAGGCCTGTAATCGGTGAAAATGAGGTTTATGATGTAGTTCAGGATCCACCCATGCCTGCAGGTGGAATGGAAGCTTGGCAACAATATTTATCCAGAAATATTAAATACCCAGAAAAAGCACGGGAAAACAATATTCAAGGTACTGTATATGTAGTATTCACAGTAACCAAAGAGGGAAAGCTAGAAAATCCAGATGTACTTAGGGGGATTGGAGGCGGTGCCGATGAAGAGGCTATCCGATTGATTAAAAATGCTGAGGATTGGATTCCTGGAAAACAAAGAGGGGAGGAAGTTAATGTCCGCATGAGACTTCCTATTCGGTTTAAAATAGATGGAAGCGGCAGCAGTGAGGAAAGATTTATTGAAGTGAATCCAGGCCACACTACTCCAGAATTAGTGGTCACAGGTTACGGTACTCAACCAAGGAAAAAGGAAATTAGAATCAATATCAAATCCAAGGACGAGATAAATTTTGATAACAAAACCTTCAGCTTAATTCAATTTGAATCCTATTTGGAAAGTTACCTTAGAAACCTTGGTGGAGATATCCAGATAACCGCAAACATCTCTGCTAATGATGAGGTGAAAATTGGGCATGTTAAAGATTTGGAAAAGGTGTTGGCTAGAAAGGGCATCCGAAAATTAAATTATATAGACCTAAAATCCGATGTAGCCAATATTAGCATCAAGGAGACCACTCCAAAAAATGAACAGCCTCTCTATCTTGTAGATGGCAAGGCTTTCGAGCATGAAAAATTAAAGGACCTTGATCCAGGTCAAATAAAAAGCTTTGAGGTTCACAAGCCATCAAAGGCAACTACTGAACTGTATGGTGAGGATGCCCAAAATGGAGTGATTGTGATTACAATGAAAGATTAAATTTATAAATGGCCTCAAACAAGTTTGAGGCCATTTTCTTTACCTTTCTATTTGAGTCGGTAAATTACAAAAAGTATTTTGAACTAAACAAAACAATTTTTACACCTTATTTTTTGCATTTTACGTAAACTTCAACTATTTTAGTTTCACTTTTACACCGACACTAAACTTTTTATAAATGCGAAGAGAACTTTTCAAGATCCAAGTAGGGATCGTAGGTACCGGCACCATCGCTAGAGGATTGGCGAAGCTGATCAGCAAAAGAAAGGACATGGAGATTTCTTACATCCTTACAAGAAGGAAGGGACATGTTCCTGATTTAGGGGTGCCTCAGAAATATATTACCCAATCCATTCAGCAGATATTAGAACATTCCGACATTCTTGTTGTCAGCACTGGGGACCCAATCTATTCCACTGCAATTATTGATCTAGCCTTCCAATATGGAGTCAAGGTGGTTACCATGGATGCAGATACCCAAGTGCTTTCCGGTAGCTGGCTTTCTACCAGGGGACTACTTACGGAAGCAGAAGGCGACCAGCCAGGCTGTCTTGCAGCTTTGAGGGAGGAAGCTCTACAAATGGGATTTACTCCACTTGTGTATGGAAACATCAAGGGTTTTTTGAACCAGAATCCAAGTTTTGAAGACATGATCTATTGGGCCAAGAAGCAGGGCTTTACATTCAATTCAGTTACCTCTTTTACCGACGGGACCAAGTTGCAGATTGAGCAGGCCCTGGTTGCTAATGCATTTGGAGCTTCTATTGCTAGACGTGGCTTGATCGGAGAAGAAACAGACAGCTTGGAGATTGGGGCATTTAATTTGGCAAAAACTGCATCCGCTCAAAACAAAGTTTTGAGTGATTACATAATTTCTCCAACAGCACCTCCAGGTGTATTTTTAGTAGGTACCCATCATGAAGACTTGGCGGCCGGTTTGAAGACCTATAAAATGGGAAATGGGCCACATTATCTACTCTACAAACATACCCATCTTTGCTATTTTGAAATTCCTAAGACTATCCTTAAGTTTTATCATACGGACAAGGTTTTGATAGACAATGGAAAATCCCCTTCAGTTTCAGCGGCTTCTATAGCTAAGCAACGTATAGAAGTAGGAACGATTCTGAACAAAGGAATCGGGAGCATGGAAGTCAGAGGGGAAGCAATGGAGATTTCTGAAGAACCCAACCATGTCCCTATAGGGTTAATGAGCAACGTCCATTTCACACGCTCTGTGGAGCCTGGACAAGTGATCACTTTTGATGATATTGAAATTAATGATTCCTTGGCTCTTACAGCTTGGAAGGAAACACTATTACAAGAAAATAACATTTTTAGACATGTTGGATAATTACCCAAATGAAAGTCTGCCATTAGTTTCAATAATCGTAGTGACGTATAATTCAGGTAAGTTTATAATTGAAACCCTGAACAGCGTAAAAAATCAGGAATATCAAAACATTGAATTGATTGTCACCGATGACAATTCCAAGGATGACACCGTAGCATTAATCCAAAATTGGATGCTGAATAATGCAAAGCGGTTTATCAACTTTGAATTAGTCACCAGCAATATAAATGGGGGTATCGCACCTAATATTAATCGTGCACTAAAATTTATTAGCGGAGAGTGGGTAAAAGTTTTGCCTGGAGATGATATTCTTTTTCCCGACGCAATTTGGAAAATGTTGAACAACGAAATTGACCCTTCAGTTGGCTTAATATATAGCCAAGCTCATGCTTTCTATGACATAAAAAAAATGGATGGACCGATCTTTGGATCTGCACTTCCAAAGCCATATGAACGATCCCTGTTATTGGATAATCCAATTCCAGCAATGGCAACCCTCATTCGTAGAGATGCAATTGAAACCTTGGATGGGTATGATGAGCGGTATCCTTTTATAGACGACTTGCCCATGTGGTACAAAATTGCCATAGAAAAATGGGAAATCAAATTTTTGGAATGTGTAACTGCTGGCTACCGTCTCCATACGCACAATATTTCCAAGTCAGGCTATAACCCCTATTATAAATCCCTATACCAATTTCAAAAGGAAAACTTTATCTGGACGGGTCTGAGATATGGGTTATTCTATTTGACTTATACCAGATATCTTGATTACATCATTTATAGAATCAAAGAGAATCGTTCCCATCCTATTGCCTGGAAATTTGCCGACAGCCTAAACTTTCTAAAACCCTCCTTCTGCTGGGATTACTTTAAGGTGAAAATTGGCTGGGGCTAAAACTTCCACTGAAGACGCATGTCAATATTTTCGGCTACATGGGCATGAGTTTTCAAGGAGGCGCCCAGATGTAAACCTTCCCAAACCCGATATTGGATAATATATCTTTGATAAAAATTATTAGTAGTATAATTATCTGGTTTGGAAGCATAGTAGGCAAATCTTTGTGCAAACTCAAATCGGCCAAATAGGAAATGGTGCGAAATAAAAGGAGCCGCTATAAACCCATTGCCAATCTCTTCTGATTGATTAAGAGATTGGTCATTGATAAACTCTCCGCCCAGTCCAAGAGCATTAATTCCACTGACGGCATGGTAAGCACCTGCACCTACCCCTACTACCCAGTCTCTCCCCTCCCGGAATTCACTTTTTCTTTGAGTTGAAAAAATCTCCGCATAATATTTCATTCCGCTCTTTAGCTTTTTTGGAGCATGTTCCGGAAAAGGCTGTCTATCAAAATAGTAAGTTACCCCAGCCCCTAGCATAGGGTAATTCATTCCTCTATTGGGCTGGCTTTGTCCTCCGTTGGAGATATGATTATAGAAAAGAGAAAGATTGCCATCCAAGCTTTCTGAGATTTGGAAATTCAGCCGTGGCTGTAAATAAATCAAAAAACTCAATGGTGAACTAAAAAACTGATTTTCAGGATTATCCTCCTCATCATATACTCTTGTAAGATAACTTGTTCCAATTCCGCTTCTCAATGAAATATTGATATTTTTCAACCTAACCAAAATCGGTTCAATAAAAGTTGAAACCGAAAAAGCCTGACCTAGTACATCGGGATTATTGAAATCATGGAAATTTAACTGTACCCCCCAGTCAAAAAAACAATTACAAATTTCATATGCTTCCTTACTCAGTTGCATTTGGGAATAGGTCAATTGGATGCCAATCGGATTGGTATTGGATACTGCCCGCAGATCCTCAGCATGAGGAATAATAAAGCCATATTTAATTTCAGCATTCAGTTTTTGGATCTTTTGGGCATTTGAAGTAAAGGAGAGCAAACATAATAGTATGGGAATAAAGTGTTTCAAGATGGTTACTATTGAATTTTTGACAAAAAAAGAACTTAACCTTTGCATTTTCAACATTGATCGCTTTACTTTGTTTTATCCTTTCACTTTTTGAGTGTTGGGATTTATAAAGAAGAGGTAAGAGACAGGCTCTATGATCCTCTGGCAACCTGGAAAATCCAAGGTGCCAATTCCTGCCCATTGAGAATATCCTCACTGGGAGATATAAATTCTTAACCGATGATATCCGTAACTAATTTCATTTCCGACAAAATTTACAGTTCTTTTAACTCCCCAAGCCATGGGAGAGTTTGCTTCTGTTGTATTTTCTAATTCGTAACCTTCCCGGTTACGCATATCTCCATAGGCTTTTGTACAAAGCCTCACTAAAATCCTATTATCCATATTAAACAAAAATCCTCATGTCCAAAAACTATCATTTCGACACACTTCAGCTTCACGCAGGTCAGGAGCCCGATCCTAGCACTAATTCAAGAGCCGTTCCAATTTATCAAACCACTTCATATGTTTTTGACAGTGCGGAGCATGGTGCCAACCTGTTTGGGTTGAAAGAATTCGGTAATATTTATACCCGAATCATGAACCCCACCACCGACGTCTTCGAAAAGCGCATTGCCGCTTTGGAAGGGGGCGTAGCAGCCGTGGCAACAGCCTCTGGGCAGGCAGCTCAGTTTCTTGCCCTCAATAACATCCTTCAGGCAGGCGACAATTTTGTTACCACGCCCTTTTTGTATGGCGGAAGTTACAACCAGTTTAAAGTTGCATTTAAAAGGCTGGGAATAGATGCCAGATTTGCTGAAAATGATAGTAAGGAGGCCTTCGAAAAGCTAATTGATGAAAACACCAAGGCCGTTTACCTGGAGACCATCGGTAATCCGGAATTTAACATTCCAGATTTTGAAGAAATCGCTTCTTTAGCTCGGAAATACGATATCCCATTTGTAGTGGACAACACCTTCGGAGCGGGAGGCTACCTATTTCAACCCATCGCTCATGGTGCCAATGTAGTCACCAGTTCGGCCACCAAATGGATTGGAGGGCATGGCACTTCCATCGGAGGTGTGATCGTTGATGGAGGCAACTTTAATTGGGGTAACGGTAAGTTCCCACAGTTTTCTGAACCGTCTGAAGGATACCATGGACTTAATTTCTGGGAAGCTTTTGGGGAGGGTAATGCGCTAGGGCTTCCTAATATAGCCTTTGCCATCCGGGCGCGAGTGGAAGGGCTTAGAGATTTTGGCCCTGCTCAAAGCCCATTTAATTCCTTCCTCTTATTGCAAGGTTTAGAAACCTTATCCCTCAGGGTACAGAGAACGGTTGACAATGCGCTAGTGCTTGCAAAATGGCTTGCCGACCACCCTAAAGTAAAAAAAGTAAATTATCCTGGCCTCGAAAGCTCACCATACCATGTTCTTGCCAAAAAGTACCTGAAAAATGGGTTTGGCGGGGTGTTAAGTTTTGAACTTCACGGAGAGAAAGAAGAAGCAACAGCTTTGATAGATAATCTGGAACTGATTTCCCATCTGGCAAATGTTGGTGACGCCAAAACCCTAATTATTCAGCCATCCGTGACCACTCATCAACAGCTCAGTGATGAAGAGCAGCTCAAGGCCGGAGTTACTCCTACCCTTTTAAGGATTTCATTGGGGCTGGAGCACATTGACGACATCAAAGCCGACCTTACGAACGCTTTAGAAAAAACTACCGAAAAACATGAATCTAACCTCTCCTTTGCTTGAAATTGAAGACAAGTCACGGGTCTTTGAATATAGCGATAGGTATATCCTGGAATCCGGCGAATACCTTGCCGGATTCCAAATTGCCTACACCGTATATGGCAACCCTGATTCCAATGACGGAAACGTCATCTGGATAAACCATGCCTTAACTGGGAATGCGGACGTGCATGAGTGGTGGTCAGGATTAGTCGGCGAAGACAAATTCTTTGACCCCAAACAATACAAAATCATTTGCACCAATCTGCTCGGTTCCTGTTACGGATCTACAAATCCATTAAGCATCAATCCAGAAAGTGGTAAACCCTATTTCTACCAGTTTCCACAGCTCACTACTCGGGATATAGCTGGAGCACTGGAAAAACTCAGGCAGCATTTGGGGCTTGAAAAAATACACACCTTAATTGGAGGATCATTAGGAGGACAAGTTGCATTGGAATGGTCTTATCTATTAGGCCAAAAGCTGGACTATAGTATCATCATTGCAGCCAATGCCAAATCTACACCCTGGATCCGAGGTTTCAATGAGGCACAGAGGATGGCCATCCAGTCCGACTGCACCTGGGGGGAAGAAATCGCCGAAGCCGGAAAAACAGGCTTGAGGGCCGCTAGAGCAATCGGTATGTTGACCTATAGGCATCCTGAAACCTTCCAACAAACCCAAGATGATGAGGAAGAAAAACTTGATCACTTTAAAGTGAGCAGCTATCTGCAATACCAGGGAAAAAAACTTGCGGACAGGTTCCATGCACTTTCCTATTGGGTTTTGACAAAAGCCATGGATAGCCATGATATTGGAAGGGGACGCGGTGGCGCACATAAGGCTTTGCAACAAATTAAAGCGAAGGTTCTCACAGTGGGAATCGACACGGATCAGCTTTTCCGAAAGGAAGAAAGCCAATATATCTCAGAGCAAACCGTCGACGGAAAATACTCAGAAATCACCTCTTCGTATGGTCATGATGCATTTCTGATTGAATATGAACAGCTTCAATACATTTTAAAATCTTTTTATCTATATACAAACCATGGGAAATAAAATCGGATTGATAGGCTTTGGCGTAGTGGGCCAAGGATATTATGAAATCGCAACCAAAGATGGTAAAAACCTTGAGCCTGAATTTATCGCTGTGAAAAGCAGGGAGAAATTACGTCCCCAAGGAATCAATTTTCAATATGATTTAGAAAAAATACTTGAGCAATCGGGAATAGGAATTGAATTGATCTCCGAAACCGAGGTGGCATATGAAATTGCGATAAAGCTTTTGGAAGCAGGGAAAACAGTGATTTCGGCAAACAAAAAACTTGTGGCCAAACATCTTCCTGAACTTTTAAAACTTGAAAGAAAGCATGGAGGGAAATTCCTTTATGAAGCCGCAGTTGCAGCTAGCATACCCGTTCTTTCTAACATAAGCACCCAATATCAAGGTGATGAGATAGAGGTAATTCAAGGAATATTAAACGGTTCTTCCAATTATATCTTGAGCAAAATTCAACAGGAAAATCAAAGTTTTAAAGAGGCATTGAAGGGGGCACAAGAAAATGGGTATGCCGAGGCGGACCCAACCTTTGATATAAATGGTAGTGATGTAGCAAGTAAACTTTGCATTCTTTCCGCACATGCATTTGGGGTGCACTTGGAAGAAAAATCTATCCCTTGTATTGGTATTGACCACTTAAAGGCTGAAGACTTTCTGCTGGCCAAACTTTCAGGAGGCAAAATCAAACTCATTGCTCAATGCTCTAAAATCGAAGGCAAGATCACCGCCTCCATTTACCCCACAGTTGTTGGACCCAATCACTCGCTCAGCCCTGTGGAATATGAATATAATGCCATAAGCATAACCTCTAAAAATGTCGGCTTACAGAACTTTCAGGGCAAGGGAGCAGGAGGCTTAGCTACCGGTGCTGCTGTTTATTCGGATCTTGCTAAAAGTAATTCTGGATTCCAATATGAGTTGGTAAAAAAAGGATTAAAAAAGGAGTATGCCCATCCAGCCTCCTCTGAGCAACAATTTGTCATCAGCGCCGATTCCAAGGTTTTGGATGATAACTTTCCATATCACCGAAAGTATAGCTTTGAAGGGAAATCATATGTTTTAGGAAGCTTTTCCAGCAACCATGTTGAAAAGTTAAGGTTAAAAATATTTGAATCTGACGGTTCTATTTTGGCCATAGATAAAAACATCTCATTGGATAAAATCGCCCAGCATTTTGAATTCAAAGCATTAGAATTTGCGGAAGAGTAGTTGAAATTGGTTAAATTGAATTTGACCAAACTGATCAACCATGAATTTTACCCAAATAAAGGAAAATTGCCTGTATGTGGATGACCTGGACAAAGCACAGGAATTTTATCAGGGCAAATTGGGAATGCCCTTGATCTCAAAAGTTGATGGACGGCATATATTTTTCCGTTGCGGAACTTCAGTTTTGCTGTGTTTTAACCCTGAAGCCACCAAAGAGGAGAAAAATCTACCACCACATTTTGCCAGAGGAAAGCAGCACCTGGCTTTTGAGGTTTCCCAGACAGATTATGAGAAGACATTAAATAAGGTCAAAAAGGAAGGCATTTGGATCACTCACTTCCAAAAGTGGAAAGGTGATCTGGAAAGCTTCTATTTTGAAGACCCTTTCGGACATGTTTTGGAAATTGTGCCCCATGGGATCTGGGAATAAAAAAACTCCCCAATGTTTTATTGGGGAGTTTTTTTATTATGCTATTCAGCAAGTTCGTATTTCAGGGTCCTACCCTTTTCGGTAGCGGGCAACCCTTCTTTCATCCATAAAGGTTCAGGTGCATCCTTTAAATAGTGATCAAAGAACTGGGACAACCTAATGGAAAGGTCTTTTCTGTTCTTACGCTGCACCAGATTGTGATCCTCATCATTATAAACAAGTAACCAAGCAGGACTATTTAGTCTTTTAAGCGCCATGAACATTTCTATGCCCTGATACCACGGCACAGCTCCGTCAGCATCATTGTGCATGATTAACACAGGGGTTTTTACACGGTCACTATAGAATAATGGTGAGTTCTCAATGTAATACAATGGCTTTTCCCAAAGCGTGCCTCCAATCCTAGACTGGGTCTGCTCATATTGAAACATTCGGCTCATGCCGGTACCCCAACGGATACCACCGTAAGCAGAAGTCATATTGACCACCGGTGCTCCGGCTCCAGCGGCTTTGAACATATCTGTTTGTGTAATCAAATATGCCACTTGATAACCGCCCCAGCTTTGTCCCTGAATGGCCATGCTTTCCTTATCTACAAAGCCCATATCCGCTACTTTTTGTACACCAGGCATGATGCTATTATAAGCACTTGGTCCTGGAAGACCCAGATCATATTTGATATCCGGCACAAACACTACATAATCGTTACTCACAAAGAACGGGATATTGATGGTTGATGCACTCGGAGCCGGAGCTCTATAGTTGTGCAGCCCATCGGAGTTTCTTTCGTAGAAATAAACCATCATTGGGTAATTTCCGTCTTCTCTAAAATTCTCTGGTTTGAATAACAAACCTTGCATAGGTGTGCCGTCATTTGCACGGTAATCTACTAATTCAACAGAACCCCAGTTCACATCTTCTTGCAGGGAATTGGTTTCAGAAATCTTGCTCAAACTGGCAAAGTCTAGACTGGTAGCATAAATATCAGGATACTCATGATAAGTCGACCTTCTTACAATCAACTCATCACTTTTCTCGGCTTTTTTCACCCCATAATACCTATGGTCACTGAAAAGTAATTCTTCAGGGGAGTTTTTACCTTGAATGTCCCCTTTATAGAAACCATCTTTCTTCTTGAACTCATGGAAAGCGGTAAGCAATAAGGTCGCTTTTGGATCCAGACCATATTCTTCCTCATCTTCACTTAAGGTTTGGATTCTGAACTTGGTTTTGTTTTTTCTTCCCTCTCCTTTAGTAATATTGATTGGCTCTTTCTTCCCAGCAGGATCTACTCTCCAAACGTCATATTTGTCATATACCAAAAATGCCTCATCATTTTTTAACCAACCACCGTTACCATAACTTGAGGGCATGGATGGACTGTCATGGATTTCATCATAGAAATTGATGTCATCAATCTCCGCCAAAAGGTTTCTCTTCTCTTTAGACTTGATGTCATAAGCCATCCAGGTACTATCAGGAGTGCTGTACCAATAAACATATTTCGCTTCAGGGGACAATGATGGATATCCTTTTAGGTTTTTCTCCACCAAAGTTTTCTCACCCGTTTCCAGGTTTACGACATACACATCTCTGCCAATCTGGATATCCCAGCTGTAATTACGGCGGTAAGGCTTGTCATCTGTCCCTATGGCTATCTTATGCCTGTTATGTTTATCCCTGTTTAAGGTTTCAACTTTCTGATCCGCTACTTGGGTTATATTGCCTGACTTCATGTCATAAGTAGCCAAATAGGTTTTTTTGTTTTTTCTATCCTTTTGCTTCAACTGCATCGGTTGAATTTCGTCATCCTGCCAGCCCCAAATATCGAGAGAAACCCGCTCTTCTTTAAGAATTGTGGTATCTTCTTCATAATCATAGGTGATATAATCAGGAGCAGTTCCGAAATATAACCTATTACCATCTTTCGAAAATACTAGGTCACCATTTTTACTAACCATATCCTCTTCAAGTATGCCTTGGGTACCTTTACCTGCCACCTTGTTTAGGGAATTTTTACTGATGTCATAAAGGTAAAGGTCATAATAAGGCTTCTTGGTCTTAAGAGAATCCTCTGTAGCCATGAAGGCAAAATTCTTCTCCTGACCGTCAATAACCATCCCAATGTAACTGGTTTTTCCCTCATCCACTTGAGAGGTTTCACCATTCTTAAGATTTAAAATATAAGCTCCCTCATTTTTTAGGGTATCTTCAGTTGCCATGGTGAAAAACAAGAAATTACCTTCATCAGAGAAGCCATAATCTTTGACTCTATCGAGCGTCCACTTCTTTTCCCCGTCAAAACTTCTTACTAACAACTTGGTGCCGTCGGTCTTTTTAGCCTTCTCCTTTACTTCTGTGGAGTCGGTTTTATCTTGGTTTTTGGTTTCTTTTTCAAAATGGACTGCAAGCCAGTTGCCATTGTCTTTTGGTGTCTTGAAGGATTTAATCTTAGCAAGCTTCTCCACTTCCCCATTACCGAGAGAAAAAATAAAAAGCGAATCTTTAGGTAACTTATCTTTAGCGGTATCCTTGAGCTTTAACATTCTCACGGAATCCTTCTGCGGCTTTATTAATCCCATTAGGTAATCTCCATTGTTAGAAAAAACAAAGTTTTTACCCCTATGGATGACGTGTTTTTCACTTGGATTTTGATGAGCGGCCACCTCTACTCTTCCGTCCCCATCTTGTGGGTTGATTTCATAAGCAACCCATTTTCCATTTTTGGAGACCTTCTCAGAGGAGACCGATTCCCACGCATCATAATCATCATGCGTCAGGGGCCTTTTTTCTTGGGCAGAAAGAGCAAATGACATTGTCATAAGCAATCCTGCTGCAAGTATCTTCTTATTCAGCATACTGTTGATTTATTTTTAATCGGAATTTAATTGAATTAACGTCAAGATTACACAGGATTGTGATCAATGGAACAATAATTAGATATAGGCTACCATAATGGTTTAAATATTTAAGAATCAAGCATACCCAGGCTGGCTAATAACGGTACCCCAGTCAGGAATTCTTTTATTGTGATACCTGATATAATTAAGGGTAAAGCATGGGTAAAGGCTCCCCACTAGGGACCCACTTGGTATCCACTTTGAACCCTCTTCGGTCCCAGTAGGGGTACAGACCAAGAGGAACCTAAGTAAAAACGTATGAAATAGCTAGATAATACCTATAGATCAGATTAAAGGAATAAGTCCCCGACAACTTAAGTAAATAAAGTATATGACTTCAATTTACTTGGAGGATAAGACTATACGCCCAGAAAGTGCTTCTTTAGCTTATTAGCACGGCATCACCAAATAGGAAGAAAATAAAAAAAAGCTTGACCTATTGACCAAGCTTTAAACTTTATCATCACAAAACACTTAATTATTTTTTTATTGTTAACTCAAAATCCATCGGTACATACACACTCTCTACAATGGCTGGATGCCAATCAGGCATTTGTCTCAGTACATAATCTACCCGCTCCTTGGTTCCCTTATCGGCCTCTCCTTCAAACTTATACCCTACAAGTTTGCCATGCTGGTTAATATTAAGGATAACCTTTACTTCTTCGAGCAGGGCGCTTTTCTTAGTTCTGAATATAAATGAAGAGTAACCGTCCACAAATTCAGCCGCATCTTGCTGGCCTCTCAATTCGGCAAACTTCATGAATGGCTCATAAGGCAGAATCTTTCCATCCATATCAAAGCAAACTCCTCCTACAGATTTTCCATTCTCAAAAAATTCTCTTCTTCTCAAGGTGCCGTCTGGATAAAAAGATATTAGCTCACCTTCAAATTTACCATCCACTATAGGTTTGATGGCTTTCAATTCCCCTGATTCATAATAGGAATAACTTAAAAATTCATCCTTTTCATAATCAGCAACAGTAGTTTTTGGAGAAAGCAATTCGGCTGAAAGAGCATAGGTACTGAAAAGTGCACCCTGAGCCATAGTGGCTGAAACGCATAAAAAACAAAGCAGTGTAAAAATAAATGTTCTCATCATTTGAAAGTTAATAATTCAAAATTCACAAAAATTAATTTCAAAAGCAAATATTTGCATTTAAAATTGATTAATTTGTAGAAAAAATCATTCCAAACTTCCTAGAGCACAAAAAAAAGTCCTACTACCAGTAGGACTTTTTCCGAATATAAACCCAAATATAACTTTCGAGAATCAAAAGTTTTACGCTCAAATGTCAATACAAATTATGAAATAAATTACCAATATTTCAATCATTAATTAGTTTATTTTCACCTAAACCCAAATTTAAAATCTGCACCGTACCATAGTAGCAGAATTAACTATTATAAAAACAAATCTCATTCCCAAATTTAAATTTTGGAATTTTTTAACAATTTTATAATTTACATACCTGTTTATTGCACAAACCTTAATTTAAACATTTTCAAATGGACAAAATTTTAGATATTGACAATGTAGATTTAAAAATTATTTCCCTGTTGAATGAGGATGCCAAAACTCCCTACACGGAAATCGCTAAAAAAGTTTTTGTTTCCTCGGGCACCGTACATGTGCGTATGAGGAAACTTGAGGAAATGGGGGTGGTGAAAAGTGCCACCTTAAATATTGATTTCTCCAAACTGGGTTATGACATTTCCGCATTTTTAGGTATTTATCTGGAAAAAAGCTCTCTTTATGACAATGTGATCATTAAACTCAAAGCCATTCCGGAAGTAATTAACGCCTATTATACTACTGGTAATTATAGTATATTCGCTAAGATCATCTGTAAAGACACAAATCACCTTAGGGATGTACTTAACAAGATTCAAAAAGTAGATGGAATTGATAGGACAGAAACTTTGATTGTGTTAGAGGAGAGCATTAACCGTCCTATTCAGCTTTTTGACAATACCCAAAAAGGCTAAAAGATTACAGCACGGCTTATAACACTATTTAGATTAAATCTAAGGAAAAATTATTTAGTGTTTTTCTAATCAAACCTATTGATATTCATAGATTTTGAAATTTGGAATCAAACTCGTAATAGATTCAAAGACACCTAAAAATCAGTATCTTATAGATAAAATCTACACTCAAACCCAATAATTACGATCGTCATTGAACATAAAAAATTGGATTAATGTTGTATCTTTGCGCTACAAAATGTAATTAGTCTAAATAACTCGACTTTATGAGCAAAGACAATCAGATTTTAGAAGAATTTACTTCAAAAGAATATGAACATGGCTGGTCAGTCAACTATGAGGCTGATGAGGCCCCTATTGGCCTGAATGAGGATATTATCCGATGGATTTCCGCCAAAAAAGATGAGCCACAATGGTTATTGGACTGGAGGTTAAAAGCGTTCAGAGCATGGGAGAAAATGACCGAACCTGAGTGGGCAAATGTTCATTATCCTAACATTGACCTTCAGAAACTAAGATATTATTCTGCACCGAAGCAGTCAAAGAAAGCCAAAAACCTTGACGAGGTTGATCCAGAGCTTCTTCAGATTTACGAGAGACTTGGCATTTCACTCAATGAGCAAAAAAGACTTCAAGGGATTGCAGTTGATGCGGTTCTTGACTCCGTTTCCGTTGGTACCACTTTTAAGGAGACCCTAGGAAAACTCGGTATCGTTTTTTGCTCATTCAGTGAGGCAGTCCATAGTCATCCCGAGCTAATCAAAAAGTATTTGGGATCAGTGGTTCCGATGACTGATAATTATTATGCAGCTCTGAACTCTGCGGTCTTCTCCGATGGATCATTTTGCTATATACCTAAGGGCGTGAGATGCCCAATGGAACTATCCACCTATTTCCGGATCAACGCTGCCAATACGGGGCAATTTGAAAGAACACTAATTGTTGCGGACGAGGGATCATACTGTTCATACTTGGAAGGTTGTACTGCTCCTCAGCGTGACGAAAACCAACTTCACGCAGCGGTAGTGGAAATTTATGCTGCTAAAGATGCCGAGGTAAAATACTCCACCGTTCAAAACTGGTATCCAGGTGACAAGAATGGTAAAGGTGGAATTTACAACTTTGTAACTAAGAGAGGTATTTGCGCCGGAGACAATTCCAAGATATCGTGGACACAGGTGGAAACCGGTTCGGCTGTTACCTGGAAATACCCCAGCTGTATATTAAAAGGTGACAATTCTATCGGCGAGTTTTACTCCGTTGCAGTAACCAACAATTATCAGCAAGCCGATACGGGGACCAAAATGATCCACATCGGGAAAAACACCAAATCCAGAATAGTATCCAAAGGGATCTCTGCTGGCCATTCACAGAATTCCTACCGTGGACAGGTGCAAGTGATGAAACGCGCGCACAACGCCCGTAACTTCTCCCAATGTGATTCCTTATTAATGGGGTCAAAATGTGGAGCCCACACTTTCCCCTATATAGATATCCAAAACTCCACTGCCAAAGTGGAACATGAGGCCACCACTTCCAAAATCGGAGAAGATCAACTGTTTTATTGCAACCAAAGGGGTATTGCCACTGAGGATGCCGTAGCATTAATCGTAAACGGTTATGCCAAGGAGGTACTCAACCAACTTCCGATGGAGTTTGCCGTGGAGGCACAAAAACTCCTTGCCCTTACTCTAGAAGGAAGTGTCGGATAAAATCTAAAAATTGAATTACTATTATGCTATCTATAAAAAACTTACACGCATCAATTGAAGGAACTCCTATCCTTAAAGGTATAAATCTTGAAGTTAAAGCCGGTGAAGTCCATGCGATCATGGGACCAAATGGGTCCGGCAAATCAACCTTAGCATCCGTGTTGGCTGGGAGAGAAGAATATGAAGTAACTCAAGGCGAAGTGACTTTTAAAAGCAAAGATCTTTTGGACTTAAGTCCAGAGGACCGAGCCAGAGAAGGTGTATTTTTGGCATTCCAGTACCCGGTGGAAATTCCAGGTGTATCCTCTACCAATTTCCTAAGAACAGCTGTAAATCAGGTGAGGGAATATAGAGGCCAAGATCCTTTGGATGCCGTAAAATTCCTTACGTTAATTAAGGAAAAAATGAAACTGGTAGAGATAGATCAAAAGCTACTCAGCAGGTCATTGAATGAAGGTTTTTCCGGGGGAGAAAAGAAAAGAAATGAAATCTTCCAAATGGCCATGCTAGAGCCTACCCTATCCATTTTGGATGAAACGGATTCAGGGCTTGATATTGATGCATTGAGAATTGTTTCTAACGGTGTCAACCAATTGAAATCTGATGACAAAGCCACTATCGTGGTAACCCACTATCAAAGATTGCTGGATTATATCATTCCCGATTTTGTCCATGTATTATACAATGGAAAAATCGTAAAATCAGGCACCAAGGAATTGGCTTTGGAGCTTGAGGAAAAAGGATATGATTGGATCAAAGAGGAAGCGGACAAAGCTACTGTCTAATCCAAATTAACCAACCAGACAATTACACAATGACTACAATCACAAAGGATAATATTATTGACAGCCTTCTATCTTCGGTTCAACCGAATGGTAACAGCGAGGCTGTGCAGATTATTCGTGACAATGGTTTTCCGACCAATAAGCACGAAGAATATAAATTTACAAATATCACCAAACGGATCGAAAATAAGATCCAGGCCTTTCAGCAGGCAAAGCCTTTCTATCTAACCGAAGAGGATGTTACCAATGCCATCATCAAAAATTTGGATGCAGACGTGTTGGTTTTCAACAACGGGCAATTCTCAAGCGAGCTTAGCCGTATTGGAGAAGGATATAGCGTGTCTACAATCGGTTCTGGGGAAAGTCCTTTTACTATAAAGGATCTTTATGGAGACAGTTATTTGGCATTGAACAATGCAAGTTTTGAAAATGGCATTTATATCCAAATTCCTAAAAACAAAGTACTCGACAAACCTGTTTTAATACTCAATCTAGTAAAAGCTAATGAGGGCCAGCTTATTACTCCAAAAATCTGGATTGATTGTGCTGAAAATACTGAAGCTGTTTTTATCGACCAGGCGGTTAGCCAGGATGAAGAAACCTATTTCCTAAACGGAAGTGTGGAAATCAGAACGGCGGCAAATTCTCACATACATTATTATAGAGTACAAATTCAGAACAGCGAGGCCTTAGAAGTGAACAATCTGTTGACTGATATCCATAGAGACTCAACATTCACTTCGTTTTTACTATCGCTGGAAGGCGATATGATCCGAAACAATGTGACCTTGAATCTACTGGACACCGGTTGTGAAGGTAATATGTATGGCCTATATCTCCTAGGGGGCAAAACCCATGTGGATAATCACACAAATGTAGACCATACCAAACCTCATTGTGAGTCCAATGAACTTTATAAAGGTGTTCTAACAGACAAGTCCAGAGGAGTTTTCAACGGTAAGATTTTTGTGCGTGAGGACGCCCAAAAAACTAATGCTTTCCAACAAAACAATAACATCCTTCTTTCCGATGAGGCAACCATTAACACCAAACCTCAGCTTGAGATTTGGGCTGATGATGTGAAGTGTTCTCACGGTTGTACTACAGGTCAACTTGACGAAGAAGCCTTGTTTTATCTACAAGCTAGAGGAATCGACAAAGATCAAGGTAAAGCATTGCTATTGTATGCTTTTGCTGGTGATGTAATCGAGCATGTCAAAATTGAAGCTTTCAAAGAGTATTGTATTGACTTAGTTCAGAAAAAGTTAGGTACAAACTTCTAAGAGGCTAATTTATGAGCATAAATATTCAAGACATCAGGGCTGCTTTTCCGATACTTCATCAAGAGGTAAATGGGAAGCCTTTGGTGTATTTAGACAATGCTGCCACGACCCAGAAACCGCTTTCTGTGATTGAGGCGCTTGACTATTATTATAAAACAGATAACTCCAATATTCACCGGGGAGCCCATACCCTTGCGGATCGAGCAACCAAAAAGTATGAAAATACTCGGAAGCTTATCCAAGAGTTTATAGGTGCCAAGGAAGTTGAGGAAGTAATTTTCACGAAGGGAACGACTGAAGCTATCAACCTGGTGGCCTCATCCTTTGGGAGAAAATTTGTGAAAGAAGGGGATGAAATTATTATCTCTACCCTAGAGCATCACTCTAATATAGTACCCTGGCAATTGCTTTGCGAAGCCGCCGGTGCCAAACTTAGAGTAATTCCAATTAACGATAAAGGAGAAATCATCTTTCATGAATTTGAAAAGCTCCTTTCTTCTAAAACCAAACTAGTTTCCATCGTTCATGTCAGCAATGCATTAGGAACTATCAACCCTGTTGAAGAAATCATCGAGAAAGCGCATAGCGTCGGGGCGAAAGTCCTACTTGATGGGGCACAATCTTCTTCGCATTTGACAATTGATGTTCAAAAATTGGATTGTGACTTCTTTGCATTTTCAGCTCATAAAATCTACGGACCGACTGGACTAGGGGTGCTGTATGGGAAAAGAGAAGTATTGGAAGCAATGCCCCCTTATCAAGGCGGTGGTGAAATGATCAAAGAAGTGACTTTCGCAAAAACCACTTTTAATGATATCCCTTTCAAATTTGAGGCTGGCACTCCGAATATCGGTGATGTAATCGCTTTTGAAAAGGCGTTGGAATTTGTAAACTCCATTGGCAAAAAGCAGATTGTAGATCACGAAAATGAGCTCCTCTCCTACGCCACCGAGAAGCTTACCTCCATTAAAGGCTTTATTCCTTATGGAACCGCCGAAAACAAAGTAAGTGTACTTTCTTTCCTGATTAAGGGCATGCACCCTTTTGATGTGGGCATGATGCTGGATGCTGGCGGAATTGCCGTTAGGACAGGGCACCACTGCACTCAGCCCTTGATGGAGAGATTCCAAATCGAGGGAACTGTTAGAGCTTCCTTCTCTGTTTACAACACATTAGAAGAAGTGGACAGGCTCTATGAAAGTGTGAGCAAGATTGCCAAACTAAAGAACAAATGACAGATATCAATAAGGTACAGGACGAGATCATTGAAGAATTTGCGATTCTAGGTGATGATAGAGAATCTACCATATTTTATATAATGGAGTTGGGCAACCAGCTTGGTGATTTTCCTGAGGAGGAAAAAACCGATGATAATATCATCAAGGGGTGCCAATCCAAGGTTTGGTTGATAACTACTACAGAAGATGATAAGGTGGTATTCCACGCTGACAGCAATACCGATATAACTAAAGGACTCATCAGCCTCTTAATTCGGGTAATGTCAGATAGGACACCCAAAGAAATCATCAATTCAGACCTTTACTTTATCGAAAAGATTGGCATGGGAGGTATCATAGGCTCCCAAAGGTCAAACGGTCTGGCAGCCATGATTAAACAGATGAAATTTTACGCAATAGCTTACCAGTCTAAGATGAACGCTATATGAGCCAAGAAGCAGAAAACAAAACCCAGCTGGAAATTCCTGAATTAAAGGAAAAAGTAGTCGAAGCCATCAAGTTGGTATATGACCCAGAAATCCCAGTGGACGTTTATGAGTTGGGTTTGATTTATGAAATCAGTGCCTATCCGGTCAACAATGTATATGTATTGATGACCTTGACTTCTCCCAACTGTCCCGCTGCCGAATTTATTCCTTCGGAGGTCAAATCAAAAATTCAGCAAATCCAAGGAGTGAACAATGTAGAGGTAGAACTCACCTTTGATCCCCCCTACTCTCAGGACATGATGTCCGAGGCAGCAAAATTAGAATTAGGTTTTTTATAAAAATAGATAATAAAATGTATCCAGAAGAATTAGTAGCACCAATGAGATCTGAATTGACTGACGTTGGTTTTCAGGAATTCAGAACTGCCGATGATGTGGACAATCACTTAAAAAGCCATAAAGGCACGACCTTTATCGTAATCAACTCTGTGTGCGGTTGTGCTGCGGGAGCGGCCAGACCGGGTGTAAAAAGCGCATTGCAGAAGTCGTCTAAAAAACCAAGCACTTTGGCAACGGTATTTGCCGGCAACGACACCGAGGCTGTGCAAAAGGTAAGAGAATACACTCTTCCATACCCTCCTTCTTCGCCTGCTATGGCACTTTTCAAGGACGGTGAATTAGTTCACTTCTTAGAAAGACATCATATTGAAGGCCGCAACGCCCAGATCATTGGGGACCACTTGGTGGAGGTATTTGAGCATTATTGCTAAGAAAAAAGAAGCCCGCTTGGGCTTTTTTTTGCTAAATACCTATAGGCATTAAAAAACCTTTGAAGCAGAATTTTGTTTTGGATTGGTTGAGTTCCTTCACATAAAGATGCAGGCCTCACCAAAACGTTTAAAGAGAAAAAGGTAATTAGGTAAAAGTAAGCAATAAAAAATCACGGCTTTCATCACAAAATGCACCTGTAGAAATAATTTATCGTGTATTTTATGCCCAATTTTATTAACTTAATGCCAGAATTTTGAATTATTCTTTAGAATTTAACTACATATAAAATACAAACTTTATGTCTGAATTTGCTAAGTTATCCTTTGATGGAAAAGATTATTCGCTTCCTGTAGTCGAAGGTACTGAAAATGAGAAGGCAGTAAATATTGCCAAGTTGAGAGGTGAATCTGGGCTGATCACAATAGACCCAGGGTACAAAAACACAGGATCAACAAAAAGTGCCATCACATTTTTGGATGGTGAGCAAGGTATCCTTAGATACAGAGGCTATAGAATAGAAGATTTGGCCGAAAAGTCGACCTTCTTAGAAGTAGCTTACCTACTTATCTATGGAGAACTTCCTAACCAATCAGAATACGATAAATTCAGCAGAGAAGTTACTACTCATACCCTTGTACACGAGGACATCAAGAAGATTTTGGATGGTTTCCCTTCCAATGCACACCCAATGGGGGTACTTTCATCTATGATCTGTTCCCTTACAGCATTTTACCCTAATTCCCTAGATCCAAACAGATCTACTGAAGAAGTAAACCTAAGCATTGTCAGACTTTTGGCTAAAATGCCAACGTTTGCCGCTTGGGCATATAAAAATGAGGTAGGCCATCCAGTAAACTATCCTGACAACAGCTTGGACTATTGCTCCAACTTCTTGAAAATGATGTTTGCCCTACCAGCGGAGAATTACGATGTGGATCCAGTGGTTGCAAAAGCACTAGACCAATTGTTGATCCTTCATGCTGATCACGAGCAAAACTGCTCTACGTCAACTGTTAGAATCGTTGGCTCTTCTCACGCTAGCCTATACGCATCCATTTCAGCTGGTATCAATGCCCTTTGGGGACCATTGCACGGTGGTGCCAACCAGTCTGTAATCGAAATGCTAGAGGCTATTAAAGCTGACGGTGGAGATACTAAGAAGTTTTTGGACAAAGCTAAAGACAAGAATGATCCATTTAGATTGATGGGCTTTGGTCACAGAGTTTACAAAAACTTTGATCCTAGAGCTAAAATCATCAAGAAAGCTGCAGATGACGTATTGGCTAAGCTAGGTGTAAACGATCCTGTATTGGACATTGCTAAGGAGCTTGAAGAGGCTGCCTTGAATGACCAGTACTTCGTAGACAGAAAACTATATCCAAATGTTGACTTCTACTCTGGTATCATCTACAGAGCGCTAGGCATCCCTACAGATATGTTTACCGTTATGTTCGCTCTTGGTAGACTTCCAGGCTGGATTGCTCAGTGGAAGGAAATGAGAGAAAACAACGAACCTATCGGCAGACCAAGACAGATTTATACTGGTGCTAACGAAAGAGATTACGTTTCCATCAACAAAAGATAAGACCCGTTTTTATTTTGCTTAAAAGGCTGCCATAAATGGTGGTCTTTTTTTTTTGCTTTAACAAAAATTATCCGGCTATCTAGAAATTTTTCTCACATTTTAGATTAGTTTTGGAAACCGAAACAACACAATCAAGTTTACCATGGAGATCAACAATTTAGAAGAGGCAGTAGCCTTAACCAAAAGATTCAGCAGCAAACCGGATAACGAAGACTTACTGAAGCTATACGGGCTGTATAAGCAAGCCACAGAAGGTGACAACACCACCGAAAGGCCTGGAGGCTTTGACTTTAAGGCAGCCGCAAAGTATAATGCTTGGGAAAAGCTTAAAGGCACATCAAAGGAGGAGGCCGAGCAGAAGTATATTGCCTTGGTGAAATCCCTTTCACAAAATCATCTATAAATGGGAGGCGGAAATAAAGCCGCCTCTCAAAATATTCCCCTATAATTTTACACTTTTTAACATCAAAATTTTACCAATCTTTCATCCCAGCTTGGTAATTCAAATTATTTCTCCTACCTTTGCACCCGAATTAAAATTAATCATTTTTCTAAGCCGTGGGTTTCCTTACTGTCTGTCGCTGTGTATGGGATACTTCTGGAAATCATGGCAAAGAGAAGTAAGGAAAAAATCATGGAAAAAGAATTATTATTCTCAGACCTTGGGATTTCAGCCGAAATCTTAAGGGCAGTGGAAGATATGGGCTATACCCATCCGTCCACAATTCAAGCACAATCAATCCCTTTCTTGCTAGAAGGCAAAGATGTAATCGGCCAGGCCCAAACTGGGACAGGTAAGACTGCAGCTTTTGGGATTCCGATTATTGATCAAGTTGATCCATCTTTGAACAAACCTCAGGCGTTGATCCTTTGTCCAACAAGGGAACTTGCCGTACAGGTAGAAGGTGAAATTGTAAAATTAGCAAAGCACAAAAAAGGTGTCTCCAGTACTTGTATTTATGGAGGCGAGCAAATTGACAGACAAATCAGAAGCCTTAAAAAGGGTGTACAGATTGTTGTAGGTACTCCAGGACGTATCATGGATCACATGAACAGAAGGACTTTGAACCTTGACAATGTGGGTATCATCATTTTGGATGAGGCAGATGAAATGTTGGATATGGGCTTTAGAGATGACATTGAGACTATATTGAGCTCAATGCCGGAAGAAAGACAGACTGTATTCTTTTCTGCAACAATGGCCAAGCCTATCTTAGACCTTACTAGAAAATATCAGCATAACCCTGAGATCGTAAAGGTATTAAGAAAAGAATTGACTGTTGAGAACATCGCGCAACATTACTACGAAGTTAAGCCTTCATTGAAGATGGAGTTGATGACCAGGTTGATGAACATCAACCAATATACATTGAGCGTAGTATTCTGTAACACTAAAAGAGCTACAGATGAGGTGACTGAAGGTTTGATTGCTAGAGGCATCCAAGCAGAGGCTCTTCATGGAGATCTTTCCCAAGCACAGCGTACCAAAGTGATGAACAAGTTCCGAAAAGGACATTGTACTGTCTTGGTAGCTACTGATGTGGCTGCAAGAGGTATAGATGTAGACAATGTGGAGGCAGTATTTAACTACGATCTTCCATTGGACGAGGAGAATTACGTTCACAGAATCGGAAGAACTGGTAGAGCGGGTAAGTCCGGTACTGCCATTAACTTTATAACTGGAAGAAAAGATGGTTTTAGATTGAGAGATCTTGAAAAATTCATCAAAACATCTATCCAGAAAATGACTCCCCCTTCAGCTGACGAGTTGGTTGAATTGAAAAAAGACCAATTAGTGAAAGATGTTTATAGACAACTTTCCATCGAGGAAGATACCCAGTTTTTCGAAGCTACTATCGGCCAGATGTTGACTGAAGGCTTAAGCCTTGAGCAGATTACAATTGGTTTGATGAAACTTCAACTTGGCGGTGCCTTGAAAGAAGTTGCAGAATTCAACTTTGAGTTGGATCTAAGCAGACCATCCAGAGATAGAGACAGAGGCGATAGAGGTGACCGTGGTGACAGAGGCGCAAGACGTGGAGTACGCAGTGAAAGAACTGAAAGAGGTGCAGGTGCACGTCGTTCTAAGGAAAAAGGACCAAGAGACGCCAACATGGCCAGATTGTTCCTTAACCTTGGTAAAAAAGACAGAATCAGACCGAATGACATTGTAGGTGCTATTGCCGGCGAGACCGGAGTACCAGGCAGAAGCATTGGTGGAATCGATATTTTCGACAACTTCTCTTTCGTGGACGTTCCTACTAAGGATGCCAAGCACGTCATTGACGTCATGAATTCTAACACCATTAAAGGTAAACCCGTAAATATTGAGCTTTCAAAAGGTTGATTAGTTTATAAAGGTTAATGTTAAAAGAAAGGCGCCATCAAGTTGATGGCGCTTTTTCTATTAATAACTGTTTCACTTTTTATTATCTTCTGGCTTTTCTATCCGGATTTCCGTCTGGATCATTGGTCACATATCCGGACCATCTAACCGTGCCATTGTTTGCTAAGAGAATCCCTGCCACATGTGGGGTAGCCATTGAAGTCCCATTAATTGAGCGGTAGCCACTACCGATCCAGGTCGAGTATACGTTCACTCCCGGGGCAGAAACCACAATTGGAGGATTGCCAAAATTAGAGAAAGAGGCAAATCTTCCGTTGATATCATAAGCTGAAATGGTGTACATATTAGTACCCGTTACCCTTGCTGGGGAAACGTTATTCGCATTTTGGCTTTCATTTCCGGCAGCGATGGCACAATAAACACCTTTGGCTGCAAGATTGCGTACGGCATTATCCAAAGCAGTTGATGCTGGGCCGCCAAGACTCAAATTAGCCACATCACTGGCCAAAGCTACCTGACGGGTGTAATCAATTCCTGAAATAATTGTGGAATTTGCAGAACCTCCAGTAGGTCCAAATACTCTTATCGGCACCACGGTGGCTCCTGCTGCCACTCCTATCACACCAATGGTGTTGTGGATGGCTGCTATTGTACCTGCCACATGAGTACCATGTCCGTTTTGGTCCGTAGCTGAAGAATAACCAGGTACGAATGATCTTGCATACTGGGTATTAACATTCAGATCAGGGTGGTTCAACTGAATACCACTGTCGATCACAAATGCCCATCTATTTAAACCAGATGCATTTACAGCCCCACCAATCTCTGTGATCCCCCATGGAGTAGTCTGAGAACTGCCACCGGATTGTAATAGAATACTGTTCACAAACATATTAGGTACCTTGAAATCTTCAAGATAATACATTTGATCCTGTTCGATAAAATCAACTCTGTCATCTTTTTCAAGGTTAGCTAACTCATCAGGACTAAGGCGAGCCGAAAATCCTGCTAAAGCTGAACCATAAACATGGTCCACTTGCTCAGCCTTCAATCTAAAGCCTTCCAATACTTCCTTTCTCAAGGCTTCCTGCATTTCGTCATAGCTTTTTAATCGGGCATTTCTGTCCTCATCTTGCCTGGCGCCCCAGTTTTGGATAGTTTTGAGTCCGGTTTCTTTCAATACCACTATGTATTGATCTGGAATCATGGTATCATCTATCTTTGCCTCAGTGGCAAAATCCTCCATGTTTTCATTTTGGCATGAGGTAAAAATCATCCCTGCTATTGCAAAAGCTGCAACTGCCTTTAATCTAAAATTGATCATAAATTTCATTTGAATAAGGGTGTGTAAAACAAAATATTACAATATGTATTTGCGCAAAAACATTCTACCAATAACGGGAATTTCATTCTTATTCAAAATCAATATTATCTATGGAAATTAAAAAATGATAACCCAAGTATTTCAAATATGAAAAATAGAATTTAATAATTAGAATAAGTTATTTTGTATTCTTAAAAATTTTTACAAGTTTTTATTGAAATAATCCTTAAATAATTGAGAATAAAGAAATATCAGGTAAATTTGACTATTTTTGAAATTCTTAAAAATGAAAATTATGCAGCTTTTTTACCACCCAGAACTTCTATCTAACACCTTCCAATTGTCGGGCGAGGAATCAAAGCATTTAATTAAGGTTCTTAGAAAGAAGACGGGAGATAAAATTCATTTTACAGATGGCAAAGGCAAGATTGCTCTTTGCACAATCCAATCCATTTCGCAAAAGAGCGCCACTTTAAAAATTTTAGAGGAGAAAGTGGAGCCTGAAAAACCATATCAAATTCATTTGGGCATAGCCCCTACCAAAAATGCTGATCGGATGGAGTGGATGACCGAAAAGGCAGTAGAGGTTGGTCTGGATAAAATGATCCTGATGAAATCTGACAATTCAGAAAGGAATTTTTTAAAATCAGACCGACTGGAAAAAAAAGCCGTGTCAGCCATGAAGCAAAGTTTAAAATCAGTACTAACCGAAATAACCACCGGACAGGAATTTGGGGACATCATCACTGATACTCATTATGAATCTTTTGAGAAATTCATAGCATATGTGGATGAAAGTATACCCAATCATCTCTTTGAATTGGCTAACCCTAAAAAAAATTACCTAATTTTGGTTGGACCTGAAGGTGACTTTAGCCCTGAAGAAATCAAGGCTGCCCTAGATGCGGGATTTAAACCCTGTTCACTCGGATCTAGCCGCTTACGAACTGAAACTGCTGGTCTCGTAGCGATTCATACTTTAAACCTGTTAAACGATATATCATGAAACTATTAAAATTGATTGCGATAGCCGGCATTGCAGCACTATCTTTTACTTCGTGTGAATCTAATCAGGACACCCGAGCGGTGGGTACTGATGGTTGGTTGAAAGGTGACCAGAACGCAAAATTTGAAGAATTGGCCAACCAAATGGGTGGTTTTAGCAGGACGATGGTCGAGGTGGCTTATCGTTATAGTGAGCTATATTGGGCCGGACAGGATGAAAACTGGGATTATGCCGATCATCAACTTGAGCATCTGCTTGAAACATTGGAAGATGGTATGAGAAGAAGACCTGCAAGAGCTGAAAACTCCCAACATTTTATCGACAATGAAATCGCTTTGCTGGAGGATTTAATTTTGCAAGAAGATAAAAATGAGTTTCTGGAAGGGTTTAGAACATTTACTACGGGTTGCAATTCATGTCATGCAAAGGAAAATGAATCCTTTATTGTCATCAAAGAGCCTCAGGTAAGGACTTCTCCTGTGAGATTTTAATAGAATAAGAAAAGATTTTACCAACTCGGGACAATTGGATAGCTATTTGCGTCAAGTGAAAAATACCCCGATCGCGGTATTGTCTGGTGTTGGTTAATTGTAGAAATTTGCACCTGTTATTATTTACGTAAGGAAGTAGTACTTATGCGAGTTTTCAAAATTTCCCTTTTCCTAGCTGTCTGGACTTTCATTATAGTCTTTTCTTTTAAAATTGCAGGTAGCTTTGATCCTATCTATATTCATGGATACGAAACGTTTTTTCTCAAGATGACCTATCCCGTACTTCTTTTTCTTGTAGGTGCAGGAATCTTCAAGTATTTGAAATTATTAACCACCCCCCTTTTGGTGATCACAACTATCACTTGCTTTTACTTTGTAGGGCAGGAATATGCAAACATGATCTACCTTCTGCCAGTTTATCTGCTGATGTATTGCGGAGGCTATTTCGGGGCTGACTGGTATGAAAAAAACATTCAGGTAAGGGAGGATTAAGCTCCTTTGCCTGACTTAAAAAACTCGATTGCTCTTTCCAGATCCGAAGGGGTATCTATCGCAATGGTCTCATGTTCGGTGAAGACCATTCTTATTTTGATACCCGCCTCTAGCAACCTCAATTGCTCCAACATTTCAGCTTCCTCTAGGTAAGACTTAGACAATTGGGTGAAAGTAAGCAGAGACTCTTTCCTGTAGGCATAGACTCCAATGTGCCTGAACACATTCCGTTGAATTTTTTCGTTCCTAAAATATGGAATTGGGGAGCGACTGAAGTAAAGTGAATCCCATTGTTGATCCACCACCACCTTGACAGCATTTGGATCATTGAATTGAGCATCATCTTGTATGGTGGTCATCAACGAAGCCACTTGGACCTGACTATCCTCAAATACCTTTACCAATTCTGATAATGAATGTGCATCCTGAAAAGGCTCATCCCCTTGAACATTGACGAAAACATCACCATTTAACTCTTTCGCAGCTTCCGCAATCCTATCGGAACCGCTTTGATGCTCTGTTTCGCTAAAAAACACTATCCCTCCTACTTCTTGGATTAAGCTTTCAATCTCCCGATGATCAGTCACTACTACCACCTCATCAAAAACCTCAGACTCCAAAGTGCTCAAATAGGTCCTGACAATCACCGGCTTGCCGCAAAGATCCGCGGTAAGCTTGGCTGGAAATCGGGTGGCGGCATATCGGGCAGGTATAAGTGCGATTTTTTTCATAGGACAATTTTAGTGAATTATCCTCAAATATCACTCCCTGTCATATTCTTTGGTAAATTTTTACGGTTTTTGGTATATTGTTTTTGGAAAAGAAAATTCACGATGAAAAAACTTACTTGTACCCTATTGATACTGCTTTTTATACAGCAGCTAACCTTTGGACAATCCTATGTTCAAGAAAATTACGAGAAAAAGGAATTTCAGATCCCCATGCGGGATGGGGTAAAACTCCATACCGTAATCTACACTCCGAAAGATAAAAGCCATGATTACCCAGTGGTGATGCAAAGAACGCCTTATAGTGCGGGCCCTTATGGGGAGGAAAAGTTTAAACCTGCAGTGGGACCTTCAGAGAAAATGATGCGTGAGGGGTATATTTTCGTCTATCAGGATGTAAGAGGAAGATGGATGTCGGAAGGTGACTACGACAACATGCGGCCCACCATACCCTACCGCAAGGATGAAATGACGGAAATCGATGAAAGCACTGACACCTTTGATACAATCGAGTGGTTGCTTGAAAATATTGAAAATAACAATGGGAGATTTGGACAGTGGGGCATCAGCTACCCAGGTTTTTATTCAGCCGCATCATTGCCTTTTGCCCACGAGGCATTGAAAGCAGTATCTCCGCAGGCTCCAATTGGTGATTTTTATTTTGATGATTTTCACCACAATGGTGCATATTTTCTGAGCTATTGGTTAGCTACCACCGTTTTTGGCTACCAACATGACGGTCCGACAGAGACGGCTTGGTACGAAATGGTAGATCCCGGTACAAAGGATGGCTACCAGTTTTTCATGGACATGGGGCCTCTGAAAAATGCTGACAAATATTATAAGGAAGACAATTTCTTCTGGACTCAATTGAAAGAAAACCCTGATTACAATGAGTTTTGGCAGAAAAGATCCATCATCCCCCATTTAAAAGAGGATATCAGACCTGCTGTAATGGTTGTTGGCGGATGGTTTGATGCTGAAGACCTTTATGGCCCATTGGAAATATACAAGACCATCGAAAAGCATAACGATAACTATAACACGATTGTGATGGGCCCATGGTCCCATGGTGACTGGTCAAGGGAGCGAGGCGTGCAAAAGGTTTCCAATGTCTATTTTGGAGACTCGATCTCGACGTGGTATCAGGAAAATATTGAGTCTAAATTTTTCCATCACTTCCTGAAAGGTGAAGCTGATGGCAAAACCGATCTACCAGAAGCCTATATGTTTGATACAGGTAAAAAGGAATGGTTTACCTTTAACACCTGGCCTCCAAATGAAGCGGAAACGGTTTCTTATTATTTCCACGACAACCAAAAAACCAGCCGAGATCAGCCAAGTGGTGAGGGGAAGGAAACTTTTTCTTCTGACCCTAACAAACCGGTTCCTTACAGCGAGGATATCAAACTCAACTTTACTCCGAGAAAATACATGGCCGATGACCAGCGATTTGCGGCTCGTAGACCTGATGTATTGGTATTTGAGACTGAAGTATTAGAAGAGGACATCACTATGGCCGGAGAGATTTTTGCCAACTTGAAGGTATCCATCACTGGTACTGATGCTGATTGGGTGGTCAAGTTAGTAGATGTTTATCCAGCCGACACGCCAAATCATGATCATGTGCAGGATGGCATGCAAATGGGCAACTATCACCAAATGGTGCGCTCCGATGTGATAAGAGGCAGGTATAGGGAGAGCTTTTCCGAGCCCAGTCCTTTTACTCCTGATGAAATCACCGAGGTGAAATTTCAGCTACAAGATGTTTTGCATACCTTCAAAAAGGGCCACAAGATTCAGTTCCAGGTTCAAAGTACTTGGTTTCCCTTGATCGACCGAAACCCACAAAAGTACGTAGACAACATTTTCAAGGCTGAGGAGAGCGATTTCATTAAGGCAGACCATACGGTCTATTTCTCTGAGAGTCACCCTTCTCATATCCAAGTGCAGGTTATAAGGTAAAGATTCTTTATTTAAATTAAGTATAAATTAAATCAGCAGAATAATATTCTAAGATTTTTAATTATACCAATTCCAAATTAGTACAGAATGAACCTTTAAGCGTAATTTTTGATTAGTTTTGTTATTACATTATGGAATACTAAACAATTATAGAATATGAAAGGCAAAGAAATAGTCACTTTAAAGCGTTCGCTACTTCACGATACAGAAAAGCATATCAACAAGCAGATTGAGATGGAAGGCAAGTCTTCTGCATATTATTTATCAATGGCTTCCTGGTGCGACATGATGGGTTACGCCAATTCGGCAAAGCATCTTTACGCCCATTCTGAAGAAGAAAGGCAGCATATGCTTAAGCTTTTCCATTATGTCAACGAAGCAGGTGGACATGCCATTCAGCCGGCGATCGACAGCATCCAACATCACTTCAACTCCCTTAGAGAGGTTTTTGAACTGATCTTGGAGCATGAGATTCAGGTAACAAAATCCATCAACAAGATTGTGGATCACTGCTTTGAGGTAAAGGATTTCGCTACTTTCAGCTTTATGCAGTGGTATGTCACCGAGCAAAGAGAAGAGGAAACTTTGGCCAGAAGAGCTCTTGAAATCTTCGATATTATCGGAGAAGCTGGAGTTGGACTTTGGACAATTGACCAAGAACTTGGAAAACTTCATACCCTCACTAGTGAAGGAGGTAATTAATATGATTATCCGCAATGATGCAAGTAACCATTAATTCCTTGTTTAAGGAGCCGGAAGACCGATGACCGAAAAACTGACAAAAAGCGGATATATTAATTTAAAAAGGGCTGCCGTAATTGGCGCCCTTTTTATTTTTCTAGCAATCATTACGCAGCATTTCTTGCCGCATTTATGATCCCAAACATTGATCTTAGTATTAAGCGCTGATAAACTTCTGGCTCCTCTATTTCGGGATTTTCTAGAAGTTTTTGAATGGCATATTGCTGAATGGTAATCAAAGGCAATACAATTCTTTCCCTTATCTCAATAGAGCTTTTAATCACCGGGGTTTGCTCCAATAGCGACTTCATCTCACTTACTTCCAAAATCCACTTTAGCGATTCTTGATATTCTGAGTGCATTTTCTCCCAAAACTGCCCATAATCCTTATCATCCCCCAGATACCTTGTCACTTCGTAATTTGACTTGGCCATGGATTGCATACTATTGCCCAAAAGAGTCCTGAAAAACAGGGAGTCCTTGAAAAGCTTCTTCACCTGGTCCAATTTACCTTCCTCATCCATTTTGGAAACGGCATTGCCAATTCCATAAAACCCAGGAATGTTCTGCTTCATCTGGGCCCAAGCTCCAACAAATGGAATTGCTCTCAGGTCATCAAAAGACATTCCCTCATCTTTATTTCGTTTTACTGGTCTTGAACCGATGTTGGCCTCCCCAAAATACTTCAGCGGAGTGATATGCTCCAAATAAGGGACAAACTTTGGATGACTTTTAAAATCCTTGTAGGCCTCATAACTGTATGAAGCCATTTGCTCCAAAATCTCCCGCTGCTCATCAGTAAGCTGTTTTTCCGGTGTTGGATAGAGGTGATTTTCTAACCCGGCGCTAAGTAGCTGCTCCAAATTGTAAGTACAGGTTATCTCTTTCCCATAATTTGCGCTGATTGTCTGGCCTTGGATAGTTACCTGGATTTCCTCATTTTCAACCTCAGTACCGAGAGAAGCATAGAAATTATGCATATTCCCCCCACCTCTAGCAGGAGGTCCTCCCCTGCCGTCAAAAAACACTACCGCTATGCCAAACTCCCTCGATACTTTCGTCAACTCTTCTTTTGCTCGCAATATGGACCAATTGGCTCGGATGTAACCACCATCTTTAGTACCGTCAGAGAAACCTAACATGATGGTTTGTTTTTTGTTTCTGTTTTGGAGGTGTCTGGAGTACCGCTGATCCTGGTACAGATTTCTCATAATGCCAGGCGCATTTGCGAGATCATCAATAGTTTCAAACAAAGGGACAATGTCCAGTGGCAGATTATCTCCATCCGGAAAAGTCAGCTGAGCCAACCGGTATACCTCCATAATATGCAGTTGCGACTGGCAATTGGAGATGATATATCGATGACAGCCCTCTTCCCCGTTTTGCTGTTGAATCCTAGGGATGGTTTTAAAACTCTCCACCATTTCCTGATGAAAATCATCCTGATATTTTTCCGGCAAACTCTTCGTTTCAAACAAACCTTCAAGAGTAGGCTGCTCTTGCGTTTGCAAAATCTCCTTCCAAAGACCATCGTGTTTTCTACTATCTTGCCGCATATCCATACTGGCGAAATGGAATCCGAAGATCTTTACCTTTAAAATATACTCATCGAGCAGATCCAAAAACAACCCTTTATGATACTTTATGATTGCTTCGCGAGCTTCGTAAAGCTGTGACAAAATTTCCTCCTTCTGAATAGGGTTTTCTGGATCAGCAAAAAGAGACTGATAAATATCACTTTCTATTTTTGATATGATTGGTTCAACCTTTTTAAAACTCAACCTTCTCCGAAGCTTGCGAATATCCCTATAGTAACTTTTTAATATCCAGCGTTGAAGTCGGGAAGCTACAGTTTTGGTAACCTCATGGTTAACAAATGGATTACCATCCCTGTCCCCTCCTGGCCAAAACCCAATCTGAAAAAGCTGCGGATTATCCCAATCATGAACAGATAGATCGAGTTGCCTCAAAATTCTAAATACGATGTCGGGGATGCTGAAATAGAACACATTTTCCAGATACCAGAGCAAACTTGAAGCTTCTTCTTCTGGGGTTGGTTTGCTTTTATTAATAAAAGCCGTTTTACCAAGTTGCTGCAAATAGAGGTTAATATGTGCCAAATCATTGGTTTCAATGGCCTCCTCAAGGTCTGTGATGATAGCAAGCACATTTCCCGGATAAAACTGGGTTGGGTGGGCAGTCAGCGTAATCCTAATGGAGAAGGTTTTGAGTTTCTCGATAAGTTTTTGCTTGTTCCCATCCGCCTCAGCTCTGGCGACAAGTGCTTTCATGCTTCCCTTGCCGTGTACTTCATTGATTTTATCAAATGCCGCATCCTCAATTGAATCGAACAGCACAACTTGCCTTTCCACGTATTGAATCAGTTGAAAAAGCACATTATGCCTTTCCTTTGGGCTTTGGGACTGAAGCATTTCTTCAAAAAACTTTTCAATAATCTCTTTCGGACTTAAGCCTTTCTCTAACCCCTTTTCACAGGATGAACCTAATATGGGAAGAAGAGTCCCCGTCCGATAGATGTCATCAAACGGCAAATCCAAGAAAAGACTATTGTAGATGGTAAAGCGTTTACCTACCTCAATTTCATAAGTTGATTTCATTTGTTTAATAGGTTAGTGATTAGATGAAGTTAAATAAAAACCTCCTTTTTCTGAATTATTTTTAATAAGTACCCTCAAATAAAAAATCGGGTTTCCTTCACTCAAAAACAACCGTCTCATTTTCAGAGTTTTACCAAAAGGCGGTTAAATTGGAATGCACCGATTATCAAAACCCCGATCCTGCATCTCATATTATTTTTGTATTTTGCAAAGAAACTAAGATAGGTCAGAGACGAATACAGCATGCGGTTTAGGCCTTTACCATTTTGATTTTCAACTTATTACCTAATCAATTTTAAATAGAATTAGAAAACATTTATATGCTCCTTTCTGTTTTATCAGGATTTCTATTAGCAGCATGTTTGCCTTTGGTAGGTAAACTTTTAAAGGGGAAGTTATCCATTCTCCTTTCGGCTCTGCCGGTTATATTGTTTGTATATTTTCTCAGTTTTATTCCTGGAATAGCCAATGGGGAGTCTTACCACTTTAATTATAATTGGGTACCCCAATTAGGGATAAACTTTGACTTCCATTTAGATGGCTTGTCCTTACTCTTTACCCTTTTGATCACCGGCATCGGCTCTTTAGTATTTATCTATACGAGTTCCTATCTGAAAGGCCATATATACTTGGATAGGTTTTATGGCTATCTAGCCATGTTTATGTCCTCCATGCTAGGATTGGTGCTTTCAGATAATATTATTACCCTGTTCATTTTCTGGGAATTGACATCTATCAGCTCCTTTTTCTTGATTGGCTTTAACAACGACAACGAATCTTCTCGAAAATCATCGTTGCTTGCTTTGGGTATCACCGGTTTCGGAGGGCTTTTCCTGCTCGCAGGCATGATTATGCTCGGCTTTGTAACTGGAAGTTACAGTATAGTGGAATTGATGGAGCAAACAGATCTGATTCACAATCACCCCTATTTTGTGTTGATTTTGGTAATGGTATTCATGGGTGCTTTTACAAAATCCGCCCAGTTCCCCTTCCATTTCTGGCTTCCAGGTGCTATGAAGGCTCCCACGCCAGTTTCTACTTATCTACACTCAGCTACTATGGTAAAAGCGGGAATTTACCTTCTCGCCCGATTCACTCCTGTGCTAGGCAACCATGAATACTGGAACACCACTTTGATAATTGTAGGTGGAATTACCATGCTCTACGCTGCGATCCATGCAGTTTTCCGATTGGACCTTAAAGGCATTCTGGCCTACAGTACCATTTCAGCTTTAGGGGTTTTGGTTTTTCTGATTGGGCTAGGAACAGACGAAGCGCTATTGGCCGCATCCGTTTTTATTTTGGTCCATGCCCTTTATAAGGCCACTCTCTTCCTGGTTACCGGAATCATCGACCATGAAACCGGCACCCGAGACGTGAGCCAACTTTCAGGACTCAACAAAGTAATGTTACCTGTGGGTATTGCAGCCATATTAGCTGCTATTTCCAATGCAGGCATTCCTCCCTCTTTCGGTTTCCTTGGAAAAGACCTGATCTACGAAGCCACCTTACATTATGGAAACTGGGCAATTGTACTCACCGCAGCTGCAGTCATAACTAACATCTGCCTTCTGTTTGCAGGATTTTTGGCCGGTATAAAACCATTTGTGGGGAAGTTGCCACAGAAATATGAAAAACTTCACCTGCCTAGCCCATTGATGTATGTGCCGCCGATGATCCTTGCAGGCCTTGGAATAATCTTCGGCATATTGCCCATGATTATTGACACCCCCTTGATTAAACCGGTTGCTGCGGCCATTCTTAACACAAGTCCAGACTTCCACCTCCAACTATGGCATGGATGGAGTGTGGTGTTACTTTTAAGTACCATCACTATCGGTGGAGGGCTTGGGTTATATTTTATCTTGAAGCCTTCTGAAGGACTGTTGGCAAAAGCCACTCGTTTTGAACCTATCTCTCCAATGAGTATTGCTCTCAAATTCACCGGAATCTTTGAATCCACAGCTAAGGGGATCACCAATGTACTTCAAAATGGCTACCTGAGATATTATGTTATCTCTATTCTGACTTTCTTATCAGTGCTTTTAGCCTATAAGTTATTCCAAGGATTTGATCTTTACATCAACTTTGGCCAGCTTACGGATATCACTATCTACGAAGTAATTGTGCTGGGTATTATGGCGGTATCAATCGTCTTTACGGTTTTTACCCGCTCTAGATTAGTGGCAGTAGCTGCCATGGGGATCATAGGTTATAGTATCTGTTTGATATTCCTCTTTTACTCAGCGCCGGATCTTGCCATGACGCAATTCTCCATTGACACCCTCACAGTGATCCTATTTGTATTGGTGCTTTACAATTTGCCAAAATACCTCAAGCTATCCGATACCGGTTCAAGGGTACGTGACGGCATGTTGGCTTTGATTTTTGGAGGGTTGATTAGCTTACTAACGTTAGAAGTGTTGAACGAACCTCTAGAAAGAGAAATTTCGGCTTACTATGCAGAAAATGCCTACACACTTGCAAAAGGTAAAAATGTAGTAAACGTAATCTTGGTGGATTTTAGAGGGGCTGATACTATGGTGGAGATTATTGTTCTTTCCATTGCCGCCATTGGAGTATTTAGTTTATTAAAGCTCAGACTGAAAAGTATCGAAAAAGAATAAGCATGAAAACTATAATATTTAAAACGGCATCCAGTTACTTACTGCCATTGCTACTTTTGTTTGCCATTTTCATTCTGCTCAGAGGCCACTATTTGCCCGGAGGTGGTTTTGTGGGAGGTTTGATTGCGGCCATTGCTTTCGTCATCCACTCTTTTGCCAACGGCATTGAAAAAACCCGCGGCATTATCAAGTTTCATCCCGGCTTTCTCATGCCGATCGGTTTGTCTTTAGCCCTACTTGCTGCCATAACTCCCCTATTTACAGGTGGAGCCTTGATGACCGGGCTATGGTTTGAAAACCCCGTACCGGTGATAGGCATGGTAGGTTCTGCGCTGTTTTTTGACATAGGGGTGTTTCTGGTTGTCATCGGTGTAGTCTTAACAATAATTTTTACAATTTCAGAAACTATATAAATGGAGTTATTACTGGTCATAATCATCGGGCTACTGTATGCAGCGGGCATATATATGATGCTGCGGCGTAGCTTGGTCAAACTCATCATAGGCCTCATTCTTTTGGGAAATGGAGCCAATCTATTGATTTTTCTTTTAGGCAGAATAGTCAAGGGAAAACCACCCATAATTGATGATGCATCCTATGTGTTATCTGAAATTTATGCTGATCCGGTGCCACAGGCTCTTATCCTTACAGCCATCGTGATCAGCTTTGGTTTGCAGGCCTTTGCGATCATCCTGATCAAACGAGCCTACAAGGTGGTCAAAACAGATGACCTTGACGAAATGAATGCAACTGACGAAGATTTATGAGCAACCCTTATATAATACTACCTATTATTTTCCAGCTGTTTACAGCAATCCTTTTGATGTTTTTTTGGACACAGAAAAACATTCAAAAAGCAATCAGCGTAGCCTTGAGCGTGGTCACCTTGGGTATCTCGGTATGGCTTATGACTATTGTTTTAAAAAACGGTATTTATGTCACACAAGCGGGTAGCTGGGAGGCACCTTTTGGCATTACCTTCATTGCTGATCCACTCAGTGCCTTAATGGTACTGCTAACCTCCATTGCTGGACTTGCAGTTTCCATTTTCTCAGTTGGCAGCGTCCGAAATGCCAGGGTACGTTTTGGTTATTTCCCAATATTCCATTTCCTTCTCATGGGGCTAAATGGAGCGTTTCTGACTGGGGATATTTTCAACCTCTATGTATGGTTTGAAATTATCATCATATCATCATTTGTACTTATCACATTGGGTGGTGAAAAGGCTCAAATTGAAGGGTCAATCAAATATGTGACGATGAACTTGCTTGCCTCAGCAATTTTCTTGACCGCTATTGCTATTCTTTACGGTTTGGTGGGCAGTTTGAATATGGCTGACCTTTCACTCAAGGTGGCTAAATTAGAAAACCGTGGATTGGTGAATGTAACGGCGATCCTTTTCTTTGTTGGTTTTGGGATTAAATCGGCAGTTTTCCCATTGCATTTTTGGTTACCAGCCTCCTATCACACACCACCAACCGCCATTTCCGCTATATTCGGTGGACTCCTTACCAAGGTGGGGGTATACGCCTTATTACGAGTTTTCACCCTGATATTTGTTCCAGATGAATTTATGGTTAGCCTAATCAGCTGGGTAGCTGGACTTACGATTTTGACCGGTTGTATTGGAGCTTTAATCCAAAACAACATTCGAAAGGTCTTCAGTTATTTGATTGTCGGTCATATTGGTTATATGATTGCAGGATTGGGTATGTTTACAGAAGCAGCTTTGATAGGAACCGTGTTCTATTTGATCCATGACATTATTGTCAAGACCAACCTGTTTATGGTCAGTGGGCTAATCTTCAAAATCAAGGGTACTTTCAGTATGAGAAATTTGGGGGGATTTTATAAAGAGTATCCTAAGCTATCCTTACTTATGGCTATACCAATATTTTCCTTGGTAGGCATACCACCACTTTCAGGTTTTTGGGCCAAACTCTTCTGGGTGGAATCCGGTTTTGAAATTGGAAACTTTATGCTGGTGGCCTTTATTATTTCGGGCAGTTTTCTAACGCTTTTCGTAATGGCCAAACTCTGGTCAGAGGTATTTTGGAAAGATGGAGACAAATTGCCTAAGAAAATTAACGTTAAATACTTCTGGGAACTCAAGCCTATAAAGAGAGTGGCAATGGTGTTTCCAATCGTATTTTTGTCGCTAATTTCACTTTATATCGGCCTGGGTGCTGACCATATTATTCAATTGAGTACCATTATCGGAAAGCAGCTAATGGACACCACTCCCTATATTGAGGCGGTGTTGGGACCAATAACTGAATTGCAGCCATGATAAAAACCAAACTCTTAAGCAACATTCTACTGGCCATCATTTGGGTTTCACTGACTGGCAACTTTTCGGCAGAGGGATTCGTCTTCGGCTTTATGCTGAGTTACGTCCTGCTGTGGCTGATTTCCACCTCACGAAGGGATGATAAATATTTCACGAGGGGGCCAAAGATTATCGCCTTCTTTTTCTTCTTCATTTACGAATTGGTCAAGGCCAATCTACAAGTAGCATATGATGTGATGACCCCGCGTTATTACATGAAGCCGGGAATAATCAGAATTCCCTTGCATGCAAAGACGGATCTAGAAATCACCCTTTTAGCAAATCTGATCAGTTTGACACCAGGTACGTTGAGCTTAGATGTTTCGGATGATAAAAAGGTGCTGTATGTTCATGCCATGTATGTGAGCGATAAGGAAGCTTTTATTCACAGTATAAAGAATGGGTTTGAAAGAAAACTATTAGAAATTTTGCGATGAGTCTATACGAATATCTATATTATATCATATTACCCCTATTGTCGATCTCGATTCTGATCATCTTTGTGAGATTCCTCAAGGGTCCATCTCTTTCTGACAGAGTGGTTGCCTTGGATTTGATCATCACTTCGGGCATTGGGGTCATAGCCATCTACAGCATCCACACCAATCAACCTACCTTTTTGGATATTGCGATGATATTGGCCTTGATTGCCTTTTTGGGCACTGTGGCCTTTTCCTATTATCTTGAAAAAAGAGAAAAAAATGACTGAAGTTATAATCGTAATCCTCTCCTCCTTAGGAGCCATTTTCATATTCCTTGCCGCCGTGGGTGTTGTGAGGATGCCGGATCTTTATTTAAGGATCTCTGTTACCACAAAGGCAGCCACGCTGGGGATTGGTTTGATACTGATTGCTGCGGCCTTTTATTTTAATGACCTTTCCATTACCTCCAGAGTCCTGGCTATTATTTTATTCATGCTTTTGACGGCTCCAGTGGGTGCTCATATGCTGGGAAGAGCCAGTTATTTTACTGGAGTGAAGATGTGGAAAAATTCAGAATTTGATGACCTGAAGGGTAAATATCACCCCAAAACACATATACTTTCCTCCAAGGAGGAGTCTAAGGAAATTAAGAAAAATGTTTGATACGCATTGAAATAGCAGTGAACCCACTGCTATTTTTTTTGGCTGCAATATTGGTTGAATCAGGGCATGAAATCTTTTTTAACCCTAATCATAGCAATACTCATGACACATTCAGCCATCTCTCAGGATAGCTTTCTGGCATTGGTCGGTACCTATACCGAAAAAGACCAGCAAGGTATAAATCTGGTCAAATTTAATAAAAGCAATCCCCCCGAAATCCTTTCTGTAGCCTCTGAAATTGAAAATCCTTCATTTGTGATTTCAGATAGAGAAGGAAAATATGTATTCGCCGTTCAGGAAGATGAGGATGGTAAGGTCACCTCTTTCAAACTTGACACTGAAAAGCAGGAATTGGTAAAAATCAATTCGATAAGTTCCAAAGGGGCTTCTCCTTGTTATATTTCTCTAGATCCTTCTGAAAAATTTTTAATGGTAGGAAATTACGAGGGAGGAAATCTTGCTGTGATCCCTATTGCTGAAAATGGTGAATTGCTAGATGTTGTACAAACCATCCAACATTCTGGGAGCAGCGTGAATGAGGAAAGACAGGAAGCAGCCCATGTCCATTCTGTAGTTTTTCATCCCGATGGAAAACAGGTTTTTGTGGGAGACTTAGGTATTGATAAAGTCAAAGTCTATAACTTCAACCAAAATAGCGAAACGCCACTTCAACTAGCTTTTGATATTGACATTGCCCCTGGCTCCGGTCCTCGGCACTTAGTGTTCAACACATCTGGAGATAGGATGTACCTTGTCCACGAACTCACCGGTGAGGTTGGACTTTATGAAAAGGCTTCCAACTCCTACCAGCATATTGAAACTTACCCATTGACGGATGAAAACTTTGATGGAGAGCAAGGTGGGGCAGAAATCCGTATCACCAAAGACAATTCATTCCTTTATGTAAGTAATCGAGGTGATGCCAATCAGGTAACAGTTTTTAGTATACAGAGTGATGGGAAATTAGATGTTTTGCAGATCTTGGATGTAAAAGGTAAAAATCCTCGAAACTTCAATTTAAACCCAGACGAAAATCAAGTCCTAGTGGCCAATCAGGATACTAATGAGGTTATTATTTTTGAAAGAGATAAAGACTCGGGAAAGCTTTCTTCCTCCGAGCTTTCCATTTCCATTCCCATGCCTGTATACCTATTCCCAATCCCTTAAGACTATGAATTCCATTGCAAAATAATCAATAAGAGACCGCATAAATTGCCGTCTCTTTATTTTTTTACCTATACCAAGTTATTATTTTCAAAAATATTAGCATTTAATTATGATTTAATCAACAAACATGTATCTTTGTTACATATTAAATATATTTTTAACCCATTCATTAAATTTAACACAATGGAGACATTAGAATTAACCCAGTACAAAAGTCTACTAGGTAGACTAGACACAGAGGAAGCCATTGAATTGGTAAAAGAAACTTTTTTAAAATCCCTACGCCGGAATCTTAATCTTGTCAAGATTAGCTCCCCTTTGGCGATAGTGGATGGAACAGGTATAAATGATGATTTGAATGGCATCGAAAGACCAGTGGGATTCCCTATTAAAAACCAATCTGAGAAAAAAGCGGTGGTTGTACACTCCTTGGCAAAATGGAAAAGGTGGCAATTAGCTGCGTTAGAAATTGGTACTGGGAAAGGTATCATTACCGACATGAAAGCACTGAGACCTGATGAGGACTATTCTCCCATCCACTCTCTATATGTGGATCAGTGGGACTGGGAAAAACATATCGCTCCTACCGATAGAACCATTGACTATCTGAAAGAAACGGTCAGCAAGATTTACCAAGCTATAAAACATACAGAGATTGTGGTCTTCGATCAGTATAAAGAAATAACTCCTTTTCTTCCCGAAGACATAACCTTTATTCACAGTGAAGAGCTATTGACCACGTACCCTGACCTATCTCCAAAAGAAAGGGAAAATGAAGTTGCCAAAAAATTTGGCGCTGTGTTCCTCATAGGAATAGGAGGAAAACTTAAAAACGGCGAACCACATGATGGTAGAGCTCCTGACTATGATGACTGGACAACAGAGACCGAAACTGGAAAAAAAGGGTTGAACGGAGACATCGTCGTGTGGAACCCTATCCTGCAGCAAGCCTTCGAAATCTCCTCGATGGGCATCCGAGTTGACGCAAAAGCGTTAGACCATCAATTGCAAATAACTGGAAGTGAAGACAGAAAAGAGCTCTTGTTTCATAAAACTTTGCTTGAAGGAAAACTTCCCGAAAGTATTGGCGGTGGTATAGGCCAATCGAGACTTTGCATGTTTTTATTGCGAAAAACCCACATAGGAGAAGTTCAAACAGGTATTTGGCCAACCGAGGAGGTTGAAAAATGTCAGAAATCAGGGATATTTCTCATGTAAAAACTCGTCATAATTGGAAATTAAAAATATTTTTTTTCATTACTTGATGATTATTAAGAAACATTACTTACCTTTGAAGCATTATAAAATACAATAACATAATTATGAACACAGGAAAAGTAAAATTTTTTAACGAGTCTAAAGGATTCGGTTTTATCATTGACGATGAATCTTCTAAAGAATACTTCGTTCACATCTCTGGATTAGTAGACGAAGTTAGAGAAGATGACGATGTAACTTTCGACCTGAAAGAAGGAAGAAAAGGACTTAATGCTGTAAATGTAAAGTTGGCATAACATATAACATTGAAAGTGCTAAAAAGCTGCTTAATTAAATTAAGCAGCTTTTTTTATGCCTTTTACTCAGGGAAATCCCCAGTTTCCCCTTACATCATAGCTCAAATATCCCTCAGATATCGTTAACGGTGATGCAATATTATTGTGATACAACTGCCCTGTTCCTAACCCCTGAGGCAAAGTGGGCTGATACTGATGCGTAAGTTGAAAAATAGCATTGAGCCCAATATTGGATTCAAGCGCTGAGGTCATCCACCAACCTATCCCCTGCTCTTCTGCCAACTTAATCCATTCCTGGGTATCCTTAATCCCCCCAACTAAAGTGGGTTTGAGTATGATAAAATGAGGATGAATGGATTCGAGAAGCTCATACCTTCTAAATCCAGACACACCAATCAACTCCTCATCAAGCGCAATTTTCACAGGTGAGTTTTGACATAGAACTGACATTTCCTTCCAGTTACCCTGCCTAATGGGCTGTTCTATACTGTGAAGGTCAAACTTTGCAAGGGTATCGAGTTTTTTCATAGCCTCCCTGACCGGAAAGGCTCCATTGGCATCCACTCTCAGAGTAATTTGATTCGCCCCAAAATTGCTGCGGATATGAGATAACAAGTTACACTCCTCCTCAAAATCTATAGCGCCAATTTTCATTTTGATGCAATCATAACCCTCTTTCAGCTTTTGATCAATCTGCTGCAACATAAAATCTTTATCGCCCATCCATATCAACCCGTTAATTTTGATGGGCTTCAGAGGATTTTGACTTTCACTCGCAAACAGGTAATCACTTCCATTAATTAGATCCAATAGAGCAACCTCAAAAGCAAATCTAACACTGGGATAGGCATCACTAATATGTTCCTGAAAAAATGCTAGGATATCATTTTGCCTTTCAGGAATATCCAACTTTTCCAATTTCACAAAATAACCAACTATTACTTCTTGCAGGTCATCGAGGTAATCAAGGCTGAGTTTGGGCAAAGGCCCCGCTTCCCCCCAACCTAATTTTCCTGGCATGGACATACTGCTTACTTTAATCAGATAGCTGGTTTTGGCTTTTAAAACACCTCGGGAGGTACCCGCCTCGAATTTGAAATCCAATGTATAGGGTATGCATTCAAAATTAACCTTCATGCGCAACTTTTATCCTTGTTTGTTGAAAATCTTTAGGAACACTATTTTATAACTATCTGTATATCTACTTTTTTGCCAGTATACATCGTCAACTAACCTTCGGTCATCCTACCCCAAATCAAAGGAAAACTGCCAATTAGCATCTTTGTAGATAATCATATATAACTATATTTGCCCTGAAATTACAAAATTAAAGTTTATTCATGTCCGACTTAGAAAAGGTAAGGCTTTCCGATTACCATTATGAACTTCCCGATGAGAAAATCGCAAAGTTTCCCCTGCCTCAACGCGACACCTCAAAATTGCTGCATTTTGAGGATGACAAGGTTAGTCACCGCCAATTCAGCGAAATATCCAGTTTGATTCCACAAAACAGCTTACTTGTATTTAACAATACCAAAGTAATTCCTGCCCGACTGATTTTTTTAAAGGACACAGGAGCAAGAATTGAGATTTTCCTATTAAAACCTATTCTACCTTCTGTAGAGATCAACCAAGTCATGGAAGCCCGGGGAGAAGTCGTTTGGGAGACCATGATTGGCAACCTAAAGAAATGGAAAGATGACGAGATTCTTCGGGGTAATATTAAAATTGGAGAGGAAGATGTACTCATTGAAGCCTGCCTTAGCGACCGAGAGAAGAGAAAGGTAACTTTCAACTGGAGCAGCAACCATCCTTTTGTTTCTGTTGTGGAAGCCACCGGCGAAGTACCCTTGCCTCCCTACCTAAACCGGAAAGCAACCGATGAGGACAAACCGCGATATCAGACCGTTTATAGTAAAAAAGAAGGTGCGGTAGCCGCTCCTACGGCAGGACTGCACTTCACACCAGAAATCCTCGTACAGCTAAAGCAGCGAAATATCTCCCAGGAGTTCCTGACTTTGCATGTTAGTGCCGGAACATTTCAACCTATCAAAGAAGAACAGGTAAACAATCACCCGATGCACAGCGAACAGCTAATCATCAGCAAAGAAACTATCATTAATTTGTTGGGTGAGTATAAAAATATCATTGCGGTAGGCACCACAAGCATGAGAACTTTAGAGAGTCTATACTGGTATGGGGTAAAAATCTTAAACGGGCATACAGACTTTTTCATCCCTAAGCTTTACCCATATCAACATGCCACGCTACCAAACCGAAAGGATAGTTTTAACGCTATTTTGAATCATATGGAAAATTCCAATCTCATGGAAATAGTGGGCAGTACTGAGATTTTCATCCTACCTGGTTATAATTTTCAAGTTTGCAATGGGTTGGTAACCAATTTCCACCAACCTGCAAGTACTTTGATATTATTGGTGGCAGCCTTCACTCGAGGAAAGTGGAGAGAAATCTATGACGCTGCATTAAAAAATCAATACAGATTCTTAAGTTATGGGGATAGTAGTCTACTATGGCATAAAAAAAACCGCTGAGTAAGCGGTTTTTTTTATGCTTATTCTTGGCCTCCTGAGCCAAGTTTATTTATTCCATTTATCAATTTTTGATAATATGTTCTGCCAACAGGCACTTTTTCGTCAACAATCGTGACTTCTTTAGGAGAAATCGTATTGATCTCATCCACCCTGACAATATAGGATTTGTGAATCCTGATAAAATCTTCATCCGGTAATACGGCTTCAAATTCTTTAAGAATGTTTCTCAAGGAAAAAACTTTACTACGCGTTACTAACGTAGTGTAATTCCCATCGCCTTTTAGCCAAAGAATATCTGAAAATTTCACTTTCGCAAGGCTTCCCTTATCTCTGACAAATAAAGCGTTTTTGATTAACAGGTTCTCGTTGCTATTAAACGCTCCGTTTCCGCTAGAATTTCCATTGCCATTTTTTTGGTAATCTTTCACCAGCTCTTTCATATTTTAACTTTAATTGCCTTAATTCCCTCCTCTAACATCAATTCAAACAATTTAAAGGCTAATTGTTCTAGAATTCAGATATTTAATCATTCTACCCTCCTTTCGGAGAGGGCCACAAAAGACAATCAAGACTTTGTTCAAAATACATGTTTCGAACAAATTTAACAAGAAAATCTACTGTAGCCATAGGAATTACGCATTTATTAAATTATAGCACACAAACTGAATAAATTTGTAATCCAACAACATCAAATATCAGTGAGAACATTATTATCGCTTAAACTTGTTTAATTATTTAAACATGAAGCTAAACAAAAATATTCAAATAAGGCAAAGTATTTATTAAATTATCTCCTCTGATTATCAATAAGATATCGCATTTATTTGAAATAGAAGTCCCAAAACCCTTATTCCAGCAATCATAGGGGGCAAAATTGGGCCACCATTGTAGAATAATGATAATATATTAATTAAATAAATTTTTTCCACTTAAATTTATACTTAATTCGGCTTTTACACAATTAGAATAGAAAAATAAAAGAAATCCCTATTAATATTCAAATAATCACTATTCCTCATATTTTTACAAAAAACATCCATTTAATATCAGTAAGTCGGTATTAATTCACTATTTTAATGACTCATTAAGCAACTTCATGTTAGAGACTGATTTGAATAAAACCCATCATATAATTTACGGGTGCATGGGCCTAGGAGGAAACTGGGACGATTCACCATTACAAAAGGAAAATATAGAAGAAGCACGGCAAGCCATTCACGCAGCTCTGGATTGTGGAATCACTTCATTTGACCATGCGGACATCTACAATATCGGGAAAGCAGAGATGGCTTTTGGTGAGATACTGAAAGATAATCCAGGATTGCGGGAGTTAATAAAGATTCAGACTAAAGCGGGAATATCATTGGGATCAGACGGTATTAACACCTATAATTCTTCAAAAGAATACTTCATAAGGCAAATTGAAAAAAGTCTCAAAAACCTCAAGACAGATTATTTGGACACCTTTTTAATCCACAGGCCGGACCCACTCATGGATGTGGAAGAAATTGCCGAAACTTTCGACTATCTTAAATCAGAAGGAATCGTGAAAAGGTTTGGGGTAAGCAATATGTCAGCTTCACAGATCCAATTACTTCAATACTATTGCGATATGCCCATCTCAGCTAATCAAATCCAGTTTAGCCTAAAACATTCTGCCTTAATAGAAGAAGGTATGATTTATAATATTACCAAATATACCCAAAACGGTGTGGGCGACTTCCTTCCTTTCTCAAAAATCCACAATATAGAAATCCAAGCATGGGGAGCATTGGACAATGGCTTATATTTAAATAAAAACGAAGTCGAGGATGTGAATGCTGTAAAAAGACTTCTAAAAAAGCTATCTGAAAAATACGACACCAACCCAGCAGCCATATTAATCGCGTGGATCTTGCGACTACCCTACCCGATCAAACCTGTCATTGGCACTACCAAGCCTGAACGAATTAAAAGGTGTGCAGAAGCCGCCAATGTTCAATTGAACAGAGAGGATTGGTACCAATTATATATTACAGCACGAGCAGAGTCCTTGCCTTAAATTATTAATATAATGCCCCTACATCTTTTAAAAAGCGCACATAGACATCTTTTTTCCTTACTTGGATAGGATGACTTGAGATGGCATCCTCAAAATTTTCGTAATCCACACTTTTCACAAGCTTGACCAGAATATCAGCAAGCTCTTGCTTGGCTATTTTAGCAAAAAAATAACCACAAGGATCTTTTCCAGCCGAAATCCGCTTTTGGTCCACCATTCCTACAAAATCCTCCTTACAGAAAGCTTTAATCATTATATTGCCTTTCCCTTCTTCCGCAGTTTCGATTAACACAAAACCGTTTGCTGATGCTATCCACATATCTATCTTTTTACTATTTCAATTCTGCCTGAAAAGATCTTTTCAAACCTTGAAGAATTTGTAGCACATATTTAAGTTTGATCAAATATTCAAAAAACCCACTGGGATAATTATTACCCTGTACCGTTGTAGCTAATAGACGGAAACATGCTATAGGATCAGGATTTTTTTCTTGCTCTAACTCTGAAACGTATTTCCCTAAATTAGCTTGATCAAACTCACCTGCCGTTACCAAACCCAAAAAGGCCATGTCTTTGTATAATGCCCATTTAAGATCCGTGAAATCATAATATTGCGCAGCTGCACTAGTAGACAATGGTTTTCCCAACTCCTTCTCACCTCGTTGAAATTCCGCTTCCATAAGGGGAATGTATTTAAAAAGAATCTCCACATCGGACCTCTTCAGATTGGCCCAATGAGTTTCATGTTCACATTTACTTATTGTTTGAAGTTGTGGCATAAAGTATTTAAATTAAAAATCTTGACAAAGAAATAAAATGATCCAATTAGTTTTATAGCATAGACATTAAATGTCAAACTATTTCAGTGTGAAAAATCAAGAGTGGTTGAATACAAATTTACCAATGTTATCCCTCTCAGCACAATACCCCGATCGGGGTATTTTTCAGCTATTTTTCAAAAATAATTTCCAATTTCTCCGGAACGGTAACCCAATTTTAATTTTGTAAAGCCGTTATCAATATTGCATGCAAGAATTGAAAGCACAATCCCCTTTTATCACCACTTCAATAGGCTCCCCACTTTTTCTTCTCAAGGAAAAAGCAGCCTATTGCCCTGAGACTAATAGCATTTTTATTGCGGATACACATTTCGGAAAAGCGGGACATTTTCGAAAAGCTGGGATTGCTGTACCTGAAGCAGTACACTTAGAAGATTACAAAATCATCGAGCGATTAATCCACACTTATAGGCCCACGCATTTTTACTTTTTGGGTGACCTTTTTCATAGTGCTATAAATGCACAATGGATCCGTTTGGAAGAATTTTTAGAAGGGTTTGAGGATATCGAGTTTGTCCTGATAAAAGGCAACCATGACATCCTACCAATGAAAATCTACCAAAGCTCAACCATCAAAGTGATCAATCAACCATTGGAATTAGAACACTTGATTTTAAGTCATGAGCCCTTGGTAGAAACTGTTGAGGGTAAGATTAATCTTTGTGGACACATTCATCCAGGTTTCTCCGCAGGTGGAACAGGCGCTCGAAAAATCAAGGTTCCTTGCTTCCTTTACCGCCCTTGTCAGCTTATCCTTCCCGCCTTTGGAAAATTTACAGGTTTGGCCATAGTACAGACAAAAGCATCCGACCGACTCTATTTAGTTACCAATACCAAAGTGATTCTTTTCAATTTAAACCCATAAGGTTGGTTTAATCCATATACCTGATTAATTTTGGGTAGACATACATTTAATTTACCTCTATGAAGAAAAAAAAAGTTGGGAGCTTTAAATTTTTTGGAGTGCTGTTCAGCATCACCCTCTCCCTTTTCATAGTTGGACTTTTTGGCGTAATCGTAATCCAAGCCAAAACACTTACCTCCATTATCCGAGAAAATATAGAGTTACAGGTTTTCTTGAATAAAAACATTTCCGAGGAGGAAAAGAAAAAAATCGGCACCTGGTTGGAATCCCAACCTTACATATTAAGCAAAGACGATCAAAAAAGAATACACTTCACCTCCAGGGATGAGGCTGCGGAATCTTTCTTAGCTGACACCGGAGAAGACTTTAGCAAATTTTTGGATGACAATCCTTTGAGGGATAGCTATACTTTGGCTATTGCCGAAGAATACCAAACCTCCGAGCAGATCGAGGAAATAGTAGAGGATATCCATAGTCTAAATGGGGTTTTTGAAGTCACCTACATGAACGACCTAGTGGAGTCCATTAACCAAAACCTAATGAAAGTAAGTATGGTGATGGGGGCCTTTATTCTTATATTGGTGTTCACCGTAATCATGCTGATCAACAATACCATCCGCTTGGCCCTTTTCAGCCAGCGATTCCTGATTAGAAGCATGCAGCTGGTGGGAGCTACAAGAGGGTTTATAAGAAAACCTTTCCTTGGTAGAGCCTTCTTCTTTGGAGCTTTGGCAGGAATTTTCGCTTCTGCGCTTTTGTTAGGTCTAATTGAGTACGCTAAAGCAAATGTTGACGGCTTCGGCGTCCTTCAGAATTACGAACTACTGCTTATCCTTTTTGGCGCACTAATCTTAGCAGGGGCGCTGCTTTCCGTTTTGAGCACCCTTAGAGCGGTAAACAAATATTTAAACATGACATTGGACGAATTATATTAAATCATGAGTCAAAACCATTTCCCCTTCGAGAAAAAGAATTATCAATTGATGCTGATAGGCATTGCCATCATCGTAATCGGCTTTGTGATCATGGGACTCGATGGCGAGCCTCATGGTTTTGGGTTCATGGGGTTAACCCTGGGACCAGTTATCGCCCTTTTTGGCTTCCTGTTCGAGTTTTACGCCATATTCTACAAACCTAAAAAGCAATAATCACCCATAAGGGTAAATTGTGATTGCCATTTGAAAAAAACATAATGCAGGAAGAAAAACCGTTTGAAGCTGTTTACCTCATCGACAAACCGTATGAATGGACCTCCTTTGACGTAGTCAAGAAAGTCAGAAATGCTTTAAAAATCAAAAAAGTGGGTCATGCAGGCACTTTGGACCCCTTGGCGACTGGTCTGCTAATTGTATGTGCAGGAAAAAAAACCAAGAGCATCGACTCTTATCAGGCACAGGAAAAAGAATACACAGGCACTTTTGTCCTTGGTGGCACCACGGAATCCTTTGATTTGGAAAGGGAGGTTGTGGAAGTCGCAGACCCCTCCCATTTGACTTTGCTGCAGGTTAATGAGGCTGTAGCAGAATTAACAGGTGATATCTTACAGATTCCGCCTATGCACTCTGCTATTAAAGTAGATGGCAAGCGCGTGTATGAATCGGCCCGAAAAGGTCAAACTGTCCAGATGGATCCTCGCCCCGTAACGGTTTCTGAATTTGAAATCACACGGTTTGAATTACCCGAAATTGATTTTAGAATTGTTTGCTCCAAAGGCACTTATATAAGAAGTCTGGCTAGAGACTTGGGCGAAAAACTCCAAGTGGGCGCTTACATGTCCAAGCTGATCCGCACCAGAATCGGTGAGTTTAGAATCGAACAGGCCGAGAACGTACTCGAACTTGTTGACAAAATAAAAAAAGAGAGAGAATGAAAATATATGAAGGCCTGGAAAATCTTCCTGAGATCAAAAATGCCGTAGTAACCAGCGGCACTTTTGACGGAGTACATTTAGGCCATCAAAAAATTCTTTCCAGGATAAGGGAAATTGCTAACCAGGCCGACGGAGAAACCGTGCTGATCACTTTTTGGCCTCACCCTCGACTGGTCCTCTATCCAAACGAACACAACCTCAGACTTCTTTCAACATTTGAAGAGAAGTCCAAACAACTGAGGGAATTTGGTCTTGACTACCTGGTCACCATACCATTTACCAAAGCTTTCTCGCAACTAACCTCTGAGGAGTTTATACAAAAGATTCTAATCGAAAAGCTCAAAACCAAAAAGCTGGTAATCGGCTATGACCACAGGTTTGGCAAAAACCGCGAGGGAGGATTTGAGCATCTAAAAGAAAACATCGTTAAATATGGCTTTGAGTTGGAGGAAATTTCCCGGGAGGACATTGACCAGGTAGGCATATCCAGCACCAAAATCCGTAAAGCATTGGAAGAAGGCAGGATCGAAACTGCTAATGAATATTTAGGCCGCCCCTATGAGCTCAATGGAATTGTCATCAAAGGCCAACAGATAGGTAGATCTATCGGTTTCCCGACAGCTAATATCCATATTCCCAATGATTACAAGCTAATCCCCAGCGACGGAGTCTATGCGGTGAATGCAATAGTGGGGGAACAGCAGTATGAGGGCATGCTCAACATCGGTAACCGCCCCACTGTGAATGGACAATCCAAAACAGTCGAGGTCCATTTGTTTAACTTTTCTGACAACCTTTATGATGAGCGGATCACGATAAACTTCGTCCATTATTTGAGACCTGAGAAAAAATTCCCCAATTTAGAAGCACTTAAGGCACAACTTATCGAAGATAAAATGTCTGCCGAGAACATTTTTAGGCACTTAAACCCAAATAAATAAAACAGTATGATCAATAAAACTGTAAAGGATGCTGATGAGGCCATCCGCGACATTACAAGTAATTCCGTTTTGATGTTGGGAGGATTTGGTCTTTCCGGAATTCCGGAAAACTGCATCACGGCTCTTTTGAAAAAGGATATTTCAGAACTGACCTGCATCTCCAACAATGCAGGCGTGGATGATTTTGGTATTGGACTCATGCTCAAAAAAAGGATGGTCAAAAAAATGATTTCCAGCTATGTAGGCGAAAATGCCGAGTTTGAAAGGCAGCTTTTGAGTGGAGAACTTGAGGTGGAACTTATTCCTCAGGGGACACTGGCAGAAAGAGTCAGAGCTGGTGGAGCGGGGATTCCTGCATTTTTCACACCTGCGGGAGTGGGTACCGAAGTAGCTGATGGCAAGGAAATCAGAGAATTTGACGGAAAGCTTTACCTCATGGAAAGATGCCTGAAGGCCGATTTTTCCATTATCAAAGCCTGGAAAGGTGATACAGCCGGGAACCTGATTTTCAAAGGCACTGCCAGGAACTTCAATCCCATGATGGCTGCTGCCGGTAAAATTACCATTGCCGAGGTAGAAGAATTGGTACCAGCGGGTGAACTTGACCCAAATACCATCCATACCCCAGGTATTTATGTGCAGCGGATTTTCCAAGGAAAAGATTACGAAAAGCGCATCGAACAGAAAACCGTCCGCAAATAAATTCACTTTTAACCCTACCCAAAAATGTTAAATAAGGATCAAATAGCCCAGCGAATTGCCAAAGAGGTGAAAAACGGGCAGTATATAAATTTAGGCATTGGTATCCCCACCTTGGTGGCTAATTACATTCCAGACGAACTGGAAGTGGTGCTTCAGTCCGAAAACGGACTATTAGGTATTGGCCCCTTCCCTACTGAGGAGAATGTGGACGCCGACCTTATCAATGCTGGCAAGCAAACCATTACAATGGTAAAGGGCTCGTCCCTTTTTAGTTCGGCTGAATCTTTTGGCATGATCAGAGGAGGCCATGTGCATCTGACCATTCTCGGTGCAATGGAAGTTTCCGAAAACGGTGACATTGCCAACTGGAAAATTCCAGGCAAGATGGTCAAAGGTATGGGTGGTGCAATGGATTTGGTGGCATCCGCCAAAAACATCATTGTAGCCATGCAGCATTGCAGCCGCGATGGAAAATCTAAACTATTGAAAGAATGTTCTTTGCCAATAACTGGGATTAAATGCGTCAACAAGATTGTTTCAGATCTGGCCGTGTTGGAGGTTTTGCCAGAGGGAGGCTTTAAACTGCTAGAACGTGCTCCTGGTGTCTCTGTGGAGGAAATCAAGAAAAAAACAGAAGGAAGGTTGGTTATAGAGGGCGAAATACCTGAAATGTCATTTGGTAGCTAATTTTCAGACCTCTTACCCGAATTATATTTTTAAAAGGAAAAGTCTCTGTATAAGGAAAAGTTTCTTTTCTTTAGTAATTTAGCATTTGACTAACCGCAAGTGGAAAACTATGAAAACTTCAGAGATAAAATTTAAAGTTACATTAGACGAAAAAAATCTTCCTAAATCAATCGAGTGGGATGCTTCTGATAAAGAAGTTGACGGAATGGAAACTACCAAAAGCATCAGTTTGAATGTTTGGGATAATTTGAACAATAACACCCTGAGGATTGATCTATGGACGCAGGATTTGTCCGTGGTGGAAATGAAGAGGTTCTACATTGATATTCTAGGTGGTATGTCACAAACTATTCTTTCCAGTACCGGGGATGAATATATGTCAGAGGAAATGAAAGCTCTTTGTGACCGCTTAGTAGAACATGTCAACGAAGAAAACAAAAAGCAGCAATAACGCATAAATTAGGCTATAAAAAGAGCAGGTTGTAGATAACCTGCTCTTTTTTTGTACCTACCCCCTCCTAAAGTTGTTTTTTCACTGATTATAGTTTCCAAAAAATTAAAAAAATAAGTTAAATACCTATTGATAGTATTTAATATTTTCATATATATTTAGGTACGGTTTAAAAACATTAAACCGAAATTGGTTAGAAAAAGCAATAAACCTCCTAATGCGTATGAAAATTTTTACCAGCAAAATGTGGCTCTCAGTGTTCCTACTGTTCGCCATAGTTTCCTTGGCTCCTTTCACTGTATTGGCCCAACAGACCAATATATCCGGTACAGTGACAGATGCCGAAACCGGCGAAACCTTAATCGGTGTTAATATCGTTGTGAAAGGCAAAGTAATCGGAACCATCACCGACAACAATGGTCGGTTCAGTTTAAGAGTAAACCAGGAACCTCCTATGACCTTGGTTTTTTCCATGGTGGGGTTTGCCTCTCAAGAGTTAACTATCAACGAGTCTAACGTAAGTAACCTAAAAATAAGCTTAATGGAGCAGACCATGTTAGGTCAGGAAGTGGTAGTTTCAGCCTCTAGAGTTGAGGAAAGCATCCTTCAGTCTCCTGTGACTATCGAAAAGATGGATATCCTAGCTATTCGAGAAACACCAGCCGACAACTATTATAAAGGAATCGCAAACCTGAAAGGTGTGGATGTGACCACTTCTTCCATCAACTTCCAAATCATCAACGCCCGTGGCTTCAACTCTACCGGAAACACCAGATTTGTTCAATTGACCGATGGAATGGACACCCAAGCTCCGGCTTTGAACTTCCCTATCGGCAACCTCAACGGCCCGTCTGAATTGGATGTGGAGAGCGTGGAATTTATTCCAGGCGCTTCCTCCGCCCTTTATGGACCAAACGCCTTTAACGGTATCCTTTTGGTAAACAGTAAAAACCCATTTGAATATCAGGGTTTGAGTGCGTTTTATCAGCAAGGTGTAAACCACATCAATGGCCGTCCAGGAGAGCCTCAAAGTGCACAACCAATGTATCAGGGCTCTATTAGATATGCCCATGCATTCAACAACAAGTTTGCCTTCAAAGTAAATGGTTCATTTATGAGAGCTGAGGACTGGTATGGTACGGACAGAACCGACCTTAACAGAGCCGCTCAAGGCGACCTTCCTTTCAACCCCGGAGCCAATGCAGTCCATGTGTTTGGAGACGAGGTTTCTAATAACATCGGACTTTTAAGAAATGTGGCTGGAGTGCAACAAGCGGCCCAAGGAATGGGTCTTGGTGGTTATTTGAGCAGTATTCCTGATCAGGTGGTATCCAGAACAGGTTATGACGAGAGACATTTGGTGGACTATGGAGCAGAAAACTATAAGTTGAATGCTGCTTTGCACTATAGAGTGACCGACAGAGCCGAACTTTCCTATACCTTTAATTATGGTGCTGGTACGTCAGTTTATACTGGCGCACAAAGATATTCACTGAATAACTTTGAAATCAGCCAACACAAACTGGAACTGAAAGGAGACAACTTCTTTGTGAGAGGTTATACTACCATCGAAAACTCAGGTGATTCGTACATAGCTGACCTGACTGGCGTTGCCATCAATGATCGATGGAAAAACAATTCGGATTGGTTTGGTGAATATACCTTGAATTATATGGGAGCCCTTGCTCAACAACAAGTAGCACCAGGTGCGATGGGATCTCCTCAACAGCAAGCCGCCGCGCACCAGTTTGCAAGAGGGCAAGCAGACCAAGGAAGATTTATGCCTGGCACTACAGATTTTGAAAATGCCAAATCCGATATCCGAACCAATGTGATTCCACAAGGATCCTTATTTAATGACCAGTCTAGAATGTATATGGCGGAAGGCCAGTATGATTTTAAAAATGAGATAGACTTCATGGATCTTCAAGTGGGCGCATCTTTTAGAGTTTATGACCTTCGATCAAACGGGACCATTTTTGCGGATACGGAAGGAAATGATATTACAATTGAAGAGTATGGTGCTTTTGCTCAGGCTTCCAAGAGAGTACTTGACGACAGGTTAAAATTGACCGGATCCATTCGATATGACAAAAACGAGAATTTTGATGGTCAATTTAGCCCAAGAATCTCAGGTGTGTGGACACAGGGCAACAGTAATGTCAGACTTTCCTACCAGACTGGCTTCAGAATGCCAACAACTCAGGCTCAGCACATTGATCTGAACGTGGTTTCAGCTAGGCTAATCGGTGGATTGCCGTTTTACAGAGACAAGTACAATGTATTTGAGAATGCCTACACGATTGAGTCTGTAAATAACTATGCAGCCGCAGTAGGTGCTGGGGCAAGTCCGATTTCCCCAGAAGCAACCGGACAATTAGTACAGATTGAGTCTCTTCCTGACCTAAGACCTGAGCAGGTTCAATCTTTCGAAGTGGGATACAAGAGCCTCTTGGCCTCTAATAGATTAATGGTGGATTTTGCTTACTACTACAATATTTACAATGACTTCATCACCCAAACATCTGTAAGAAGAGCACCGGGACAGGTATTCCCAGGCGCACTGCCTAACACGGATGAAGGCGCAATCAATGCAGTGAACGCTCCTACCCTATTGACTCCAATTACTGTTCCTGGTCAGGAAAACACTTTCCAGACTTACACCAATATTGTGGATAGGGAAGTAAGGGCTCACGGTGCAGCATTAGGCTTAACTTATAACTTACCGAGCAACTATACTTTGAGCGGTAATTATAACTTCAACCGACTGATCACTGACCTTGGAGCAGGTTTCCTGAATGACTTCAACACTCCTGAACACAAAACCAACATTTCGTTTGGGAACAGAAAAGTGTACAAGAATCTTGGTTTCAATGTAACCTACCGCTACCAGACCGGCTTCCGTTGGGAGTCGACATTTGCCCAGGGCGATGTTCCTGAGATCCACAACTTTGACGCTCAAGTGAGCTACAAAGTTCCTAACTTGAAATCAATTGTCAAGCTAGGCGGATCCAATATATTCAACAACAGATATATCCAAAACTTTGGTGGACCGACCATTGGAGCTATCTACTATGTTTCCATCACCTTTGATGAACTCTTAAATTAATCTGCCCTATGAAGAATCTTAAGCAATATATATTTCTACTATCTATTGGTGCGCTTTCGGCTTGTAATTATGAATTTCCGGAAACGGAGGTGCATGAACCCACAGCCGGGTCGGCTGATTTCACTAAAATGGTCAGCATAGGCAATTCCCTTACAGCAGGCTACATGGATGGTGCCCTGTACAACCGAGGACAAGAAAATTCCTTCGCAGTAATCTTAGCAGAACAGCTGAGAGAAGTAGGTGGTGGTGACTTTAACGTCCCAAGCATTAATAGTGAAAACGGTTTTTATACCATGGGACCAGGTGGCACCGCCGTGGGACGTCTTATTTTGACCGTGAATCCTGAAACTGGCGCCACTGGCCCGGCACCAATCGGGGCTGGAGATTTCCCCGCTCCATACACAGGAGACAAAACTGCTTTAAATAACTTTGGTGTTCCCGGAATCACTTTGGGCACAGCATTAACTCCACTTACAGGAGGTCCTGAAAGCACCGAAAACCCAGCATACAACCCGATGTACGCTCGATTCGCATTAGCTCCGGGTCAGTCCACCGTAGTCGGGGATGCAGCCGCTGCTATGCAAAATGGCGGTACTTTCTTTACCTTTTGGCTAGGAAATAATGACGTGCTTGGCTATGCTACAGGAGGGGCTTCAAACCCTTCTATTCTGACTTCAAATGATGACTTCCAAGCCAGACTCTCTGCAGCCCTGGATGCTATGCTTGCTTCCAACCCAGAAGCAAAAGGTGCAGTTGCTAATATTCCTAGCTTGAATGTGCTCCCATATTTCCAACTGGTGCCTTGGAACGCACTCCCAATGACTGCAGAACAGGCTGCTCAGGCAAATGAGGGTTACCTTCTTTACAATGGCGGTCTTCAGCAGATAGAAGCAGCAGGAATGATAACAGAAGAGGAAAGGGAATTGCGGACCGTTGCTTTTTCTGCAGGTCAAAACGGGTTTGTAATGGAGGACGAAACCCTTACGGATTTGAGTGCATTGGGTCTTCCCTCTATCCGCCAAAGCAACGCAGGTGACAGGGCTACCCTTCCACTGGCACAGGCTTTAGGTCAGCCAGTCAATGGCGGAATCAGAGGTATCAGCCATCCGGTTGAAGACCGATTTGTATTACTCCCATCCGAGCAGGAAGAAATCACAACCAAGATCAATACCTTTAATGGTTATATCAATGCTGCTGTTGAAGGCAATTCTGACAGGTTAGTTCTTGCTGACATCAAGGACCTTCTTGACCGTGCAGCGGCAGGACAAGTGTCAGCAGGTGGTGTCGGACTTAACGCATCCATCATTCCGCCAAACGGAGGACTGTCAGTGGATGGGGTTCACCCCAATGCCAGAGCACATGCATTTGTGGCCAACACCTTCATTGACGCTATCAACACCAAGTGGGGAGCCAACATCAGAAGGGTCAATCCTAACAACTTTGTAGGCAATGACCTCCCAAGGTAATACCCACCAAACCACGCTTACAACCAAATCCCGGCCTCAGGTCGGGATTTTTTTTATTCAACAAACTTTCATAAATTATTATTTGAGTTGTAATAACTTCCACCCCTATCTTCGGTTTCTTTCAAAACATGAAAAGTATACTTCGAATATTATTGATCCCAGCGCTTGTCATAATCGGATTGGGAGCCTTTTACTTTCTGTTCGCATTTTTGGGCATGATCATTCCTGTGGGGCCAGAAAAAGAAAGCTTTCCGAAGGAAGTTGAGATTTTTGTCCATACAAATGGCTTGCATGCAGACTTTGTACTCCCTACCACCCACTCTGCTCACGACTGGAAGGAAGTTTTGGATGGAAAACATTTCGGAGATTTTGAGACACCTTACCTTTCTATAGGTTGGGGTGAAAAAAACTTTTATCTCAACACGCCTACCATGTCAGACCTAACGGCTCCTACTCTTGTTAAGGCACTTTTTATCCCCAGCACCTCAGCCATGCATGTGGATTATATGTATGGAAAACCTCGGGTCGGCGACAACGCAAGCAGCATATTAGTATCGGAGCAGATGTATCTAGAGTTGGTGGATTATATTCTAGAGACCTTTGAGCTAAAGGAAGGGAAGGCAATTTTGATTGACCATAAGGGTTACCACGATTACGACCAATTTTATAGGGCTAAAGGCAAATACCACGCTTTATGGACCTGTAACAATTGGACAAATCGGGGATTGAAAAAAATCGGGTTAAGAAATTCACTTTGGACACCTATGGATTGGGGGGTCTTCTATTATTTAGAGTGAAAAGGAAATAGAGGAATAATGAATAGGGAAATATAAAAATATAGTAATATCGAATTATTCCTTTGGCAAGGGCTTTGCGTTAGGTTAGCAAAACGTCTAAAATATGAAAATCCCAACCTAAAAGATTGGGATTTTTCACTCACTTTAACCACTAACAACCATAAAACAAAAATTCATCATGCTTTTGGCAATCTGAACGATGATGTATGAACATCATTTTGTCGTAGTCCGTACGGGAATCGAACCCGTGTTTCATCCGTGAAAGGGATGCGTCCTAACCCCTAGACGAACGGACCATATTTGGAATGACAAGAAAATTGAGTAGTCCGTACGGGAATCGAACCCGTGTTTCATCCGTGAAAGGGATGCGTCCTAACCCCTAGACGAACGGACCATTTTGAATTGTTTTCTTGTCATTTCCGAATGGTGATGCAAATATAGAGGGTTCTTTTCATAATCCAAAACCTGCCTAAAAAATAATTGTACTTTTCCTTTAATTCACTGATTGCTAGCTCCAAATATTTTATACTAGTGAATACGCCCCATCTTTAGTAAATTCGCAGAAGTTTTTATCAACTCAATAAGACAAATAAACAGAAATGACGAAGGTAAAAGTTGCAATTAACGGCTTTGGCCGTATTGGGAGACTCACTTTTAAGGCTTTGCTCAACAAAGAAAATGTAGAAGTAGTAGCTATCAATGATTTGACTGACCCGGCTACCTTAGCCCATTTGCTTAAATACGATTCTGTTCACGGCCGATTTGCCGGCACTGTGGAAAACACCGATGGCGGCATCCTCGTCAATGGCAAAAAAATAGATATTTATGCTGAAAGAGAGCCAAAAAATCTTCCTTGGGGAAAGCTAGATATTGACGTGGTATTAGAATCTACGGGAAGATTTGTAGACGAAGAGGGAGCTGGAGGGCATTTGCAAGCGGGAGCAAAGCGTGTGGTCATCTCCGCCCCTGCTAAAGGCAACATCCCTACCATAGTTTTGGGGGTAAACGAGGAAATACTCAAGGGCGATGAGAAAATTGTTTCAAACGCTTCTTGCACTACCAATTGCCTGGCTCCTATGGCTAAAATATTGAACGATACATTTGGGATCGAAAAAGGATACATCTCTACTGTGCATGCCTACACCTCTGACCAAAACCTACAGGATGCACCGCATAAAGATTTGAGAAGGGCCAGAGCTGCAGCTTACTCCATCATCCCAACTACCACCGGAGCAGCAAAAGCTGTGGGATTGGTACTTCCTGAACTGAAAGGCAAACTTGACGGTGTAGCCATGAGGGTACCTGTGCCAGACGGATCTCTTACTGACCTGACGGTTCTCCTCAAAAAAGAAACCACAAAAGAGGAAATCAATGCAGCTATGAAAAAAGCCGCAGATGGACCAATGAAGGGTATTTTGGAATACACAGAAGACCCCATCGTTTCGATTGATATCGTAGGCAATCCACATTCCTGCATATTTGATGCTGACCTGACCTCCGCTAATGGTACCTTGGTCAAAATAGTAGGCTGGTACGACAACGAAGCAGGATATTCAAACAGAACAGCTGATCTGATTGAGAAGTTGGCTAGAATGTAATTTTCCAAAGACTTATAAATATAAAGGCTGTTTCGAATTAGAGACAGCCTTTTTTACTCCATTACGACTTTTACACCCAGCCTAAATACAAAGAATCTGATAGCACAGTTGAAGTCTTGTCCCAAGCACTTACTTGGCTAAATGCCAGGTAGACATGCCCACTCCATGTGTCCATATTATTTTGCTGCGGCCATAGATACCCCTTATCCTTTCTATAGCCCCCAGCAACCTCCCATTTCACCCTCATATCTTCAGGATTGTATAGTAGTAAGAAGGCCTGGTCAAATGGCTTAGCACTAGAAATCCAAGAGTTGTCCTCCCAACTAAACTGCAGCCCTTCTGAAGTCCTTTCCACCGTGACACCTTGCGGAGGCAAAAGGGATCCAAGACTAATTTTGAATAAAGAGGGATCCAATACGTACTCAGAGCCATTGTGGCTAAACGCATTGCTTTGAGTATGCGAAAGGCAAGCGTGAAACGGCCTCCTAGCCCCATCTATATGCTCTTGATACCCGAATGCGATGGGCCGCGTCAGGATTTTTAAAAATCCCTGGGATTGTTTCATCCGGCTATAAGTTTGTTTTTTAGGTTCACTGACGCGTTTTTTTTCAGCCTTTGTTCTTTTTCTTGGCCGTTTTCGCGCATAATACCTATCTCCAATTTTTACTAATACCATATTCCCCAATAGCCCACTTAGAGCACCTGAAGTAATGTCTACTTTTGCCATGTTTTATAGTTAGGTTAAAATTAAAAGAAAATAATACATAATTAAATCAATAGCAAATATTAAGCCATACTTTAAGCTTATACCAACATATAATTAACCAATATTTAATCAGTCACAGACTAATTCTACACTGGTTGAACACTGGTTTTAGACTGGTTAAAGACTGGTTTATATTTTTAGAATGGTTTAATTATTTACGAAGCCTATCGCCAAGGATATCAGCTTTATGCCCAAAGATTGCTTCCCTATACTTTTAGAGATAATTATCCAAATGACTTTTAAAAATTTTGTAACCTTTTGATTCTTTTGAGGTTCTGTACAAAACATCAAATCTATCAATTCAACCACCTACTACTATGTCACTAAAACTTGGAGACCAAGCCCCAGACTTCACCGCGGATAGCACAGAAGGAAAGATCAATTTTCATGAATATTTGGGCAATAATTGGGGTGTGCTATTCAGCCATCCTGCTGATTTCACACCAGTTTGCACCACGGAACTGGGTACTACTGCTAAGCTCAAGAAGGATTTTGAGAAGAGAAACACAAAAGTCATAGCCTTAAGTGTAGATGGGCTCGAAAGCCATAAGGAATGGGTGAAGGACATCAACGAAACCCAGAACACGGATGTTAACTTTCCCATAATCGCCGATGAGGACCGAAAGGTTTCCGAACTTTATGACATGATCCATCCCAATTCGAATGAAAATGCGACAGTTAGATCTGTATTTGTTATTGGACCTGATAAAAAAATCAAGTTGATGATCACCTATCCTGCCAGTACAGGGAGGAATTTTGATGAATTGATTCGGGTAATTGATTCTCTCCAGTTAACTGCCAACTACTCAGTAGCAACTCCCGCAAACTGGAAACACGGGGAAGATGTGGTGATCGCACCGGCAATCGCAGATGCTGATATACCTGATAAATTCCCAAAAGGGCATAAAAGAATCAAGCCATATTTGAGAACTACTCCTCAGCCCAATCTTTAGGTTTAGAGGGTTAATTCCTGACGCTTCGAGTTGCGTGAGGGTTAGAGGGTTAGGTTCCATACCCAACTCATCACTTCAGTCGCAGATCAGTTGTGGAGTTACCGGAAGATAATCCTAAACCAAGGTAAAATTCGATGGAATGTACCCAACTTCGCTAAATTGGTTGATGAACTTGTTAAAACCTTCCAGGTCTCGGAACAAATCGCCGACCTGGAAGGTGTATAGGGCTTGGGTAGTTAAAAATATAGGCGTTCACAACATTACCTGAACGTGAAGGGCTAAAAATGAATGGGGTAAAATCACCCCTTTGGATAAAGTTAATAAAATTAATGTCTCCAATCCGTTGGAGCAAGACCCCAGGGGCAATTTGCCACTCTACACCTCTTAAATTAGCCATTACAAATTGCTGAATTGGGACACTATCAGGTTTTGCTTTATTATCGTCTCCCACTGTAATCAGGTCAAAATTATCCCGGGCAGAATCTGATATCCTGTGATTTGCTATCTGCTCAATATAGACAAGGTTTTTAGAATTCAGCTCTTGCCTGACATCAGTTTGCTGCCCATATGTCATTTCACAAATAACAAAAATGCAAAGTAAATAAATAACCCACGCTTTCATCCCCCTCAAGATATTTTATATATAACACCTTGAAAATCAGCATAGTTTTATGGGTATAAAAAAACCTTCCAGGTCTATGAAAATATCACGAGACCTGGAAGGTTTAATACTTTTTACTTAGTACACCTTTTAAAACTGCTCCAAAAACTTAATCCGTTTTTCAATCGGGGGGTGCGTGGCAAATAGGCCAGTAATAGCCGCCATTATCCCAGATGATTTGTCGGGGCGGTTTTCGATGAAAAGCTCAGCGACATCGTCGCTTTTCACTGTTTTCACTTGGTAATTTCCGGATATTTTTCTCAATGCAGAAGCTAGGGCTCTTGGATTTTTGGTCATTTCGGCTGCACCACTGTCTGCCATGTACTCTCTCTTTCTCGAAATCGCAAAGCGGAATACCATAGACAACAGGAATGCCACAAAAGCTATAACCATAGCAATAATCATGGCGTTGTTTTGGTTTTTATCCCTTCTCCTACCCATCATACTTCCGTATATCATATTACGATATAGTATCTGGGCGACAAAGGAGAAAATTCCTACAAATATGATTGACACAATCAACAACCTCACGTCACGGTTTCTTATGTGCATCAATTCATGAGCAATTACGCCTTCCAACTCCTCGTCATTCAACTTTTCCATAATCCCCCTCGTCAGGGTTACCGTGTAGGTATTCTCATTAATCCCACTCGCAAATGCGTTTAACGCCTGGTCTTCAATGATGTTGATTTTCGGCATTTTCATCCCTTTACTAATGCAGAGGTTTTCTGTCAGATTATATACCCTCATATTCTCTTTTCGGGTAAGGGGCCTGGATCCAGCTGCCTTACTGATCATGCGATTATGCATCAGGAAGGCAATCCCAAACCAAATACCCACGGCAATCAAAACTCCGGGAATGGTGGTTACAAATGAATCATTAATAAAACTCATGTCCCTATTGCCATACTCATCCACAAGGACGAAATAATAGAATGCGTAAACCGCTGCCAACACCAACAGCGGAAAACCCAACAGCAAAAAGGTGGACTTGATGTTGTTTCTCCAAATCTGGGTTTGGATACCTACAAACTTTTCAGCCATATAATCAGAATTTAATCTCCGGTGCCTGATCCATTCGTTGCCTGTCCTCTCCTATGTCAAACATAGGCTCTTTATGGAAGCCAAACATACCTGCGATGATATTGGATGGGAAGCTTTCTACAGCAATGTTGTATTCTCTTGTGGCCGAGTTGAAATATCTTCTGGAGGCGGCAAGTTTGTTTTCAACATCAGAAATCTCATTTTGAAGCTGAAGGAAATTGGTATTGGCTTTAAGGTCTGGATAGGCCTCCACTTGGACCCTTAATCCTTGCAAGGCAGAAGTTAATTCTTGCTCAGCTTCTATTTTCCCCTCAATACTGGAGGCACCCATAGCCTTGGCACGGGCCTCGGTCACCCTAGTCAGGACACCTGCCTCATGTTCCATATACCCTTTCACACTGCTTACTAATTGAGGTATAAGATCGTGACGCTGCTTGAGCTGCACATCAATGTCGGCAAAAGCATTTTCTCTGTTGTGTCGGTAAGACACCAAGCGGTTATAAAGTGAAACTACAAAGATCACCACCACTACGGCTACGATGATCAAAATTACAGTTGTGCTCATATTCTAAAGTTAAAGTGTAAAAACTACTACAATATAGCCAATTTTATACAAGTCACATACCCAGCAAGCATCCAAATCTGTTTTGTAGTTTTCTAGCCTCAATACTTTTTATCTCAAACTTCTCTTTCCATTCTACCTGAAAATCCTTATTTTTAAAATAACGCTAACCAACAACCTATGTCAATTCTTATTTACGGAGCAACGGGATATACAGGAAAATTAGTAGTGGAGCAAGCCGTATTGAAAGGACTGAAACCCATCATTGCGGGACGCACGGAAAGTAAGGTCAAGTCACTTGCTGCCACCTACGATTTGGAATACAAGGTATTCTCCCTAGACAATGTCCCAAAAATAGTAGACGCCATCAGTGGAGTAAAAGTATTGCTAAACTGTGCCGGACCCTTCATTCATACAGCCAAACACCTTATCGAAGCCTGCCTTCTTACCCAAACCCATTATTTGGATATCACCGGTGAGATTGAGGTATTTGAAATGGCCAAGGAATTTGATCTGCAAGCTAAAGACAATGAAATCATAGTCATGCCAGGAGTAGGTTTTGATGTGGTACCCACAGACTGCATGGCCAATTTCCTAAAGGACAAATTACCAGAAGCAACGCACTTGGAGTTGGCTTTTATGGGCTTGGGAGGAGCCATGTCGCATGGTACAATGGCCACAATGGTAGAAAGTCTAGGCAAAGGCGGAGCTGTCCGGAAGGAGGGAAAAATTGAAAACGTACCCCTTGGCCACGAAGGAAAGGAAATTCATTTTGGAATGAAGAAAAATTGGGCGATGACCATTCCTTGGGGAGATATCTCTACAGCCTATACTTCTACGGGCATCGACAATATTGAGGTCTACACGGCCGTATCCAAAACCACATACAACTTGCTTAAAGCACAACTGCTCATCAATCCAATTTTGCAGAATTCCTGGGTAAAAGGCATGATTAAGGAATATGTAGACGAAAACTACAGCGGCCCTACCCCAGAGCAAAACAAAAAAGGAATCGCCTTAGTGTATGGCAAAGCCACCAATCACAGAATGGAAGATGCCGTAGAGCTGAGGTTCAAGACGCCTGAAACCTACCTTTTAACCGCCAAACTGGCCGTACATATTTCCGAAAAAGTTTTGGAAATGAAGGAAACTTATGGGTATTTTACACCAGCACAACTCTTTGGACCGGAGCTGATATTTGAAATAGAGGGGGTAGAGTGGCTAGATAAATAAATGCTATGAAAAAAACTCTATTGTCTCCCCTTTTGGCAATGTTGCCAATGTTTACATTTGCTCAAGATCAAACTGCTGATCAGGATCTCACTGATCTTTTCCTCACTTATTGGCCAGTAGTCTTATTGCCAATATTTATGGTGGTTATATTTAGATATTATAGAAAAAGGAATAGGTAATCTATTCCCTTTTCATTTTCCTATTCTGCTTTCTGATAAAAAATTGCAGGGCTAACTTTACTTGAAAGGGAAATTTCTGTGATGATATTTCCGACTCAAGGGTCTCCATTTTTTCACCCTTTATTAGTCTTTCCTTATATAGGTGCCGTAAATCTTTCTTCAGCTTATTGAAATGTTTTTTATTCTGCAGGTAATTTACCATTCTTCCCAGGGTTCCGGCATAATTATTTCCCTCTTGAATCTGGAATCCGAATTCAAGAATATTACTAGCGTTAATGTCGATTGCTAAGTGCTTTTCAGCAATTTTTCTTAACTCCAAACCATCTTTAGGGTCATACTTTTCTATTTCCTGTGCTAAAAGTGCCTTGTTCAGAGGTTTATTTTTGTATCTCCCTGAACAATTGTATTTGGCAAAGTTTAAAAAATCAGAAGGTTTGAGGTAACCATCCCCTTTATTGCCATTGTAGCTTCTATTGTCAAAAAGAATTACCGGCCTACCACAGGCCATAGCATCATATGCAGACCTCCCCACCCCTATGACCATGTCTGCATTATTGATCTCTTCTGAAATATCAAAATTGGGATTTGAATATTTGTTATGATGAAGGAATTCTATATCCTTTTCCCTACATACCTCTCCTATCAAATTATTAGCTTCATCGCTCTGACAAAGTGAAAGTATGGTTTCAACGGTATTATTAACAGGGAGATTTGAATCGAAAACTTCTAAATCCACACCGTTTAAAATCACTTTGGAATCATAACCTAAACTTTTTAAATGGTGGGCAATCTCATCCGAAACAGCTATATGTGCAGACGCTAATGGAATCGGCTGCTCTAAAGGAGGAACTGTTCCATGAGACACCTGGACAATTGGGCCCTGTCCATAGAGATAAGCTACCGTAGTATTATGGCTGGCAAGAATAAGGTCATAGTGAGAACCTGTTTTGAAATGCACCCCTAGCTCCGTTTCAATCCTTTCTGACACCTCTCCTTTTTGGAAAGTAAAATACTCCACTTCAAGAGAAATATCCTTCTTTAGTGCCTTTATGAGGTAATATGTGTACATCTCCGAACCACCAATTGAATTGAGATGGTTGGTTGCTACAAGTATTTTCTTCATTTTTTCTTCCGTCTCCGGTCTTCCGTCTCCGGTCTCCGGTCTTCGGTCTTCCGTCTTCCGCCTTTTTTTTAAACCTCCATAAACCCCTCAAAAATCTTAATGGCTTTACCAAAGATTTTCACACGGTCTCCATGCAGTTCCAGTCGCATTTCCCCTTCCCGCTGACTGGCTTGATAGGCTTTTAGAGCTGTCTTTCCTGTTTTCTTATGCCAGTAGTCCATTAGGGCACAATGTGCAAATCCAGTAACCGGATCCTCCATCACACCAATGTTTGGTGCAAAATAGCGGGAATAGATATCATGCGTATCATTCCCTTTGGAGGTGACAATAATCCCCTCCTCACTATGCTCGGCAATTTGGACAAAATCCGGAGTCAGGTTTTCAATCTCATCATAACCATCCAACTCAATGATCCAGTTCCCTTTCATCTTTGCAGCTCCAATTACCGGTTTACCACAAAACTCTTTTTCAAAAAATGGGTGTCCCTGAGCCTGTGTATCGATCAATGGAAAATCCATGACAATCTCATCTACCGATTTGGTTACTTTGAGCTCACCACTTCGAGTGTCAAATAATAACTCAGCATTAGATGCCACGACCCCTTCCTCATATAGCATAAATGCTGAGGCAAGTGTTGCGTGCCCGCATAAGTCCACCTCTGTAGTTGGGGTAAACCATCTCAGATTAAAGGTATTTTCTCCGGTCTGTTGCATAAAAGCTGTTTCACTCAAGTTCATTTCAGCTGCTATCAGCTGCATCCCTTCTTCACTTATTGGCGCAGGAAGGAGGCAAACTGCTGCTGGATTACCCGCAAATGGAGTGTCAGTAAAGGAGTCGATTTGTATGATGGGTAGTTGCATGTTTTTTATGTTTGGATGACAGATGTCGGATGTCGGATGACCGATGTTAAAAGGGTTAAAGGTTGTCAGAAAGTATGATTTGGGCGCCGGCTTGGTGCATTTCCTGGAGGGCTTTGTCGAAGTCGCCTTCTTGAATGTTCACAGCCATGGTAGCATCCTTGACCAGAGTTGTTTCAAAACCCTCTTGGATTGCATCCAAGACCGTGAATTTCACACAATAATCGGCAGCAAGACCTACTATTACAACTTCATATACGCCTTTATTTTTCAGAAAATCTGCTAAGCCTGTGTCCTGTTGGCGGTTGTTATCATAAAATCCGCTGTAGCTATCCACTTCCTTATCAGTACCTTTACGAAATACCTTTGTCCAATTGCTAGTACCCAAATCGGCGTGGAATTCTGCTCCTCTACTTTCCTGCACACAATGTACCGGCCAGAGAATCTGATCCACACCTCCGAGTTGGGTAATATCACCCACATTTTTACCGGGATGGTTACTGGCAAAGCTCCCATGATCGGCCGGGTGCCAATCCTGGGTTGCCACAATTAAGTCGAACTTAGGCTGCAAAGAATTGATCACAGGGATTATTTTGTCCCCATCCTTCACGGCTAAAGCCCCGCCCGGCAAAAAATCATACTGAACATCTACAATCACTAAAGCTTTCATATTATTTCATGTTTAATCTTTCAACGATCAATGGGGCCACGCTTTCGATCTGCAAAAAACCGTTGTGGTCATTGGTTTGGGGATAAGTATTAGTGGTGATGACCTTCTCAATCACTCCACTGTCTCTGATTTTCTCAATCGCAAAATTATTGAATAGGCCATGGGGTGGTAATGGTATAGATTTTTTGGGCACCTGCTTCTTTGTAGGCCTTGGCGGCATTGACTAACGAACCACCGGTGCGGACCATATCGTCATAGATGACCACGTCCCTACCACCCACATCTGCACTGATGGATGTCACCTCTGTCTCCTCACCACTTACTCTCCTTTTGAAGACAAAAGCGGCATTTACCCCCATGTCATTGGCCAGTGATTCCACCCACTTGGCTCTTCCGGCATCAGTACAGGCCAGTACAAAACCGTCATCGGCAAGCTCCCTGGCCACACGGGTTACTATGGGCTTGCAATAAATATGGTTAAGCAAAGCCTGTCCCTCAAAATAGTAAGGGATACCCTCAGTATGTAGATCAAAAAACATGAAATGGTTTCCCAAACTCGTCCTTGGTAGTGATGAAAACATCACCGCTCTGGATTTCGCAGTTACGACCTCCCCGGGTCTGACAGCTCTCTCCATGGTAGAGTAACCAAAGTATGGAAACACCAAATAAATGGATCTTGCCCCAAACTTGATGAGTGCATAAGCCAAATCATAAATTTCCAAAGTATCAGAATCACTTACTGTTCCGCCTATGAGTACAACATCGCGGCCACTTACAGTAGTCAAGATACGTTGATAGCGCTCTCCATCAGGGAAGGTTTTTACTTCGACCTCCCCTTTTTTGAAGTCTCCCAATTCCAACACCTGACTCTGAAGGTACTGGTAACCTACTGTACTAAATATAATTTTTTTATCTTCCATTGTTAGATTTGGCTTCCAATACCAAGGATGTTCTTAGCGTATATAATGACTCTTCCAGGCCCACGGCATAAATGTGGGGATTGACCAATCGTTTGTGGGCCTTGTCAAATTTGGCCAAGTTCATCTTCGTATTCTCTCTTATTGTATGGATATCCGGCCTATGATAGACCTTTTCCCCTTTTACAAAAATCTTTTTTAATAGCAACTCACTTTCCCAATCCCTGCCTACTTTCTTACGTTTGGTGGGATCTATGGGGTCAATTAATAAAAACTCATTTTTATCATTTTCTCCGTTTTCCAAAAATATCATATCTGCATTGGCCACCCCGTTTTTGTAGAAACGCCGCACATTATGAAAACCTGGAATATTGATTTTTATGGATTGTTGGGAAACTTTGACTTTGGGTATCCATTTACCCTCCTTCTTTATAGCAGAAAGCTTGTAGACCGCGCCTAAAGCCGGCTGATCATATGCAGTGACTAGCTTCGTGCCTACCCCCCACACATTAATTGAGGATTCCTGCACTTTCAGTGAAAACATAATATGTTCGTCCAAATCATTGCTGGCCACGATTTTGGCCTCTGGGAACCCGGCCTCATCAAGCAATTGCCTAGCTCTGTTGCTGTAGTAGGCCAAATCCCCCGAATCTATCCTTATGCCAAGCATTTCCTTGCCTTTTTCCCGAAGGGCTTTCCCAACCTCAATAGCATTTTTAACCCCTTTGATAGTGTCATACGTATCGACCAGGAAAACGCAATTGTCGGGAAGTGCATCTGCGTAAGCCTTAAATGCCTCCATTTCCGTATCAAATGACATAATCCAGCTATGGGCGTGGGTGCCTGAAACGGGTATTCCAAAGAGTTTTCCCGCCATCACGTTGGAAGTGGATGCACAGCCACCAATATAGGCAGCCCGGCTGGCTGCCAAAGCCCCATCAATTCCCTGAGCCCGGCGCAGGCCAAACTCTAACACATCCTCTCCTTTTGCAGCTAACACGATTCGGGCCGCTTTGGTGGCGATAAGGGTTTGGAAATTGGTAATGTTCAATAAAGGTGTTTCTAGTAACTGGCATTGAATCAAGGGACCTTTTACCCGAATCAAGGGGCTATTGGGGAAAATAACGGATCCTTCTTCCACAGCGTCTATGTCACAGGAAAACTTCATTTCCCGAAGGTAATCGATAAATGCAGGCTCAAACATCACTTCACCAGACTTACCTTTCATTTCAGCCAGATAAGTCAAATCCTGTTCGTCAAAATGAAAATTACGGCAGTAGTCAATAACATAATCAAGCCCTGCAGCGATAGTAAAGCCTCCTTGGAAGGGGTTTTTCCTGAAAAAAAGGTTAAAAACTGCCTCTTCCTCTGCTTTCCCTGACTTCCAATAGGCATAAGCCATGGTCAATTGGTAAAAATCCGTCAAAAGCGCCAAGGAGCTTTGATACAGGTCTTTGGTTATCTTCATTTATTTCTCAAGTTTAAAATCACGCCTGCCAGCACCATCATCATCCCGAGGTAGATCAACAAATCATAGGTCTCGTCAAAGAGCAAGAAGCCGAAGCCAAGTGCATACACGATACCTATATAATTGAGGCTAGCAATTTTAGACAGTTGTGCATTTTGATAGGCCATGGTCATAAAATACTGTGCAAACTGTGTAAAGATACCTATTCCCAGCAAGATTGCCCAATCCCAGCCCTGGGGAGGAACCCACGCAAAAATACTAATCAACCCTACAATGGGTAAAGTAACCAAGGGAAAATAAAACACTATCACTAGCGGGTGTTCACTCACATTCAATTTCCGAATGATATTGTATGCCAAACCTGAAAATAATGCCGAAATAATGCCCACCGCAAGCCACCAAGGTGAAATCCTCGGGTCAAACCCCTCTATCATCAAGACACCTGCAAAGGCGATCCCGAAATACAAAAACTGTAAAGGTTTAACCTTCTCCTTAACTATCACAATCCCCAATACGGTGGTAAAAATCGGAGAAAGATATTGAATGGTAACCGCACTGGCCAGAGGGATGTTTTGTAAGGTGTAGAAAAAGGAAATAAGTCCGATTGAACCCGCCACGCCGCGAAGTATTAGCAGCTTTTTATTGTTACCAAAAAGTGGAATGCTCTTTTTCTTAAGTATGGCAAAAGTGAATATAAAACTGAACAGTGACCTAAAAAAGATTATTTCAATTGCTGGCAGGTGTGAAATGTATTTCACCGACACGTTCATGATAGAGAAAAACACTCCGGCCAGCAGCATGTGCTGAATGCTCTTATTACTCAAAAGAAACTTGAATTTTAAGTGTTGGTAATTTTTTGTAAGATGAGAAGAACCCCTCAAAAAAATAGAAGAGGCTGATTAACCCCTTCTATTTTTTTATTGATGTATTTACAAAGGTATACCAATTTTACATAGGTAAAGGACCTCACCCCTTTAAACTTTACTCTTTAATCCTCCTACTTTCTTAACGGAAGCAAAATAAAATTTATAGGCTACCATTAGTATTTCAGCCTTGGCCTTTTCTTTCCAAGTATTAAGGTTGACCTTAATATCCCCGATTCCCGTTTTTCCTGCAAAACCAATGTGAACATTGATAAAATGCTGGACACTTTGATCAATAATACACCAAGACTTAGTTAAATCATTGAGCTCTATCAAACACATATGGGTGTTTTGGAAAGTCTTAAACTCATATTCAACTAATAAAACCTTCTGTATTTTCTCATAGCAAACAGAGATTTTCCCACCTACAAAATCGAAGCAATGCTGACAATCGAAGTGGACTTCATTATCAATCAAAAGTGAATTTTCATTATATTCTTTAAAATCAACCCCATGTTTCCTCATCAAATCGATTTCATTCATTATATAATTGTGCATAGGAATTGGTTAGGTATTGGCATTGGGATTTCACCACACATGGTTGATTTAAAAAAAAATATAATTAATTAATTCCTAATCATTTATGATGGGTTCTACCATGGTCAAGCAACTAAAAATATTGAAGATTGGTTCCATATAGAATGAAAGTAAACCAATAACCTACCAGCCATAATTTTATTCTACAAACCTGATTAGTAATATGTCACTTAAAACCGGCCAGAAGGCCCCTGATTTCACATTATCCGCCACTGGCGGAAAGAAGATAACTTTGTCAAAAGATTTGGAAGGACAAGCATGCATCCTGTTTTTCTACCCTAAGGATTTCACCAAAGGTTGTACTGCTGAGGTATGTTCATTTCGGAATAATTTCGAAACTTTTGACGTCCCTGTTTTCGGTATCAGCCGGGACAGTATAGAATCACATGAAAAGTTCAAGAAGGCACATAACCTCCCTTACGAACTTTTATCAGACAACTCCGGCAAAGTTTGCAAATCATATGATGCTCTTATACCTATAATCAATATGCCTAAGAGAGTAACTTACCTTTTGGATGAGGAGCACAAGGTGGCCGCTGTTTTTCAAGATCTTTTCGGAGCAAAAAAACACATTCAAAATATGATTGAGAATTTGGGCAAGGTGAAGAGTTAAAGATTTTTTTATAATTTCAAAAAACAAAACAATCCTATCAATATGTCAACACCAATCATTTCGATTCAACCCGACCCTATCAAACTTAAAATATCTTTGGAGGATATGCCAGTTCCGGTTTTCAGAGCCATTCTGGTGCCAGCCCATATTTCTATGGGAAGATTACATGAGATAATCCAGAGTGTCATGCCTTGGGATGATGAGCATCTATATCAATTTATTGACAAAATGGAGAAGCCAGCATATAAGACTGGATTGATAACAGGCGACTGCATGGAGGATGATGAACTGGAAGATGCGGAAGAAACTTCATTGAGGGAAGAATTTTTGATGAAGCGCAAAGGAGCACCATTCTATTATGAATATGACTTTGGTGACAGTTGGATTCATAGAATCACTTTTGAAGAAGTTAGCCAAGAGGACAAGAATATGTTTAAAGGAAAGGCAATGCTCTTAGAAGCTGAAGGAAATTGCCCTCCGGAGAATATCGGAGGGCCGGGAGGCTATCAACATTTTCTTACTGTAATCAACGACCCTGACAATCCTGAAAATGCCAGCTTGAGAGAATGGCTGGAGTGGGATGAAGATGATCGTGATCCCTGGGACGTCAATGATGTGAACATTGAAATTTTGAGAGAATTTCTGGGGGATTACGACAAGGAAATTTAAAATTTTCATTTAAAAATGCTTTGGCCTTAAAGCAAAAAAAACATCTGCCCCGCTAACTTTACCTACAAGGTAAGCGGGGCTTTTCTTAACAAATTTTAAGAATCAATAATGTTTAATTATTGGGACTTTGTTTTATTTTTATCGTAAAATAATATTTTGTAAAACCACTTTTTATTAAAACAATTTTTATGGCACCAAAAATTAATCCCAACGCAGAACCTATTAAGCTCAAGATTTCATTAGATGATATGCCCTATCCGTTATACAGAACCTGTCTGGTCGCGGAAAATATCTCCATGGAGAGATTGCATCACATCATTCAGAATATCATGATGTGGGACCAATTTGATTCTTATTTATTTTTGAATGACAAAAGCAAGCCGAAATTCGGGGTGGGACCATCTAATGCAAAGGTCAATCTTGAGAAAGGTAAAATGTCAACACCCACTAGGACCTATCTAAAAAAGAAATTTATGGACAATAATAATTGTTCACCTTTCTATTATTTTTATTATAGACCACAGAGCGAATGGTGGCATACCATCACGTTCGAGGAAATTACCCCGGAGGATAGAAAAATATTCAAAGGCAGATCGATACTGCTGGAGTCATCTGGAAACTGTCCGCCTGATGAAGTAGGTGGACCAGAAGGCTTTAGAAGTTTTCTTGAGATTGTAGACAATCCTGGGCACCCATTAAATAAATATCTTAGGGAGTTAGCAACTTGGAATTTACATAATGTAGATCCGCAATTACTAGATTATGATGATTTAAATAGTTTACAAGAATATTTAACCGAGTATGAAGATGAGCTCTTTGAGGTATATGAGTAGACTAAATTTCAAAGAATTACTTTTGTGGTGAACCTGCTGCTTGAAAACCTTTTCATTTGATAAAGTTTTAAATTCCTTAAGCACAAGTAAAAAATGCTTTATTCGGTTTTCTTTGCTATCTTTACTAAAAGGAATTACAGTCAACTTGATAAAAATGGAAACAAACGGACTTATTTCATAAATTAAATATTTCCACCAGCCCCTATTATTTGGAATGAGAATACTTTATATCGAAGACAATGAACTCAATAGGGTGGTCTTCGCAGCATTGTTGGCCAAGGTAGCTGATGTTGTTTGTGTCAGCAATGGTTCAGAAGCAATTGAATTATTGGTGAATGCACAATTTGATATAGTGGTCGTGGACTTAAACCTTAACGACCCCGAATTTGATGGATTTGACATTATGAAGAGAATAAGTCGTGAAGGGTTTCGAGAGAAAAACAGTACACGTTTTTATGCTCTTACCGCGTACGCCCATGAAAACTGGGAGAAGAAATGCCTTGAAGCTGGTTTTGACCACTATTTTACCAAACCTGTTGATCCAAATGAAATACTGGAATTGGATAGTAAATTGAAATGAAGGATAAGGTGTAAGAACCTTACACCATTACGCCGTCTTGCATTGTAAGCATACGGTCAGCCATTTGTGCCAGTTCCTGATTATGGGTCACAATGATAAATGATTGACCAAATTCATCCCTGAGTTTAAAGAATAATTCATGCAGAGATTGCGCACTGGCAGAATCCAGGTTTCCGCTAGGTTCATCTGCAAAAATTATCTGAGGATCATTTATAAGGGCCCTTGCTACTGCTACCCGCTGTTGCTCACCACCTGAAAGTTCTGCTGGCTTATGTTCCAGTCTCCCAGCTATCCCAAGCAGATCAGCAAGTTTCTTCACCTTAGGCTTGAGCACTTCGGCAGATTTGCCGGAAATCATTCCAGGAATCATAATATTTTCCTCGGCAGTAAATTCTGGAAGCAAATTATGGAATTGAAATATAAATCCGATTTTGTGGTTTCTGAAGTCAGCCAGCCTATCCCCTTTCATTCTGGTTAGTTCATTATCATCCACTTTCACCATACCCTCATCAGGCTGGTCCAAAGTACCCAGAATATGAAGCAGGGTGCTTTTCCCCGCACCTGAAGCTCCCACGATAGAGACGATCTCCCCACTTTTAATAGTAACATCCACACCCTTAAGGACATGTAGATCTCCGTAATATTTATGAATTCCTTGAGCTGTAAGCATAATTAAATTTTGACACTTCCAAATTTAAAACTATTTGACGGAATAACTTAAAATTAGGGTTCTTTTGGCAAAAAGAGCTGGAGATTCCTTGAAAAAACGGACATATAAAGTTAACTTCGGGCAAAAATTTTCACTAGGATGAATATACACGAATATCAAGCTAAAGAAGTTTTAAAGTCATACGGCGTAAAAATCCAGGAGGGCATCGTAGCCGATACTCCGGAAGGAGCACTTGAAGCCGCAAAGAAACTAAATGCAGAAACAGGTACTTCATGGTATGTACTGAAAGCTCAGATTCATGCCGGAGGACGTGGTAAAGGTAAAATCCAGGAAACTCAATCCAACGGTGTGGTCTTAGCCAAAAGCCAGGATGAGGTAACAGAGAAAGCCAAAAACATCCTAGGCGGGACTTTGGTGACTATCCAAACAGGACCTGAAGGCAAGAAAGTAAACAAAATTTTAGTTGCACAGGACGTTTATTACCCTGGAAACTCCGAGCCTAAAGAATATTACCTGTCAATCCTTTTGGACAGAGCTACTGGCAGCAATGTCATTATGGCTTCTACCGAAGGTGGTGTGGACATTGAAGAGGTAGCCGAGAAGACTCCTGAGAAAATCATCAAAGAGTGGGTTGACCCTAAAGTAGGTCTTCAAGGCTTTCAAGCTAGAAAAGTAGCCTTCAAACTTGGTTTGGAGGGAAATGCGTTTAAGGAAATGGTGAAATTTATCACTGCCTTATACAACGCATATGATGCTACTGACTCTTCTCAGTTTGAAATCAACCCTGTGTTGAAGACTTCTGACGATCAGATTTTGGCCGTTGATGCGAAGGTAAACCTTGACGACAATGCCCTTTACAGACAAAAAGACCTTGCAGAGTTGAGAGACTTGAACGAAGAAGATCCTTTGGAAGTAGAGGCTGGCAAATCTGGATTGAACTATGTGAAGCTTGACGGAAACGTAGGCTGTATGGTCAACGGTGCCGGTCTAGCTATGGCAACTATGGATATGATCAAACTTTCAGGAGGTGAGCCTGCTAACTTCCTAGACGTAGGAGGAGGGGCAAATGCTCAGACTGTTGAGGCTGGTTTCCGAATCATCCTTCAGGACCCAAATGTAAAAGCTATCCTTATCAATGTATTTGGTGGTATTGTAAGATGCGACAGAATCGCTAACGGTGTAGTGGAAGCGTACAAGTCTATCGGAGACATCAGAGTGCCTATCATTGTAAGACTGCAAGGAACTAATGCTGAAGAAGGTGCTAAAATCATCGACGAATCAGGATTGAAAGTTTCTTCAGCAATTACATTGAAAGAAGCTGCAGAAAAAGTTCAAGGTGTATTAAACAACGCCTAATTATATTATATTTGCATGCTAAAACCTGTTTAGAACTTCTAAACCTGGCAGGTTTCTAGAAAAGCGCATAAAACCCTGCTAGGTTTTAACAACCTAGCAGGGTTATTTAAAAGTACCCGTAGTTCAACTGGATAGAATATCAGATTTCGGCTCTGAGGGTTGAGGGTTCGAATCCTTCCGGGTACACTAAAAGCTTGCACAACGCATTGTGCAAGCTTTTTTTATGTCAACGCCGGAATGAATCACCTAATTATTACTTATTTACGATTTTCAGACCACTTATTATTAAACTTTTAATTATATTGTGAATAATTTTTAACATTTTTTAAAACCTACCATGACCATTCATCTAAACAATCAATTAGTCCGACGGGCTTTAGAATTATCTCTACTTTTTTCTGATGAAAGCTCCATACCTGAATGCTATAGATCATTCAATGCTGGCATGAAGCCAATTCACGGCGATTCCGAACAACTTCGGGAGGCATTTGTGGACCAGGTTAACACTTGGGAGAAAACAATCTTTAGCTTAATCAACAGTGATTTTGATGTTTGCAGAATAGAACCCGTATTATACTTGACGCCACCCAACTCGGCCCCATGTTGTGAGGATACAGAAGATTTCAACTACTTCATGGAATACATTGAGCACCGAAGATTTGTCGAACACTGTAGTGAAAGGGAATACGAAAATTTAATAAATCTGGCCCAGGAATATTGTAGTGTTCATGAACGCAATATGAATAACCACCCGCGATTAAAAAACCCACTGGCGCAAGAACTTATGGACACAGGGGAAATTGAATTAAATGGGCATCAAATAATCTTTTGGAGAGGTCATACACGAGATTCAGTTTTGATTCAGCAGGACTGGAACCGAATAGAGTCATTTGCAGCATTGAATGCCAACACTATAAACATCCTTGGCAGAGTTGTCTTTTCAGGCGTCTTTCAGATCAGAAGGACGGAAATGGCCGCCTATGCCTCTCAAATGGGTTTCCGCATTCAGGCAACCGTAAATGGTAAAACAAATCTTTTGGTATATGGCAGTGAAAATGTTGGTCCGGAAAAAATCGCCTCTTTTCTAAAACAAAAGAAAAAAAGGGACGATATACAATTAATGAGTGAAAACGAATTTTTGGAAATGGTGCTGGACAACTGCTTATTATAAAAGAGTCGAAAGACCGAGAATAAAAGGTTTAAAAGAAAAACTCCACAGCCAGTAGCCGCGGAGTCTTTGTTCTTTGTAAAAATCAATCAATCCCAGTTGAAAAAGTTATCCCTCAATATCTATCTCCTCTTGAATCATCTCCAGAGGAATTGCAATTCTCTTTATATTATAAATACCCGGTTCCACATCAGCTGAATTGCTAATTCTTCCTTTATCGGATAGGAAATGATCAAAGCTTACTCTAACATCTGGAGCCACACTTTTTTCTTTTGGATAGATACTTACCAGAAATGTATGTTCCCCTGCCGGTAAATTTTTATCTAAGTAAACTATCACATCACCTGTCACTTCATTAAGAGCAGCAATTGGCAGTTTTTCCCAACCACTCCCACTTTCAACCATCTGGTAAACCCTCAGACTTTGTAATGTATCTTGAGAATCAACCATCAATTTGACCTCTTTTAGAAAGTGATCTTTTGAAAGGTTGAGTTTCAATTCCGCGATCTCATTATACTCCCCGAGTTGAATGGAATCACGCATATTTCTTACATCAAAACGATCATTCACATCACCTACCAGCGCCTTTTGCTGACAGGAAGTAACAAAAAGTAGAGCGCAAAAAGTAAAGATCAAATAGTAAAATTTTGGGTTCATAATCAAAATCAATTTAAAAGAGCATAATATATCATTACTTGAAGAAGCAAAAAAATAGCCAATCTCTTTCTTTATCTTCAATGCTAATATACGGTGAATTTCTTGAACTTACCAAAAGTTTATCGACTTAATTATGTGAATTTAAAAACTTAAAAAATCCTTATATCATCATATATCAACAAAGTATATAATTATTCAGATTTAAACTATTCTTTTTTCAACCTTAAAACAATGAGAATCTGAAGTTCTCTGGTAAAAAGGCTTTTATAAATAACAAATAATCAATATATTAGATAATCAATTGTGATTAACCTGGTTCCTCCAGGTCCAGTCGCCTTTTTAAAATATTTTTTTTTACTTTCAAATTTCCTACTTTATGAAGTTCAGAAAAAGAGCCAAGTTATTTCCCGGAGTCACACTTAACTTTAGCAAATCAGGGATCAGCACAACCATCGGAATTCCAGGAGCCAGTGTTAACATTGGTCAAAAAGGAAGCTTTCTAAATACAGGCATTCCTGGCACTGGACTTTATGACCGTAAACGAATTGGTGGTGGAAGAAAAGCTACCGACTTCCCTAGCCTCGTGACTTCTGGAAATGTAGCCATAGAAGAGATTGATGATTTACTTGATCAATCTTGTGCTAGTGAATACTCACCAAAAGACCTCGAAGACCTTGGTGAAAGTATTTCCTCGTGTTTTGAGGAAAGGATCCAGCTGAAAAAAGAATTAGCCATAGCTAAAACTAATCTTGCTAAAAAGAAATTGTCTCGAAACATTGCCAGAATTTTACTTGTAGGTTTTCTCACCGATAAATTTGATACGAAAGTTAGACAAGCGCAAAATACCATAAAAGAAATAGAAGAGGATCTTTCCACCTGTCATATAGATCTTTCCTTGATAATGGAAAAGAGCATGGAATATGATTATCAAAAACTAATGGAATCCTATTTCGGGCTATTAAATTCTGAAAAAACCTGGGACATCAGCTCCTGTACTCCTGATTCATTTGAGGATAAAAGGCAGGCAAATGATCTGAGCCGTAATAGGGAGGGAATTTTATTGAATTACGCAAAGCTAGATTTTATTCACTCAACCTCCAACGCGCTTCATTTTCATAATCTGAAAGGAGAAGACTTATACATTTATCCAGGGTTTATTTTAGTAAAAGGATTGAATAATAAATTGGGAATATTGAGGTTTCAAGATTTAGAAATGGAATATAAGCAACAAATCTGGACGGAGTTTGAGTTACCTCCAGTAGATGCAACTATAATCGGAAAAACCTGGGAAAAGGTTAATAAAAGCGGGAAAAGAGATCTCCGGTATAAAGTTAACAATATGGTCCCTGTTCTAGAGTATGCTCGAATTAATATTAAAAGTGACACAGGGTTGCTCCTGAGCTATCTTGTAAGCAATAGTTCAGCTGCCAAACGTCTTGTCGAGCATTTTCAGATTTTTAAGGATTCCTTAGTGTAAGTAAAAAGCCGGGTTTCCGGCTTTATTTTTTAAAAATGGAAAGGTTTTTGAATTACCCTGATAAAAAACTTTTGATATGTCACGATTTCTTTTTTACGACGACAAAATCGTCAACTTACTCCTAGAAAACGAAAAACCAACCGGTGGAGCAGCTGTTCAGGCATTAAACTGGATTAAGGGATTATTGGAAGAAGGGCACGAAGTGGCGCTAATGACCAATGCCCCCAAAGAAAAGCTTAAGCCAGAGTATCGTACCCTTAAGCTCCTTCCTATATTCGACGACAAAAAAGGCATGCGTTGGATTAGGTGGGTAAGCTACCGCATACCATATATTCATAAACAAATACAGGATTACAAACCAGACTACCTCTACCAGGGCGTCCCTGGCTGGCAATCGATGGTACTAGCCTTGATTTGCAAAAAATTAAGGATCGAATTCCTAATGAGAATTTCGAGTGATGCCATGGTTGATGACAGGTTTTTGAGAAAATACTCTAAGCCGCATCAGATGGTTGTGGAAAATGCATTTAGTTTGGCCGATTGCATCATTTGTCAAAATGAATATCAATTTGGCCAAATGCAGGAAAAATATCCCAACAATAAAATCCTAAAAATCACGAACCCTATAGAATATAAGCCGACTACAAACAGTTACGCGTGGCAAGGTCATATTCTTTGGCTGGGGCTTTTCAAAGCCGTGAAAAACTTGGGACTTCTGCACGAAATAGCAATCCTGCTTCCAAAGGAGAAATTTGTGGTAGCTGGGGAACCTGCAAAAAGCATCGATTCTAAAACTCAGGAATATATTCAAAAATTAGAAAAACTTCCCAACGTGGAGTTTGTAGGATTTCTTCAGAAAAGCGAGGTGTCGAATTATTTAGCAGGTGCGAAATTTCTGCTAAATACTTCTCTTTTTGAAGGATTTAGCAATACTTTCCTTGAAGCTATGCAAGTACACACGCCCATATTGACCACAAATAAGGTCAACCCTGACCAAATAATTACCAACCATAATTTAGGAATCACCTACGACACCGCGGAGGAATTAAAAAATAAAATTGAAAACCTGACCGAGGAAGAAATAATTGGAAAGCGCGAAAGTATCCAAAAATACCTTTACAATTACCACCATCATCGACATTTAGCCAAAAAACTAGTAGCCGCACTAACAGAAAATACCAATAACTCTAGAAAAAGGCTGTTGGATACTCTGACTATGCGACCGCTTAAAACCTCTATGGCTAAGTGATTTAAATCTTATGGCATCGGGATTGATGCTTGGGATTAATCGGCCACTAAAAGATTTTAAAAAAGTCTTTATAGTGGCCGGTTAATATTTCACATATGAAAATAGCCCAAATATCACCCCTGTACGAATCCGTGCCTCCCAAATTGTACGGAGGAACGGAAAGAGTTGTCAGTTACCTCACAGAGGAGCTAGTTAACCAAGGCCATCAAGTAACGTTGTTTGCTTCTGGTGATAGTGTTACCAAGGCCCGTTTAATTGCCCATACAAACGAGTCCTTGAGATTAGGGCAGACTTTTGACCCCCTTGCCCACCATATTGTACAAATGCAAGAGGTCATCGACCGTGTAGACGAGTTTGATATTCTTCATTTCCACACGGATTACCTACATTTCCCTTTTACGCTTAGAAACCCCACACCACATCTTACCACCCTTCACGGGCGACTCGACCTGCCTGAGCATCAATATATCTACAAAAAATTTGGATGCCAACCCTTAGTTTCCATATCCAATTCACAGCGTACCCCCATCGGGCGAGTCAATTGGCAAAAAACTATTTATCATGGTTTACCCTTGGATCTATATCAAATGGGTGAAGGAAAAGGTGATTATGTGGTTTTTATGGGAAGAATTTCCCAAGAAAAAAGGCCGGATCGAGCCATTGAAATTGCCAGATTAGCAGGGGTGAAAATAAAAATTGCAGCAAAGATTGACAAGGTTGACCAAGCCTACTTTGACTCAAAAATTTCCCACTTAATTGAACAGCCCCACGTAGAATTTATTGGTGAAGTTGGAGATGAAGCGAAAGGAGAAATTTTACGCAATGCCAAAGCTTTATTGTTTCCCATTGACTGGCCAGAGCCGTTTGGTATGGTGATGATCGAGGCAATGGCATGCGGTACGCCTATAATTGCCTATAACCATGGTTCGATACCAGAAGTAATCGATCGGGGAGAGAATGGATTTATTGTTAATAACATTGAGGAAGCAGTAAAAGCTTTAGAAAACATTGAGCTATTAGACCGCAATAAAATCCGAAAAGTTTTTGAGCAAAGATTTAGCATCCAAGTAATGGCCAAACATTACCTAGATGTTTATGAAAACCTCATAAATAAAGGCAAACCTATCCATCCACTTTTCGGTAAATCCAATACTAAATTGGCTGGATAATTTTATCAACACCTAAAACAACCATCTCATGGCTCAGGACGCATCCAATGCAAATTACCTCCACGAATCGGCCTATGCCGACGATCGGGTTCAGATATTAAATGACTGCAATACTTTCGGAATATTCAGTCGTAGCGGTGACATCTTTCCAGGTGCCAAGAAAGCGCAAGGCATCTTTCACGAAGACACCCGATATATCAACCATCTGGAGTTGCGCCTGGAAAATCTTCCATTCATTTTGCTAAGCTCTAATATCAAGGAGGAAAACGAAATCCTTTCCGTGGATCTAACCAATCCCAAATTAAAATTAAACAATGAGACGGTGATTCCAGAGGAAACGATTCATGTAAGAAGAAGGCAAATTGTAATGGCGGAAAAATTTCATGAAAAAATAGAGGTAGAGAATTATGGAAATATATCCTATAAGGTAAAATTATCTATTTTAATCAATGCTGATTTTTCGGACATATTTGAAGTAAGGGGCGCAAAAAGAGAAAAACGAGGAGACCTACATAAACCCGAAATAAAGTCCCAAAACCAACTTTTGATAAGCTATAATGGGCTTGATAATGTTAAGAGGACAACTGTTTTTTCTTCAGAAAAAGAATTTGACTATAATGAAAAGGCAAGCAATTTATCTTTTGAGCTAAACTTGGAACCTCAAAAACCGGTACACCTGAATTTTAGCATTCACTTTGTAAAAGGGGAAGTTAAGGAGGGAAACATGAAACCTAAGGATTTTCTCCAAGTTAAGGAAGAATTCTTACCAGATCTTGAAAACACTAAATCACTATTTCCAAACATTTTCACCTCCAATGAGAGCTTCACCCATTGGGTAAACCGCTCGAAAACTGACTTGATATCCTTACTGGCAGACACCCCTCATGGCAAATATCCCTATGCAGGAGTGCCTTGGTACAACACCGCTTTTGGACGAGACGGGATTATTACTGCTCTGCAAGTTTTATGGGTGGCCCCACAGGTGGCTAAAGATGTTTTAAAATTCCTGGCCGCCCATCAATCTACTACCGAGGATGAGAAGTCGGATGCGGAACCGGGGAAAATTTTGCACGAAACCCGGGGCGGTGAAATGTCGGCTTTGAATGAAGTCCCATTCAAAAAATATTATGGCACCATCGATGCCACCCCACTATTTGTAATGCTTGCCGGGGCTTATTATTCCAGAACAGGCGACCTTCAAACCATCCGGTCTATTTGGACCAATATCAAAGCCGCATTAGATTGGGTGGACAAATATGGAGATTTAGATGGTGATGGTTTTGTGGAGTATAAGCATAAGGCAAAAAACGGATTGACTAATCAAGGTTGGAAAGACAGCTACGATTCCATATTCTATGAAGAAGGGGAGCTAGCTGAACCTCCGATAGCACTTTGTGAAGTGCAAGGTTACGTCTATGCGGCCAAAATTGAAGCTTCCAAAATGGCTCTTCATTTGGGAGAAAGTGAGCTATTTCTAAAATGGAAAAAAGAAGCACGGCAGCTGAAAATGGATTTCAACAAGACCTTTTGGGATAAAGAAATGGGTTGTTATATCCTGGCTCTGGATGGTAACAAAAAACCTTGCAGAGTCAAATCCTCGAATGCAGGACAAGTTTTATTCACGGGCATTGCGGATGACGCTAAAGCAAAACTTGTAGCAAAAGCTATGATCCAGGAAGATATGTACAGTGGTTGGGGAGTAAGGACCATCTCCTCTAAAGAAGCCCGGTACAATCCCCTATCCTATCACAATGGATCAGTATGGCCACATGACGTGTCATTAATTGCGTCCGGAATGGCAAAATATGGGTGTAGGAAAGAAGCTCTAAAACTTTTAACTGGTTTGTTTGACGCAAGTCACTTCATCCAACTTCAAAGGCTCCCTGAACTATTTTGCGGTTTGGAAAGAAGAGAAAGAGAAGGACCTACATCCTATCCTGTTGCCTGCTCCCCTCAAGCTTGGGCAGTTGGAGCGGTTTTTATGTTATTGGAGGCTTTGCTGCAGATAAAGATTAGACCTGAAAAGAAGGAAATTTCCTTTTTCAAACCTATTTTGCCTCAATACATAAAATTTATCAATATAAGCAAATTGACCGTACAGGGTTTCAACATTGATCTAGAGATTACTAATTATGAAGGTGAAGAGATGTTCAGCGTTAACTGGAAAAATCAACCACCAGACTGGAAATTAGTGGTGATAAAGTAATATCTTAAACCTCTTGGTGGTTAAAATACCGAAGCCTATAGCAGTTCATTGCAGTTTCCCCGAGATGGTTGACCAACCGATAATTGACCACCACGCCGACACCTGCGCCGATTATTGGTATAAGTTGTGCCAATTTGGCTAAATCTAAGTAATCCCTATATTCCAACTGAAAAGTTTTCCAATCAAAATCCTCAATTTTGGATGGCAGTTTATGACTATATTTTTCCCAGTTTTTTATCAAATTTAGCACTTCGAGACGTTTGGCGTGGGTGCAAAATGCGAGTTGGAAAACATGCAGCAAAAAAAGGCGTTCCTTAAAGTCGGATACATGATAGCCATAAAGTGAGCCTATTTCCATAAGCATTCTAAATTTTATACTCAGAAAAGCAGGGAAATCAACAAATCCCATAATAATCCCACCAGCACCTGTGATACCTCCTTCCACGGCAGCTGTCTTTTTATAAAATTTAATTTTATCACTCACCATTTTTTCTCTAATTGCAATAGGTGTATTTGATGGAAGACGGGAAGTAAAGAGTGATGACCCCAACTGAATACCTTTCACCATCTTTTCCACTATGGCTGTAATAGCCTGATGAAATTTTTCTGGTAGCCAATTATTGATTTTGTTTTGTACAGCCTTGGGTAGGCTGCCAATGATGCTGGGTTTTCTTGTGATTTTTCTTTCCCAGTACAAAACTTCGCCATAAATTTCCTTTTCGTAGTTATCCATTGCCCATTTCTTTTTACCGCTATTCTTCTGACGCAATTTTGACTTGATAGTTTGGCTTTAGCTAAAATAAAGCAAAAAAGCAGGAAAAATTTTCCTGCTCTTTAAAATGAAAACTAAACCAACTATTATTTAACTACCACAATTAGAACAAAATTAACAACTTTTTCCAAATAGCAAAACATTTCGAACAAAATCTTTGAATGCTCCTACTGTTTATTACCAATTTTATACATTAAACCAATTGCAAGGGCTTGGCTATATTGTACGTTTGGATCTTGGTCAAAATCATATAGGTTTATACTGGTGAAAGTAACATTCACCCACTCCGTGATCTTCGCCGTCAAAGTGAGATCAAAACGATGGTCAATTCTGCGCCATTCCATGGTCTCATAATTGGCAAACATCATGTATCTGGACCTTAAATTTAAGTTTTCAGTAATATCCTTATCCCAAGTAGCATAGAGTTGAAACGCCAGCCACTCGGTTCTCAGTTGACTGCCAATAGGGACCCCATAGTTGTCAGGAACATTTAAGAATAATTCCTGATTTCTCATAAATGTGAATCTTGGAGACAATGGAGCTATTCGTAAATTAAACTCCTGATTTGGTTTATATTCCAACCCAAAACCTGTAGTGAGATAACCTGGAGAAAGGAAATCTGAAATCATCAACCTTTCAGGAGTATCATAATCATAACCTGGGGCAAATTGCGAAATAAAATTGGCAGAAAAGAAAGCCCCCCAATTACCTGTGAGCTGATAACCTGCTTTGGAATCAAAAAACATCCTATCATTTTGCTTTCGAGATTGCTCTCCTTGATTATTGACCACTCCATACAACAGCTCCAGTTCGTTGTCCCAAGTAAATCTTCCCTTCATATAATTAGCTTTTCCGGCTACGATTCCTCCAAACGCAATAGAATTGATCCCTCCACCTCTCCAGTTCCCACTAAAGGAAGCCTGATTAAAGTTGATACCAAGGCTGAAGTCGCTAGTCCAAAAACCCTGCTCTAAAGTATTAAGAAAGATGGTGTCAGCAGGAATGATTTGTGCTCGTAACGAAGAGGTTGTAAATAGCAGAAAAAATACAATAAGTAAATAATTTTTCATATTATTAGTATATTTAATATAAGATATTCAAATATAACCATATAAAATTAATTTTTAAATTTCACCATGGAAGAAACTCCACTTATCATTCGGGATTATTTGGCTAGGCAAAGAACACGGATGGCCAATGAAAGGACATTACTTTCGTATATACGGACAAGTTTGTACTTTCTGGTTAGTGGCACAGCACTTGTTAAGGTTGAAGATCTAGCCAATATCAGTAGTTTTGGCTATTTTTCCTTTGCCATCAGTATAGTTTTAATAATTGTTGGCTTTTTTAACTTTTTCCGCGTAAGAAGAAAGATGAGAAAAGGCTACTATCACAAAATGTAATGACAGGAGAAATTACTGCAGTTTTTGCCATCATCATCTTGGCCATGGTTCTGTTTTTCACAGAGAAATTCTCCATTGATACTATTTCTGTGCTCGTCATGGCCTTATTTATGGTCACGGGTATTCTGACCTTTGATGAAGGAATTTCCGGGTTTAGCAATACAGCAACGGTTACCGTTGGAGCTATGTTCGTCCTCAGTGCTGCCATTTTCAAATCGGGCTCCTTGAACAACCTCAACAAAATCTTTCTAAGGATGAGCAAGAAAAATGAATTTTTGTTCATGCTCACCATGATGGTCTTTGCAGGTGGACTTTCAGCTTTCATAAATGATACTGCGGTGGTGGCTATCCTGATGCCTACTGTTATAAAAATAGCAAAAGACACAGGGATGGCCCCTTCAAAATTGCTGATGCCCCTATCCTTTGGCGCTTTGATGGGCGGAGTTTGTACTTTATTAGGTACCAGTACCAATATATTGGTGAGTGGGATTGCTGAAAAAAATGGGCTTGAGCCTTTCGGCATTTTCGAAATGAGTGGAATGGGATTGGTATTTTTGATATCAGGACTTATTTATATGTTGACCATTGGAAGATGGCTGAGTCCTGACCGGCCCGTCAAAAGGGACCTTACCGAAATTTTCGATCTAGGTGATTATCTCACAGAAATCAGTATAAAGGAAGATTTTAAAGATATTGGGACTTCGATCAAAACAGCCCTTTTTTTTAACGATCACGAAATTGAAGCCTTACAGATTGTCAGAAAGGACGGGGAAGTACTAAATGCATATCCGTACTCGGTCATCAAGGATGGGGATACCATCAGAATCAGTTGTGATAAAGAGACTCTGAAAGTAATTAAAGACCACCCGGGAGTGTCATTGAAAGTAGATTTGAAATTTACCGACGAAGATTTGGAAACCGGCAACACCAAACTTTATGAAGCTATGGTTACCCCACACTCCTACCTAGTGGACAAGACCCTAAAATCAATAAATTTTCGGGATTTTTATAGCGGGAACACCGTTTTGGGAATCCGGCACAGGAATGATATCAAAACTACCAAACTTACTCATTCCCGCTTATCAGCCGGTGATGTCTTGCTGATCAGATCGGAAGATAAAATGATCAATAAAATAAGAAACAGCTCGGAAGATCTACTGATCATATCAGAGGAACCAACATTTAAATTCAGTTGGAAGAAAATGATTCTTACGTTGGGCATCGTAATCATGGTAGTGTTATTAGCAACCTTCAAAATTTTCCCAATCGCTGTGGCTGCTATCACAGGCTGTGTAATGCTAATCCTATTAAGATCTCTCACCGCAGAGGAGGCATATAAAGCCGTAGATTGGAAGGTTATATTCATGTTGGCTGGCATTCTATCCATGGGTGTGGCATTGGAAAAAACCGGTGCTGCAGACCTTTTGGCGCGAGGGTTAACCGGATCATTGGGGCAGTATGGTCCGACTGTGGTGATGAGTTCAATATTTGGGATTACCTTTCTGGCCACTAATATCATGAGCAACAATGCCACAGCTGCTCTTCTTGCCCCCATTGCCATTGCAGTGGCAAGTTCCATGCAAGTGAGCGAAAGACCATTTATTATGGCGGTTACCTTTGCGGCATCATTAAGTTTCATGACTCCCATGGGCTATCAGACTAACACCATGATATATACGCCAGGCAATTATAAGTTTGTGGATTACCTTAAAATCGGCACTCCGTTAAATCTTATGTACTGGGTACTTGCCACTTTATTTTTACCATATTTCTTTCCATTTTAACCAAATAATGGATTAATAAACCACCAACTACTTAGAATATTTAAAAGTTTGGTCAATATTTTGTAGTATTGAATTTGTACTAAATTTAACCGCGATGAAAATTTTTGGAATAATACTAGTCGTATTGGGAATTATTATGTTGATAATCACAGGATTTTCCTATACAACCGAAGAAACTATAATTGATGCTGGTCCTGTGAATGTGACCGCAGAGCAAGAAGAGACCATCAATTGGCCCCCTTACGTAGGTGGGATTGCGCTAATAACTGGAGTTATCATGCTGGCAATGTCAAGAGATAAAAGCTAGGATTTTTGACCTACATTTTTCAATTTGCCATTATCAAACCTGAACTAAAACCAGATAACGTATTGAAATTAGCTGCCGTAGATATTGGCTCCAATGCCATCCGTTTACAAATCACCAATGTCATTAATTATCAGGGCAATATAAATTTCAAAAAACTCGAGTACCTCAGATTTCCCTTACGCTTGGGAAATGACGTTTTTGACAATAAAAATATCAGCGACAATAACAGACGGAAATTTTTGAAGTTAATGAAGGCCTTCAAAATCCTCATTGACCTTTATGAGGTCGATGATTACATGGTTTGCGCTACTTCTGCCATGAGGGAGTCTGAAAATGGACGCAAAATCGTTGAAGAAGTCAAAGAAGATATTGGTCTGAAAATCCACATCATAGATGGGAATAAAGAAGCAGACTTGATCAATATGGCACTAGGGGCCTATATTGATGAAAAACCCTATTTACATATCGATGTTGGTGGCGGAAGTACAGAATTGAACATCTATAAGGATAAAGCTAAAATTGCTAGCAAGTCGTTTAAAATAGGTTCAGTCCGGGCCATGGACAGTCAAGAAGATCCAAAAGTTTGGAGGAAAATGGATAAGTTTATCCATGAAAATATTACCGAAAAGCAAAAAATCACCTGTATAGGGACAGGTGGAAATATCAATAAAATTTTTGAATTATCGAAGCCTTCCAAAAACAAGCGATACCTTCATATGGACAAGATTCAGGAAATTCAATCTTTCCTGGAAAGTTACAGCTTTGAAGAACGAGTGAATGTCCTAAATCTAAATATTGACAGGGCAGATGTAATTATCCCGGCATCTAAAATTTATCTACACGCTATGCAATCCGCTAATTCAAAAAGAATGATTGTACCGGATGTGGGCTTGAAAGACGGCGTTATGAATCTGCTATATGAAAGAAATAAATAATAAAAAAGCCTCTATAAAAGGCTTTTTTATTATTCAATTAATATGACTTCTTTCACTTTATTAGAGTCGAGATGGAAAAATTCTCGATGGATGTTAAACGGTTCCTCATCGTCCTCAGGATGCTTGGCCACATAGTTGCCGTCCTCTTGCATAACATAACTATTTACATTATCCCTTAAGTTAAAAGATAGAATATTCATCAATTGCTTTTGAAGTAGTGACGATTCAACTCGAAACAAAGATTCCAACCGTCGGTCAAAACTTCTTACCATCATGTCGGCACTTCCCACATAGGTCCTGAAATCCCCATTGTTGTGGAAATGATAAATCCTTGAATGCTCGAGAAAATCACCAACAATGGAAATCACCTCAATATTCTCACTCAAATCCACTCTTCCTGGCCTTAGACAGCATATGCCTCTCACTATAAGCTTTATTGGTACACCAGCTTGTGAGGCACGATATAAAGCATAAATTGTTTCACTATCCTCCAAGGAATTAACTTTGATAAAAATTCCACATTTGAGGCCTTTTCTAGCATTTTCCGCTTCATCTTCAATGAAATTGATAAGCTGATTTCTCATATCTCTAGGCGCTGTGATCAGGTTTTTATATGTAGTAGGCATTGAATGCCCAGTGATAACATTAAAAAACTCTGAGACGTCATTGGCTAAGGTTTCATTAGTGGTCAAAAGCCCAATATCGGTATAAAGCCTAGAGGTATCCTCATTGTAATTTCCAGATCCTAGGTGCACATATCGAGTAACCCTATCTTCATCCTTTTTGACTATCAGCAAAAGTTTTGTGTGAGTCTTCAAATTACTTACCCCATAAATCACGAAACAACCTGCTTTCTGAAGCTTTTTGGCTTCGCGCATATTATTTTCCTCATCGAAACGGGCTTTTACTTCAAACAAAACCGAAATATGCTTACCATTTTCGACCGCTCTCAACAATGCAGTAGTGATTCTAGAATCCTTCGCAAGTCTATAAATGGTCATTTTGATGGCCATGACATTTGGATCCTCAGCCGCTTTTTCGAGTAAATCCAAAATCGGATCAATATTATTGTAAGGATGATGAAGCAATACATCCTGATGCTTGAGCACTTGAAAAACATCCTCAGTACTTGCATCCGGATAGGATAATGGTGGCACAGGATCAGGTATTGGTGGTATCTTGTCCTTGAAGCGCTTATTCCCAATCACCTGCCATAGTCCTGTAAAGTCTAACATACTGGTTTTGGCGACAGTAAAAATACTATCATCCTTAATTATCCATCTCTCCTTTAGCAAATTGACCATCCATTTACTGTACCCATCCTCAATTTCAATCCTAACCACACGGCCAGTTTTTCTGGCATTAAGTTTCCTTTTTACCTCTTCAAGGAAATTGTTATCCATATCTTCACTCTCTTCCAATGTGAAATCACCATTTCGAGTAATCCTAAACAGGTTAATGGATTCAATGTCTACGTTTCTGAAAAGAGATACAATATGTACTCGGATCACCTCCTCAATCGGAACGTAAATAACAAGGTCTTCCCTTTCGATTTCGAAAAAACGTGGAATATTAGAAGGAATCTGTACAAAGGAAAGTTTGCGATTATCCTTCTTATCTCCGGGACTGATGGTTACCACTCCAAAAATTAAAAGTTTGTTCATCAGAATGGGAAAAGTATGGTACCCATCAAATACCATCGGCGTTAACATAGGATAGACAGCCTTATAATAGTACTCTTTTATATACTCCTGCTCTTCAGGCAACAGGTTACGCACATTGCTAAGCATGAAGCCCGAATCCTTTAGACTGGGCAGTAAGTTATCCTGAAAATGGCTTTGGATTTTAGCATGAAAGTCTTGGCTTTCCTGCATAAGTTTCATTTTAAAGGGCTCTTCCCTCAAACCGGAATAGTCGACCCGCTCCTTATCATAATCCAGATAATTATATAGCGACCCGACCCTGATCATAAAAAACTCATCCAAATTAGAAGCAGAAATGGCCAAAAACTTCAGTTTTTCAAAAACAGACCTGCTTTCCTTAGTGGATTGATCAAATACCCGATCATTAAATTTGAGCCAACTCAAATCCCTGCTGATCAGGTCACTGCTATATATTAATTGTTCAATTTTATCCTGCTGAGCTACTTTCATTTCCATATCAGTTTGGCAAATGCTATCTGAAGATATTTAAAATTATTCCCTATAAATATAAGGTATTTGTATAAAAAAAGGGGCACACGGCCCCTTTTTGGTATCTTTCAAGAAATGTAGATCAAGTATCGATCTTAGCGTACTTGGCATTTTTCTCGATAAATTCTCTTCGGGGTGCTACTTCATCTCCCATCAGCATGCTGAACAAATGGTCAGCCTCTGCCGCAGAATCAATGGTAACCTGCTTGAGGGTACGTGTATTGGGATCCATGGTGGTGCTCCAAAGCTGCTCCGGGTTCATCTCCCCAAGACCTTTGTAGCGCTGAATAGCAACACTATCCTCTTTGCCATCCTTAGCCAATTCCTTGATCATCGCTTTTCTTTCTTCCTCAGTCCAGCAATAACGTTCCTCCTTTCCTCTTTTCAACAAATAAAACGGAGGAAGAGCAATATAAACGTATCCCTTTTCAATCAAAGGACGCATATATCTAAAAAACAAAGTCAGAATTAGCGTACGGATGTGGGAGCCGTCAATATCGGCATCCGTCATGATTATGATCTTATGATATCGGAGACTCGTTACGTCCAATTCCCGCTCGTCATTAACAGTCCCAAACTTAACACCAAGGGCGGTCAGGATGTTTTTGATTTCGTCATTATCGTAGATCTTATGCTCATGAGCCTTTTCAACATTCAGGATTTTACCCTTTAATGGTAAAATAGCTTGAAAGTCACGGTCACGGCCCTGTTTGGCAGAACCACCGGCTGAGTCCCCTTCGACTAGGTACAGTTCACAAACCGTTGGATCACTGTTAGCACAATCTGCTAGTTTTCCTGGAAGTCCACCTCCACCGAGCACATTCTTTCTTTGAACCATCTCACGAGCTTTCTTAGCAGCATGTCGAGCCTGAGCCGCCAATACTACTTTACCTACGATGATTTTAGCCTCTTTTGGATGCTCTTCCAACCAAATCTGCAACACCTCAGAAACAGCTTGGTCAACCGCTCCCACAACATCAGAGTTACCTAATTTGGTTTTCGTCTGGCCCTCAAACTGTGGCTCGGCGACTTTAACTGAAATTACCGCTGTAAGACCTTCTCTAAAATCATCCCCAGAGATATCAAACTTCAGCTTGTCAAGCATGCCTGATTTATCAGCATAGCTTTTCAATGTTCTTGTAAGAGCTCTTCTAAAACCAGAAACGTGAGAACCACCTTCATAGGTATTGATGGTATTTACATAAGAAACCACATTTTCAGAATATGAAGAGTTGTAGCTCATGGCCACTTGCACGGGCACGCTATTTTTCTCAGATTCTATATAAATCGGAGCATCTATGATCTTATCTTTGGTTTCGTCAAGGTATTGAACAAACTCTACTAATCCTCCTTCAGAGTAAAATTCCTCAGCTTTTGGTTTACCATCCTCTTCCACATCTCTCAAATCGGTAAGTGTGATACGAATGCCCGCGTTCAGGAATGACATTTCCCTTAGCCTGGTAGCAATTGTTTCATACTTATACTCCGTAGCCTGGAAGATGGAATCATCCGGTTTGAAATGGATGGAAGTACCTCTTTTGTCAGTAGTACCGATTTCGATCACCTCTGTTTGAGGAATACCTTTGGAGTACTCCTGTTCGAATACCTTACCGTTTCTATGGACTGTAGCTTTCAAATAGGTTGAAAGAGCATTCACACAGGAAACACCTACACCGTGAAGACCACCAGACACTTTGTAGGTGTCTTTGTCAAATTTACCTCCAGCGTGAAGTACAGTCATTACCACTTCTAGGGCGGATTTATTTTCTTTTTTATGAAGGTCGGTTGGGATCCCCCTACCATTATCCTCCACCAAAATGGAATTATCCTCTAAAACTGTCACGTGGATGGTGTCGCAATGACCTGCGAGAGCCTCATCGATAGAGTTGTCAACTACTTCCCAAATGAGGTGGTGAAGCCCTTTTACGCCAATATCGCCAATATACATGGCGGGCCTTTTTCTTACGGCTTCTAATCCTTCTAAGACTTGAATATTACTCGCGCCGTAATCCGCGCGGTTCTCATTTTCTTGACTCATAGTAATCTCAATAACATTCTCAAAGGAGGCATATGGCCTCAGTTATTCAAAGTTTTTCAATCTTTAATAATACGGCTTTTTTAGCGAAAAACCGTCAAATTTGAGGATTTTTCCTCATTTGGAAAGCAAAAAATGAAGACGGGAATCCTTAGTACTGATCTGATCTTAGCATGACCAATGTACAGCCAAAAACAGTTTCCACTCCTTCATTCTTGGCCTTTTTCATAAGCTCTTGATCCTCAGTACCTGGGTTGAATATTATCCTTTTAGGCTTGAGTGAAAGAATATAATCGTGCCATTCGGGCAAATTTCTGGCACCGATATAGAGAGTTACAGTATCCACATCTGAGATTTCAGGCTTTTCCCTAAGATCCAGGATTTCTTTTCCGTTGACCTGCCCTGTTTTGATCCCTACAGGAATATATTCCATACCATAATCATCCAGCATATTTGCTGCAATGAATGCATATCGGCTCGTATTGGAAGTAGCTCCCAGAATTACAGTCTTTTTTTGAGTCATGGTAAATCAGTTAAATTTGCGATAATATTGTTCGACTAACTTTTCAGCACACCTTTCCCCATCCATTGCAGCTGAAACTATGCCACCTGCATATCCGGCACCCTCACCACATGGATAAAGTCTTTTTAACTGCGGATGTTCAAAGGATTCCTTATCCCTTGGCACACGCACCGGAGAGGACGTTCGACTTTCCACACCGATGATTTGGGCCTCATTAGTTAGGTAACCGCGCATTTTTTTACCAAAAGCGGTAAATGCATCCTTGAGTCTACTCCCCACAAAATCGGGTAAGACTTCATGCATATTAACAGAAGCTAAGCCGGGTTGGTAAGAGGTGTCAAGTAGCGAACTACTTTCTTTTCCATTAATAAAATCTACCAATCGCTGGGCAGGCGCTACTTGGGTTTTCCCCCCATAAATCCAAGCGTTATGCTCTACTTCTGCCTGAAACTCCATTGCTGCCAAAGGCCCATGCTTTTGATATTGGGGAAGGTCTTCTAATTCCACTGCCACCACCATGCCTGAATTGGCAAATTTACTATCCCTTCGGCTAGGACTCATTCCATTGACCACCAGCTCTTCTTGTGCAGTAGCAGCAGGCACAATGAAGCCTCCCGGGCACATGCAAAAAGAAAATACACCCCGTTGCTTACCCTCAAACATGGTCTGCTGAACTAGGCTATAGGAAGATGCCGGCAAGTAAGGTCCTCTGTCGACTTTGCAGTGATATTGAATCTGATCAATAAGACTTTGGGAATGCTCAATCCGAACACCAAGAGCAAAAGGCTTTGCCTCGATCAGAACCTTCCTGTTGTGAAGCAAATGGAATATATCGCGAGCAGAGTGTCCCGTGGCTAAAACAACCCCGATACCAGTAATTTTTTCACCCTCATGGGTAACTACACCCTTGAGCTCATTCCCCTCAATCATAAAATCTGTTACTTTGGTATCAAAAAGAACCTGGCCTCCAGCATTGCGAATGGTTTCTCTCCACTCAGCCACAAGCTTAGGTAATTTGTTTGTTCCAATATGCGGATGGGCCTCCACAAGAATTTCCTCAGTGGCTCCATGGGCGACCATTATTTCAAGGATTCTTCTTATATCCCCTCTTTTCTTGGAGCGGGTATATAACTTTCCGTCTGAGTAGGTCCCTGCTCCTCCTTCACCAAAGCAATAATTAGATTCTGGATTTACCTTATGATCCTTATTTATAGCAGCAAGGTCTCGTCGGCGAGCCCTTACGTCTTTACCCCTTTCGATTACGATAGGCTTCACCCCCAATTCAATCGCTCGAAGCGCTGCAAAAAGGCCAGCCGGCCCTGCTCCTACAATGATCATTTGCTGTGCATCGCTGACATTGGGGTAGTTAAAGGAATTAGTAAGCCTGGAGGGTGGGGTTTCTTTGACAAATACTTCCGCCTGAATGTTCACTTTTACCTGACTGCGGCTCCGGGCATCAATAGATCGCTTTAGTACCCTAACCTCTACATCATCCTTCTGCAAGGGAATGCCCGCTTTTTGCAAAAGGACGTCACGCAATACTTTTTCCTCAAAAGCCTCCTCGGGCTTCAGGACTATATTCAATTCTTTTCTCATGATTGTAAGGTAGTTATCCTTAAAATTTATTATATTATATCCACTCTATTGCTAGTATCCACCGTCAACTTATAAAAGAATGGCTGAAATCAATATTTAGGTTTCTTCGGTCATCCTTCCCCAAAATCAAAGGAAATTATCTACTGACATAATTGCGAACGATCATTATTTTATTCTTCTTTCCCAAAGACCTCTTTGACAACCCAGCCTTTCCCCCATTCCTCGATCTCCTGCTCCGACCAAAGTTCAGGATAGAAAATTACCTTCTGGAAACGCGGAGGTAAATATTTTTGCCAATTAGTGCCGCCAGTAGCGGCAATGTCCACAGGGTCACGCTGCAAATACCGCACAGCTGACTTATAATGAGAGAGAGGCCAATGAACATTTGCCTTCAGGTCAAAAGTCTTCATCAACCCCTTAAGCTCCTCATCCTTGTCGGCACATATCAAATACTGCTGCCACAAGTTGCTACTCTTATATTTGTCAATCAGGTCCTTGATCTCCTTGCCATACTTTAACTCGAAAGACTTTAAAGTCAACGTTTTTTCCCCAGTTGCGAGTTCAGTTGCACCAAATTGCCAATATAGCTTGTCAAACAACTCCTGGGTCGGGCTTTGGGTTGTTACCTCTTTGCGGAACTTTAAGGCAGCTAATGTATGTGTATCTGTAGCCAGTACCTCAATAAAACGATACTGAGCACTCTGGAAACCACTAGACGGTAAAAGGGACATCCTGAATTTAAGGAACTGATCTTTCTCCATGCCCTTCCACATTACTGCAAATGAAGAAATTAGATGGTCAAAATACATGATGACCCGCTCTAGCCTTTGTTTAAAAAAGTCAGCCTTAATATCTTTTTCCTCTGCCAATTGCTCCATTTCCCAAAGGCATAATTTGAAATACAACTCAGTAATCTGGTGATAAATTATGAAAATTTTCTCATCCTTAAATGAGGTTTTGGGCTGCTGTAGAGTTAAAAGGGTATCAAGATTGATGTAGTCCCAGTAAGTCAAATAATCGGCATAGAGCAAGCCCTCCAGATATGAGGAAAGGTCCTGTCCGGAAGCCTTAAATTTTTGTTCCAAAAGTTCAATCTTTTGAGCAATGTCATTGTTGGGTTTATGCTTATCCATAAGGAATAATTTCTGTAACCAAGGTAGCTTTTTAAGAAAGTTCTTGCTTACTTGAGTTAATCTTAAAGCTGAGCATTTGATCAGCATTCGAAATGTAAAATTCAATTTTAAAAACCAATTAAGCAAAATTAATTATGGAGGCAGCCGAGGCAAAACACAAATCTCAGAAGCAGGACGCATTCGAGGGGGTGGATTTTTACAACTTGGACGATTTGCTAACTGAAGAGCATATACTTATCCGTAACTCAATCCGCGATTTTGTTAAAAAGGAGATTTCTCCTAATATAGAAAACTGGTGTCAGGACGCTTATTTCCCTTATGAGATTGTCAAAAAGTTTGGTGATGTTGGGGCATTTGGACCTCAAATCCCCGAAAATTACGGCGGTGGTGGATTAGATTACATTTCCTATGGTCTGATCATGCAAGAGATTGAAAGGGGAGACTCAGGCATGAGGTCCACGGCTTCGGTTCAGGGTTCGCTGGTTATGTATCCCATTTACAAATTCGGATCTGAGGATCAAAGAAATAAATATCTTCCAAAATTAGCTTCTGGCGAAATGCTTGGCTGTTTTGGTTTGACCGAACCTGACCATGGCTCAAATCCTAGCGGCATGGTAACCAACTTCAAGGATATGGGCGATCATTATCTATTGAATGGTGCCAAAATGTGGATTTCCAATTCGCCAAAAGCTGATATAGCTGTCGTATGGGCGAAAAATGAGGAAGGCCGAATTCATGGACTTATAGTCGAAAGGGGCATGGAAGGGTTTACTACTCCAGAAACCCATAACAAATGGTCTCTGCGCGCTTCTTGTACTGGCGAGTTGGTATTCAATGATGTGAAAGTCCCAAAAGAAAACCTCCTACCTGGCAAATCAGGGCTAGGTGCACCATTGATGTGTTTAGACTCTGCACGATACGGTATCGCGTGGGGGGCGTTAGGTGCTGCCATGGATTGTTATGACTCTGCTAGAAGATACTCGTTAGAAAGAGAGCAGTTTGGTAAACCGATAGGTGGATTCCAATTAATCCAAAAAAAGCTTTCCGAAATGCTTACTGAAATTACCAAGGCCCAACTTCTCACCCATCGACTGGGACAGTTGATGAATGAAGGTAAAGCATCCACTGCCCAAATATCCCTTGCTAAGCGAAACAATGTAAATATGGCATTGGAAATAGCACGTGAGGCTCGCCAGATTCACGGCGGCATGGGCATCACTGGGGAATACCCGATCATGCGTCACATGATGAACTTGGAATCGGTGATTACCTATGAAGGCACACACGACATCCACTTATTAATTTTAGGTCAAGAAATCACGGGTCTGCAGGCATTTAAATAAAATAAAAAAAGGGAGCGATTTGCTCCCTTTTTACATTTCTGACAGATTAATTACAACCTTTAACCGGTTTTTCAACATTCCAACTCTTGCTTCTCTCACATCTCGCTCCACATCCCCATCAATTTGAAATGTAACACCGTCTGGATTTTGGATTGTGGCTTGGGTGCATTTCCAAGTTCTTACAAAATCACAGCTTTTCAGTTCTCCTCTCATCAGATGGTAAAAGAAATTTGCAATCTCATCTAGTCCCTCGGGATTGAATGCTAAAATTTCAAACTCTCCGTCGTCAATTTTCCCTGCTGGATTGATAATTGCTCCAGTTCCGTACTGGTGACCGTTAGCAATCAATAGCATTCTTGCGGTCAAATTTACAGTTTTACCATCAACTTCAAGCGAGAAATTATAAGGCTTATTCTCAAAGATTTCCGCAAAGGCTCCTTTCAAATAGGAAATCATCCCCCTACCGTCGATCTGATCGTATTTGGCAACTAAGCCAGCGTTAAAACCGAAATCGCTAAGGTGAAGGCAAATGTTGTCATTAATAGTTAAAACATCCATCTCTGTCGTCCTGTTCTCTACCATAGCCTCTAAAGCCTCTTCCAGTTCAGACATTCCTAGACAAGTAGCCAACCCATTGGCAGAACCTAAAGGGAGAATACCCATAGTATAGTTATAGTCATCATTGATGAAGACTTCCACTACCCTTCTGACCGTACCATCACCCCCAGCCACTATTACCAAATCCCAAGGCCGTCTATCCAGACTCTTTTTAATGCTATCTGGCTTTTTATAATCTCCTTTAAGAATGTGACTATACAGGTTTTCTAAATTGGGAAAAGCCGTGTTGATTTTTGACAATAAAAACTCTTCTGCCACCTGAGTTCTACCGGCGGTCGGGTTGAAAAAAAGCAAAATATTTCTCATATAATATCAGGCTTTATAAAGCCATTTTCAAGTGCATGATTGATTGCCTCATCCGTGTTTTTCACGTAGGCAATAGCTACCTTATCTTTAAACCGATCCAGCAATTGCCGCCTTTCTGAGTCCATTGGTCTAATGATTCGGATGTAAACAGCGATTACTTTATCCGGAAATTCTTCAATAGCCTCTGCATAAAGCTCAGGATCGTGTTGACCGCTGTCTCCTACTAGGATAAACTTCATACTCCGGTAAAGTTTAAAAAGAAGAATTATTTTCTCCTTTTTATGAACATGGCTTCCACCACCAGATTTCCAAATATTTCGGAGATTAACGTGTAGATCCTGTAATAAAAGTGGTCCCTTAGGAATGTGCCTATATTCCAAAAAGTCTTTTATCAATTCATTTAGATTCCAATCACTGCTGGAAACATAAAAAACTGGATTTTCGCCATAGTTGGTAAGTCCTTTATAAAATTTACTGATCCCCGGAAAGGGTCTTCTGGTATAGGCATTTTTGGAAATGGATAGCCAAAGCTTCTCCCCCAATTGTGTGGCCTTTGACACCAAGATCGTATCATCAATGTCTGATATGATACCCACAGGATGCTCTGAAGAATATCGACTAACTGGAAATAACACTTCTTTTTGCTGATAGCTCAGGTCTCCATTCTCGATAAAGGTAAAGCTTACAAGTTCATTTTTACTAGCAGGGGGTGTTTTGAATTTACCTTCCAAAATCCCCTCTTCATCACTTACCATTTTTATTTCACTGTCACCCAAACGCGCCAACACTTCCACATCAGAAACACTGCTGCCCGAATATCTCCTCACTGCAGCGAGCATATTTTTTGGAGCTGATTTTCTTTCAGTAGGCACACTCTGCTTATAAGCCTCCACCACCCTAGCTTTTATATAGACCTTCCTCTCATTACCAAAAGCATAGAGAGACTCTATCTGGATAATGTCCAATTTGCCTATGGCTCTTTTGAGTTTGGAAAACCCATATCGAAAAGGAAGTGTCAGCAACCTAACTATCATACGATAAAAAAAATTGGTTATCTCAAAATTGAAGCAAAAAGAAAGCCTCAATTTTTTGAGGCTTAAAACTTATTTGACGCTGCTTTTTATCAGGATGGTCCGTGTGGGACTTAGAGGGTCATTGCTGAAGATTGTGATCGTTTTATGGTCAAGTCCCTGTCTCCCTCTTGGATCAAAGGTAAACCTCAACTGCTCTTTATCTCCTGGGGCGATATCATAGTTTTCCAACTCGATAGAAAGGCATTCACAATTAGATACCACCTTTCGGATATTAACCGGCTGACCACCCATGCTACTAAGCGTAACGGAATTGCTTACAGGACGGCTGGCCGACACATTGCTCATATTCACATTCACATCAGAAATACCAAGCTTAGGCTGTTCGTTTATCTCCGATTTTTTGACTGGAGGGAAGTATTCATGAATAGTTGTCAATAATCTAACTTCCATTTCGTGAGTTCCTTTGTCTTCGATAAAGAATTTGATGGTTTCATCAAAAAAGCCAAGGTCCCCTTTTTCCTCCCCATCGTAGGAAATTTCCAAAATACCTCTGGATTTAGCTGGCACGATAGCCGGACTCATTTTTAACTTAATATGATCCGGCAATTCGGTTTTGGCCTCGTTAAGCGTTACCGACATGTCTTTAAAATTGAAAAAGTCAACGTACTTAGTCTTTGGTTCGTTGTTAATGACATCACCCACATTTACACTGGTGAATTTGAAACCCATATCCCCCACCCTATGAGCATAATGGGTGTCAACGTTTTCTGGATAAGGCAAGTTATAGCCTTCAACAAATAGAGTATCGCCATCCGAATCAATATTCGTTTTTACTATGACCATTTTGCTGAACTGTCCTCCTCTATTCGTTGGATCATAGGCAACCTTTATTTCACCAATCTTGTCTTGGTAAAGGGTATCTGTTGTAAATGAGGCCACAGTACAGCCACAATCGGTCACCACATCCTGAATGAAAACAGGAAAATCAGCTCGGTTCACAAAATAGAAATCGCTGGTCACCATACCGGATTCTTCCATCACCATTCCCAGATCCACTCGCTGCTTTTCCCAAATGATGGGACGATCGGCAATAGACTGGGCAGCAATGTTTTGAGTAAGACCCAAACAGAAAACCACAACTAATAGACAAAACATTGAATTTCTCATAATGGCAAATAACGGTAAAAATACAGGGATTTGTGTCCACATTTCTTTAATTTGCGCCAAAAATTTTATCGATGGCAAGAGTATTAACAGGAATTCAAAGTTCAGGTAGGCCCCATTTGGGCAATTTATTAGGTGCAATTGAACCAGCTATTGCATTGACCAAGAAAGATGACAACGAATCATTCATTTTTATAGCCGATTTTCATTCCTTGACCACTATCAAGGATGCCCAAAGTAGAAGAGAAAATGTGCAGGCCGTAGCTGCTGCTTGGCTTGCTTTTGGATTGGATATCAATAAAAGTGTTTTCTACAGACAATCTCGAATTCCCGAGGTAGCTGAGCTTACCTGGTACCTCAGCTGCTACACCCCATACCCAATGCTGGCAAATGCGCACAGCTTCAAAGACAAATCTGACCGCCTCGCTGATGTAAACGCTGGGCTCTTCACCTACCCTGTACTGATGGCGGCCGACATATTATTATACCACGCCAATATTGTTCCTGTAGGCAAAGATCAATTGCAACACTTAGAGATGACTCGTGACATTGCCAGCTCTTTTAATCATAAATTAGGTGAGGATTTTTTCACCCTACCGGAGGCCAGAGTAAATGAAGATGTGATGATTATCCCAGGTACTGATGGCCAAAAGATGAGCAAGTCCTACCATAATTATATCGATATTTTCCTTCCTGAAAAACAACTTAAAAAGAACATCAACAGCATCGTGACGGACAGCACCCCACTTGAGGAGCCAAAAGATCCGGACGCCTGTAATGTTTATAAACTTTTCAAACTAATTGGAACAGCTGAGGAAACTCAAATATTGAGGGAAAAATATTTGGCTGGAAATTTCGGTTACGGGCATGCTAAAAAAGAATTTCTCGGCTTGATTTTAGGTAAATATGCTGAGCAGCGCAAGCAGTTTGATTTCTTCATGAGCAACCCCGAAGAGCTAGATCTCAAACTAGCTGAAGGAGAAGCCAAAGCAAGAGAAATCGCAAGTGGGCTTATGAAGGATCTAAGATTTAAGCTGGGCTTCTAAATTTAATTGAACAAAACAAAAAAAGGATGCAAGGGGAATTCCCCTTGCATCCTTTTTTTGTTTAAATCAGGTACTTTTTATCTGGATCTCCAGAGATCTTTTAAAGAAACACCATTGATTTGCATCACAAACCTGGCAGGGTTAGGCACCAATATAATACGCACATCCTGGCCGTCAAATTGCTCAGATTCCACGGGCACCCCTTCCATACCTTTTACCTCATAGCTTACAACACCTCTTGCATCTGGCAACATCGGCGTATATTTATTTGCTAAATAGGCTGATGGAAGCAACACGTCATTGTCAGGACAAAGCTTATCATAAATTTTCTCCAATTGAGTTTCCAGAAATGGTCCAAATTCCTCATTTAGATCATCTTCAAGATCGTGAAGTTCTTCTTCAATATCGTCATATTTCGGATCGGCATAGGTTATCTTGCTAAGGGAGATTCTCTTTTCCACTATCGCCGTCAAATCCTCGTCGAGTTTGTCAAAATCCATAAATAAAGGTTTGTAGTTTTCAATGTAAATATGAAGGTAAAGAATAAGGGAAAAGTTTCCAAAAAGGGTAGAATTTAAAGTTTTTCCCCCATTTAAACAGCTTTGAAGTAATAAGGCTGGTATTACCGAATTTGGCTAGAAAATTTTATCTTTGTCTACATCAAAATTGAATATAAACCCAAAACAATAGATTATGCAAGAAGATTTTCTGCCAATCAACGGCACTGATCATGTTGAAATGTATGTAGGGAATGCCAAGCAGTCTTCCCTTTATTATCAATACGCTTTCGGTTTTGAGCAAATCGCTTATGCTGGTCCTGAAACCGGTGTGAAGGACAGAGCCTCGTATGTGCTCAAGCAGGGTAAAATCAGGTTAGTGCTTACCACTCCCCTACAACAGGACCACCCTATAGCTGACCACATCAAAAAGCACGGAGACGGGGTGAAAGTTTTGGCCTTATGGGTAGATGATGCCGAAAAAGCTTATCAGGAAACCACATCGAGAGGAGCTGAATCCTATGAGGCTCCTAAAGTAATATCTGATGATAACGGGGAGGTTAAAGTAGCTTCAATCCGGACTTACGGTGAGACTATTCACACCTTCGTAGAAAGAAGCAATTACAACGGCCCTTTCCTCCCGGGATTTGTGGAAAAGAAAAGTTTGTATACACCAACTCCGGTTGGCTTCAAATTTATCGATCACTGCGTAGGTAACGTAGGATGGGGTGAAATGAATAAGTGGGTTGAGTTTTACGAAAAAGTAATGGGCTTCAATTTGCTGGTTACTTTCGATGACAAAGACATTTCCACCGAGTATACAGCCTTGATGTCTAAGGTAGTTTCCAATGGCAACGGCTACATCAAATTTCCTATCAACGAACCTGCTGAAGGGAAAAAGAAAAGCCAAATCGAGGAGTACCTTGACTTCTACAACGGCGCAGGGGTACAGCATATGGCTATCGCAACTGACAACATCATTGAAACAGTATCTGAATTAAGAAGACGTGGAGTGGAGTTTTTAGAAGTGCCTGGCACGTATTATGATGATCTGCTAGACCGAGTGGGAGCTATTGAAGAGGATCTTGAGCCACTGAAAAAGCTTAATATCTTGGTAGATAGAGACAACGAGGGCTACTTATTGCAAATTTTCACCAAGCCGGTACAAGACAGACCGACTTTGTTTTTTGAAATTATCCAAAGAAAAGGAGCCAAATCATTCGGAAAAGGCAATTTCAAAGCATTATTCGAAGCTATTGAAAGAGAACAGGCACTTAGGGGCAATCTGTAAGCTGGATTAAACAAATTAAACAAGTCCCAAGTTTTTATACCACCAAAACTACAACATCAGATTTTGGTTAAAGACTTGGGGCTTTTTTATTCCTATAGCAAAACCATATTTTATATTATATAACTTTTTATCAGAAAATGACAGATACACTTATCACCCAAAAAGCTGAGAAATGGCTAAATAGCAATATTGATGAGGCCAGCAAGTTAGAAATTGCCCGTATGATCGCTGCTGAAGACAAATCAGAACTTATCGATTCTTTCTACAAAGACCTGGAATTTGGAACTGGAGGGCTCCGTGGTGTTATGGGCGTGGGTTCAAACCGAATGAATGTTTACACTGTAGGCATGGCAACTCAAGGTTTAGCTAACTACCTTTTGGCATCATTTCCAGGCCAGGAGATCAAAGTGGCTATTACTCATGATAACCGCATCAACAATACGCTTTTTGCTGAAACCACTGCAAATGTTCTCACCGCCAATGGCATCAAAGTTTTATACTTCAGAGAACTTCGCCCCACTCCAATGTTATCATTTGCCATTAGACATTATGGTTGCAAAAGTGGCGTAATGGTAACAGCTTCTCACAACCCAAAAGAATACAACGGCTACAAAGCCTATTGGGAAGATGGCGGACAAATTGTAGCTCCTCACGACAAGAGTATTATCATGGAGGTTCAAAAAATTGATTCTTTTGACAAAGTGAAATGGGATAAAAATGATGCTCTTTTGACCTACATAGAAGAGGATTTTGATTTGATATACCTTGATGAGGTCAAAAAATTGAGCCTTTCACCTGCTGCTAATCTTACGCAAAAGGATATGCCGATTGTCTTTTCCCCAATTCATGGGGCAAGCGGTAAGATGGTTCCGGCAGCATTAAAAGTTTTTGGATTCGAAAATGTGCATGTGGTAAAGGAGCAAGCAGAGCCAGACGGAAATTTTCCTACTGTGGTTTATCCCAATCCAGAAGAGCCTGAAGCCATGGACATGGCACTCCAGTTAGGAAGAAAGGTTAATGCAGCATTGGTTTTAGGCTGTGACCCTGACGGAGACAGATATGCTGCTGCGATCAAGAATGAGAATGGAGCATATGAACTTTTAAATGGCAACCAGGCTGGAGTTATCCTGACAGAATATCTTTTATCCAAAATGCAGGAACATGGCAGGCTGACTGGTCAGCATTTCATCGTGAGTACAATTGTGACCACAGATTTGATCCAAGAGATTGCAAAAGCATACAACACCAAGTTTTACAGCACTTTGACTGGATTCAAAAACATCGCTATGGTAATCCGTGAAAAGGAAGGTGAGGAAATTTACATTGCCGGCGGGGAGGAAAGCTTCGGCTTCCTTATAGGAGACTTTGTAAGGGATAAGGATGGAGTATCCGCATGCGCTTTAACAGCCGAGGCAGTTGCTTATTATCGTTCCCAGGGAAAGAGTCTGATCGATGTGCTTGCTGACATTTATATAAAACATGGTTTCTATAAGGAGGAATTGATTTCAGTGACCAAAAAAGGAAAAGACGGCGCAGAACAAATCCAGCAATTGATGCATGGTTTCCGGACTGCCAGGCCTACTCACATCAACGGGATCAAAGTAGTCAAAATCGTGGATGTTCAGGAAAGTATAGAGTACGATGTGGTGAACAACACTGAAATAGCGATGACCCTTGATAAATCAAACGTGTTACAGTTCTACCTAGAAGATGGTAGCAAGATATCTGCAAGGCCTTCTGGAACTGAGCCTAAAATCAAGTACTATATTTCTGTGCATGAACCGCTTCCTAACCGTGAAGCTTACAGGCAGGTAGAAGAATCGTTGAATCGAAAAATCGAAGCATTAAAAACTTTCTTCGAATAGATAAAAAGGCCTTGCAGAAATTTCTGCACGGCCTTTTTTATTTCTCTTAATCAAGATTAGCTGTATTTTGGCTTTTAACCTCCCGATGGGTCAGCCAAGTAAATACGAATCCCAATTGGGGTATTAATAGTAACAAAATAGTGGGGGTTAAATTCTCAGCGGCTAACCCGAACTCTATCTCTAGCGTTTTTCCGGCTACCAACATAATAATGGTAGCAAATAGGGCAAATATATTAGCGGCGATCAATTTATTTCGATTTGACATAGCAGTTGCGGTATAAGGTAGTAAATAAAATAATCAATATACTCCAAATTAAAGCAAACACTCTTCCAATATTTATAAATAATAATTTTTATTTACAAAAAATTCATTCAACATTCTAATTTTGATTGCCAATGACTCTAGATTGTAAAAAAAGCGTTTCCCATAAATTGGAAAACGCTGAATAGTATGTTTTAAAATACTGAGTAAGAAATAATTAAACTTTAACCCAAAGACTATCAGAAAAGAAAGCTTCTTCATCCATAAAGTTATTAACCACATCAAAACCTTTCTCTCTACTTAAGTCTGCAATATCATGAAGCCCATATTTTTTTGAAACTTCGGTGAAAATTGGTTCCGCTTTATTGAAATGGAATGTTTTATTCAAGGCTTCTAGATGTACATCCTGTTGCTCTAGGCTTACCAAATAACTTTTGCACTCACCACTCACTGGGTTATAAACAGGCCAATGCTTAAATTTATCTAAAACAAAATTAGCCCCAAGTTCCCGATTAATCCTTTCCAAGAGATTTAAATTAAAATCTCTTGTCACTCCTTTAACGTCATTATAGGCTGCTAATATCAATTCAGGATCTTTCTTCAGATCAAATCCCATAAGTAAGCCATCACCTGGCTGTAGTGACTCAGTGATTTTTTGCAAAAGTTCCTTAGCATCCTCCTCTAGGAAGTTACCATAATTAGAGCCTAAGAACAGCATTAAAGTTTGGTCGCCGTTATTCCAAATTTTGTCCTTCAGAGAGTTTCTATAGGTGCCTGTAATTGAATTCACTATCAATTGAGGACAAATTTCAGTGAGATCGTCCTCAAGTTCTCTCAATACATTTCCAGAAATATCAATTGGAAAATAGGTGAATTCCACTTTCTGGTCACAGAGAAATCTGATAAGGATTTTTGTCTTCAAACCATTTCCAGCACCAAGTTCCACCAAATTAAAGGGCTGGTTAGTTTTTATAAATGGGGCCAAAATTTTATCCTTGTAGGATTCCAATATGGCATATTCGGTTCTTGTGAGATAATACTCAGGCAAGGCCATAATGGCTTGAAAGAGTTTGTCCCCTTTCTCATCGTAAAAATACTTGGACGGAAGCGACTTTTGCGGGGAAGATAATCCCTGCAACACATCTTGGGCAAAAATCTGGTCATAAGTGGTAGTGTGGTTCATATATTATTTTGCTAGTCTAATTCCTGAAAACTGCCACCTGGATGGCGTACTAAAAAAATTTCTGTAGGTTTTTCTCGAATGTCCTGGAGATGTAGCAATGGAAGCCCCTCTCAATACCATCTGATTCACCATAAATTTTCCATTGTACTCACCTATCGCTCCAGGTGCCTTCGCGTAACGAGGATAAGGAAGATAGGCAGAGTTGGTCCACTCCCAACGCTGCCCCCAGTCAAAATGGTCAGCAGCAGCCTCCCATTCAAATTCAGTGGGCAACCTACAACCCTTCCAAGCCGCATATGCAGATGCTTCGTAATACGAAACGTGAGCGACAGGCGCGTCCCATGCTATAGGTTGAAACCCGTTTAGAGTATAATAATAAAATTCGCCGTTTTGTTTTTGCCAATATAAAGGTTTGTCGAGTTCATTTTCTTGGACCCAGTCCCACCCTTCCGAATGCCAAAGATTATGATCCTGATAGCCACCGGCTTCCATAAACTTTAAATATTCACCGTTGGTCACTAAGGACTTGGCTATCTCATAAGATTCTAAGAACACTTTATGCCGTCCGTGTTCATTGTCATACGAAAAACCCTCCCCCTCAAAACCAATATCAAACAGGCCCTCTTCTATTTTCACCCAACCCTTATGGTTACTTTTCTGATACTCCTGGCAATCCAAAACTGCCGGGTATAAAGGGTTAAGAGAAAGGTTGAATTTCAAATCAGTAAGTAGCAGTTCCTGATGTTGTTGCTCATGGTTTAGACCTAGGGCCAGGAGGTCATGTAAATGTTGGTCAATTTCCGTCTTTTCAAAGAATCTTTTCATCCCACGGTTCACATGGTCCCTATATGCAAAGACCTGTCTTACGGTAGGTCTTGTCATCAGACCACGGTGGTCACGTTCAGTGCGATCCCCCTTGCCATTGTAATAACTATTGAAAAGAAAATTGAAATCAGGATGGAATTCGGTATAGTCTGGGTCAAGCTCCTGGAGTATAAAAGTTTCAAAAAACCAGGTGGTATGGGCAAGATGCCATTTTGTTGGGCTAACTTTTTCGGTGGCTTGGATTACAAAATCTTCTGTTTCAAGGTTTTCACTAAGTTTCTCAGTTAAACCCCTTACAGATTTAAATTGCTCAAAATTAATCATTTCTAAATTTTAAAAGGTGAAACGATTCAATTTAGTAATTTTTTGTAAAAATTTATAGATTTTTTATAACTAAACTCGACCTATATGTACTAATGCATCACCTGCATTTACCACTGGAAGGTTGTTCAACCCTACAATGTAGCCATTTGTAGTACTCTTTACAGGCACTTTTACCTGCCCATAAGGGTCGGAAATTTTTGCCAAAATTTGCCCTTTTTTCACTTGCTCTCCAAGCTTGACTGTAGGGATAAATATCCCTGAAATCTTAGCCCTCAACCACGAACTTTCATTAATGACCAATGATTCTTTGAGTTGAAGATCCCCTTCTATCATCCCCAAGTATTGCAACATCCTCTTAGTCCCGGCTATGGCTTCATCAACTGATAGATCATCCAATCTCATTGACTCACCCCCTTCATATACTAGGATATGTTTATTATTTTTATAAGCCTCCTTTCTGAAAGATTTATCAATATGAGGAGAGTTAATAATAAAATATGACCCAAATGCCTTGGCTAGGTCCAGACCCATTTTATCTTTAAAATCCACTCTAATCTGAGGATAATTGCTTAGCATCCGACCACCGGTATGGATGTCGATTCCATAATCAATATGTGGTATTATTTCAGTAGTAATAATATGGGCGATTTGGGATGCTAATGAACCTTTGTTGCTTCCTGGAAAACTCCTATTCAAATCCCTCCCATCAGGAAAAGTCCGGCTATTACTCAAAAAACCATATACATTTACCAAAGGAATGTATATCAAGGTACCTTTGATGGGATCAAACATCTCCTCCTCCAGCATTCTTTTCACCGTAACGATCCCATTTATTTCATCACCATGCACTCCTCCACTGATCAATACCACCGGTCCGGGCTGTTTGGAACGCTTTATGAATACGGGCAGGTCAATTAAAGTATGGGTCGGTAACCGGGCAATGGCGATGTCAATGTTTATGGTCTGCCCAGGTCTTATATTTACTCCGTTGATGATTATTTCTTTATTTTCCTTCATCGAGGTTTAATTTGGATTGAGGTGAAATTTGAAAGGCAAAAAGCCAATTCCTTTCTTATTGGCCAAAAACTTATTTAATTCGCAATAATAAACAAGGCATGAATATACAAGAAAACATTTCTTTAAAAGAATACAACACCTTTGGAATTGACAAAAAAGCACGTTTTTTCGCCGAAGCGCATACTGTTGAGGACATTTTAGACGGCTTGGAAGTTGCCAAAAGGGAAAATCTAGAGCTTTTTGTATTGGGAGGTGGCAGCAATATTCTCTTGACCCAGGACATAGATGCGCTGGTATTGAAGATCAACCTCCCCGGAATTAATGTAATTGAAGAATTGGATCATTCCGTTTTGGTAAAAGTTGGTGCTGGTGAAGTGTGGCATGATTTCGTGCTGAAAGCTATCTCCCAAAATTGGGCAGGAGTGGAAAATCTTAGTCTTATCCCAGGAACAGTGGGCGCTTCTCCTATGCAAAATATCGGGGCATACGGAGTGGAAATCAAGGAAGTTTTTCACAGCTTAGAAGCAATAGAAAGGTCTTCAGGAAAAAGCAAAACCTTTACTCATGATGAATGTCAATTCGGGTACAGAGAAAGCATTTTCAAAACCAGCCAAAAAGGAAAGTATATCATCTCCCATGTTACTTTCAAACTAAATAAAAAGCCAGAATTCAACACCAGTTATGGCGCTATTGCTGACACGTTGAAGTCCATGAAAGTGACCGATCTGAACTTGAAATCCATAAGTGATGCGGTGATCCAAATCAGACAAAGTAAATTGCCTGATCCAAAAAAGATCGGAAATGCCGGTAGTTTTTTTAAAAACCCAACCATTCCCGTCGATCAATATAATGAGTTAAAGAATTCACATCCTTCAATTCCTGGCTATCCAAATGAGCACGGGGTAAAAGTACCCGCGGCTTGGCTTATTGAGCAGGCAGGCTGGAAAGGCAAGCGTTTTGGCCAAATCGGCGTTCACGAATATCAACCTTTGGTATTAGTCAACTATGGCAATGGGGAAGGTTCAGCCATCAAAGACTTGAGTAATAAAATTCAGAAGGATGTAAATAGCAAATTCGGAATTGAACTCCATCCTGAGGTGAATTTCATCTAAATCAAGGTGTCTTGGAACTCAATTTCTTTTTCATACTTCTCCACTTCCACGCCGAATTTCTTTAAAAATGCCAAGCCTTCGTCTTCCTTTAAGCCCTTGTACTCCGCATAGCTAAAAAGGAAGACGACTTTGGAAATTCCCATACTGAAAATTATTCTTGCGCATGCCAAACAAGGTGCTAAAGTGACATAAAGTGTAGAGCCCTCAACGGAAGCATTATTTTTCACAGCATACAGGATCGCATTCTGCTCAGCATGAAGCGCAAGCGAACAGCTTCCTTTGCTATCTCTGCTGCAACCATGCTCAGGAAACTCCTCATCACAATTATGGGTTCCGGGAGGCGGCCCATTGTAACCTATAGAAATAATACGGGTCTCTTTTGTCAATACTGCTCCTACATGCTTTTTGATACAATGCGAGCGCTTGGCCAAGTTGACAGCCAATTCCATAAAAATATCATCAAAATCCGGCTTTGCCATTTTTCTCAATTTTTTGATTGGCACAAATGTAAGGAATGACAGCAATTTTGGCTATTCCCTTTAATATAATTTAAAAACCAGTAGCACAACCTGGACTAAGCCTCCTCGTTTATAACCTTGGTAAAAGGAGGTGACAAAGCTAACACTTCCTTAAAACTTAAATGAAAGAAAAATACAAGGAGTTCAAAATGAAGTTTAATATTAAAACATTGAGCATATGGGGATTGCTGGCAATATTTTCATTGGCATGTAACCCTGTAAAGGTTTATACTGAAAAAAGCGATTTTATTGAAGCGAAGCAATACCACACCTTTGCAATATTAAATGAGGTGAAAGGTAAGCCTGCATTTGATTCCCCTATTATCGAAGAGAGGTTGCAGCAACATTTGGTGGAGGGAATGGAGCAACGGGGTTTTTCCTACAATGCCGATCAACCCGATTTAATCATTAGGTATAATACAGATGTTACTCCAAACCAAAGAATAATATACCCCCACCCCTATGACATGTGGTGGCCGATGTGGGGACCGCCTACTGCTCGGACACAAAAGTACGATCAAGGTGAGGTGATCATTGATTTCATCGACCCTCAAGCAGATCGAGTAATTATGAGGGCTACTGCTGTAGGTACTGTTAATAATCCTAATGAAAAACAAAAAAAAGTCAAAGCCGCTGTGGAAAAAATTCTAAAGGAATTCTCCACCAAGTTGGTTAGTAAAAACTCCTAATAAGCTTATGCTTCATATTAAACAGCCAGGCCTATTTGGATGGTAACCAGCTGAAACATATGGAATAAAAATGCATTTTAAGTACAAAAAACTTGTTTTCGAATAAAATATTTTGCTATTTGTGTTGAAAGCTAATTATTAATACTTACTTTTACATAATTATTTATGCTATTCGACACCCTTATTTTGTATTTCAATGGTTAAAATTGTTCTGATTGATGATGATCCTATCAGTACTTTTGTTACGGAAAAGCTAATTTCCAAGAACATAAAGGAGCCCTGCGAGATTTTTAAGTTCGAGAAGGCGACAGATGCTTTAGAGCGAATAACCAACATCGCCCCCAATTACTTATTTTTGGATTTAAATATGCCTGAAATGAACGGGTGGGAGTTTTTGGATGCTTTTACCTCAAGAGAAACGAAATATCCAGAGATTTACATTCTCAGCAGCTCTGTAGATGAAAGTGATATCAACAAAGCAATGAATTATTCGGTCGTAAAACGGTATTTGTCCAAGCCTTTAATAAAAAAATACATCAGGACAATTTTCAATTGACATTTAGCTCTGAATAATTCAGAGCTATTTTTTTATACCCTTCAGAACAACCACACAAACCTCTGAAAACCAATTTTTTATCCAAAAATATTTTTTTGAAAATTTTTATTTCCTCAAATGGGTAATTCTACATCAATTAATATATTTGTAGAAAATAAAACCATAATCCTTATGTTTGAAGATGACATGGATGAGTTCGATGACATGGATGATGTCAACGAATTCGAAGCAGAATTTCGGGAAGAAGTCTACGATTTAGATGAAGAAAATGAATTGGTAGATGACAGCTACTTAGATTTTGATGATGACCTCAATGAAGATGACGGGGACTTCGAAGATTTCGACGATGAGATTGATTAAAACAACCTTATTTAGACCGCTAAACCAACCTGATAGAGGTTGGTTTTGTTTTTAGAGACTTATTCCTTTGTGTTAACACCAGTCTGTATTAAATTGCGCAAAATTTGAAACTATAAAATCACTTTCATATGCTATTAGAAATTTTCAGTGCTCCAATCATGCCAGGGGCTCAGACGTTTTTGCTAATCGTTTGTATATTAGTTGGCCTTGGAGCAGGCATCACAGCCATCGACTTTAGAAAGTCTGCAAGCAAGGGAAATAACGAACATTAATAATAACAAGGGCCGTTTCTGATGAAGCGGCCCTTTTAGTTTTAGTGGACTTCCTTCATCCACTTTTTCATAAATGGAGAAATTATTAATACAATAATAGCCCCTCCCATAGCATATTGTGCTATCAACAGAAAACCATCCGCATACACGTCCAAAGTTGCAAGACCTGATGTAGCCCTGCCTTCCGTATTTTCAACCGACAGTTGCTTGGCAATAAAACCTACAATCTGAAAAGCATAAGCTGAGGAAAGAAACCAAACCCCCATCATAAAAGCAACCAACCTGGCTGGTGACAAGGAAGTAATTTTCGAAAGCCCAACTGGAGACATAAACAGTTCTCCAGAAGAAATCAGCATATACATCAAGATAAGGTAAATAAAAGGTACATAACCCTGGGCATCAGCAAACACCCTACTGAATCCCAATATATAAAAGCCTAAAGCCATTAAGCCAAGTCCAAATGAGAATTTATAAGGTGTACGTGGGTTGAGTTTGGACTTGTCGAGTCCAGTCCACATTTTAGAAACGGGTATGGATAGCAAGATAATAAAGATAGGGTTGATAGCATTTGTTTCTGCCGCACCTATTGACCAGCTTCCATCCACGAAAGGTAGCCAGCCAAAGTTGATGTTTGGAAGAATTACATTTCGGTCAGCAAATAAGGTGATCACACTCCCACTAAGCTCATGGAAACCCCAGAAGAAGGTCATAAATATAGTAAGTAGAATTGCAACAAACAGTTTACCCCTTTCTGCAGCTGAGGCCCGGTAAATCTCATATCCCAGAAAAAGAAGTATGGCCAAACTTATTCCATAGAACAGCACATTTACAATTGTCACCTCTCCAAGGAATGTATCTCCGCCACCAATGTAACCATAGGAAGAAATCAAGAATGCAATTAAAGGTACCGACAAAACGGCCAAAACAGGAATCAATGTACCCAAAGGTAGGCCCAAAACTTTTTCTTTCAGTTTTTCAGGATCCGGAGGAAGGCCCTTATCCATGAACACACCTTTCCTCATACCGTTCCAGAAAAAGAAAAGACCCAAAAGCATGCCGACTCCGGCCAGCCCAAATCCATAATGCCAGCCATAATAAGTGGCTAAAAGTCCGCATAGAATAGGCGAGGCCGCAGCTCCGATATTGATTCCCATGTAGAAAATGGTGAAACCTGAATCTTTTCTGGGATCAGTCGCCCTATATAAGGAGCCCACAAAAGTGGAAATATTAGGTTTGAAGAAGCCGTTCCCCACTACAATCAACGCCAGGGCAAGAAAAAAAGCAATGTTATTTTCAATGGCAAGCACAAAGTGTCCAATCGACATTAACAGGCCGCCGAGCATGATGGATTTCCGAAATCCTAGATATTGATCGGAGATTTTACCCCCTATCACCGGGGAAGCATACACCAAGGATCCGTATGCCGAATAGATGACTGCTGAAACCGCATCTCTATTGGAAATGGCCTGGAAAATCTCATTTACCATATAGAGCATCAGCAATGCTCTCATTCCATAAAAAGAGAACCTTTCCCATAGCTCTGCAAAGAATAAGTAAAACAACCCCTTCGGATGGCCAAACAACTCGGGTTCGGTCAGATTTTCAGGAGCATGATGCTTGCCCTGATACATTTCTTCGTTTTCCAACTCTAAATATTTAAATTCAAAATTAATTTCGCACCTGCAATGATAATGGATTTTTTTGAAATGGAAGATAATGCTATCCGGAAAGGGATACCACTAATTAATTATTTTGCAAAAATAGATGAGATAAACATTAATATTCTGGGTATTTTTTGTTATTTTTAATTATTGTTTAATTTCTCACCTATGGGTTATGAAATCGATTGAATTGCGAATAAATCCACTTTTTTGGCATACTACTTGCCAATAATATCTATCTTTACGCAACAAATTAACAATCCTTTTTTATACCCAAAATTATGCAAGATCTTATGCTCAAGTCTGCTGAAAAAACACTGTCTTCAATAGGAATCGAAAAGGTAAACAAGGCCTTTTGGAACTTGTCTCCGGCAGAACTGGTAGAACATGCCCTTCAAAACAATGAAGGTAAACTCACTGATGATGGAGCCTTGATGGCGGATACAGGTAAATTTACTGGAAGATCCCCAAAGGACAGATTTGTAGTCAAAGACGACAAAACTGCGGAAAGCGTTTGGTGGGGAGATATCAATATCCCGATCAGTCAGGAAAACTTTGACGGCTTACACCAGAAAATGGTGAAATTTTTAGAAGACAAGAACGTCTATGTGCGAGACGCCTTTGCTGGTGCCGACCCTAATTACCGATTAAACCTTCGTGTTGTCAACACTCATGCATGGCAAAACCTGTTTTGCCACAATATGTTCCTTCGCCCTGCAGCTAATGAACTAGAGGATTTCGACCCTAACTTCACTATCATCTGTGCCCCTGAATTTGAGGCCGACCCTGAAGTGGACGGAACAAGACAAAAAAACTTCGCCATTTTGAATCTTTCCAAGAGAATGATTCTTATTGGCGGAACTGGCTATGCTGGTGAAATGAAAAAAGGCATCTTCTCTGTTCTTAACTATATCTTACCTCACGAGCACAATGTACTTTCTATGCACTGCTCAGCCAACATCGGCAAAGAAGGTGATACAGCTATCTTTTTTGGCCTTTCCGGTACAGGTAAGACCACATTATCCGCTGATCCTTCACGAGGACTTATTGGCGATGACGAACATGGATGGACTGAAAATGCAATTTTCAACTTTGAAGGCGGATGTTATGCTAAAGTAATTGACCTTACTAGAGAGAAAGAGCCAGATATTTGGGATGCAATTAAATTTGGAGCTATTGTAGAAAACACCAGGTTTTATCCTAACACTAGGACGGTAGATTACTCAAACAGCGAGGTGACTGAAAACACTAGAACTGCTTATCCTATCCACCACATTTCCAATGCGGTTACTCCATCTGTAGGTGAAATCCCAAAAAACATCTTCTTCCTTACTGCAGATGCTTTTGGTGTGATTCCTCCCATCTCCAAACTGAATACTAGCCAAGCAATGTACCACTTCATCTCAGGTTACACTGCTAAAGTAGCCGGAACAGAAGTTGGCATCACTGAACCTCAAACAACCTTCTCCGCGTGTTTTGGGGCAGCATTTCTTCCTTTACATCCAACCCAGTATGCAACTTTGTTTGGCAAGAAGATGGAAGAAAATGATGTGAATGTTTGGTTGATCAACACCGGATGGACAGGTGGGCCTTATGGAATTGGCAGCAGAATGAAGCTGAAATATACCAGAGCCATGATAAGTGCCGCTTTAGAAAGCCAGTTGAACAATGTAGAATTCAAAAAGCATGAAATCTTCGGTGTAGAAGTACCTCAGACCTGCCCTAATGTTCCGGATGAGGTATTGAACCCTAGAGATACATGGTCAGACAAAGCTGCATATGATGCGAAAGCCCAGGAGCTAGCTAGATCTTTCGTGAAGAACTTCGAAAAATATGCTGACTATGCAAGTCAGGAAATCCTTGCAGGAGCACCAAAGGTATAAATATACCTTTATATAAACCCAAATATAAAACGGGCCTTCCTAAGCGGTGGCCCGTTTTTATTTTTACTCTTCTTCCTTATCCAACCCGTGTTCCTGTTCAAATTTATTTCTTCTGATTTCGAACCTCTCCACTTCTTCATTTAACATATCTAAGGATTCGTTGTACCGGGAATAGAGATCGCCCATATTTTTCTCCATCTGACTAAAACTAAACTCCATAGCATCTAATTGAAGCTGTGAAGCTTTCTCTATCAGGGCGACCTGACTGTTTTTCAGATCTTCCAGGAGCCTTAAGGCCCTGTCCATTTTTTCAAGTTTCTCTCTATTGTTCATAATACTATACAAGTTGGTAGTCTTAATTTAATCAAATTCTTTATCCTAATGTTTAAATTAATTTGCCCTACATCAGAGAATCAGTATTTTTGCAGAAATAAAAAAAATTATGACAACAGGAGAAATACAAACAGCCAAAGGGGTCATGAAGGTTTCATTTTATGATGAAGACGCCCCAAAGACCGTTGAAAACTTTGTAAAATTATCCAAGGAAGGATTCTATGACGGACTTACTTTCCATAGGGTAATCCCAAATTTTGTAATCCAAGGAGGATGTCCTAATGGAACTGGTGCCGGTGGCCCAGGCTACCATATCGATTGTGAGCTGAATGGTGGCAACCAACACCATGAGAAAGGTGTGCTCAGCATGGCTCATGCTGGTAGAAACACCGGTGGCAGCCAGTTTTTCATTTGCCACAATAGGGACAACACTCGCCACTTGGACAGAAACCACACTTGCTTTGGAAAAGTAACGGAAGGCTTGGATATCATTGATCAAATTAAAGCTGGAGACAGAATCGAAAAAATTGTCATCAACGATTAAAGGTCTTAAGCATAAAAAAATGCCATGGATAAATTTCCATGGCATTTTTTTTATCTAATAGTGCCACTTAACTGAAAAGCGCACCAGCAATAGTAGCTGTCATCAAGCATGCCAAAGTTGCTGCCAATAAGGCGCGCATACCCAATTTTGATAAATTCCCCTGCTGATTTGGAGCAATAGAGCCAATGCCTCCTACCTGAATAGCAATTGAGCTGAAGTTGGAAAACCCACATAAGGCATAGGTGGCAATTACTACCGACTTGGCAGAAAGTGATCCTGCCTCCTTCATCTCGGCCAGTCCAAGATATGCCACAAATTCATTGATCACTGTTTTTTGCCCAAGCAATGATCCTACCTGTAGGGAATCCGACCACTCCACTCCGATTAGAAAAGCAAAAATTCTAAACACCTGACCTAAGATATATTCAAGAGAAAACCCACTAAACTGACCATTAGTGGAGGCTACCACAAATGAATTCAGCCCAGTCACCTCTCCTATCAGTCCTGTTAGGATATAATTTACAGCTGCAATCACTGCAATAAAGGCCAAAAGCATCCCCGCAACATTCACGGCTAAACGCAACCCATCAGAAGCTCCTCTTGACATGGCGTCAATTAGATTCACACCCATGTTTTCCTGGCTTACTTCCAATTCATCGTTTAGGTTTTCCCTATTGGTTTCAGGAATGATGATCTTTGACATCACAATGGCAGCTGGCGCATTCATAATACTCGCTCCCAAAAGGTAGGCAGCAAAACGGCTCTGCTCTTCCAAACTGTCACCACCCAAAAATGCCACATAACCTGCTAAGACGCCTCCTGCAATCGTGGCCATTCCCCCAGTCATCAAGCACATCAGCTCTGAACGTGTCATCGTGGGAACAAAGGGCCTTACCAGCAGCGGAGCCTCTGTCTGTCCCAAGAAAATATTGCCCGCCGCAGACAAGCTTTCTGCACCCGACAGCCCCATGGTTCTAGACATCACCCAGGCAATACCAAAAACGACCTTTTGTAAGACACCTAGATAATAAAGCCCTGCTGATACAGTAGAAAAGAAAATAATGGTAGGCAATACCTGAAAGGCAAATATAAACCCGAAGGAATTAGTAGCCAGATCTCCAAAAAGGAAAATGGCCCCATCACTGGAAAAGCTAAGAAATTTTACAAAACCACGGCTTACCGCAGAAAAAATTTGAGCCACAAAATCAACTTTTGTAATCAAGAACCCAAACACACATTGAAGAATAACTCCGATACCAACCAAACGCCAATCCACAGATCGTTTACTAGATGAAAAAATCAGCGCAAATGCCAGCAGGGCAACTATCCCTATAATACCTCTAACGTAATCCATTTATATATTCCAGAATTGCCCTTCAAAAGTACAATACAATATTTTACAAGGCGGTAAATATAATGGATTTTGACTGGAATATGCATACAAAAAACAAAAGCCTGAGTTTTCTTCAGGCTTTGTTCATTTTCTTAATTACGTCTGTTTATTTCATCCCGGATCCGGGCTGCACGCTCATAATCTTCACTGTTTATAGCTTTGTCAAGCATTTGATTTAGCTTTTCAAGACTAAAATCTTTCAAACTGCCCTCAGAAGTAGTCGACTTGGCAGCAGGTTTGGAGGCTTTTTCTCCCCTAGCGGTGCTTTTATCTTCTTCTTCCTCTTCAGTAAATTCAATGGCAGCTTCCGACATCACTTTCTGTGTACAGTAAATTGGCGCGTCAAAGCGGACCGCAATCGCTATGGCATCCGAAGGCCTAGCATCAATCTCCACATTCTTGACAGAACTTTGACAAACAATCTTGGCGTAAAATACACCTTCCCGCATATCGGAAATCAAAATATGGTCAATTGAAAAATTGAAATTGGCCGCAAATGATTTAAAAAGATCATGGGTCATAGGCCTATTAGGAATAATCTTCTCAATCTCTATAGCAATGGCTTGGGCCTCAAACATACCGATGACAATCGGAAGACGCCTACTCCCCTCTTGCTCCCCCATCACCAGGGTAAATGACCCTGACTGGGAATGATTGGAAGATAATCCTAATATTTCTAATTCTACAGTGTTATCCACAGCAAGTTATTTTAACGCTTTTACAGCTTCCGTAAGTTTTGGCAACACCTCAAATGCATCGCCTACAATTCCGTAATCAGCTGCTTTGAAAAAAGGAGCTTCCGGATCTTTATTAATAACTACAATATACTTGGAAGAATTGACTCCTGCAAGATGCTGAATGGCTCCTGATATGCCAACCGCCACGTACAAAGTCGGTGCTACTTTCACACCTGTCTGTCCTACGTGTTCATGGTGAGGTCTCCACCCAATATCTGATACCGGCTTGGAACAACCAGTAGCTGCTCCCAACTCTTTAGCCAAATCTTCGATCAAATTCCAGTTTTCAGGACCTTTCATACCTCGACCACCAGAAACTACAATATCAGCCTCAGGTAATAGGATGTCGCCAGTGGCTTGGTCCGTTGAAGTGATTTTTGCAGCGAAAACAGATTCGTCAAGGTTAACATCAAAATCCTCAACAGTAGCGTCCGCTCCGTCAGTTTTCAAGTCAATAGCGTTTTTCTTCACCGCCAAGATCTTGTTGTCCGTAGTAAGCTCAGTTTCTGCGAATGCCTTTCCTGTGTAAATGCTTCTTTTCACTTTATACCCAGACCCGGTCTCTGGAAGATCCGTCACATTGGAAACTAATCCAGCGTTAAGCTTAATAGCCAACCTTGCAGCTACTGCATCTCCTAAGGAGCTTTTTGCCAGAATCAAAGTTTTAGCAGCTACCTTTTCAAAAGCCTGCGCAACTGCAGCGGCATGAGCCTGAATCACTCCAGCATTAAGCTTCTCATCGTTTACATGAAGCACCTTGCTAGCACCGGCAGACCCAGTCTTCGCAAGTTCACCTTGGTCAATCGTACCAAGTGCAACAGCAACAACGTCTCCGCCCTCTTTGTCGGCCAAAGCCTTGGCAAAAGAGACCGCTTCCAATGATGTTTTTTTGATGGCTCCGTCAGCCTGTTCTATATATACTAAAATAGACATATTTTTCAATTTTGGATTCAAACAATTAATTAAAGGACCTTGGCTTCGTTTTTCAAAAGCTTAACCAACTCTTCCACATTGTCCTTGTCGATCAGCTTCACTTCACCTTTGGCAGGAGGAAGTTTAAATTCCACTACGCCTGTGGCAGCTTCATCTGAAACCTGCTCTACGACATTTAAAGGCTTGGTTCTGGCTGACATGATTCCTCTCATATTGGGAATTTTCCATTCAGCGATTGGCTCCTGGCACCCGGCAATAAATGGAAGATTAACTTCCAAATACTCTTTTCCACCTTCGATTTCTCTGGCCATTTTGGCTGTACTTCCTTCGATGTCAAGCTTCATGACTGGGGAAATCGAGGGCATGCCCAAAAGTTCTCCAACCATACCGTGAACCATACCGCCATTGAAATCTATAGATTCTCTACCCATAAGGATCAAGTCATAACCGCCCTCTTTCGCGTAATGAGCGATCTGCTTGGCCACAAAAAGGGAATCCTTTGGAAATGCATTCACTCTGATGGCATCATCTGCCCCAATAGCTAAAGCTTTTCTGATAGTCGGCTCAGTCTCGGCCTCTCCAACATTCAAAACGGTAAGACTTCCACCTGTCTGTTCCTTCAATTCCACAGCCCTAGCCAACGCGTAGTCGTCATAGGGACCGATAATGAACTGAACACCAGACTTGTCGAATTTGGTATTGTTATCTGTAAATTGAATTTTGGATGTTGTATCCGGCACGTGAGTGATGCATACAAGAATTTTCATATATTTTATTATTTTATTTTTCTTTAATTTGTCGTGAATTTAACGAATACAATGTTAATTAAAAAACGTAATCATGAGCAATTTAGGCCGTATTGAGCAACTTTTGGACTTCGCAAAGGAGGAGCCTGACAACCCTTTTAACTTTTATGCATTAGCGCTGGAGTATCAAAACTCCAACATCCAAAAGGCTACCTATTATTTCGACCTGCTACTTGAGAAGTTTGCGGATTATCTACCTACTTACTATCATGCGGGTTTGTTTTTTGAAAAAAAAGATGAGTTGGAAAAAGCTAAATCCATTTTTGTAAAGGGAATCTCTCTGGCCAAGGCTAAAAATGATAACCATGCCCAAAGGGAGCTGCAAAATGCCTACCAAAATTTTCTTTTCGAAAATGATTTGGATTAATCCATGCTCAAAACAATCTTCCCAATTTGATCTCCTGCCTTCATTCTGTCAAAAGCCTGCAGTGCATCATCAAGTTTAAAAACCTGATCCACAACGGGAACAATTTTAGTACTTTTGACAAAAGCCAACATTTCCTCAAAATTAGAGTCACTCCCCATAGTGCTGCCCTGAATAGTCAATTGGTTCCAAAAAACCCTTCTCATATCCAGTCCAGTTGGATTGCCTAAAGTAGCGCCGTAAAACACCAGTTTTCCCCCTGGCTTCAAAACCTTCAATAGATCCCCCCAGGTATCTCCTACTGCACTGTCTATTACCAAATCAAACCCTCCTGTTACTTTTCGTGCATCCTCGGCCCAATTTTCCTTTTTATAATTAAACCCTTCTTTTACACCCTGTTGCCTTGCTATGGAGAGCTTTTCTTCCTTCCCACTTGTCACGAACACCTCAGCTCCTGCTGCTACGGCAAATTGAGCCGCAAATTGAGCTACTCCTCCGCCAAAGCCGGTAACCAAGACTTTCTGCCCTTTTTCAACTTTCCCATGGAAAAACACCGACCTATAAGCCGTCAATCCACCTAAGGGCAAGGCAGCGGCCTCTTCCCAACTCAAGTGCTCAGGCTTGGTGTAAAGTCTATCTCCTTTTACCACCACAAATTCGGCAAATGTCCCATGGGAAGGCATGCCCAAAATCTGAAAGTCCTTAGATTGGGCCTTTTGATTCTCACCCCAATTCATGGCCGGATTGATGATCACTTCTTTTTCCTGCCAAGTGGGATCCACGTCCCTCCCAAGCTTTTTGACCACCCCAGCCCCATCAGAACCTAAAATCACCCCGTTTTGGATATTGGGATATCGGCCCTCTCGGCACCATTGGTCCCGGTGATTGAGGGCAGCGGCCCTTATTTCCACCAGTACCTCATCATCTTTTAACTCTGGTAATTCGACATCCCTTACAGCAATTCTGTCGGAAATTTTATCGGTTAGAATTAATCCTTTCATTCAAAAATCATTTTGATTAATATCATAAAAAAGAGGCTGCGATCACACAGCCTCTCTAAAGGTTATTTAAAACTCAATCTTTTTTGTGAAACCCCCAAAAGATTGCACATTCTGTACAAGACTCTAGCTCCCACATTTCCATCCCATTCATCCTCTCCAGGTCCTGGTGCCACTTCCACTAGGTCGAAACCGATAATCTCCTTACCGGACCTCACCACTTGTTTCATAAGATACAGAACTTCATCAAGCTCAAAACCTCCCGCTACAGGTGTTCCAGTATTTGGGCATAACTTCGGGTCAAAGCCGTCAATATCGATGGTGATATAAACTTTTTCTGGCAACTCCCTAATGATGTCATCACAGATTGACTTCCAGTTTTTTCCTTCAAATAAGGCTTCTTTCAAAGCTTTATCATAAAAGGTACTGATCTTCTTGTTACCCTGAGCCATCACCGCTTCGGCCTCGCAATAATCCCGAACACCTACTTGCACCAACTTGCTTACCTGAGAATATTTAAGAGCATTATAGGATATGGAGGCATGGCTGTATTCGAAGTTTTCATAAGCAACTCTTAAGTCGGCGTGAGCATCTATCTGAAGAATCCCAAAAGAATCATGCTCTTCAGTCATTGCCTTGATCATGCCCAGCGGGGTACTATGGTCACCTCCAAGTAGGGCGACCAGTTTTCCTTGAGACTTATATTTTTTTACTGTTTCGTATACCCAGTCATTCATCTCAGTACTAGCCTTATTGATCAAATCAGGAACTGCTGAAAACCTCTCCTGATCCATTTCCGGCGAGCCTTCTTCCAGAAACTTGATATAATTAGCAGCCAGAATTCTATAATTATTACTGGATACCTTAATATGATCTGGAATTGGAATCATGTGAATACCCATTTTCCAGGCATCATTGATATCATCTTGGTATAGATCCAATTGGGGTGAAGCAGCCAATACTGCCTCTGGTCCATCTGCGGTACCTGGATTGTATGAAACTGTAACTTCCCAAGGCACTGGTATCACTATAAGCTCAGCAGTGTCCTCATCAAAGGGCAACCCAAAAAGGGTCCCTCCTTCTCCCACTCCATTGGGATCAAAATTGTCAATAATTTGATTTTTTGCAGACATAAATTAAATTAAGATTTTGGCTGAATCATTTTCTGAACAAAATTTGGCAATACAAAAGCTGCTTGGTGAATATCCTGATTATAATAATTCAAGTTGAAGGAAGGAAGTAACTCCTGGGCCTTTTCTTGAACATCATTAGGGGAGCAATTTCCTTTTGCACTATATGAAAACGACCACATGCCAGTAGGGTAAGTTGGGATATGCACCAAGTAACAATGTACATTCTCATTCCCGAATATCTCTCTATAACAATCATAAATTTCTACAAACACCTTCTCATTGAATCTTGGAGACTCAGATTGGGTCACCATGATGCCATCTTTTTTAAGAATTCTGTGAACTTGTGTATAGAATTCCGCAGTAAACAGTCCTTCACCAGGACCAACCGGATCAGTGCTATCTACCAATATTATATCAAATGACTCATCGGCAGCTTCGTTCACATATTTGATTCCGTCTTCAATTTTAAGATTTAGCTTTGGATTATCAAATGCTGAAGCAATGGTTGGCAAAAACTGCTTAGAAGCTTCAACTACTTTTTCGTCAATTTCTACCATGACTACCTCTTCCAGTTGCTCATATTTCAAGATCTCTCTTGCTGTACCGCCATCACCACCGCCAATTATCAAAACTCGCTTAGGGTCTGGGTGGGTTTGCATTGGTACGTGTGCAATCATCTCATGATACACATACTCATCTTTCTCAGTCGTCATCACCATGCCGTCCAAAGTCAGCATGTTGCCATATGCAAAGGTCTTGTAAATTTCTACTTTCTGGAATTCGGACTCCTCTTCATAGAGTTTGCCGTCATGTTTCATGGAAAGTGCGATGTTGTCATTTCTTTCCGTAAACCACACATCTTTGGTTCTCATTGGGCCACCTTCCTCAGCAGATTTTTCATCTCTCATCTGATTGATATCAAAATCCTTATGGGTAAGCTGAGCCATTTCCCCTCTTCTCAACTCCACTGCAGAACCATGAGCGGCCTCAAAGGCTGTTTTCAAATAGTTATAAGAAACCCATGGATTGACCGTCTCCCCACAGGTAAACAAATCCACGGATGCATATCCATATTCTGGCCAGGTATGTATCGCCAAGTGGCTTTCTTGAATCACCACCACACCAGATACACCATAGGGTGAAAAATGGTGAAAAGTAGAGTTGATTATCGTGGCGCTCGCCTCCTCGGCTGCCTCCTCCATACTATTCTGTATATGTACCACATCATTTAGAATCTCCGGATTACAATCGTAAAATTCCACTATGATATGACGTCCTAATGCGCTCATAACTGATTATTTTTTATTTTTTCTAAAGTATTAATCCTACAAAAAAAATAAAATTTTGCGGTTTATTAAAGAATTATATTTTTCCCGGTTGAATAACCTATTGAATCACAGCCGGAATTCCGCCGCAATTGCCTGATAAAAAGGACCATTTCTCGATATGCAGTTCCATCACCACACAGTTTCCGGGCTGAAGATAATAGATGGGATGATCAGTAAGATAATTGACTAGTTCTATCAATCCGGGATTATGGCCGACGAGCATCAATTTTGATTTGTCATCATCCACACTTTTAATGTTTTCCAAAAGATTGGTAAGGGAACTTTCATAAATGTTTTCTTTTTTTATAATCACTGAAGCGGGAAAATGTTCCTGAATAACTTGCGTGGTTTGACTCGTCCTGGTAGCAGGACTGTGGATCATTAGATCAGGTTTGGAATACTGTGAATTCAGGATTCTCCCTACCCTTTGAATGTCGGTTCGCCCCTTTTCAGTTAGATTCCGCTTGAAATCGCCCGAAAAACCTCCTCCATATTCGGCCTCCCCGTGTCTTAAAATGTAGATTAACTTTGTCATTGGTGTTGAAATAATTCATATTTGCATATTATAGCAAATTATCGTGCCACAAAAAAGACCAAGGTCAGGGATTTGGACATGAAATATATCGGGTCTAATTTTACATTTTTATTGTGGCTTCCCAAAAGACCAACTTAATCCATAAACTTATGCCAAAAAATCTAGTCATAGTCGAGTCACCTGCCAAAGCCAAAACCATTGAAGGCTATCTAGGCAAGGACTTCAAAGTAGCCTCGAGCTACGGTCACGTCCGTGATCTCCCCAAGGGTGACAAGGCCATTGATATCAAAAATAAGTTCAAGCCTACCTATGAGGTCACTCCAGACAAAAAGGATGTGATCAAACAGCTCAAAAGCTTGGTTAAGGATGCAGAGACCATCTACCTAGCGAGTGACGACGACCGTGAAGGAGAGGCAATCAGCTGGCATTTGAAAGAGGTTTTAAAACTGAAGGATGACTCCACAAAAAGAATCGTCTTTAGGGAAATCACCAAAAGCGCCATTTCGAAGGCAATTGAAAACCCACGTACCATTGACATTGACTTGGTCAATGCCCAGCAAGCACGCAGAATCTTGGACAGACTCGTGGGTTTTGAGCTTTCACCTGTGCTCTGGAAAAAAATCAAAGCCGGGCTTTCCGCTGGTAGGGTACAATCCGTAGCCGTGAGATTTATCGTGGAAAGGGAAAGAGAAATCGACAAGTTCAACGCAAAAGCAGCCTATAGGGTAACTGCCCAATTTTTAGTAGATGGCAAACCGCTTTCCGCAGAACTACCTAAGAAATTTGAAACCGAGGAAGAGGCTGAGCAGTTTCTTCAAACTTGTCTTACCGGGGAATTTTCTATCCAAAACTTGGAGAAAAAACCCGCCAAAAAGACTCCAGCACCTCCTTTTACCACTTCTACTCTTCAGCAGGAAGCGAGTAGAAAGATGGGTTTTTCGGTTGGACAGACGATGACTGTAGCCCAAAAGCTATATGAATCCGGTAAGATTACCTATATGCGTACTGATAGTGTCAACCTTTCGGAGGAGGCTATGCAAAAGGCGCAAAATGAGATTGAAAGTGCCTATGGAAAGGAATTTCACAAGGCCAGAAAATACAGCGGCAAATCGGAAGGTGCACAAGAGGCTCACGAAGCCATTAGGCCATCCAACTTTGCTGAACACGATGCCGGAAATGACAGAAATGAGCAAAGGCTTTACGAACTTATCTGGAAAAGAGCAATTGCTTCTCAAATGGCCGACGCTCAATTGGAAAAAACCAATGTCACCATCGGTATCTCTAATGCTCAACAGACACTTTCTGCAAGTGGTGAGGTAATCAAATTTGAGGGCTTTCTAAAGGTTTATTTAGAAAGTACTGACGAAGAACCTGAAGATGAAGAAAGCACCAACAAAGGCTTGCTACCTCCATTGGCTATTGGTCAAAAGCTAGACCTTGTCGAAATGAAGGCCAAGCAGACCTTTACCAGACCACCGGCACGCTACACTGAGGCATCTTTGGTCAAAAAGCTGGAAGAAATGGGCATTGGACGTCCATCTACTTATGCCCCGACCATCTCCACCATTCAGAAACGGAATTATGTAATCAAGGAATCCAGAGATGGCACTCCTAGAGATTATGTGGAGATGAAAATCAATAACGGCAAATTTGCCAAAGCCACCAAAACCGAAAACGCCGGCTCGGATAAAAACAAATTGTTCCCGACTAACATCGCAATGGTGGTAAATGACTTTTTGGTGGAGCATTTCCCAAATGTCATCGACTATACTTTCACCGCAAGAGTAGAGAAAGAATTTGACGACATTGCCCAAGGGAAGCAAGAGTGGGAAGAAATGATCGAAAACTTCTACACGGTATTCCATAGCAAGGTAGAGCAGACTGAAAATGTCAGCCGGGCCGATGTGAATTCCAGTAGAGACCTGGGAATTGATCCAAAGTCCGGCAAACCGATAATTGTGCGACTGGGCAAGTTTGGCCCGTTGGTGCAGATTGGCGAGCAGGACGACGAGGAAAAGAAATTTGCCAGCCTTAAGAAAGGTCAGTTTATCGAAAACATAACTTTGGAGGATGCTCTAGAATTGTTCAAACTCCCTAGAGATGTGGGGCATTTTGAAGACAAGAAGATTGTTGCGGCAATAGGACGGTTTGGCCCTTATATAAGACACGACAGCAAGTTTGTGTCTTTGGGTAAAGAACTTGACCCATTGAGTATCACTGAAGAAGAAGCTATAGAGCTGATCAAAGACAAAAGAGAAGCTGACGCCAAAAAGCATATTAAAACTTTCGAGGAAAATCCAGAGATTCAGATTTTAAATGGCCGCTGGGGTCCTTATATCAAGTTTAACAAGAACAATTACAAGATCCCCAAGGATAAAGAAGCTGAAGAGCTTACCTATGAGGAGACCTTGCATATTATAGAAAATCAGCCTGAAAAAAAGAAGAAAGGCAAATTTGCTAAGAAGAAAAAGTGATCAAAGCTTCCCCGATTGGGGAAGCTTTTTTGTTTTCTTGGCTTATTGGAATGCCAATTGCTTTTTATAATTATAATTTGGACTTTTTACCATAATTCTATGCAACTCTACTACATCATTATATTAATCTGTTCATTTGCCGGTTTAGGATTGGCTTTTTACGGTTATAAGAAACGCGACCGAGTTGAAGTAAAGGAAGATGACCCTAGAGACCATATAAAGGGCATGTACTTTTTGAAAATCCCCTACGAGAAAATCATAATTGGTTTTTTCGCTTTTACCGCATTAGTATACACCGTCAAATTATTTGTGCAGGCATTTATCAATCATCTGGACCTGGCCATGTTTATGATTTCCATGGCTATCGTGCTATTGCTCATTTACAAAATCCTGATGAGCTTTACGGAAGTGGCTCAATTCAAATGGAATTCGGTCGGAATGCTTGCACTTAATGGGGTTATTAGTTTTTTCATATATCAACAGATGTCAGGAGTAATCGAACTTTTCCAAGAAGCTAGAGAATATACATTGACCGTCCATCTTTTGGGAATGGTACTGGGCTTGGGCGGTACAACTATCATTGACATCATGATCTTCCATTTTCTTCGCAACTTTAAGATCAATGCTCAAGAAGCTGTGATTATGCATATTATCAGTCAAATCATCATCATTGGCTTAATTTTGCTGATTGTAAGCGGAGTTGCACTTTTCCTCACCGACATCGAAGGCTACTTGGCCAATGACCGATTTATGATGAAAATGACCGTAATGATAGTGGTCATCTTAAATGGTGGTGCCTTGAATCTGTATATTACACCAGCTTTGGAGGAAATTTCCCTTTTGAAAAAAGACCTCCAAAAAAACAACACCCTCAAAAAAGTCTCATTTGCAGTCGGTGCAATCAGTATGGTTTCATGGTATTCAGCATTCTTTTTTGCCATGATCAAAGATTTGAGCTATTTTTCCTATGTGGCACTCCTGATTCCTTATATCCTATTTTTAGGATTGGCTGTAGGAATCAGCCAGATTGCTAAAAAACAAATGGAGAAAAAAGTATTGGATCAATCATGAAAAAACTAGTAGTGCTTACAGGGGCTGGAATTTCCGCCGAGAGTGGCATTCAGACCTTTAGGGATATTAATGGACTTTGGGAAGGACATGACGTGATGGAAGTGGCCACTCCTGAAGGGTGGAAAAAAAACCCTGAACTGGTGCTCGAATTTTACAATCAACGAAGAAAACAAGCAACAACTGTCAAACCTAATGCAGCTCATTTTCACCTAGCTGGACTGGAGAAACATTTTGATGTCACCATTGTTACTCAGAATATTGATCCACTCCATGAAATGGCCGGATCGACAAAAGTCATACACTTACACGGAGAACTCTTTAAATCACAAAGCACGCTTGACCCGTCATTAGTCTATGACATGGATGGCTGGGAATTGAACAATGGGGACAAATGTGAAAAAGGATCGCAATTGAGACCTTTTGTAGTATGGTTTGGAGAGGCTGTCACCAAAATGGAAGAAGCTATTGATATTGCAGCAGACGCGGATATTTTTGCCATTATCGGGACCAGCTTGGTGGTATATCCCGCCGCAAGTTTGTTAGGCTATACGCGTCCAGAGATCAAAAAATACATTGTGGACATTAAAGTGCCACATGTCAGCTATGTGAAAAACTTGACCGCAATTGAAAGTCCAGCCAGTACGGGCACTGGCAAGCTAAAAGAAATTTTAATCAACTTAGAACTATAAATCACTTTATACCATGAAACGAAAAGCAACCTCCATTTGGAAAGGCAACGGACTAGAAGGAAAAGGACAACTCTCCTCTCCTAGTGGATTTTTTGACAACACCCCATACTCCACCAAAATGCGTTTTGAAAACGAGGATGGCAAGCAGGGAACCAACCCTGAAGAATTGCTGGCTGCGGCTCACGCAGGCTGCTTTAATATGGCCTTGAGTTTCCAGGTGGCAAACAAAGGTTTTGATGCTGATGAACTTCACACAGTGGCTACCGTAACACTAGAAAAAGAAAAAGGAAGCGATGATTTTGGAGTACAAGAAATTCATTTAAAGCTAAAAGGGAAGGTAAAAGGAATGAGCAAAGAGGATTTTGAGGTAGTGGCACGAATCGCTAAAGACAACTGTCCAATTAGCAAAGCGTTAAAGGCAGTACCTATTTCGTTGGATATTGATTTTGAGGGATAATGTATAAAAAGACCTGCCAGGTTAAAAAACTGGCAGGTCTGAATATTATCTCACAGCCTTTTCCAAGGTAGCCAGATACACCCATTTTTGATCTCGTGACTGCAGACCTTTTTCTACCGCCTCCTTGTCCTCTTCAGATGCCTCTAAGTCTTCGTATTCCATTGAGTTGAAAAACTGCATATAATCCCTATAAAAATTCATCGTCATGTGGGTAGATTTTGCTTCACTTCCAAAAGGCAAGGCTGTTCGAAGCAACCTCCATCCGCCCATCAAGTCGTTATCAATTCTTTTTTGATGGAAAGGTTGAAAAACTTCCATCTCAGCTTGTTCATAATCTTCAAACCTACCCTCAACTGCTTTCATGAGGTCAAAAGACGCTAAAACACCAGGCTTCATTTCAAATTCAGTATCTGTACGGGCGATTTCTTCCATATAAGACCGCACAGCCAGATCTCTACTAGCTTCGGCATCTTTTAACATCTGGATCATCTGATTATCATCAAAGGTATCATATACATCCCTCCCGTACTCCACCATTTTGGGCAGAGATATACCGGTCATCATTTTAACCGGATCATCATAATAGGTCACTGTCACATACTGAAACTCTCCACTATCGGTTCCAGATTTCAGCGACCAAAAATCCCAACCGGTTATATCCCCTTTTTCAACCGCCTTTTGATATATACGTTCCAAAAAGTCCTTATGATCCATATAGTTTATAGTGTTGCCGGTTTCTACTTTCATAAACTCAAACACCAAATATTTCCGTTCCTGCCCAAATGCTAGTACAACATTCAGGCTTAGGGCCAATAATAATAGGGTTAACTTTCTCATAAACGCATCCTTTAAAACACAAAATTTCTTACAAACATATCTTTAAGATAAGAATTTATTCGGTTTATATAAAATAAAGCAGAATAAATAATATTATTAATAAGATATTGAAATCAAATTACTTGCCAAATATTCCATTGACCTCACATACCTGCTGTGCAGGAAAAAAAATCGTATTCATTAGCTAATTCTGTGACCAGTTGTCTTTTGGCACAAAATTTAACATACTAAACAACAAAATCATTAATTGGGAAACCTCAGTAGCAAAAAAGGCTATAAAGAAACCTATTTGGCTGAAAATGCCGTTTAAATATTTTGACCTATAAGAGTTATAAGAGAAAACTATGGGACCCTGTTGAGAAAAAAGTAGGTCAAGAAATATTTTTAAAGGTAAGAATAAAAGAAAAACCTTTTTATAAAAACGAATTGTTCTTATTTTAGCGAATTAATATAAATTTTCAAATTTAATATTTGATTATTATTATAAAGGTATTACCATAGATAATTTAAGGGACCTATAACCCAACCCCACTGATTATCAAATATATAAATCAGAAATGACCAATAACAATATTAACGAAACTGAAAGGTTAGAGATGCTCAAATCCTACGAAGTGCTTGATGCGCATTCGGAAACTGAGTTTGATAGGCTTATCAAAATAGCTTCTTTAACCTGCCAAACACCTATGGCGGTCATATCTCTGATCGGGGAGGATAAGCAGATTTTTAGGTCCAAAATCGGAATCGACATCACTGAAACCGGCAGTGAAAACATTTTTTGTCTCGAGAACATCAAACACCAAGAGATGGTGATTATCGAGGATGCCAGTCAGGATGAAAGATTTCAAGACAATCCATTAGTGACTGATGGGCCTCAAATACGATTTTATGCCGGGGTACCTCTGCTCGCTCCAAAAGGCCATGTGTTGGGCACATTAAGCGTGATGGATAAGATACCAAGAACTTTGGAAGATCATCAGATCGAAGCCTTAAAACTTTTAGCAAAACAAGTCATCACCGCTATACTGGATAACAATAAAAGAAAGCAGCTTTTGCAATATGAAGCACTTTTCAAATCCTCCCTTGACATCATGGCTATTGTTGACAAGGATGGAAAAAACAAAATCATCAATCAAGCCTATATGGGAATTACTGGCTGGGATGAAGAAAAAATCAAAAATGAGGGAAGCACCATAGTACATCCCGATGACTTGCCCAGAGCGTATGAAGAGTGGGAAAAAATCCAACGCGGAAAAAAAACTATAAACTACCTTCAAAGAACCTTAACCAAATCCGGTGAGTATAAAACTTTGCAATGGCATGCAAATTCAGATCCTGAAACGGGTGATATTATGGCTGTGGGCCGTGATGTAACAGAGGACCTAAAGAATAAAGCAGAAGTTAAGCAGCAGAAAGATTTTTTAAATTCCATCGTAGAAGGTATGTTGGAAGGGTTTGCCATGGCGGACAGAAGTGGCAAAAAAGTACGAGTTAATAAGGCACTTTGCAAAATGACTGGCTTCACTGAAAAGGAGCTATTGGGACAAACTCCCCCCTACAGCTATTGGCCCAAGGATATGCAGAAAAAGAACAGCTTCTTTTTCACAAAGGCTATCAAAGGTGAGCTTGATGAAAACGTATTTGAGCTTATTTATCAAAAGAAAAACGGGGAACGGTTTCCTGTCTTGGTTAATACTTCTGTGATCCAGGATCCATCCACTGGGGAAAAATTTGTATTTGCGACGGTCCAAAACATTTCTGCCACCAAAAGAACAGAACAAAAACTTTTGGTAACCCAGAAAATGATGGAGCAGACCAACAGGGTGGCCCACGTGGGCGGTTGGGATGTAGATATTGAATCCGACACTATGTATTGGTCTGACATCACCCGTGAGATTCACGAAGTACCTGACGATTTTCAGGTTACTTTGGAGGGGGGGTTGAATTTTTATAGAGCAGGAAGATCCCAAGAGATCATACAAGAAAACTGGATGAAAGCCCAAGAGGAAGGTATTCCATTTGACTTGGAACTGGAAATTGTCACTTATAAAGGCAAGACCAAGTGGATTAGAACCAAGTGCCAGTGTGAAATGCAAGACGGAAAAGTTACCCGTATTTATGGTACTTTTCAGGATATTACTAGTAAGAAAAAGTCAGAATTTGAAATAGAAAACAAGGAAAAAATGCTGAAAGGCATCTCCTTGGCCACTGACCAGTTGTTATCAAACAGAAAGTTTGAAGACGCCATTGAACGATCATTAATAATTCTTGGCCAGACTGTGGAAGTCGGTAGGGTTTACCTATTTGAAAACTCCAAGGATGAAAAAGGCGATCTGATTGCTTCCCAAACTTTTGAATATGCTGCGACAAATTGTTCTCCTCAATTTGACAACAAAGAATTACAAAACATTTATCACAAAGACTTTGAGGATTTCTTTTTACCCCTGAGTCAAAATAAAGTGTTCTTGGCAAAGCTCAGTGATATTCAAGATAACACACAACTTAGGGAGTTCTTGGAAATGCAGGAAATCAAATCGATTTTGGTTATTCCGATCTTCTATAGTGACAAATTTTGGGGATTTATAGGCTATGATGAGTGCTATGAGGAAAGGGACTGGTCAGAAGCTGAGGTCTCACTTTTGAAAAGTTTCGCCAAAACCATTGCCAATGCCATTGAGCGAAAAAACATGGATCTTTCCATGGAAAAAGCGATTGATCAGGCAAAATCCGCCAACATAGCAAAATCGGAATTTCTGGCTAACATGAGCCATGAAATCCGAACTCCACTTAATGGGATCATCGGATTTACCGACTTGGTGATGAAGACCAACCTAGACCCCACCCAATCCCAATATCTCGGTATAGTAAACAATTCTGCAAACGCACTATTGAGTATTATAAATGACATTTTGGATTTCTCCAAAATCGAAGCTGGCAAGCTTGAGTTGGATTTAGAGCGTTTTGATGTGTATGAAATGGCAAGCCAGACAGCCGATATAATCAGCTATCAAGCCCAAAGCAAGTACTTAGAAATGCTTCTGAACATTTCATTAGATGTTCCGAGATTTATCCATACCGATGAGGTAAGGATCAGACAGGTTTTGATAAACTTATTGAGCAATGCTGTGAAATTCACTGAAGTCGGAGAAGTAGAGCTCAAAATAGAAGTTATTGAATATGAGGAGGAGGAATGTACTCTTCGCTTCCTGGTGAGAGATACTGGTATAGGAATCAAAAGAGAAATGCAGGAGAAGATATTCGAGGCATTCTCTCAGGAAGATGGCTCTACCACCAAAAAATATGGTGGTACTGGGTTAGGGCTAGCAATTTCAAATCAACTCCTGAGTTTGATGAACAGCCAGTTAAACCTCAAAAGTGAACACGGCCAGGGAAGCACATTTTACTTTGACCTTAAAGTGCAAGCTGACCAAGGGGAATGTATCGAATTTATGGATGTGGAAAACATCAAAAAAGCGTTGGTTGTGGATGACAATGGCAACAACCGAACAATTATCCATGAAATGTTGAGGCTAAAAGGAATTGATATCACAGAAGCGTCAAGTGGGTATGAGGCATTACAAATGATGGGAAAAAGTAATGATTTTGATGTTATCTTGATGGATTACCATATGCCATATATGGACGGATTGGAAACTATCCGCAAAATCAGAAGTAATTTTGGCAGTATTGAAGATGAGCAGCCCATCATTTTGCTTTACAGCAGCTCTGATGATGAGCGGGTTATTCGAGAATGTGAGGAACTACACGTAACCAATAGACTGGTTAAGCCTATCAAGATGAATGATCTTTATAATTCACTTTCAAAACTTCATAAATCGGAACTTAAAAAGCAAAAGGAAATAGAAGAAAGTACAACAGATGCAAGTTTTGATTCTAAGTACAATGTGTTGATAGCTGAAGATAATCAGATCAACATGTTCTTGGCTAAAACTATAATTCAAAGAATTTTGCCTAATTCCACCATTTTCGAAGCACCAAACGGACAGATCGCTTTTGAACTTTTTAAAACCAAACACCCTGACCTTATTATTTTGGACATTCAGATGCCCATCATGAATGGCTATGAGGTTACCGAGGCTATAAGAAAAATAGAATCCGGAAATAGAACCCCTATCCTTGCCCTTACGGCAGGTAATGTGAAAGGTGAAAAAGAAAAATGCCTACATATAGGAATGGATGACTTCATAGCCAAGCCCGTGGTCGAAGAGACCTTGGAGATGGCTCTTCATAAGTGGTTGCCCCTAAGCAATGACAAAAAAGAGGAACCAGAACAGGTAACAGAAACAGAAGACATGAATAGTGAGCGTTTTGACATAAAAGTACTGGAGGGTTATGTTAAAAACAATCCAGACCTGATGCAAGCATTTATGGACATTACCATAAAAGAGCTTGAAAATGCAAAGGTGGAGCTGAATGAAAGCTTATCCTTGCAAAATCTTTCTGACATCAATTCCGCAGGTCACAAATTAAAGGGCACAGCATCTTCAGCTGGTCTTAATTGGCTATTTGAAATTGGATTGGAACTTGAAGGACTTGAGGAATTCGATTATAGGAAAATAAAAATCCTGATCACAAAAGCCCAAAATGAAATCGATGAGGTCTTGACTTTATTGAGAGCCAAAAAAGAAGAGTAGATTTGATTTGAGATGATCTTAGGTTTTGCTAAATTATAGTCAAATCCTTAATCATGAAATTTAACAGAAGACAATGGTTAAGAAGCGCTGCCCTCACAGGCGGTGCTTCTTTCATTTCCGGACTAGGCATCATTCCTCAACTTTCCGCAGAGGAGATTTCTAAGTTCAACCCCAGACCACTTAATGAATTGGCCCGACTAAGCTCTAACGAGAATCCTTACGGCCCATCAAAAAGAGTCCGAGACAGAATGTTCAAATCCTTTGATGACGGTTGCCGATACCCCTATAGCTACCAAAATGAACTTCTCGATAAACTTGCCGAAAGAGAAGGAGTGCCCAAGGACCATATTGTAATCACAGGCGGTTCGACAGAGGCGCTTAAGGTAGCCGGCATAACCTTTACCCGAAACGGTGGGGAAATAATAGCTTCCAAACCTACCTTTTTAGCAATGATGAGCTATGCCCAGATGTGGGGAGCCGACGTCAACTGGGTGGATGTAGATGAGAACCTTCAGCATGACCTTACGGAAATGCAAAAGAGGATCAGTCCAGCTACCAAAATGGTTTTCCTCTGCAACCCTAACAACCCCACTGGTACTTTATTGCCGGCAGCTGCATTTGAAAAATTTTGCAGGGAGACCTCCAAACACACCACTGTATTCTCAGATGAGGCTTATTTTGAATTTATTGAAGAGCCCAATTATCCTTCAATGGTCAAATTGGTGAAGGAAGGAGAAAATGTAATTGTGAGCAGGACATTTTCTAAAGTCTTCGGCCTTGCTGGGTTGAGGATAGGCTATATAGTGGCTCGTCCCGATTTAGCCCATAAAATCCGGGAAAATGTGGTGGCATTCACAAATGTGCTTGCTTTGGAAGCAGCCAAGGAGTCCTTGGATGATAAAGAGTTTTTTGACTTTAGCTTGCGCAAAAATAAAGAAGCCAAAGACTCTATCTATCAAACTTTAAACGATCTCAATCTAAGATATTTGGAAAGTCACACCAACTTCGTATTCTTTGAAAGTGGTATGCATATAGATCAATTTTTACAAAAAATGCGTGATGAAGGTGTGATGGTAGGTAGGGAATTTCCCCCTTTTTCGAAGTGGTGCCGCATCAGCACAGGCACGCCCAATGAGATGGAAAGGTTCACCAAAGCTATTCGGAGCGTCTATGTTTAAATTAGAGTCATATCCAATTTTTCTCTACTGAGAAAAGATCTAAGGATTAACCCCGTTTCCAAAACCGGCTTTACTGGTGTTAGGTAATCCATGATGCCTTCCGGATGCACTTCTAAATCTTGATCAATAAATCCATAGGCCTTTAACACACCATTGTCGAAAAGTATAGCAGCCTTTTCATCCAAAGTCCTACCTGCTGATTTAATCAAGAGTTGCTTGGACTCCAAGCCAAATTGGTTAAGCCAATTATTTATCCTCAAGTTGTAAGCATCAGGCATTTCTTTTCCAATGCAAGCCCCTTCGCACTTGCCGATTGGATAATCATAACATTCTTGAGGTGATTTTTGGATTCCGGCAAGTTTGGGGCAAAAACCAAATGTCCGAACTCCATTTTGAACTTCAGCCCAAGCCTCAGCATGAGAGAAAAAAGTCATCAAGGGTTTGACTGCTTTCTGCACTTTCCCTACCTGAAATCGCAAGTAGCCATTTCCATCCTCATATTTATAAATCCCCCATGATTGGCTAGGCCATTTCTGCGCCCGATTATACTTTGGCCACAAGCGTTTAATTTCCAACGCCTCCAAGAGCAAAGCTAAAAACTCGCTCCCCGTTTCAGTGTAGCTTACATCATGGATTTCACTTTTCAGGTCATTTCGACTTTTTCCAGTAAAGTGCCCTTTAAACCTGCTTTGGATATTAATAGCTTTCCCAACATATACCACTTCATTTGATTTATTGAAAAAATAATATACCCCAGGTCGTTGCGGAAGACCATCAAATTTCTCTTTATTGATATGAGGAGGTAGAAATGCCTCACCAGAATTTCTTTTCAACGAGCTGTCGATGATACTGCTATCCAAGGCAAATATTTGTTCAAACAGGATCGCAGTAGCCGCGGCATCGCCATAAGCGCGGTGCCTGTCCTTGATCCTTATACCTCTCGATTCACAGAGTCTACCCAGACTATATGAGGTATGCCCAGGAAATGCCTTCCTGCTTAGTCTAACAGTGCATAGCTTAGGTCTTCGAAAGGTCAAACCAACCTTCCCAAACTCATAATGAAGGAAATTATAATCGAAATTAACATTGTGGGCTACAAAAACCTTGTCTTCAAGCAAACTATAAAGTTCCTCCGCTATTTCTGCAAAAGTGGGTGCATCCTGAACCATCTCATTATCAATGCCTGTAAGTCCTGTAATAAATCCAGGTACAAATCTCTGCGGGTTTACCAAAGTTTGAAAGGTATCCAAAATCTGTTTGCCGTCATGCACTATCACGGCTACTTCCGTAATACCACCTCTCTGAGCGGTCCCACCTGTTGTCTCAATATCTACAATCGCAAAAACCATCTCCGAAGGTAACGCCAAGCGCCTATTAATCATTTCACTTTCACCGAGTTTTTTAAGTCACTGACAGCAATTGTCTGCCTTAGAATTCTAAAGCTAAATTTGTAACTTTATAACTAAAATTAACAAATAGCAAAATGAGCCAAAAAGGAACGGAATGGGTATCGGAAATTGATAGAATAACAGCAGAATTTGAACGAGAATTCGGACAGATGAGTCTGGAGGAAATTTACTGGAAGCCTTCCCCCGAGGTTTGGTCCATAGGAGAAAACATTCAGCATTTGATCCAAGTCAATTCCTCCTATTTCCCCATTTTCCAGGAAGTGAAGGATGCCAAATACCGAAAACCTTGGTCAGGTAATTTTAAATTTATTTACAACCTAATCGGTAACCTTATCTACAAATCGGTTTCAGAAGGTCGAAAGAAAAAAATCAAAACGTTTACTTCTTGGGAGCCAAAAATTGGTGGCACTCATCAAGATATTGTCCAAAAATTCACCAAGCACCAACAGGAATTGAAAAGCTGGATTACCAAAATGGCACCTTATTTCGATAAAAATATCGTGATCAACTCGCCTATAAATAAGATGTTACCTTATACTTTAGACAGGGCATTTGACATTATGGTTGCCCATGAGGACAGACATTTTAACCAGGCACTTGAAGTAAAACAGGTAATAAAAAAAGCCCCTTAATTGGGGCTTTTTTTATTAGGCTTTTCCTTTGTGCATTTCTTTTATTTTTCTTCGTAAAATCTTACCTACATTTGATTTCGGTAATTCATTTACAAAATAAACCTCTTTAGGGACCTTGTAATTTGTCAAGTGCTGCTTAGAATGGGCAATAACTTCCTTATCAGTGAGTCCATTATCTTTTGGAACCACATAAGCTACCACTTTTTCAGTTGATTTTTCATCTGCAATTCCTATCACCCCCACTTCCAATACCTTGTCATGGGCGGAAATCACATCTTCCACTTCATTTGGATATACATTGAAGCCCGAAACAAGAATCATCTCCTTCTTTCTGTCCACGATTTTCACGAATCCATCGGCTTCAATTATGCCAATATCACCGGTTTTGAACCACTCCCCTTCAAAAACCTCTTTGGTTTCCTCGGGTTTATTCCAGTAGCGACGCATTACCTGGGGACCCTTTATACAAAGTTCTCCTTTCTCGCCAGTCGCCACTTCGTTTCCTTCCTCATCTATGGCTTTGATTTCCGTATTTGGAAGTGGCACACCTATGTACCCAATCCGCTCAGTACCGTCGATGGGATTACAAGTTGCCACAGGTGAAGTTTCCGTAAGCCCGTAGCCTTCGGCAATTGGCACCCCTGTCACCTTCTTCCATTTTTCAGCAACAGCCTTTTGCACGGCCATTCCTCCCCCCACTGCAACTCTCAATGAACTGAAGTCCAAATTCCGGAAAGCCTCTTGATTCAACAGCCCATTATACAGAGTATTTACACCAGTAATGACGCTGAATTTATGCTTGCTCATTTCTTTGATAAAAGCAGGCATGTCTCGTGGATTAGTAATCAAAACGTTGTGCGCTCCGATTTTCAGCATCGCCAAACAGTTAACCGTCAAAGCGAAAATATGGTAGAGAGGAAGGGCGGTGATGACCGTTTCCCTGTTTTCTTTCAGTTTAGGAGTCATCCAAGCAGAAATCTGCTGCATATTGGCAATGATGTTGGCATGGGTCAATTCAGCCCCTTTCGATACCCCAGTAGTTCCACCGGTGTACTGAAGAAAAGCCGCATCGCTGGCTACCATTTCCTCATGACGGAAGGATAGAGAGGAACCTTTGCTCAGTACATCTTTTAGTTTTAAGGCTCCATCTAATTGATATGGAGGGACCATTTTCTTGATATGCTTCACCACAAGGTTGACAATTCCCCCTTTTAGACTGCCTAGCATGTCTCCAATTTGGGAAACTATGATATGCTTAGCTTTAATTTCGTTTCTGATTTTTTCCAAGTTGGCAGCAAAATTTGCTAAAATCACAATGGTATCCACTTGAGCATCATTAAACTGATGCTTCATTTCGCTTGGAGTATAAAGCGGATTGGTATTTACAACAATCATCCCTGCTCGTAGAGCTCCAAACATCACAATCGGGTACTGCAACAAGTTGGGCATCTGAATAGCGAGCCTGTCCCCCTTTTTCATTTTCAGCTCATTTTGCAGGTAAGCCGCAAAGTTCTTGGAAAGCTCGTCTACCTCCTTAAAAGTGAGCTTTTTACCCATGCATTCATAGGCAATTCCATTTCCATATTTTTTGACACTTTCTTCAAAAAGGTCTACTAAACTGTTGTAAGCATTTACGTCAACTTCTTTGGCCACCGAGGGTGGGTACTGCTTAAACCATGGGAAATCTTGCATATTAATAGTTATTTGGATTTACGTAATCTAAGATCGGTTTTATTATTTTATACTAATATAAAATAAAACTTGTGTTAAAAAAAAGAAAACCACTTTTCCTACTACAGAAAAGTGGTTTCGAAACACTCTATGATATTTTCAGTTATGCTAGTATTTTTCTGGCAATCAGTTCTTTCATTATCTCATTGGTACCTGCATAAATTCGTTGTACTCTGGCATCTGCATACGCCCTGGCAACAGGATACTCCCACATATAACCGTATCCACCATGTAGTTGCACACACTCATCGGCAACTTGACACTGCAGGTCCGTCATCATCATTTTTGCCGCAGAGGACATAGCCGCATCCACTTTACGGTCATTGTGCAAAATCACCAACTGGTCACAATAAATCCTTGCTTGCTCAAGTTTGGCTGCCATCTCGGCAAGCTTAAACCTCGTGTTCTGGAAATCAGCAACGGTTTTGCCAAAAGCTGGACGGCTTTTCACATAATCTATAGTCGACTTTAAGGTGAATTCAGCTAAAGAAAGAGCGGCCAGTGCTACTATTAATCTTTCTTGAGCCAGCTCCGTCATGAGGTATTTAAAACCTTCACCAGGCTTGCCCATAAGATTTTCCTTCGGAACCTTTACATCTTCAAAAAACAGCTCACAGGTATCCTGAGCATGCAAACCGACCTTCTCAAACGGAACGCCTTTAGTAAAGCCCTTCATATCCTTATCAACTATAAAAAGACTTATTCCTTTTGCACCCAAAGTAGGGTCTGTCTTAGCTGCCACTACCACCACATCAGCCAAATAACCGTTGGTAATGAATGTCTTAGAACCATTAATTAAATAATGATCTCCTTTATCTTCTGCTGTCGCACGTATATTTTGAAGGTCACTACCAGCACCTGGCTCTGTCATGGCAACTGCTGATATATATTCTCCCGAAACCATTTTTGGAACGTACTTAGCCTTGGCTTCCTCGGTGGCATAATGCAAAATATATGGGAATACAATATCACTGTGTAGTGGGTAACCAATCGCTGGTCCGGCACAACCACTAAGGCCTAGCTCTTCTGTAAAAATTGCATTGTATCTGAAATCCTGGATATTCAACCCCCCATACTCCTCAGGGGCTTGGAGGCAAAGAAATCCGTTTTCTCCAAGTTTCAGCCAAGATTCCCTTGAAACCATTTTGTTATTTTCCCAATCCAAATTATTGGGTGTGATCTCTTTGGCAATAAAGTCTCTCAATGATTGACGGAACATGTCATGTTCCTCATTAAAAATAGTCCTAGGCAAATTATTCATTATATTTCGGGTTTATTAATTACAAAACAGAATATTATTCATTTCAACAGTATGAATTAAACAATTGACTTTGTAATATAGTAGAATTATATAATTTTTAAAAAATTAATTTGGATCATGAGTATCAAAGGGGTCATTTTTGACATGGATGGGGTCATTCTCGACAACCACCAATATCATGTTGCTGCCTGGAAGCAATTTCTTAAAAATCACAACAGAACAGTAACAGATGCTGAATTTTCGGCTCACTTCAATGGTAGAACTACTGGTCAGGCATTGAGATACCTTTTCCCAGAAATCACCCATATACAAACTGAAGTTCTTAAAGAGGAAAAAGAAAGTCTTTACAGAAGCCTTATTCTTTCAACTATCCATGAAACCGAAGGTTTAACCGAGTTTCTAAAACTTCTTAAAGTAAAAGGTTACAAAACCGCTGTGGCCACCGCTGCATATCCTCCAAATGTGGAATTCACACTTTCGAAACTGGGCCTTAAAAACTATTTCGACACGATTTTGGATGAAACATTTGTCACCCACGGCAAGCCCCACCCCGAAATTTACACTAAAACCATACAGGCATTGGATCTCCAACCAGAAGAATGTGTGGTTTTTGAAGATAGTTTCTCAGGAATCGAAGCAGGTCAAAATCAGGGGCAAAAGTGATCGGAGTTGTGGGTACCGAGAGTGAGGCCGATCTCAAAAAAGTAGTAAAAGCCACTGTCCTAAATTTTGTTAACTTTGAATTTTCCTTTTTGGAAAAACATTAGTTTAAAATATAAAGTATTAATACCTGGCTTATTTCCCCCAAGCAAATGATTAGATTTCTACTCGGAATTGTTGTCACCTTAATAATTGGTTTTGGAGTTTTATTTTTCATCAATAAAAATGAGAAACAAGAACAAACGGAAATCAACTCCTCCATGATCCAAGAGCAGATCAAAAATGTAGGAAAACTAATTGTCGTTGAAGGTCATTATAGCCAGGTTATGGACTACAAAAATACCAGACAGAATTTTTTCAGAATCTTTCCGGCCAATAAGAAGGTTCTGGTAGTGGTAAATGCAAAAGTTACGGTAGAATATGATTTGAGTAAGTTGCAGACTCAGGTCGACGAGGAAAATCGAATCGTCTACCTTGATTACATTCCTGAGGCCAATATACATATTTACCCTGATTTAGAGTATTATGATGTCACTCAAGACTACTGGAACCCCCTAAAAGCAGATGATTTAAATAAAATAAGGCGAGCAGTCGATGATGTCATTAATGAGAAAATCGACAAAAGCGATCTTAAAAAACGGGCCCACCAAAATCTTATTTCTGAACTTCAAAAGATCTACATCCTCACCAACTCCATGGGTTGGACGCTAGTGTACGACCAACAGCCCGTGGAGTCGGAAGACATGTTAATGAATATTCGGTTGAGATAATCTTCTATTGCTGAAGCTTTTGCTTAATAGCTTTCACTCTTTGCTTCAGTTCCATTTCTGAGATGTCCAGATTTTCGGAAGTAGCCTTTAGATAATCCACAACAGCTCCGTCATGACTTGTCAGCTTTCCTTCTTTAATTGTTACATATTTCAAGGTGGTCCAAAGAACAGTTTTTAACTCCTTTCTGGAATCATCGGTCATGTAATACTCCACTAGCACCGTATTGTGGTCATACCATAGAATTCTGGTCATGATTCGAACCCACTCTCCTACTTTAGCTGGTCGCACATAGCTGATGTTATGATTGTAGACCACCCACGCTGCTTTATATTTTTTAATGAAATCGATCATCTCAACACCATAAAGCTTAGGAACCTGATCCTCCCTGGCGTTGAAGAAATAGTCGAAATATTTGGCATTGTTAAGATGCTGAAGTGGGTCACAATCTTGGAATCTGATAACTACCCTACTTTCCGTTTCCTTTGGATAATGTTTTTCCGGATTATATTCGAACATGTCTATCGGTATCTTTCTTTCAAAATATTGATGTGATGGATGAAATGGCCAACTAGAATATTGACAATAGCCCTCGGGGAAATTGCCTTACCATTAGCTGACCCGACGCGTTGCCAGTCTTCCTCAGAAAAACTGTGTCCCAAAAGTAGCAAGGATTTTCTTGCCTGTTTGAAATCCTCTACCAAATAGTCGATAGAAAGCACGTTGCCATGGGAATACCTAGCGTAATCATCCTCCGAAAACCCCGGCAAAGGTTGCAGGTCTCCTCTTCCGATACAAAGGGCCCGATAGCTCATCACCCGCTCGGTATCGGTGATATGGAGTAGCATTTCTTTTGGTGACCACTTACCTTCCTGATAAGGAGTCCTCAGCCATTTCTCATCCATTTCCATAAATTCCTCATCCACTATTTCCATCTGTTTTACCATGAGGTCCATCAGTACAGTTCCCTCAGGAAGTAGTCTGAGGTAGCGATCAAAGTAAATATCATATTCACCTTCTTTGGGCTTTATGCGCTCATTCATATAAGAAAACTTTCATGAGAAGATCAAAAGGTTAAATTTAGACTTTATTCCTAACTAATTATTGAAATTATGAAGCAAATAATTGCGCTCGCCTTATTTCTTTTGGCCTTGGACCTTTCGGCCCAAACCCGAATGATCAACCGAAATCCAGAAATTGAAAAAATGGTCGAAGATGTGAAGGCAGAAAATCTTGAACAATACGTCAGGGACTTGGTGGGTTTTGGAACTCGGCACACTCTGAGCGGAACACAAGGAGATGACCGCGGCATCGTCCCTTCGCAGAACTATGTACTTGAAAAATTTAAATCATTTGAAGCAGATGCAGGTGGAAGGCTTTCCTCTGAAATAGATATGTTCACGGTAGAAGGTGATGGAAGAAGAATTCCAGAGACTTCCGAAATTGGCAATGTGGTAGCCACTCTTAAAGGAACCGATCCTAATGACGACCGTGTATTTCTGATAAGTGGCCACTTGGACAGCCGGGCGTCTGACGTAATGGATGCCGAGATTGATGCCCCCGGGGCGAATGATGACGGTTCAGGTGTAGCTGCTGTTATCGAAACTGCAAGAATACTGAGCAAAATGGAGTTCCCAGCAACTATCATTTTCATGGCAGTGAGCGGAGAAGAACAGGGACTGATCGGAGCCACCCACATGGCCAAGAAAGCCCAAGATGAAGGATGGAACCTTGTGGCAATGCTCAACAATGATATGGTAGGCAATAGCTATTCCAGTGAAACCCATATCAAGGATAACACCAGGGTTAGGGTTTTCAGTGAGGGCATTCCTCTTTTGGAATCTGAGGAAATGGCTGCCATGAGAAGGTATACTAATGGTGAAAATGACAGCAAATCCCGTCAATTGGCCAGGTATATAAAAGAAATCGGGGATAGATACGTAGATCAATTAGAAGTAAAACTTATCTACAGAAACGACCGATTTTTGAGAGGTGGTGACCATACTCCGTTTGCAAGAGAAGGTTTCACTGCCATCAGAATGACCGAATTCAACGAAAACTACCACTACCATCACCAGGACGTTCGTGAGGAAGATGGTCAACAGTACGGTGACCTGCCCGAGTTGGTAGATTATGAATACCTGAGAAAAATCACTGCTGTAAATTTAGCCACTTTGGCAAGCTTGGCCACTGCACCTGCTGCTCCAAAAAATGTGGGCATAGATGTAAGTAGATTAGTAAACACCAGCACATTGAAATGGGAGAAACCTGAAACAGGCAGTCCGAAGGGATACTATGTACTCATGAGGGAAACCGATCAATCAATGTGGGAGAAAAAATTCTACACCGAAGACCTTGAATTGACCGTTCCCTATTCCAAAGACAATTATTTCTTTGCCGTACAGGCAGTGGATGATAAGGGCAATGAAAGCCTCGCTGTATTTCCAAAACCCTTGAGAAGATAAAATAGAAAAGCTGCTCCAAAAAAACTGGAGCAGTTTTTTTTTAAATAGTGCTCTTTTAATTCACTTTTTATACTATCTCGAAAACACCCTGCTTTGTCCAGAGTTTTGTATTTTTACAAATAGAAAACAAACCGCTTCTTCAGGTCATTTATTTTGATGAAATAATAAAGACCAGCAGTGGCAGGAAAAAGCGGCAAGCCTAAAACCAGAAACCAAATAATCAACTATATATGAATCCATTATTGGAAGAATTTAATACTCCTTTTCAAACACCACCTTTTGAGAAAATTAAAACTGAGGATTTTTTGCCGGCTATTGAAGAAGCTATAAAGCTTTCTAAAAAGGAAGTGGAAAAAATAAAAGCCAACCCCACTCCTACTTTTGAAAACACCATTGAGGCCATGGACAACGCAGGCGAAAAACTTAGCGTAGTCGCCTCCATCTTTTTCAATCTTAATTCAGCCGAAACCAACGATGAGATCCAGAAATTAGCCAGAGAAATCTCCCCACTCCTAACAGCTCACAGCAACGACATCCTTTTGGACAAAGACCTTTTTGAAAAGGTTAATGCTGTATATAGTAAGAAGAGTGAGCTCTCTCTCGATGAAGAGCAGGAAATGCTATTGACTAAAACTTATAAATCATTTATAAGAAACGGGGCAAACCTCAACGAAGAGGATAAAACTAAACTTAGGGAAATAGACAAAGAACTGTCCCAGCTTAGCCTACAGTTTGGTGAAAATGTATTAGCAGAGACCAATAAGTATGAAATGGTAATCGATCAAGAAGCCCAACTTGAGGGACTGCCCGACTCCATAAAGGAAGCTTCAGCGCATACGGCAAGCGAAAAGGGACACGATGGCAAATGGGTATTTGACCTTTCCTTTCCGAGCTACGTGCCCTTCATGACTTATGCAAAAAACAGGGAATTGAGAAAAGAACTGTTTATCGCCTATAACACCAAAGCCTCCAAAGGCGACGATCTGGACAACAAAGAGATTATCAAGCAGCTTTTGAAACTTAAAAATGACCGGATAAAGCTTTTAGGCTATGACAAATACGCCAGCTTTGTACTGGAAGAGAGGATGGCAAAAAGTCCAGAAAGCGTGCTGAATTTCCTAAATGAACTTATGGTCAAAGCCAAACCATTTGCAGAAAGAGAAGTAGCAGAGTTGACAGAATTCGCTAAAAAACTTGACGGGTTAGATAAATTGGAAAAATGGGACTTTGCATACTATGCAGAAAAGCTCAAGAAGGAAAAATATGCAGTTGATGATGAATTATTAAGACCGTATTTTGAACTCAAAAGTACAGTTAAGGGAGTTTTCACCACAGCAGAAAAGCTCTTCGGTATCACTTTCAGAGAAAATAAAGATATTCAGGTTTACCACCCTGATGTGACCGCTTATGAAGTTTTAGATGGCAAGGGCAACCATATGGCGGTATTCTATGCAGACTTCTTCCCCCGTGCGGGAAAAAGAAATGGAGCTTGGATGACAAGTTATAGGGGACAGAAAGTTAAAGCTGGGAAGAATCAACGTCCTCATGTAAGTATTGTATGCAACTTCACAAAGCCTACTAAGACCAAACCATCCTTACTCACCTTTAACGAGGTGACAACTCTTTTTCACGAATTTGGTCACGCCCTGCATGGTATGTTAGCCGACACCAAGTATGAGTCTCTTTCAGGCACAAGCGTATATTGGGACTTTGTAGAGCTTCCTTCCCAAATTTTCGAAAACTGGTGTTATGAGAAGGAATGTTTGGATCTATTTGCCAAGCATTATGAAACAGGAGAAAGAATACCGGAGGAACTGATTGAAAAAATTAAGGCTTCCAGTAATTTTCATCAAGGCTATCAGACTATTCGTCAAATTAGCTTCGGGCTTTTGGATATGGCTTATCACAGCACTAATCCGAATGAGATTACTGATATCCCAAGCTTTGAAAAACAGGCTATGAGCCAAACAGAGCTGCTGCAACCTGTGGAAAGTACACTGATGAGTACCTCCTTCTCCCACATTTTCCAAGGGGGGTATGCGGCAGGATACTACAGCTACAAATGGGCTGAGGTCTTAGATGCAGATGCTTTTGAGCTTTTCCAGGAAAAAGGTATCTTCAATAACGAAGTGGCCAAGTCTTTCCAGGAAAACATCCTTTCTAAAGGAGGAAGTAGACACCCTCTAGATTTGTATAAGCAGTTTAGAGGCAGAGAGCCCAAACCTGATGCCTTATTAAGGAGAGCTGGGTTAGTATAAAAAATAAAAGGGGATGAATGATCATCCCCTTTTATCTTGTTCTGAGTAAAATTTTTATACCATACGTAAAAAATAAAGGTTTGAAAATTAAACTACTACGATGAATCCGATAATTACGGCCCAGGCAATTGCTGATAAGGTTAAAAACACCTTGAATTTTTTGTCCTCGTTCATGATATTATAGTTTGTTGTTAGTTGATTTCTTAATATGAATGCAAGGTACAATAAAGATTGTTTAAAATCAACTTTTATAGGTACAAAATACACTTTTAAGCCGTTTAATTTATCAAAAAGCCTTTTAAACGCTTTTTACCCCGATTTTAGTATAAAAAAATGGGTGATTTTTTTCAATATCGCTAAAAAAAGAGAAAGGATGCAAAAGCATCCTTTCCTGTGTGTAATTTTCAACCATATCAAAAAGTTTAATTTGTGAACTGCATGGCGACAGTACAAGTGAACAAATCGATAGCTTGTTAGATCACAATTATAAAGCCGATGATAATAGCCCAAATAATTGCGGACAAAGCTATAAATACCTTGAATTGCTTTTCCTCGTTCATGACCTTTAACGTTTTATGGATCCTTAGACCGGTTACTTATTTTAATGCAAGATACATTAATTCAGGTTTAAAATCAATAATTTTAGTCATCAAAAACAAAATATCTTTATGATTTCATCCTAACCTTCCAAATCATTTCAATGATATTGGGTATTTTTAATATTAAATATAACAAAAACAGCTGAATTTGTCAATAGTTAAAAAATAACAAGCAAGACTGGACAAGAACATTTCAAAGAAATCTGAGTTGAAGGGGTAAAAATTTAATTTTCAATACCTTAAGTATAAAATTTAAACTTTTTTAACGCTTCGACAGATCGTGGTAATGCTTCTGATTTTTGGCCATGTTTACAGCATTCCATCTTACTCTTTTGACCATTTCATGTTCTCGAACCTTGCAGTCAGCAATTTGGCAATAGTGACAACATTTAAAGGGAACACATGGGTCCACATGGACAAATACTTCAATATAACCTGGAAGATCATCCTTCAGTACATCCTCAACTTCCTCCACCTCGTCATGGACTTTTTTTAGGTCATAATAATAAGGCAACGTTAAATGAAGGTCGATATGTTTATCTGGCCCATACTGTTGTACACGCATATTATGAATGTCTATCCAGTTATTTTTCCGGCTTAGATTTAGCACTTTTACAGCATCAGCCATGGCGATGGGATTGGTCTCATCCATCAAGCCAGCCACTGACTTCCTAACTAATAAATATCCATTGTAAATAATGTAGACAGCAAAAAATAGGGAAAACACACTATCCAAGACATATATTCCTGTCCAGTAGATTACCCCCACCCCTACCAAAAGCACCAAACTGCTTACAGCATCTGTCTGCAAATGGCGCCCATCAGCTTCCAATGTCAGACTATGCAGTGTTTTACCTTTCTTAAAAAGCACCGTTCCTACAAACCCATTAATCAAACCACTTACCCCGACTAGGAACATACCGGCAGGAAGACTCTCAAGCTGTTCGATAATAAAAAAACCATAAACAGCCCTATAAATAATAAAAATTCCAGCCAACATTATGAGGGTACCCTCAATTCCAGCACTGAAAAACTCTATCTTTCCATGGCCGTAAGGATGGTTATCATCTTTGGGCTGAGCAGATAGGTAAATGCTGTAAAAGGCGAATCCTGAAGCTATAACATTTACTATGCTCTCTAATGCATCTGTCAGAATAGCTGTGGAGTTAGTCAAATAATAGGCATAGAATTTCACTATAAGCAATAGAATGCTTACCGCAACCGAAAGAACAATCCACTTTTTCCTTTCTGAATACACTTAAATACGATCAAATGGATAATATTACCGAAAAAAAATCCCTCAAAAAGAGGGCTAATTAGATTAAGGATTTCACATTTTCGGGAGGTCTCCCGATTACCGCCTTATCTCCATTTATGACTACCGGCCTTTCTATCAAAATTGGATTGTCAGCCATGGCTTTAATAATCTCATTTGAAGAAAGGTCTTTTCCTTTAAAATTCTCCTTCCACACTTTTTCATTCGTCCTTACAAGCTCAATAGGCTCCACCCCTAGCTTACTCACAAGTGACTTTAACTCCTCTTCACTTAATGGTGATTCCAAATACTTCACCACTTCTAGCTTGACATTATTCTCCTCCAGTATCTTCAACGCTTCTCTGCTTTTGCCACAGCGGGGGTTATGCAATATCTTCATTCTAAATAGTTTTACTCGAAAGTTAAAGGTACAAAAAAAGCCGGATAAACCGGCTTGGGAATGCTACTCGTCAAAAAGGGTCTTTTTGAGATTTTCTTTGGTCTCCCCAGTTTTTTTCTGAAGCCTGCCCAAAAGCTCATCCTCTTTTCCCTCTACATAAGTCAAATCGTCATCGGTCAAGTCTCCATATGTTTGTTTCAACTTTCCCTTAAGCTCATTCCAAGTTCCTTTTAATTTCAAATTGGCCATAGTGGTTATATTTAGTGTTTATGATTAAAAACATAGCATATAACCCAAAAACTATTCCACACTCTTATGTCAAATTGTAAATTTGTCAGGACCATTGGAAACCATTTCTTAACTTTGCAGTAAATCGCAAATTAGGTAACCTTATGAGATTTAATTTCCCACTGACATTTCTTTTCACTTTAGTCTTATCAATTTCAGCCTGTGACAGTCCAGAGGACAAAAAGGGTAGATTTTTACTCAAAGGAAACAATCAGATACAAGAAAACGACTATACTGGGGCTATTCGATTCTACGATGAGGCCTTGAAAATAGACAACGATTTCGCCGAAGCCCATTACAATCGGGGAATTGCCAATTATAAAACAGCAAACCTAACCGCTGCAATTCAGGATTTCTCTAACGCCATCCGGGCCAATCCCAGTTATACTGACGCCATTCACCAAAGAGGCCTTGCCTACCTGGATCAAGGAGAATATTATAAATCTTTGGAAGACGCCAACAGATTGATTAAGGCTGAAAAAAACGAAAGCAGAGGCTATTTTTTGCGGGGACTGGCTAACGAAGCCGTAAAACGACATGAAGAAGCATTAAATGATTTTGAAACCGCTCTCGGACTCAACCCAGAAAACCCAGATCTGTTGGTTAATAGGGCTACCATATATTTTTATCTGGACAATTATGATCTTGCAGAAATGGACCTGCAAAGTGCCCTTAGCCTTGCGCCAAAAGAGTCCAATATTTTCAACCTTCAATCCATGATCGAATTTGAACGTGGGGAATACGAAAAGGCCCTGGAATCTGTAGAAAAAGCCATTTCACTTAATTCAAGACAACCGTACTTCTACAACAACAGAGGATTGTATCGAATTAAAACAGGTGAATTGGAAAAAGGTCTTGAAGACATCAACTTTAGCCTCAAGCAAAACCCTAGAAACCTTTATGCTTTAAGAAACAAGGGAATCTATTATTTCTACGCAGGCCAAAAAACCCAAGCCCTACAATATCTAGAAGAGGTCAAACAGAAGGATCCCTCGATACCATTGACCGCAGATTATTTAGAAAAAGCAAAGGAACTTAATTAACCCGAATAAGATGTTTGATTTCTGTCAATAATACTTTCGCATTAATTGGTTTGGACACAAATCCATCAAAACCATTCATGGCAATCTGGTCTTGGATTTCGGCTCGGTTGGCTGCTGTCAAGGCAATCACAGGCACATTAGAAATAGATTTGATTGTTTCTGTGGCAAGAAACCCGTTCATAACAGGCATTTGTATGTCCATCAACACAATATCATACTTCTTCTTCCCTACCGCATCCACTGCCTCCAATCCATTGCTCACACGGTCAAACTGATAGCCCCATTTTTTGATAATCTTACCCAAAACTAAAGCATTTACCTCATTGTCTTCCGCTACCAATATTTCCAACGTCTCGGTTGGGGTGTCTTGGTTGTATTCGCTTATCTTGTCCATATTGTTGTCTGTTAAATTCTCTTCTTTATCAGCCAGGGGTAAACTCAACACAAAATAAAAGCGACTGCCTTCCCCAACTTTCGAATCCAACTGGATTCGACTGCCCATTTTATCCAACAGCTTTTTGGTAATGGAAAGCCCCAAACCGGTCCCTCCATATTTGCGGCTGAAAGAACTGTTTACTTGCTCAAAATCATCGAATATTTTAGAATGAAACTCTTCGGGAATCCCCACACCTGTATCAACCACCTCAAAATTGAAATCGGCAAACCCATCTCGAAACCCACCAAAAGCAACATTCACATCCACTTTACCTTTTTTGGTAAATTTCAAAGCGTTGGTCAGCAAGTTGTTCAGGATTTGTCCTATTCTCACTTTATCACCCAATACATCAAAATCCATATTGCCTATGAAATTCATGTTCAACTCATTCCCCGTATCTTTAGCATGATAACTCAATCCATTAACTACCATTTCCACCAGATTTTTCACCTTGAATGGTGATTGCATGAGCTTCATTTTACCAAACTCAATTTTCTGAAAATCTAATAGGTCATTAATTATGGTGATCAGATTCTCGGTGGCAAAATTGATAGTCTTCAGAGAGGACTCTACGCTATTTGGCAAATTCTCCTGTAAAAGGGAATAAACCGATCCAGAAATGGCATTCAATGGGGTACGTATTTCATGACTGATCATCGATAAAAACTCAGACTTGGTTTTGCTTGCCTGCTCCGCTGCGAGCTTAGCCTGCTCGAGTTTTGATTCTGTCTGCTTAATTTCCGTGATATCGGTAAAATAACCGTACCAGGTAATTTCCCCATTGGAAAGCTTTTCGGGAATGGAGCTAGCCTGCACCCATTTGTAATTCTCTCCGTTTTCGGATAAGATTCTAAACTGACCGTGCCATGCCTTGAAATTTTGAGCTGATTGCAGTATTCCTTCTACAAATTCCTCCACATCCTTAGGATGTATCCTGTTCAATACAGCCTCAAAGCCACCATGCTGCTCAAATTCTTCCTCACTGATCCCAAATATTCTGTTTATGCCGCTACTGATATAAGGAAATTGGAGTTTTCCATCTTCACCGCAAACCAACTGATAAAGCACACCTGGCATTTGATCTGTGACTCTTTGCAAAAATTGGTGTGACTCCTTCAAAGAGGCTTCTAGCATAATTCTGTCGGAGATGTCCCTTGACATTGCCAGCACATATTCTTTGCCTCCAAGTTTTACCAACTTGGTATTGAGTTCCACCGGAATACTTTCCTTTCCCTTGGTTGGATGCTCACTAAGAGATAATAGGGATTTTTGTTTTCTCAGGTTCTCCAAATGCTTCTCCCAAGCCCCTGACTTTCTAAATGCCGGCTCAAGCACACGCAGATTCAACAAGTTCTTCTCCCCACCTTCTTTGGCAATTCTCTCCTTGGCTTCCTCATTCTGAAAAATAATGGTCCCATCAAGATCAGCTACCTGTACAGCATCAGGAGTAAGGTTGAAGATTTCTTTGAATAGGCCAAGATCGACCATCACCTGCTCCTCTTGCGTAATATCCTGTAGGGTACCAAAAGCTTTCTTCAAAATTCCATTCTCAGTTTCCCCCTTACCAATGATCTTGACCCATTTGAAGTTGTTGTCCTGGGTGGAAATCTGAACTTTGGTTTCGAAACATTTCCCGCTTTCAAGTAATTCTCCAAAAGCTGACTTAAGCTTAGTCCTGCATTCAGGAACGCAGAATTGTATCCACTCAAAAATATCATATCGATTACCAGTGGGAAACTCGTATATATCAAAAATTTCTTGGCTCCAGAAAGTGCTGTATGTAAGCAAATCCACTTCCCATACTCCAAACTTGGCTGCCAACTCCCCCATTTTGAACAGCTGGTTTTGGGAATCCAAGGCAAGTTGTTGGGACTTGAGATTATCGATATCACGGCCCACGGCATGTAACTTATCTTGTTTATAAGAAACATTCCATTGCAACCACTTATAAGCGCCGGATTTGGATTTAAATCTGTAAGAGAATGAGGTGGAACTATTCAAAGCTTTCACTTCTTGAAGTGAAGCCCTGAAACTTTCCCTGTCCTCGGGATGAACAAATAATATTAAGCTTGTATTTGCAAATTCCGAAGGAAGGTAACCAAGCAAATTTGTAACAGAATTGCTCACCCAATAAAAGGAAGTTCCCTCTCCAATACCAAAAATATCCAGGCTGTTTTCAAAGAGCGGTAAGGGAGAGGTATTAATCGGTTCGGGACTGCTGCTTAATTTTTTGCCTTTATGGAAAAGTAAATAATTCTCTCCCAAGCCCTTATTTCTTTCAAAATCAAAAGAAAACAGGCGCTCATTTACTTGAAAAGTAACCCTATCGTTATTCTCAAAACTGGTGATATCTACCCCTAAGCCAAGCAGTGATTCCTTTTCAAGGTTATACCCTACCGCTTCTTTAAAGGCCGCATTACCATAAAAAATCGTAAAAGGTGTTTCTCCATCTGCCATAAAGATCAAGTCCGATGAGGCATCGATGATCTTTTTAAAAGTAGAATGGATCCCTTTGTTTTCCATCTGTTTATTTGTAGTTCAAAAACTGAATTTTGTATTTCATACAAATTTGCTCAATTATTTGAAATAAACAAATCATACCTCATATTTTATTTTTAGACCTTTACCATACGGTTTCCAAAGATTATCACACTTTTAATCTCCAAATCTCTAATTAAATGTTGTATAGGTATATTTTACCAGAATAACCACAAAAAAAGCCGCCCAATTTGGGCGGCTTTTTTTTTATCATTATTGGAAACATTCCCTACTCCGAGATCCTCCGTCTTCCGTCTTCCGTCTTTAATCGTTTTTCTCTTTAATCAAGTTCAATGCAGAACCAGCTTTAAACCAACCAATTTGGCCCTGATTGTAAGTGTGCAATACTTCAATCTCATTCTTAGAACCATCAGCATGATTGAGTACCACAGTCAAAGATTTGCCAGGAGCAAAGCTCTCCAAACCTACGATATCAATGTTGTCATCCTCTTGGATCAAATCATAATCAGCTGGGTTTGCAAACGTCAAAGCCAACATTCCTTGCTTCTTAAGGTTAGTTTCGTGGATTCTGGCAAAAGATTTCACCAATATTGCTCTAACCCCCAAGAATCTAGGCTCCATAGCAGCATGCTCTCTTGAAGAACCTTCACCATAGTTTTCGTCACCGACTACTATAGTACCTATGTTATGTTGCTTATAATGTCTCTGAACGGTCGGAACTTCACCATATTCACCTGTCAACTGGTTCTTCACGGTGTTGGTCTCGTCATTGTACGCATTGACCGCACCGATAAGCATGTTGTTGGAAATGTTATCCAAGTGACCTCTAAATCTCAACCATGGACCTGCCATAGAGATGTGGTCAGTGGTACATTTTCCTTTTGCTTTTATCAAAAGCTTTAGGCCTTTCAAATCAGTACCTTCCCAAGGCTGGAACGGCTCAAGCAGCTGAAGTCTATCAGACTGAGGATCCACAATTACACTTACCCTGCTTCCGTCCTCAGCTGGACCTTGGTAACCTGCATCTTCTACCGCAAAACCTTTGGTTGGAAGCTCCAAACCTGTAGGCTCGTCAAGTCTCACCTGCTCACCATTTTCGTTGGTAAGAGTATCCGTCAAGGGGTTGAAGGTCAAATCACCTGCGATAGCCATGGCCGTTACGATTTCCGGAGAAGCCACAAATGAGTGGGTATTTGGGTTACCGTCAGCTCTTTTGGCGAAGTTACGGTTGAAAGAAGTAATGATGGAGTTTTTCTCCTTCTTCTCAGCACCATGACGAGCCCACTGTCCGATACACGGTCCGCAAGCATTGGCCAAAACCACACCGCCCATAGAACCGAAAGTATCTAGGAAACCATCTCTCTCAACAGTAAACCTTACCTGCTCAGAACCTGGGGTAATTGTATATTCAGATTTCGCTTTCAGATTCTTATCAACGGCCTGTTGTGCCAAAGAAGCTGCGCGAGAAATATCCTCATAAGAAGAGTTGGTACATGAACCGATCAAACCAACCTCTAATTTTGTTGGCCAGTCATGTTTCTTAACCGCCTCAGCAAATTTACTGATAGGCCAAGCCAAATCTGGAGTAAATGGACCATTGATGTGTGGCTCCAATTCAGAAAGGTTGATTTCAATCACCTGGTCGAAATACTGCTCAGGATTGTTGTACACCTCGACATCACCTGTAAGATGTTCTTTCACGCCATTGGCAAGGTCAGCCACATCGGATCTGTCGGTACCTCTTAGGTAAGCTTCAGATTTCTCATCATAGCCAAAAATGGAAGTAGTAGCACCGATTTCAGCACCCATGTTACAAATCGTACCTTTACCAGTAGCAGAAAGGTTTCTTGCACCATCACCGAAATATTCAACTACGGCACCGGTTCCACCTTTAACAGTAAGAATACCTGCTACTTTCAAGATTACATCCTTTGCCGACGCCCATCCAGAAAGTTTACCTGTAAGTTTTACTCCAATAAGCTTTGGAAATTTCAATTCCCATGCCAATCCCGCCATTACGTCACAAGCATCAGCACCACCTACACCGATGGCTACCATACCAAGACCGCCCGCATTTGGCGTGTGAGAATCGGTCCCGATCATCATACCACCTGGGAAAGCATAGTTTTCTAACACTACCTGGTGAATGATACCTGCACCTGGCTTCCAGAAGCCTAGTCCGTATTTATTGGAAACAGAGGAAAGGAAATCATATACCTCTTTGTTCTTGTCTTTAGCTTTGTCCAAATCAGCTGTGGCGCCAACCTCAGCTTGGATCAAGTGATCACAATGAACTGTGGAAGGCACAGCGACCTGGTCTCTTCCTGCTTGCATAAACTGCAATAGAGCCATTTGAGCAGTTGCATCCTGCATGGCTACTCTATCAGGCTGGAAATCCACATAAGATACACCTCTTTCGAATGCTCCTGTAGCTTCCCCCTGTGATAGGTGGGCATAAAGAATCTTTTCAGTTAAAGTCAATGGTTTACCCACCGCTTTTCTTGCAGCCTCTATACGCTCTGGGAATTTTGCGTACACTGCCTTGATCATTTCTATATCAAATGCCATTTTGAAATGAATTATTTAAAGAATTTATTTAGTTTCAAATTAATCTCAGGCAAAGATAAAAAAATAGAGGTAAAATTGAAGGATTAAATGCTTGCCTTTCTTATTTAGAAAATGTATAAAAGACCGCCAATCCGATCAAAACATCAGGTAAACCCCTACTCCTAAGACTATCGCGGCCACTAGGAACACTACTGCGGTATATCGGATTACTTCCTTAGCCGAAACTCCCGTAATGGCCAACAGCGGCAATGCCCAAAACGGTTGCAACATGTTGGACAATTGATCCCCGTAAGCCAAAGCCATGATAACTTTAGCATAAGAAAGTCCAAAAGTCTTTGCCGCTTCCATCACCACAGGTCCCTGCACCGCCCATTGACCTCCCCCGGAGGGTACAAACAAATTGATAAGTGCCGCGCTGAAAAAAGTCCAAACCGGAAATGTTGATGCGGAAGAATTCTCACCAAAGAAAGCCGCTACCAACACCAGAAGTCCTGAATACTTCAATATCCCTAAAATCCCAGCATAAAAAGGGAATTGCAATATTATCCCCGTGGCCCCGCCAAGCGCATTTTGTATGGCCTTTACGTAATGGTTCAGATCCCTATGCAGGCATAGGCCGATCCCCAATAAGAAAAAGTTAACGAAATTAAGGGTGATGAATCCCAGCCCTTCGTGCGGAATACTGAAAAAATCCACCAAGCTCAACCCCAGTATCACCAAGCCCACTATTAGGCCGAGGTAATTCTTGGGTTTCTCAAGAATTGAAACTTCCGACCGTTCGGGGAGAGTCGTGGTTGTCTTTTTGCTTTTAGCCAAAAAATAGAATGTCAAAAGGATGGCTAAAACCAACACTGCATTAATGGTAAAATTGAATGGACTCAGCAAAGTCTCTCCCACTCCTATTACCCCGATCTTATCAATTAAGAAATGGTTTGGCTCCGCTACTTTCAAGGGGGCCGAACCTGAAAACCCACCATGCCAAACCAACATACCTACATATCCTGCGGCGGCAACTAAAGGATAGTTGATAGGAATTTGGTTTGCCTGACTGTGCTCTCCTATTTTTCGCGCAAACAATGCTCCCAAAATCAACCCAAAACCCCAATTAATATAACCTGCCAAAAGCGTGATCCCTGCAGTCAAAAGAACTGCGGTAATATTATCTTTTGCATACTTAGCCATAGCGACCAAGCCCTTGTCTACTACTGGAGAAATAGCCAAGGCATGGCCGAAAACCAAAATCAAAACCATCTGAAGCGTAAACTCCAACAGCTCCCAAAACCCCATTTTCCAAAAGCCCAACACTTCCATAGTGTAAGTAGCCACGCCCACCGTGGCAGGCCTAGTAAACAAAATTGCCCCAGCCAGACAGAAAGCTGTCAGCAAAAGGGCAATTTCAAAAGGGGTCGGAAATGAGAGTCTTAACCCCTGCTTCATTTCAGTTCAATCAAAAAGGCCATGGTATCCACATTGTCGGCATATTCCTCCAATCCCGGGCACTGGGCCTCTCCAAACGGCAAACTCTCTGCAACACTTCCTTCTTTACTTACCACACATTGGATTTTCTCTCGGTTTACTGAAAGCTTTTCAGTAAGGTCAGCCTCATCTTTATATGTTTCATAATAAAGTACCGAGATTGGTGAAACTAACCCCTCCCCTTTTGTCAATAACAAAAAGCCGTTGTCCAAATGAGGCTGCTGGTTTACCAAGTAAATAGACTTATTATAATCGTAATTATTTCTGTATTTATGGTGGGTGATTACCGTTTCAAAAGGCTGAATAGCTTTCAAAAAATCCTGCAACTGTTCTTCATTAGGTAAAAACAGCTTTGAGATATTGCGACAGCCCAAGCCGTAATATTGGAAGATATCTTCTCCTAAAGCCAAATAATCCTCCTCAGTTTCATTTCCCGAGAATACCGCTACGGAGCTTCTGTTTTTTCTGATAATGTTGGGATACTTGCCAAAATAGTATTCAAAATAGCGCGCAGAGTTGTCGCTTCCTGTGGCGATATAGGCATCCTTCCCTTTTAGCATGGGTTCGAAATGGATCAAGTCAGCAAATCTTGGCTCAGCCGCCACAAGTTGGTCGGCAAGCCATTTCATGAGTATCTCATCATTTGAGCTTAGCTTTCCGTGGAACTCATGGCCACTGAGCAACACACTCATAAAATCATGAAAACCGACAGCGGGCACATTACCAGCCATAAGCACCCCTACTTTGCGTGGAGCATGAACCTTTTCCAGATCATATTTTTCCAGCCACTCAGTAAGTGCTTTCTCCTGTAGAAAAATCTGCAACCCCCTCAATGCCAATCTGGTCTGCTCTTGAGAAAACCAGCTATTGTTGTTTTCAACCCTTCTGGCCAATGTTTCAAATTCGTCGGTTGAAAGGTTTTCGAGGCGTTTGCCCAGTTTTACAAATGCCTGTATTCTATCTTGGAGGGTCATCATATCGCTAATTTAGGGAAGCAAAGATAAAAATTAAACCCCTAAACCACATAGGCGGCGCGGCATTTCATTAAGAACGATTATAAATTAGTTAGCACACTAACATTATTATTGGGAGATTGTTAATTGCTTATTAGATTTGAAAAAAAATTAGAGAATAATGGCCATAATGATAACCGACGAATGCATCAACTGTGGTGCATGCGAACCTGAATGCCCAAACACCGCCATCTATGAAGGCGGAATTGAATGGACTTGGGGCGGAGGAACCAACTTGAAAGAGGTAGTGCTGGCGGATGGCACCGTAGTGGATGCCAACGAAAAACAGGAGCCTGTATCGGATGAGTTTTATTATATAGTATCGGACAAGTGTACCGAGTGTATAGGTTTCCATGAAGAGCCCCAGTGCGCGGCTGTTTGCCCTGTGGACTGCTGCGTGGACGACCCAGACCGCAGAGAGACTGAGGAAGAGCTTCTTGCCAAGAAAAAATTCATGCACGGAGAGTAATTAACAAAAGAGTGGTAAAATCCACTCTTTTTTATTTTAAGCTTTATAAAACACTTAATTTTAACCATTTACAATCATACCAAACCTTATTTTTAAAAAAAAATACCTAAATGGTTTGATTTTAATAAGTATAATGATTTAAATTGTCTCGAATTTAATTCATTTCGATTAAACAAAAATTTTGGACAGTGGAAGAGAATAACGGAAATGCCAGAGAGGAGATTTTCTCAAAAAAAGTAAAAGCAGGTAAAAGAACTTACTTTTTTGACGTGAAGTCAACCCGTGCGAATGATTACTACCTTACTATCACAGAAAGTAAAAGGAAGACTAGAGATGACCAATTTGTATTCGAAAAGCACAAGATTTTCCTATACAAAGAAGATTTCGGCAAATTTGTAGATGCTCTTCAGGAAGCTGTCGATCATGTGAAGAATGACTTGATGCCTGAGATTGACTTTTCACAATTTGACCAACAGCCAGAGGAAGTAAGCGCCAACGAATTTGGTGAAGAGCTTAAGTGGGAATAATCTCCCCTTTGCATAAATTCTAAAACAAGGCCATATCCTGGGTATTCCCTATAGGATAGGCCTTTTTTTTGTTCTATCCGTATAAGAATTTATAACTCCACGTCATGATAAATAGGCTCCTGATCACCATATTAATTATCCTGTTGATTTTTATCCTATTGGGTTGGTATTTTTCCAATATCACCCTCTATTTTTTGTTTTCCCTGGTGCTGGCCGCCGTTCTTCGCCCCTTGACTAACCGGATCAACAATTTTCACATTTTCGGACAACATATTCCAAGGTGGACGGCCATCCTGTTTTCATATCTATCCATCTTGGTGGTGTTTTTTCTAATCAGCTTGCTTTTCATCCCCCTAGTCAGGGCACAGATCGGAATCATCAGCGATTTGGATATTGATTTCCTTTATGACCAGATTCAAAGGCCTGTCGGCAGGATCGAGGAAATCTTGATCCGCTGGGATTTGGTAAAAAATGAGCCAGGATTCCTCATTAGCACCGTGAGAAACAACCTCATGTTGAGTTTTAGCGAGATCAACATCCAAGGGTTTATCAATAGTGTGATCAACACCACCTCCACCTTTCTGATCAGCCTTTTGGCGATTGCCTTTATATCTTTTTTCCTTTTGCTGGAAAACGGACTTCTGAGAAGGAATATAATCCAATTAGTGCCTAACAAGTATTTTGAAATATCAGTATCAACTTTTCATCAGGTAGAGCAATTGTTGTCCAATTATTTGATCGGCTTGTTGCTGCAGATGACCGCAATATTCTCCATGGCCTCATTGGGGCTGAGCATTGTAAGAGTAGAATATGCCTTCACCATTGCAATTTTTGCTGCTGTAGCTAATCTCATCCCCTATGCCGGACCTTTGCTGGGTGGTATTTTTGGGATCTTGGTGGGGCTTTCCACCGGTGACTTTAACAGTGGGGCAGATGTCTCTTGGTTTGTAATAAAGGTCATCTCGGTATTTGCCGTGGTGCAAATGGCGGATAATGTTATACTTCAACCGCTTATTTTCTCGAAATCTGTAAAAGCACATCCACTTGAAATATTTGTTATTATCTTTGCGGGTGCAAAAATTGCAGGTGTTCTTGGAATGATTTTCGCAATCCCAGTATATACGATCTTTCGGGTATCTTTCAAGGAGTTTTATAAAGGTTATAAAGAATACCAGATATTTAAAATTTAATAGTAAAAAGATCCATGGCATTACAATGTGGAATCGTGGGTTTGCCAAACGTAGGCAAATCGACATTATTTAATGCATTATCCAGTGCAAAGGCTGAGGCAGCCAATTTCCCCTTCTGTACCATTGAGCCCAATGTGGGCGTAGTGACCGTTCCGGACAGAAGACTGCAGATATTAGAATCTTTGGTCAATCCCCAAAGAGTAATGCCGACCGTGATCGAATTTGTGGACATCGCCGGATTGGTGAAAGGTGCCAGTAAGGGCGAGGGTCTTGGTAATAAGTTTTTGGCCAACATCCGTGAGGTTGATGCAATCGTTCATGTGATCCGTTGTTTTAAAGATGACAACGTGGTACACGTAGCGGGTTCTGTGGATCCTATTTTTGATAAAGAAGTGATTGACACTGAGCTTCAGTTAAAAGACTTGGAGTCGGTAGAGAAAAAAATCCAACGTATAGAAAAAATCGCAAAGTCAGGTGATGCGAAAGCCAGAAAAGAGTTGGAAACATTACAGATGTTCAAAAAAGGCCTTCAAGATGGGAAAAATGCCCGTGCCATCGAGGTGGAAAAAGAAGACCTCGAAGCTGTAAGAGACCTTCATTTATTGACAATCAAGCCCGTACTTTATGTTGCCAATGTAGATGAGGGAAGCCTTCAGACAGGAAACGAGTATGTCACTCAACTGAAAGAGAATGTGAAGGATGAAAACGCAGAAGTAATCGTGCTGTGTGCGGCAATTGAGTCACAGATTGCTGAATTTGATGACGCAGAAGAGAAACAAATGTTTCTTGAAGAATACGGATTGGATGAAAGCGGCCTCAATAAACTTATTGCCGGTGCTTACAGTTTACTAGATCTAATCACCTACTTCACCGCAGGCGTTCAAGAAGTGCGCGCATGGACAATTAAGAAGGGTTGGAAGGCTCCCCAAGCCGCTGGAGTGATCCATACAGACTTTGAAAGAGGCTTCATCAAGGCTGAAGTAATCAAATTAAATGATTATGAACAGTACAAGTCTGAGGCTTCCTGTCGTGAAAACGGCAAAATATCCATAGAAGGCAAGGAATATGTAGTAAAGGATGGAGATATAATGCATTTTAGATTTAACGTGTAATGGATTTCAGAATTTTATTGTTAATTTTGAGCCAACTATATAGACTAATCTTTATTTAATTAGTAGAATTTAATTATTGTTTAACTTTTCATTTTTATAATCGTGAGAATAAGACTTATATTTTCGTTGAAAAACAAAGGAGCTTATTTACCCTTTCATCACCAGTACATTCTGGCCCAGTTCCTTAAAGGCCTCATTGTCAAAGGTGGACGAGAAGAGTTTTTTAACTACAATTACTTCAATTTCTCTGGTCTTAAAGGACAGACCAAAGTAAGTAGAAGTGGCTTACACTATTACTCAAGCTTAGTTACCCTCGTGCTTTCATCACCCAATGAAGACTTTCTGGATTATCTGCTAGAGCAAGTGTTTAACACGCCTAAAATTGAGTTAGGAAATCTCATCATTTCCCCGGAGTACACTGAACAGGAAATCGAACCGACCTTGGAGACTTCAAACAAATTTGTTTGTATCTCTCCGCTCGTTTTGCTTACCCCTTCCTTTAATGACGACTCAGGAAAAAGATTCATCAACCCAGACACCGATGAGTTTTCGGACCTGCTTTATGAATCCACCCTTACCAGAATGGAAAGGTCAGGCTGGTACTCCCAGGAACAAATGGAATCATTCTACAAATTCCAGGTGGTCCCAGATATGAATTATGTAAATAAGCTACGCGAGCAGCAGAAGAAATTCGCAAGAATCTACTCTGTGTATGACATGGATGTCAAGTATGAAGTGAGAGGATACACCCTTCCATTTACTTTGTATGCAGCGCCTGAGGTGCAGGATTTCGTATTCAAGTGTGGTCTTGGAGCATTCACCCACAAAGGGTTTGGTATGCTTGACCTTGCAAACAATGCGCCTAGCCAAAGAACAGAGCCTTACAAGTTTAAGCGTGAGGGCTTTGTCCCTTACAAATCACAGGACTCCAATAGGCCTCCTAGAACTTCTCCAACAGCGGAGGAGAAAAATAAAGAAGAAGAAGATTAAAAAAAATCCCGGCAGCTTAGCCGGGATTTTTTTTTCCTATCTGATTATTACCAGTAAGCCATGTCAGCAAAAGAACGGCTGAAATCAAAATCTAAGGCTTCTTCGGCATCGGTCGTCGATCATCGGTCTCCGGTCTTCGGTCCCTTACTATATCCTCCTCTTATTTGGATTGACGACTGTGTATCCAATCAACTCATCATACCTTGACCCCATATCCCGGTAATAAATAAATACCTCGTATTCATTTTCAGTCTGGAAATGGTTGCCCTCAATCGTTCCCATATCAAAACCCTGCCCATTGGGAATCCCATATTGGTAATCATACCAGCCCTGCTTGAGTAGCAAGGTGGATTGATAGGTTTTGGTTTTTGGATTTAGCTCCATCTGCGCTTCAGGCTCTTTTCCCCAATTGCTCAAGGCCCCCAAAATTACCGGAGGATCCGGCAGACCATCTGATTCCAAGTTAAACGTGACCAAGATGTACTCACTTTCCAAATGGTGATTTTCCCGCTCCACGTTTATGATTCCAAACTGGCCGTTGATATCTAGATATTCCACATAAGCCCGCCCTTTTCTTTTCTTATCCACTCCAGCTTGGGCAAATACTACATCTTCTTCCATTTCAATCTTTGCCACATTTTGACCCCTAGTACGGACATACCTCAGATCTATAAACCTGAACTCGTTCCCAGCTTCAAAAACATTACTACCATCAAAAAGCTGATACTCGATCATTTTCTGGTCCTCTCTGATAAAAGTAGGTGTCAGCCCATATATCGCATTGTCCCAACGTTGGTTTTGGCGGACCACCACTTTAATGTTTGATCTTGGATCTACCAGTTCCCGGTTATTAAAGTTTACATTTATGTTGAGTTGCTGACCTTCTCTCCGGTCTTCGGTTCGGCTGGGCGGTACGATGCTGGCCCCGACGGGCAGTTGGTTGTTAAAGACCATAAACCTCTTTGTCAAAATTGCTTCCTTCTCATTTCGGCCCCTGTAAACCTTTAACACGTAATTACCTGATCTTTTCAATCGCGGAACCCTGAATGTATAGTGAATATAGGGAATCCTGGTATTGATAGAATAATCGTAATCATTGACGTTAAATTCATTGTACTGGTCCAGGTAATCATTATCCCTCAAATCAGAAGGTGACCAATCTGCATTGCAGTGGATTATTTTGGCCGAATACATATCTGCATCATAGGCCAGATCATCAAATTCCAAAACTAATGGAACAGGGTTGTTCATCGAAATGACAGATGAGTTGAATTGACTGGAAAACTCTTGGGTCTTTGGATAGAGTCTTACGGATTGGATGTTTTCTTCAAATACCTGATCTTCCAACTGCTGGCCGAAAGCTGTGCTGCTATAAAGGAAGAGGATTAGTAGTAGGTAGTTTTTTATCATTATTTGTTTTTTTAGGCGGAATACCGGAGAGCGAAGACCGAAGTTGGAACTTCCGACATCGGTCATCGGTCATTCAACAGGAATTAAACCTGATCCTGGAGCTGCTCGATTTTTTCAGCGAGATTTTCCCACTCGGTATTTAAAACAGCTTCCTTTTCCACTACGGCATGGTATTCCTTGTTCACCTTTTCCATTTCTTCGGGTCGCTCATAGAGACTCTGATCTGCAAGGGTATTTTCAAGGCTTGCCTTTTGTACCTCTATCTGAGCAATGTTAGCCTCCACCTGTTCCAGTTCCTTTTCAAGCTGGCGGATAATTTTCTTTATTTCATTTTGCTCGAACATGGAAGTAGACTTTTTCTTTGGCGCCGGTTTTTCTTTAGGAGCTGCCTGCGCCGTTGGTACGACCTCTTTTTCTACCTGACCAGATTTCCAGTCCACATATTCCTCGTATGTACCCAGGTATTCCTTGATCTCATGGTTTTCGATGTACCAAATTTTATTGGCCACACCACGAATGAAATGTCTATCGTGAGATACGGTTATAAATGTACCTTCATATTGCTGAAGGGCTTGTATAAGAATATTTACGGATTGCATGTCCAAGTGGTTGGTAGGCTCATCCAAAAGCAAGAAATTGGCTTCAGAAATCAAAGTTTTTGCCAGGGCAACCCTACTCTTCTCCCCTCCTGACAACACCTTGATTTTCTTAAACACATCTTCGTTGCTAAAAAGAAAACAACCCAACACATTCCTTAACTCCATTTCCGTCTTCTTGCTTCCTGCCTGCAACATTTCCTGGAGAACTTCATTATTAACATTCAGAGCTTCCAGCTGATGCTGGGCAAAAAAGGCTTTTATAACATTAAATCCCTCCGATCGCTCCCCTTCTATAGGTTCGGTCCCATCTATAATCCTAAGCAATGTAGATTTACCTTTACCGTTGGCGCCAATCAAAGCGATCTTGTCCCCTCTCTCAATTCTGGCTGTTGAATTTTTTAAAATCTGAATATCCCCATAAGCTTTGGAAACATTATCCAGCACCACCACATCCCTTCCGGATTGCTGGGAAAACTTAAACTTAAAATTCACCGCCAGATTATCATCAACCACCTCATGGACTTTATCCATTCTTTCCAAGGCTTTTACCCTGGACTGAACCTGATTGGATTTGGATGCCTTAGCCCGGAAACGATCAATGAAACGCTCCGTCTGCTTGATCATCTGCTGTTGATTTTCATAGGCGTTCTGCTGAATTTCCTGTCTCTCCTTTTTCTCGGATTTATAGAAAGTATAATTTCCGGCATAAGCCGTCAAGGTATGTTGAGAAACTTCCACGGTAGTTTCAATGCAGTTGTCAAGGAAATCCTGATCGTGACTGACTACGATCACAGCCCCTTCATAGGTCTTCAGGTAATTTTCTACCCATTGTATTGATGGAAGGTCAAGGTGGTTGGTAGGCTCATCGAGCATGAGCAGAGAGGGCTTTTCCAAAAGGAGTTTGGCTAGCATCACCCGCATTCTCCATCCACCCGAAAAAGTTTTCAAGGGTCTACTGAGGTCTTTTGTAGCAAAGCCGATTCCTTCCAACACCTCTTCAGCTTTGGCTTTGATGGTGTACCCCTCATTGGCTTCAAATCTTTCCTGCAGAAATGCCAATCTGTTGATGATTTCTTCTGAATAATCCGTTTCCATCTTCTTCAACACGGCATCAATTTCACTTTGCAAAGCCAAAGTATCCTTAAACGCCTCCAAAGCTACTTCCAAAATACTGTCCTCAGATTGGTAACTAAGCAAATCCTGATTCAAAAAGCCAATCGTACAATCTTTCGACTTTTGAATCTCTCCACTACTGGGCTGGTAGTCTCCAGAGATGATTTTGAGCAAAGTGGATTTGCCTGTTCCGTTCAGTCCGACCAGCCCTATCTTGTCTTTAGGCTTGATATGGAGCGAAGCATTTTCGTATAAGGCGCGGCCGCCGATGAAATAAGATAAATTGTTAATTGAAATCATATTGTAAAAATAAGGATTCTTCCGCTTATAAAGGAAAGACCGCATATTTTTCGCTTTTTTCTTATATTGAACTTTCAAACCGATTCAAAAAAACCATGATAAAACCAAAATTATGGATTGCTTCTCTCTTGCTGGCCGGGGTGGCAGCAAGTTGTGACAATCCAAAACAAACATCCCGAGTGCAGGCTGAAGAAGGTGACAACAGAGTTTCCCTCGCTGATTCAGTGGCTGAAGTTCATCTGGACAGGATAAAATTACCCGAGAACTTCAGAATCGAGGTGTGGGCTGCTGGGGTACCAAATGCCCGTTCCCTTGCCAAAAGCGACAACGGGGTCGTCTTTGTGGGCAATCGGCAGGGCGACAAGGTTTTTGCCCTTCTCGATGAGGATGGTGATGGCAAGGCGGACTACAGATACACCCTTGCTGAGGATCTGACCATGCCTAATGGAGTAGCTTTCCGAAACGGGGATTTATTTGTAGCTGAAGTTAATAGGGTTTTGCGTTTCAGGAATATTGAAAACAGCCTAGCTAATCCCAATTTCGAGGTGGTATATGACCAATACCCAACGGATAAGCACCATGGTTGGAAATATATAGCATTCGGCCCAGATGACAAACTTTATATCCCTGTAGGAGCGCCGTGCAATATCTGTAATCCGGAGAAGGAAATTTATGCATCGATCACGAGAATTGATGTAGATGCGGATAATATTGAACCGGAAGTTTTTGCCCATGGTGTGAGAAATTCGGTAGGTTTTGACTGGCATCCAGAAAGCAATGAGCTTTGGTTTACTGACAACGGCCGAGATATGATGGGCGATGACGTTCCGGATTGTGAACTCAATCATGCACCACAAAAAGGAATGCATTTCGGATATCCATTTTGGCATTCTGGAGATGTAAAAGACCCTGAATTTGGAAGTGAAGGTAGAAGCAAGGAAGATTACACAAAGCCAAAAGTTAACCTTGGGGCACATGTAGCTCCCTTGGGTATGAGGTTTTACACCGGTGATATGTTCCCTTCGGATTACAACAACACTATCTTCCTAGCCAAACATGGCTCATGGAATAGAAGCACTAAAGTTGGCTATAATGTCAGCACCGTATCCTTAATCGGCACCGACCAAATAGCCGAGCATCAAGTTTTTGCCGAGGGATGGCTTGATGATGAATCCCAGGAAGTTTGGGGTCGCCCAGTGGATGTCCTTCAATTGGAGGATGGCAGTTTGCTGGTATCCGATGACATGGCTAATTGCATTTACCGCATTAGCTACCAAGATTAGACTGAATATAACTTTAATTATTGAGCCTGTTCCCAAATGGAACAGGCTTTGTTATTTTATAACCACCACTAAAAAACCTAACAATGAAACTACCTCAAATCGTTACTGCCGCAACGCTCCTCCTATGTTTGGCTTCCTGTAGACCTACCACTGAAGTGACCGCGTCATGGAGAGATAGTGACAGATCCATGGAGAGTTATAACAGCATTTTTCTTGCGGCAATTGTCGATGACCTTTCCTTACGGCAAAATTTGGAAGGTGAATTTGCCAATAGATTAGAAGGCAGAAATGTTACGACTACTAAAAGCATTGATACTTTTAAGCCCACCTTTTTTGATGAAGGCCAACCAGAAAGGGACCAGTTGGTGAAGATTATTCAAGAAACAGAATGTGAAAGCATCTTGACCATTACTTTGATAGATATTGATGAGGAAGAAAGATTTGTACCTGGAGGAGCGGGTGGCCGCATGTATCATCCTGGAGGAACTTTCAGACATTACGGTTCCTTCCCAGGCTATTTTGACCATTGGTACGGCACGGCTTGGAATCAAGGGTATTACCAAACCGACCGAAATTATTTCATTGAAACAAACTTATACGATGCATCTTCTCTTGAATTGGTATGGAGTGCCCAGTCAAAAACGCTTAACCCAACAAGTGACGCTGGGTTTGCCCGAGAATATGTGGATGCTATTAAAGTCCAACTAAGGGAAGAGGGTCTGGTTAGATAGATCCGAAACTTTTGTTTATAATTTAAAAAAAAAGAAAAGGCCTTCTATAATAGAAGGCCTGTGTTTTATATTTTCAACCACTCCGGCTTGGTGGTGATGATATTTGCCCCCAACTGATGGAGTAGATTATATATTCCAAAATACGTCCGGTTGATATAGAGTCCGTGACGGGATCCTCTGGCCTGCCTGGATTTTTTGAACATCTTATCATTCCCGATTTTATCACCCATTTCAAAGATCTCCATGAAGTAACTTTCATCAGCAAAATCAAAGGTTTCTGAATGGAATGGCCTTCCCAAAAGAGAAATCATAGACCTGAAAGCTCCTTTAAAATACTTTTGCTCATCCACAGTATCTTTATCGCTGATAAAACCAAGGTCAAAGAAAATCTTATCCAGTTCCTCCTCTTTGATCAGGAGGTCACTTTTGATCAGGGAAAAATACCCATGATAAAAGTCCTCCGGAATAACTTTCACACAACCAAAATCAATTATCCCCAATTTTCCATTTTTCTGGATTATGAAATTACCGGGATGGGGATCAGCATGAACTTTCTTCAGATTATGAATCTGATGGTTATAAAAATCCCATAGCGCCTGCCCAATCCGGTTTCTTTCTTCCTGCGAAGGGTCAGTCAGCAACCACTCTTTGATATGCTTGCCCTCAATCCAGTCCATGGTAATAATCCGATCACTGCTCCACTCGGGATAGTAAGTCGGGAAATCCAAATCTGGGATTTCACTGCAAGCCTGGCTGATTTCTTCCGAGCGCTCCACCTCCAGCACATAATCCGTCTCTTCGAGCAACCTTTCCTCTACCTCTTCCATGTAGTGGTCAAGTTCTTTTTCGTTCATGTTAAGCAAGCGGTAAGCAAAAGGACGGACCATCTTAAGGTCAGAACTCACACTTTCCGCAACGCCAGGATACTGGATCTTGACTGCGTATTTCTTGCCATTCTTTTCAGCTTGATGTACCTGCCCCATAGAAGCAGCATTCACGGCTGATTTGGTAAAACTGTCAAACAAAGCTTCAGGAGTGGTGTTTAGGCTTTTTTGAAATGTCCTTACCACCAAAGGGTAGGATAATGGCGGAGCACTGTATTGAGCCATCATAAACTTATCCTGATAAGCCCTTGGAAGAATATTCTTATCCATGGACATCATCTGTGCTACCTTAAGAGCACTCCCCTTCAATTCACTTAAAGAGCTATAAATATCCTCGGCATTACTGGTATGAAGGTCCTCCTTGGTCAAATTCGGATTCACCATCTTCTTGGCGTAATGCTTCACATAGTTCCCCCCAACTTTGGCCCCAGTTTTGAAAAACTTAGTGGCACGCTGTACCTTGGAAGTGGGAATATGTTCCTGCTCTTTTAAATTATCGCTTTTATTACTCATAATTATTTGGACTGGTAAATAAATTTGGCCAGATCCAAAAAGGAGTCCAGCGCACTTTTGCCCATCAGGTCAAAAGCAAGGCTCACCGATTTCTCAATGGCCACGTCTGTTTTCTCGAAACCTGGGGAAGAATCTTTCAACCAAAACTGAAGGATAAACAAGGTCTCTAACCAAAGCGCATCTTCATATCTATCCGAAATAAAGGAACGGTCGGCAATCTCTTCATTTTCCTTACCCTCCAGAATCACATCCGCAGAGAAGGCTTTGAATCGATCCTTAAAGCCCTTAAGTTCCATGGGCACATTGCGCTTGAAACTTAAATGGTCTTCATACATGCTCAGCAGGTAACTCCTGTGCTTTTTAAGTTCTTCCACCAGGGTGAAATAAAAAGAAAGCATTTTTTCCCGTGCAGAATACTCATGATATACATCCTGGGATTCCATGACCTGAATGGTGTCATCAATGATTTTTTCCCAAACAGCCGCTTTGATTGAGGCAAACGAGGTGAGGTATTCATAAAACTCTTCCTCCTTCATGCCTAGACCTTTTACAAACTTGAAAACCGAAACCGGCTCTCTGCCATGTTCCAGCACATAATGTACATAAGCCTCCACTATTTCAGTTCTTCTGTCGGTAAGCTCTACTTTATTCTCTTCTTGATTTTCCATAAGTGTTTGATTCTTCACAAGCTAAACAGGATTATACTGTCAGAAGTTTGTAGAGTAGATAAAATAATGCACTTAAAAGTGTTATAGTTGGTTAATCAAATAAAATTTTTTTATACATTTAAAGGCTTTATTCGTTAAGTTATTCCACCTCATTATATTCTTCTGAAATTGTATGGAAACATGGGTTAAAAAATGGAATTTTTGGTTGGTCATGGCACTTCTGATTGCTTCATGTACCCCAGAAGAGGAAAATCCTCAGATTACGGAGGATAGGGTTAAAACTGCTATTTTCAGAAGTATGCAGGAATGGTATTTTTGGAATGACAAACTCCCCCAAGGTACAAACCCTACCCAGTTTTCTACTAACCAAGAACTATTGGATGGTATTAAATACGGTGCACTGGACCGCTGGTCCTATTTAACTACCCCCGATGCCTTTACCAGGGCTTTTACGGGACAAAATGCTGGCCATGGTTTTGGTTGGGGTTTTGATGAAAATGAGCATCTCTATCTACTTTTCATTTATAAAGAAGCCCCAGCAGGAAAGGATAACTGGCGAAGGGGCTGGAGAGTACTGGAGGTTAACGGCAAGCCTATTTCCTCTTATAAGCAGTCAAATGGAAGTTATAACTTCAACTTGGGGCCTAATGAAGCTGGGATTACCAACAGTTTCAAGCTTCTCATGCCCGACGGCACAGAAGTGACTAAAACCCTTGGTAAGGCCGAATATCAAAGCAACTCCGTTCTTCACCGCTCCGTGGTCAGAATGGATGAAAAAAACATTGGATACTGGGTCTACAACAGTTTCAGAGCAACTGCAGGTACTTCCCCGGCTTCGAGTGTAGAAGTGGATCAAACCGTAAACTACTTTCTGTCCCAAAATATTGACGAGCTCATTCTTGATTTAAGGTATAACGGTGGTGGGTCCGTGGGGGTAACCGAACAAATCTTGAATTACCTGGTGCCTGTACAGGCCAATGGCAAGACCATGTACACCAACACACTCAATACTTCAAAAAGTACTCAAAACAGCAGCAAGAAATTTGAGAAAAAGGGCAACCTTAACCTTAATAGACTTATTGTACTCACTTCCCGTAGCTCGGCATCTGCAAGTGAACTCCTGATCAACTGTTTAACACCATATATGGAGGTTATATTGATAGGAGCAGATACTTATGGTAAGCCTGTTGGATCATTTCCGCTCTCAAACTATAATCAAACACTTAAAGAAAACAATGTGGAATTGGTCCCCATCACCTTTGCATCTGCGAATGCAGATGGCAGGGCTGAATATTTCGAAGGCTTCCCTGTTAATTTCCCAGTTGGCGACGATCCCTCTAAAGACTGGGGTAATCCGCAGGAAAGGAGATACAGGGCCGCTTTAGAATTCATTCGGACCGGAAGTGTGCAATCTCCTGGAGCCAGAATTATCACTTACCAACCTTCGTGGGAAATGATCGATTCCTTCACGGGACTACAAAAAGAATTCCCTGCATATTAATAGAAAACAGGGTTATAAAACCTACTTTTTATGTCTTTCCATCAACACTTCCATTACCTCATCGAGAGTATAGCCTTTTGCTTCCAGCAAGATCAAATAGTGGAAAAGTAGATCCGCCGCCTCACCCATAAAAAGATCTTTATTGTCATCTTTGGCTTCGATCACGATCTCTACCGCTTCCTCTCCTACCTTTTGAGCCACTTTATTGATTCCTTTCTGGAAAAGCGATGAAGTATAACTTTTATCACTTGGGTTCTCCTTACGGTTTTTGATAACAGTCCTTAAGTGGTCAATGAAGGCAGTTTTGGACTTATTTTCTTCTTTGAAACAAGTGTCAGCCCCAGTGTGGCAAACAGGTCCAACTGGTTCCACCTTTACCAAAAGAGTATCCCTGTCACAATCCTGCTCCATGCTCACCAAATTCAAGAAATTCCCAGAGGTCTCCCCCTTGGTCCACAATCTCTCCTTAGTTCTGCTGAAAAACGTAACCTTCCCAGTCTCCAAGGTTTTGTCTATAGCCTCCTGGTTCATATAGCCCAGCATCAGCACCTTATTGCTAAACGCATCCTGCACCACTGCTGGCACTAGACCATTTACTTTTTCAAAATCTATATTTAAGCTCATATTTATGTGTTAAAATTTATTTTGGTACTAAGTACACTTCATAATTCATTATTCATTATTCATCATTCATAATTGAATTCATCGAATAATGAATAGCGAATGATGAACGCCGAATGATGAAGTAGTGGGTGTTAAAGGGTCCGCCTGACGCTCACTCCCCTACCATCCAAATACTCCTTCAATTCCGGTATACCAATCTCCTTAAAGTGAAAGATGCTCGCAGCTAAAGCCGCATCAGCCTTACCTGCTGTAAAGGTATCCCAGAAATGGATCATCTTTCCTGCCCCACCGGAAGCGATTATCGGAATTGGTAACATAGAGGAAAGTTCGCTTGTGATCTCATTAGCAAAACCATTCTTGGTACCATCATGATCCATTGAGGTCAACAGGATTTCTCCGGCTCCTCTATCCGAAACCTCCTGAGCCCAGGATTGTGTTTTCAAAATGGTGGGTTTTCGCCCTCCATGGGTATGCACAAAATCTATCCCGTCCATATTTTTTGTATCAATAGCTACAATGATACACTGGCTCCCAAATTCAGCAGCCATTTCATCTATGATTCCCGGATTTTTCACAGCGGCTGAGTTGATGCTGATTTTATCCGCTCCGGCGCCCAAAAGCACCTTCACATCCTCCACAGTACTCACCCCTCCACCCACGGTGAAAGGTATATTAATGGCCTTCGCTACTTTTTCTACCAGTTCCACCAAAGTTTTTCGCTTGTCCACGGTAGCAGTGATGTCAAGGAAAACCAGTTCATCGGCTCCCTCCTCGGAGTAGATCTTTGCCAATTCGACCGGATCCCCGGCGTCTTTCAACTCCACAAAATTTACCCCCTTTACCGTCCTGCCTTCCTTGATATCCAGGCAGGGTATTATCCTTTTAGTCAACATATGTCCACTTCATTATTCATCATTCTTCATTCATCATTCTTCATTACGAATTCCCGCCACGGCGAACAGGCATCATTCTCTATCCTTCATTCCTTCCCAAAAGCCGCAAGCTCCTCCAACGTCACCCTTCCTTCATAATAAGCTTTTCCGACTATTGCACCCCAAACGCCCAATTCGGCCAATTTTTCCAGATCTCCCAAATTGGAAACCCCACCACTGGCAATCAGCTTTATTCCTGGCACTTCTTTCAAAATCTCCGCATAAAGCTCCAATGAAGGGCCTTGCAGCAAACCGTCCTTGGCCACATCTGTGCAAATCACATAGCTCAGTCCCTTTTCTTTATACATTGCGATAAACTCCACCACATCCAGTTCCGTGCTTTCCTCCCAGCCACCAATGGCGATTTTGCGATTCTTGGCATCGGCACCTAGAATGATTTTCTCTGCTCCGTATTTTTGAATCCAACGGTCAAAAAGGTCTGGTTTGCGGATAGCTACACTGCCACCGGTAATTTGACTTGCCCCAGCTTTGAAGGCCATTGCAATGTCCTCATCAGACTGGACCCCTCCACCAAAGTCCACCTTCAATGAAGTGTTTTGGACAATGTCTTCCAAAACTTGTTTGTTGACGATCTGTTTTTGCTTGGCCCCATCAAGGTCCACAAGGTGAAGTCTGCGGATACCGGCCTGTTCAAATCTCTTGGCCATTTCCAATGGGGAATCGTGATAGGTTTTCTGTTGGCTATAGTCACCTTGGGTCAAGCGCACGCACTTGCCTCCGATGACATCAATAGCAGGAATGATTTCCATTATAATAAATTAAAGTGCTAAAAAGTTTTTCAAAATTGTTTCTCCCACTTTTCCGCTTTTTTCCGGGTGAGCCTGAATGGCGTAGAAGTTTTCCTTGTGTATCAAGGCCGTAAAGTCATGCATGTAATGGGTTGTGGCAATGGTATATGGGGAAAGTTCGGCATAATAGCTATGCACGTAATAGGTATAAGGCTCCTCATCCAATCCCTTAAACAGTGGTGAATCCATGTTTTCCAGGGAGTTCCAGCCCACGTGAGGGACCTTTTCAAAAGCAGGAAACTTCTTCACCTTGATCGGGAAAATCCCTAAGCATTCGGTGTCATTTTCCTCTGTATGTTCACAGAGCAGTTGTTGCCCTAGGCAAACACCGAAAAAGGGCTGTTTGAGGTCCTTGATAAGTTGGTCGAGATTTCTTTGCTTCAAATATTTCATCGCCGAACTTGCTTCCCCCTGACCGGGAAAGATCACCTTGTCGGCTTTCTGGATGGTCTCAAAATCATCTGTCAGAACAGCCTCCACCCCCAGCCTCTCCAACGCATACAGCACCGATCTTACGTTACCGGCGTTGTATTTTATTATTGCTACTTTCATTTATTTTAGAAAATTTTTATGGGTACTAAGTACGAAGTACCAGGTACCAAGTACATCGAAAGTTTTACCGCTTTCTGGTACCTTTTTAACCTTATTTTTTATTTAAACCGGGTTATATTCCCTTTCGCAAAATTAGTCAAATTTCTCTCTGCGCCTCTCTGCGTCTTTGCGGTTAATTCCCTTACCAAAAGAACCTCGAAATTGTCTTCATTCCGAGGTTCTCCAGACATTAAGCGTTTGCGCTTAAAACTTTCTTTCTTCTTCAGGGGTTTCGGCGAGCATTTTTTCTAGGACACGCTCAATCTCTGGCAAAGACTCATATAGCTGCTCGTATCCTTCTATGATGAAGTATTTGTCCTGGAATTTATCTTTCCAATAGGCTGTGCTCATGATTTTTTCAACGTCGTACTCATAATGAGCCGGCTCATCGGAAAGACTAAACTTGGTCTCACCTGCTGAGCTCAGGATTCCAGCACCGTAAATTCTCAGTTCCCCGTTTTCCCGGATCAAACCAAATTCGATGGTAAACCAATAAATTCTGGATAGAAGCTGTATGGCCCAAGGGTCATCGATGTGCTTCAATGCTATCCCACTCAATTTCTCCAAAAAATCCACGTATGGCTGGTTGGTCAAAAGTGGCATATGCGCAAAAGCATCATGAAACATATCCGGCTCCTCCAGGTAATCCAACTGCTCCATTTTCCTCATCCAGGTAGATGAAGGAAAGCGTCTGTTGTTCAATAATCCAAAGAAAAGGTCATCGTCAATCAGACCAGGCACCACTTGGATGGCCCAACCGGTGGATTTGGCGAGTCTTTGGTTGGCCTCCTCAAAATTAGCAATCTTGTCGGCGGTGAAGTTGATTTCCTTTATACCCTCCAGATATGCCTTGGAAGCGGCCTTAGGAAGGTTGACAATCTGTCTTTCATAAAGAATCCTCCATACCTCAAAATCCTCCTCCGTGTAGGCATCGTATTCCTGCCTCATGTCTTGTAACCTCGGGTCGGTAAAGACCCAGTCTTTCGGTTTTGCAGTCATTTCTTAATTGGGTTTATGTTCATATTAATTCAACGTTCATCCAATAGCTAAGTTTAAATAAAAAAAGCCCAATCCATGCAATGAGGGATTAGGCTTGATATTATTACTCACAGGCAATAGCAAACATTCATCCCCAAAAGGAAGTATGATGATGGCTATAGCTGTGATAGGTCTGATTCATGTCCCTAAAGTAAGAAGATATTGCTATTTATGCAAGCTTTTTGATGCGGGGTTGTCCGCTTCGCTGTTGTCCGCCCCGTGGGTCGGCTGCGCCTTCCCGGGACTGTTGTCAGGGTTTTCATTGTTCTACCTTGGCGCCCAGCAGGAAAATTACTTAAGGGTGAGCTGAGGCAGGGACCACAATAGCCACCTTCATCCCTCCCCGTACAACCCCGAATAGAACAATGACAACTTGACAACAAACCCGTCCCTGCGAAGCGGGGCTACGGGTGACAACAGCGCAGCGGACAACCATTTACAAAAACGACTTCCTCAATTCAAACGCCTCCTTAACCTGCTTCACCAGTTTCGTGCTCTGGTCAAAATCCAAGGTTTGCTGTCCATCAGAGTAGGCTAGGTCCGGAGTCTCGTGAGTTTCGAAGATAATCCCATCTGCACCACACATCACCCCTGCCAAGGCCATTTGGGGAACAAACTGCCGAATTCCGATACCATGAGATGGATCCACTACCACAGGAAGATGAGATTTGTGTTTTAAGATAGGAACAGCGTTCAGGTCTAAGGTATTTCGGCTGGCTTTCTCATAGGTCCTGATCCCACGTTCGCAAAGGATCAGCTTTTCATTACCTCCTGAAAAAACATACTCAGCCGACTGCAACAGCTCCTCAATAGTCCCTGAAATCCCCCTTTTGATCATCACGGCCTTATCTACACGACCGAGTTCGTCAAGCAAGTTGAAATTCTGTGTGTTTCTAGCCCCTACTTGGTAGATGTCCACGTAATCATACATTTCCTCGATCTGGGAAACCTGCATCACCTCAGTCACTATTTTGATACCCGCTGCCTTGGCATGTTGATACCAAAGTTTAAGCCCATCGATGCCTAAACCTCTAAATGCATACGGGCTGCTTCTGGGTTTGTAAACCCCTCCACGCATGATCTGTATCCCGCAGGCTTTCAGGTGCTCAATGGTTTTAACTATCTGCTCTTCTGTTTCGATGGAACAAGGTCCGGCCATTAGCGCCATATCCCCGTCCTTGATTCGCACACCGTCGCCAAGGTCGATGGAAGTAGGCTTGGCCTTCCATTTTTTGGACACCAACTTATAATCGTCAGATACGATATGGATATCCTGGATACCCTCCTGCAGTCCAAGTTTGCGGATGTCAAAATTGGCTTTACCAATGCCGATGAGGTAGGTTGAAAGCTGCGTTTTAACCTCGGTTATTTTATAGCCGCTCTGATTGGCCTCCAGGATAATTTTATCCTTCTGGGAGTCCGAGATGTCAGGCTTTACTTGTATAATCATATTCTCCGTTTTTTATTCCTTTGATAAAATTGCCGATGTCCCTTTTTAGGTTGGCCCTGTCAGCATTGTTCAACACTTTGATAAAAGCACTCCCTATAATTGCTCCATGCGCATGTTTGGAAGCTTTGCCAAATGACTCATGGTCACTGATTCCAAAACCGATAAGCCTTGGATTCTGTATGCCCAGTTCCGCCACTCTTTCAAAATACCTTTCCTGTTCCTCAGAAATCCCGGATTTAGCGCCCGTGATACTGTGAGAAGAAACCATATAGATAAACCCGTCCGAGTTCTGGTCTATGGCTTTTATTCTCTCCTCACTTGTTTGTGGAGAGATCAAAAATGTGTTTTTCAACCCATATTGGGAAAAAATATCCTTATACTCCTCCAAATACTGCTGCATAGGCAGGTCAGGCAGTATGAGTCCATCCACGCCAACCTCTTGGCATTTTTTACAAAACTCTTCCACTCCATACTGGATAATGGGATTCAGATACCCCATCAGGATTACCGGAAGGGTGACAGTTTCTCTCATTTTAGCCAGTTGCTCAAAAAGCTTTTTCAGCGACATGCCATTGTCCAAGGCGATCTTATTGCTCTCCTGTATAGTCGGCCCATCAGCCACCGGGTCGGAAAAAGGCATCCCCACCTCAATTATATCTGCCCCACCTTCCTCTATCGCCTCCATCACCGGCACCGTATCCTCCAACTCTGGATATCCGGCTGTAAAGTATATAGCAAGGATGTTTTCCTGCTTGTCTTTAAAAAGGTGGTCTATTCTCGAAGTCTTCATCATTCATCTTTTTGGGTACTAAGTACTATGTACTATGTACATTGCATCATTCACTGTTTTCTTATATAATTTTGGCCTTTTACTAGCATTTTGCGTTTCTATTCTACCATTTTGCCGCGTACAAGCCACCTTCATCTCGCCATGAAGCAGTACTTCGTACTTAGTACTCCCCCCACTTAATATACGTCTCCAAATCCTTATCCCCCCTGCCGGAAAGATTGATCACGATAACGTCATCGGGGCCGTATTTAATCTGGTTGAGGGCGTGTATGGCGTGGGCGGATTCGATGGCGGGGATGATTCCCTCAAGCTTGCTTAGCTCTACACCTGCCTTCATCGCGTCCTTATCTTCTACAGCCACAAACTCTCCCCTTCCCACATCAAAAAGATGGGCGTGAACGGGACCAATACCAGGGTAATCCAAGCCTGCTGAAATGGAGTGCGGTTCCACCACCTGCCCATCCTCCGTCTGCATCAGCAAAGTCCTGCTACCATGCAGAATCCCAAGTTTACCAAGCACAGTAGTAGCGGCAGACTTTCCGCTGCTGATACCCAAACCAGCAGCTTCGGCAGCCACAAGTCTGACATCAGGTGAATTGTAATAATGATAAAATGCCCCAGCTGCATTACTCCCACCACCTACGCAGGCGATGACGATGTCTGGGTTTTCTCTTCCTTCTTTTTCTTTAAGTTGGATTTTGATCTCCTCACTGATCACAGACTGAAACCTCGCCACCATTTCAGGGTATGGGTGCGGTCCTACTACCGAGCCAATGATATAATGCGTATCCACAGGATTATTGATCCATTGGCGCATGGCTTCATTGGTAGCATCCTTTAGGGTTTTGCTGCCCGAAGTTGCAGGAACTACAGTTGCCCCGAGAAGTTTCATCCGCTCTACGTTTGGCTTCTGTCTTTCCATATCCACCTCACCCATGTAGACGGTACACTCCATCCCCATAAGGGCACAAACGGTAGCAGTGGCCACACCATGTTGTCCCGCTCCGGTCTCTGCAATGATTCTTTTTTTACCTAGCTTTTGGGCCAAAAGAATCTGCCCGATGGTGTTATTTACCTTATGGGCGCCAGTATGGCAAAGATCCTCCCGTTTGAGGTAGATTTTCGCTTTATATTTCTCTGATAACCTAGCGGCAAAATATAGGGGCGTCGGCCTTCCCACATAGTCTCTGAGTAGCTCGCTGAATTTCTTTTTAAAATCCTCATCCTCAATTATCCCCAAATATTTTTCCTTCAATTCCTCGATGTTGGGATAAAGCATCTCGGGTATATAAGCTCCGCCAAATTTCCCGTAAAAGCCGTTTTTATCTACCTCAATCTTCATTCTCGTATCCTGTAAGTTTTTCCATAAATGTCTTTACCATGTCCACATCCTTGATGCCTGGCTCCAATTCAAACCTGGAATTGATGTCAATACCGGCCATTTTGGGATTCCGCTTTTGAAAATCAACCAGCTCCTCAGCATCCTCGGCTGAAATACCCCCACTCAACAAATAGGGAGTCTGGAGGTCATACCCTTCCAAAAGCTGCCAATCAAATCTTTCACCCGACCCCCCAAAAGAGCTCGTCTCAGTATCAAAGAGAAAGTATTCAGCCAACCCTTCAAATGGCCTCAAAACTTCCAAATCAAGTGTTTTCCCAATACGGAAAACCTTAATGACCGTCACATCCAAGGCCTCCTTGATGTTTTTAACAAAATCAGCCCCTTCATTACCGTGAAGCTGTACACCGTCCAACTCGAACTCCTGCACCTTCTTCAATATTTCTGAAAAAGGACTGTCTACAAAAACCCCGATGCGTTTTTGAGCATGGGAACTGAAAAGGTTGTTTTTATGCACTGTATCCCCTATAAATCGGGGTGACTTGGAATAAAAAATCATCCCCAACAGATCCGGACTGCAGTTCTCCAGCAAACTATTTACATTTTCAATATCCCTCAATCCACAAACTTTTATTATCATTTTGCTATGGTTTGGTTTTTTAATAAGCGTCTGTACTGTTTCATAAATTGATAGGCCGCATCTGGTGGATTGGCCGCCTTCATAAAGTTTTCTCCAATCAGGAAGCCATCAAAACCGGTATTCTTAAGCTGAAGTATTACCTCAGGGTCCGAAATTCCGCTTTCTGAAATCTTTACAAAATTATCCGGGATAGCCCCTACCAGGGACAGAGAATTCTCAACCGAAACTTCAAATGTTTTGAGACTTCTGTTATTTACACCTACTAAATCCAAATCATCACAAAGTGACCTATCCAGTTCCTCGGCATCATGCACTTCCATCAGCACTTCCAGACCCAAAGATTTAGCCGTAGCAGCAAGGCTTTTCAACCTTTCTGGCTCCAAAGCAGCAGCAATAAGCAAAATACAGTCAGCTCCGATGGCCTTTGCTTCAATCAACTGGTATTCATCAATCACAAAATCCTTTCTAAGAATTGGACAGAAATTGAATTTTCTAGCCAATGTCAGATCGTCGTTTTTTCCACCAAAAAACTCAGTATCGGTCAAAATGGATAGCCCGGAGGCACCTGCTTGCATATAACCTATGCTAGTACCTTCCACCTGAGCGGTGTCGTTGATTATGCCCTTGGAGGGAGATTTACGCTTGAATTCCGCGATGATTCCTGTTTTTTCAGGATTCTGAACATATTTTTTCATAGAAACCACTTGGTTCGGAAAAAAGATGCTCTGCTCCAGAAATTTAACAGGAACCAGGCTTTTGCGCTCCTCGACTTCCTTCTTTTTATGTAGTATTATTTTATCTAATATATTCATAGTAAATAAGTTTAGGCCAATGTGACATTTGTTTTGGGTGTGATCAGATTTTTGAAGGATTGCAGTGCCTTTCCGCTTTTCAAGGCTTCCAAAGCTTTATCCACCGCCTCCCCCTTTGATAGTTTGGGATTTGCTGTCATCAACGCCAACGAAGAATTGGCTATTACTACTGCGTTTTGTTCTTTTGTCCCTTTCCCTTTCAAAATGCTTTCAAAGATTTTGGCTGATTCCTCGATCGTGTCACCACCCTTGATGCTTACCGGGTCTAGCTTTTCAAATCCCAGATCTTCAGGAGCCAAAACCTCCTCGCCACGGTTTGAGATCACCTTGAAGTCTCCGGTGAGAGAAACCTCATCGTAGCCGTCCAGAGCATGTAGCACGCTAAACTGCACCTGATTATTTTGATACAGGTAGCCATACAATCTGGCTAGTTCCAAACTGAATACTCCTACCAACTGTTTCTTGGGAAAGCTGGGATTGACCATGGGGCCCAGCATGTTGAAAAATGTCTTCACGCCTAGCTCCTTTCGGATGGGTCCCACGTTTTTCATGGCAGGGTGAAACAATGGGGCATGAAGAAAGCAAATTCCTGCCTCATCAAGATTTTTTCTCAAAAGTCCCTGATCAGAAGTAAACTCGTAACCGAAGTAGGACAGCAAATTAGAAGAACCGCAAATGGAGCTGACCCCCGTATTTCCATGTTTGGCTACGGGCTGACCGCAAGCCGCCACGATAAAAGAAGAAAGCGTGGATATATTAAAAGTATCCTTTCCATCCCCACCCGTTCCACAAAGGTCGATTGCATCATACCCATTCAAGTCCACCGGGTTGCATAGCTCCAGCATGGCCTCCCGGAAACCCATGAGTTCCTCTACAGTAATACTTCTCATCAGATAAACAGTCATGAATGCCGCCATCTGGCTGGGATTATACACCCCACTGGTGATGTTCTTCAACACATCCCTCGCCTGCTCCTTCGACAAAGTCCTATGCTCAAAAAGTTGATTCAGTATTTGTTTCATGGTTTTTTAAATATTGTACAAAGTACTAGGTACTATGTACTAAGTAAATAAATGCGTTTTTCAATATAGCTCTAACTTAGTACTTTGTACTTAGTACATAGTACACCTAACCCAATTCCCCATCAATTCCTTCCCCCATTCCGTCATGATACTCTCCGGGTGAAACTGGACGCCACGGACCTTAAGTTCTTTATGCCTGACACCCATCACTTGTCCATCTGGAGTCTTGGCTATTACTTCCAGTTCAGGGGGCAAAGTGGACTCATCGATGACCCAGCTATGGTATCTACCTATTTTGAATCGCTGAGGCAAACCCTCAAACAAACTGTCCTCCTGTACCCTTACCTCCGAAGCCACACCATGGACTACTTCCGAAAGATTGGTCAGGGAGGCCCCAAATGCTTCACCAATTGCCTGATGTCCCAAACACACCCCAAGGATATCTTTTGTTGAAGCATATTGTTTAATCAATTCAGGCATGATCCCAGCCTCTGAAGGAATACCAGGACCTGGGGAAAGCAGGATTTTATCATAAGCTTCCACATCTTTCAGTTTGATCTTATCATTCCTAAATACATCCATCTGAGGGCTCAGACCCAATTCCCGAAGGATGTAGACCAAGTTGTAGGTGAAGGAATCGTAATTATCTAGTACCAGTAATTTCATAGTTTATACTTCTTCGGCCATTTTAAGGGCCATTCTCAATGCTTCCAATTTGTTGCTCACCTCTTGAAGTTCACTTTCAATAGAGGATTTGGCCACCACTCCGGCTCCGGCCTGATAGCGCAGATGGTTGTTTTCAGACACAAAAGACCTGATCAAGATAGCATGATTGAAATCTCCATTAAAGCCTAAGAAGCCAATCGCGCCTCCGTAGAATTTCCGGCTGGTGTTTTCCAGTTGGTCAATCAGCTGCATGGCTTTGTACTTGGGGGCTCCGGAAAGAGTCCCGGCGGGAAATGTGTCGGCCACCAATTGCAGAGGGTTGGCTCCCTCAGGAAGCCTTCCAGTCACCTTTGAAACCAAATGTATCACGTGGGAATAATATTGGATCTCCTTGAAGACCTCCACTTTTACCTCTTCCGAACTCCTGCTCAAATCGTTTCTGGCCAAATCTACCAACATCACATGCTCTGAGTTTTCCTTAGGGTCATCATAAAGCTTGCGTGCCAGTTCAGCGTCAGCTTGGTCATTGCCTGTTCTTTTAAAAGTTCCAGCGATAGGGTAAATAGTCGCCGTGCTGCCCTTCACCACAATCTGGGCTTCGGGAGAGCTGCCGAACACTTTGTTAGAACCATAATCAAAATAGAATAGATACGGGGAGGGGTTAATTGACCTCAATGCTCTGTAAACGTTGAATTCATCACCTTTGAATGCTGATTTAAACATCCGAGAAAGTACAATTTGGAAGACGTCTCCTCTGAAGCAATGCTCCCTTCCGCTTTTAAGAATTTCCAAAAACTCGGCATCGGTATAGTTACTATACTCCTCACCCTCCAAGCGGAACTTATAGGAAGGAACATTCCGGCTTTCCAATAGACGCTCAATCTCAGGAATCCTGCTCTCTTGTCCGTTTACGGAATGCTCAAAAATGTAAAGTTCGTTCTTGAAATGGTTGACCACTATTACAAAGCGGTAGACGGCATAATGAAGAGTGGGGATATTGGAGGGTTGTGGGTTTTGGAGGTTGATGTCCTCAAATTGGCTAACCGCATCGTATTGGGAATAGCCAAAAAGTCCGTTACTGATGAATTTGAAATCTAGATTTTCGGCCTCAAACTTTCCCGAAAACTCCCTGAGCTTATCCATCAGCCGTTCACCAGGTCCCAGCTCAGAGGTTATTTTTTCATCCTTGGGTAATCTTTCTGTCACTTTTCCATCGGAAAAAGAAAAGGAAGCCAGGGGGTCAAAACAGATGTAGGAGTAACTGTTTTCCTGTCCATGGTAGTCGGAGCTTTCCAGCAGGATGGGGTTGGAATACCTGTCCCGGACCTGTAAGTATAGACTTACCGGAGTCAGGGTGTCGGCAAGCATTTTTTTGTAACGGGTGTGTATTTGTATTTTTTTCATATTGGGATGGAAACAAAACAAAAAAGGGCTTACTGGATTCCAGCAAGCCCTTAATGGTATAATATCATTAATTACTCAAATACTATTGGGAATAGCATGCCGGTCTCCTTCTTTCGAAAGCAGATGATGATGCCACCAATATTGAGTCTGATTTAAAAACATATGAACAATAGTTAAGGCAAATGTAGAAAACCTTTTAAATTTACTGAAATTATTTACATAAAAAAACAAAATAAAATGTCACAACCACTTTCCCAGTACTTTAAGAGAAGTTTTGACGATTATAAGGTCTTGGTAAAAGTCAATCCTGGCGATTGGACAGGCACCGAACTCATCATCCACCCTGACGGCAAGGTAGAAAAAACCGAAATGGAGTTTGATGATGAAGTGCTTGAGGATTTAGCTGAGGATGAATTTGAGGCTTGTAGTCCTTTAGAATTCAACCTTCATTTAAAAGGCCTGGCTTGAATACCTAGTTCTGTGGAGGTTGATTCTCCCGTTGCCACATGGGGGTGATTTCTCTTTCTTCCACATCGGTCAATTCAGCATTCACAAAGGTGGCCAGCACATAAAAGCGTTCATCTCTTTGCACCCTGTATATCTTGGTGTCGCCATCAAGTTTACTGATGACAGCTTGGGGGTTTCTGCGCAGGAACTGGTTTTCGGACATGCCCAGTCTAAATTCATCACGTTGGGCGAAGATGGCACAGGAGGTCATCAGGGTGACAAAGCTGAGAAGAATGAGTAGATTTTTCATATTAACATAACTAACAATTTTTTTGCCACTTTTTTGGCCTTGATTTATAATACGTTAGTTGGAAGCCTGAAGTTATTTTCGCCCTATGGTTTGGAATAGAAGCCTTTTTACCTACCTTTGTACTCAAGCGGCACGACCAGCTCCCGCTCAATCCCCCAGGTCCGGAAGGAAGCAAGGGTAGGCGGTCGTAGCGGTGCGATGCCGCTTACTTTTTTGTTTAAAGTTTAATCGGCCTGCGGCCTGGATTAAAGGTTTAAGTGGGCTCCCCAACTTCATTATTCATCATTCGGCCTTCATTATTCATCATTCTTTTTTATTGTACTAAGTACCAGGTACTATGTACCAAGTATTTCTAGGACAATGGTTTTCTTCAGCCCTTTAACCTTATTCTCAGTTCCTTCCTTCGTACTTCGTACCTCGTATTTCGTACTTACCTATTCCATGTACCAAGTATTTCTAGGACAATGGTTTTCTTCAGCCCTTTAAGCCTTATTCCCAGCTCCTTCCTTCGTACTTCGCACCTCGTATTTCGTACTTACGGATGGTTAAAAAACATCAAGCGACGTCAAAAAAAATGCAATCGGCAGCCTTCATCCCTAAACCTCTAACCCTCCCGCCGCGCGTCAGCGCCGGGAAATAACCCTCTAAACCAACCAGTCATCCCATGGCGAAGCTCCTTAATCTTTTAATCCGTTAATCCCTTAAACAGTCCCGAAGCGCATATAACGCAGTTATGCGCTTCGGGACGTTAAACCCTTAAACCACCACAGCATTTCTAACAAAAACTCACTACCTTTACGGCCTTAACTCAAAAACATTTCGAATACATGAAATTCTTTATTGACACCGCTAATTTGGACGAAATCCGTGAAGCCTATGACTTGGGCGTTTTGGATGGCGTAACTACCAACCCTTCCTTGATGGCCAAAGAAGGCATCACCGGAGATGATAACGTAAGAAACCACTACAAGGCGATTTGCGATATCGTAGATGACAAAGTGAGCGCAGAAGTGATCGCTACCGAATTCGACAAAATCATCGCGGAAGGCACGGAACTGGCCAAGATTGACGACAAAATTGTCGTCAAAGTCCCTATGATCAAGGACGGTGTCAAGGCACTAAAATATTTCAAAAGCGAAGGTATCCGTACCAACTGTACCCTCGTGTTTTCTGCAGGTCAGGCAATCCTTGCCGCCAAAGCAGGCGCAACTTATCTTTCTCCATTCATCGGAAGATTGGATGACATTTCATATGACGGCCTTGAGCTGATCCAGCAGATTGTTCATATCTACCAAACACAAGGATACGGAACAGAAGTATTGGCTGCCTCTATCAGACATACCATGCACTTGGTAAAATGTGCTGAAATCGGAGCTGACGTGGTTACTTGCCCACTCAAAGTTATCACCGGTTTGTTGAAGCACCCTTTGACTGATTCCGGTTTGGCAACATTCCTTGCCGATCACGCAAAGGCAGCAGGAAAGTAAGAAGTACGAGGTACGAAGTACGAGGTACGAAGTACGAGGTACGAAGTACGAGGTACGAAGTACGAGGTACGAAGTACGAGGTACGAAGTACGAGGTTGGAAGTACGAAGAAAAGTGAGAAGTGAGAAGTAAAAAGTTAGAAGTGGGATCGCTTACTCTCACTTTTCACCTCTCACTTCTTACCTTTTACCTTCTCATCCTTCGTATTTCGTACTTAATTTACCTCTCTCCTCTCCGATCTTTTCGTCGATCGGTTTCATTAGCAGGTTTTGAGGACTTGTTCAAATTTTCATCAGGCCTTCCTTCATCGGCCATTTTTTTCTTTTTCTGATAGCCAATCCATATGAATATGGCAAGGATTAGCAATACGAAGAAAATAATCAGTTCTAAGCCCATAATCTTGTAGGTTTAAGGTTAATATAATTTAACAATTATATGAGCGGGTTGTTTGGCATGGTATATTCTTAAAAACCTTGACAATTGAACCGTAGGAGTTCTTTTTAATTAAAAAATTTTTATACCACTCCCTTTTGTTTAAATTTCGAAACTATTATACCTAATCTTAATCCATGTATATTATTAAAGTAAAAGGCAAGGCCAAGATTCCTGACTACATCCAGATCCGGGATGAGAACTTTGTGTTGGTGGCATATTTCCGCGCCGACCGGCCTCTAAAGAACATGGAGAAGTTTGGCTGGGAAGGTAAAGAAGAGGCCTTGGAAGAATTGATCAAAGAGTTGCCATTTGGCAAACTCCAAAAACTTGAGCTTTAAGCATGTTTAACAGCGACCCCATAGTAAGCGCAAAAGATGCCTGCATTTTTCAGGGAATTAATGCTATCCTGCAGGATGTGAATTTTAGCATTGAAAAATACGAATTTGTGTTTCTAATAGGCCGTACAGGCAGCGGCAAGAGCTCCTTGCTCAAAACGCTGTATGCCGACCTTCCTCTTCAGATGGGCCAAGCACAGGTGGCCGGGTACGATGTAGAGAAAATTAAGACTAAGGACATCCCCTATTTGCGTCGTAAGATCGGGATCGTCTTTCAGGATTTTCAGCTTTTCACAGACAGAAGTGTCTCTGACAACCTTATGTTTGTCATGAAGGCAACTGGCTGGAAAGACAAGGCCAAGATGAAAACCCGGATGGCCGAAGTGCTAATGCGGGTAGGTTTGGGAGGAGCAGCCTCTAAGATGCCTCACCAGCTTTCTGGTGGCGAGCAACAGAGAGTGGTAATCGCACGGGCATTGCTGAACGAGCCGAACATACTGCTTGCCGATGAGCCTACAGGTAATCTTGATCCTGAAGTGGCAGACGGCATTTTCCAGCTCTTTCAGGACATCAACAAACAGGGCACCGCCATCCTGATGGCCACCCACAACCATGAGTTGCTAAAGAAACATCCCTATAGGGTCCTCAAATGCGATAAAGGCAAGGTACTGGATAGTAAGACTTCGGATTTTAATCTTAGCACGTCTCTCTGAGACAATACTCGGTTTAGGAGTTTATTTCCCGGCGCTGACGCGCAGCGGGAGGCTTAGAGGTTTAGCGCGAGGCGACGCGGGGATTTACGTTTGGGGAGGCAAAGCCTCCATTTCCTCCGTCCCGAGGCGAAGCCTCGGGACAACCAAGCATTCACGTCAAGGTGACCATCAATACCTTAAATAAAACGAATGGCAACCTTCATCTCTAAACTCCTAACCCTTGCCGCAGGCAAAATAACCTTCTAAACTAATCCCCACCTTCCGTCTTTTTTTTATGGTTTTCAGACTTTTTTTCTTATTTTTCTGACTACAATGAACAGTTTGGCAAGAAATAGGATTATAAAAATAAAGCATAAACTGTTTCTACTTTACCCCAATATAATTTCAGTATGAAAAAGAAACCAATTGCCCTAAAACATTTCTTTTTTCTACCCCTAATGGCCGTGCTGATGCTAGCCTCGTGTAGAGAAGAGGAAAAACCTGTGGTGCAGGACGACCCGCCGGTAGAGGAAAACCCTAACATCAAAATCAATCAATGGACTCAAGAGGTAATGGAGGAAGTTTATTATTGGTTAGAAAATTTACAACCAGCCATAAGTATTGAGTCGGACCCAAAACTTTATTTCGATACTTTGCTGTATAAACCCACAGATCGTCATTCTGCTATATATGAAAGCACTCAAGAGCTTCAAGATGGCCTAGGAGGCGTAGCAACGGAGGCAGGCTATGAATTTGCTCTTTATACAACCAATACACCAGAGCAAGTAATAGCTGAAGTTATTTATATTAAAAAGAACAGCCCCGCTATGGGAAAAGACTTGCAAAGAGGTGATGTTATTGCGGGAATTAATGGTCAAGAAATAAGTCGCTCTAATTATAGAAATTTACTTCGAGATATGAGAAATCCCCATACTATATCCTATTTTAGATATGATAATGAGGAAGATAGATTTATTCAGAAACCAGATCTTCAAATGGAGGTTGCAAGGGTTGAAGAAAATCCAAATTTCATGGATACAGTTTTCACAGTTAATAATGATAAAATAGGTTATTTCGTTTATCATTTTTTCGCACCAAATCCTAATCCACAGAATGACCGAGAAAGTACTGTCTATGATTCTTATATGGATGAAATATTTGGAAGGTTCAAAACGGCAGGAATTAACCATCTAATAATTGATTTCCGGTACAATGGTGGTGGCTATGTTAGTAGTGCTGTAAATTTAGCTAGCTTAATTGGCACTGGGGTTACTTCTAATGATGTGTTTTCAAAAACAAAATATAATAGCTTTATTATGAGTTTTCCAGCATACCAAAATGATCAAAGAAAATTTATTAATAAAGCAGAAAATATTGGACCCCAACTATTTGCCAACAGAGTTTATATTTTAACTAGTCGCCGAACAGCTTCAGCGAGTGAATTAGTTATTAATAGTTTAAGGCCTTATATGGAAGTAATTATAATTGGAGAACAAACTGTTGGTAAAAATGTTGGTTCTATTGTTATTGATGATGAAGACAATCATAATTATGCCTTAATGCCAATAATCTCTCAAAGCTTTAACAGCCTTGACCAATCCGATTATGCAAATGGCTTTGAGCCAAATGTTAAGGTTTCAGAGGGAGAAGAAAGGTTGTTACCATTTGGCAATAGAGATGAAATCCTCCTTCGAACTGCAATTCAACAAATCACTGGCCTTTCAACCAACGCAAGATATGAGAAGCTGAACAGGTTGGATGTTGGCAGCTCACTGGATTATAAAATTCGTCAAGGAAAAATGATCGATTACATGGATTTTTATTAAAAAAATATAACATGTAGTTGTATCATAAAATTATCTTAACCTCGTTCTAAAAGATAGGGTTAAGATAATTTTAAACTTATATACAATATTTTTTTGTTTAGAAATTCACAATTATATTTTGATCAACATATTTAAATGTTCTAACCCACTCAGGACGATGTATATCCCTTCCTACTATTTCCAAAGTATATTGTATAACTATCTGTCTTAAAGCAGTCTGATATGTAATATTAGAAATAGATACTTCCAAAAAACTGGATATCAACATCCCTTGTCTCTGAATATTTTGGATAAATGGGTCTAATTCTAATGACGGGACTGCAGTTATAAAACCAAACTCATTTAAGTATACACTTACCCCATAATGGACACCAATTGTAGTGGATAGAATATCAGGAGGAAGATCTGGCTGGGTAAAAATTTCGGATTTTAAACCACCACTTGTTTTAAATTCATCTTGTTGTGCAATACAATAAGATGAATTTAAAAACAAAATAAAAACTAGCAAATAAATAGATTTTTCCATCTTTTTTAGGTTATATTAGAAATATTTAAGTTGTTAAACTACATTTTTTTTTGACTTTCCCAAGATTACGTGGAAAAACCTTGAAAAATGGAAATATTAGTAGTTGCACCTACTGTATTACCAATTTTAAGTAATACATATCTGATTCTATCGATAATTGAGCATTAATGCCTACAATATTCAAAAGTTTCTGCAGCGAGTATGGAAATGGCTTCCTACCTGATATTGAGGTAAGCGAAGGTGGTGAGATTTTCCGTCAGTTCGGCGATGTTAATGAAGTAATGCTTCGTACCGCCATCACGGCAATCACCGGCACCTCCCCAGCCGGCAGACAGCAGTTTGAAAAACTTAACCGCCGTGAAATTGCCAACACGGTTGAATTCAAAGTTCGCCATGGCGTAATGATCGACGAGTTCAATCCGATAAAAGAATTGAAGTAAGTTTATGGCTCCTGCGGAGCGTTTAAGGTTTAAAGTTTAAGAGCCGTTCCAGGATTGGGGCGGCTTTTTTTCTTTTGAAACTTCTCGGCAAATCAAATTTTTAGCCACGAAGACACGGGCCCTAAGTTTAATTCCTTCGTGTCTTTGGGCCTTTGCGGCCAATTTTAAAATAATTAGTTCACAACGTCGAAGAGTTCAAAAAGAAGTCGCACTAAGGAATTCGGTTCTTTGTGCGACTTTTTTTGAACGTGATCTATTCCCCCTTTGAAGGGGGTTAGGGGGATGTCTAGATGTAAATAAATTCATTTATCACATCCCCCCTGCCCCTCCCGAACCGCTCCGCTTATCGGAACAGGCTTTCAAAGGGGGAGTTGTTCTCGTCTTAACCGCTTTACCAAAAAATACCCCATCATCCCCAGAAACAAAAAGCTAAACGGCAGAGCAAATAAGATTAACAGATTGCCCACTGCATTTAGAAGTTCCTCCTTACCCAGCAGGATGATGGCCACCGTGACGGCCACCAGGACTATGGCCCAGAAAATCCGCAAGGACTTTTTCGGTTCCTCCCGACCCTGATCCGTAAACATGCCCAAGACAAAAATGGCCGAATCCACTGAGGTTACCAGAAAGGTGCATACCAAAAACAGGGACACCCATCCCGTCAATTCTGAAAGGGGCAAAAACCCGAAAAACCTGAAAATGGCCGTGTAGAGGGAATCGAATTCATCTCCCTGCAACTGCCCATTTCCCAAAAGCTGAAAAGCAGAGCTTCCAAATACCGAAAACCAGAGGAAGGTGCCCAGTGAAGGTATCAACAATGCGCCCAAAATAAACCCCCGTATAGATCGCCCCTTGCTGATTCTGGCGATAAATACCCCGGTAAACGGCGCCCAGGCCAACCAAAACGCCCAATAGAAATACGTCCAGTTTTTGAGAAAAGGCCTTCCAACTTTATATTCCCCCATATTCAAACTCATGTGAAAGAACCCTTTTAGATATTCATAAAGGGAAGTAAAAAGATTACTAAAAATTAAGGGCACATCTCCCACCACAAGGGTAAAAAGCATAAGGAGAAGGGCAATGCCTATATTTAAATTTGAGATTACCCGAATACCTTTGCTCACCCCTAAATAGGCTGAAATTCCAGCCACAACTCCTATAATCAGTACCACCCATGCGGCCGACTGGGCGGCAAAAGGCGCAATTCCTCCCATAAACGCCATTCCCTCCAGCACCTGTCTGCTCCCCAGCCCCAGGGCAGCCACCACTCCCAGCATGGTACTGATCACAGTCACGCTATCAATGGGTGCGGTAAAAACCGGTTTTTGAAACCTCTCCCCTAAAATGGAAGAACTTAATATAGTTTTCTTTTCACTAAAAAGCTGGTAACCCACAATGAGCCCAAACATTGTATAAAATCCCCAGGGTGTGAGGCCCCAGTGAAAAAAGGTATATTGAAGTGAGAAAACCTCAAGTGAATAATCAACTTCGCGGGCTGGATGTTGGAAATAAAATGCCGGTTCCTGCACTGCCCTGAGCAGCAGCCCCGCCCCCATCCCCGTGCTGTACATCATGGCTATCCAGGAAAACCAGGAGTATGCGGGTTTATCGGAACCAAACCTTACTTTCCCCAAGGGCGAAAAAGCCAATATCAGGAGAACCAGAACGGTGAGCAAACCCAAGACAAGATAAAATCCCCCAAACCATGTAAGAACAACCTCTGTGCTGGCACCCAACATCTTTTGCAGTTCCTCACGCTGAAACCCAGCAAGCAAAAGGAACACAGTGCATATAAGCCCGCTCAGCAAGAGGGTGGGATTGGATAGAAGTCTGGATGGTAGGTTTTTTATCAAAAGTTTTAAAGGTTATGATGTTGGATGTCCGATGACCGATGACGGATGTCGGATGACGGATGTCCGAATAATGGTTAAACAATTAAAGTGCTGACCTGTTCTATAGACAACTTTAACTATTATAAACCACAAACCAAAAAAATTCATGGACACTTCAAATCCAAACCCAAAAGTGATGGTTTCTAGTTCGAATGTAGTAGGCACCGATGTGAGAAACTTGCAGGACGAAAGCGTAGGGTCAATTGACCATATGATGTTTTACAGTGAAACCGGGGAGGTAGCTTATGCTGTCCTGAAGGTGAACACTGGCTTTTTGAACATGGATAGTAAGTATTTTGCCATTCCATGGAGAGCACTTTCCTTTACCAGAGCTTCAAGTTCCGGTGAGGATGTAATCACCCTGGACGTAGACAAAGACAAACTTGAAAACGCCCCGGGTTACGATACCGACAATCCCCCAATGGGTCCGCAAACGGAGTTCGTCAACGAAATCCACCACTACTACGGTGTGGAAAGAACCCAACACAGAATGTAATTCCCAAAGCCTCCGAGATCCGGGGGCATTTTTAGTATCGGAGTTGTCCGCTTCGCTGTTGTCCGCCCCGTGGGTCGGCTGCGCCTTCCAGGGACTGTTGTCGGGGTTGTCATTGTTCTATTTTCGCGCCCAGCAGGAAATTATTTACGGGCGGGATGGAGGCTGCCGGATCCAATCTTCATCCACTTCACTATTCCCACCACGGAGGGCAAGCATCATTCAGTGTTCATCATTCATTATTTAATTCCTCATTCCTAATTCTCCATTACCTCGTTGTTGTCCGCTTCGCTGTTGTCCGTCCCGTGGGTCGGCTGCGCCTTCCCGGGACTGTTGTCGTGGTTGTCGTTGTTCTAGTTCCGCGCCCAGCAGGAAATTTTATTTACGGCTGCACACTGCATAGAACAATGACAACCCTGACAATCCAGGGCCGCGGGACCGAGACAACAATCCCGAAGCTTCGCTTTGGGAGGACAACCCTGCCGGCCTTGCGTTGGCAGGCGGGCACGAAACTACTTCACATACCCTTTATTCCTCCCCTCAATCCAAATCAACACCCAAAACGCCATACAGACAGCCATAAAAGCAATCGGGATCACGGGATCTATTGATAGGAAGTCAAGGCTGGGAAGGCTGATTTTTAGAGAATCTAATTTCCAGGTTAGCTGACTGGATAATAATATATAGGTAAGGCCTCCTCCAAAAATCACCACTAGCATAAAGACAATCCAGTTCGGCATATTCACAGATTTTACTTTCACCGCTACCGGCTGCTGCTGTTCCAGGATTTTGGTCATGACGGCACCTGATAGGTCTTTTTGAAGGCTATCCGTCTCCTTGAAATATCTTTTCAGTTCCTCCTCTTGCAAATTCCTCATAATGTCCTCAATTCATTTTGTAAAATCCCCCTCAAGGCTGATTCCAATTTTTTCCTAGCCCTATGGAGCTTGACCTTGACAGCATTAACGTTACTGTCCATGATGATGGCTATTTCGGGCAACTGTTGTTCGTGCATATAAAACAGCGTAACCACCAACTGATCATCCTGCCCGAGGCATTCAATGGCCTGATCAATGAACTTTCGCCTATCTTTCCACTCCAAATCCTTCCAATCCACGGTCAACTCCTCCCCATTTTGCTCCATCACCCAGCTCCTCTCATTTTCTACCCGCCTGTTGAGTTGAGCCAATCGGTTTAAGGCCAAATTATGGGCGATGGCATAAATCCAGGTAGAAAACTTGGACTCCCCTTTGAAGAAAGGGAGTTTTTGGTACACCTTCAGGAAAACATCCTGGGTAACCTCTTCTGCCTCTTCCTGTGTCCGGATAATCTTAAAGGCTATCTGATATACATACGATTGAAAATCCTTCACCAACAGACCAAACCCTTCCAGCCTTCCGGCCTGGATTTCCTGTTTTAAATGAAGGACGTGTTCATGATCGTATTTTTGCACCATTGTATCCTTAGACAATGCCTGTAAGCATGAGGTTACAATTTTTATCATGAAAATAAAACATGATCAAAATTTTTAAAAAAACCGCTTTTCCCTGTAACCTTACCTTGATCAGCTTGGTCAAAGCTAACAAAACTAACCTAAAAATTATGGAAGCAGCATTAGTATTTATCTCGGCCTTTGCCACTATTTTCGGAATCCTTTTTTACTATTTCAAAACCAGAAATGCCGAAAGGCTTGCACTGATCCAAGCCGGAGCAGATGCATCCTTATTTACCTCTCCGCATAGAAAAAGGAGGAATGGGTACTTTATAGTGATGATGTTTGGATTGGTCTTTATAGCGATTGGTTTGGGTATATGGGCGGGATATTTCATCGAGTCTCAGATGCTCAATACCTACCTTGAAAGAAATCCTGATTACAAGTTCAACAAAGACTTCCCCCAGGCTTACTTCATCGCCATCTTTACCTTTGCAGGTACAGCATTGATTGCGTCGTATTTGTTGGATAGGAAGTTGAATAAGGAGTAAAAAGTTGTCATTGTTGTCGGTCCCGTGGGTCGGCTGCGCCTCCCGGGACTGTTGTCGGGGTTGTCATTGTTCTATTTTCGCGCCCAGCAGGAAATTATTTACGGGCGGGATGAAGGCTGCCGGATCCTTCATCCTTTCCTGCAATTCACTTCATTATTCGGCGTTCGGCGTTCATCATTCATTATTTCCACCACGGCGGGCAAGCATTATTAATTCATCATTACCTCGTGGTTGTCCGCTGCGCTGTTGTCCGTCCCGTGGGTCGGCTGCGCCTCCCGGGACTGTTGTCGGGGTTGTCATTGTTCTATTTTCGCGCCCAGACGACAACAACGACAACTGAGGTCCGCAGGGCCGGGACAACAGCCCCGAACAGCGAAGCGCTTTCGGGACGGACAACCACGTATTTACTTACCCCACGCCAACTTCGTACTTCCAACTTCGTCCCTCGTACTTCCAAACCTATCCTCTATACGCATCCCACAGGACCTCAATCGGGTGCAGGGCCTGGCGGCCCGTGCCATCTGCGATCTGGTGGCGGCAGCTGGTGCCGGGGGCGGCGATGATGGTTTCTTGGTCCGCTTCACGAACCGCGGGGAACAGCACCATCTCCCCGATCTGCATGCTCAGCTCATAATGCTCTTTCTCATATCCAAAGGACCCCGCCATACCGCAACATCCGGACGGAATGGTTTCCACCACATAGTTCTGAGGTAGAGATAAAAGTTTGTGACTCCAACTCACCGCCGAAAGCGCTTTTTGGTGACAATGGCCATGGAGTTTGATGGTTTTTGGCTCCGAGGTAAAATCCTCCGCACGGATATTTCCCGCCACGATCTCCCTGCCGATAAACTCATCCAGCATCAGCGTATGGAATTTAAGCTTCTTGGCATCCTCCACCAGACTTTTGTCTACCAACCGTGGATACTCATCTCTGAAACTCAATATTGCGGACGGCTCAATCCCCACCAAAGGATGTTCACCATCCACCAATTTGCCAAACACCCGCACATTGGCATCCGCATGCTTTTTGGCCTTTTCAAGCAGACCTTTCGATAAAGCCGACCGCCCAGATTCTTCGTGTTCGGGCAAGATAATTTCATAGCCCAGCTTTTTGAGCAACTGCACAGCCTTGATGCCAATCTCGGTATCGTTGTAATTGGTAAATTCGTCGGCAAACAAGTATATGGTCTTGATTACTTTTTCTTTTCCCGGCAGGGAGGAATAGTTCTTCTTAAACCAAGACCTCAAACTCACCTTGCTTATGGCCGGCAGCTCCCGCTGTTCGGCCACACCCAAAATAGATTTCAATGCTTTCCCTGTAAATTTGTTGCCCAGGAAAAAATTAGAAACCCCAGCAATTTTACCTCCCAGGTTGTTCAGGGTGGCAATGTTGGCAAAGGCCTTTGACCTAAGCGGAATACCGTGGGTTTTGTGGTATTGGTGCAGAAACTCTGCTTTCATCGAGGCCATGTCCACGTTGGAAGGGCACTCTGCTGTGCAGCCCTTACAGGAAAGGCAGAGGTCAAGCGCTTCCTTGATCTCAGGATGATCAAAAGGATTGGGTTGCTGGTCCTTGGTCAGAAACTCCCGTAAAACATTTGCTCTGCCACGGGTGGTGTCTTTTTCATTTCTGGTGGCCTGGTAGCTGGGACACATGGTGCCGCCAGAAGTTGGAAGTTTACGGCAGTCTCCCGAGCCGTTGCATTTTTCTGCCATCCTTAGTATTCCCCCAACAGCACTGAAGTCCATCAAGGTATCCTGTTCCGGAGTCACCATGTCCTCCTCGTAGCGTAGGGAGGTGTTCATCGGTGCGGCATCGACGATCTTGCCGGGGTTGAAAATCCCGGATGGGTCCCAGGTGGCTTTTATCCTGCGGAAAAGCTGGTAGTTCTCCTCTCCCACCATCATGGGGATAAATGGAGCCCGAACGCGTCCGTCTCCATGCTCACCACTTAGCGAGCCGTTGTATTTTTTAACCAGTTCGGCCGAGGCCTTGGAGATCTTGTAAAACTCCTCCCGGTCCTCTTTTTTCTTCAAATCCAAAATAGGCCGCAAATGGATCTCCCCTGCACCTGCGTGTGCATAGTGCACGGGTTCCTGTTTGAAAGTCACCATGGTGCGGTCAAATTCATCTATATAATCCGCCAGGTCCACAATATCCACCGCGGTATCCTCCACACAGGCCACCGCTTTTCTGTCCCCGGGGATGTTGGCCAAAAGCCCCAGCCCCGCACTTCTCAAGGCCCAGGCACTGGCAGTCAGGTCAGGCTCGATGATGGGATAGGCATAGCCGAGGCCAGCAGCCTTCAGGTCTTCCACCAAGGCCTTTCCTTTTCCCAATGCTTCCTCCAAACTCTGCCCCCGGAACTCTATCATCAGCAGCGCCATGGGGTCGCCTTCTACAAAATATCTGTTTTTGCTGTATTCAATACTTTCCTTGGTACAGTCCAATATGATCTTATCCATCAATTCCACCGCGGTGGCCGGATGCTTCATGGCCACCTGGGAAGCCTTCATGCTTAGCGTAATGCTCTCAAAATGGGCCGCCACCACAATATCCACCGGCTCCGGCAAGGGATCAAGGCTGATCTTGATCTCTGTCGTAAAAGCCAAGGTTCCCTCCGAGCCTGCCAGCAGTTTGCAGAAGTTGAAAGACTGTCCTGTTTCATCGAAAACTTCGGTTTCCATCAGATAGTCCAAAGCATACCCCGTGTTTCTTCTATGGATGGACTTTTTGGGAAAATGCCTGTTGATGTTTTCCCGGTTTTTGGGATCGGAAAGCTCCATTTTCACCTGTCGGTAAAGCTCCCCTTCTAAACCTGGAATCGTGCATTTTTCATCAAACTCTTTCTTACTGACCTGACCAAAAACTGTCGGGTTGCCATCGCTTAGCAACACCTTGAGTTCAACCACCTTTTCCCTGGTGGTACCATAAACGATGGAGGTGGTCCCGGAAGAATTGTTGCCCACCATCCCGCCGATCATGGCTCTGTTTGCCGTGGAAGTGACGGGGCTGAAAAACAGTCCGTGGGGTCTCAGAAAGCGGTTGAGTTCGTCCCTGACCACCCCGGGCTGCACACGCACCCATTTTTCCTCAAGGTTGAATTCCAGGATTTGGGTGAAATGTTTGGATACATCCACCACAATCCCGTTGCCCACACATTGCCCTGCCAGGGAAGTTCCTGCTGTGCGGGGAATGAGGGAGGTTTGGTAGGCATTGGCAAAATCTATCAGGAGTTGAATGTCCTGCTCGGTTTTGGGAAAGGCCACGGCCAGGGGCATCTCGCGGTAAACGGAGGCATCGGTGGCGTAAAGGGTCTTGGAGAGGGAATCGAATTTCAGCTCCCCCTGCATACGGGCAGCCAGTTTTTCCAGATTGGGTACTAGGTTTGATGAACTCATGTCCAAAATTAACCAATATCGTTGGACCTAGGGTCACTAGTTTCAGGGAAATTTTGAGTTGCGTGGTTGTCAGGGTTGTCCGTCCCGTGGGTCGGCTGCGCCTTTCTGGGACTGTTGTCGGGGTTGTCATTGTTCTATTCTGTGTGCAGCCACGGAAGGGATGGGGGTTAATTGACGGTGGTTGTCCGCTGCGCTGTTGTCCGTCCCGTGGGTCGGCTGCGCCTTCCTGGGACTGTTGTCGGGGTTGTCATTGTTCTAATCTGTGTGCAGCCACGGGCGGGATGCGGGTTAATTGATGGAGTTGTCCGCTGCGCTGTTGTCCGTCCCGTGGGTCGGCTGCGCCTCCCGGGACTGTTGTCGGGGTTGTCATTGTTCTATTTAGTGTGCAGCCACGGAAGGGATGAGGGTGGAGTTCGGCAGCCTTCATCCCCGCCCGTAAATAATCCCCTGCTGGGCGCGAAAATAGAACAATGACAACAACGACAACCTAGTCCGCCCTGGCGGACGGGACAACAGCCCCGAAGCAAAGCTTCGGGGCGGACAACTAATTTGTCACCCTCACCTTCACCGAATCATAATACAGCTCAGTGATGCCCTCAAAACCAGAGTCGGTACCGAAGATCAACCAGAGCGTGCCATCATCATCCGTGTTTACACGCAGCGGGCGGTTGGAGTTTTCGCGGGTGATGAGGGTGTAGGTGAACTCCTCACTTTCGATCCCTACTGTGCCGATGCCAAACATGTCGGCACCGTCTGCTGACTGGTTGCCTTTGTCGAGGTTCATCTGGAGGTAGCCATCGGCGTTAGGTTCGGCCATGGGTTCGTAATTGACTGCGCCGGCTTTTAGGAAAACGGATCCTCCGGGGCTGCCTCCTATCCCGAAGGACTCTTCGGGGTACTGGCTCGCGAGTTCGATCTCAAAAGTCACCTCATACTGGGTGTTGGGTTGCAGACCGTCGATCTGGCGTTTGAAAAACATAAAAAGATCATCACTCCTGTTGTGGCCCTGAATGAAAAGGGCACTACCTTGTCGACCGACCTCCTCAGGCAAGGGACGGTGGCCGTAATCGAGTTCGAAGATATCCTGCCCCTCGGTGGGTAGGTCGGAGAAACCTCCCTGCCAGCCTTCCATGTCCTGTTCGAAAGTATAACTAAGCTCCATCCTTTCCTCCCCTTCCGGCAAAGGTGTCTCCGTGCACCCTGTAGCGGCGATTAGCATAAATAATCCGATCATAATTTTCATGTTTCATTGTGTCCTTTTGGAAAGTGTATCAAAAACTGGGCAGGAAATTGGGGTAGAAAGTAGATTCCCGGTGCGGGCGCACGGCGGGAGGGTTAGAAGGTTAGGGATGAAGGCGTCCGGAAGTACGAAGTACGAAATACGAGGGACGAAGTAAATCACGGGGGTAGAAAGTAGATTCCCGGTGCTGGCCTCCCGTCATACTAAGTTAGAGGTCAGAAAAGTGTTGGTAAATTATCAGAATATTATTTGGTTTGCCTAGTAAGCAGGGCGCTGCTACCAGGTAAAAGCAGAAGGATTAAGAACCGTACCCGTCATTCGTCATTAAAGACTCTTCGCAATGCTGTTCCCTTCTGCTGCTTTTTACCGAAATCAGGACAATTCATTAGGTCAATGAACCTGTTTTAAGTATAGATTGATACGGTAAAAGTCCTCCTGATAGCAACAACCCCATTTGGATCACCGTAAAGTTAACAAGTTTATGCCAAAACCTATACATGTATTTATAGGAGTCGATATCTCAAAGGATAATTTTGATTTTTATTTTAAACCAACTGATGGAAAAGCACTTAAGGGAAAAGTAGTCAACAACGCCGAAGGCTTTCTAGAGTTTTTCTTGAAGTTACCAGAGAATTCTTGGGTGGTTATGGAAGCTTCAGGTCCTTACTATTACCAGCTGGCAAGTTTTCTTTATGACAAAGGAGTGAAGTTGTCCGTCATCAACCCACTGGTTATTAAGAGATTTACCCAGATGCAGCTGAAAAGGACAAAAACCGATAGCGCAGACGCTCACAGCATCGCCACCTATGGAGGTTTGATGGACATTAAACCATGGGAACCATTAAAAGAGTGTTATATGGAGATCAAGCAGTGGTATGTATATAGAAAACAGCTTTTAAAACACCAGCATGCAATCCTGATGAAATTGGAAGCTTTTATAGCCACCGGTTCGGTTAATAAACTCATTAGAAAATCTATGGAGGAGGAGCTTCTAAGGGTGGAAGAAAACATCAAGGATGCTGACAAACAGATGAATATGTTAATAGAAAAGGAAAACGGTGCATTAAAAAAGCAACTGGAGTCCGTACCAGGTATAGGCCCCAAAACAAGTTTACTACTGATAGTAGCTCTAAGGGGATTTGACAGTTTTGAAACCTACAAACAGGTCATATCGTACCTGGGCCTTTCTCCACGAATTTATGAGTCGGGAACTTCTGTGAAGGGAAAAGCAAAGATATGCAAGATGGGCATGGCAGAGGTACGGAAATGTCTCTATATGGCAGCAAGAGCAGCCAAAATACATAATAACACTTGTAAGGACCTTTACCTAAGGCTAAGGGCAAAAGGAAAAGCTCACAGAGTGGCCATGATTGCTGTAGTGAATAAGCTAATCAAGCAGGCATTTGCCATTGCCAAATCAGGTATTGCATATGACAAAAGCTATTCAAACTTCAATGCTGTAGCGAAATAAAATTTGGACTCAAAACTTGACATTTAACACAATTCATTGCGAA
>NZ_VMKN01000001.1:3104142-3389142 GCF_007483685.1 Litoribacter populi
AGTGAATAAGCTAATCAAGCAGGCATTTGCCATTGCCAAATCAGGTATTGCATATGACAAAAGCTATTCAAACTTCAATGCTGTAGCGAAATAAAATTTGGACTCAAAACTTGACATTTAACACAATTCATTGCGAACCCGACCAACCTGTACTTCCAGTGAATAGGTCGGGTGTGGCAATCTTGACCTGTAATTGAAGCCAAGTCTAGATTGCTTCGCCCCGGCGACGTTGTAAAAAATAATAATGGAGCCGGGACTCGCAAGGACGGGAATAATCCTTCCAGATCTCTAGAAAATTTGATAGACCTGGAAGGTTTTTGCTTCCTTAAGCTTTAAACTATAAACCATAAACCATAAGCCTTAAACAAATAAACCATACCTTTGCCCACGATCGAAAAGGGGCATATAGAGCAGATACCGGTGAGTGAACAAATTAAAAACAAGTTAAAGCTGATAGTCAAGCTGGCTGTTACGGGGCTGGCTATTTGGCTGGTATCTACCAAAGTGGATCTCCATGAGGTGGCTGCCACCATTATCAAAGCACACCCAGGCTACTTGTTTCTCGCTCTGTTGTTTTTTGTCGTTTCCAAGATCGTTTCGGCGGTTCGCCTGAAGTACTTCTTTGAGGAAATTGACGTGCAGCTTTCCCATCCCTACAATTTCAGGCTGTACCTGATCGGTATGTTCCACAACCTTTACCTTCCCGGAGGCGTGGGGGGAGATGGGTATAAGGTTTACCTGCTGAATAAGGAAAGTAAAAAGCCGGTCAAAAAACTGGTCAGCTCGGTTCTTTTCGACCGGATCAGCGGACTGGTGGCCCTCATGTTTCTGGCCCTGGTACTTTCCTACATCAGCTCCATCCGGCTGATATTCGACGAACTGGAATTTTACGGCCTTATACTGTTGATCCTGGCCTACCCGGCCTACATCTTCATCACCAAAAAACTTTTCCCCCTTTACCATAAAAACCTCTATAAAACCTCTGCCCTGTCCCTGCTGACACAGAATCTGCAGCTGGTTTGTACTTTTTTTCTCCTGATGAGTTTGGGAGTAGACCACAATATTCTGGAATATCAAGCCTTATTTATGCTGGCCTCCATAGCGACGATTGTTCCGATTACATTTGGGGGCATCGGTGTGAGGGAGATGGTTTTTATTGCCAGTTACCAGGTATTGGGTTTGGATAAGGGAATTGGAGTGAGTTTTAGCCTGCTGTTTTTTGCTATTACTGCGTTGGTGTCATTCTCGGGAGCTTTTCTGAAGGCCCAGCCGATGGGGAAGTACGAAGTACGAAATACGAAGGACGAGGTAAAACTGGGATAGTTTAAGGGTTGATGGGATTAACGGATTAAGTGGGGTAGAAAGTAGATTCCCGGCGCTGACGCGCGGCGGGAGGGTTAGAAGGTTAGTAATGAAGGCAGATGAAGGTTGGCACCTGCATCACTTTAAACCATAAACCTTAAGCCTTAAACCACCATACTCAAACCCAATTAAGCTTAATATTCTCTATTTTCAACCGAGCAATTATGGCTTTCAGTTCAGCTACTTTTTCCTTGTGTCCGGGGATTTTGGTTTCGTGGGTTTCCACCAGGAGGACACCGATTTTTTTGTAGGTTTCGTTTTTGATGAGTTTGTGCAGGATTTCTATTTCGGCACCTTCGACATCCATTTTCAAAATGTCTACGGGTCTGTCCAGGGCAGAAATATAACTGTCCAGATCCACCGTTTCTACCTCAATACTGTCCTGGGCATTAATATTCAACTTATCCCGAACTATCGAGGAGCTTACCGTAAAGGCGGAATTGTTACTCTCCTGCTGGCTGGTATGAAAATATAATTTTGCCGTACTGGCTTTATGGTCTACGGCTTTATTGATCAGTTCAATATTTCCCTCTCCCCTAAACCGCTCCTCGAGCATTTCATACGCTATCGGATCGGGTTCAAAGGCGATGACGGAGGCATTCTTGGTTAAAAACAGGGCACTGATATCCCCTACATTTGCTCCACAGTCGATGATCAGGGAGGATTCGTTTACTTTTTTTAAGATGGGAATGAGTTTGATGTAACTGATCCAGAAGGCGGCTTTGTTGAGGACTCTTCGTTTTAGTAGACTGTTCATTTAGAATGATTTGGCTGATATTGGGTTTTAGTTAACCTTTAAAATAAGGGATAATATTGAGAGTGCCAAATGAGTAGAGGTGTAGAGGGTTAATTCCCGGTGCTGGCGCACGGCGGGAGGGTTAGAAGGTTAGTAATGAAGGCAGATGAAGGTTGCCACCCGCATCTACTTGGCGCCGCTTTGGTAAAGCACTGTTCAAGGTAGAAGGTAGATGTCCCGATTGGCGCCCAGACGGTACATCACGAGGGCGCATCGGGACGGTAGAAAGTAGAGTGAACCACAGTCGCACGGGAAGAGGGCACCCTTCATCTCTAACCCTCGCCGCGGTGGCCATGGCGCAGCCGGCCACTCAGCGGCGAATCTACTTTCTACTATCTACCAGAGTAGGATGTAGAAAGTAGATTCCCGGCGCTGACGCGCGGCGGGAGGGGTAGAAGGTTAGTAATGAAGGCAGATGAAGGTTGCCACCCGCATCTACTTGGCGCCGCTTTGGTAAAGCACTGTTCAAGGTAGAAGGTAGATGTCCCGATTGGCGCCCAGACGGTACATCACGAGGGCGCATCGGGACGGTAGAAAGTAGAGTGAACCACAGTCGCACGGGAAGAGGGCACCCTTCATCTCTAACCCTCGCCGCGGTGGCCATGGCGCAGCCGGCCACTCAGCGGCGAATCTACTTTCTACTATCTACCAGAGTAGGATGTAGAAAGTAGATTCCCGGCGCTGACGCGCGGCGGGAGGGGTAGAAGGTTAGTAATGAAGGCAGATGAAGGCAGGACGGTAGAAGGTAGAGAACAACGGCGCTACAAGAAGAGGGCACGCTTCATCTCTAAACCTCGCCGCAGTGGTTATGGCGAAGCCGACCACCCAGCGGCGAATCTACTTTCTACTATCTACCTGAGTAGAAAGTAGATTCCCGGTGCTGACGCACGGCGGGAGGGGTAGAAGGTTAGAGATGGCGAACGCTGCGCTGTTGCCTGCTGGATGGTTGGTAGTGGGAAAATGTAGAAGGCTAAGATAAAAGACCACACAGAAACTCTTCATCCGCATCATGATGCCCAGGTTGCTCAGGGAGTTGGCGAAGAGGAAGGTGGTGATCAGGAAGAATAGCAGGACTATCCAATACAGCAGAGGAATATTGGTCAATTTCGTTCCTCTTATCCTGCTCAACCCATATACACTCAATCCCACATACACCAAATTTTCCAAGGAGGCTAAATAGGTTTGCAGGTTGTAGGCATCGAAAAACAAGGGGCGGAAGAGGTAGGTGCCGAGGCGTTGGAGGAGGTTGTAGTGCTGCATATCGACCATGGAGCCCACGCCTTCCCCATGCAGGAAGTCCAGCTGATAGTCCATCAGGGCTTTAAGCGAATCCCATGAAAAATCATCTATGACCAGGTAGGCCGTCAGCATGGGATACAGCAGCACCAACCCCAGCACCCCTACTCCACCGATACCAAGTTTCCAGCGCCTATCCAAAGAAGGCTCCAGCAGAAAGAAAAGAAAGCTCAACCCTGCCATCAGGAAACCAATATGCGGACGGGCCAGAAAGAGAAAGCCTATGGCCAGGGGCAACTGCCAACCTGCACTTTTCCAATACCTCAACCCATAAAACACCCAGCCCAGACCCAAAATGGTCAGAGCCTCCTTAGTGATCCCGGCGGTCCAGAAGTGCATGTTTGGCAGGAAGAGAACCAGCCACCCGGATTTTTGGATAATATTTTCGGTCTTGTCCTCCTGGGATGTTCTTTTAAAGAGGGATAGATAAATTAGCTGAATCCCCAGATAGCCGAGCAAACCATAAATCAGGTTCAGCCCCAAAAATGACCATCCCCATTGGTGCGGCCAGAAGTTTAACCACTGCACAAACCTGGTGCTCAGCCCAAAATAATCCATCCAGCGCTCGCTGGGAGCCTCCATCACGTTGGTACTGAGTTCCCAGTAGGCAATTGCATCCCCGCCTTGCAGGAGGATGAAGTAGGTAAAGGCAAATGTAAAAAGTAGATGGTACCCCAGCAATGCATGCAGCACCCACCGATCCTGCTTTGGGCGGGAATGGTTGGTGTAGGCTGTGAAGCCGTAGGCGACCGTTATGATTAGGAGTTCAATCATGTGCAATTATAGTGAAAAAATGTGGTTTAGAGGTTTATTTCCCGGCGCTGTCGCGCGGCGGGAGGTTTAGAGGTTTAGGGATGAAGGCAGATTAAGGTTGCCACTCGCATCTACTTGGCGCCACCCGCTGATCCTTGGCGTCGCTTTGCGCCTAAACCTCTAAACCTCTGGATGTGCGCAGCACCAATCCAGAATTAACCCTCTAAACCAACCATGTCCAAAGGCTTCGTTGCGCACGTCGCGTAATCCGGTGCGTCGTCGCGTGAACTCTTTACTCAAATTTCCCGATCCGCTCTGCTACTCGGGACAAGTGTTCTCCTTTGTGACCAATTTCCCCTCCTGCTCTTTCTGACCATTTCCCACAAAGTCCCCCATATTCCTGGACTCCATGCCGAAATGCTCCTTGAGGAATTGATAATGGTTCAACAGTGCTTCCAGGTCCTTCAGGTTCTCCGCGGGGTGGTGGCCGAAGTTGTGGGGGTGCCACCAGAGGTGGTAGGTTTCGCCGAACCTGGCCGCGCGGGTCATCTCCAGCACAATACGGGACAGGCGCCAATGATTGAGGATGCCTCTGTCGGGGTGGTTGGGGCGGAAAAAACGGCTGGCAGGGAGTTGGAGGGGCATGGTGGTGTCCATAACCTTTAAACTCTCCAACTTAAAACTGCTTCTCCCCCCTATAGGAAACAGGGTGTCGGCAGTTCTGAAGGCTTTTTTTAGATAATTCTCCCTGTAGGTGTCCTGCCAATACCAGTCACGGGGGTTGCTTCTGACACAGGTAAAACCCTCCTCCTTACAAATGGGAAGATACTGGAAATTAACCTGGTTGCGGGGAAAAACCAGGGAAGTGAGTTCGACCCCAAACTTGTCCGAGGCGATTTTCCTAGCAGCCCTAAGATCAGCCCTAAATTGCTGGACTTCCTGTCCAGGTTCGCAGGTATAGTAATGGGAAAAGGTATGGCTGGCGAGTTCCTGCCCCGGGGCACTTGCAATCATTGCAACCTGCTGGGGGGCAAATAGATATTTGGAAGGAAAGGGATGGGAAAGGTACCAGGCATAGGCCGAAAACTTCGACTGCCGATACATGGGGAGTTCCTCGGGCATATAGGATCTCCATTCCTGTGGGTTCTCGGCCATCAACATCCCCACGGTGGCCCAAGTAGCACGAATGCCGTAACGGTCAAAGAGCTCCAATACGCGGGGGATATTATCCAGGGTATTCTGGTAGTATTGGTCTGCTCTACGGCTTCCCAACTTCTCAAACCGCCCCCAGTACAGTTCAAAATCCAACGAAACAACAAAATGCCCTGAGGAATCCATTTCTTACCTTTAAAAAGTTTTATATAGTAGTAGAAAAATAGGGAATTATTGGGGAATTACAAATAGTGGCGGGTAAATAATGGTGTAGAGCCTGCCTGATGGCAGTCAGGGTTTATTTCCCGGCGCTGACGCGCGGCGGGAGGTTTAGAGGTTTAGAGGTTTAGGGATGAAGGCAGATGAAGGTTGCCAACTGCATCCCTCTGCGTCGCTTTGCGCCTAAACCCCTAAACCTCTGGATGTGCGCAGCACCAATCCAGAAATAAACCTCTAAACTGATAGCCGACCACCCAGCGGCGAATCTACTATCTACTATCTACCAGAGTAGGATGTAGAAAGTAGATTCCCGGTGCTGACGCACGGCGGGAGGGTTAGAGGTTTAGGGATGAAGGCGTCCCGAAGTAAGAAGTACGAAATACGAGGGATGAAGTAAACAACAGTAAACCTTTTCCTTGACGTCGCTTTGTACCAAAAACCTGAGTGCCGGCCAGCCAGCTCTAAATCTTCCCGCTGGGAAAATAAACCTCTAGACTATTTAATTTTAGCTATCAATTTAATCGTCTGGTGCCAATAATAGAATGCTGATTTATCTGGTTGTCTTTTCAAGCGCATCAGGAAGTTCCAATCTGGATCTGTAATGGCCAAGTCTTTAACATCCTCACCAGCATAATAGATGATCGGTGAGAGATCATTGACCAAAATTTTGGCCGCTAGGTAAGCAATTCGGGCAGTTGCCGATACTGCATCGTCTATCCTAAAATTGCCGGCCATTAAGAACCCGGTACCAAAAGCAGTGATTCCTTTTTGTAACTCTTTGAATTTGGCTTTTTCATCATTATTGCCCCGATCTCTTTTGACCAAGGTGATGCATGTATTAATTGTATCTCGCAATACTATCTCCGGGGTGAGCTCAGCTTCCGGGTTTTCATTCTTACGATAAGCGATCTCATGCTCCGCAAATACCTTAAAACTGGCAGCGACCACTTCCAAGTTTTGAATGTACTCGAAGAGTTTACTCAAGTCGTACAGCTGTTTACATATCTCCATGGAAAACGGCTGTTTGTCTTTCCCCTTGAAGTAAGGAATTCCGATGGTGTTAGGAGCAAATGCAGTCAATTTATCACCTGTTATAGCATCAATAGAAGGTACCGTGACAAGTGTCTCATTATCTATTTCGATCCATTTTGTGAGCACAGGCTTTTGGATCACCTCCGGATAGATCGAATCCTCTATAAGAACATCTAATAAAATAGTACCGGAACCTTGCTTGTTCGATTCAAATTTAAACTTATAATGAGCCTTAGGAACACCGGGTTGATAGCTACGATGTTCATCAAGTTCAAAACCGATGAAATTGGAAGAATCGACAACCTTTTGCAGAATGATTTCCAAACTTTTTCGATCAACTTTACTTATAATGTCAATATCAATGGAGAACCGATTCGCTTTTTCCAACAAAAGCACCAAACTGGTACCACCTTTGAATACGAAATCAAGACCTTGGTTTTCCAACCTTTCCAACAAATGCAAGGCATAAATCATCTTTTCCAAAATGATCTTATCAATTCTTCTATAGACTTTTTGTTTCTTAAATCCTTCTAACCATTCATCCCTAAAGCAATGTTCCCTTATCATTCGATAATATCTTTTATGAGATGGTACATGTGGTTCTTCATAAACTGTTTGATTTCTTGTTCTCTTTCCCTGCGCTTTGCATAGCTGAAGAGTTTGGTAAAATTGACGCCATAGCTGTTAATGGCATTTTCGTAGATGTGCATCAATTCAGAACCTTGCAGGAAGTAGAAAAGCTTTTCTTCTGCAAAGAGATCAACCAGAATTTTCTCCAAGAAAGGAGTATTAAACTCCACTCTTTTCTCGGTTCTTTTTATAACCGGAGAACGCGTAATCAACTTTTTGATGACTACCGGATAGTTACTTTCAGCAATATAAAAATCGATAGTTTTATCGTCAGGATTGAGGTAAAGCTCCTTTTTTGTTGAGTCTTTCAATTCATAGTACAGGGACTCCATGAATTCCTTTTCAATCTCAATAAGTATAATTCGTCTGCTAGCCTGGTGTTGGGAAAATTCATTGAGCCATTCAGTTTCCCATATACAGTGCTTGGCGTCCTCAAATTTGTCTGTGATACGTTTTGCTAGCTTAAGTAGCTCAGGGGATATTTCCGGCATATATTTAGGTTTGTCAGAAATAACATAAAGTCCTCTCTTAATCGGACTAATAATATTTTTATCTCTCAGGTCATGGATTCTCCATCCAAAGGTCCCTTCTTTCAGATCCGGTTCAAATTGGTGGTAAAATTCAAAGAGATCTTCACGAGTAAAGTGCTCCCGGTCTTTAAACTCTTTAATCAATTTACTTTCTATAATTTTCAGCATTTCATTTCCCAATTTTTACCAAAAATACAAAATTTTGGTGAATATTTGAAATCAAAAAAATGCCAGTAATTAGAAATACTGGCAAATATTGGGGATCGGTGTAGAGCCTGCCTGATGGCAGTCAGGGTTTATTTCCCTGCGCTGGCGCGCGGCGGGAGAAATAAGTTTAAGGCCTGCCTGGCGGCAGACAGGGTTGATGGGATTAACGGATTAAGGAGCTTCGCCATGGATTGACGGACTGGGGTAGAAAGTAGATTCCCGGTGCTGGCCTCCCGTCATTGCGCATAGTCCCGAGTAGCCTTGCGGATCGGGAAACCCGACCAACCTGTACTTCCAGTGAATAGGTCGGGTGTGGCAATCTTGACCTGTAATTAAAGCCAAGTCTAGATTGCTTCGCCCCGGCGACGTTGTGAAAAATAATAATGGAGCCGGGACTTCCCGATTCGCTCCGCTCTCGGGACAGGCGCAAGGACGGGGACAAATCCAGGTCTCGTGAAAATTGGATAGAATAAGTAGAAGGTAGATGTCCCGATTGGCGCCCAAAAGGTATATCACGAGGGCGCATCGGGACGGTAGAAGGTAGAGAACAACGGCGTTACAAGAAGAGGGCACGCTTCATCTCTAACCCTCGCCGCAGTGGTCATGGCGAAGCCGACCACTCAGCGGCGAATCTACTATCTACTATCTACCAGAGTAGGATGTAGAAAGTAGATTCCCGGTGCTGACGCACGGCGGGAGGGTTAGAGGGTTAGTAATGAAGGCAGGTGAAGGCGGGACGGTAGAAGGTAGAGAGAACAACGGCGCTACAAGAAGAGGGCACGCTTCATCTCTAAACCTCGCCGCAGTGGTCATGGCGCAGCCGGCCACTCAGCGGCGAATCTACTATCTACTATCTACCTATTATCGGTGTAGAGGTTTATTTCCCGGCGCTGACGCGCGGCGGGAGGTGTAGAGGTTTAGGGATGAAGGCAGATGAAGGTTGCCACCTGCATCCCTTGGCGTCGCTTGCGGTTTCTAAACCTCTAAACCTCTGGATGTGCGCAGCACCAATCCAGAAATAAACCCTGACTGCCGTCCAGGCAGGCTCTAAACCAATAGGCTAACACCCAGTGCTTTGGCATATTGTGAGATGGAGGTACCTAAAGAAAAGGTGGCTTCTAGACCGGCAGCCCGTTTTCTGCTGGGTTCAAGGGCCTCTATCCATTTAACAGCTTGCTTCACGCGGTTGGGATTGTTGTGGTTGTAGAGGTGGACCTGGGGGTGGGTTTGGAGGAGGGAATCGGTGTCGCCGATGCCTTGGGTGGCGATGGTGGGGAGGGACATGAGGAGGTATTCGCCTGGGTCAAGAAACACTTTTTAGCTCTAATCTAGCCTTTATTCTCATTAACCTTTTGATCTTCTTTATTTTTTGATCCTTTAAAAAATTATAATAGGAGTACAACAAGAAGAAGAGAAAAAAGATAAAGGTCATATTTTTCATTCTAACCATTATTCCAAAATTACTTAATGAACCTGCAAAAGCCAATGTAGCAATTATGAATGTCATCAACATCACCTTGATAGCATTGGGGGATTTTTTGTATGCTTGAAACAGGTTAGTTTTCATACCTACATGAACAACCAGTATTAGGCAGATCAAATTTTCAACGGAATTCAAAAGACTTGAAAAATTATGCGCATCAAAAAATAATGGCCGGAATAGAAAAGTAAACACTTTAAGGGGATATGGGTATCCAGACATATCAACAAAAGATCCACCATAGCTCAAATTCACACTTGTCTTGTTAAATAACTCCTCAACGTTTTCGGTATTAAGTTCTTCTATTTTTAAGAATATCATTACCTCTCCATATATAAAGACAAAGCCAAGAATTGCTACAGCGAAAAAGATAAGTTTGTAGGAGAAATGAAGCTTACTGTCCAATAAGAGCATCATTGCCGCAGAAAAAAGCACAATAAAGGCAACATGAGGTCTCACATGATAAATTAATAAAGCACTAATTGCCACCAACACCACATACTTTCTTAAATCCCTAATCCCATAAAAGAACATGACTAAAAATAAGAATACCAAGGAATCTTTTCCTATTCCCGAAGACCAAAAATGAAGACTTGGCAAAAGGAGGATATTAGGCCAAATCCCTATTCCGAAAACGTTCATTTTAACCTTTTCCTTGAATAAATCCTGCCCAATTAAGTACAGAAGGATAAAGGCCCAGGCTGAAACACTGGAATAAAGAAATGTACCGGTCCAGAAGTCAAGACCTAGAATACGGGAAAAAGGGTAGTTAATGAAAAACACGAAATTATTATGCGTGCCATATGTACTCAGCCATGACTCAAAATTGAATTGTCTAAACCTATCACCCAAGTTCCAATAAAAACTTGTATCAGTGCCTTGTGCAAACCATCCATAATAAAAGCCTATCAACACATGGTAATGATAAAGCAATATGGAAAAATTAAGGCCTTTTACACCGGTTCTTGGTTTCACAAACTCAGAAATAAAAACCAAGCTCAGGATATAAAGCAATATGGAAAAGAATATATCTAGCATACTAAGATACTACCCTTCTATAAACACCAGACTTAATCATAAGAAAGATTCCAGCCCGAAATAGAAAGAAATAGATAAACACATACAACCAGATGGAATTAATTCCCCAGAAAAACCCTGCAACACCAATCGATAACAATCCTATTCCATAATAAACGGCACGGAAGGTGTCAAGCGGCCCTATTAACTCTTGCAGGCTCGACATTTCATACTTTGGCTTTACGGAATGCTCGATTGTACGTAATATCGGGAAAGAAAATAGCAAGATGATATAAGGCTCAAAACCAAATTGGAAATCAAGGAGAAAATAGACTGGAAACCAATATTTCAAAACACATAGAACAAAGTAAGTTAACACATTGTACCTTGACCTGATCCAATTATGCAATTGAAAAGCAATGCTAATCAAAGCCAGGTATAGTCCACAATAAACTATTTGCCTCCATTCCATCAGATTAGTAAATATAATAACTCCTATAATAGCCCCAAGGAAACTCAATCTGATAGCTACAATAGAAGGAAGATTTTTCGAAATGTAATTAATATCATCAGCCGGAATTCTAAGATTGGGATATCGTTCCTTGTTGATGGTTATAGAGTCATTCACTATATACCCAATTTCATAAGGTAACATCCACATGACTAGTATTAATATGAAAAGGACACCCTGTTCATGGATGCTCACCCCGTAAAACCCAAATAGGAAAACTGCCAGAAACAGTGGATAGATGTAGATAAGGGAGTAAACTTCTGCCTTTATCCTCAACCTCGAAAAATAGAGATAATTGAAGGGGGCTATGAATTTAAACATGGATCAATTGCCAGTTGGGATAGGGCTTGAGTTTCTTTTTCCAATAATTAACATTCTGCCTTTTAGAGATGACAAAAGACGTCTCACAAAGTTCAATCAAATCAATATCATCCTTGTTATCGGTAAACACAGTGGTAAATTCACTTTGAATACAGCCATTCTCAAAAGCAAAACCTGCTTTTTTCCCTTTGATATCTATTGAGAATTTACCGGTATAGCATCCTTTAGCGTCTACATCCAAAGTGGAGCAAATAAAAGAACTTACCCCTAGTTCATCAGCAATAGCCTTCACCACAGGGTCAATAGATGCACTAATTAAAATAATTTCCTTTTTTTCACATGAAGCACTCTTAAGAACCTCGTGAACTCTATCAATTTTTTTGGAGCACAATATCTCCTTTACAAACTTTTCTGCTTCCAAAGCTACCTCTTCTTTCGGGGCTCCCTTTAACAAACCAACTAAATATTCCCGCAAGGGCAAGTTCCACCCGATTTTACTAAGCGCCACAACAAGCGCTTTTCCAGGAAGGGAAAGTAAGAGGCAAATTTTTAAATATTGAAGATTATTATTTTTGTTCAGGTAATATTTCAAAAAATCATAGGTTGTGTTAGACCTATACAAGGTCCCACAAACATCAAAAAGGATTTTCTTTGCGTCAGAGGCCATATTGAAAGGCTTGATGATAAATACTAGCTGTTTTGCTTATGGAATATTCCTGATAGGCAAAATCAGTTATTTCCTTCTTGCACTCGGCTTTTTGTTGAGCGCTAAGCCAATCCGTAAAACCCCCTTCATCAAAATTTTCCACATCATAACAATAAGCAAAACCCTTTCGACCAAGCACATGATCCAGGTCACCTATACCAGGTGAAAAAATAACCGGTAAGCCTGCTCCCAAGTATTCTGCTATTTTTATTGGAGCAACTCCTTTCATGGAGAATGTAGCTCTTCTGAAAGATATGCCAATATCTGCTTTTCGTAGTTCCTCATTCACAGAAGCTGGGGGCACACATTTAATTATAATCGATGAATCAAGTTCAAGGGAGAGGGATTCAATAATAGATTTAGCCCTTTCCAAATGCATTGTTAAAATAGTCAATTTCGCATGTACAAATTTTGACTTAATCAGCAGAAACAAGTCTATAAGTTCAGGTAACATATACTGGGGACCTAATGAACCTGAATAAATCAGATGAGGAAAGGGTTGATCAGTGATAGGAAACGCATCCTTAAACTTTTTTATTGTCCCATTATTAACCTTAAATATTTTGTCTTTATCCTGGCCCTTCGGGAGTGTCTTTGCTATTATTTGCCGTGCATGTTCAGTTCTACAGATGATAGATTGGGCCTTTTTATAGGCATCTAATTCAACCAATTTAAAGAATCTGTACCTTAAGTTTTTAACTGATAAACCATTAAAATCCACCCTTTCTTCTAAGGGAAACCCGTCGGCATCAAAAATTAACATTTGCTTCTTGCCCAGAAGTTTCTTAGAAACAAAAAATGAGGTAACTGCGCGTGGCATTATAACCTGAATGTTATTCGTTTCAATATACTGCTTAAGCTTAAAATGATCCCAGTATTTAGCTTTTAGAAAGTTTAAAAGACTAAATTTTAGGTTCAACTTAATAGGAAAGTAATTTATACCAAGTTGTTCAAGAGTTTTGCTTCTTTGGCAGACCTTTTCATCATCCGCCCAAGTAAATTGTGCTACATGAAAATCATAACCATAACAATTTTGAAGCTCTTGAAATATGGGTCCAAATAAATTTTCAAGGTAATTGACGTCAGGTCCATCCCAAGTGATAAATAAAATTTTCTCCATTTATTTGGCCAGCTTCAATTCTTGGGTATAAAATTCAGTTAATGCTTTAGTATATATTTCAACAGAAAACCTACTCTTCACATCCTCCATTCCCCTAATTCCCATTTGCTTTCTTTCTTCACTGTCCATTTCTACCATGGCTTTCATCTGGGCAACCATATTGTTATGATCGTTGGGATCTAGCAACAATCCTGTATGGGCTTTGATGATTTCGCTTGGCCCGCCTACTTTGGTGGCCAAGCTGGGCAAACCCAATTGCATGGCTTCAGCCAAAGAAAGCGAAAATCCCTCCGAAAAGGAAGGTAATACAAAGGCATCGGCTGCAATCAAAAAAGGATTGACATTAGCATGGAATCCCAAAAAATGCACCTGTGAATCTAGCCCTTTGTTCATTGCAAGGGTTTTGAGACTTTCTTTATCAGGCCCTTCCCCTATAATCCAAAATTGTAATTCCTTTTCCTTTATTTCAGTTTGGAGGGAGGCCAAAGCATTAATTAATCCATCTAGATTTTTGATACCTACTAACCTGCAAGTAGTAATAAACACAAACTGCTCTTTCTTTCTCTTTTCTTTCAAATTATGAATCAGCGTATCTATTTTTTCCTTTTCCTCTTGAGACAATTCCAGTTTGGGTTTGCCCATGGGATAATAGATCACTTCAATTTTTCGATCCGAAGCTTCTCCCAATTCCATCAACACCTTTTTGACCGCTTTGGAGATGGCGATGATTTTATTTGCTTTGATATAGGTCAATCTGAAAATCTGTTTCCAATAAGAATGGTGATTGGGAAAACCCACCTCCTCTCCTAACCTCAGCGGTACGCCCGCCCACCAAGCTGCCCAAATCCCATGAAAATTCCCTTCCCCATTAGAACAATGCACCACATCAGGCCTTTCTTCCTTGAAAATCCGAACCAATATTCGGATTAGCTTAAAGTTGGGAATTTGCGGATTCTCATTCAATACCCTCACCTGATATCCCATGGCTAATAATAGCCTGCTGGTCTGTCCGCCTTTGCCCAAAGCCAAAAAAATCATTTGATAATTCGGGTAATTCAGCATACCATCGGCTGTCAATTCCATATGTTTTTCTACCCCACCAAAATCCAGTTCTGTGACTATTCTGATTATTTTCATGGGATCCTTAGGAAGTAAAATTCATTTTTTGTTGAGCTTCCATCTTCTTTGAAATGCAGAGGTAATTGGTGGTTTTGAAAACCTCTAAATCCTCCGAATATTCTTGGATTGGAAACAATCCGTCCTTAACAATTCTGTAAATTCGAAAGGTAGGTGAAAGCAGATAATAAAAATCCTGGAAAAATGTCCTCGAATCAATGTTACAACCTCCAAACTCAAATTGGATGGTATTAATCTTTCCAGCATCAAGCATTTGCTTCGCTCCTTTCATAACAGACAATTCATGTCCTTCCACATCGAGTTTCAAAAAATCAATCTCTCCTATTTCTCTTTCATGACAAAAGCTATCCAAAGTCGTCACCTCCACTTGTTCCATTTCTTTGGTCTCTATACCAAAGTGATCTAATTTTCTATCGTACAATGAAGCCAATCCTGCTCCTTTTTCAGGGTAGAAAAGTGTCAGTTTTGCAGCTAATTCACCCAAGGCTTTTTGATGAAGGAAAACCTGATTTTGTATTCCAACTTTCTCCTTCAATATTCGAAATGTATGTTTAGAAGGTTCAAAGGCATGGATATCGGCCTTTTCATGAAAAAGCTTTTTGAGCAAGATTGAATATTCCCCTTTGTTCGCTCCAAGATCAAATAGCATCAGGTGGTCCTTATTCAAAAATAAAGATTTTACATGCTTAAGGGCAACTACCTCACCACTTTCTTCAATATTGTAACCACCTATATTCATCCCTGATAAGCCGAGACGATAGAGATACTGAAAGATAGCCTGATATTTCAGTTTCCCTCGATGCTTGCTCAAAGCATATTTAAGAATTTGATTGAGTATTTTCATTTAAATGATGATCGCTTGAGGTTGGTAAAAGGCTTTTTTGTCTTCATAGATATTTTGGGCTGCTTCATCATTGTACCATCTGTTTGGCTGGACAATGATCTTATTTGGATTGGGATTTAATCGGGAAGCCCACCAACTGAAGGTGCTATTGGCAATAACCTGATGTTTACAGGATTTCAATAGATCAAATTCCAAAAAATCTTGATGTTCACACAATTCCCCAGCAAAGACCGCATTTCTTAAAAATGGCATATTCTTTCTTACCCATTCCTGATCATCTGAAAAAACATAGAAAATAGGATTTTCAATCTTGGATTTGATTAGATTGATCGCAGATTCATAATAGGTGATCGGTGTCAGGCCAAAGTATTGATTGTATTGGGTGTTACTGGCGTAGTCTCCTCTTCTGATATGAATGCCAACTGAGTTAACAGAATTAACTTGACTTTTCTCTTTAAGATATGCCTTACTGGTAAACTGTGGCTTCAACTCCAACTCCTTAGCTATTTCATCTACAAAGTCATCAAAATAGGCATTCCAGGTCCAATATCCCTTAACCAATAAATTAGCTTTTTTTGGGATTTCAGTCCATTGATTAGGACGTTCTTCAATTAATGGATGATAAATGAAATTAGAAATGGGGTGGTTTATTATTGGGTGATTTAATACATTAATCACTTTTTTGGGAAGATGTCTTAAATAAATTTGAAACCGATTTAATCCAAACTCCCTATCCTTGAAGGAAGTAAAAGCATGTATATCTGAGGTTAAAAAAGTGTTAGCTTTTTCTGCTAATTTTCTTCCATGGACATACTGGAAAATTTGATTCCCAAGCCCACCCCAAAATCTAACTATTATCAAGACTCTTGAATTTTAAAAATTTTCACAATTTGTTTATAAAACCAAGGAAATTGATATCCATGTGATTCATACCAAGAGTATGCATCTGCCATCAATCTGGCCAATTTCAACTGGAATAAAGCATGATTTAAATTAAATTTTCTATTTGCTAATTCTTTTGTCACTTCTTTCAAAATTTGATAAGGAGATCTGTAAATCAATTTCACTTTGGCTTCCTCAAATACCTCAACATGATATACCGCGCAGGAAAAAACTCCGAAAACTAACCTTTTGCAATAAGCTAAAGAAATCTTTTTTTGTTCTGTCAGGTGGTTGATGATTAATTGGGGTGCAGTACCTGCGTACTTATCCAATTGGATGGCACAGTAAACAATCTGACTATCTCCTCCTGAGGTCAAAGCTCCTCCCTTTCTGCAAGTTGCCGTCATTTTGTTGTGATTGACGTTTTCCAAGTATAGCTGAGCAACGTCTTTTTTTATAGCAAGTCCGGTTCCGGAGGGGTACTTTATATTCCAGTATTTGGTATTATCAAAGACCACTTCATCTTGGTTCTTTTCCTGAAACAACCATGGATATAAGTCCAACCAATCTGGAATTTCTGTTTCATATTCTACTGTAATCTTTCCAGGTCCCCAGGCCCATACATGGGGACGCATTTGTATCAACCCTTGCAAGCCCATCAAATAATTGGAATCTATTTCATTGTCATCATCCAAGCACACAAGGAATTCTCCTTTGGCTTTTGAAAAAGCATTGAGAATAGAATAAATTTTCCCTTGTTTCTTTTCTTCTAAAATGGAAAAGGGTATACCATCAAATTCACAAAGTATTTCGTCAATCCAGTTATTATAGCTGTTATTGTCTGAGATGATATATTCAACAGTAGCGTCTTTGGGTATTTTAAGTTTTGCAATACTTTGAAGAATCCTTTTGATAAATCCTTTGTGAGGATTATAAGTGAATAAGATAATGCTATATTTAATTGGCATTTAATCCAAAATTAAAATTAACCTCAAGATGGTTTATCTTTTTTTTATATCTTTCCTGTACGATTAAACTATCAAGCATTTTTTGGTATTCCTGATGGGTGATGGAAAGAAGTGAGAAGCCTACAATATCAATTGTCGGGTAATTTCGTTTTAAAAACTCTAAATAATCATCCTGCCAATTCAGCCCCATTACTTTTTTTAGACTTTTTAAATAAAATTGAGTTTTTAATAAATAAAATTCAGGCTTATTTAAAATTCCTATTTTATAAAATGGAGCAATCAAATTTTGAATTTGATATCTACCAAAACTTTTAGATGTAATCCTAAGCGTTTCCCATACCGTCCTTTTATAATATCTTATATAACTGTTCGGAATAAGGGTTTGCAATTCCTGAAAAAACATTAAAAGGGAAGAGTAATTTTCAGAAGAATATATTTTACTCATGGTATTGGTATTATCTATGATTTCACGCCAATACCAATCAATTGAATCCGCATTGATTTCAATTTTGGAGGCTTTAGTCAATGCCAAAAAATTAAAGGCAACATCTTGTAATCCACTTAAGCTTTCATTCCAAGTTATTTGATTCTTTTCCATAAAAGACCTTCTGTACATCACGCTTTGTGATAACCAGGGCGTCATAATCAATACAAAGGATTTCAAAAAATCTTCTATTGCAAATAAAGGGGTTAAAACAATATCTCTATCCCTAAGGTCAATTTCAAATCTTCTTCCATTAGACACAACAAAATCTGAATTATTGCCAACCAAGGAATTGACCCTATTTTCCAGCATATTTGAAGCCATGATGTCATCGGAATCAAACCATTGAATATAATCACCCTTAGCCAAGGTAAAGGCAAAGTTTCTACAGGAATTACCTCCTTTAGGCAATCCTGAAGGTCTTTTAAAAAACTTTATACGTTTATCTTTTTCAGTAAATTCTTTTAATAATACCAAAGAATTATCGCTGCTATGGTCATCAACAATAATGCATTCCCAATTATTATAGGATTGGTTCATAACTGAATCCAATGTTTCCTTTAAAAAGGAGGCTTTATTAAAGTTTGGAATAAGAATGGAAATTAATGGATTCATTTAAATAATTGGTACCTATTTTCTTATTTATTTCTATAGACCTTTTTATTTTCTTTTTCATTTTCATCAAATGGGATCGAAATTTAAAGAGTTTTATAGCACGTCTAATTTTCAAATCTATTATCGAGTAAAAAATAAAGGAATCTAATTCTCGCTTTTGCTTCCTAAATTCAAAATAAAAATCTTTATTGATGTCTGCCAATTTTGGTTTTACTACACGATCAAAATTTTTTAAATCATGAAATAAATAAGTATAAACATAATCCTGATTTCTATCATGAAAAATTTTGACCTCGGGGATAATGCCAATTTTAAATCCATGAAAAATAGCTCTTTGACAATAATTATCATCTTCTCCATAATGAAAAAACAAAGGATCAAAACCACCTATTTGTTGAATACATGTTTTTGTAATAAGCCAAGCAGCGGCATTTACAAACGGCAATTCATATACTTCCTTCCGAGGTCTTTCTAAAATAAAATCGGAAATTAACCCTTTACAACGAATTTCATTTACATAATTGGAAAAATGGAAATCAATATTATCCCCTCTTCCGTTTAGGTGGATCGGACTTAATATGCCAAATTCGGGCCTTTCTAATGAATTTTTAACTAATTTCTCAATTGTGTCCAGCTCTACCCATGCATCTTGATTCAGTAAAAAAGCAAAATCATAATTATTCTCAAGGGTATAACTAAGCCCTATATTATTAGCTTGACCGAAACCCTGATTTTGATTATTTACAAATACTTTTACATTAGGAAAATTAATTTTAATTTTGGAGACAGTTGAATCAAAAGAATTATTATCTACACAGATTATATCAGGATTTATAGATGATAAATACAAACTATTAATACATTTTTCAATATAATCTTCTCCATTATAAGATATAATAATACACAAAATGCTCTTACTAGTAACCAAACCTAAACTTTTTAATCAACAACTTTATATATTTACGAGCAACCATAGGTTTTGATTTTAATACCCTTTCATGGATCTCTTTCAATCTTTTGTTTTCTTCTTGAAGTATATGTTTTTGTCTTAAGGATTCACCACTCCATGACATTAAATTTATAAGATCTGAGCTTTGAATTAATCCCTTTACAAATTTCGATGAAACAGAGTTTTTTTCTTTTGAAATAGATAACACGCCTAAGCCATTAGAGTGCAAAAAATTATAATTGATTGGAAATATTTCTATTAGATCCTCCCAAAATTTATAAACGCCAAAGCCTTCTCGTTTAACTACTGTATCATGAATTATGATTAATCCTTCATTCTTTAATTTTGGTAGCCAAGTATAAAAATCATTTTTTACAGCTTCATAGGTATGTAATCCATCAATATGTAAGCAATCAATACTTTTATCATTAAAATCGTGAACTGCATCATTAAAATCTTTTCTAATCATTTCTCCAATTTGAATGTAATGATTTTCAATAACTGATTTTAAATTAAGATATACAGAATCTTCATAAAACCCAGAATGCTCGTCTCCCGACCAAGTATCTATGGCAAAAACCTTACTGCCAATATTGTACATTTTTACTGCTTCACAAAAAGCTGTAAATGAATTCCCAGTATGCGTTCCTAACTCAACAATTAACTTTGGTTTAAAATTACGAACCAAATAAAATGCAAATGGGATATGTCCTACCCAACCATATGGATAATTAACATTTATATTCATAATCATATAACTGTATGTTTAAGAAATACTTTTCCATAATCAATTCTTTCCCACTTGTAAAAATCACTCCCGTTATCAAAAATTTTAAAAGATGCAATATTATCTATTTTAAATATTGATTCATATTGGTCATGAATATTTAAAAGCCAAGAAAATGTATTAGGAACAAGGTATCCCCCCTTTATCTTAATATGAATTCTATTTTCACCGCTCTGAATATGAAAGGGTTTAATATGAATAGTGGAAATTTTAAGCCCATAAGAATCTTTTAATAAAATAGCTATTATTGCATTATCATTATCAATATTAGACTCAAAAACAATTTTTATTTCAAAATCAACATCGTGAGGTATATTATTAGATTTTTCTTTAGTCTCAGCATTGAAAATCCCGAAAAATTTAACATTTATTTTACCGTTTGAATGTTGATAATTATACTTGGTTTCATTTATTTTCAAATACTGCGCAATAATATCATTTGAAGCCCCTAAGCCATTAACCTTTCCTTTATGCAATATAAATGCTTTCGAGCATAAAGCTTTAATTGCGCCCATATTATGACTAACGAACAAAATTGTTCTCCCTTGACCTTTACTAATATCGTTCATTTTCCCGATACATTTTTTTTGAAATTCTGCATCACCAACAGCTAAAACTTCATCGACTACCAAAATTTCCGCATCCAAATGGGCAGCAACTGCAAAGGCCAAACGGACATACATACCTGAAGAATAACGTTTAACGGGGGTTTCTAAATATCGCTCTACTCCTGCAAAATCAACAATTTCGTCAAAACGATTTTTGATTTCATGTTTACGCATCCCCAAAATTGCACCGTTCAAAAAAATGTTTTCTTTGCCTGACAATTCGGGATGAAAGCCAGTTCCTACCTCCAACAAGGATGCTACCCTACCTTTGATTTTGAATCCGCCTTGGGTGGGAGAAGTAACCCTTGAAAGGATTTTCAATAAGGTGGATTTCCCCGCCCCATTCTGCCCAATGATCCCCAATGCTTCTCCCTGCTGTACTTCAAAGTTGATATCTTTCAAACTCCAAGCAATATTACTTTCTCCTTTGACACTACGGTCATTGCTTTCTCCGATTTTGAGGAAAGGATCTTCCTTTTTCAATATTTTGGTCATCCACCAACGCTGAACATCCCCTGAAATGGTATTGGTACCAAACTGTCCCAATTGGTAAGCTTTGGAAAGATTTTCTACTTTTATTGCTGGGGCCATCTTATACAGTATCTATAAAATTCTTTTCGGTTTTATTAAAGATAAGAACCCCTAAAATCATACTTCCTAATGCCACTAAAGTACTGTATCCTAATAAAGACCAAGAAAACATTCCTTCTCCCAAAAAAGCATATCTGAATGTTTCTATTATTCCGGTCATGGGATTTAAGGCTACAATATGCCGGTACTTTTCGGGGGCAGTAGAAAGTGGATAAATAACTGTGGTCGTATACATCAGCAACTGAACCCCAAAAGTGACCAAAAAAGCCAAGTCCCTGTATTTGGTAGTCATGGCCGTAATCATCAATCCCAATCCCAATCCCAAAAATGCCATCAGCACAACCAATAGAGGGAAAAGCAAGGCAACCCAAGTCAGAAAAATATCGGATCCTTGTAGGTAAAAGTAAAGCCATACGCCCATAAACAATAGGAATTGAACTCCAAATCGGATCAAATTACCTGTTACTATACTAATGGGAACGACCAATCTCGGGAAATACACTTTTCCAAAAAGCTGTGCATTGTCACGGAATACCGTGGAGGTCTTAATCAGGCAATCCGCAAAATAATTCCATGCCGTGATGCCCGCAAGGTAAAATAAACCCTGTGGCAAACCATCCGTACTCAGCCCTGCCAGATTTCCAAAGACAAAGACAAAAACCAAAGTCGTAAATACCGGTTGGATAAAAAACCACAGGGGTCCCAATATGGTCTGTTTATAAAAGGATACAACATCCCTCCGCACCATCAAGACCAACAAATCCCTAAAATGCCAAATATCTTTCAAGGGAAGTTCGAACAGTCCCCGTTCCGGGGTCACTTCCAAATCCCACTTTTCTTCTTTATTAATTTCCATTAATTTGAATTTACTTACTCCAAAAGATTTATTAACAAGAGTTCAGACAAAAACAGGAATTACGACCTAATTGAAACAAACATTTTGAGCTCTAAATATTCGGAATTGTGTGATTTTTTCTGAGAATCTACCAACCCAATCAATCATTTACCTAATTTAAGATCCACTCTAATACCATCTTTTTTTATAATATAAGCAGGTATGCCTCCCACTGTACAATTAGCTGGTACATCTTTTAAAACAACTGCATTGGCACCGATTTTAACATTGTTGCCTACTTGAATATCTCCGAGAACTTTCGCTCCTGCTGACACTCGGACATTGTCTCCTAAGGTAGGTGTTTTGCCCGATTCGGTATAACCTATGGTGACCTGTTGATTGATAAAACAATCTTTACCAATTTTTTTGGCCGCTACTATGGTAGCAAAACCATGTTGGATATATAGCCCCGGACCTATCTCGGGGGTGGATAGAAATAAAGTTGAGCACTTTCTACAAAAAAAATTCAAAAAAACAGCATTCGCACCAACCCTAAAATAAAATAGGTTTCTAAATTCAGGTAAAACATTTAAAAGATACATAAATGAATTTATTGATTTTGTATTCAATTTTTTTTGCTTACACCAAACATGAATATCATAATCTATTACAGATTTATTTTTGCCAAATTTCCATACTATCAAATGAGGAAAACATCTTACATACCCAAAAATAAAAAAAAGAAACCTTAAGATTTTTGTCATCATAAACAAAGCTAGTTCAACATAAAAATTTACTTACTATTAATATTTAAACTTCATCCAGATTGAAAAAAGTAACCTATATAATCTTGGAGCAAAAATTAAAATTATATAATTAAAGTTGAATCTGTAGTTTTCTTCCGAAAGTAACTTTTTATAACTATTATTAACCTTAAGTTCTGACTTTTTCATGATTGATTCAATCAGCATATATTTCAAATATTTTACTCTTGAATCCCGATCAGTGCTTAGTTTTTCAAACCTATCATAGAACCAAAGGCAATCTTTATAGTCCACTTTTTTAAGGTGATTATCCTCCCAACGTACTAAAACATCTTTCGATGGGTAATAAGACCAGGATACCATCTCGCCAACTTCTATAAAATAGGCAAAGTCCTCATGAAATCGGATGGCCTCAGGAAAGGCTACTTGTTTGGCGATTTCAGATTTAACCATCAAAGTGGATGTTTGCGCAAAACTGTCACCATTGATGGTAAAATCAAAAATACTTTCACCTTGTCTTATTGACCTTGATTCTCTAAAATATTTACCCTTTAGATCCACCACCCAAGCACCTGAATAGATGGCATTGGCCCCCGTCTCTTGGATATAATTATAAGCACATTGCAAACGGTCAATAGACCATTCATCATCGGCATCTAAAAAAGCTATATATTGTCCTGAAGAGTTTTCCACCCCGATATTTCGACAAGCACTTGGTCCCTTTCTCCTGTTTTGTGGTCGCTGATCAATCATGATTCGACTATCTGAAACAGCAAACTCCTTTAAAATCTCCCAAGTCTGATCCGTAGACCCATCATCCACCACCACCATTTCCCAATCCCGAAAACTTTGCCCCTTCACCATCTCCACAGTTTGCCTGATAAAATCAGCACAGTTGAAAGTGGGGATAACGATTGTGAAAAAAGGCAAAGTGAGGTAAGATGTTAAAAGGTAAATTAAGAGGTAGCTAGTCGGGTTAAGGGATCTGAATAATACTTGAACATTAATATTTAGCCATTACCCTTTTTTCTTTAAACTCTTCAATCAAATCCAAATATACCTGTTCTTGCTTGGCGGCAAGGGTTTTGATATCAAATTTCTTAACTCCCAAGTCATAGGCTTTTTTGGCCAATTGCTTACCAAGTTCAGGATTTTGGAGAAGCATTTCTGTTTTGTCGACTAGGCTATTGATATCTCCTAGTTTGCAGATTAAGGCATTTTCTCCGTCTACAAGATTTTCAGTGATAGAGGGAATATTAGTGGAAATGATTGGAAGTTTGCAGACCATGGCCTCAATGACAACACCCGGGGAACCTTCGAAGTGAGTGGGAAACCAAAAGATGTCGCAGGCTTTTAAGATTTGGGGCATGTCCAATCGGGGTCCTAGAAATTTGATCCTATTACCATTGGCCAATTGTTTGGCTCTTTCTTGATAATGGGCATAGTCATAGCCATTGCCCACTACGATTAGATAGAGGTTGGGAAACTTTTTTACTAGAATTTCAAATGCCCCAAACATCTCTTCAAAGCCCTTACTCCTGACCACACGGGAATTGGACACCAAAAAGAAATCACCTTCCTGATATTCGGGTACAATGGACTTTTTATCTACAGGTTTGGCATCATGATAGAAATCCATATCCCTTCCATTTTGTACTACTACCATCCGGTCAATGGGAAGATTAAGATATTGGCTGTTGGGTTGCAGGATACATTCTGCCACTGAGATATATTTATCCGCACGCTTAGCCGTCAACCGGTCCAAAACTCGGAACAGTTCTAGCTTTAAGATTTCCCGCTTACGAAAAAGTGCATAGCGCTCCTTACTGTAAGTATCATTCAACAAGGAACAAATCAAGGGGATTTTAAATTTGGGCACAGCTAAGCGACAGATGATTTCAGCATTGTAATGGGTAGCATGTACGGCATCAGGCTTTTCTATGCGGATCAGGTCATTCAGTTTTCGGATGGCTTCCTTAAAACCAAAACGTTTTTGGATATCAAAAAAAATCACTGGGATATGGTCTTTTTCAAATTCCTTTTGCAGACCATTAGCCGCATGATATAGGACACAGACTATTGGATCGGTATGTTGCAGGTTTTTCACCACTTCATAGATGGAAAGTTCAGCACCTCCCACAGAAATAGTGTCAATCACAAAGAGTACTTTCTTTTTCAATGTAATTAAGATTGAGTAAAAAAATAGGTTTAATTTTCTGGAAAGCATTTAAACTCCTTCTGAAGTTTTTAAATAAGCCTTTCATTTGATACTGATAAATTATTCTAAATACCTTGTTTTTGGGCTGAGGTCTTAAAAAATAAACTATTTGAATGAAAGCAAAATTCCATATTAAAGATGGAATTTGTTTTAAAACAAACACCAAATAGCTTCCTGATTCACCTGATATAACAAACCTGTATGGTTCCAGAATAGGGAAATTAGATGCAATACTAGACTTGAGTTTCAGCAGGTAATCCCACCTTAATCTTTGCTCTTCTATATGATGATAAAACTTTAGGTTTTCATCAAACCATGAGCTAAAACCAAGGCACTCTAAAGCTAAACAGATTTCAATATCTTCCCCACCGGATAATTCCTTTCCTCTTGAAACAGTTGAGGTTATCTTTAAATCTAATTCAATTAATTTTCTAATTCCAGACTCCCTAAGAAAACACCCTGCCCCATATAAACCCCATCCTTTAGGAATTGAACCATTCTTCTTCGCCTGTGAGCCTATAGCATAGGTTAACTGATATCGATCAAACCATTCAGGTTTAGAAATATCATCCGGCATAATCCCAATACCTCCCATAGCCCCTATATTGGAATTCTTCTCAAGAATATCCACTCCTGTAGCTAAGTAATCCGGGAATAATTGATTATCGTCATCGCAAATTAGGATATACCTATAATTTACTGCTTCAAATGCCATCCAAAGTGCGAAGTTTTTTCCTGGAGTTGGACATTGTAAAAGTTTAAAAACAATGTTGGATTCATGTAAATATGATTTAGCGAAATCAGTTGTGCCATCATTGGAATTATTATCCACAAGAATAAATTCCCAATCCTCATCATAAATTAGGTTTCTTATACCATCAAAAGTCTTTTGAAGTCTGTTTTTTCCATTATATGTACAACAAATTATAGAAACCCCTAATGGCTTTTGGTTCTGGGCTGCTAGTTTGGTAGAATTACTCAACTATAACTTCTTTATGAAAAAACAACTTCTTAATTCCTTCATCTAAGGGCAATAATTCCCTTTTGAGAAGCTTTTTCATTTTGGAGATTTCAGGACATCTCCTTGTCATATCACCTTCCTTTAATGGAGCATGGTGAATAATTTGAGAGGAGGACCCTGAAATTTTCAAAATCATTTTGGCTAATTCCAAGACAGTCATTTCCCTATCACTACCAATGTTAATGACTTCATTAATGCAGCTTTTATCTTCAATAGAATTAATGCAAGCTTCTACATTATCATCGATATAGCAAAATGACCGAGTTTGATTACCATCACCATATATGATAATATCTTCCCCTAATAAGGCCCTTTTTAGGAACCGAGGTATAACAAAGTCCTCACTTTGGTTTGGTCCATAAGTGTTGAAAAATCGAAATATAGTGTATTCCAATCCATATTCCTGATAATAGCTTCTACAATAGGCCTCGCTGATATTCTTTACTATAGCATACGGAAGTTTAGAATTAAGTGGTGTGGAATGCTCCCTTTGCGGGATTTCAAAAGGTTCTCCATATACCTCTGAAGAACTACTGTAAAAAACCCTTTTCACTCCTGTATTTTTGGAAAGCTTCAGAATATTTTCCATTCCCTTACAGTCATTCAATACCTGAAGAGGATTTTGCAATGTCCGCTGCACCCCTACTACTGCCGCATAATGGAATACATAATCAAACTGGTATCGGCCGAACACGGGGGCAATGTCCCGATAATCGTTGACATCGCACTTGATGAATTTGACGTTTTCTCTTTGGGGCACTTTGGAGAAATGACCAGTAGATAAGTTGTCTAAAATAATGACAACATTATCCTTATCCTCTGATAATTTAGATGCCAATGAGCTCCCTATATTGCCGGCACCTCCGGTGATTAAATAATTCATACGATTATATTATTATTTCCCTCAACAGTTCGTTGGTGATTTGTCCCATATTATTTTCCATATTTAACTGAATTACCTTCACTCCTCTTTTTTTAGCAAATTCAGCCATTGATGAATTGCTTAGATCGATTTTATCTAAGATCTCCAGTCTTTTACTTTCATCAAAAAACTTTAAATATGGTGGAATTCCAGCTGGTCTTTTCTCCAATCGTTCATAAGCAACTTTAGAAGGAACTTTACAATGAATCAAAATATCTACTTTAGGAACAAGATCAAAAAGAAATTCTTTTTCATTGTTTATCGAACCATCTCCGTTAACCAAAAAATGCTTGATTGATTTCAAAAAACCTTCATCAATTAAAAACCAGTCTCTTTTATTAATAATTTTATGTCGTTGATAAAAGCCTGATAATGCTAAAAAATAATCCCACTCTTCACTTTTGAATTGATTTTTATTAATATTGTTATTACCATTAATATACGATTTTTCTAATTCATTGTAAAGAGATTCATTTTCATTTTTAAATAATTTTAACGGAACATTAGAGTTATAAAGAATCTTTCCTAACCTATAACAATTCCTTTTAATAAAATGTTTCACAAAAAAATGAGATAAGTATAAAACAGGATCATAGGGTATTTGGAGATAACTTGACATTGGTGCGGGAAAATAACCTAACTTTTTGTAAAACTTGTAATTTAAGCTTCTACATAAAGTAGTTTTTCCTGAACCCATAATCCCAAGGATCTCAACGTTCAAAATTTATATTTTTTTTATTTTGCTGATAAATCATTTAAAACCATCTCCCTCACCATCTCTTCCAAAGTGATTTGAGGCTCCCAACCTAGCTTCTGATTAGCCTTGGAAGCATCACCTATCAGTAAGTCCACTTCAGTGGGACGGAAGTACCGAGAGTCTATTTTTATCAAAATGTCGCCGAGTTTGAATGGTAAATTATTAATCGATGAATTGTTTAATGATTGATCAGTAGCTTTTTGATATTTCTCAAGAACTATATTATCAAGAATCCCTAATTCGTGCTCCCCTTCACCCTTCCATTGAATTAGCATCCCCACTTCTGCAAAAGCCATCTGAATAAAATCCCTGACTTTGGTAATCTTGCCTGTGGCAATAACAAAATCCTCCGCCTCTTCTTGCTGTAGCATCATCCACATGGCTTCCACATAATCCTTGGCATGACCCCAATCTCTTTGGGCATCCAAATTTCCTACATAGAGTTTATCCTGATGCCCCATGGCAATACGGGCTACTGCTTGGGTGACTTTTCGGGATAGGAAGGTTTCCCCCCTCAGAGGTGACTCATGATTGAACAAAATGCCGTTACAGGCATACATACCATAGGCTTCCCTATAATTGACCGTTATCCAATAAGCGTATAGTTTTGCTACACCATAAGGAGAACGTGGGTAAAATGGTGTTTTCTCAGTTTGAGGGACTTCCTGTACCATTCCATATAGCTCCGAAGTAGAAGCCTGATAAAATCTGGTTATCTTTTCCATCCCCAAAAGTCTGATAGCCTCAAGAATTCGAAGGGTTCCCATACCATCGGCATTTGCCGTGTACTCCGGAGTTTCGAAACTGACTTTGACATGCGACATTGCTCCAAGATTATAAATCTCATCGGGCTGGGTTTCTTTGATGATCCGAGTAAGATTCATGGAGTCTGTCAAATCACCGTAATGCAAAAAAAGCCTAGCCTCTGGATCATGAGGATCTTGATAGAGGTGATCAATCCGATCAGTGTTGAGAGAAGAAGAACGACGTTTTATGCCATGGACAATATATCCTTTTCCCAATAAAAGTTCAGCAAGATACGACCCATCTTGACCTGTTATTCCTGTTATAAGTGCTGTTTTCATTGCTTAAATGAAAATACAGAACCTAACATCTCATGTCGACAAGTTTGGTTTAATCTATCATTCATGAGCTAATTGGGCTTTTAGATTCAATGACTTCTCAAAATATGAGATGGTTTTAATCAAGCCTTCCTTTAGATTAAAACTTGGTTGCCAATTCAGAACTTCCATTGCCTGACTGATATCCGGCTTTCTCTGCCTAGGGTCATCCAAAGGAAGAGGCATAAATACCAATTTACTTTTGCTCCCCGTCAATTCTATAATAGTTTCAGCCAGTTGTAGCATGGTAAATTCTTCAGGATTGCCCATATTAACTGGACCTGTGAATCCTTTTTCAGTTTGCATCATCCGGTGCATGCCATCAATCAGGTCATCCACATAGCAAAAGCTTCTGGTCTGTGTCCCGTCACCAAAAATGGTGATAGGCTCATTTTTCAAAGCTTGAAGGATAAAATTGCTCACTACCCTCCCATCATTGAGTTGCATGTTTGGACCATAAGTATTGAAGATCCTTACGACCTTTATATCCAAATTATGTTGGCGGTGATAGTCAAAGAATAAAGTCTCCGCACAGCGTTTACCTTCGTCATAACAGGCCCTCGGACCTATTGGGTTTACATTGCCCCAGTAGGATTCGGGTTGCGGATGGACGGATGGGTCTCCGTATATCTCGGAAGTGCTTGCCTGTAGGATTCTTATTTTAAGTCTTTTTGCCAAACCGAGCATATTGATCGAACCCATCACCGAGGTCTTGGTAGTTTGGACCGGATCAAATTGGTATTGGATAGGGCTGGCGGGACAAGCAAGGTTATAGATTTGATCTACCTCCACATACAAAGGAAAAGTGATGTCATGCCTAAGCAATTCAAAATTCTTGTTGTCAAGAAGCTTATGGACATTTTCTCTTCGGCCTGTAAAGAAGTTATCGACACACAATACCTCATTCCCCTCATCAAGAAGCCTCTTGCATAAATGCGACCCGATAAACCCTGATCCTCCTGTTACTAAAATTCTTTTCATTATTATATTTTCTTATTCATGGAAAATGGGTCACGAAGTCACACCAAGGTCAAAAGAAGTCGCACAAAGTTCAAATCAAAGACAAAAGATAGGCCTTAGGTAAATTCATGAGCAGGGAAAAAAAAGCCACTCCAAACACTGCTTTTTTAACCCATGGATGTTTATTCCAGTTTTTGTATAAGTTTAAAAACAGCAGCATATAAAGCAAACCGGTGGCAGGAGCAAATATCCTGTAATTGAAGGAATCAAAGGGAGAGACCAATCTAAGCGCAATGATCATCAAGATATAAAATCCGGCAAGCATGAGTGGTAATGAGGCGGAAATTTTCCATGTGAACATACCCACTTTCCAAAGCCAGCCAATAACCAAAACCTGAAACAGCAGCAGCCCAATTGCAAGTATATCATTTGGCCACACAAACCAAATATCCCTGAAGTAAGTCATCTCATTGATAATCCCACGGATCAGGTAAAACATAAACGTTCCACCACTCTCCAGCTCCGGATAAGATCTCTCCGCTCCGGTAAGGAAACCTGTCTGTAGATAGTTTGCATAAAGATAAGCAAGGGGAATTAGGCTGAAAATGCCTAATACAAGGGTCAAACGTAATGCAGTTTCCTTTTTACCTTGATTGGCTAAATATAATGAATAAAGTCCCGTGAAAATCCAAAAAACCAATCCTGCATACCTTAAAAGAAACAAGCAAATCAAGCTAATTGCAACCAGAAAATAATGTCGTCTCAGCTGCAGCTTCTCTAAATTAAACACCAACAAAAATGTGAAAAAGAGAAACGGCCCTTCCGACCAAGTATAGGAAAAAACCTCCAACAAGCCATTTGAAAAGAAAGCCAACATGGCCCAAGGTGCCGCATCATTAAATCTCATTAGAAACAGTAGGGCTATTCCTCCCAAGAAAAACAAGTTTGCAATTTTGCTTGCCCAAAGGTAATCTGAAGTTATGAAACTAAAAGCTGCTATGATTACAGGATATCCAGCAGGCCATACTCCTAAATATGACTGGGTATCCTCATTTGTAAATGGATACTCGGTAGGAGCTACTATCCCGTTTCCCTCCACAATGTTCTGCGCCACCTTCATATAAAACTCGGAATCCGGAGAAATGTAGTTAGTACCCTCCACAGAGACCCGCAAAACTATAGCCCCGGCAAGCAACAGAAAAAGGAACAAAACCCCTAAACCGGTTTGCTTCTGATGCTTTTTTTGATGGACTAGTACAGAACTCATTGTTATAAATTTTCACCGAACGGTATTAGCCGGGATGTTCAGGTTACTCTAGTTTTTGCAGGGGTCCCACTATCCCCAGCTTTACCCCAGGGTTACCCCAGCTTTGATGTAGCTTTGGTGTAGGGCGCTGAGCACGGAGCGGTGGGCACTGAGCGGTGGGCACGGAGCACTGGGCGGTGTTTTTCATTCCTAATTCCTAATTCCTCATTCCTCAATGGATCTCCCATGGATGAGCTGGGTGTGAAGCAGGGGTAATGGATACATGTGTTAGGGATGTCAATGGTGTCTCCCATGGGTGTCCCTATGGTTCGTTAGTGTTTGGCTAAAATCTAGGAAACCGTTGTACTTTTTGGGGGCGTTTCAGTTTCACGCAAAGGGCGCAAAGGAGGCGCAAAGAGCGCGGAGTTTTTTTTAATACGAAGATCCTTTCCGAGGCGAAGCCTGGAAAGATCACCGTGCTCTCACCCGATATTCCTTACATGAATGTTGTCGTTAAGCGGCCTTCATTCCAACCGTGGCTGACCTGACACGGAACAATGATCCGCCGTGGCGGAACAACAGTCCCGGGGAGGCAGAGCTGACCCACGGGGCGGACAACCATGACAACCACGTCACAAATAACGAGACAGTAACTACCTAACGACATCCCCCCTGCCCCCTTCGAAGGGGGAGTTGACCTCGTTGCAGTTCCGGGGAGGCGGAGCTGACCCACGGGGAGGACAACCATGACAACCACGAACTCACTTCTAACGGGAGCTGAAAAATTTCGCCAAATTTTTAAAACTTATTATTACGATTAACGTACTGTTATTTTATCCCAGGCCGGTCTAATGACTGTTTTTCATCAATCCTGGCGCTTTCCTATTCGGGGTTCCCCCGTATCAGTTACGGATCACTTACGGATCACCTACGCATCACTTACGGATCAGTTACGGATATCGCCCGAAATTGACTGGGAAATCGGGCTTGAGTGAACGGATTCAACGATTTTAGCGAAATAGCGGAGGGGCCTTCCGTAACTTTTCTTGGAATAGTGCAAATAAACGAGAGATGAAAGTTTAAATGGGGCACTATGGGCACCAAGAAAAAGAAGGACACTAAGGGATGAAGGTTTAAATGGGTCACAAAGTCGCACACTGAGCGCTGAGCACTGGGCGCTGAGCGCTGAGAAATTGGTCACAAAGTAGTCCTAAGTTCAAAAGAACCTGCCTATGCCATCCCTAACGGGATGCTCCGGCAGGCAGGGTCGTACTAAGTTTAGATCTGCTTAAGATTGCTTCAGTCGTCATTCTTCCTCCTTCGCAATGACGGTTTCATAGCTTCGCCCGGTCAGTCACTTGATGGTGCTTAGCGGGGGTTGGAAAAACCTGCCAGGTTTAAGTAATCACTTAGCGCCTTCGCGCCTTGGTGGCCAATAATCTTCGAGTCTTTTATTTTGGTATTATCGACAATTATAAGTTTAAAATATCGCATATCCTGCGATTGTCAAGGAGATTTTGGTGAAATAAAAAATATTTTTTTGTTCCTGGGTTTTTCGCAAAAGTTTGGTCTATGCGTCTATAGGATTAAAGCAATAATTTACAAAGTAATTTGTATAATGAAAAATGTATTTGGGAGAATTTTTAGTATGGGAAGGGTTCACGCAAAGGTCGCAAAGAATGGCGCAAAGATCGCAAGGTGGGAGATGTCGGATGTCGGATGTCAGATGTCGGATGTGGAGTCTACGCCCAGCAGGTTCTTACGTACGTAAGTGTGACGTGCCCGCCTGCCAAAGCTAGACCGGGTGGGTTGTCGTTGTTCTATTCGCGGGGGTACGGGGAGCGATGAAGGTTGGGATACGGCAGCATTCATCCCGCTCCTAAGTAATTTTCCTGCTGGGCGTCAGGATAGAACCATGATCAGCCGCGGCGGAACAACAGTCCCGGGGAGGCGAAGCTGACCCACGGAACGGACAACAATGACAACCACGAATTTGAAATGGAGAATTAGTAATTAATAATGAATGATGAATATCGAATGATGAATAATGAAGTGGATGAAGGTGGGTTGCGGCAGCCTTCATCCCAGCCGTAGGTAAATTCCTGCTGGGCGCGGAAGTAGAACAAAGACAACAACGACAACAGTCCCGGGAAGGCGAAGCCGACCCACGGGACGGACAACGGCGAAGCGGACAACTACGAGGTAAAATACACCTTAGGTCTACATATCCCCAACGTTACCCTAACGTTACCCCAACGTTGATGCTAGACTGGTATAGGGGAAGGATACCGGATGGGGAAAGTTTAATCAGCCTATCCCCAGCTTTACCCCAGCTTTACCCCAGCTTTGGTGCTACTCTAGTAGGGCTTTGTTGCAGCATTGGACGAGAGGGAACGGCTAGATTAATTTTTTCTGGCCATTGGGATACCCATAGGTTGCCTCCCCCGACTATCCCCCGTATATAAAGCCCATTAACCTTGCACCAGGTCTGCAATAGAAGCACTTCTAATTCAGATGCAAGCAGGAGTTGATGGGGACCTGAACTGTAGCTGAGCGGGAGATGATAGGGAGGGGATAAACCGCTGGGTCGGACTAGATATCCCCAAGGTTGATTCGTGGTTGTCCGTCCCGAAGACGCTGCGCTGTTCGAGACTGTTGTCCTGGACCTGCGGTCCTCAGTTGTCATGGTTGTCATTGTTCTATGCAGTGTGCAGCCACGGAAGGAATGAGGGTGACCGCAGCGACAACAATGAAGGTGGGTTACGGCAGCCTTCATCCCAGCCGTAAATAAATTCCTGCTGGGCGCGGATGTAGAACAACGACAACAACGACAACAACCCCGGGGAGGCGCAGCCGACCCACGGGGTGGACAACAGCGAAGCGGACAACTACTAGGTAATGGAGAATTAGGAATTAGGAATTAATGATGAACGCTGAATGATGAATGATGAAGTGGGTTCCGGCAGCCTTCATCCCAGCCGTAGGTAAATTCCTGCTGGGCGCGTAAGTAGAACAACGACAACTACGACAACCGAGCCGGGGAGGCGCAGCTGACCCACGGCGGGACAACAGCGAAGCGGACAACTACCCGACAATCACGCTAAAACACGGTTCATTTCAGCGATGGTGTAGCTAAGCAAGGAGACCGCGCTGGATCTGGCAGCTTCAAGTATGTCATCTGAAATGGTGAAGCCTTGATTATAACGGGCATCAATGTAGGAATTGTTGAGTTGTTTCAATATATCCGGCTCTTCAGGAAAAAGGTTGTAGAGGAGCGGAATCCATCTTTTGCAATGGAGGATCAGGGTTTTGAGGTCATGGGTTTTCTTCTCTTTTTTACCCCAGGCTTTGATCAAGCCTCTTAGCAATAATTCCAAAGACTGGTGCAACAGGTAGGCGGAGAGTCCATTTTGCCCCAAATGTCTTGCTCGATCTGAAAGGTCCAGAAATGTCTGGCTTTTTTCTACATGAATATCAAACCTCCGCTTAGCTACCGCTTTTGCCTCAGTTAATTCTTTAGTGATGGTTTCTGGGTAAGGCTTAAGTCCAGGGCGGCTATAAAGCACCTGGAATTGCGGATGCAAGATCTGGAAAAACAGGTCGGCATTTTCAAAATTGGAAAAAACCTGACTCCTGTCGATCAATTGGATTGAAAAATTAAATCTCCTGCTTATTAAAAATTCCACATAGGGCAGCAACATATCTTTATTGCACATTTCTGTAGGTGGAAGGACCACATACACTTGCTTGAAACTCGGTTCATTGTTTGTACTGCCCGGCTGCTCAAGAAGCAAAATATCATCGGGGTTTACGAGGATGATTAATGCCTTGGTTAACTGATGAAGGACTTCCTCTTCCTCAATCCTCTTGACTCTATCTGAAATCCTTAATTGATGTGAGGATGATAGCGAACTGAAATTGAAAGCCTTCGTAACTGGCTTTTCCAAATTGATGTGTGAAAGCTCAAAAGCTTTTCCATTGATTGTTTGTAGATTGTTCATGGTGTATGTGGTTGGTGGTGGAAAATTTATTCGGGTTGGATTGCTTCTACTGCTGCTTTGGCTTTTTTAATTCGATAATTAATCAAGAAACAAGCGTCCAGAATCTTAAAAGTAAAAAGGGTGCATCGAACTTGATGAGGAATATCAAACCATTCGGGTTTATATTCCCAACTTAGGGTATTCATTATACAGCTGTGAATAAATTCCAGCCATTCTTCCAGTTCTATTTCACTAAATGCCTTTTTGAATACCAGACTGGGGTTTTTAAATTCTTTGCCTGTCAGGTGATGAAGTATAACCCCATTGCAAATCTGCTCCCCTTTTACCTGTTCAGCATGGTTTTGAACAAACTGTTCATTAAAGCTTCTATCCTCATAGAGCTTCAGTCTGAAAATTTTGTTGCCAGCCAGGAGGAGGCTTACAAACTGCTGATAATTCCAAAGGCAGTTTCCTGGATTTTCCTTAATCCATTTTTTCTTTTTCTTACTTGAAGCCGCCAAAAGCATTTCATTCATTTCATTTCGGGTATCCAGGTAAGGCTGGTTTAACATAAAATTTGAAATGGTTTCGATCGGATTTTGGTAATCATCCTTAATGAGGTACCGGCCGGATAAATGATGAAATTCCATAGGTTAAAGGTGGTTTGGGTTGATATTGATTTTACTATTGATCAGATAAGCGGCATCCAAAACAGGATCGTATTTCCATGAAAGGGTATTCAATATGCAGTTATGGATAAAATCCAGCCATTGCTCAGTTCCACATATCGGAACGAATTCCTGAATACCCATCATGGATTCCTCCCCGCCACAATCATTTTAGCTATCCGACCCTCTGCAGTTGTTCGAAGACTCCTCCTCCATACGGGGCAACAGATACTCCCTGATATAGATCAGGTGGCAGGCTTCAAGGAACTTGAGCAGGTAATCAAACTGTATGAAAGTCTTGTCATCAAAAGTCCTTTCCAAGAGATCATATTCGGATAGACAATCGATATAGGCTAGGTCCAAAAGGTCTTCCCAACCTTCTTTGGAACTTAGCTTGAAAAAAGAAAACAAGACTTGGAAAGGATCTACGATTTCTTCCCCGGTCAAATGATGAGGATATTGCTCTACATCATTCAATTCTATTTGAAATAAATTTCCCTCCTTCGGAATAAACACGTGGCAGGCTTCCAAATTGATGGTAGGATCGGGCACTACCATATGTTTTAACAGTAAATCGGCAGAGTTAATCAGATCTATGATAAAACATTTTGAATGCATAAATTCACCAGGACTTCCCCCCGCGTACTTCACATCTGATGAGAAAAAGCCTTCCTTCAAGGTTTTTAAGATCGTCCTTGACCAAGCAATAGGATAAGTAGAAAAAAACCACCTGATTTTCACCAGCTCCTCCTCTACCCTTTTTTCTTTTTCTATTCTTCTGGCGGCTTCATCCATTTCTGCCAGTAGGAATTCCCTTAGATAGATTAAAAAAGAGGCCTCCAATAATTTATTAAATTGATTAAAATCAATGATGATGTCATCATACTGCCAGGTGCTGTTAAAGGTTTGCTCTGAAAGACAGGTATTGCTCCATTTCCGCAATATTTCAACCCATTCATTAAGGTCTTGAAGTCTAAAGAAATCCTCAATGCAGATCATGGGGTTTAAAATTTCTTTTTTATCTAAAAATCTGGGCAAAAAATGGAGATTTGTCCATTTATCTCCGATTGTTAAAATTGATGGAGGAACTAAATTGGCCTCATCCACTTCGCTCGCTTTTCCCAAAAACAAATCCCTGTTCGGTGACCTAGGAGTGGAAAGATAATAACCCGCGGCGATAAGCTTTTCAAATTCACTTATACAACTTAAATGTTTAGCGGGATCATCACTCATATGATAAGGAGAGTCCCTCGCAATACCCAGAAAAAGGGCTTGAAGATTATCCCTCCAATCAATAATTGAATAGTCATACCGGAAAAAATCCTTGAAAATTTCAAAAGGATTATTTTTTTCCTCCATTGTTAATATTTCACTGATTTTCAAAAGTGGGTTCTTCACTTCTTCAGGTTTCAAAAAATCCTGTGGTTTCATATTTTTCTTATTTTTGAGGGTTATTAATAGGGTTAAGGGAGCGTAAATAAACTAAATAGGAAGCTTCCAGCAGCTTATGGAGACTTTCCATATCCTGGATCAGTTCACCATGGCTTGTAAATCCTTCCCAGGCTGAATTGGAAATGGATTCCTCTGCCCACTCATCCAGCTCATGCCTCCACTCGGAAAGATTCCGGCAACTAAAGAAATTTTTAAAAGTTGTATAGGGTTGGAACATCTCTTCCTCAGTAAGGAAAAGAGGGTAAAGCTTCCACCAGAAAAAAATCTTATCATTATAATCAAACACTTTTGAAGTAGTAAGATTAGAGGGGTGCAGCTGCTCCACCGGGTCAGGAAGGGATTCCTGACTTTTAAGGATCCACGCCCCTTCAACAAGTTTTTTGATCATTTTCACGTGGTACAAAAAGTCCCCAGGACTTCCGCCATGCCAAATGGGCTTAGGGGTACAAATTCCTTTCAACCAGGTATTAAGTAATTCCCGCCACTCCACAAGTTCTTTCTGAATCAGAAAAAAACTCTTTAAGACCAACATGGGGTCAGCCGTTTCCTCTTCACTCAGGTATAGCGGCAAATTTTTCAGGTAATCGAATCCTATTGAAGCCATATTAATAAGGTTTAGTTAAAGAAGAATGTATTTATAATTCTCTTAAAGCCTCCCTCACCTCGGGAAGGTTAATCTGTAGATTTTTGTCGCCGGATCTACAACCACAATCAATTATAAAGTAATTTTTCCTCCCTTAGCCTTCTCTCAGGTATATCAGGTGGCAGGCTTCGAGCAATTTGATTAGGTTACGGTAGTCATTGAGAACTTCATCAATTGACCTAAAAGTATCAATTGAACAGTTGGATAAACATAATTTTCCCCAATCAACTATCAGGGTTTTCCACAACTGCAAATTTTGAATTTGAAAAAATTCATGTAATACCATCACTGGGTATTTAAACTCATCTTGGCTTAACCATTTTGGAAGTTGTGAAATGCGATCAAAATAAGTGGAGCCCTTTATTATATTAAATTCACATGAGCTGTGCTGAATTCCTACATAAGTTTGGACTTGAAGCAACTCAGCTACTTCAAGAAGTTTTTCCCATTCGGAAATCATTTCTAGATGGCTTCCAGGGCTTTCTGATATCCATCGTGCCTCTTCAGAACAAATTCCACAAAGCAGCTCCCATAAATCCTCCTTCCAAATGGTTATTTCGGCTATGCTTTCGAAAAGTCTTTTTAACTCTTTCAATATTAAGATTAACTCTTCATTCTTATTATTCGGATACACTTTCCACTTCTCCATGAGCTAATGATTAAAGTATTAAAAATTTATTTTTTGATACTAGAGTTAAAAGTCCTGCCCACGCAATTTATATCTATATAGGAGCAGGATAACAGGCATTATTCCCCTTTACTACTTTCTGATACAGAATTGGTAGTGGCGCTTAATTCATGCGCCAGTTCTCTTACATATATCAGGTGGCATGCTTCCAAAAAGCAGTGTAGGACGATGTGAACGAAAAATAGGGAGCCTACTACTGGTGAGGTACTGGTTGATCTGGCACTAATGGATTCGAGTTCCCACTCTGTTAGGGCGGCTTTCAAGGCATCCAGTTCAATCAGTTTGGTAATATTGCGGATGGTGTCATGAGGCACAAGGATTTCGGCATGGTCGAGGGTACGTGGGAAAAATTTATATACCTGGTCTAGTTTGGCGTTTTGAACCAATTCTTGGGCTGGTATGAGGTTTTGTTTGGTGATGTTTTTGACTGTGCCGAGGGTTTCTTTATGGTTTTCGGAAAGCTGGTATGCTGCTTCGAGGAGTTTCCGAAACTCCTGTAAAAATGCATGCATTTGGGCTTTTTCTTCCTTTTTCCAGTCGGGGGTATGGGAAAAAATATTGGCGACTATAGTCTCCAGAAACAATCTGCTTTCTGGCAGGGTATGGGAGTTGGTGAAGAAGTTTCGGATGGTCTCCAGGGGACCTATCGGATTTTTTCGCCGTAGGATATGGTGTAGGTTATTTTGTGTTTTGGTGGTGGTGAAATCAGTGCCGCATATGGCTCTGCTGTACTTTCCGTAGTTGTAGTTGATGACGTTCATAGCTTTGTGTTTTTAGGTTTTGTTGCATTTTATCTCTGAAATGGTTTAATTAGTCTATACTTGTTTTTTATTATCTAAAGATAGAGACTTAAAGACACAAAGTCAAGTCTTTTATCCTAAATTATTTTAAAATGAATGATATTGTCGACAGGATTGGAGAATTTGCCAAGGTTCGGAACATCAGTATCCGAAAGATTGAACACGCTATCGGCGCGAGTAATGGAACGCTATCAAAATCAATTGGTAAGGAGAGGGATATCCAGACGAGATGGCTGGCAAAATTTATGGTGGAGTTTCCGGAAGTCAACCCTACTTGGCTTTTGACGGGGAAAGGGAGTGTGTTGTTGAATTCTGAGGGCCATCAGCCACCAAGGATGGATGATCCTATTCAGGATTATCCCCTATTTCAAAACCAGACGGAGGAGGTGATTCATTCACTGAAAAAAGTGATTCACGCTTTGGAAGGGCAATTGGAGGAGAAGGAAAAGGTGGTGCAGTTGAAGGATAGGATAATAAGGGATTTGGAGGAAGAAGTGGAGGAATTGAGGAAGAAATTAGAGGGGAAAAAATAGGGAGTTGTCGTGGTTGTCGGTCCCGAAGACGCTCCGCTGTTCGGGACTGTTGTCCTGGACCTGCGGTCCTCAGTTGTCATTGTTCTATTCTGTGTGCAGCCACGGGCGGGATGAGGGTACCGCAGCGACGACACCCCCAATCCCTAAAGGGGAGCTAGATTAGGGGAAGAAACGTAGACCACGCTATTATGCCTGCATCCCAGCCGTAAATAAATTCCTGCTGGGCGCGGAAGTAGAACAAGACAACTACGACAACCGAGCCGGGGAAGCGAAGCTGACCCGCGGCGGGACAACAGCGAAGCGGACAACTACTAGGTAGTTGAGAATTCGGAATGAGGAATTAATAATGAATGATGAACGCTGAATGATGAATGATGAAGTGGGTTCTGGCAGCCTTCATCCCTCCCGTAGGTAAATTCCTGCTGGGCGCGGAAATAGAACAATGACAACAACGACAACCGAGCCGGGGAGGCGCAGCCGACTCACGGCGGGACAACAGCGAAGCGGACAACTACTAGGTAATGGAGAATTAGGAATGAGGAATTAATAATGAATGATGAACGCTGAATGATGAATGATGAAGTGGATGCAGGAAGGAAACGCTCAGCTCTGAACTAACGTCATTCCTCTCTGCGATCACTGCGTTCTCTCTTTGCGCCGTGGCGAGAAATCTTATTACGTACAGAGAGGCACAGCCTCAATTTTCACCGTCCCAAGGCACAGCCTCGGGACAACCGGGATTTGGAGGAGCAGCTTGCAGAATTGCGCGCTGGGCGGTGAGCGGTGGGCGGTGTCGGTCGAAAAGACGTGTTATGGGCGCTTACCGGATCATTACAACGTACTCCTCGCTTTCAAAAGGTACAGCACCAAAGGATTCCTTCCATTGAACCAAACCTGGAACCAACTCCCTCGTACCTGGATGGTAGGAGGTGCCGAGGCTGAAGAGCTTTTTGTGGCTGAAGAGGTCAAATAGGTGGAAAAAGAGGTAATCCAGTGCTTTGAGCTTTCTGCCTCTTTCGGTGGTCGCGGTATATTGAGCTTTTACTACGTGCTTGTCCACAAACAGAGTTGTTCCCGCCAATAGCTCTCCTTCATGGTACAGATCCCACTGTTCTAGTGGGTTATTCTGTCCGAGTTGTGTGATTTCTTGGAGGGAATGTACGGGGCGGTTGTCAAATTTAAGGTCCAGATGCGGGATCAGCACTTTTTCCCAGAAGAGCTGGAAGGATTCGGCTTTCTTGATTTCGGGGGTTATGCGTTGGGAGTTCCTGATCTTGTAAAGTGCCCTCTCTTTTATCCCATTGGGTAAAGGAACTGCATGTATAATGTCCTCACCGGTTTTTCTCCCTCCTACCTTCAGGATGCTTTCCTTTAGTGCCTGCTGATTCCCATCCGCATAGAAGTCGGGAAGGCATTTAAGATGGATTTCTGTGATCTTTTCTTTTTTGTAATACCTGACCAATTCCTGGAGGAAGCTTTCGAGTTCGTCAGGCTGAAGCCCCTTATGCACCACCAGTCCCCCGTAGGTCAGTCCCTTGTGGGAAAAGATCCTATCTCCTATCCGGTGGCTGGGGAAAATGGCTTTGGGTTGGCTGTGGTGGTAGATAATCACCGACCTGTCCTCAAACCTGTTCCCGTGGTATTCCATGAAGGAGCGGGAATGTTGGAAGATGGCGTTGGAGCTGCTGTCTACTAGGCGTTCCCAGTCGTGTCGGAGTTGGGGGTTGTATTTCCTTACCTCTATCATCTTTGCAATGCTTCGCCCGGTCAACCGCATGTCAGCGCCTTGCGGAAAGAAAGGGGAAGTGTATTGGTTTGGTATTACCGACAATTATAAGTTTAAAATATCGTATAAGCAATTTTGGGTTTCGTGGTTGTCCGTCCCGAAGACGCTCCGCTGTTCGGGTCTGTTGTCTCGGACCTGCGGTCCTCAGTTGTCATGGTTGTCATTGTTCTATGTAGTGTGCAGCCACGGAATGGATGAAGGTACCGCAGCAACAACAATGAAGGTGGGTTACGGCAGTCTTCATCCCGCCCGTAAATAATTTCCTGCTGGGCGCGGAGGTAGAACAAGGACAACAATGACAACTTAGCCGGGGAGGCGAAGTCGACCCACGGCGGGACAACAGCGAAGCGAACAACTACTAGGTAATGGAGAATTAGGAATGAGGAATTAATAATGAATGATGAATGCTGAATGATGAATGATGAAGTGGGTTACGGCAGCCTTCATCCCAGCCGTAGGTAAATTCCTGCTGGGCGCGAAGGTAGAACAATGACAACAATGACAACTTAGCCGGGGAGGCGAAGCCGACTCACGGCTGGACAACCACGACAACAATGACACCTCACTCTTTCCACCCATAATGTACGCTATGATACTCACCAAGCACGTAGACCTTATCGTATTCTCCTGATACAAGGTTGGCCACTATGGCTTGCGGGGTGAGTTGGGATTGGTAGAGGGATGTTAAGTTAGTTCTGAGTTCCTCTATTTTTTCCTGGGGCAAAGATAAGAAGGTGTTTATTTTTTCATTTACGTCTTGCAGATTTTCGAAGGTGAGGCAATTTAAATCAGGTGCGAAGGTGGGCTTCATCACTCGGGCGTACTCGCTTTGCATGATGGGAATACAACCTGCGGACATGGCTTCCACGATGTTGTGGCAAAGGGGCATCACCACTCCCGGAAATGCGAAGAAAAACTCAAACCTGCCTAAGTATGCTCTGATCTTCGATTGGCAGATCGGGGTGCCCTTGCTGCAGTTAAGGATTACGAGTTTGTGATCCTGCTTGGAATCGAGAAAGTCCTCCAACTCCTGTTCCCCGCACAGTTCCAAGAATGCTGGATGTTGGTTCAGCTGTTTATATAGCGGATACCGGCTGATGACGTTGAAGGTGTTCTCGTTGTCCGTCTGGCTATAATTTTTCTCCTCAAAGCTTCCGATGAAGATTATGGATCTATTGCGGGGCTGTGTTTCCTTTATTTCCTCATTCCAATAACCCCGGAAATACATCTCAGGGTGTTGGCCGATGGGGATATGGTAAGATTTATCCCGGGATGAACGGCCAAAATAATCCAGGCTGATGTTGCTATCGTTGAAAGTTAGGCAGGTGGTGTTTTTTGGGGGGTGGCCGAATGTAATGTCTTTTTCCTGAAACAGGTATTGTGTGGAGCTGTCCTTTTTGAAGTAGTACCTATCTCCCAGGCTCATCTGTATATACACCCTATGGCCATTCATCAGAAAGAATTTGATCAGCAGGTAGAGGTATCGGCTGTATCGTTTGGCTTGGGTGAGTTCAAAATGGACGATGGGTTGTCCCCTATCCTTTTGGGATCCCATGTACCGCTGGTAAACCCACAGCACGGAGAGATAATCCCGCAGATTTTGCGTTTGGACGGCAAGGTGGTAGCGTAGGGATTTGTATTTGCGTAGAAGCATGGTGGTTGTGGCTAACTCGTTTTAATTTACGATCAAAATGGCGGATTAAAAAATGGTATTCGTGGTTGTCCTCCCGAAGACGCTTCGCTGTTCGGGTCTGTTGTCTCGGCCCGCTATCGCGGACCTGGGTTGTCATTGTTGTCAGTGTTCTATGTAGTGTGCAGCCACGGAAGGGATGAAGGTTCTTCAGCGACGACACCCCCAACCCCTAAAGGGGAGCTAGATTAAGGGAAGAAATGTAGACCACGCTACTATGCCTTCATCCCAGCCGTAGGTAAATTCCTGCTGGGCGCGGAGGTAGAACAAAGACAACCCTGACAACCGAGCCGGGGAGGCGAAGCCGACCCACGGCGGGACAACAGCGAAGCGGACAACTACTAGGTAATGGAGAATTAGGAATGAGGAATTAATAATGAATGATGAAGTGGTTCAGGAAAGAAACGCTTAGTTCTGATCATAACGTCACTCCTCCTTGCGTCCGCTGCATCCTCTTTGCGCCGTGGCGAGAAATCGTTTTGTTCACCCAAACCACCGTTTTGTTTGCTGAAAGTGGCGTTTGTCAATTGGGGATGGAAAGGTGATGGTCATCGGGTATGTTTGTAGAGTGATAATGATACAGGTTCTATGATCCCGATAGTATTACTTCAAGACAGCAGCTTTATGTTTACCGGCACCCGGGGATTTTGTTTCTTCGAGGCGGGGGCGCAGAGCGTGTCATTGGGTTTGCTGGGGTTGGAGGAGCAAGCGAAGAATGTGCTGGTGGAATACTTTCGGAAGGCTTCGCTGTCTAAGAAGATAAGTTCGTACAACCAGCCGAGCCGCAACCGGACGGTGATGGTGGAAGGCGACAGGAGGATTGAACTGGAGGATCCGCTTATACATAGGAAGGATGCGAATAGCATGCGGGAGGAACTGGAGAACAGGGATGCTTTCATCTTTATGTTTGACGGCAAGCGGGCTCTGGACGATGTGGACTATGCCATACAGGTGAAGGTGCATATGGAGTTCATCAACCGGGTAATCAACGGCCACAAGATCATCGTGCCCATCGCCACCTTCAGGGACAGGGATGAGAAAAAGCTCTTGGGCACACACAAATTAGAATCGAAATTCTTTCTTGAAAACCAGCTGGGCAACTGTCTGCTGGGCTTCAACATTCACGATATTGTCCTGGCCAACATGGAAAGCGAGACCCATTTGGCTGAGATCAAAAAAGCTTTGTTTCATTAGGAAACAAGGGTGGTTGAACAATTGAAAAAGGTGGCTGTGTTACGGCTGCCTTTTTTTTGTGTGCGTGGTTGTCCTCCCGAAGCGAAGCTTCGGGATTGTTGTCTCGGCCCGCTATCGCGGACCTGGGTTGTCAGGGTTGTCATTGTTCTATGCAGTGTGCAGCCACGGGCGGGATGAGGGTGACCGCAGCGACGACAATGAAGGTGGGTTTCGGCAGCCTTCATCCCGCCCGTAAGTAAATTCCTGCTGGGCGCGAAGATAGAACAACGACAACTCGACAACAGTCCCGGGGAGGCGCAGCCGACCCACGGGACGGACAACTATGACAACAACGAGGTAAAAATGGAGAGTTAGGAATGAGGAATCGTTTCGCCCGCTGCGGTCTCGTGGCGATCCTTGCGAGAAACCGTGCTCGCCACCCAGTGCTCGTTCCCCCAAAACCCACTTTTGTTTGTTCAAATGGGCTTTGGTACATTGGATAATGGAAAAAGAAGGGCATGGGTTACTTTTGGGGATGGAGAAATTTTTGTCCCAGCAGACCCATGTGTCGGAGGATATCCGAAAATACATGACCCCCGCCCTGATGGCGGAACTAAGCCTATTGCCTACAAATAAGAAAATGGAGTTTCTGGACCTGTATATGGCCCAGGTCAAATCGCTTTTATGGGCCTACATTGCCTTGGTGCTTATTTTTCCGTTTCACTATGCCTATCAGGATAGATGGGGCAAGCAGGTGCTTTTTTGGGTTACCGCCGGTGGTTTGCTGGTGTGGTGGATCGCGGACTTTTTCCGGCTGCCGGATATGATCAGGGAGTATAATGAGAAGCTGGGATTCAGGATATTGGAGAAACTGGAGAGAGAGGTTTAAAGGGTTAAGGTTAAGGGCGTGGTTGTCCTCCCGAAGCGAAGCTTCGGGATTGTTGTCTCGGTCCTGCGTCCCTCAGTTGTCAGGGTTGTCATTGTTCTATTTAGTGCGCAGCCACGGGCGGGATGAAGGTGACCGCAGCGACAACAATGAAGGTGGGTTGCGGCAGCTTTCATCCCAGCCGTAGGTAAATTCCTGCTGGGCGCGTAGGTAGAACAACGACAACAGCTTCACTCGTCGTCCCTCCTAATTCGCTATGAGGGAGAAGCTCAGTGCCCAATGCTCAGTGCTCCGTGCTCAGTTCTCCACTACTACCTTCCAAGGGCGTACAAACCACTTTGTAATCAACCCATTTTTCACATAAGGATCGTTTTCGGCGAATTGCTCGGCGATGGCGGGGGAAGGGGCCTTGAAGACGAGGAGGGCACCGTCGGCGGGGTTTTCCAGGGCTCCGGCCAGTATCAGCTCTCCCCTATCTCTTGCCTCATTTGCCAATCGCAGATGCTCTTCTCTGAAAGGCGTTCTTTTTTCTATGTAATTGTCGATGGTGGTGTAGAAGAGGACGTAGTGGTTCATTTTGGTTTATAGGTTTAAAACGGTTTAAAGTTTAAAGTTTAAAATTTAACGGGTGAGAGGGGGGAATTGTTGGGGAGATACGTGGTTGTCCTCCCGAAGCGAAGCTTCGGGATTGTTGTCTCGGTCCTACGGCCCTCAGTTGTCAGGGTTGTCGTTGTTCTAATCTGTGTGCAGCCACGGGTGGGATGAAGGTACCGCAGCGAGGACAATGAAGGTACCGCAGCGACGACAATGAAGGTGGGTTCCGGCAGCCTTCATCCCGCCCGTAGATAAATTCCTGCTGGGCGCGAAGGTAGAACAACGACAACTCGACAACAGTCCCGGGGAGGCGAAGCCGACCCACGGGGTGGACAACTGCGAAGCGGACAACTACTTGGTAGAAATGATGAATAATGAAGTGAAGGCAGGAAAGAAACGCTATTTCTGCGCCAATCGCCCCTTGCGTTGCGCCTGCCTTCCGGCATAGGGAGGCTCGCTGCGTACTCGTTGCGCTCGTTGCGAGAACCCTTACTCCGTGCCCAGCGCTCAGTGCTCCTTGCTCAGTCCTCCTTGCTCAGTGCTCCGCACTCACCACAAGCTCCTCAATCACACCCTCCACCACAAATCTGGCCGGCAGGACAAGCTGGACAATGGTGCCTTGGCCGGGGACGGAGTTGAAGTGATACGGGGTGTCGACTTTGCCACGCATGAGTTCCATGCGCTCTTTCACCAGGTAGGTGCCCTTAGACTGGTGGAGCTTAGGCATCTTGACCTTTGGGGTGCCCATGCCGTTGTCCTTCACCTCACAAAGCATGTTGCCGTCTTCGGTCAAATGGAAGGAAAGGGTAAGCTCCGGATTATCATGCTGATGGTCGAAGGCATGGACAAAAACATTTTCTACAAAAGGCTGCAGCAACAAAGGCGGAATCAAGGTCTCTTTGACGTTTAACCTTTCATCGATATTCATCTTAAAACTCACACGGTTGTCAAATCGCATGTTTTCCAAATTGATGTAATTGCCCAGAAACTGTACTTCCTCATCCAAGGTAATGGTCTGCTGAGAACTGAAATACAAGGTGCTGCGGATCAGGCCTGTGAAGGCATGCAGGAATTCCAAGGCTGTATCGGTCTCGTTGTTGAGCATGTAGAACTGTATGGAATTCATTGCATTGTAGATGAAATGAGGGTTCATCTGGCTGCGCAGGGCCTCTAGCTTGGTTTCCACGATACGGGTTTCTATGGCGGCTTTCTTTTGCTCTTCCTGCTTGACCTTACGCATCCTGTAGCGGTAAACCCCATACACAATCAAAATAACCCAGACGCTGGAAAAGAACAAAAACCACCAGGTCAGGTAAATCGGGGGCTGGATGGTAAAGGCCAACAGTTCATGTATACTGAGGGAATCATTTTGCAAATCATGCACCTGCACCTCTATTCGATAATCTCCTTTGGGCAAATAGGGCAAGGTGATTTTTGTCTCTGTCTGGTAAGGACTCCACTCCTCTCCAGGCTTCAAGCGGTACCTGTAAAGTAACTTTTCAGGGAAAGGATGCCTATGGGGAGAAAAAGCCAGGGAAAGGGTGTTTTGGTCGTGGTCAAGTTTTAAGTATTCTTTTTCAAAGACAAACCATTTAAATACCCCACCCTCATAAGGTTTGTGGTTGACATTGAGCTGATAGAGGCCCAACTCAAATTCGTAGTTTTTCTCCTCCAGCAAGGCAGGCAGGTTAACTTTGTAATATCCTTTATTTGTACCCACCAGAAACTCGTCTCCCACCACTTTGGCGGCTGTGAAGATCTTGTGGGTAAAACCCTGTTCCTCGTCAAAAAACCTCAATCTTCCATCCTTGAAGAAATTCAATCCCCGCTCGGTGGCAATGATGAGATAATCCTGATAGGATTCGACAAACAGTACCGTGTTGCCTACAATGACGTCTTTTTCTATCTTTTCGGTAATGCGGAAATCAGGATGGTCCTCAGCAATATAAACCTCTCCAAACTCTGTAGCGATCACAAGCTTGCCATTTTTGGTAAAATGCAAACGCTTCAGCTTGAGCTCGTCCCATAGCCCCTCCTTTTCCAGTGATTTGAATTTCCCATCTTCATAGGCGTAAAGGCCATGGAAAACAGAGGCCAGATAAGTCCTCGAACCTGAGTTTCGGATATTGGCAACCTGAACCGGGTTTTGTGGCTCCAAATCTGAAAAGTAGGTGTACACCATTTTCCTGGGGTCCTCATAAATTCTTGTTCCCCCATAAAAGTTGGATTCCATCAATTTTCCATCAAGGGTAAACCCTATATGATAGGCATGTACCGGCATATAGGTCAAGATCTCCCCTTCCCTGTTCACCTCAAATATCCCAATGTTGCTGTTGAGCCAATAATGACCTTTGTTGGTATGGAGTTCATAAAACTCTATATCCTCAGCCGGTAGGTCAAACTGGAGCTCGAAGAAATCATCTTTATGTTTTGGCAGATGGTCGGCATTGGATTTCAGGTAGTCTATTTGGGCATTTTTGAAGGATGCGAGGTCCGTTTCCTGCAGCTTATTATTTTTGTTCAAGGACAAACCTTTGGAGTGCAGTACGGCTTTTTGTCCCTCAATTTCGGCAAATGCTTTTACCTTTCGGTCAATGAAGGGTTTATAGATAATGGTTTCATCGAGATACAACTTGAACAGTCCTTCATCATTGGAGCCTACGTAAAGCACATTTTGCTGTGGATCATAAGCAAGGGCAAGGATTGTTTTTGACTCCATGTTGAAATGCCTGCTCATGTCAATCATGGTATTGTCCTTGATCTCAAACAACCCTCCGTCTTTGTTGTAGAGTCCCCAGGCCGCGGCAAATCGTTTTTTTGAATTGGTTTCTACCAGATCCCAAATCACTGATTGTCCAAAAGAGTTGCTGGCCAGCTTTTTATCCAAAAAACCGGAAGCACTAACCTTGCATACCTGACCTTTGTCGGCCATGAAAATCTCATCATCGAGGGATTTGCTGAAGTAAATCAGCTGCTGCTCATTGTGGGGAACACTGGCAATTCCATTGTTACTTTCCTTGATCTCAAAAGTGCCTACCCCATAGGTGGTATAAAAGACACGATCATCCAAGAACTGAAAGCTGGACACATAGCTTTGTTCGTGATCATATTGGGAGTCGGAGACCTTTGTGACCTCATGGGTGACTTCATCGATGATGGAAACCCCGTTTTCGGTACCTACATATATTTTTCCGTTGTGGTAGGAGAGCTTTCTGACTTTGTTGTTGACCAGTCCTTTTTCTCGATCGAATACTTTGAATCGGTTCCCGTCAAACAAACTTACTCCTCCCCCATAGCTACCAAACCACATGTCTCCTTGGCTGTCTTCGGTGATAGCCCAGCAGTTGTTGAAGGCCAGTCCGTGGGACTCGTCGAAGTTGAGGAATTCCCCGTTGCGCATTTTGGAGACGCCGTTTTCGGTGCCTATCCAGAGTACGCCACGGGAATTGTAATACAGGGAGCGGATGCCGTTGTTGGGCAGGCCGTCCAGGGTGGTGTACTGCTTAGTCGGTCGCTGTTGGGCCATACTGGGCAGGGCCAACAGCAAGACAAGGATGGCGAGGAGGAAATTCTTTGCCAAGGTGTTAAATCTTTATATTCTTGATGGTATTGGAGCCGGCATCCAAAATTAGGTTGTCCTTCATAAAAAGCTTGTTGTGCTTTTTATCGTAGCGGATGATATTTTTGATGTTGAGCACCAGGGATTTGCTGACGCGCATAAACTGTTTTTCGGGGTAATTTTCCTGGACAGCTTTCAGGTTTTTGGACACCATGATTTCTGTGCCGTCCGTTTTATAGATGGAAGTATATCCCCTATCACCTTTCATGTAGGCTATTTCATGGTTATGGACAAACTCAATGTTATCGTTGGTGGAGAACAGTTGGAGTTCCAGCGATTGGGAATTGCCAATCAGAGAGTCGAGTTTGCGGTTTATGTTGGTTTCCTCATAGTTTTCGATAAACTCCTCCATTTTGCTTTTGAGCTCATTCGGGTTGATGGGCTTGAGGATATAGCCGAAGGGTCGCAGGTTGATAGCCTCGCGGGTCATGTCATGTGCGGTGGTGAAGATGACTTCAAAGTCCCGGTGTGGCATTTCGGCAAAGAGTTCGAACCCGCTCCGGTGGGGCATCTGCACATCGAGAAATACCAGGTCGGGGTGACCTTTTTCCCTGAGGTGCTGGAGGGCCTCATCCAGGGAGAAGCATTTGCCTACGATCTGAAACTGGCTGGGGAAGTCTTTTTTCAGCAAGATCTCCAGGGTATCCTGGGCATGTTTTTCGTCGTCAACTATTAGGACTTTCATTTGGGGAAGGTATTTGGATTATTCTGGGATTGTGGGGCAAAATAGTGAAAGAATTCTTAACTAAAAAGAGTGTAGAGGTTTAATTCCCTGCGGGAAGGTTTGAGGGTTTAAGGTTTAAAGCTTATGATTTAAGGCGCAAGCGAGGTCGAGGGGATGCGGGTGGCAACCTTCAACTGCCTTCATCTGCCTTCATCTCTAACCTTCTAACCCTCCCGCCGCGCGACAGCGCCGGGAATCTACTTTCTACATCCTATTCTGGTAAATAGTAGATAGTAGATTCGCCGCTGAGATAGTTGGTTGTCCGCTACGCCGTTGTCCACCCCGTGGCCTTTGCTGCGCAAAAGGACGGGGTTGTTGTCATGGTTGTCATTGTTCTATCCTGTGTGCAGCCACGGGCGGAGATGAAGGTAGTAAGGTACTTGATTGTCTTGACATAGTTTCCTAATTTTATGAGGTAACTACTACCTGAAATATGTTTGATAGCGATTCGCGGTATGCCGCTCTGAAATGGTACAGGAAATTACGTTTGGGGTGGATATTTAATACTTCCACGTTTATCGGGAATTTTGTGATTGCGCTGGTTGTCACATATTTTTTTGATGGGTTGGGATATGGGGAGGCGGTTAATTACGTCTTCTTTCTCTCCATGCTCTCGATAGGCCTCTGGGTGACAGAAGCAATACCTCCTTTTGCCGTCGGCATCTTTATCATCGCTACCCTCCTGCTGGGTTTCGGGACAGATTATATAATTGATGAAAGCAGTCCCGTAGATATCTACGTCGGCACCTGGACCAGCAATGTGATATGGCTCTTGCTGGGCGGGTTCTTTTTGGCGGAGGGTATGCGGGTGGTGGAACTCGACCGTTCACTTTTCCGCTTCACCATCCGAAGGTTTGGCAGTCAGCCTGAAAAATTGCTTCTGGGCCTTATGCTCACCACCGGAGTAGCCAGTATGGTGATGTCCAATACGGCCACCACAGCCATGATGGTTTCCAGTATCATCCCCCTCATCCACCTGATGGGCAAAAAGTCTCCCTACTCAATTGCCTTGCTCACGGGTATTCCGGCTGCTGCATCAGTTGGCGGCATAGGAACCATAATTGGCAGCACGCCAAACGCCATCGCCGTGGGTGCCTTGCAGGAAAATGGAATCAACTTGACTTTTATGGATTGGATGATCTTTGGTTTCCCGGTGGGTATATTTTTGGTAGTGGCTTTCTGGAAGTTTCTGGTGACCCGCAACAAGCTCAAGGGCTTGGAGATAGATATTTCAAAGTTGCCCAAAAGCAGCGACAAAGTGGATCCGTTCAAAAGAAAGGCGGTGATTTTTACTTTGGCGGTGACAATACTGATGTGGCTTACCGAACCTATTCACGGCATTCCTGTGGCAGCCACTTCTGCTGTTCCAATTGTATTGCTGACCATGACGCAGGTAATCATGGCGGATCAGGTCAGAACCTTGCCTTGGGATACGTTGATGTTGGTGGCCGGGGGCTTGGCTCTGGGCATTGCACTTGTGGAAGTAGGTCTTGCAGACATTGTCATGGGTGAGGTAAACAGGCTACCTATCCCCACCTATGGGATTGCGATTGTGTTTAGCTTAGTGGCGGTGATGCTGTCCAATGTAATGAGCAACACGGCGGCGGCTTCCATCTTGGTGCCACTTGGTCTTTCGTTGCCTGGCCTTTATGCGGTGGCGGTTCCGTTGATTGTGGCGATCAGCTGCAGCTGTAGTCTTTTGTTGCCGGTTTCGACTCCGTCTAATGCGATTAGTTATGCTACTGGGTTGATTGAGCAGAAGCAGTTTAGGCCGGGTGGGCTGATGTTGATATTGCTGGGGCCGTGGACGGCGTTTGTGGCGGTGATGTTGTGGAGTTTGGTGTTTGTGTAGGGAAAGTTGTCCGCTTCGCTGTTGTCCCGCCGTGGGTCGGCTGCGCCTCCACGGCTCGGTTGTCGGGTTGTCATTGTTCTATCTTCGCGTCCAGCAGGAAACTTTATTTACGGCTGGGATGAAGGCTGCCGGAACCCACTTCATCATTCATCATTCAGCGTTCATCATTCATTATTAATTCCTCATTCCTAATTCTCCATTACCTAGTAGTTGTCCGCTTCGCTGTTGTCCACCCCGTGGGTCGGCTGCGCCTCCCCGGGGTTGTTGTCGTTGTTGTCATTGTTCTACCTTCGCGCCCAGCAGGAAACTTTATTTACGGCTGGGATGAAGGCTGCCGGAACCCACTTCATCATTCATCATTCAGCGTTCATCATTCGTTATTAATTCCTCATTCCTAATTCTCCATTACCTAGTAGTTGTCCGCTTCGCTGTTGTCCACCCCGTGGGTCGGCTGCGCCTCCCCGGGGTTGTTGTCGTTGTTGTCATTGTTCTACCTTCGCGCCCAGCAGGAAACTTTATTTACGGCTGGGATGAAGGCTGCCGGAACCCACTTCATCATTCATCATTCAGCGTTCATCATTCGTTATTAATTCCTCATTCCTAATTCTCCATTACCTAGTAGTTGTCCGCTTCGCTGTTGTCCACCCCGTGGGTCGGCTGCGCCTCCCCGGGGTTGTTGTCGTTGTTGTCATTGTTCTACCTTCGCGCCCAGCAGGAAACTTTATTTACGGCTGGGATGAAGGCTGCCGGAACCCACTTCATCATTCATCATTCAGCGTTCATCATTCGTTATTAATTCCTCATCCTAATTCTCCATTACCTAGTAGTTGTCCGCTTCGCTGTTGTCCACCCCGTGGGTCGGCTGCGCCTCCCCGGGGTTGTTGTCGTTGTTGTCATTGTTCTACCTTCGCGCCCAGCAGGAAAATACCTATGGCTGCACACTGCATAGAACACTGACAACAATGACAACCCAGGTCCGCGATAGCGGGCCGAGACAACAATCCCGAAGCTTCGCTTCGGGAGGACAACCACGACAACAACTATTTTTAAATCTGCAAATTTGATCGTAAATTAAGGCTCTATTACCCTGTTTACTTCTATTAACTTTTTTCTAACTTTTTCCTTTACGATTTTTTTAAACAATCTTTTAGATACTATGAAAACTTATCATGACCTCGAAATTTACAAGATTTCTTTCGAGCTGTTTATTGAAACTCACCGCTTTAGCCATTTTCTGCCAAAGCAGGAGCTTTATGAGCTGGGAAGCCAAATAAGAAGATCGGCAGATTCCATTAACTCGAATATCGTGGAAGGCTATGGGAGGAGGAAATATAAAAATGACTTTTTGAGGTTTTTAAACTATGCGCACGCCAGTAATCTGGAGACAATTAATCATCTCAAAAAAATATCTATACTCTATCCTGAAGTCATGGAGCTATCTTCAGATTTATCAAATAAATACGGTAAACTTGGGGTGAAGATTTATAATTTCATTGATTACGTAAGTCGGGAGTGGAGGGTGTAAGTTGTGGTTGTCAGGGTTGTCCGTCCCGTGGGTCGGCTGCGCCTCCCCGGGACTGTTGTCAGGGTTGTCAGTGTTCTAGTTCTGCGCCCAGCAGGAAACTTTATTTACGGCTGGGATGAAGGCTGCCGGAACCCACTTCATCATTCATCATTCAGCGTTCATCATTCATTATTAATTCCTCATTCCTAATTCCTAATTCTCCATTACCTAGTAGTTGTCCGCTTCGCTGTTGTCCGTCCCGTGGGTCGGCTGCGCCTCCCCGGGACTGTTGTCAGGGTTGTCAGTGTTCTAGTTCTGCGCCCAGCAGGAAACTTTATTTATGGCTGGGATGAAGGCTGCCGGAACCCACTTCATCATTCAGCGTTCAGCGTTCATCATTCGTTATTAATTCCTCATTCCTAATTCTCCATTACCTAGTAGTTGTCCGCTTCGCTGTTGTCCCGCCGTGGGTCGGCTGAGTTGTCGGGTTGTCATTGTTCTATCTTCGCGCCCAGCAGGAAACTTTATTTATGGTTGGGATGAAGGCTGCCGGAACCCACCTTTATTGTTGTTGCTGCGGTACCTTCATCCCAGCCGTGGCTGCACACTGAATAGAACAACGACAACAATGACAACCTAGTCCGCCGTGGCGGACGAGACAACAGTCCCGAACAGCGCAGCGCTTTCGAGGCGGACAACTACGCTTTCTTTTTCCATAAATAATAAGTAACTTAATCTAGATACTTAAACCACTCTATAAACTTTTAAAAAATGAAAATACTCGTGCCAACTGACTTATCGGAGAATGCTGATGTGGCTTTGGAGTTTGCCAAGCAGATGGTGATGAAAACCGGGGGGGAGATAATGCTTCTTTTTTCTTATTATGCAGTCTATGATTTTGCTGCGCAGGCCACCCAGATCATACACCAGATAGAAAAAGACGCCAAGAAACACCTCAAAAAAACCATCAAGGAACACCAAACCGAGGGGCTTAAAATGGATTACATCATCGTGCAGGGAACGGTGACCACTTCCGTGAACACCGCAGCGAGGGAACTCAAAAGTGACCTTATCGTGATGGGAACCCAAGGGGCTAGCGGCATCAAAAAAGTGCTTTTGGGTTCCAATACCGCGGACATGATCAAGGAAACCAAAACCCCAATATTGGCTATCCCCAATGACGCCAGTTTTTCGAGATTACAAGAAATCACCGTGGCGGTGGAGTTGAAGAAAGAGGACCGCAAGGCGATTGAAAACCTGATTGAACTGACTTCTCCATTGGGATTACCCTATGAGGTGCTGCATATTGACAAAGGGGATGATTTTGATACTGAAATAAGCTTTAAGGGTTTTAAAAGTCACCTAAACGAAAGTTTCCCGCACCTGCATTTCGAGTTTTTCAACCAAAAGGATGAGAACTTTAATAAGGGACTGGACAGGTTTCTAAAAGACCATCCGAATACCATGTTGGTGATGTTCAGCAAGACGAGGAGCTTTTTTGAGCAGTTGTTCAGTAAGAGTCATACGGTAGAGACGGCGTATCATACGCATGTGCCGTTGATGGTGATAAAGAGTTAGGGGCGTGGTTGTCCGCTGCGCTGTTGTCCCGCCGTGGGTCGGCTGCGCCTCCCCGGCTCGGTTGTCGGGTTGTCATTGTTCTATCTTCGCGCCCAGCAGGAAAATACCTAAGGGCGGGATGAAGGCTGCCGGAACCTAGGTTCATTGTCGTCGCTGCGGTACCTTCATCCCAGCCGTGGCTGCACACTGAATAGAACAATGACAACCATGACAACCTAGTCCGCCGTGGCGGACGAGACAACAGCCCAGAACCGCGCAGCGCTTTCGGGACGTACAACCACGTGACAAACACGAAACTTTGCTATATTGATTTGAGCATTAACCATTAATTTTTAGTAACTTACTTATAATTAGGAGTATATTTTTAACTATAGTTTTTGACCCCAAAGTACTATGAAAAGAATATTAGTTCCCATTGATTTCTCCGGCTATTCGGAAAATGCGCTGCTGAGTGCGGTGAAAATCGCAGCGAAGGGCGATGCCCATATTACTTGTATAAATGTGGTTAATTCCCCATTGGACTGGGGGAGCCTCTCGGATGAGCAACGCAATAAGCACAAAGAGCTGATGGAACTCGAGGCTGAGGCCAAGGAAAAACTGGACACCTTCGTACTGGAACATGCCATCAGCACCAACCCAGTGGAAACTTTCGTGGATATAGGTTTGCCGGCCAATAAAATCCTGGAAAATGCCAAGCGTCTCAATGCTGACCTGATTGTGATGGGGGCCTATGGTAAAGGGCACACACCGGACAAATTCTTGGGTTCCAATCTCCAAAAAGTAATCCGCCAATCGATTTGCCCTGTTCTAGCGGTCAAGTCGGTACTGGACAGTGCCTCCCTTAGAAAAATAGCGTTTGCTTCCATCTTTTCGGCAGACAGCAAGCCTGCCTACATCAAGCTAAAGCCATTGATCAACTTCCTGCAGGCTAGCCTCAACTTTGTCTACATAAACTCCCCTGAAAAGGACAGCGAAAATGCCATGGAGGCCATGGAAAGATTTTTAGTGGGTGAGCATGATCTCATTATCCAAAAGCATATATTCAATGCCCCGGAAGTGGAGAAAGGGATTCTCCAATTTTCTGAGATGAACCAGATTGGTATTATCGCCATTGCGAGCGGGAATAGAAAGGGGGCGCGCAGCTATCAGATTGGGGTGACGGATACGGTGCTTTTTAAATCGGATATCCCGGTGTTAAGTGTTAATATTTAGATTCGGGGTCGGCCTCCCGAAAGAGGTAAACTGCGCCTAACCGGGACTGTTGTCGTTGTTGTCATTGTCCTATCTCGACGCCCAGCAGGAAATTTTATTTACGGCCGGGATGAGGGCTGCCGGAATCCACCTTAATTGACGTCGCTGCGGTACCCTCATCCCTTCCGTGGCTGCACACTACATAGAACCCTGCCTACCGGCAGACAGGGTTCCGCCTCCCTCGCAACGATCTCCTTATGTGGGTGGCAATCTTCATCTGCCTTCAACTTTAATCCACCCGCCGCGCGTCAGCGCCGGGTAATAAACCTCTAACCGAAATGATGAATAATGAATGATGAAGTCTGGGCAAGAAGGCTGAAGAAAGCGGTCAAATCAGCGGTGTAGATGGTACATGGTATCTTTGTACCAATTCGGAGGTACGAAGTTAGAAATACGAAGTACGAAGAAAAACAGTCAATCACATACTTTTAATGATGAATGTCGAATGATAAATGTCGAATGATGAATAATGAAGTGGGGAAACCTTGGTTCTCCAAAAAATAATCCCTTACTTTACCCTACACTTCAGGCAACTGATTTATAAAGAAGAGGCGAGAGATTAGGCTCGAGGACCCTCTGGCAACCGTCCCCATACGGGGGAAAAAGGTGCCAAGACCTACCCATAAAGGAACTATAAATTAGCATTCATGGCTTACCAAAACCCAGAGACCAGCGCGGTTAGGACCACGGCTGGCCGTTCGGACCAACGGACGCACTCATCACCCATTTATCTTACATCCAGTTTTACCTTTGACGACGCGGAGGAAGCGCGGCAAATGTTTGCAGAGGAAATCCCGGGCAACATCTATTCAAGGTACAGCAATCCAAATTCAGACGATCTCATCAGCAAGGTTTGCGCTGCTGAAGGCACCTCTGACGGGGTTGCCACCGCCTCGGGCATGGCTGCGATGTTTGCCAGTATTGCCTCCGTTCTGCAGCAAGGCGACCATATCTTGGCTGCCCGATCCCTTTTTGGCTCTACCCACCAATTGCTGACTAGGGTTTTTCCAAAATGGGGCATCACGCATACGTATGGTGACATCAGCGACATCGCCAATTGGGAAAAGCTGATCCAACCCAATACCAGGATGCTTTTTGTGGAGACCCCTTCCAATCCGGGCCTTGAAATCATAGATCTGGAATGGCTGGGAAGTTTTGCCAAGGCCCACAACCTTATTTTGGTGGTGGACAATTGCTTTGCCACCCCTTATCTGCAGCAGCCCGCCAAGTGGGGCACGCATCTGGTCACGCATTCGGCCACCAAGTACATTGACGGCCAGGGTAGAGTGCTTGGGGGATTGATCCTTGGCACAGAGGAATTGATCCAGGATGTCAGATTCTTCACCCGTCATACAGGCCCGGCAATTTCACCTTTCAATTCATGGTTGCTAGCCAAGAGTATGGAAACCCTTCCAGTAAGGATGGATAGGCATTGTCAAAACGCCTTGACCTTAGCTGAATATTTTGAGGGGAATGCTAAAATTGACAGGGTAAAGTACCCTTTCCTTCCCTCCCATCCCCAATTTGACATCGCCAAAAAACAGATGAAACTAGGAGGCGGGATAGTTACTTTGGAAATAAAAGGCGGACTGGAAAAAGCAAAGGCTTTCATTGACCGACTTCAGATGGTCTCCATTACTGCCAATTTGGGAGATAGTAGGACAATTGTCACCCACCCTGCCTCCACCACACATAGCAAATTGTCGGCTGAAGAGAGAAATCAAGTGGGGATATCCGATGGATTAATCAGGATATCAGTCGGTTTGGAACATGTGGATGACATTGTTGCGGATATTGAACGGGGGCTGGGTTAAAATTAAACGTTTATTTCTCTGACTAACTATTGATTAGATTATTGGCTTTCAGTATATTAGGAAGATGGTAGGCTGAGGACCGAAGACGGGAGGCGGGAGCGGATACTTATATTTTTTAATATATAATTGGTCAATATGAAAAATAGTTTTTTGTCAAAAAAAACCAAGCGGCAATTGGGAGTGGTTAGGTATGAAAATTCAGAACCACGAATTAGGGCCGCTCAAATTATCTATTATAAATTCAAACAGTTAGGCAGATACCTTGAGTATCTGGGTACAAAAACATACCGATTGTTATTGCATCAGTTAAACCCGCCCCCGCAATTTACAACAGCATTGGTAACCAAATCGGGAAAGGTTCGACTGATAGATAGTGATAGGATGTTTGTCTATAGCCCGAAAAGTCAGAAAACCTTGCTTCCATTGTTTTTGGATGACTATTTTAGGTTTTTTGAAAAGCCTATAATAACCACAGCCCAAATTAAGGATAAACACTTTTTCAAAGAAAGGTTTTATGGCAAAGAGCAATTGCATGAAAGCTACCGATGCCATGCATATTTTAGGCAGATTGCTAGCAAATATGTGCAATACCTGAACTACCGGAAAGGGGTATTGATGCCCGACTTTTTCTGGGGGACAATGAACCTATTGAAGAATACCCTGAAATCAAAAACGCTCCAAGAGTTTATTGACCTTGAATTCGATAGCCTTTTCTGGGCAGAACAACATTTACTTTACTTTCCCAGTCACGGAAACTTCCAATCCGAGAAAGTTATAACTTGCGGAAAGCGTTACTTTATCCTAAATCTTGTTGATTTTGGAACTATGATGCCAGGCTTCCACGATATAGTCACTTTGCAAATGGACTTGGAAGAAAAAGGAAGGAGGATGGATGATGCCGAGCATGTATTGATAGAGAAGTGTATTAACAGATCTTTTTCTGAAGAGCCAAACCTCAGCCCGTACATCATCAGCTTCATTTCCTGGGTCTTTGCTGCAGCGCATCAAATAGAAAGGCAGGACATTGACATAATACCGGCTCTGCAGGAAAAATGGGAAAGGTTTTATAAGTACGAAGTACGAGGAAGGCAGGATGAAGTGGCCTAGGGGTTTATTTTTCCTGCGGGAAGGTTTAGGGGGTTAAAAGGGCATAAAACAGCGGGATGTCCTGGGGTGTACTTGGTACATGGTATCTGAGTACTTAGTACAATAAGTAGCGTTTTCAGTATTTCATTCGTCTTATAGAAAAAGGCGAAAAGTATGAGAGCACTACTGTTATATTCTGCATTGTTTCTATTGATGGCTTCCTGTGTGGGACAGGAGAAGCCGGAGGAGAACCTGCCCAACTTGAGGGCTTTGAGTCTTTACGAAAAAGAGTTGTCCCAATCCAGTCAGGCTTTTGCCATTGACTTTTTTCAGCAGATAAGCAATCCCAGCGAAAACCAGTTTTACAGTCCTTACAGCGTGCAGCTGGCGTTGGCAATGGCCATGAACGGCAATGTGGAGGAGATACTGGAGGAGTATCTCGAGGTGTTGAGGTTTGACAACCTGGATATGGAAGACGCCAACAAGGCCGCTCTGGAGCTAACCCAGTTTCTAAGAGACGTGGATCCCAAGGTGAAGCTCAACATTGCTAATGGCATTTGGTACGACCAAAAGCTGCAGGTCAAAGCTCCTTTCAAGCAGAATATGGAGCATTTTTACCAGGCAAACCTGGAGGCAGCTGACCTACGCTCCCCCCAAACGGTACAGGGCATCAACAATTGGATCGACAGGCAGACTCAGGGGTTGATCAAGGACATGCTGGATAGTATCAGCCCAGATGCGGTGATGTTATTGGTAAATGCCATTTACTTCAAAGCTGATTGGAAATTCCAGTTTGATAAGAGTTTAACTTCCAAAAAACCATTTAAGCTAACGAATGGAGGTGATGTGCAGGTAGACATGATGAGAACCAAGGAAGCTGCAAACATTAAAACATACAACGGTAATGGGTTTGCCTACCTGGAAATCCCTTATAGTACCGGGCAATACAGCATGGGTGTAATCCTTCCTGACGGTGTGGGTTTGGAAGACATTAAGCAAGAAATAACCTTATCCAACCTTACCACTTGGCGGGAAAGCGCCTATGAAACGAGTGTGATCCTGGAAATGCCCAAGTTTAAGATGGGCTACAAAATCGAAAACCTGAGTGAGGACTTGACTGATATGGGTTTAAGGACACCATTTGTTGATCATCCCGAGAATTTTACTGAGGTTTTTGAGACATCTGGTCCGCTGAAGATCAGCAGGGTCATTCATCAGGCTTTGATCGAAGTGGATGAGAAGGGAACGGAAGCTGCTGCGGCCACGATCGTAGAAATGGAAATGACAAGTATGCCTGCGGGACCGCGCACGGTAACTTTGGATAGGCCTTTCATATTTTTTATCCAGGAGAAAGCTTCCGGGGCGATGCTGTTCATGGGGCAGCTTACTGATCCGGGGGAGTTGGGGAGATAAAGGTTGTCCGCTGCGCGTTGTCCACCCGTGGGTCGGCTTCGCCTCCCAGGGTTGTTGTCGAGTTGTCATTGTTCTACCTTGACGCCCAGCAGGAGAATATCTACGGAAGGGATGCGGGAGGTTGTCCGCTGCGCCGTTGTCCACCCGTGGGTCGGCTTCGCCTCCCCGGGTTGTTGTCGAGTTGTCATTGTTCTACCTTGACGCCCAGCAGGAGAATATCTACGGAAGGGATGAGGCAGGGGAGCACGATCGCCACCTTCCTCCCTGTCGTGGCTGCACACTGAATAGAACAATGACAACCCTGACAACAACCCCGTCCATTGCGCAGCAAAGGAAACGGGGTGGACAACAGCGAAGCGGACAACCACGCCTCCCATTCGATGAACCTTTTGGAAGGCTTCAAAACCATTCAACATCTCAGCGCTCCATTTTCCTGAAATGAAAAGGAAAGTATAGACTTTTTTTATAAATTGGAGTTTCTAGCAGTTTTGTATACCACCTAAACACCAATCTTTTTAGATGAAAAAGGACGAATCACCTAAGCAAAATAACTCCAGAAGAGACTTTCTCAAATCATCAGCGTTGGCCATGGCAGGCTTTTATCTGGTTCCCAGGCATGTACTCGGTGGACCGGGATATACTGCTCCCAGCGATATGCTGAACGTGGCCGGAATCGGTGTCGGCGGCATGGGCTTTAATGACGTCACCGGCGTTTACAAAAGCGGAAAGGCCAATATCGCTTTCCTATGTGATGTGGATGACCGAAGGGCAGCTAAAGCCCGACAGGAACACCCCAAAGCCAAATATTACCGGGATTACCGGGAAATGCTGGAAAAGGAACATGAGAACATAGACGCAGTAACCATCTCGACCCCCGACCACAACCATGCCGTACAAGCCATGGCTGCCATGCAACTGGGCAAGCATGTGTATGTGCAAAAACCCCTTACCCACGACATCTACGAGGCCAGAAAGCTAACTGAAGCTGCTGAGCGCTACAATGTGGTAACCCAAATGGGAAATCAGGGTTCCTCCGGGGAAGGGGTCCGACAGATGATGGAGTGGTATAATGCCGGCATCATTGGCGAGGCCCATACGGTTCGCTGCTGGACGGACAGACCTGTTTGGCCTCAAGGCATACCTTGGCCGGAGGAAAGCAAAGCTGTACCTGAGGAGTTGGACTGGGATCTTTGGTTGGGTACAGCTCCTTATAGAGAATATGTAGACGGACTGGTTCCCTTCAACTGGAGAGGCTGGTGGGATTATGGTACTGGAGCCCTGGGCGATATGGCCTGCCACATCATGGAGTCACCGTTTAGGGTGCTGAATCTGGGCTATCCTACTGAAGCAGAAGCCTCTGTGGGGTCGGTATATGTAGATGAATTTAAGCGGGGTTACTTCCCTGACAGCTGTCCTCCCTCCTCTCATGTTACCCTTAATTTCAAAGGGGACAAAGAGCAGGACATCAAATTCCACTGGATGGATGGAGGTATTCAGCCACCGAGACCGGAGGAACTTGGACCAAATGAAACCATGGGGGATGGTGGCAACGGTGTGATCATAGAGGGTACCAAAGGTAAAATGATGGCCTCCACATACGGACGAAATCCACGCTTACTACCTACCTCCCGCACCGAGGAAGTAGATGTTCCTAAAACTATTGCTAGAGTAGAAGACGGTGAGGCCGGTCACTATAAACAATGGGTGAATGCCTGTATTGCCGGCCACGGCAGCGATGAGTATAATAATCTGAGTTCGCCATTCTCCATAGCCGGACCGCTGACTGAATCAGTATTAATGGGCAACTTGGCGATCAGAAGCTATGATATCCGCAAGCCAGTAGGTGGCGAAGAAGGACGATATGAATATCCTGGAAGGCATATCAAGTTGCTTTGGGATGGTGAGAATATGAAGGTGACTAACTTTGATGAGGCGAATCAGTTTGTGAAGAGGGAGTATAGGGAGGGTTGGAAGCTTATTTAAGAACGAGGTACGAGGTACGAAGGACGTGACTTCGTACTTCTAACTTCGACATCTACTCCCCAAACTCTAAGGCGTGGTCCAGGTCTTTTTGGAAGGCTTCGATGAAGGCGTTGCGGAAGACGTTGAAGATGGTTGGGATGAGTTTTACTTCGGAGCCCGTGGTGTCTCCTTGAAACGGTATTTGGGTGGCGACCTGCTCTTCATCTGGATTTTCAAATATCCCGAATGCGACTCCTACTACCCCTTCCCATGCCCGTCGCCAAAAGGATTTGTCCTCCTCCTTATGGTCAGAGATTTCAACATTAGAGAAGATAGGCTTGACATAACCTTCAAATATGCCATCCTTCATAATTATTTCTGTACCCAGGTACATTTCCCCTTCGGAAAAAGTAAACTTGGCGTAAGCTTCGGTAAAATCGCTCAACTCTGTGAGATGCACCCCGTCTAGTTCAAGATTAAGGTCCATATCCGGGTTTGCTTTTAGAATGTTTAGGTCAATATGCCCGGTGAGTACCCCTCCCCCATTGGTGGTTCCGGAAATGGAAACCGAAGAAGGCAAAGCTTTTTCGCTTTTTTGAATATTGCCCAAATTGGTGGCATTGACATCCAGATCCTTTACATAAACATCAACCTTGGGACTTGAAGTGGGGTCTAGGTAATGGATTTCCCCATTTTGAACGGTAAAAGCATTGATCCTGAATGGGACCAAGTCATCCAAAACCATTGCCAAATCGGCCTCATCACCATCATCTACCTCCTCCCCATCATAAACATAATTCAATACAGGATTGACCAATCCCACATCTCCAACAATTTCCCCCCGAAACAAGGCGCTCCATTCAAGGGAAATATCTATGGTAGACACCGCGAAAAAAGGAATATCATCCGGGGTTTGCTTGTCGGTAAAAATATAGAGGGAATCAACCTGATAAGCGCCGCGATACAGCTGTATACTGACATCATTGACCCTACCATGCATACCTTCCATCTTCCCCAAAGCCTGATTGACCTGCCTAAGAGCGATGGGCTCTAGGGCAAAGTGAAGAAAAAGAAAGATAAATATTATTACAGCTAAAGGTATCCAATATCGCTTTTTCATAGAAAGAGATTAAAGCCAAAGAACACTATTCTCTTTCCATGTCAAATCTTATACCATTGTCAATTTTGTTCTGGTCTGTACTTCAACTTGCCCAATCCGTAAAGGTAAAGCACTTTACTGTAGCGTTGCATAAAGGGAAGCAACACCAAATTGGCACCTACTACCGTTACGATGTATACCCAAAGTTCGGGTTCGTCAAAGACGAAATTGAGGATAATCATCACGTTGATGAATAAAGCAACAGAAAAGGCATAGCTGATATAGAGGGCACCGTAATAGAAGTCTGGCTCGGGGTAAAGGTTGGCTCCGCAATGTTCGCAGGAATGGCGGACTTCGGTGAGTTTGCGGAAACTGTAAACTGGTACGTTGAACATATGGCCTTTTCTGCAACGGGGACATTTGGCTTGCAACATGGCGTTGCTAAGGGATGTTTGAGACATAAGTGGAAGGGGTAGATTACCGATATAAAGATAGGGGAATAAGTGAAAATAACCATGAAGCGATCTTGGTTTAGGGGGTTAATTCCCGGCGCTGACGCGCGGCGGGAGGGTTAGGGGTTTAGCTGCTCCCAGAGTGCTTCGTAACTATTTCCTTACTTCGCTGCGTTCGTGGCGTCTTTCGCTGCGCCGTGGCGTGAACTCTTCCTTGAAACCTTTTAAATTTTAACGAATCTTTAATTGGCATGGTTATTCGAATTGGGAACAAATGGTTAATTTTGTGGAATGATTAGAAAATTTAAATCGGGCATCTGGAATAAAGTGCTGACCTTTATCTTATTGGTCAACTTTGTCAACTTGTCCGCTAATTTCTATCATGCTTCGGAAATGGATTCCAACCTGCTCCAGTATCAGGATCCCATCGATTCCTTGGCAGAGCTTGTTCTTGAATATGTTTTGGAAATGGATGATGAAACCATTCCCGACACCGAAGTACCCCACGAAAAAAGAAAGATTGCCGATATTAAACTGCTGTATTCTGCAGAAAAGATATCATTCGACCAGTTTCTGCCCAACGAAAAAATCGTTTATAAAGGACATTACGAGAACTTTTACGAAGACTGGGCTTTTGACATTAACTCACCTCCCCCCAAGCGGGCTTAATTTTTCATTTATTTCTATCCACTATTCTTAAAATTTGAAGCGGTAATGCTACGGCTTCTATTTTATATCATTTCACCTATGGCTTCTGCTGTAGGCAATTATTTCCTATAAAATGAAAATGAAGAGTATCGCACTTAGCATATTGCTAGGGCTTATGGCTATCAGTGCATTTGCCCAAGAAGGCAGGGAAACGAGAAAAGTAATCGACACCCTGACCTACGAAACGCAATCAGGTCTACCCATTGCAGCCTCAAAGATTTATTTTACCGATTCTAAATTTACCATTTCCGGATATGGAGAGTCCAATTTCATCAACTATTTGGGACCGAAAAACACCCAAAGTGAAGACTTGGAACTATACATGACCAACATGCAGCGCTTTGTGGCCTATGCTGCGTACAAGCCTAAGAAATGGTTGGTCCTATATGCCGAAATCTTTGCCGAATACATGATGGATGGAGGAAGCGAGAGAAAGTTTGAGTTTATGCCTGAGATCTTCGCCGACTTCCTTATCAGTCCAAAATTCAACTTACGGTTGGGCACCCATCAGGCTACGATCGGTTATCTCAACAATAGCGATGAACCTGTCATGTTCTATACAGTAAACAGACCTGAAGTGGAAAGGATAATCATACCTTCCACCTGGATTGATTTGGGTATCATGACTTATGGCCGAATCAACAATGACCTTAAGTGGTCCGCTTCCATTTATCAGGGTTTGGACCCTACCCTGCTCAATGGAGCCACCTGGATCAGAAGAGGCCGGGATGAGGCATTGAGATTTAACTTCAACGGCTACACCTTTAACCCAGGTTTAAAGTACACGGGTTTGAGGGATACGGAACTGGCGGTAAATGGGATATTTGCCAGCATGAGCCAAGACGGGGTCAAGTCCAACACGCATATCCTGAGTTCTTATGTGAGACATAATTATAGAAACTGGTCCTTTATGGCCTTGGGAGCCATAGGAGGATCAGATAACACTCAAGGGATTTTTGAACTTACCCAAGCTTATTCCCTTGACAATACCGGTCAAGTTTTAGGCAGGAATGTGTATGGCTATTATACCGAAGTGGGTTATGATATACTACCATTACTAGGAGTGAATACCAGTAAATCAAGGGATAAAAATTCGTTTTTGATTAAACCAAGCGAACTGAAACTTCCTATTTTCGTGCGCTACGAGCGACTGGACACCCATGCTCAGATCAGCCCTGAACTGATGGACCAACCTTTCTTCCAAAGTGACCTTACCGCCATTACGATTGGGGCTAATTTCAATCCAAGGAGAAATGTGGTGATGAAGACGAATTATCAATTCCGAAATAACCGCAGTGCTTTAGCGGATGGGGTATTTGAGGGTGATAGGTTTGAGTTTGGATTAGGGTTTATTTTTTAGATGACCGATGCCGGATGTCGGATGACGGATGTCGGAAGACCGAAGACGGGGGACGGAAGACGGAAGACCGAAGACGGAAAAGACCACGGAGGTAAGTTTCCGTGGTCTTTTTTTCACCTGACTTCGTCTAGGTCGTAATCTTTGCCTTTGCCCCAACGGAGCAGCTCCTCAAGTTCGTAGTACTCTAAAGTATCCAAGTCTTTGACCTTGAAGTTTTCGCCGCTCAACCTGGCCATGACTTCCAAATTGCGGATTTCGCCCATATTGATGAAGCGATACACCCTCCCTACTCTCAAGTTATCCAGTGCCAACGGCATAAGTTCTCCTTTAATAAATTCTCAATTTTTAAAATCCCTGTCACAGAAATAACCTAACAGCTACATCAAAAAAAGGTTTGCTCAAAATCAGCTGGACACAGCGCTTTTGAGTAGTACCCCGTCCGCCTCAAAGGTAAATTCTTCTTTGGAGCTCTGGATTTCTTCAATCTCTTCGGCAGATTTACCGGCATCCTCGGCATAATGCCTTAATGTCTCCTTGCTGGTAGTGGTCTTGGTAGCTCTTCCTTCTAATATGGCCATATAGCCTTTAGAGTTGGTCGGCACAAAGAAACCATAATCTTTAAAAGTGACCCGCATCAGTTCTCCGTTTGGAAGCTCAATGCTCAGCCAGCATCCTTTTGATTTGCAGACTTCTTTTATTTCCCCCACGACTTTGCCTTCGAAGCTGCCGTTTTCATTAAGGGCCGCATACATGGTCTGCACGTTGGAGATGTTTTCATCTGCTACTGTTTCTCCATAATTGCCGAGAACCGAGTCAGCTTCCGTAACTGTGGCATCGGTCTTGACGCCACTACCTGAGTCACAGGCAGAAAGGAGCAAACCGCTTGCTAGACAGAAAGTAATGATTTTGTTCATAGTCTGTGTTTTCGTGTAAGGTACAAATTTAGGAATAAAGGTGGATTGGCAAAATGGGGGGGGGGATGACGGATGTGGGATGACGGATGACGGATGTGAGATGTGGGATGACGGATGACGGATGACGGATGAGGAAGTAAAATTGGCAAACTGCTTATGTTTTTATTGAATAATACTTAAATTCACGTAATAATTTTTAACAATTCCACAACAAATGCCGAATAACAAGAAGTTTATCATAGATTTTGACAGCACCTTTACCCAGGTGGAGGCGCTGGATATTTTGGGAGAGATAAGTTTGGAAAACCACCCAGAACGCACCAATCGACTTGAAAAAATCAAGGAAATTACTGACTTGGGTATGGAGGGGCAACTTACCCTCCGGGAAAGTATAGAGCAGAGAATAGCTATATTGGAGGCTAACAAAAGTCAAATAGAGGAGTTGGTGAAGGCTTTGAAGAAAAAGGTCAGCAAGTCTTTTGACCGAAACCAGGAGTTTTTCGCCGAAAATGCTGAGGACATCTATATCATCTCAAATGGGTTCAAGGATTTCATTGTCCCGGTGGTAAAAAGTTTTGGCCTAAAGGAGGAGAATGTTTTTGCCAACGAGTTTGTCTATGATGAAAAGGGCAATATTGTTGATTTTGACAGGGAAAATATTCTTTCTCAAAATAATGGCAAGGCTACCACCATTAAGAATTTGGATCTGACCGGTGATATTTTTGTGATCGGTGACGGGTACACTGATTACGAAATCAAGGCTGCTGGGTTGGCCAACAGATTCTATGCTTTTACCGAAAACGTGGACCGTCCTTCGGTGACGGCCAAGGCTGATCATATTGCCCCGAGTTTGGATGAAATCCTCTATGTGAACAAGATGAACAAAAAATACAGCTATCCGAAAAGCCGCATAAATGTCCTTCTTTTGGAAAATGTGCACCCTGTGGGCATTGAGATGCTGCAGCATGAAGGTTATAATGTGGAAACTTACACTTCGGCCATGAGTGAGGAAGAATTGGCGGAAAAAATCCAGAATGTTTCTATCCTGGGGATACGTTCCAAGACTAATGTCACGAAAAAAGTATTGGAGAATGCCAATAGGTTGATGGCTGTGGGAGCTTTTTGTATAGGTACAAACCAGATTGACCTGGAGACTTGTCAGGAAAAAGGTATTGCAGTATTCAATGCCCCATTTAGCAATACCCGCTCGGTGGTGGAACTGGCAATTGCTGAGATTATATTTTTGATGCGGAATATCAGTGACAAGTCAAGGCTGATGCATCAAGGCAAGTGGGATAAGTCTGCCAGCGGAAGCTTTGAGATAAGAGGCAAAAAACTGGGTATCGTGGGGTATGGAAACATCGGTGCGCAACTTTCGGTGCTTGCTGAAAATCTGGGACTGGATGTGTACTATTTTGATGTGATCGAAAAGCTTTCACTAAGCAATGCCACCAAGCTCAATAGCTTGGAAGAGTTACTGAAAATTTCTGATATCGTCACGCTTCATGTGGATGGGCGTGCAGAAAACCAACATCTGATGGGAGAAAAGGAATTTGAACAGATGAAAGATGGGGCGGTGTTTTTGAACCTGAGCAGAGGACATGTGGTAGATGTACCTGCTTTGAAAAAAGCTGTAGAAAGGGGGAAGATTGCTGGAACCGCGGTGGATGTATTTCCCCAGGAGCCTAAAAACAATGAGGAACCATTCGAGTCTGAGCTGATGGGACTTCCCAACACCATACTTACCCCGCATATTGGCGGAAGCACTTTGGAAGCCCAGCAGAATATCGCCCGATTTGTGCCTAACAAGATGATCGAATACATCAACACTGGGAATACATACAACAGTGTGAATTTCCCTAATATACAGTTGCCGTTTTTGCAGGATGCGCATAGGCTCATTCATATCCATCAGAATGCACCTGGCGTATTGGCCCAGATTAATCAGGTTTTAGCTAGCTATGAGATCAACATTGTGGGACAGTACCTAAAGACTAATGAGAAAATAGGATATGTGATTACGGATATTAATAAGAAGTATTCGAATGAGGTGATTGATGCGTTGAAGAAAATCGAAGGAACGATTAGATTCAGAGTTCTTTATTAAATGAAGTTTGTCCGATGTGGTTTAGAGGTTTAGTGTTCCGATGCGCATAATTTCATACGATGCGCTCGGAACTGTTTAAAGGTTTAGCTGGGGCGTTTAGTGCAATTTCTAACCCTCTAACCTTTTGGATTCGCGTAGCGCCAATCCAGAAATAAACTTCTAAACTATAAGGAAAAATAGAGTTCGGGCCTTAGAGTGTTACAAACCTCTTTTATAGACAAGATTTGAGCTGCCAGGATTTCGCAACCTTCCACTGTTATCCTGCTTCCGAAGAAACGAGGCCCTCCCGATTACTCGGGAGGATGAGGCCTGGTTTTGAAAAAAGGCTTCACCCGGTATTTTGTTAAATTGTGAAGTTTGAACATGTCGGCGACCCGAACTCATTACAAATATACGAATTTTGGATAGCCTTTGTTTACTGCCCTGGCCAAATCTATTTTCGGAAGATGGATTCAGACCTGCTTATATTTTACTTCAAGGCTGATGAGTAAATTATATACAGGCAATTTTTAAATACTTGAAACATAATTACAATATCTTCCTTGGTTAATTTTTTTTGTTAATTTTCCATAACTTGATTTGAGTAAGAAAGAATATGTCGGTGAAAAGCCTAGGGTTATAAATAGATGTTTATTTTTGCATTCCAATCCCATTTTATAGGAAATGTATCAGATTAAAAAATTGATTGTTTGCCTTGATCAGACCGCCTTAGATGAGACCCTGGTCAAATTTGCCTCATTTGTAGCCTCGATCAACCGTACCGAAAAGGTTTATTTTATCAATGTCATCCGTAATCTCAACATTCCTAAAGAGGTGTTGAAGGAATTCCCCAACCTAATTGACAACATGGTGTCGGAGCGAAAGACCCAGATGAAGGATGTGGTAGACGAGAATTTTGATCATAACCTTCCAGCTGACATTTCCTTAGTGGTGAAGGAGGGACAACTTTCCAAAAAAATATTGAAGCTTGCCCATGAGAAGTCTGCGGACATGATTATTGTGGGTAGAAAGGTCAACCTGCCCGGTACGAGCGTGGTAACGCAGAGGCTTGCAAGAAGAGCGAGTTGCTCGTTGTTGATTGTGCCAGAAGGCAGCGTGCCTAATGCAAATAGAATCCTGGTGCCAAGTGATTTTTCGGATTACTCCAAAGACGCCATGGAAGAAGCCATACTGATAGCTGAAAAGAATGGAGGTGATGTGGAGATTTTTTGTCAGAACGTGTTTACGGTTCCTTCCGGCTATCATTTCACGGGGAAAAGTTATCAGGAATTTACCGACATTATGCAAAATCATGCAGAGGTGAATTATAAAAAGTTTATCCGCAAAATAGACACAAAGGGCATCAACATTACGCCGCTATATACAAAGGACGAGGATGAGGACCCAGTGGAGGATATTTTACAGAAGGCACTTGAGCTCCAGGTGGACGGAATAATTATCGGAGCGAAAGGCCGAACGGCAGCAACTGCGCTATTTATCGGAAGCCTTGCCGAAAGGCTTATACAGCTTAACGACAAGTTACCCCTCATGGTCACTCGGCCGAAGGGAAAGAATGCTGGACTGTTGGATTACATTCTTGAAATCTAAAAACCTTAACCTAACGACAGCTTCCGTTAGTTTTTTTTTAATCATTTTAAACCCTATCCTCTTTCTATTGTCTAAGGATTCAATGATTGCGACCACAGATCAAGAGCTTTTTGCGTTAATTCAGAATCCTTTTACCAAAGAAAGAGGTTACCGTATACTTATAGAAACCTATCAGAGAAGGGTTTATGGTATAATTAGGAAAATGGTAATCATCCATGAAGATGCCGATGATCTGACCCAGAACACCTTCATCAAGGCGTTTAAAAATCTGGATAAATTTCAGGGGAACTCCACCTTGTTCACTTGGCTTTACAGAATTGCCACCAATGAAAGCTTGAATTTTCTGGAAAAAAAGAAAAAGCGCTTCTTCTTTTCAATTGAGGACCATCACCAGGTTATGAACACCTATTTGGAAACCTCAGCGGAGATTTCGGGAAGTGAAATAGAGAAGAAACTGCAAAAGGCATTGCTGACCCTACCTGAAAAACAAAGGCTTGTCTTCAACCTCAAATACTTTGAGGATATGAGCTACGAGGAAATGTCGCAGGTTACAGAGACTTCTGTGGGTGCCTTGAAAGCCAGTTACCATCATGCTGTGAAAAAAATTGAACAAGATTTGACCACCGAATAAACCTTTGACACCGACCCTTGTCTAACAAATTGACTATGAAAAATTTTCCAAAAAATAACATCTTTAAGACACCCGAGGGATACTTCGATCGGTTGCCTGACGAGATTTTGGCCCAGAGGGGGCAAAAGGGAAAACAGGTTTTCCTTAAAACCCTGGTGGGAGTTGCCGCAGCCTTAATAATTGGACTGGCGGTAGTTTTCAACCTCTGGCAGACCGACGAGCCTACCTACACGGCGTCTGCGGAAATGGATGAAGAAATTGAGTTGCTTATCAACAGCGACTTTTGGCAGGCTGAGGACATTCTTCTCCTTAGCGACAACCCTGATGATATACTTGATAATCTGATAGCCATGGAATGGGAAAACTATGACCTTTACGATGATGTAGATGGCGACGATTGGTGGTACTAAATTGACTGAAATCAAACAACGATGAAAAGAATATTGATTATAGTAATGCTTATTGCAAGCACAGGAAGTGTATGGGCTCAACGTCCCCAAAGAGGTTATGACAAGGAGAAATTGGAAGCCGCGCGGGTAGCTTTCGTGACTAACCGAATTAACCTCACTCCTTCTCAGGCAGAAAAATTCTGGCCTCTCTACAACCAGCATATGGAGGAGCGTTCGGGGTATATGAGAGAAATGTCAGGCATCAATAGGCAGGCTGGAGAAGATATTTCTGATAGTCAGGCCGAAAAGCTTTTGGAACAAAGATTTCAGATTCAGGAAAAAATGATGCAAAGTGAGAAAACATTCACCAAAAAAATTACCGAGGTGATTTCCCCCGTTCAAGCTTTGCAGCTAAGTAATGTCAACAGAGACTTTACAAGGCAGCTTTACCGGATGCAACGAGAAGACAGAAGATCTCGGCACAGTAATTGATTTAAACAATATATTATATAGAAAAAATATTGGTTTAACGAGATTAAAAGGAGTTGCTTTAGCAGCTCCTTTTTTGCGTTTGTGGCCATAACTTTACTTGACATTTGTTAATTTGCATCATGCAAAACCCGATGACGCTTTTTGAGCTAAACCAGCTAGTAAAACAGACTATTGACAGAAATCTGGCTCCCGCCTATTGGGTGGTGGCCGAAATCAGTGATTTCAAGGAAGGCGCCCGAGGGCATGCCTATCTGGACTTGGTTGAAAAAACGGGAAACCAAGTTACAGCTAAGATGAGGGCCAATATCTGGGCATTTACCTATCGAGGTTTGGCCGCAAGGTTTAGGGATCTTACTGGCCAAGGCCTTCAGAATGGTATGAAGGTCCTAGCACAAGTGACGGTGCAGTTTCACGAACTTTATGGACTCAGTCTCAATATCCGCGACATTGACCCCAACTTCACCATTGGAGAGAGAGCCAAAAGGAAGCAGGAAATAATTGAGAAGCTTGCCAAATCCGGTCTATTGGATACCAATAAGCAATTCCCTTTACCATCGGTACCCCAAAAAGTGGCTATTATCAGTTCGGCTACCGCTGCAGGCTATGGGGATTTTATACAGCAGGTCGACAACAACCGGCATGGATACAAGCTTCATTATAAATTGTTTCCTGCTACCATGCAAGGACATGATGCTCCGGACTCCATAATTGCCGCCTTGCAAAACATACAAGAGGAACAGGAAAACCAGCAGTTTCAACTGGTTATATTGATCCGAGGTGGTGGTGCACAGATTGACATGGACTGTTTTGATGATTATGAGTTGGCCAAGGCAATTGCCCAAATGAGGATTCCTGTGGTGACAGGCATAGGCCATGAGCGGGATGAATGCATTGCTGACTTGGTAGCCCACACCAAGGTAAAGACCCCAACGGCTGTGGCTGAGTTTATCCTTTCCGGATTTCAGGAATTTGAGGAGACATTGAACTATAACCTTAAAAAGATCGAACGGGCGGCCAACTTCTACCTAACCAAGGAACAGCAAACTTTGCGGGACAGGGAGCATATCCTTATCAATCTTTTCAAAAACAAGTTGCAGGCTGCCAATCAGTATTTGGATTCTGCGGCCCGGCATATCAGCACCCAATGTTTGGGTAGGGTTCAGTATAACAATCGGGAGATAGATAATCTATCCGGAAGGCTTCAGCGCCAGGCGAAAATCTTGCTGCAGCAGGAAGGCACAAAACTGGAGGGCTTAGAAAAAGACTTGAACAGGCTAGATCCGGTGTTTTTCATGAAGCGGGGCTATACCCGGACCGAAAAAGAAGGGAAATCCATAGAGCAATCAGAGTTGCAAAAAGGTGATCAAATCACAACTTATACTTTAACCAACAAAATAGAAAGTACTATCACAAATATTGAAGAACATGGAAAATAGCATCAGTTACGACCAGGCACTGGCCCGAATAGAGGAAATCGTCCAGTCATTGGAGCAGGACAATAAAGGCATAGACGAGTTGTCAGCGATGGTCAAAGAGGCCAGCGGCTTGATCAAAAGCTGCAAGTCCAGACTCAAGATGACTGAAGAGGATATCTTGAAGGCTTTTGAGGAGAAAGAGGGGTGATTATTAATAAAACCTGCCAGGTTTAATCAAAAAGGTCGAGAAAACCTGGCAGGATTAGCTTATTCATCTTTAAACCACTGAGCGTACATTGGATAGTTATTGGAAGTTCTTTCAATTACCTCCTTCATGTTGTCACCGGTGTCTTTGACTTTTTTGGCTGGCATGCCGGCGTAAATGCTATTAGCTTCCACCACGGTATTGGCAAGCACTACTGCTCCGGCGGCAATGACGGCTCCACTGTGGACCACTGCCCCATCCATCACGATTGCTCCCATTCCTATTAATACATTGTCATGAATTGTGCAGCCGTGGACTATAGCGTTGTGGGCTATAGACACCCTGCTGCCAATGTAAGTACCAGCCTTTTGATAGGTGCAGTGGATCACTGCTCCGTCTTGTATATTCGTATAATCACCGATTCGGATTTCATGGACGTCGCCTCTGACTACGGCGTTGAACCAGACGGTACAGTTTTCTCCCATAATGACATCTCCCACTACGGTAGCATTTTCAGCCAGCCAGCAATCTTTTCCGAATTGGGGAGCATGTCCCCTTACACTTCTGATTAATGCCATATTTTGTTATAATTATCCGCTATGATGCTAGGAAAGACCGAAGACCGAAGACCGAAGACACGGAAGACCGAAACTACGGCCAATCTAGCTTTAGATCAAGAATCCGCCAATTTTACATGTATACCAGTGCTATTACGGACGTTTTATTTTTATTTTGGGTAAATCTACTTTTTTTATATTATTTCTGGAACTTTACCATAGCATTTTGAATTTACATGTATATACATTAATTTTACCCGTACATAAAATCAAACATTCTATTATGAGAGTTTTAAAAATGACAGGATTGGCTTTGGCCACCGGATTGATGCTCGCTTCTTGCGACCAGGGAAACACTGTAGAGACCAGAGATGCCCAGGATGTGGCCAATGGTGAAGGTGTAGCTTACACAGTAAACACTGAGGCTAGCCAAGTGACCTGGACGGGTTACAAGCCTGCAGGAAAGCATTATGGAACTATCGCCATCAAGGATGGTGAATTGAATGTGGACGGCAACAATATCACTGGTGGCCGTTTTGTGATGGATCTTACCGCCCTCGAAATCGAAGATTTGAAAGGTGATGAGGAAAACTACCAAAAGCTGTACGGACACCTTCAGTCTGCAGACTTTTTCGATGCTGAGAACCACCCTGAGGCGGTATTTGAAGTGACAGAAGTAGAGCCATTTACTTCAGCTTCTGACATTGAAGATCAGGATGAATTTGAAACAGACAACACCCCGAAGTCAAGTTCAGAGCAAGCTGTTGATAATCCTACTCACTGGATTTCTGGCAACTTGACTATGAGAGGAAATACCAAAAACATCAAATTCCCAGCTAGAGTTAACGTCAATGATGGCGCAGTATCTGCAGTAGCGGGTTTCAATATTGACAGAACTCAGTGGAAAGTTGCCTATGGTGACGAGAGCTCTGTTGGTAACAAAGCAAAAGACACGTTCATTTACAACACTGTGAACGTTGGGTTTGAGTTGAATGCCAATTAATTAGACACATACCAATTTAGAAAGGGAGGCTGAAAGGCTTCCCTTTCTTTTTTTAGTAGTATTTTTACAGGATGGTCAAACTTGTTAAATCCGATTATGACACAAAGGACTTTGTAAAAATCCTTGATTGGGCATGTACTAAATATCCTTTTTCAGCTTATTTTACTTCCAACGATATTCCTTATCCGCATGGGGGTTTCAAGCAGGTATTATTTGCAGGAACCACCACCATCCCTTTTGAAGAAATCAAAGACAATGAAGACCTAGTGGGAATTTTATCCTATGACCTAAAGAACAGATTTGAAAAGCTGCAAAGCCATAACCCTACCATCCTCTCTCACCCCGAAAGCCTTTTTTTCCGTCCGGAATTAAAAATTGAGTTTGATAAAGAATCACTCACGATCCATGGCGAGGACCCTGAGAATGTCTGGGAGCAAATCCTTGAGAAAGTTTACAAGCCAAAAAAGAACAAGATCTCCTCTCTTACTGCTCTTACTTCAAAACAGAAGTATCTTGAAAGTGTGGAGCATATCAAAAGGCACATTATAGAAGGTGACATTTACGAAATGAATTATTGCATGGCATTTCAAGCGGAAGTCAGCAGCCTCTCCCCTATTGATTTATTTCGAAAGCTAAGTACCAAATCCCCTATGCCATTTGCTGCCTTCTTCAAGGCCAACAACCAGTACCTAATATGTGCTTCGCCTGAAAGATTTATTAAAAAAACGGGAAGCAAATTAATTGCCCAACCAATTAAGGGGACTGCCAAGCGTGGAAAGGATGAAGTAGAGGATCAAAGTTTAAAGACGGCCCTGCTAAATTCAGAAAAGGAGCGGGCTGAGAATTTGATGATCGTAGACTTGATGCGCAATGACCTGAGCAGGGTTTCCCAAACCGGGTCGGTGAAAGTTGAAGAGCTTTTCGGGATCTACACGTTCAAAAATCTCCATCAAATGATCAGCACGGTAGCTTCAGAAGTAAATGATGGGGTTTCTTTTCATGAAATTATTTCCAAAACCTTTCCCATGGGCAGTATGACGGGAGCCCCAAAGATCAAATGCATGGAGCTTATAGAGCAATATGAGGATTTTAGAAGAGGCTGGTATTCTGGAAGTCTGGGGTATATGGAGAAAAATGGAGATTTCGATTTCAATGTCATCATTAGAAGTATTTTTTATGATGAAAAGATTGGTCAGTTGTACTTTGCAGTTGGTAGTGCGATCACTTTCGATGCAGAGCCTGAAGCTGAATATCAGGAATGTCTTTTAAAGGCGAAAGCCATAATTCAAATACTAGAGGGGTAGAAAAAACCCCAGCTCAGGGAGTTGGGGTTTAAAAAATTAAACTTATTGTTACAAGTAGGAATAAGTAAATCAATCTTCTCTTCTAAGTTGGAGGTCATAAGTGAGGCCTGTTTCCTCATCATCCTCCACAAGTTTTTCACGGTCAGCACCGAGAACTCTTAGTTCACCGTTTTCTTGCAGCCAAAAATATCTTGGGTTTTCAGTTCCTGGATTCAATTGGTAAACCACGGCTTCAGCATCACCTCTATAGCCAGTGAGTCTGGCATAAATGCCTTCCAATTCTTCTTCAATATCACCTTGAGCTGTGTTTCTGTGGACGGTTCTTATTCTATAGTCGTTGGTTTCTTGTATACTGTCTTTTTCCAGCCACAGGGTAACCTCAATTTTATCGCAGTCTATACAAGGAATTTCACCTTCAAAAATTAGCCATTGCTCCGTGGTTCTTTCTTGAATGGGTTCTGCAATTTCTTGCAATCCGCCATTGTCTTCACGGTTTTCACCATTACCGCAGGAAGCCAAAAGAATTATACTGAATAAAGCTATTGAAAGTCTATACATGAGTTTGGGGGTTTGAGTTAAAGAAATTATACTTCCGGCTGTCTGGAATGGGCAGCGGGAATGTTTATAAATTCTTTGAACCGGAGTTCCTTACTCAGCTTGATATTAATAATTTCCCTTGCCTGCAGACATGCCATAGAAAAAGATTCAGAGATGACATCCACTCTGAATTCATTATGGATCATGTTGATTTTGACAGTGAAGCCAAACTTTGATCTGCTTTCACTGATAATTTTTTTGACGTCTACATAGACATCCATTAAAAACGGAAGATCTTTTTTATCAAAAGAAAAAGTAGATTTCACTTGATCTAACAAGGAAGTTTCAGAAAAACTTGGTGAGAAGTTGATGGTCGGTTCTATCATGATAATCTATTTTGATAAAGTTCATGTTCAGTAATTATAGCTATGATTTCGTCAAAGTCATTTTCTATCATACCAAACACCATCTGGTGATTGGTTTCGGTAGCTTGGTTGTAAGTTGCACCTCTAAAATTTATCAGGTTTTCGAGTACCTGTAGGTCTTCGGGAAAAGTATTGTATCGGGTGAGCTCATCTGCTGCCTGTCCGATTTCCTGAAGATTTTCATAAACGGTATCTTTGACCTGTTCGTTGGCCTCAAAAGTTTGATAATCCATACCCTTTACTTGGGCGAGTACTTCTCCTAAAAGATCTACTATCCGTACTAAGTGTTGGTTTATTATTTCTTGATTGTCCATAGGTAAAACTAACAATGAGAAAAACTATTTGTTTTAATTGAAAGATTTATTTTACCAATCAATACCAATTCCGTACCGAGTTTGAAATATACAAGGTTTTTATTAAATAAAAAATGGATGTAAAAAAAATTATTCATGTCGATATGGATGCCTTTTATGCATCGGTCGAGCAGATGGATAATCCAGAATTGCGAGGAAAAGCGCTTGCCGTGGGCGGAAAGAGCGATCGTGGAGTGGTGGCAGCCGCAAGTTACGAGGCCAGGAAATATGGGGTCCGCTCGGCGATGCCTGGAAAAATTGCGGCCTCGAAATGCCCTCATCTCATTTTTATCAAACCAAGATTTGAAAGATATAAGGAAATTTCAACCCAGATAAGGAGTATCTTTTTAGAATATACTGATTTGGTGGAGCCCTTGTCATTGGATGAGGCATTCCTTGATGTGACCATTGCAAAAAAAGGAAAGCCATCTGCCACTCTGATCGCCAAAGAAATCCGTGATCGGATAAAGGCCGAAGTCGGTCTCAACGCTTCGGCGGGCATATCCTACAATAAATTTCTGGCCAAGGTGGCTTCAGATCTCAATAAGCCAAATGGGCAGGCAGTCATTTTGCCGGAAGAGGCTGAGCTTTTTTTGGAGCGCTTGCCTATTGAGAAGTTTTACGGAATCGGGGAAAAAACTGCCGCAAAAATGAATAAGTTTGGTATCTATACAGGTCAACAGCTTAAACAGTTTTCCCTGCAATTTCTGGTCAAGCATTTTGGAAAGGCGGGAGTCCATTACCATGATATCGTAAGGGGCATCCACTTGAGTGAGGTCAAACCAGACAGGATAAGGAAATCCATCAGTGCGGAAAACACATTCATGGAGGATTTGGAAGGGATAGACTCAATTCGCGATGCGCTTCCTTCAATTTTGGAGGATTTGAAAAGGCGGATAGAAAAAGCGGAAGCACAAGGAAGGACCATCACCCTAAAGGTGAAGTACAGTGACTTTACGGTTCAGACCAGAAGTAAAAGCCTCACCTCCTTTATACCGGAGAGCAAATATGCTGAAATGGTAGAGGAGCTATTAAATCAGGCCCCGATCAAACAACCGGTGAGGTTATTGGGTTTAGGTATTTCAAACCTTAACCTCTCAGAAAACCAGGATTATCAATTGAAAATTGAGTATACCGATTTTTGAGGTTTAGGTTATTATTTTAACAACCATAAACCTTACTTAGCTATGAAACTAGGAAAAAGTTATTTTGATTTTGGCGTCAAATACGGCGTACCGCTAATGATTATTGGATCCACATTGGCCATGAGGAAAGCTAAAGGCTTGGGGAATTTATTGGTGTTCAGCATCGTGACTCCGGCCATGTTGGCTTACGTATACTCCCTCTCCAAAGCAAAAGGCGAGATAGATTAACTAGAAAAGACCTCAAATTGAGGTCTTTTCTAGTTTAGAAAGGATATCCTATTGCAAAGTTGAATATTAGATTTTCACGTCTCCATTCGCTGTTGCCTAAGTCGAATGAATTGCTCCATCGTTCGTTTTCTGGCAAGTAAGGTCTTCTCAATGGGGTGGCTATATCAAACCTGATCACAAAGAATTCAATATCGATCCTCACGCCAAACCCGGCCCCAACCGCTAACTCCTTATACCATTCCGAAGAAAAGGCACCTCCAGGTAAAGCCTGGTTCTCATTTTGAAGCCAAATGTTACCGGCATCCATAAATACCGCTCCTTTGAGAACTGAAATAATTGGGAATCTATATTCAATATTTCCCTCTAAGCGGATATCACCGGCCTGGTCGAAAAATGATCCAATATCAAACTGTTCTGGGCGATAAGTACCAGGTCCCAAAGACCGGATTCTGAAGGCACGAATGCTATTGGGACCTCCTGCAAAATATTGCTTTACGAAGGGTAGGGAAACGGAATTGCCATAAGGAATACCTAAGCCACCAAACAAGCGGGTAGCAATGGTGTTGTTCTGGTCAATTTTCCAGTAGTATCTAAAATCTACATCCCCTCTTGCATATTGGGCGTAATTCAACCCAAAAAAGGTTGATGGGTCACCCCCCAATGCTCTAGAAGCAAGGTTGAGTCCATTGCCAGCAATGTCTATTGTAGTACCCACAAATATACTGTGAGTCCGATGTGCGTCTACCATCTGGTTGTAGTTGAACGTATAATTGATCCCTGCGATGAATTGCTGCTCAAAACTATTCCTTAAGAAAGGGTTGCTATCCAATATTGCCTCAAATTCTGGCGAGGCATTGGTCATGTTCACAAAGCTCAAACTTATAGGGTTGATCTCATGATATACATATCTATTTTGATTCCAATAATAGCCATAGGAAGCCATGTAACTAAATAATCGGTACAGGTCACCCCTATTTAGATATTCGACACCGAGAGACATTTTGGTTTTTGGTACTGAATAAGCAAACCTTTCGTTGATTGGAATAGGAAAGATCACCCTGGGAAAAATAAGATCGGCTTTCAAACCCAACTCCAGTGAGTTTAGCCCCTGTCGTTCCCCTGCTGCTATTTGAGTTTCGTAGGCAATTTTTGCGGAAAGATTTAAGGTTTCTCCACCATTCCAAAGGTTCCTGTTTTGGAGAGACACCTGTAAACCAGGTCCGGCAAAGTTATTAGATTTGGAAAGCCCTTGGAGCTCAGCTCGTAGTGCCCTTTTGGTGACAGGTGAAAGGTAAATATTGCCGTCAAGGGTTCCAAAACCATCATCCATCAAGGTGTCTTGTTCCGAAAACCTTACATTTACATACCTGTAGTTACCAATTCCACTCAGACGGTTTCGGGTTAGTCTAGATTGCGTGGAGTTATAAATATCACCGGGTTGGATCAAGATATATTCATCCAGTAAATGAGGCTTGAAAACTTTGTTGCCTTGGATGTACTGTTTGTCTTTGACAATAGTGGTATCCAAGAGGTCTCCGTCCTCCAATACAGAATAATTTGGAAAAACTTTGATCTCATTTATTCTGTAGGGAATAATCCCTCTTTCCGGCGCCTCGTTTTTCAATCTTAGGTAGAGGTCCATTTGTTTTTTTCCCTCACCGGTGGAGTCTGCCTCAAATATTAAATAATCAGAGTTGAAGTTATAATACCCTCTTGTCTTGAGTTCATTGTCTATTCGGATTCTTTCGGCTTGAAGTTTTTGGAGGTCAAATCTATCGCCTGGCTTTAGATCTGATTCTTCCAAAAGTTCTTTCATTTCCTTCTCAATGGGTAAAGAATCCCTATCAATCTGCACCCCTCCAATGAGGTATGGTGTAGGTAAATAGGCTTTGAACTCCACTTCAGCAAACTTGTCTTTACGGATCACTTCAGAACTTGTACGTCCAAAGAAATAACCCATATTTTCCATTCGGTTGACTAACAATTGTTCGGTACGTGTCGCGCTGATATCACTCAGGTAGACTGGTTCCTCACCTAGTCTGTTTTTCAGAAAACGGTTAATGAAACCGGGTTTTTCCTGGCTACCTTTATAGTGGGCCCAAAGACCTATTCTTTGCCCCAAAACAGTGCTATTCGGTTCTGGCAACAAAGAATTTAGCCTTCCCGTTACTTGATTGAAGTCTTTTACCTCACCTTCCCTTACAAACTCTATCTCAGAACCAGTGTAAAGATATTCCCCTTCCGGGATGAATTTTTTTACGTTACAGGCTTCCAGCAGGAAAAAAGTGAAAAAGGCTATATAGAAAAGTAATCTTCTATTCATTTTCTTCTCGGTTTTCTTCAGTTCTATTAGGTGTATTGGAGGAATTCCCTTCTTTTTTCTCCTCTTTCCTTTTCTCCTTATCCCCGTTTCTATTTTCTTCTTCTTTTCTGGAAATTGGGTTGACAGGCTCTCCTTCCTTAGTTAGATCGCTACCTGACCACAGTTCTCTAAATCTGTTGAACTCCCTGTTAAAAATAACTGAAATCCCAGTTACGATGAGCTGACCATCCACTATACTTTCGAATTGGTTTCTCCTAAATCCACGGAGCCTGTATCTTCCGTTTTCCGTAAGCAGGTATTCCACGCTGACATTTCCTATAACCTGACTGGATTGGTCTTCCATCTGACTACTCCCTTCAATATCCATCTGGCTACCCACCTGCACGATTAGGCGGTCATCCATCATGCGTTTTCTGGCACTTACATTCAGCTGGGTCCTATCTTGAGGAGCACCAGTTTGATAATCTTGGAAACTGTCCAAGTCAAAATCCAACTCTATTCCAGAGCCTCCTAGTAGATTTCCAGCTAGATCGTTAAGTTGACCTGAAAGCATCTGGCTCACACTGGATCTGGCCAAGGTAGACATCCCTCCGCCTGTACCGTCACCCCCGGTATCCGGAAAGAACCTGTTAAGCACCAAAAGTGAGAACACCTGGCGGTTTAATTCATCCTCCTGTTGGTTTACCTGTTGAACTCTGGTGTAAACGTTACCCCCTACAGCTCCTCGTTGCTCCTCGGGCATATCCAGTCCGAATGAAATTTCTGGGCGAAGCATTTCTCCCTCCACATTTAGGAAAACCATAAACGGAAGTTCTTGCCTGTAACGGTTTCTCATATCAGCATCTGCACCGGTCAGTTGCGAAGACATCAGTTCCGATGGCGAGGTACGGATTCTGTAGATGGCACTGATATCCAACATCGCATCCATAGGGTCTCCTGACCATGTTATCCTTGATCCTTCATAAAGCTCAAACCTTCGGTTTACCAACTGATAAAGACTCATTTCATAATGGCCTTCCACAATTTCATAAGAACCGGACAGATACATTCTTCCGTTAGGATCAATATCAAAACTTAGGTCAGCTTCCCCTACTACCCTCAGGTTATCCCCGCTTCTTTCATCGACCACCACATTGAATTCGGCATTTCTATCAATGGCAAGGATTGAAGTCAATCTAAAACCTGAAAAGTCGGATGCTGCCTCAGGCATTTTTCGGGTCATAATGTCATCGGGATCAGATCGGTTGACAAAAATCACCGTTCCATCTCTTTCGACCAAGTCCAATTGAGTTTCAGGTACGATGAAAGTCAAATTTGTACCTTCCCTTACTTTAAGCTTGCCTTCTATGATTGGCAATTGCAGGTCTCCTCCAATAGTCACATCGGCATCAATGGCCGCACGGCCATAAAACAATTCGTTGTCATCACTGGAAGAGTTGATCACCTGAAAATTGTTAGCCATCAGCCTAAGGTCAAAAGTGGGATTGGCCATATCTTCAGTTAACACTTCCCCATCCAAAGCAAAAGAGTCTCCCTTTTCATCCAAAATGGTGAAGTTGCTTACGTAAAGCCCAGAGTTATCAATTCTTAGGTCCTCATCCGATAGCTTAAACCTGGAATTGAGTTCGGTAACAGTAAATGCAGCCCCGTCAAATCTCAAGACTCCCTCATACTCAGGATTGGCGGTAGTTCCCTGCACCACAATGTTTCCGGCAAGGAAACCTTCACCATTTGTTAATTGGTCGCCAGAGAGGCCGGTTACAACTTCCATCAGCACTTCATTGATGTCGAGGTTTAGGTTAAGCTGGGCGCCTTCTGGGTCAGCAATATAATCCCCCACTAGGTCCAGGTCAATGCCACCATCTTTCAGAGCAAGGTTAAAATCATATTGGTCACCCTCTACGGATTTGGCATCCAAAGAAAGGTTGCCTAATAGAATATCCATGGCCCTCAATTCATTAATGTTGAGGTCAGCTAAAATCCCCGTAGCCCCGAATGGCTCCTTCACCACCAACCTACCCTTAAGGGCTCCACTTGCCAAGGGTTCTTCTGGATTTAAGAGTGAAAGGAAGGTACTTAGCTGGAAGTTTTCGAAAATAACACCAATGTGATTTTCCTCAATCCCCTCCACCTCTCCGGTGATCTGCATACGTTGATTACTTCTGGACCAAATGAAGTTGTAAAAATCTAAGTACTGGTCAGCAAACCTGATTTCATTATCTTGGGGAATATCCCAACTACGCTTGTTGAAAACCAGATCCTCTGGATCAATGTGTATACTCAATGTGTCACCTCTATAACCAATATCAGTTGCCAAATGTATTAGACGCTCCTCCCCATCAAAGGAATTGAAATCAATAAACAACCGCTCGGCTTCCACTTCTCCACTGAAAAATGTCCTACCCATGGAAACAGGCCCCGTCTCCAAGGACACCAATCCGAAGGCGAACCTCAGATCATCCCCTACTCCATCGATTCTTAAACCAATACTATCAATTTCGAGGTCGCTGTAATTGACATAAGGCAGCAGCATTTCTGCAGAAAAAATATTATCGGACTCATTAAAGTCTACTTCTAGGAAAAGAGAATCCATTTCTTCAAGTCCAGGAAGGAAAACCTCATTTAATAACTGAGTCTGCCAAAAGGCCATTTCCATCTTCATTTCCACTGGTCTGGAAATCGTGTCAACATATATAGAATCGGACAAGTAGGTACGGAACTGCCGTTGAATACCTGCTATTAGTTCCTCTGGAGATGAGTTTGAACGCAACTTAGTAAAAAGCATTTCGCTGCTTAAATCCACACTTGTGGAATCTTCCATTATCCTGGCTGTCAAACCAAAGGGACCTAATGAATACAGTCTCCTTTCCTGGAGAATAGCTCCCTCTTCTATTCGGGCAGTCACGTTATAGTCCTGCAAATTTCCTTCAAATGTAGCAGTCAAATAACCGCTAGTACGCATGAGCTCGTTGGTAAGTCCAAGTTCAAATAAGTCGGCACCTTTTAAGTCCAGAATTATTTCAGCTTCGGTGTATACGGAGTCCAAATTGACCCAACCGGTAAAGTCAAAATCAAGGTGGTCGTTTTCCAGCTCAAGTTCAAGGTCTCCTCTGCCGTTTTTCATCGTTCCGGAAATAGATAAATCCGAAAGGTCCTGCCCATACATTTGGAAAGTTCTGAAATCGGAAGTTAGGAAAGCATCCAGCTCATTTAAGTTTCTACCCTGCCCTTCAGACTCCAGCGAAAAGCTTATCACTCCCATTTCTGGGTCCATCATCAATTGGCCTAAATTTAGATCGATCACATCCAGTTTGGCTCTATAAACCAATTGATCCCTGTCTTTATAATATGCATCCAAATTAACTCGGCTGTCGGGAAGTATTAAATCTGCGGTGGCCTCCAACTCAGATGGGCTTCCTGTCACATTACTTTCCAGGCGGATAGTTTTGGGCAAACGGACACCCATTTGATCCTCATCTACAAAGGCAAGTAACTCTTGCCTATCCGATTCGAATAATATTTCGTCAAAATCCACAAATATATTGTCTTCATCAAGTGGGTTTCTGACCAGACCATTAGCCAAAAATCTCGTTCTTTCCGCCCAGCGAAGTTCGAATGAAGGAATCTGCAATTGGCTTAGGCTACCTTTCACGTTGAGATTACCTCGAACTGGGTGTTGTGCCGCTGCAACGAAATACTCATTCTCTCTCAGTTCGGGAGCAAACAAATAGGCCTCGTCTAAAAACAATTCAATGGTGGGTACATTAATCCGCATGCCGGAGTTTTCTGGATTATCCATTAGGTCTTGTATTGAGGCATAAGTCAACCCCACATCCCCCCGAATTGTACTTTTGTTAGTCCTCAAAGTAAGGTTTGAAAGATCAAAGGCCTCTTCCGACACATGTACTTTCAAACCAAACTCATCAAGTCTAAAACCACTCTTTTCGGCAAAATCAAATCTGTCCAACCTTAGCCCAGCTTCTTGATCCTTTAGAAACAGATTGCTGACCACTAGGTTAAAATCATTAATCGCTACTGCATTCGGGTTAAATGTACCCTCTATAGGTTCCACATCCCCTGCTTGATAGACAATCTGATTATCCCTTAATGAAATCTCACCTATTTCCACCAACCATTCAGGCCATTCAAAAGGCGGGGTATCAACCTCCTCTTCAGTGGGGTCCTCAACTTCTTCAGTAGGGTCTTCCTCCAAGATGACATCCTGGGTTTTGAAAGTAATGAAGCTGTCATGCAACCTGAATTCCTTGAGCAAAATCTTGTTTTTCTCAAGATCCGCCTCTGGAAGATTGACTCGCATATCACCCAGAAGCACATCAGCCAGCATGCCGTCGGGCTCAGACTCATAATACATCTTCACATTCCGAACCTGAAAATTTTCAAGGATTAATAAAGGCATTACCCCTGCCTCAGTGGTATCCTCTTCAGTAGGCTCAAAAGGTTTTGTTTGTAGATAATAGCCTTCACTGTCTAAAAAATCAACATTGGAGATGTAGAATGACATCTGGTCCATGTCCATCCGCTCGATGTCTACATTCAATTGACCAAGAGTAAAAAAACTTTCAATTCCCATTACCCCGTCATTGTAGGTGAGATGGAAATCGCTGAACCGGATGGGACCCAATTCGATTTTCATAGCCTCCCCTTCCTCATCTGTCACGACAGTTTCCTCCTCTTCTTCATCTTCACTATCGCCCATAAAGGCATCCAAAATATAGTCAAAATTGAATCTTTCAGTTTCTTCGTCTCTATGAACATTTGCACGCAGGCCTTCCCACTCTATGCGGGGCACGTGGATTTCGTTGGAAGTTATCAGGGGCCAGACAGCTACTCCGGTTTCAAGTGATCTGGTATAAAATAAGGTATCGCCCTGTTGATCCTCCAAGTAAAGATCTTCAATAAAAAGGTTTCCCCTAAAGGTAAAAAACAGCCTACCGATATCTACCCGGGTACCAATTTCTCCCTCCAAATAATCGGTAGCTTTACTTACGATAATATTTTGCCCCCAAGGGCTTCTAATAAATAATAGTAAGATGATAATCAATGAAATAACTCCCAGGAAGAACCATCCTAGTATTTTTAATACTTTAATAAAAATATACTTTCCGTTTTTCAAAATCTCTGAGTAATGTAGGCCAATACCATGTAATAAGCCATTTTTAGAATAAAATGTTTCATCCCAGTTTACAATATAACCAGGGTTTTTATATAATTTCTTTACCTTTTTCTCAAATACATACCTTTTTTGATAAGTGGTGGACCTTTGTCCTTCACAAAGATTTATGAGTATTTAACTGTCATTTTGTCGGTATTTTCTTAATTTCGCAGTCTGAAAGTAATGACGATATGGAGAATATTATTAAGGATATAGATATCATTTCTGCTGAGGAGGCGCAAGCCTGTGATTTCAAAACGACAGTGGAAGAAAATACCGGCAAAAGCAAAAAGCTTTATATAGAAAGCTATGGCTGTCAGATGAATTTTTCTGATAGTGAGATTGTGGCTTCGATTATGAAAGACAACGGTTTTGACACCACCTCTGAATTTGAGCAGGCTGATGTGATATTTCTTAACACGTGTTCTATCCGGGACAAGGCAGAGCAGACAGTCAGAAAGCGCCTTACCCAATTCAACACCATCAAAAAAGAGAGGCCTGAACTGACCATAGGGGTGCTAGGTTGCATGGCCGAAAGGCTAAAGGAAAAGCTTCTTGAGGAAGAAAAGCTTGTGGATGTGGTGGTGGGCCCTGACGCCTACCGTGACTTGCCTAACCTTGTTTCCCAAGCCGAAGAAGGCAGCAAAGCGGTCAATACCTTCCTTTCCCGTGAAGAAACCTATGCGGATATTGCTCCAGTGAGGCTTAACTCCAATGGAATTTCAGCGTTCATTTCCATCATGAGGGGCTGTGACAATATGTGCTCCTTCTGCGTGGTACCTTTCACAAGGGGACGGGAAAGAAGCCGGGATCCGCATTCTATTGTAAAAGAAGCTCAGCAACTTTTTGACCAAGGTTATAAAGAAGTTACCCTCTTGGGCCAAAATGTAGATAGCTACAAGTGGTCCGCTGAAGAGAACAACAAGGCCAGGCTCAACAAAAAAGAAGAGGTGTCCAACATTGTCAATTTTGCTAACTTACTTGAAATGGTGGCAGTAATAAGCCCAGAATTAAGGGTTAGGTTCTCTACCTCGCATCCAAAAGATATTACAGACGAAGTACTTTATACGATGAAAAAGTACGACAACATCTGCAAATATATTCATCTTCCTGTTCAGAGCGGCAACAGCCGGGTACTGGACTTGATGAACAGAACTTATGATCGAGAATGGTACTTGGAAAGAGTTTCCAAGATCAGAGAAATTCTTGGAGAAGAGTGTGGTATTTCTTCTGACATGATTGCTGGCTTCTGTACTGAGACTGAGGAAGAGCATCAGGACACCTTGAGCGTGATGGATATTGTGAAGTTTGACTTCTCCTATATGTTTTATTACTCCGAAAGACCTGGCACGTTGGCGGCAAAAAAGTTTGTGGATGACATTCCCTTGGAGATTAAAAAGCGAAGACTTCAGGAAATCATCGACAAGCAGAGCAAACTCAGCTTGGAAAGAAACCTGTTGGACGTAGGCAAAATTCAGGAAATCCTTGTAGAGGGCACCTCCAAGAGATCTAAAGAGCAACTTAAAGGCAGAAATTCAGCCAATAAGGTGGTGATCATTCCTGCTGGAAATTTAAAGGCCGGAGAATATGCAAAAGTAAAAATAACTGACTGTACTCCGGCAACATTATTCGGGGAGGTGGTAGCATAGCGTATGATTAAAGATTCGGAGATATTAGCTGTCAAGCAGCGGTATGAAATAATTGGAAACAGTCCTTTGCTAAACCATGCGATCCGTGTGGCCATGCAGGCTGCGCCTACCGACATGACCGTGCTTATTACGGGTGAAAGTGGTAGCGGTAAGGAGTCTTTTTCCAAAATTATACATTCCTTAAGTACCAGAAAACACGGCAAATTTATCGCCATCAACTGTGGAGCGATCCCAGAAGGCACTATTGATTCCGAGCTTTTCGGCCATGAAAAAGGATCTTTCACTGGTGCCCATGAGGCCAGAAAGGGATATTTTGAAGTCACTGACGGTGGCTCTATTTTCTTGGATGAAATTGGGGAAATGCCTTTAGGCACTCAGGCCAGACTGCTAAGGGTGCTGGAAAACGGTGAATTCATCAAAGTCGGCAGCTCCAAGGTCCTAAAGACCAATGTCCGCGTGATTGCCGCTACCAACGTGAACCTGATCAAGGCCGTTGAAAAAGGCAAGTTTAGAGAAGACCTTTATTATAGACTTAACACGGTGCCCATCTATGTCCCCCCTTTGAGGGAGCGGGGCGAGGATGTGGTCATGCTTTTCAGAAAGTTCACCACTGATTTTTCTGAAAAGTATAAAGTGAAACCTATCTCACTTAATGCGGAAGCCAAGCAGTTGCTGGTAAAATTTCCTTTTCCAGGAAATATCCGCCAACTCAAAAATTTGGCAGAGCAGATAAGTCTGCTTGAAAGCGAGCGAGAAGTAGATGCGGTCACCCTATCCAGGTATCTGCCTACTGCCCAGCCCAGGTTGCCAGTCCCCTTTATGGGAGGGTCAGACGGTTCGGGTTCTGGTGATTTTTCCGAAAGGGAAATCCTTTACAAGGTCCTTTTCGACATGAAAAAGGACATGAACGAACTCAAGAAGCTGGTGTTGGAGTCATATCATTCAGGTGGGCTAAACCAAAACATTATCAAAAAGCATCAGACTTTGTTTGAGGATATGGACAGCCAGGCACCTTTCGAAGACAAGCCTAACCCATCTCCATCACTACCTTTGGTGCTGGATTCAGGCAATTCGAAAGAAAAACAGGATTATAGAAATGATTACGAGGATGACTCTATCGAGGATATTATCCATGAGGAGGATGATAATTCCCTTTCAATTGAGAAAAAAGAAAAGGAATTGATCATAAGAGCGTTAAAGAAGCACAACAATAAGAGGAAATATGCGGCCCAAGATCTTGGCATCTCGGAGCGTACCCTATATAGAAAGATTAAGCAGTATGACATCAATGAATAAAAAAGCTATTCTGACGCTGTTCCTTCCCATTTTTTTATTCTCAGCATGTCGGATTGAATACAGTTTTACCGGAACCACGTTGGATTATGAATTGACCAATTCCTTTTCGGTGGAGAATTTCTTCAATGACTCCGGTGGTGGGCCAGCCAACATGGGCCAGCTCTTCACAGAATCACTTAAGGAATATTTCCAGCGAAACACTCAACTTGAACTCATCCGGACTAACGGTGACTTGCAGTTTGAGGGGTCAATTACCAGGTATAGCATTGATCCTCAGGCTACGGTTAGTAGTCCGGACCCCAATCTCCCCGACAGGGCGGGTCAGATGCGTCTAAGCATTTCGGTACAGGTGGATTTTGTGAATACGCAAAATGATGAGGAAAGTCTCAGCAGAACTTTCTCTTTCTTTCAGGATTATGATCCAAGGAACACCTCTTTACTTCAAGTAGAGACAGAATTAATTGAAATAATATTTGAAAACATTATTCAGGATATTTTTACTGCCACTGTGGCCAACTGGTAAAAAAATGTTTAATTTGGAATCTAAACCACTGTAAACCGTGAACTCAAGTCAATTTTTATCGCTTATTGAGAAGGGTAACGAGCTTGAAAGAGATGACCTGCATCATTTAATAAAGTTGCATCAGTCATTTCCTTACTTTCAGATACCCATGGTATTGGCTGCCAAGATTGAGTATGCCAGGGATTCCAAAAATGAGGAGTTTCTCCATTGGGCGGCAGCCTTGAGTCCTGACAGGATTTGGTTGAAAAAAATTTTAGAGCAAGAAATTGACTTTACGAAAGTCTATGCAGAGCCTAAGGATCAAGCAACTTTGGAGCCTACAGACAATGTGGAGTCCGAAATCATCAGTCCTGACGAAGCCAAACTTGAATCAACCGATAAGCCTGAGATTGTAGAAAATCCTGAGGGTACGGAAAATGATCAGGAAAAGCCTGATCTAATAGCCTCTCCAGAGGAAGCTGATAAAGATACCCCTAAGCCTACATTGATTGTCAAAGAGGATGAAAGAGCGGAAATATCTGAGCCAGAAATTGTCGAGAATTCTGATATAAAACTTGAGTCGGCAAAAGAGGAGGACAAAAATATCATCGAGCCCCTACCTGGTCCTCCTAGCAACCGAATGGATATCTTGAGGCAGTTGGAAGAGAATCTTTCAAAGCTGAAAAAAGAACCACAGTTAGAAAACCAGGCTGCTTCCGATAAAAAAGAAGAGAATGAGGAGGCTAAGCCTAAAGCTCAGAAAAAGCCGATCAAGCGTAAAAGAAGAGGAACTGATGAAATTCTTGAATCCATTAAAAAGAAGGAAAAGAAGGAAATCAAGGATTCAAAAAAACTTGAGCAGAGCGATATAATTAAAGAGTTCAGTAAGAAATCCATCAAGATGGCTGCCATCCGGGAAAACGAGGACGTCAACCGGCTTGAAGATTTATCAACCAGAAGTACACAGGTAAATGACAGGCTTGTATCAGAGTCTTATGCCAAGCTTTTGACGCAGCAGGGTAAAGCAGCAGCTGCCAAGGAAATATATCAGAAATTAATTTTGAAATTTCCCCAGAAAAAAGCTTACTTTGCGGACTTAATGAAGAAATTAGAAGATTAAAATATATAGATTATGTTTACTATAATTATTAGCATTACCTTAATTCTTGCCGTACTATTGATTTTGGTGATTTTGGGTCAAAACTCAAAAGGCGGTGTTGGAGCGGCATTTGGAGGCAGTGCTTCACAGATCATGGGGGTTACCAAAACTGGTAACATTCTTGAAAAAGCTACGTGGGTATTAGCGATAGGCATCCTATTGCTTTCTTTAGGTTCCACAGCATTCTATAACACTAGCGGAACAAGCGACTTTGTTTCTCCAAACGTTGAGAATGCAAGACAACAAAGAGGTGTAGCTCCTACCTTTGGAGGTGAAGGCGAGCAGCAGGAATTGCTTCCTACTCAAGAGGCTCCAGCCCCAGAAGAACAACCTGAAGAAGGCGGCGAATAATATAAACGTCAATTCAAAATATTCAATAAGGCCATTTTCGAATGGCCTTATTTTTTTTCGCCTACTACAACAGGCGATAATTTTATTTAATTTTTTATTATTTTTTATAAGGTTGTTTATATAATTTTTAATCGACCTGCTAATCTTTATAGTTGGAATGTGCCAACATTCTTTGTAAATTAAGGGTTATAGTGAAAACCAATTACAACTAACTACCAGCTTTTATGTTTGAAAATCACCTAACCCTTGAGGAAATAGGCGTACATGATTGGCCCAACATTATTCTTTGGGCAGCGCCTATCATGTTTTTTCTTGTGTTCTTGGAATGGGGAATTAGCCTCTATAAAAATCAGAAAGACGCTTACGATAAAAAAGATTTCCTGGCAGCCTCCACCATCGGATTTATAAATGTGGGTATTAGCGCATTGATTAAAGTAGCGATATTTGGCATTGTGCTTTTCTTCTGGAACGTGGTACCTTGGAAGATTCCCGCCACTTGGTGGTCTTTTATTGCCTGTTTTTTCGCCATTGATTTTGCTAGATACTGGGCGCATAGGATTTCTCATGAAAACCGCTTTTGGTGGGCTACCCATGTTACACACCACAATTCCAAAAAATACAACTTCTCGGTTTCTTTCCGCTTGAGCTGGACCCAACATATCAAGTTTATATTCTTTGTACCGGTAGTGATGATGGGGTTTGACCCATTCGTGTTTTTCATTTGCCACCAAATTGCTGTGTTATATCAATTTTGGATACACACTGAATATATCACGAAGCTGCCGGCACCGATCGAGTACTTTTTCACCACACCTAGCCATCACCGCGTGCACCATGCCAGTGATGAAAAGTACCTCGATAAAAACTATGGCTCAACTTTTATCATTTGGGACAGGATGTTTGGTACGTTTATGCCAGAAGATGACAGACCCACATATGGCATTACCAAAGAGATTAATACATATAACCCGATCTACTTGGTTTTCCATGAGTTTGTAGATATCTGGAAAGATCTGAAACAAGCTGAAAGCTTTAAGGAAGCCAGACAGATTCTATTTGGCAAGCCAGGTGCTGAAGTCATTAAAAACAGAAACCTGAGAAGAGAGCAGGAAGCTTTAGCAAAAGCTGAAAGCCCGGGGCAGCATGAAAAAATCGCCTCTACCCCACCCTCACCTGGGCTTCACGAAAAATCCCTGATGAAGAAAAAGAATGGTTATCCATAAGAAAAGCACCGGAACGATCCCGGTGCTTTTCTTATGGTATATGTTGTAAAAGCAATCTTTTGCTGATTGGTACCAGGCTCTCGTTCAATGGTACTTTATGCTTAGAGTGAATTCGCCAGGTCGCTGGATTAGGCAGCTCTTGATAAGTTCTTGCCAGGTCAAGTTTGATTTGATCTATTGTATTGACTAGGCTTCTGTTCACTTTTTTTACCAATCTCAGAAGGATGGACCTGAACTTATCCAGACTGTGTTGGAAAAGACTGATCTCATAACGGTAAATGAATACCTGACTATCCTTTTCCTGAGTGAGAAAAACATAACCTTCCCGCTGATATATCGGTGTAAGCCCTACAGCCTCCACCTCCATGTGCTGCTCTAAAAAATTGTAAATATCCTTACCACTTTCAATGTGTGATTTAAGCTTAGGTAAGGCGAATTCAATAATTTGCTCAAGCTCTTTCATCAACTCCCCGTCCTCTACTAATTTTTCATAGTTTAACCTCAGCTTGGACAGGTCGGCTCCTGTGAGTTTTTTTGGAAAGGCATCATTGAGATTGGATTTTTCTTTTTGAAAAGCTGTCAGTGCCTGATGTTGCCTGATCAGGTCACCCAGCACTGGATAGAGTTTGACATGATCAAACTCATGTTGGGCATGCTGAAGGTAAGCGAGAAGGATGTATTTTTTGTATTCAAAATCAACTAGCCCTTCAGCAAACCAATTATCTGACAAAGTTTTCATAGACTAAAGTTTTCAAAAATTTACAAAAAAACTGACAATTTATCGCACAGCTTGTTAGAAAAATTGACAGTTTCTGTGCCACATATTCAACCCACTGACAGCGGTATGGACAAAAATTGGACTTTATGTCAGGGTTTGGCCCATGGCACATAAAATGCAATGAGAGGGATAAAAGAAACTAACCTTTAAAAAATAAATAACTATGTCAAAAGTGAACATCAGACCACTTGCGGACAGAGTTCTAGTAGAACCTGCTGCTGCTGAAGAGAAAACTGCTTCTGGACTTTACATCCCGGACACTGCTAAGGAAAAGCCACAAAAAGGCACCGTAGTAGCAGTTGGAAATGGCAAAAAAGATGAACCATTGACTGTACAAGTTGGCGATACCGTGCTTTACGGCAAATATGCTGGCACTGAGCTATCCGTAGACGGTAGCGATTATTTGATCATGAGAGAGGCAGATATCTTTGCTATTCTTTAATCAATCTCATTACCTCAATTAAATAGTTCGAAAATTTAAAAAATTGAATCAAAATGGCTAAGGAATTATTTTTCAATACCGACGCGAGAGACAAACTGAAAAAAGGTGTTGACGCTCTTGCTGATGCAGTAAAAGTTACTTTGGGACCAAAAGGTCGTAACGTAATTATTGACAAGAAATTTGGCGCTCCTACCATCACAAAAGATGGTGTTTCCGTAGCAAAGGAAATCGAATTGGAAGAGCCTATCGAAAATATGGGGGCTCAGTTGGTGAAGGAAGTTGCTTCTAAAACTGCTGACAACGCAGGTGATGGTACTACTACCGCAACTGTACTTACCCAGTCAATCTTCAACGTGGGTATCAAGAACGTAGCCGCTGGTGCTAACCCAATGGATCTGAAAAGAGGTATCGATAAGGCTGTTGCGGCTGTTGTAAACCAATTGAAGGCCAACTCTAAGGAAATTTCTACATCTAAGGAAATTCAGCAAGTAGCTACTGTTTCTGCCAATAATGACGATGAAATCGGTAAAATGATTGCCGATGCCATGGACAAGGTTGGTAAAGACGGTGTGATCACTGTGGAAGAAGCCAAAGGCACAGAAACTGAAGTTAAAACTGTGGAAGGTATGCAGTTTGACAGAGGTTACCTTTCTCCGTACTTCACTACCAACACTGAGAGAATGGAAGCTGAATTGGAGAATCCATATATTTTGATCTATGACAAGAAGATTTCTTCTATGAAGGAGTTACTTCCTGTACTTGAGCCAGTGGCGCAGTCAGGAAGACCCTTGTTGATCATTGCTGAAGATGTGGATGGTGAAGCTTTGGCTACTTTGGTTGTAAACAAAATCAGGGGTGCCCTGAAAGTTGCTGCTGTTAAGGCTCCAGGTTTTGGTGATAGAAGAAAAGCTATGTTGGAAGACATCGCTATCTTGACAGGCGGAACCGTGATCTCTGAAGAAAGAGGTTACAAACTTGAAAATGCAACTGTTGAATACCTTGGTACTGCTGAGAAAATCAACATTGACAAAGATAACACTACCATCGTAAACGGTGCTGGTGACTCATCTGCCATCCAAGGCAGAATCTCTGAAATCAAGTCTCAGATCGAGAAAACGACTTCTGATTATGACAGAGAAAAACTTCAGGAAAGACTTGCCAAACTTTCTGGTGGTGTAGCTATCCTTTATATCGGTGCTGCTACTGAAGTAGAGATGAAAGAGAAGAAGGACAGAGTAGATGATGCCCTTCATGCAACTAGAGCTGCCGTACAAGAAGGTGTGGTAGTAGGAGGCGGTGTTGCCCTGATCAGAGCTGCTTCAGCTTTGGATTCAGTGAAAGGTGAGAACGAAGACCAGGATACTGGTATCAACATCATCAGATTGGCGATTGAGTCTCCATTGAGAACTATCGTTTCCAACGCTGGTGGCGAAGGCTCTGTGATCATCAATAAAATCAGAGAAAACGAAGGTAACTACGGTTACAATGCCAGAACGGATCAATATGAAGATTTGTTTGAGGCTGGTGTGATCGACCCTACTAAAGTTACTAGATTAGCTTTGGAAAATGCAGCATCAATTGCGGCCCTATTGCTTACTACAGAATGTGTGGTAGCGGACGTAAAAGAAGAAGGTCCTGCCATGCCTCCAATGGGCGGCGGCGGAATGGGTGGTATGATGTAATTCCGAATTCCCAATAATAAATTAGCGAGGGTATCGACGATATCCTCGCTTTTTTTGCCTGTTTTCTCCCACATCCTGCCCTTTGCAACAATAATGCAATTGCCAGAGAATTTAATATGATATTTTTTTTATAATAAATTTATAATTGTAACTTACCTGCGACTGGTGAAAAAACTATAAACCAACTAAGCATAGAAACGATTGATGTATTCATTTGATTCAATTGTATTAATAGACGACGACCCTATTAACAACCTGATAAATAGACGTTTGATCAGTAAACTGGACATAAGTCCAAGGGTGGCCGAATACCTGGAAGCTGAAAAGGCTTTGGGATGTATACAATCTTTACATAGAGAAGAAAAACTGCTCATCCTACTGGACATCAATATGCCGGTGATGAACGGCTGGGACTTCTTGAGCCAATATTTGAATTTCTGCACACTGAGAAAAGACAAGATTGTCATGCTCTCTAGCTCTATAGATTTTCAGGACCGCCAAAAAGCTGAGGAATACGATTGTGTCAGCGGATTTATAGAAAAGCCACTTACACCAGAAAAACTAAAAAAACTTCTTTAAATGAATATCGCAACCGATATTGATCCAGCAAGCTCCTCTATGGAGCTTTATTTGTTTGGAGGAAGCTTTCTGGAAAAGCATCTCCTTACCCATGTTGACCAAATTGCCGACCACCTTCAAGGCCCCCATAAATTATGGATCAACATCCCTACCCTAGATAACCCGAAACTTATATCTGAGTTAGGCAACCTGTTCAATATACATTCACTTACCATTGAAGACATCCTAGATACCACTCAACGACCGAAATTTGAAGAGTTTGATGAGTTTGTATTTATAAGTACCAAAATGATCTACACCAAACGGGCTCTGGAAGAATTAGAGACCGAACAGATTAGCTTTTTGATTGGTCAAAATTACGTGATCACCTTTCAGGAAAAACCGATGGACGTGTTTGATTCCATAAGGACTAGGTTAGAAAACCCTGCGGGAAGGATGCGGAAGCTTGGAGCTGATTATTTTGCCTACACTCTAATCAATACTATTACCGATCATTATTACCGAGTGATGGAGATGGTGAGTGAGGCCAATGAAGCTTTGGAAGACCAAATTATAAGGGCCCGGCAAAAGGTAAGGCTTGAGGATTTATACATTCATCGCAAAACCCTGCAGGAAATCAGAAAAAACACCTGGCCAATGCGGGAAATTATTTCAGACTGGAAAAAATCCGAGCACCCATACCTACATGACAAGACCCAGATTTATCTTAATGACGCATATGAGCATACCATTGAGATAATGGAAAACCTGGAACTACAAAGGGAAACTATCACCACATTAGTGGAAATCTACATGACCCATCTTAGTATCAAGCAAAATGAGGTCATGAAGACTTTAACTATAATTGCGACCATTTTTATTCCTCTGACTTTTATAGCAGGAGTGTATGGCATGAACTTCTCGCATATGCCCGAGTTGGAATGGGAATACAGCTATCTTACGGTTTGGATATTCTTTATAGTAAGCACTGTAGGAATGCTGATGTATTTTAAAAGAAAAAGGTGGTTTTGAGCCACCTTCTTATTTTTTATCCTTAAAAACTTCACCGCCTTTCATTACAAAAACCACCTTTTCCATCACCTCTATATTTTCTTCTGGATTGCCCTCTACAGCAATGATGTCGGCGAGCATACCTTCCTCCAACACGCCCATTTTATTCTCCTCACCCAGTAATTCCGCCGCTCTTAAGGTGGCGGATTGGATGGCTTCAAGGTTAGGCATCCCCACTTCTGTCATGTAGATAAACTCTCTGTAGTTTTCTCCATGAGGAAAAACACCCGCATCGGTTCCAAAAGCCACTTTCACCCCTTTTTTATAAGCCTTTTCAAAGGTCCCCTGAATTTGTGGCCCAATGGCTTCTGCTTTGGCTTTCACCGCTGGGTGGTAATAACCAGGGATTTTGGCGTATTCAGCCACTGACATGCCAGCCGTGATGGTGGCGACATACCAGGTTCCGTTTTCCTTCATCATTTCCATGGTTTTATCTGACATCATGGTGCCGTGTTCGATCGAGTGGATACCACCCTCCACTGCCCGCTGCATTCCCTCGTCACCATGCGCATGGGCTGCCACGTGAATGCCGAAGTCCTTTGCGGTTTGGATAACTGCGTTGATCTCATCCTGTTGAAATTGAGGGGCAGAACCGTCGCGCGCTACACTGAGCACTCCGCCAGTTGCGGTGATTTTTATCAGGTCAGCTCCTCTTTTTACTTGGTGTCTCACCGCTTTTCGGGCGTCTGATTCACCATTGATAACACCAGCTTCAGGTCCGGGATCTCCCATTAGGGACTCCTTCATTCCATTGGTGGGGTCTGCATGCCCGCCAGTAGGGGCAATTGATTTGCCTGAGGTATATATTCTTGGTCCTTTGACTTTACCTGCATGGATGGCGTCACGCAAGGAAATGTTGACCCCGGAGCCCCCAAGGTCTCGGACAGTGGTGAATCCCGCCATGAGGGTTCTCTCAGCGTAAACAGTTGCATTGAAAGCAATGTCTGCTTCATTGTTGGTAAACCTTTCCATATATTGAGTTGGGCCGGTCTCACTTTCCATATGCACGTGCATATCCATGAGTCCAGGCATCACAGTATATTCTCGAAGATCCACGGTCTTGTCCTCTTCCCCACCTGATTGATATCCAGAAGTGATGGATATGATTTTATCCTCCTCTACCAAAATTGTTCTTTCCAGTAGGATGCTTTTGGATCTTACATCGACCAGCTTGCCTGCATGTATGTAGGTTTTTTGAGCAAAAGAGGTTGTCTGAAGCAGCGTGAAGCCAGCTAGAGCTAGTAGTAATTTTCTTTTCATTAACGTTAGTGGAAAATGTAATTTTTAAATATTCAATCCTGAATATATATATTTTTATTTACTTGGAAAAAGTAAAAAGATCGATTGGCGTGCTAGATGGTATTTTAATTAAACTCTTTGTAGATAGTGGTGTTCTAAATAGATACCACTAGACTTTAATCACTTTTATCCTTTATGGACCAGCAATCAAGATTTAACAGCAAAATATTATCAGCAGCTATTATAATTTTATTTTTAATTGGCCTGTTTTGGCTAATAGGGTATGCTATACAACTCTTCCTGTTAATTTTCAGTGCCATTTTATTAGCCGTTCTGCTAAGGGCGGGCACCAATTTTCTAAAAAATAAATTGAATTTTCCTGATTGGGCAGGGCTGGCGGTAAGTCTTTTGACCTTTATAGTAATGCTGGGTGGGATTATCACGCTCATTATTCCTACTGTAGCAAATCAAGCATCAGATGTCCAAGACCAGCTTCCGGAGGCTTGGGAAAACATACAATCCACTATCAAGGAAACCGAATTGGGCAAAACTATTTTTGAACGAGTAGAGGATAATAAAGAAGATCTCATGCCTGAGGATGAGAAGCTGATGGAACTGGCCCAGAGCTTTTTCGCGGGCACATTTGGAGTCTTGGGAGACCTGCTAATCATATTTATAATGGGGATTTTCTTCGCCGCTAGCCCACAGTTGTACGTGCAAGGGGTTGTAGTATTGGCTGCACCTCGCTATAGGGAAAGATTAGAAGATGTACTGCATCAAGTATATTTTGCTCTTAAATCCTGGTTATTAGGCAAATTCTTAGCAATGTTATTTATAGGGGTTACCACCGTCATTGCATTGATGCTCTTTGGAGTACCAGCCCCTTTTGCTCTAGGCTTTTTTGCCTTTCTAATGGATTTCATCCCTAATATAGGTCCTATATTAGCTGCAGTTCCTGCTGTGCTTTTGGCATTCTTGGTCAGTCCCATGACTGCACTTTGGGTAGGTATTTTCTTTTTGGTTATTCAGCAGGTTGAAAGTTACATTCTTGTGCCGTACATATATAAGAAGACAGTTTCCATTTCTCCTGTCATCACCCTTGCATCTCTAATTCTCCTTGGGATATTAGCCGGTCCTCTTGGAGTAATTATGGCCACACCATTGGTGGCGGTCGTTCAGGTAATGATCCGGGAACTATACATCAAGGATTACCTTGAAAAAAACTTGGATGATAAGGATGATAATAGCTTTGAAAGAAGAATGGAAAACATTTAATTTCTGGTTTTTACTATCAGAAAGCTTCCGTCCTCCAAGTCCAGGTATCCAAAATCATAGCAGAACTTATACGTGTTGTTCTTTTTGTTTGCGTAAACATGCGTATGATATTTGAAATGAAACCCATCCACCAGAAGTTTATCCCTGCTTACCCTGCAAGTTTCCCTGTCTGAGAGTATTTCCTCTAGGATATGCCTGTTTTTCTTCAAAGCATAATTGATATTTCGAATACTGTTATTGGTAACCGACTTGAGTTGGTTATTGTAATGGTTGCGGCAGTAGTCATCACAAAATTTCTTGTCAGCCCTTCCTTTTAGAGCTTTTTGACAGCTTACACAGGTTTTGATATTAGTATCTATCATAAAAAATGGGGTATAGTTGAAAAAACAATTGAATATAGTAACTTATAAAGAGTTTTACAAACGTTTACAATCGTTTACAAACAGATTTAAACAGTTTTTACCCGCCTAAGCCCAATGGATATTCCCAACTTTGTCTCAAGCCTCTCGGGGTGTTAATCATTTTAAAACTTTTTAACTCTTAAAATTATGAACAGTGTAAAACTAATCGGAAGACTTGGTGCCAAGCCAGAAGTTAAAACATTCGAGAACAACAGAAAAGTAGCCAGGTTGAGCCTTGCCACCAATGAAAGCTACAAGACCAGCAAGGGGGAATTTGCTACGGAAACCAACTGGCACAATGTAGTGGTATGGGGCAAGCAAGCGGAGACCCTGGAAAGCAATGCAGACAAGGGGACAGAGGTAAGTGTGGAGGGCCGAATGGTGACTCGCTCTTACAACGATAAGGATGGAGTGAAAAAATGGATCACTGAAGTAATAGCAAATGAGGTGGCCATTGTTGAAAAAAAGGAATCAGCAGTGTGAGCATAGTTCTGGCAGGCTAAATGGAAAAGCCTGCCAGAACTTATTTTTATGCAATAAATCTCCCAAAGGACATATTTTATAAAATAAATATCTATTTTGTAGAAATTATATAGTTGATTTTAAGCTATAAATACCGTTCTACTTTATACATATAATTTATATTGTACCAAGTAGGAATTTCATTGTGCAAAATGCATTATTATTGAGTTATGAGAAAGTTGGTCTTATTGGGGTTTCAATTATTGTTATTAATTCCCTTGCTTGCCTTGACTGTTAGGTACCAGGAATCTCCAACATCATCCCCTTCTATAGAAAAAATAGATAGCCTAAACAAATGGGCTACCGAAAACATAGAAAGCGACATTATTGAAGCGTTAGGAAAATCAGAACTAGCCTACGAACAAGCTCAAAAAATCGGGTATGAATACGGTCAAACAGAAAGTCTAATTAACCTTGGTTGGATTCATTACCGCCAGGATAACTATGGAAAGGCACTGGAATATGCCCTGGAGGCACATGAAAGAACTAATCTACTCAACAACCCGAAATTAAATATTAGATCCGCTTATAATATTGGAGCGATATATAGCGATGGAAGCAAGGATCACCGTGCTGCGTTGAAATACATGCGACAGGCATTTGAGGAGAGTGCCTCCATTGGGGATTCTCTTTTAATTGTTAGGTCCTTAAATAATATTGCATACCTGCAGTATATGGTGGAAGAGTATGACAGTGCTCTCAATACACTTCAAAAAGTGGAAAACTATGCCCAAATTGATTACCATAAGGGTTTTGCCTATAGGACTTTCGCAGATGTGCATTTGGCTTTGGGCCAATCCGAACTGGCTCAGAATTATTTGGAAAAGGCCTATATCTACTTACAGAACAAAAATTCAAAATCCTCATGGGTTTCTGTTATGGTGAGGTTAGGTAAAATACACCTTCAAAATGGAAATTATCAAAGAGCGAAGCAGTATATAGAAGAGGGACTAAGCCTGAGTTTAGAGAATGAGTTTAAGGACCACATCGTGACTCTATACAATGACATGGCCGAAATTCAGGCAAATCTAGGCGATTGGGAGCAAGCATATAAGTTTAGGACACTTTATGCTGCCTGGTCTGATTCCTTAGCCAGTCAGGTCAACTCAAGAAACATGGGGAGACTGGAAGCAAAGTTTGATTTTGACCAAAAGCTAAAAGAAATTAACCATGAGGCAATGACAAACGAACTCATGGCCAAAGAGCAGATCAATCAGCAGATTTTCAAAAGAAATGTATTCATCTTGCTCTTTGTAACAGTACTTATTTTATTGATTATTATAGGATTCAGCATGAAGCGTATTCGCAAAGCAAAAGCAATTGCTGAAAAAGCCAACAATGCCAAATCTGATTTTATTTCTGTAATGAGCCATGAAATCAGAACTCCATTAAATGGGGTGATAGGATTCTCCGAACTCTTATCCGGAACTGCTCTCACTTCAGAACAACAGCAATATGTGGGCTTAATCAATCAGTCTGCAGGATCCTTGATCGGAATAATCAACGATATTTTAGACTTCTCAAAGATAGAGGCCGGAAAAATGGAGCTGGAATTACAGCCTGTTGATCTCAAAAAACTGGGTTCTTCCTCCAAAGACCTAATTGCCTATCAGGCATATCAAAAGAATATTTCTTTGAAATTTGATTTTGATGCCTCAATAAAAATTAAGGTTTTGGCTGATGAGCTACGATTAAAACAGGTGTTAATTAACCTTCTCAGTAATGCTATTAAGTTTACTGAAAAAGGGGAAATCGAGCTGTCTATCAAGCTGTTGGAAAAAGTAAATAACCAGTACATAACAAGGCTTGCAGTAAGGGATACCGGCTTAGGCATTTCTCAGGAAAATCAAACTAAGATATTCGAGGCATTTAGCCAAGAAGACACTTCAACTACACGGAAATTTGGTGGCACAGGCCTAGGTTTGGCAATTAGTAATAAGATATTGGCCTTGATGGGTTCGAAGCTTAAGCTCAAAAGTGCCATGGGAGTGGGAAGCACGTTTTTCTGCGACATTAACTTCGTGGGAGTGGATGAAATGTTAGATACCCCTTCAGATATAGTCAATGAGAACGTAAAAGAGCAAGAATCATATTTGGAGCAATTGGAAAACATGGAAGCAAAAATCCTGGTGGCCGAAGATAATGCCGTGAACATGATTTTAACCAAAAAGATCGTCAAAAAGCTCTTACCTAAAGGCAAAATCTATGAAGCGCAGAATGGGCGTGAGGCGGTAGATATTTTCACCTCCCACCCTATCAACCTTATCCTGATGGATATTCAAATGCCTGAATTGAATGGTTATGAAGCCACCGGTGAAATAAGAAAACTTCCTAACGGTATCAACACCCCTATCATCGCGCTTACCGCTTCTGCTTTAAATAATGAAAGAGAGAGGTGTATTGCAGCTGGGCTCGACGACTGTACTACTAAACCGATAAACAAAAAGGCCCTAGAAAAACTGATTTCACAGTTTCTCCTAGAGCCTATTAAGGGTTGAAGACTGGAAACGGGAAACCGTAGACCGAATTGAGTTCTTATTGCACTTTCTCTACCACAAGATTATGGTTAGTGTAGATGCACACATCGGCTGCAATACCGAGGCTTTCTCTTACCATATCCTCGGCGGAAAGTTGAGGGGCAAATTTTTTCAAAGCTCGGGCGGCAGACTGGGCGTACATGCTCCCCGACCCAATAGTGGCAATGTATTCATCAGGTTCGATTACGTCTCCAGTGCCAGAAATTATAAGGATATCCTCGCTATCGGCTACAATCATCATTGCTTCCAACTTGCTTAACATCCTGTCAGTTCTCCATTCCTTTGCAAGCTCCACAGCTGCCCTTTTCATGTTGTTTCCAAAGGCACCTAGCTTTTCTTCAAATTTTTCCAAAAGGGTAAAGGCATCGGCAGTAGAACCAGCAAAACCCGTTACAATTTTACCGTTTTGCAGTTTCCGGATCTTGTTCACGCTGCTTTTGGCAACCGTATTGCCCAGGGTGGCTTGACCGTCGGCACCGATTACTACTTCATTATTATGTTTGATAGCCACCACGGTGGTGGATCTTAACTTTTCCATAACTTGTTGTTGAATATTGCTAAAAGTTTCGTTTCGTTTTGCTATGTATTAACAAATGGCGTACTAAAGCAAAAAGTCCCGAAATATCAGGACTTTTTGGCAGTAAATATTTGAAGTACGAAGTTAGAAGTACGAGGTACGATGGTAAAAACACCAAGTACGCCGTTTTTAGATCAGGATTCTAACGGGGTCTTCAAGTAGGTTTTTGAAGGTCTGAAGGAAAGCTGATCCAACAGCTCCATCCACTACTCTATGGTCACATGAAAGGGTTACCTTCATCACATTTCCAACCTTCATTTCTCCATTTTTCACAATAACGGTTTCTTTGATCCCTCCTACTGCCATGATGCAGGCATCAGGCGGGTTGATAATGGCGGTAAACTCATCAATACCGAACATACCCAAGTTGGATACCGTGAAAGTGTTTCCTTCCCAATCCTTTGGCTGAAGTTCCTTGTTCTTGGCTTTTGCTCCAAGGGACTTGGCTTCCTGAGAAATTTGAGAAAGGGACTTATTATCGGCAAATCTAATCACCGGTACCAACAAACCTTCCTCCACTGCTACAGCCATACCGATGTTGATATGGTCATTGTAGCGAATTTTATCACCCAACCAAGAGGAGTTCACTTTTGGATTTTGTCTCAAGGCGGCAGCTGCTGCTTTGATCACCATATCGTTGAAACTGATCTTCACAGGAGCGATTTCGTTCATGCTCTTACGCGCTTCAATTGCCTTATCCATGTTGATTTCCATGGTAAGATAGAAGTGTGGCGCAGAGAATTTGCTTTCTGCCAAACGCTTAGCGATGGTTTTTCTCATTTGAGAAACCTTCTCCTCTTTGTATGACTCTTGACCTACTGCTGGAGCACCGGCCTGAGCTGCCGCTGCTGGTTGCTGTACTGAAGCAGGATCAAATTCCTCCACATCTCTGCGTATAATTCTTCCATTCTCACCGCTACCTTTGATCAAAGAGATATCTACTCCTTTGTCCTCAGCCATTTTCTTGGCCAATGGAGAAGCTTTCACTCTGCCACCTTCAGTGGTTGATGGGGCTGATGAAGTAGTTTTCTTAGTTTCTTCTTCTTTTTTGCTTTCCGCCGGCTTTTCCTCTTTCTTAGTCTCGGCTTTAGGCTCCTCTTTTTTGGCTGGCTTTTCTTCCTTTTTGGAAGATTTACCTTCGTGTGCTTTTAGAAGTTTTTCATAGTCGGCCCCTTTTTCACCAATGATAGCGATCACGCCGTCAATAGCTACTGAATCACCTTCCTCTACTCCTACATAAAGCAGGGTACCATCCTCATAGGACTCTAGCTCCATGGTAGCTTTGTCAGTTTCCACTTCTGCAAGGATATCACCGGATTTCACATCATCCCCTACCTTTTTCAACCAGCTGGCAATAGTACCTTCCTGCATGGTATCACTCATTTTGGGCATGGTGATCAAAGTGGCATTGATATCGGTGGTATCGACTTCCTCAGCCGAACTTTCCGTTTCTTCAGAGGAGGACTCTTCCTTTTCTTCTCCCTTATCTTCTTTTTTCGCCTCTTCTTTTGGCTGACTTTCGGACTGGCCGCCGCCATTGCCAGCTTCTTTCAATAGGTCATCTATATTTTCACCCTTTTCCCCGATGATGGCAATTACACCGTTCACAGGTACAGAGTCTTTCTCTTCTACCCCAATATGAAGCAAGGTACCTTCCTCGTAAGATTCCAGCTCCATAGTAGCTTTATCTGTTTCCACCTCGGCAAGGATATCGCCTGGCTTCACTTCATCACCTACTTTTTTTAACCATGCTGCGATCACCCCTTCTTCCATGGTGTCGCTCATTTTGGGCATTCGTATTATTTCGGCCATAAGTTTGATTTATTCCAATTCAATATTCAGGAGTCCAAAAATAGTTCTTAAATGTCTTTATTCAAATTTAATAGTCGTATTTTCATGACTCTAAACTTCCCTCAGCGCAGAAAGTTACCCTTTATGCCTTTAATTGAAAATATAGATTACCTCAAACCTAGAATGTTGTTCAACGGGCACCTGCAGACTATTGTGCCCAGCATTTTCCGAAAGGTTATAGAATTACCTTTTGAAAGAGAACGGATTACCACCACTGATGGAGACTTCCTCGACCTAGACTGGCTTCGAAAAGGCAGCCGCAAACTGGTGATCATCAGCCATGGACTCGAGGGCAACAGCCGTAGACCATATATGCAGGGCATGGCGCATCAATTTCATAGACAAGGCTACGATGTGCTCAACTGGAATTTTAGGGGATGTAGTGAGGAGCAAAATATTCTCCCCATTTTTTATAATTCCGGGGCTACTTACGACCTGGAAACTGTAGTAGATTATGCAAAAGGAAACTATGATGAGCTCTATTTGATCGGTTTTTCTCTTGGCGGAAATTTAATACTCAAATATCTGGGGGAAGAAAGAACCCGGGTTTCGAGGATTAAAAAAGCTGTGGCGATTTCCGTTCCCCTTCATCTGGAAAGTTCTTGTAACCAAATCTCCAGGGGTAGAAACCTTATTTACTCCAAAAAATTCTTACGAACGCTCAAGGAAAAAATCATTCGTAAAGCAGAAGTACACCCTAAAGACATAGATCTCGAGCTTTTAGCAAAAGTGAAAACTTTAAGAGACTTTGACGATGTCTATACGGGTCCTTTACATGGGTACGATGATGCGCATGATTACTATGAAAAATGCTCAAGCCTTTATTTCTTGGAGGGTATAGAGGTTCCTTCCTTGATATTAAATGCGGTCAATGATCCTTTTTTGAGTCCACTCTGCTATCCAAAAGAATTAGCTTTGAAGTTGGAAAACGTATATATGGAGTTTCCAAAGCAGGGAGGACATGTGGGTTTCAGCCCTAGGACGAGAGGAGAAATCTACTGGTCAGAAAAGCGCGCATTTGAATTTATCAATTCGGATGAGTAACTTCAAAAACTTTAATAAACAACCACCACCATGTGCGGAAGATATTCATTAGCCAAATCAAAGATTGAATTAGAGGAAAGATTCCAGGCGGAGATGCCAGGGGAGTTCAATCCCAGATATAACGTGGCCCCTACCCAGCTTATGCCGGTTATCACCTCAGACAGCCCTCAAGGCTTTTCACATTTCTATTGGGGCATCACACCGGAATTTTCCAAAAACAAGCCGGTGAGCCAGAAATTTATCAATGCGCGCGGGGAAACCATTTCCGAAAAAGCCTCCTTCAAATCGGCATTTCAAAAAAGAAGATGTATAATCCCGGCGGACGGTTTCTATGAATGGAAGCAACTGGGCAAAAAATCCAAAAGCCCTTACAGGTTTGTCTTAGAAAACGAAAAGCCCTTTGCCTTTGCGGGTATATGGGAGGAATATGAAAATGAGGAGGGGGAAAACAAACACACCTTCCTGATCATTACTACCGAGGCAAACAACATGGTATCCGACATCCACGACCGTATGCCGGTCATATTAACTCAGGAATCAGAGAAAATTTGGCTAAATCCAAATACTGATTCAGAACAGCTAAAAAACTGTCTGCTACCATTTGATCAAGCTTTGATGATAAGTTACCCGGTGTCACCTATGGTTAACCAAGTTGGTAATGATAATCCCGCATTGATCAAAAAAACCTCCCCTATGGATCAGTTTGGTAACTATACCTTGTTTGGATAATGGAAAAAGTTCACATCATCGACCTGCAGTTTAAGCAAATTCCGAATTCCATTGCTACCTTTTTGGTGGAAACTGATGCCGGGCCTATCCTTATTGAGACAGGCCCTGAAAGCACCTTTGAAACTTTGAAGAAAGGGATAAAGAGTCTTGGATATGAGGTCGAGGATATTCAGCACGTCTTTTTAAGCCATATCCATTTCGACCATGCAGGAGCTGCTTGGAGGTTTGCCAACCATGGCGCACAGATTTACCTTCATCCAAAGGGGGCCCCTCACCTTTCTAATCCTGACAAACTCTGGAACTCCGCCAAGATGATCTATGGTGAGCAAATGGAGGATCTCTGGGGCGAAATGAAAGCCATCCCTCCTTCCCAGTTGATCTCAATGAACGACGGGGAAAAAGTAACTGTGGGATCAACTACATTGACAGCTTGGTTTACTCCGGGCCATGCCGTGCACCATTTAGCCTGGCAGTTGGGTTCGATTGTTTTCACCGGCGATGTGGCTGGGGTAAAGATTGATAATGGACCTGTGACCCCGCCTTGTCCTCCACCAGACATTAATATAGAAAACTGGAAGGCCTCCATTGACCGAATTTTGGAACTCAATCCAACCATGCTATATCTTACGCATTATGGAACGGTTACGGAAATTGCTTCCCATTTTGAGGAGCTTAAATTGATGTTGGATGACTGGGCCGTATGGATGAAAGGATACTACGAAAAACAGGTAGATCCTCAGGAAGTCGTGCCGCTTTTTATTTCATATACCCAAAGCCAATTGGAAAAGCAGGGATTGAGCAAGGAGACCGTGGAAAAGTATGAAAAGGCCAACCCAAGCTGGATGTCAGTCGCCGGACTGTACAGGTATTGGAAGATTAAGGAAAAGGCGGCTAAAACACAACAGTGAAATTGCTGTTAATAATTAAATATGATTATCCACAATGATGCTAGCAGGCATTTTTCCTTGGTTTTGGGAGCGAATGTCCGATGACCTAAGAAGCCTTAAATCTGAATTTCGGCCATTCTTTCATTAGCTGACGGTACTTCTTGCAATAAAACGGATACACAAAGTAAACTAATATTGACTTTTCAATTGACAATAAACCCATGAAAAAATCACGAATTGTAGGCGTAGGGCATTATTTACCTGAACGTGTGGTCACCAATGATGACCTTTCCAAAATAATGAACACCAATAATGAGTGGATCGTCGAGAGAACAGGCATCCATGAAAGACGATGGTTTACTCCTGGGAAAGACACGGTCACCAGCATGTCAGTGGAAGCTTCCAAAATGGCCATAGAGCGTGCTGGTATTGAGACCAAGGATATTGACTTCATTGTGTTTGCCACCAGTACCCCGGATTATTTCGCCCCGGGCAACGGGGTTTTGGTACAAAGGGAACTTGGGCTGCAAGGCATTGGCGCCTTGGATATTCGTAATGCCTGCTCTGGATTTGTATATGCCCTTTCCATCGCCGACCAATACATCAAAACAGGGATGTATAAGAATATTTTGATCATAGGTGCTGAAATTCAGTCTTCCGCACTCAATATAACTGATGAAGGAAGATCCAGTGCGGTTATTTTCGCCGATGGAGCCGGGGCTGCAATATTACAGGCCACTGAAAATTCTGACTATGGGGTTTTATCCACCCACCTTCATGCAGATGGTGACTACTGTGAGGAACTTTATGTGAAAGACCCCGGGAGCAGCCGTGAGAATAGACTATCACCGGACATCGTTGATGGGCCAAGTTTCAAGTTGCAAATGAACGGTAATGCCGTTTTTAAACATGCGGTGGTGAAATTCCAGGAAGTGATCGAAGAGGCGCTTGAAGCAAATGGTAAGGACAAGTCAGAAATTGACCTGCTTGTACCCCATCAGGCCAATTTAAGGATCAGCAAATATATCCAGGAAAAACTACAGCTACCTGATGAAAAAGTTTTCAACAACATCATGTATTATGGTAATACCACTGCTGCCACGATTCCAATAGCATTAAGTGAAGCTTTCGAACAGGGCAAGCTAAAATCAGGAGACTTGGTATGCTTAGCGGCATTCGGCAGCGGTTTTGCATGGGCCTCGGCATTGCTTAACTGGTAAAATGGAAGGCTTGGAGTTATTAAAAGACAAGAAGATTTTTGAAGAGATATTTGAGCTGAAAGCGGCTTTCAAAAAGCTCTTCATTAATATTTCTAATAATTTCCCTCAACAACGCTTGATAGAAATTTATCCTGAAAGCAAAGGTTGCAAGGTGAGTATAGGCAATGAGCTCAATCATTGTCCCTATCAAGTGCTGGATATTTTCAGGAATTTTGACAAAACCCATGGCTTTAACATCAGAGTATTGAACTGGTGGGGTCATGGGCTTTTTGTTTTTGTTTTTTTTGGAAAAGAACAGTCAGAAAAAATATTAAAAAACGATAGAGATCAAATCTTTTTAGAAAAAGGATATTTGCTTCCGAGGGGCAAATCTCCATTTGACTACGGCAATTTCTATAGGGAGGTAAAAAACAGCAAAAACTCTTCTATGAATGCTAATGATTATCTTTCGAAATTTAATTACCTTCTGTTTGCGAAAGAATTGGTAGTGAAGGGGTCCCCGGTAAATATCGAAGGTGAGGTATTGGAAGAATTGGAACGTATTTTGCAATTTCGCCGAATTTAGCCTACTTTTTAAAGATTATAAGTTAATTTAGTAACCTAGTAGCTTTGACTGTCGTAACATCCTAAGGAATTAATTACCTCATTGTCCATGAAATATATTTTTGCAAAAGTCTTATTCCTAGTCGCCTTCCTAGTCTTAGAGACGCCAATAATGGCTCAAACTGTCACGCTATACAACTCAGATTCTACCATTATGGGAACGGGAGTAATGAGCGATGGCAAGATGGAAGGGCTCTGGAAATTCATGAACCCCTCCAACAACCGGCTTTTACAACAAGGTAAATTTGAGGAAGGCAAAAAAGATGGGGAGTGGGTGGCCTTTCATTCCAATGGTCAGCCCCAAATGCGGGCCGATTACAGAAACAATGTTCTCAATGGTCAATACAAGGAATATGATCAAAGGGGCAATGTCCTTTTAGAATCGGTTTTCCAGGATAGCGTTTTGGTGGGACCATACAAAACGTATTACAATATCAATGAAAGCCAAGGCAGAAATCCCCAGCTAAAACTGGAAGGCCAATTTGAAAACGGTAAAAAAACGGGTACATGGAATTCCTATTTTCCAAACGGGCAATTGGCAATTGTTCAGACTTATAAAGATGATAAGCTGGAAGGACGCTACCGAGAATATAGTCAATATGGTAACATTTTGATAGAAGCTAATTATCAGAACAACAAACCACATGGAGATTTTAAAAGGTATGACGATGAGGATAATATACAGGAAGAAGGTGAGTTTAACCTGGGTCGGCGGGTAGGAAGTTGGAAGAAATACTTTCCTTTTTCCCGAACAGTGGAATCGGAAACTGAATATGACAATAAAGGCAACCGTACGGGGGAATGGACTTATTACTATGAAAACCGCAGGGTAGCCAGAACTGAAAACTACAAGAATGACCAACCGACCGGCACATGGGAGGAGTTTTATCCAAACAGGAATTTGGCCAAAAGAAAAACCTATAACGAGCTAGGTTTACCCCATGGTGAATATGTTGAATACCACAGCAATAATAATATCTCGGTAGAAGGCCAGTTTGACAACGGGTCAAGAGTCGGACTTTGGAAAAACTTTTTCCCGGAAGGAGAACTTTACAGCATAGGTGAATACCGAAATGATGTAAAATCCGGTCTTTGGAAATATTTTAACAAAATCGGAATATTGATCGCAGAAGGAGAATATCAGCTTGGCAGCGAACACGGACAGTGGGTATATTACTATGACGGTGGTCAGTTGAAGTCCGTAGGATCTTATTTTTATGGATTTGAGGATGGCGATTGGGGTCTATTTTATGACAACAAGCAGTTGACTCAAGAAGAGACATGGGCCAACGGAAGACTGCTCAATGTAGGTGAATATTATACCTACGACGGCTCATCTACATTAGATCCAGGAACAATCCAAAACGGAAATGGCACCCGAATGACTTACTATGTTAACGGGCGCAAAGAATCTGAAGGCACTTACGTTTCGGGAAAAGCAGAAGGAACTTGGAAGTATTTCCATGACAATGGCCGGTTAGCTTCAGAAGGTGAAATGAAAGATGGAAAAAAAGAAGGTCAATGGAAATACTACAACCGGAACGGACGACTTGATGAAGTTCTCCTGTTTGAGAATGATGAAGTAGTGAACTTAGACGTCCCCGAAGTAGACCTTCCATTCCAAAATTTTAATTAAATTATTTAAAAAGAAACAAAAAGCCCCATAAGGGGCTTTTTTTATTTCCAGGCATTCTAAAATTTTTATCGTAAGTTATTCTTAGTATCTTATTTAGTCAGATCTTTAACAGCAGGAGTTATAAGTAAATTTAACATATTTAACGTTAACTTAATTAATTTTTTTAATAAAGTGCTGCTTACTTATTCATTTATTCATTAAATTGCATCAAATAAAGCCTATGGACCTTCGAAACCCATATAAAGTACTAGAACAAAAGGAAGGGGTGGTAGAGATTAAGAATTATCTCAACAAGATCAAGATAATCAAGCATCTGTACACCCACACCCACAACACGGCAAGCTCAATCGGTGCTGAATTGAGCTTAAGCTTACCTACAGTCAATTCCCTGTTAACAGCTCTTCAGAAGTCAGGTGAAGTAATCAAACAGGGACAAGGCGAATCTCAGGGGGGCAGAAAGCCTGATCTTTATGCGCTCACGGATGATTCTTTTTATGTACTATCGGTTGATATAAGCAAGTACAAGGTTCAGGCCGCCGTTTATGATAGCGCACATCGACAATCTTCACAGATTGAATCCAATAACATCAACCTAAATAATGACAAGGGGACATATGAGAACCTTGAGGATTTTCTGGAAACAACTATTCAGAATTCAAGCATTCCTAACGAAAAAATAATTGCCATTGGGATCTCCATGCCCGGCTTAGTTGATTCAGACAACGGCATCAACCACACCTACCTGAATTTTGGTAAGGACAGTCTTAAAGAAAAGTTAGAGAAAAAATTTGACAGGAAAGTTTACCTTGAAAATGATGCTCGTGCTATGACATTGGCTGAATTCAAATTTGGACAGCATCCGGAAAAGAAGCAAAACGTACTTGGCATTTTCATCGGCTGGGGAATAGGTTTGGGAATTATCATAGACGGTAAGCTATACCGTGGTGGGGCGGGCTTCGCTGGAGAGTTTAGCCACTCCCCTATTTTTGAATCTCGAGAAATCACCTGCACCTGCGGTAAAAAAGGATGTCTTGAAGCTGTGGCTTCCGGTACTGCCATCGTCAGAATGGCCAAAGAAGCCATCAAAACTGATGAGGACTCCATTCTCAGCAGACTTGCCCAAGAGCGGAATAACCAATTGGAACCCTCATGGGTGGTTGAGGCCGCACTAGCCGGTGACCAACGGGCCATCACCATCATTTCCAACGCAGGTCTAGATCTAGGCCGAGGAATTTCCATCCTAATCCAACTCCTGAATCCAGATCTAATCATTATCGGGGGCTCGGTAGCAGAAGCGCATCAATATCTGCTCACCCCCATACAGCAGGCTCTTAATCTTTACAGCATGGCCAAATCACGGGAGCAATCTGAACTTGTACTATACAAATTGGGCAAGGAAGTAGGACTGCTCGGTGGTGTGGCTGTAGTAGTGGACAAGATATTTGAAGACCTGATGAATTAAAGTGAACAAAGCATTTTACCAAAAATTTATTCAATATGCCAACTAGTTACCCTTTATCAGAAGTAGAAAAAAGCTTTCAGAAAGAAGCCGGTCAAAGCCCTAACTCTACTTTAATCCCTTACTTAACGGTAGATAATTTTCCTAAATTAGGACTGATGACCGCTTGTAGATTTTTGGAATGGGCTGCTGCCAATCCTGAAGGGGTAATCAGCTTACCAACTGGCAAGACACCAGAATTCTTTATCAAGTGGACCCAGTTTTTGCTTGAAAATTGGGACAGTCCCAAAGGAAAAGAAATACGGGAGAAATATGGTTTGGCGGCAGTAAAAAAGCCAAAATTAGGAGGACTTCAATTTGTACAGATCGATGAATTTTACCCAATCTCTTCTCAGCAGAAAAACAGCTTTTTTCATTATGTAAACAAATTCTATATCGATGCCTTTGGCTTGGATCCCAAAAAAGCTTTATTGATCAATTCCGATGAAATCCCATTGGCTGGGGGGAGGAATTTTCATCAGGTTTTTCCAGATTTGAAAGTAGACCTCTCCTTGAGATTCAGAGAGCCCAAGTCGAAACTTGAAAAAATACAACAAGAATCCATATACCTAATTGACAAGTGGTGTGGAGAATTCGAGCAAAAAATCAGAGATAAAGGTGGAATTGGATTTTTTCTTGGCGGCATTGGCCCGGATGGTCATATTGCCTTCAACACTCGCGGTTCTCATCTATTCAGCACAACCAGACTCACAGAAACAAATTTTGAAACACAAGCCGTTGCCGCAGGCGATCTTGGCGGTATCGAAGTTTCGGCTAATAGACTGGTAATTACCATCGGCCTAGATACCATCGTTTACAATCCTGAAGCAGTGGGAATTATTATTGCCGCTGGAGAAGCCAAGGCTCAGATTGTAAAGGATTCTCTTGAAACCCCCTTGACCAACCTCTACCCTGCCACTGTTTTGCAAAAGTTGAAAAACGGTAGGTTTTATATGACTAAAGGGGCCGCAAGCAAGTTGACGGACAGTATTGACCATTATTACAAGGTGGGAGAATGGACTAAGGAAAAAACCGAGAAATCCATTATTGATCTTTGCAAAAAGCTTGGTAAATATGGGCACAGGTTGACTTTGGAGGACTTAAAGACCGATCCATATACGTCTTTAATCCCAAACCTTACCGAAGAAACGGTAAAAGAGGTAATGGACAGCATCATTGCCAAAATCAATAAGGGAACAACCAAGGAAAAAAATGAAGTGTTGCTCCATACCGGACCTCACCATGATGATATTTCACTTGGGATCCTGCCACACATTACCACACAACTTCAGGAGAATAGCAATGAGGCACATTTCTCTGTCCTTACCTCCGGTTTCACAGCTGTAACCAACACGTTTGTGATCAACACGTTGACGCATACCAAACAGCTATTAGATGAAGGAAGGATACAGATGATTAAGTATGAGGACTTCTATAACACTGGCTACAAGCTGAAAACAGACAAGGATGTATATCAATATCTTACAAATGTTGCCTCCGAGGATCCGGAAGAAAGTTTAAGGGGACTTTGTCATCGAGTAGTTAGAGCTTTGGTGGAAATATACAAAGTGGAGAATACTGCTGGCCTGCGTGAGATTATCAATGAGGTGATCAGCATTCTCCGCAATTCTTATGATGGAGAAAAAAATCCCGCCAAAATTCAAAAACTCAAGGGTATGATCAGGGAATTTGAGGAAGAGTTGGTTTGGGCACACTTTGGTGTTCAAGTCAAAAATGTCCACCACTTACGCCTTGGTTTCTACACCGGAGATATTTTCACTGAGCAGCCTGAGAAGAAGAGAGATGTGGAGCCTATAGTGGATATGTTCCGAAAAATACAGCCTACTAAAATCAGTTTAACACTTGATCCGGAAGGCAGCGGACCTGATACCCATTACAAGGTACTACAGGCAACAGCTGAGGCCGTAAGGGTCTGGAGTGAGGAAAAGGATTTGAAAGACCTTAAAATCCTAGGCTACAGAAATGTATGGTTTAAGTTTGAGCCAGCAGAAAGCAATGTCATCGTGCCTGTATCCCTTGGGGATATGGCGGTGATGGAGGACTCCTTCGCCAACTGTTACCTCAGCCAAGTAAATGCTTCATTCCCAAGCTATGCCCACAATGGTAAATTCAGTACAATTGCTAAACGAACCTGGGTAAGTCAATTAAACGACATACAGTTGCTACTAGGAAAAAATTACTTCTATCTGCATGAAACCGCAAAAGTAAGATCCAGTCATGGTTTGATTTTCTTCAAGGAAATGAATGTGAAGGAATTTCTAGAGCATGCTAGAGAACTAGAAAAATCCATAGAAGGGATGTTATAGAGACGGGAGACCGAAGACGGGAGACGGGATACATAAAGTAGGTAATTAAAACCGGGGCGGAGAAGCCTCGGTTATTTTTTTTCAAAAGCGACTAATTTTAACAAATTTTAAGGATAGTTAAAGCATTTTGACGTAAGCCTTGAAATTGACCACTTTGCCTTGTTAAATTTTATTTTAACATCCCCTATAAAGCAATAGAAAGTACTGTTACAAAATTTTACAGCAAACAAATTTTTACATTCTTGCGTAAACCAAACTATACTTAAATCCCACAGCTATGAGAAATCCCTTTCAAAATTTCCGTTCCTACAGGCAGGTGTTCAGGGTTTTTGCATTATTGGCTTTCTTGTCCCTAGGCATTCAAAAGCCAGTTTCAGCCCAAATGCAAGGCGCTGTTTCATTCCAAGTTTTCTATGATGAATTGATGCCATATGGCACTTGGATCAATGATCCTCAATATGGATTTGTTTGGGTCCCCCACGTAGGTGGTAACTTTCACCCTTACGCTACAAATGGCCATTGGGTAATGACCTCTTATGGAAACACTTGGGTGTCGGATTTTGACTGGGGATGGGCTCCGTTCCATTACGGTAGATGGTTCTTCTCCAATCGATACGGTTGGTCCTGGGTACCAGGCTACGAATGGGGACCAGCTTGGGTAAACTGGAGAACCGGCGGAGGTTATTACGGATGGGCTCCATTGGCTCCTGGAGTTCACATTAACATGGCCGTAAACTTACCCTATCACCATTATGTGTTTGTACCACACAATAGATTGATTCATCGAAGAGTTCACAGGTATTTTGTTCCAAGAACTCGTATAGTGAATATTTACCAACAAACCACCATCATCAATAACACGGTGGTGGTGAACCAAAGATCTTACGTAGGTGGGCCGCGCAGAGGAGATTTGGAAAGAATCAGCAGAAGAAGCATACCTGTTTATCAGGTGAGTAATTCAGGCAGACCCGGTAGATCTGCAGTTGCTAGAGGTTCAGTGGCCATGTATAGACCTGAAGTTAACCGGAATACAGTAAGACAGGCAAGGCCATCTAGAGCAGTAAATTCCTCTGAATTTACCAGAGGTTCGCAAACTGGTCCAAGGGCTACCAGAACCGCACAGGCCCGGTCTTCAGCTGCTCAACAAAGATCTAGTGGAACCGTGCAAAGAGGTAATGCTGGTAATGTAAGAGGAGAGGCCACCGCTTCTCCGTCGAGAGTTGCCGCACAGCCTAACCAAAGAGGAAATAATTCCCGTCAGGTTCAGCAAAGACCAGCGCAAACGCAAACCAGACAGGCCGCACCAAGCCAACAGCGACAGGTACAGTCATCTGCACCACGGGTCAACTCTAGGCAGCAGGCACCCTCAAATCGAGGCACCAATGTGCAGAGCAGGCCCAACAATAGAAGTTCATCTGGTTCAGCAGTAAGAAGCAGCGCACCACGTCAGTCGAATCGAAGCAGCGGAGGAACTGTATCCAGATCCTCTTCTTCCTCGAGAAGCAGTGGTGGTACTGTATCGAGATCTTCCTCTCCACGTAGCAGCGGAGGTACAGTATCTAGATCATCCTCCTCGAGAGGCAATAGCTCAGGTACAAGTTCACGATCATCCAACTCAAGAGGCAATAGTAAAAGAGGAGGAAACTAAATAAAAAAAGCTCCAAGTGATATGCTTGGAGCTTTTTTATTTATCGGTCAAAATCATCTTCTACTCTTACAATATCTTCCTCATCGGAAGGATTGGACGGGTCGGCATGCATCCAGATCTCTGCAACCATGCCCCATTTACGAAGGCCCACAAGACGGTGGCGCTCTCCCTGCTTAAGCTTGACCACCTCTCCTATTTCTAGATTTTTCAATTCTCCCTGCTCATCCGTATCGCTGGTGACGATTCCACCTTCACCTTCTACGAGTTTCCATATTTCTGCCCTGCGATGGTGATATTGCCAGGAGAGCCTTTTTTCAGGAGCCACCAAAAGTATTTTTGGACTTAGTTTTTGGCTTAATTGAAGTTTATCCAGTTCCACCTCCGGAAAAAACTGGTCCTTGAATTTTTGAATCTGATCTTCATCGATCACGAAAAACCCACCCCAAGGCCTACTCTGGTCCATGGTAATAATCTGATATCCTTCACCTTGCAAGTAACCTTTCACTTGCTCAAAAACCTCATTCTTTTGGCTGCTATTGAAATCTATTTGTTGCATAATCTGATATAAAATTGAAATTAAAAATTACGAAAAATTTACACATAAAGGGTAAGTATAAACAAAAAAGCCACCAATTTTTTTGGTGGCCTTTATTATGAAGAATGTATTTGAAAATTACTTCAAAAAGAGCATTTCTCTATATTTAACTAGCGGCCAATGTTCATCGTCCACAAGAAGCTCAAGTTTGTCGACTGCATATCGAATTTTCTGGAAATAGGCTTCCTTCACTTCAGAGCTGTAGCCTTTTGCCTTTTCTTTGATATTTGTCACCTTGTTCAATCTTCTTCTGACATCTACCATGCCATTGACATTCGACTTGATGGACTCGATATAGTTACTGACCTCTTTGATAGTTTCTACTGCGGCAGTATTGTCCAAACCTAGATCTTTCATACCCTGAGCATTTTGTATCAGCTTATTCTGATAGTTGATGGCTGTAGGGATGATATGGTTAAGAGCAAGGTCGCCCATTACTCTAGATTCGATCTGAATCTTCATAATATAGTTTTCCAGCATGATTTCATGCCTAGCCTCCACCTCTATCTCGGTAAGCACCTTATGCTTTTTAAACAACTCTTTTACTTGCTCGTTTTCGAAAATATCGAGGGCAAAAGGTGTGCTTTTCAGGTTGGAAAGACCTCTTTTTTTAGCTTCCTGCTCCCATTCTTCAGAGTATCCATCCCCTTCAAATCGGATGTTTTTAGTTTCTCTGATATATTTACGAAGCACATTGACGATTGCAATTTTCTTCTCTTTCCCCTTTGCTATTTCTTCTTTCACATCATCATGCAAAGTCCTTAGCGTTTCAGCTACGATGACATTCAATGTAGCCATAGGTCCTGCCACGTTAGAATGGGACCCTACTGCTCTAAACTCAAACTTGTTTCCGGTAAATGCAAAAGGAGATGTACGGTTACGGTCGGTGTTGTCCAAGATAATCTGTGGAATCTTACTGATACCCAGCTTCATGTACATATTATCACCCTTCTCTATTTTAAGGTTTCCGTTTTCCTCCAACTCATCTAACACCCCTGTCAAAGTAGAGCCAAGGAATACAGAAATAATTGCCGGAGGAGCCTCATTGGCGCCCAATCTCCAATCATTGCCCGCAGAGGCAATACTTGCTCTCAGTAGGTCGGCATTGTCATGAACAGCCTTGATGGTAGCCACTAGGAAAGTCAGGAATTGAAGATTTTCTCGGGCAGAACTGCTCGGTTGAAACAAGTTCACTCCGGTATCGGTGATCAGAGACCAGTTATTATGCTTACCGCTACCATTAAGTCCAGCAAATGGCTTTTCATGGAAAAGGACTTTCAGATTGTGCTTTTCAGCTACCTTAGTCATCAAGTCCATCAACAACAAATTGTGATCAGTAGCCTTGTTGATCTCTTCATACAATGGGGCTACTTCAAACTGGCCAGGCGCCACCTCATTGTGGCGGGTAGAAACAGGAATACCAAGTTTCCAGCTTTCCACTTCAAACTCCTGCATAAAATCTTTTACCCTAGTCGGAATGGATCCAAAATAATGGTCATCCAACTGTTGACCTCTTGCGGGATTGTGACCGAAAACAGTTCTTCCCGCCATGATTAAGTCAGGGCGTGAAGCAAATAGAGCTCTATCAATCACAAAATATTCTTGCTCCACTCCCAAGGATGCGGTAATTTTTTTAACATTTCTGTCAAAAAGCTGGCAAACCGGCAATGCAGCTGAATTGATAGCTTCAATGGATTTCAGCAAGGGGGTTTTATAATCCAACGCCTCACCTGTGAAAGCTACGAAGATGGTAGGAATACAAAGGGTTTTGTCAAAAATAAAGATTGGGGAAGTGGGATCCCAAGCCGTGTAACCACGTGCTTCAAATGTGGATCGGATACCACCATTTGGAAAGGAAGAGGCATCAGGCTCCTGTTGAACCAAGGCTGAGCCTTTGAATTTTTCAATTCCTGAAGCTCCATCGAAAAACGTGTCATGCTTCTCGGCAGTGGAGCCAGTCAAAGGCTGGAACCAGTGAGTATAATGGGTCACCCCTTTAGAAAGCGCCCAGGTTTTGATAGCTGAAGCTACTTCATCGGCGGTACTGGTGTCTATTTTTCCGCCTTTTTCAATTGCGTTGCTAATTTTTTTATAAACATTTGGCGCCAAGGATTCTTTCATTTCCTTTAGCCCAAAAACTTGACTACCAAAATAATCAGAGATCTTGGCCGAAGGAGCGACCATACTTACTCGTTCCCTCTGTTGCACCATTTTCAGTGCTTCTTGTCTTAAAGTTGCCATTTTTTTATTTATGTGGTTTGATTTTGATACGCAAATCTAACAATTTTTATTTTTACAAAGCGGATATGGTCAAAAATTAAACCATTTTTCAAATATTTTTCAAAAAATAGCATGATTACAATCATTTTTTGACCCTATTGACACAATGTCCTCAAATGAAGATCAAATTGACCTTGATTGAAAACTTAAGGGATTATGCTTACCTTCGCGGATTAATTAAGCATCAAGGATTTAGGTTTGAAGAAGGTAGCATTTTATACGTTAGGCTGTAAGCTCAATTACTCAGAAACCTCTACGATAAGTAGAATGTTTGAAAACAAGGGGTATCAGAAAGTGGAATTTGACCAAACTCCCGACATTTTCATTATCAACACCTGTTCGGTAACCGAGAACGCTGACAAGAAGTGTAAAAAGATCGTCAAGGAGGCCAAAAAGATCTCCCCTAATTCCTATGTGACCATCATCGGTTGCTATGCCCAACTTAAACCCCAAGAAATCGCTACTATAAAAGGGGTGGACGCGGTATTAGGCGCTGCTGAGAAATTTAGATTGATTGAGCTATTGGATGGTTTTGCCAAAGAGCAAGAGGCCAAAGTGCTTGCTACAGACATTCAGGAAGCCACTGTTTTCAACAATGCCTTCAGTATCAATGACCGTACCAGAACCTTTTTGAAAGTCCAGGACGGCTGTAATTACGGCTGTGCCTTTTGTACCATACCCCTGGCACGAGGCAAAAGCCGAAGTGACAGTATCGCCAACATCCTTGATTCCGCAAGGGAAATTGCCAGCACTGATGTCAAGGAAGTGGTGCTTACCGGGGTGAATATTGGGGATTTTGGAATTCAGGATGGAAAAAGAAAAGAGCGTTTTGCTGACTTAGTCACTGCTTTAGATGAAATAGAAGGGATAGACAGATTCAGAATTTCCTCCATAGAACCTAATTTGCTTACAAATGAGACTATCGAGTTTGTAAGCAAATCCAAACATTTTGTCCCCCATTTTCATATACCACTTCAGTCTGGCAGCAACACTATGCTAAGGGCAATGGGTAGAAGATATCTTCGTGAGCTTTATGAAGACAGGGTATCTAAGATCAAAACTCTTATGCCGCATTGCTGCATAGGTGTAGATGTGATAGTTGGCTTTCCGGGAGAAACAGACGAGCTGTTTTTGGAAACGTATAACTTCCTGAAAGAACTTCCCATTTCCTATCTACATGTATTTACCTACTCCGAACGGGCCAATACCCGAGCAACCGAGATGGAAGGCGTGGTTCCAATGAAAACTAGAAATGAAAGATCCAAAATGCTGCGTATACTGTCGGAGAAAATGAGAAGACAGTTTTATGAGGAGAATTTGGGCAAAACCTATACAGTGCTTTTTGAAGAGGACATTGAAGATGGGAAAATGCATGGATTTACAGAAAACTACATTCGGGTTTCTGCAAAATATGACCCTATGCTCATCAATGAAACCAAAGTGGTTCAACTAGTAGGAATCAATGAAAAGGGTTCTGTCGATATTGAGGAACCTGAAGTCGTGTACGAAGCGCACTGAAAATTTTAGTAAGAAAAAGTCTAAACAACCAGCCCACCCATGAGGTTTAATAACTGATTATCAACGGTTTTCAGTTATGAAGCGACTACTGGAACCTACGGGCAGGATTACTAGAAGAAAGTTTCTGGTCCTATTTGTAGTTTTTTATTTTATAAATCTTTTATGCCTGCTGAAGATGTACGAATCTTTGGAGCTTCAGGCCTGGGTTAGTTTTGTCATCTTTGGAATCATCTTAGTTACCACCATTGTGTTTCTGATGGTAGCCGCGATCAGAAGGCTCCATGATATAGAGCTGGATTGGAAATATTCCCTGTATCTTTTAATCCCTCCTCCGATAAATTTTATTGGGTTTATCTATTTAACTTTCAAGGAAGGTACGCTTGGACCCAATAAATATGGCCCAGATCCTAGAAACACTGACGTAGTCTGAAGTCTATTCGTAGCGTAAAGATTCTATAGGATCGAGTTTGCTGGCTTTGTAAGCTGGAAAAAACCCACTTAATAAACCTACTACGATACAGATTCCAAAGGCCACGAAGATCCAAAGCCAAGGAACCAAGAAACCGCCAGGCCCTACCAAGTTGGCCACAATGTTGCCAATGCCTATTCCGAAAATCACCCCTAGTAATCCTCCTAAAAGGCAAATTACGATTGCCTCAATCAAAAACTGCTGCCGGATCCTCAAGGGAGTAGCACCAAGGGCTTTTCTAACCCCAATCTCTCTTGTCCTTTCGGTAACTGACACCATCATGATATTCATCAAGCCTATGGCTGCGCCCAAAAGTGTGATAAATCCTATACCGAAACCTCCAATCCTGAGGAAACCAGCAACCTCCTCCAAGCTCTCGCCTAAGGTTTGGCTTTTTACAATCTCAAAGCTATCCTCATCTCCTATCCGATCTTTTCTTAATTTTCGCATCACACCGGTGGCATGACCCATTTCATAATCCATTTTATTGGGATCAGACATGGATGCCGTGATGGCGTATCTAAAGGTTCCGTTTCGATCCAAACGACGGGCATTTTCCAAAGGAATCACCACTGCTCTATCGGGGCCCGAGCCTGCAGTGGCACTACCCTGCTCCTCCGTCACCCCAATAATGGTATACCTACTACCGTAAAAAGTTATATACTGATTAATTGGGTCTTCATCTTTTTCAAACAATGCAGTAACTATTTCTTTTCCTACAACACAGACATTGTTTCCAAACTGGATTTCTGAGTTACTGAAGTTCCGTCCCTGGTCGATTTTTATTCCCTTGATGAAAAAGTAATTTTCATCTCCACCGATCATCCGGCTGTTTGGGTTGGTTTTCTTGGACCCTCTCTTGACTTCCGTCGCTCCTGAGAAATTGGAAAATACGGTTACCACTCCCCTTCTGGAATACTCATCCCTAAATGCAGAGGCTTCTCGGAAAGAAATCGGGGGATAGGTTTTTTGGGCCACCCCATCGGTAGTTACCCTGGCACCATTAGAAAATTTGGATTTCACGTCAAAATTGTTGGCGCCAAAGCCTGAGAAGCTTTCCTCAATCTGGGCTTTCATTCCATCAATTGCGGTAAGCATTCCCACCAAGGAGGTAATCCCGATGGCGATGATCAATCCTGTAAGGATTGTTCTGAGCAAATTGGACTGTACGGAGCGTAAAGCTTCCTTTATATTTTCAAGAAGATTCATTATGTTTTAAAAATACCGGATGTAAGTATAACTAAAAAACTTCAGAGAACATAGAACCTTTTTATACTCTTTTTCAGCGGTCCAAAAACCATTTCAATGTACCCTATCATCCCGCAATTCCAGCTCCGACATTATCTTGGCCTCACAAGCTAACCATTCTTTCCAGCGTACATTGACTTTTTCTTCATCCTGATAGTGCCTAGCAAGTTCTAAGAAGTTGACATAGTGTCCAGCTTCGGAAACCATCAGCTCGTAATAGAACTTCTTGAGTTCCTCATCCTGCAGGTTTTTCCAAAGAAGTTTAAATCTTTCGCAGCTTCTGGCCTCTATGAGTGCATTCATCAACAGCTGCTCTGTAAGTTGTTGCATGCGGTTGCCACCTTTTTTGACAAATTTGGCCAACCTAATCACATATTCGTCTTTTCTTGGCCAGCCAAAAGGAATATTTCTTTTGCGAAGCTGATCCATTACTCTTTCAAAATGCGCCCATTCTTCTGCTACTACCGGGGTCAAAGTGTCCACCAACTGGTCGAGATCAGGGTATTTTAAAATTAGACTAATGCAGGAACTGGCAGCTTTCTGTTCGCAGTAAGCATGATCCACAAGTATTTCCCCCAGGTTCATGCTTGCTATGTCTACCCAGCGTGGGTCAGTGGGCAGTTGCAGGTTCAACATTTTGTCTTTAGTGCTGTCTTCCCAGTTCATTTTGTTTTAATCAAAGAAGGACCAATTGATCCCCAAATCCAACATTCCTTTCAAGCCAGTATATCCAGGGGTTACAAAATACCCAGGCTGCTGAAGTAGGTTATCGTTTAAATGATTGTACCGAAGTGAAATACGGGTTCTATTTATCCTAAAGTTGAAGAAAAAGTCCACCACAGGGTATCCATGTACCAAAAAGTTGTCCTGCAGATAAAATTGTTGCGTGGAGGGCATGTAGGCTGGTGCATAGTAATCACTTCTATACCTTCCCTCGATACCGATCTGCACGAAGATGTTTTCATTAAACCATGGGCTGTCATAGAAAATTCTGGAATTGACAAACCATTCCGGAATTCTGAAATTATCGGCTCCATCTCCGGTAATGGTGGTATTGAAGACCTCTCCTTGAAAGACAAAATTACCCATCAGAAATCTGGCCGTCACTCCCGGAATCACCATAAAGGCATCTGAATCGGCCTGCTCGGGTACCACTTCCTGATTGTAATAGATGTAATTACTTACTCTGTTTAAGGTCAAGGAAGGCCTGATAGAGATGCGTCCAAAATCAGCTTTCAACTGTCCAGTGATTTGGTCCACGCCAGTATTGGAAAGGTCCTGATTGTTCCACTGGAAATGATTGCCCATATACATCATTTGCATCAGATTGGGTCGGTAGAGGGCTTTGGTATAAGTCAGGTCCAGATAGGGGGACCTGAAAAGTCCCTTGATCCGGAAGGCATCCGGAATGAAATACTCCCCTTCGCCTTCAAAATACCACCTCTCACTGATTTGCCCACGGAGCGCTCCTCCAATATAAAATTCATTGAAACTGTTGTTGCTTTCAAAATATGGACTTGCCATCCGGCCTGTCCTGAATTTCATGAAAGCATTATAATAGATCGGCCCAATGTCGCCTTTAAAACCAAACTCATTCCTCCATTCTGAAAAATGGCTTAGATTCCGGGTACTATCGGTACGCTCACCATCTTCACCAATATTAAACCTGTTTGTATTGAACTGGTTAAAAAACAAGCTATCTGATCCGGCCATGTTGGACACAAATGACACCTCTTGCTTTTTCTTGTCAAAGACATGGTAGATTTGCCAGCCTTTTACAACTTCATATTGGTGATAAAGATGGTAATCCTGCCTCAGGTCATTGGCCTGTGAGTTTCGGAGCCACATTTTGGAATCCTCATAGGTGAAGTAAAGTGAGGTGCTGTCCACTTCGGGCGGGATGATTCCGCCCTGTTCGTTGACAGTATGCTTCATCCTGGAAAAATTGGCCAATAGGATGTACTTTTCGTTTTCAGACCGGTAACTGGTATGTAGGGAGTAGCTGTTCTGCACAGCCATGTTGTCATCCCTCCTACTTGGATTGAGGACTTTTCGGGCACGAATGGTATTGAAATTGAATCCAACATTCCATCGTGGGTTAATATTTCTAGCAAAAGCAATATCAAGCATATTCCTGTTACCCCCACCAAAAAATGCCCCCAGATTGGTAAAAGGCGACTTGGTGTCATAATAGGTCATGCTGTCCGGGGAATTGTAGTAAAGGTCATAGGCATGAAAGCCTGATGTCCTACCGATTTGTCCGGGAATTTCGTAAAACACAGGCAATGCAGCACTACCAATGTTCCCCAGATCCTGGTACCTGTACCAGCTGCGGGCTACTGGTTCATAGTTATGAAACCCGGTCAAGGCAGTGTCTATCTCGGTTGTTTCAAACCTATTGTGGCGAATATGTTTTTCCTTAAAATACAGGGTGGTACGAGGCCCGTACACCTGCTTGGTGGAATCATCGAGAATGCCCCGTCTGGGTCCCACTTCCTCCTGCTCTTCATCAGGATCCTGGCGCTGTTGCTGCTGTTGCCGTTGCTGTCCTTGCGGAGGAGGCATGTTGACCTGGGCACTTGCCTGGAGACAGAAGCCTAAAATTCCCAAGAAAAGGATGAGTATATGTCTAAACCTCACGTTTATAACCTTTTTCTATTATGCTTTTTTGGACCATGTCCATTAGCAGCGTTTCATCTTTATGGTCAAAATCCACTTTGACCGGAATTGCAAAAATCGGAATTTCCTCCAATAATTGGGCAAATTTCCTGTCTTTTAGTTTGACCATGTCCTTTTCAGTGGTCAAAATCACCGTGCCTTCCCCTCCATAAGCTTGAAAAGCCTTACTGATTTTGCCTGCATCCTCTTCCGTGTATTTGTGGTGGTCCGCAAATTCCAACGCATGTTTCAGGTTATATTGCCCTTTCAGGCTTTCTTTCAGCACTTTGGTATCCGCAATTCCTGTGAGCAAAATTACATCCTTGCCTAACACCCTGCCGTTGGGTTGGATTTCATATGGCTCCCCATATTTCAATCCCGCAAACAGAACAGGCGTACCTGGAGCTGTATATTTTTTAATATTTTCTTTATACCACTTTTTCTTTTCCTCAGAAAGGTCCTTGGGGCATTTGGTCACCACCACGGCCTGGGCTCTGCCCGCGCCTTTTCTATGCTCTCTAAGCGTTCCCAAAGGAACTACCTTATCTTCGAAAAAAGGTTTCTGAAAAGTGGTAAGCAGGATGTTGAAATCCCCTTTGATATACCTATGCTGAAAAGCATCATCCAAAAGGATTAGATCCGTACTTGGGTGTTCCATGATGATCTGGGGAATGGCCATGATCCGCTGCTCCCCTACTGCCACATGCACCTTTTCTCCATACTTGGTAAAAATCTGGAAGGGTTCGTCTCCTATATTTTGGGCTGAGGCCTCCTGGTCGGCCAAAATAACGCCTGTTGTCTTACGTCCATAACCTCGGCTGAGGGTGGCAATCTCGTAATGTTGCGATAGCCTTTCGATGATAAATTCCACCATAGGTGTTTTCCCCGTACCTCCCAGCGCCAAATTCCCCACCACTACGGTCGGGATCTCAAAAACTACACTTCGCTTGCTTCCGATGTCAAAAAGCTTGTTTCGCAACCTGGTAATCCCATCATACAGCAGGGCAAATGGATACAAGACGGGTTCAAATGGGCGCATTGGGGAAAATTTTGTTATTTTTGGTTACCGAACGATCAATCAAGCAAAGACAAATATATGGTTTATTCTATAAGAGATATAACTTCCTACCTGGAAACCTTGGCCCCTCCAGCCTATCAGGAGAGCTATGACAATGCCCAATTGCTGACCGGGAACCCGGAGACCGAAGTCACGGCAGTACTTTGCACCCTAGATGCCACGGAAGCCGTGGTGGATGAAGCCATAGAACTCAACTGCAACCTTATAGTGGCCCACCATCCCATTATTTTCAAAGGGTTGAAAAGTTTGACGGGAAAAAACTACATAGAACGAACCATTATTAAGGCTATCAAGCACGATATTGCTATTTATGCTATCCACACCAACTTGGACAATGTCTCCACTGGGGTGAATAAGAGGATATGCGACATGATAGGCTTGGAAAACACAAGAATTTTAAGTCCCAAAAAGCAGACCCTTCAAAAACTTGTAACCTTTGCCCCGGTTGCCTCCCGTGAAGAGGTCAGCCAGGCGCTTTTCCAGGCGGGAGCCGGACAAATCGGGAATTACAAGGATTGCAGCTTTTTCCTTCAGGGAACGGGAACTTTCACTCCTTCGGAAAAAGCCAATCCGACAATCGGAAGCAAGGGCAAGGCAGAGGCAGTGGAAGAGGTTAGAATTGAGGTCATCTTTCCGGAATATCTTTCCGGAAAAATACTGGCAGCGATGAAGGAGGCCCACCCGTATGAGGAAGTGGCTTATTACCTTCAGACTTTGGAAAATGTGGATCAGGAGGTCGGTTCCGGCATGGTGGGTGAGCTGCCACAGGAAATGGACGAGGAGAGTTTCTTTGCGCAGCTAAAACAAAACATGAATTTAAATGTGGTCAAGAGAACGGATTTGAGAGGCAAAGCGGTAAAAAAGGTGGCCGTATGTGGCGGTGCAGGGATATTTCTGCTGTCTGCAGCAATTAGATCAGGTGCCGATGTATTTGTCACCTCTGATGTAAAATACCATGAATTTTTCGATGCTGAGGGGAAAATCGTATTGGCAGACATAGGACATTACGAAAGCGAAATTTATACAAAAGATTTATTAAAAGAGAAATTGTCACAAAATTTTAGTAATATTGCACTCTATTTGACAAAAGTAGTTTCGAATCCCATAACTTATATATAGTACATGGAAAGTACCGTTGCACAGAAACTTGAAGCCATTCACAACCTTCAGAAAATTGATTCCCGCCTAGACGCTATTTTTAAAATCAGAGGAGCTCTTCCAGAAGAAGTTCAAGACTTAGAAGATGAGATCATAGGTTATGAAACCCGCCTTGAAAAGTTCCAGACGGATATCAATTCTCTTGAAGATGAGATTAAGAGGCATAAAGAAGCTATCAAGGAATCAGAAAAGCTGATCAAAAAATACCAGGAACAGCAGATGAACGTCAGAAACAACAGGGAGTATGACGCCATCACGAAAGAACTGGAACTTCAAGACTTGGAAATCCAGGTTAGCAGAAAGAAAATCGGTGAGGCTGAGGCCAGAATCGAATCCAAAAAGCAGGACGTTGAGGTTTTGCAAGAGACGTTGAAGGACCGTAAAAAGGATCTGGACACCAAAAAGGATGAATTGAAGTCAATTGTTTCTGAAAGTGAGTCTGAGGAGTCAAAGCTTATCAGTGAAAAAGCAGAAGCAAGCAAGAAAATCGAAGACAGAATTCTTAAGTCTTACGAGAAGATCCGAAACAATGCCAAGAACGGCTTAGCCGTGGTAATGGTAAAAAGAGGAGCTTGCGGCGGTTGTTTCAACATCGTGCCCCCTCAAAGACAGGCTGACATCCGTGAGAAGAAAAAGCTCATCGTTTGTGAACACTGTGGCAGAATCCTCGCCGGCGTTCAGGACGAAATCGAGGACGAAACTACTCCGAAGAAAAAAAGAAAAGCATAATATGAAGCCCGAAGCGATTCGGGCTTTTTTTATGCTAAAAAACTTCGGGTATCTTGTATTAACAAGGGGAAATGACATGTACTCCCTTCAGAAAAGCAACCCCACACCCCTCCCTTGGAATAATTCAATACTTTCTTGATCCATAGCCAAACAGGCGGGAATGTATGGGTAGTGTGGCCGACATCTGGCCGACATCCTGCAAACACCCTCCTGACATTCCTTATTTGGGAGTTGACAATTGTGCTTATATCCGGCTTACATTTCATTTGCAGAAATTAAGAGTGGAGGTAAAATGAATAAAAAAACTACCTTCCTTAAAAACATTTGGCTTCCACATCGGGTATCCTTTATAATGAGGGCTTATAAAAATCTCATGGAGATGTAGTAGAAAACTTTTGCATATTTTTTGCATATAGAAACAATACACTATAAAGTTTGCGTTTATTTCTATATATTCGAGATTATGAAAACACTAATGACAGCCATATTAACGCTTACCATATTATCTTCGGTTTTTGCAAAAAATCCAGAAGACAGGACATTCCTGATTATTTTTGACAAAGAGGAGCTAAAGGAGTTTAAAACCAGTCCTGAGTACATAGAACTGACATTTAATCAGATGTTTACCACCAAAACATATTCTGGTAATTCTGAATCCGTACTATTAATGACTATTCCAAACTGCAACATGGATCCTTGCCAAGTGGGTGAACTGTTAGTGAGAGTAAACAGGAACACCACACTCTCGCTGCAGGAAATAGCTTTCAGAATAGTTGACCTGAATGAAAGCAAATCCACCTATCAGGCCTTGCTTGCTGAGTTGGAAAGCAAAAACAACAACGGGAAGAAAAAGAAAGATAGAGGGGGAATACTCTCCCTGGTCGCAAATTAAGAAAAGCTTCTATTAGAAGCTTTTTTCATTTTAAATAGGAAATATCCATATATCGGTCGAGTCTGAACTGCATCCCTCCCATTAAGGTCAATTCATAGCAACAGAGATTTTGGTGTTCAAAAATATCCATATACTGTAAAGGGTAATGTAACATCACACTCAGCAGCATCCGCATTGCCCTGCCATGCATACATAAGAGTACAGTCTCCTCTCCTTCTTCTAAAATCTTCTTAAGGCCTTTTTTAAGGCGCCTTTTTACCATATTGGGCGATTCTCCGCCGGCAATGGCATAATCTAGGTCCCCCGAGGCCCATTTTTCGAGCATGTGAAGATAATACTGATTTTCGTCATGCGTCATCGGCACCCCTTCATATTTTCCCCAGCTGATCTCATTCATCTCGGGGAGACTTTCGCTTGGAATGCCCAAGTCCAAAAAGCCGGCTATAGATTGTCTAGTTCTCTGCAGGGCTGTATAATACACTTTATCAAAGGGAATGTGCTTGTGAGCTTCAAAAAACTCCTGAGCCTGCTCCTCTCCATGACTGTTGATGGGTGCGTCGATGCCTGAGCCCTGGACGATGCCCTTCAAATTGTAATCTGTCTGCCCGTGACGGACTATGTATATTTTTTTCGTGGCCAAAAGTTCTTTATTTTTGCTTTCAATTTTCAAAGAAAAGGCTTTTTACTCAACATTTCATGATCTTTCCCCAAAACCTCCAGCTCGAAACACTCAATCAAATGGGTAAAAACACCATGGTTGAGCACCTGGGCATAGAATTTACCGAAATCGGGGACAACCACCTTGCTGCCACCATGCCTGTAGATCATAGAACCAAACAGCCTATGGGACTGTTGCATGGAGGGGCAAATGTAGTGCTGGCCGAGACCATTGGAAGTGTGGCTGGCAACTTTGCTTTGGACGGGGAAAAGCAATATTGCGTGGGCCTCGACATAAATGCAAACCATCTAAAAGCAGTCAAAAGCGGACTGGTCAAAGGTATTGCCATTCCCATCAAACTTGGAGGCAAGATCCAAGTGTGGGAAATCAAGATTTATAACCAGAAAGAAGAAATGACCTGTATCTGCCGGTTGACCCTGGCAGTACTGGACAAGGCATAATATGGAAACAATTTCGAGTACCAAAGCTATCACCCATGAGGTCTACTTGGACCTGATGTTGCAGTATGTTTTCCAGGAGGGATTCAATTTTGCGGTATGGAGAAAACCTAAGTCTAACCAGCTGGAAATCGTTATCGATTCTGATCAGGTGTTACGCAAGGGGAAACCTCAACTTGAGGACCTACCTGCAGGGTTTATTGCCCACACTTTTGAAGACAGGACTTCTCCAGAATTCTTTTTTTTGGAGGCTAAGGAATATTACAGTTTTGATCTAAATACCCCTGTCGAAATAGAGGAAAACCATTCATTTGCAGGGAAAGCTCCTATTGGAAAATCAAAACTTCAAAAGCTTGTCCACGAGGGCATCAGGAAAAGCGCCAATAAAACCGAAGTTCAGGAAACTGATAAAAAGGCTTTTATAGACCAGGTCAACAAAGGAATTGAGCAGATTCAAAGTGGACAACTGATCAAGGTGGTGCCTGCCAAAATAAAGAAGCAGAAATTGAATCCTTCTTTGGATTTAAGCCAGACATTCTTGAAACTCTGCGAAACTTACCCTAATGCATTTGTCAATTTTGTGCATAGTCCATTATTCGGTACCTGGATGGGCGCCAGTCCGGAGGTATTGATCAAAACCGAGGGCACGGCATTTTCCACTATGGCCCTTGCGGGAACTCAAAAGGCCTTTGGCGAAAATCCACTTAAAAACGCAGCTTGGACACAAAAAGAAATCGAAGAACAAGCCTTGGTCAGCAGGTATATTGTCAACTGCTTCAAAAAGATCAGGCTGAGGGAATATGAGGAAAAAGGCCCCAAAACAGTTTTGGCGGGCAACCTTCTTCATCTCCGATCCGACTTTAATGTTGACATGGAGGCGACCAACTTCCCGCAGTTAGGTTCCACCATGTTGGAATTGCTCCATCCTACTTCCGCGGTATGTGGCATGCCCAGACAAGCCGCTTTGGATTTCATAGCTGAACAGGAAGATTTTAAACGTTCCCTTTTTGCCGGGTATTTTGGTCCAGTAAACATCCAAGACGCCACCTCCATCTATGTCAACCTCCGTACGGTCCAACTGACTGGTGATCATGCCTATCTTTATGCGGGTGCGGGGATTACAGAGGACTCCATAGCCGTAAAGGAATGGGAAGAGACAGAAATGAAATGCGATATTATTGGAAGATTTTTCACAAAAGAAAAAATATAGATTTTGGTAATCCAGCCCATCAATGACTTAGTAGCCATCGCTGCCAAAAAAGGCGTAAAAGAAGCCGTGCTTTCCCCGGGAAGCCGCTGCGCTCCACTTACCTTGGCTTTTGCCCGCCATCCAGATATCCATTGCAGAACTATTTCTGACGAGAGATCAGCTGCATTTGTGGCTTTGGGAATGGCACAGCAACTGGATAACCCGGTAGTGTTGGTGTGCACAAGCGGATCCGCAGCCTTAAACTATGCACCCGCGGTGGCTGAGGCCTATTTTCAGCAAATCCCCATATTGGTAATTACTGCAGACAGACCTAAAGAATGGATTGATCAATGGGATGGGCAGACGATCCGGCAGGAAGAAATTTATGGAAAACACGTCAAGGGTAGCTTTAATTTCCCCGATGAATTTTCCCATGAGGACAAAGTGTGGCATGCCCACCGGATTACAAATGAGGCTATTAATTTGGCCAAAAGTTATCCTGCTGGTCCGGTACATATCAATATTCCCTTAAGGGAGCCATTTTATCCTAAGAGGGAGGAAGTTCTTAATTTCCAAAAAGACCTTCCCAACTTCGAAATGGTAAAGGGAAGAAACTACCTTAATACAGACGAGGAGCTAAAACTAGGTGAAAACCTTAAGCATTACCGTAAAATTATGGTCGTGCCTGGACAGCAAAGACCAAACGAGAAAATCCAAGTTCTGCTGGAAAAGCTTCAGGAGGAAGGTAAGGCTTTGGTGGTCACAGATGCTATATCCAATCTTGCCAACCAAAATAGCATTACCTATCACGATACTTTTATTCCACACATAAAGGAGGAAAAGGATTTTGAGCCGGACTTGATCATCAGTTTTGGAAAATCCATTATTTCCAAGGGTCTCAAGCTGTTTCTGAGATCTAGCAAAGCCCCCCATTGGCATGTGGCCTCTCCAGGAGCGTATAGTCCTGATACTTACCAGGGATTAACCAGGTCCATTCAAACCCATCCCCTTGCATTTTTGGAATTCCTTTCCAAAATCAACCCAAACCATAGCAGGGAGTTTATTGATATTTGGAAAAAGGAGGATGAAAGAATTCACAACCGCTTTTTGAAAGTACTTGAAGGTGCTAGGTTTGGAGAATACCAAGCCCTGCACATGGTATCTAAAAAAATCCCGGCAAATTCTAAGCTCCATCTTTCCAACAGCATGGCTGTAAGGTATTTCAATTTCCTTGGCTTGAAAAATAACGAATTCGAGATCATCTGCAACAGGGGCACCAGTGGCATTGATGGTTCAAACAGCACGGCGGTCGGCTGCACTTTTACGACAAAAGATACCGTGACACTGATCACCGGTGACATGGCGTTCTTTTATGACCGCAATGCATTTTGGCACAATTACAACATGCCAAATCTACGAATCATCGTACTTAACAACCATGCAGGGGGGATATTTAGGCTTATTGAAGGGCCCGCTGCCCAGCCTGAACTGGAGGAGTTTTTTGAAACAAAGCAGGCTTTGACTGCAGAGCATTTGAGCAATGAGTTTGGGTTTACCTACCAATCGGCAAGCAATGTAGACGAACTCAAGGTCTCGCTGGATAGTTTTTATAACAAATCCATGGAGCCCAAACTTCTAGAAATCTTCTCTGACAGCAAGACCAACGCTGAAATTCTGCAAACTGTAAAAGCACAACTGAAAGGAGCTTAATTATGAAAGAGCAAAGGAATTCGATCAATCTCAACAAGTTTATCAGTGACACGGGCATTTGTTCCCGTCGTGAAGCCGAAAAATTTATCGTTGCCGGCAGGGTCAAAATCAATGGTGAGGTAGCTGTATTGGGCAACAGGGTATTTGATGGTGATGAAGTATTGGTGGACAACAAACCTATCAAATCTAAGGAAAAACCGCTATACATTGCTTTCAACAAACCGGTGGGCATTACTTGTACTACTGAAAGACACATCAAGGGTAACATCATAGATTTTATCAAGCACCCTAAGCGTATTTTTCCTATTGGCAGGTTAGACAAGCCCTCCAAGGGTCTGATTTTTCTTACCAATGACGGCAATATCGTGAACAAAATCCTTCGGGCAGGCAACAATCATGAAAAGGAATATACAGTAGCAGTCAACAAGCCGATTACGGAGAAATTCATCGAAAAGATGTCTAATGGAGTACCGATATTGGATACAGTTACCAAAAAATGCAAGGTGGAGAAAATCTCCAATTTTGTATTCAAAATCACCCTAACACAGGGCCTCAATAGGCAAATAAGGCGTATGTGTGAATATTTGGGATATGAGGTTACCAGCCTGCAGCGGGACCGCATCATGAACATTACCCTTGAGGGCATCCCTGAAGGCAAGTGGCGCTACCTCGAACCCCACGAAATTCAGACCATACTTAAGGCCGTATCAGATAGTAGCAAAACCGAGGAGGCGTCGAAGGTAGGGAAGCGGAGGAGGATTTAAGAAGTACGAAATACGAAGTACGAAGTGTACGCGGCAGAGGTACTTCGTACTTCCAACTTCGTACCTCGTACTTCTTAGGAATACTCTATATCCCTGAGCCAGCCCGTAATGCTGATACGTTGCTTGTTGGTGGGGAGAACTTCGTGGGGGATTTCGGCGCTTAGGAAGACTACCAGTGTACCGCCTTCGGGCATGATATCCAGAATCTTTTCCTCACCATCCTCCTGTGGCAGGTACATTCGAAGTTTTCCTTCATCAGCATCAGTCCAAGAGTCATTGAGGTAGATGATAATTGTTACCACTCTATATTTTACCTGCTGAAACTGGTCCAAGTGGCGCAGGTAAAATGAGCCTGGGGGATACATGGCAAAATGCGCCTCAAAGGACCTTAATCCTAAAAAGCAGCGTTGGTTAATTGCAACCCGAATCTCCTCCACCATGTTCCAATACTGGGCTTGCAAGGGAGTCAACTGCAAGTGATCCATCCACATTACTTTGTCGCTGCGGATTTCCGGTCGAATGGTAAAGGCATCACCTTTCCCTACTCCGGCGTGGCGGAATTGCCCATGCTCAAGCAGGTCTTGTTGCTCAGCCAGCAATTCTTTTCGAAAATCTTCAGTTAGGAAATTTTCAACCACAGCATATCCATTCTCATAGACATCCTGCACGATTTTTTCTATACGGTCTTGCATATGCGATCTAATGTGCAAATAAACAGATTAATTTAATGGAAATATATAATTTTGTAACATGCATTTAAAGAAAGAAGATATTACCAGATTAGAAATTGAGTTTGACTCCGGTTCGGTACCGCCACCATTCAGCCATACCTATAAAATCAAGGTGGGCTTTGAGAAGGGCTTTGTCAACACCCAACTGGAAATCACTTATACACATCGCGAAGAATTAACAGAACAGGAAATTCTCGATGAGGGTTTTACTCCCGACGATGATTTTCAATACAAAGGAGAATTACCAAAAGTATGGGAAAGCCCTTTTACAGACCTTTATTCCAACACTCGTTGGTCTAACAAGAAATATCTTGGTGACGAAGGTGGAGTTAAAGTTTTGGCAAAGGATCTTCATGGAAAGATTGCTAGGGGCATTCCAGCCAACAATGAAGATTGGCAATTTTTGACCCAGGATTTCATCCAGGCTGTGTATGAGGTCAGTGAAAGGGAACTTCCGCTTAACATTCAATACTACGTAAACACTAAGGAAGATGGTGAATATTTTTATGATCTAAAAATGAAGTTTGCCACAAGAAAGGTCGATTTAGAAATCAATGGAGAGAAGAAAGACGTTGACTTTGAGCAAACTAAAAACATGCTGGCATTTGTATACCTTCCTGACTATGATTATGAGCAGGCAAAAGAGGGTAAACCCACCAAAAGAGGCCATTATATCAATTTAGGAGACGGCTTCTGGCATGAATTTGGCAAAGGCATATTTAACCTAGATGATTCTTTTGATGCGGTTTCCAAAATCAAAAGTGGATTCAAGAAACTGATCTAACCCTAAAAAATTATATGCGTAGTTTAAAATCGTTGTTTGCCATCGCCCTCGGGGCTGTTTTTTTATTCAGCTGTGCCAACTGGAGCAATACCGGTAAAGGTGCCGCAGCAGGAGCCGGTGCGGGAGGTGTATTAGGAGGCGTGATAGGTAGCAAGAAAGGCAGTACTGCCGGAGGTGCTGTGATCGGAGCCGCTGTAGGTGGCGCTGCTGGTGCAGCCATAGGCCGCTACATGGATCGGCAGGCCAAAGAACTAGAAGAGGAAGTAAAAAATGCCGAAGTGGAAAGAGTTGGAGAAGGCATCAAAGTGACCTTCGAATCCGGAATTCTTTTTGGCTTTGACTCTTACAGCCTTACTCCTGCTGCTCAGGAAAATGTACAGGAGCTTGCCCGAATCTTGAATGAATATCCTGACACTTACCTTCAAGTGGAAGGACATACAGATGACCGTGGTTCTGCTACTTACAACCAAGGACTTTCTGAAAGAAGAGCCAGTTCAGTTGCCAATTACTTGAAAATGCAGGGCGTGGCTAGTGACCGTATCACTACTATTGGCCATGGATTTGACAAGCCAGTTGCCGACAACGAGACCGATGAGGGTCGGGCCAAAAACAGAAGAGTCGAAGTTGCCATCTGGGCAAATGAAGACCTTAAGCAAAAAGCCGAAGAAGGCGAACTTGATGACCAAGAAGGAGAATAACCAACTCTTCATATACCAATACAAAAGGCTGTCCTGTGGGCAGCCTTTTGCGTTGAAGAAAATTAATTAACCACAAAGAAAGCTGAGGTTCGCAAAGAAAAAATAATAAGTAGTAAGAGGTGAGAAGTTAATGGAAAAATCGTGCAAAGATTAGGGGGCACAGAGACTTTTAATAGCGGTCCCTGAGCTTAGCCGAAGGAAATTAGCGTTGCCTGATGATTTCGGACTTGAGGTCTGAAATCATCTCCGAAAGGTCCTCGAGGGTTACTTTTTCCTTTTTGTCTTTGGGATGGGGAAATTCGGTACTGATAAAGGCTTTGGCTTCCCAAATTTCCAAAACATCCTCTGGAGCCACTTCATAGGGTTTGTATTGTTCATTATCCGACACCAAAAGTAGTTTTCCCTTTTCCTCCAAATAGTTGAAAAGCCTTTTATACACTACCCCTTCTGTAGCAGTCACCAAGATGTAAGTTTTGCCACTTTTCACCTGTTGGAAATCATCAACGAAAGAACCGATAATCACCGTGCCGGGCAAAATCGGTAACATACTATCCCCACTGATCTCAAAACCTCTATAAGAGGCATTTCGCGGGAGGTTGGGCAGGTTAAATTGGGGCAGCTGCTCCATGTATTCCGGATCTGCATATCCGTTGAGGTAGCCGGCAGAAGCTTTCTGACCAATCATGGGTATGGTCTCCTCCTCTTCTTTATCGAGAGTAACAGTTAAAATACGGGTTTCAGATGCCTGATAAACTTTCTTGCCCTGCACTTCTAGATCCCGTTCAAGCAACTCATCCAAACTGAGGCCGAAAATAGAAGTCAGCTTTTGAAGCGTTTGGAGTTTAGGTTCGGACCTGCCGTCCTCATAGGCGGAAATCATGGTCCGTTTAACGCCAAGCCTGTCGGAGAGTTCCTCCTGCGTCATGGACTTAGCTTTTCGCAAAAACCGGATGTTTTTTCCCAGATACATGATAGTTGGTTTAAGTGGATGAATCCCAATCTACTGATTAGGCACTATAAAGATAAAAATTATGGTCATCTCTAAAGTTCCGGTTAAAAGAAAAACGCTTAAGGTCATAATCGCATTTCCTTTTCTCGGCTATACGGTTTTTGATTTCCTCGATTACCTCTCCTACTGACCTTGTCCCTGTGACTAACAAGTAGCCATACTGAGGATGCTTTTCGTCCTCAATAAAAAACTTAACCTGGTGGTTTCCTGAAGCCAGTTTCTTGCTGGTAATTCTGATTTTGGATTGTTGTTCTGTTTGCGTCTCCATAGTGGTTGTTGTTTTAACTGACACTAAGGTACGAATGTTCATAAAAACAACAATACAAAGTTTATAAAATAAACGTTTATGTGACAGAAGATGACGCAGTATGTCCGGAGTCAGATGTCAGAAGTCGGATGAAAAGCCAAAAAGACCTGCCAGTTTTTTTTTGAACCTGGCAGGTCTTTAGGTATAAAGAGAAAGTACGAAGTACGAAATACGAAGTACGACGGAGCGTAGGGATACATAGCACCTAGTACATCGTACTTTGTACTATTTTAAAGCGATAACCATGGAAATTGCTTGAAGTCTGGCTTCCGTTTTTCCAAAAAGGCTTTTCTTCCTTCTTCTGCTTCTTCGGTCATGTAGGCTAAGCGGGTGGCTTCGCCGCTGAATACTTGCTGCCCAACCATGCCGTCATCCACTAGGTTAAAAGCAAACTTGATCATACGGATTGCCGTAGGGCTTTTGCCCAATATTTCTTGCGCCCACTCAAAGGCTGTTTCCTCTAATTTTTCGTGTTCTACTACAGCATTCACCATTCCCATTTCGAAAGCTTCCTGCGCGGAATAATTTCTTCCCAAGAAGAAAATCTCACGGGCACGCTTCTGCCCTATCTGTCTGGCCAAAAGCGCCGATCCATATCCTCCATCAAAAGACGCCACGTCCGCATCAGTCTGCTTGAAAATAGCATGTTCCTTACTGGCAAGGGTCATATCACAAACTACATGAAGGCTATGTCCTCCACCTACTGCCCAACCTGGAACCACACAGATCACAACTTTACTCATAAAACGTATGATACGCTGGATATCTAGTACATTCAAGCGCTGTACGCCATCCTCCCCCTGGTAACCCTTGGCACCACGTACTCTTTGGTCACCACCTGAGCAGAAGGCATACTTTCCGTCCTTGGCAGGACCTTCCCCAGAGAGCAGGACTACGCCAATGGTATTATCCTCTCTTGCATCAATCAACGCCTCTTCCAATTCAAACAAAGTCTTCGGACGAAATGCATTGCGCACTTCAGGCCTGTTAAAAGCGATACGGGCCACTCCGTCGCATTTTTTATAAGTTATGTCCTCGTATTCTTTTACCGTTTTCCAGTTCATAAGTCAAAATAATTAATGAAGATGCAAGATAAGGTGTTTCGGGGAAAAACAGGAAAGACAATAGCTTCTCCGTAGGAGAAAAACAAATAATATCCTTAATTCTGAAAATTAATTATTGCGAATTTAGGCTCAATACACTAAATTTCGTTCATACATTTAATGCTATTCCCATTTTTATTTCACAGATCTCTATTTTACAAAGAATGAAAACAGTTCAGTTATCCAATCACAGTCTAGGTTACATAGAAAAAGGCGAAGGCGACCCAATCATCCTCGTCCATGGAAGTTTGAGCGATTACCGTAGCTGGAGCAATCAATTTGAAGCCTTCAGTAAGGATTATCATACTATAAGCTATAGCAGACGATACCATTACCCCAACACCCCTCCTACCGATTCTACAACCGACTATGCTGTACCGCTGCACGCCAGGGACCTCATTGATTTTATTGAAAATCTTAAATTGGGTCCGGTAAATTTGGTAGGTTCCTCCTATGGTGCTTTTGTGGGTTTTTACGCAGCCATTCAAAGACCGGAGCTTTTCAAAACATTAGTCATGGGTGAGCCTCCTGTGCCTTTTGCAGATAATCATATAATAGTTAATTTTACTGTTCAAACTTTCCCCTATGAAAAAAATTCTACTTTCAATATTGGTCATCACTGTGGTATTATTTATCTGGAGCGGGATGACACAGATGTTTCCTTGGGGTGTACCTTCCACCCAGAATGTAGCTGCACAAAGTCCTGGGCAAGAAAAATTTGAATCAGACCGGGTTTTGGAGCTTCCTGCCAACAGCCTCACTACTTCCGCTTATGATTCTTTGTTTGCCGGAAAAATCAGCACTTTGACTACTGATGAAACGTTTTCTTGGATTGTCAACCGCCCCATCGAAACCTATGACATGAGCGGCTATTTTGTAAAAGAAATTATCACACAGGCTTTAGTGGCCTTTTTGCTATCCATATTGCTGTTTTTAACTCAGCCTTTGGGCTTTGGACGACGCATGGCGATAATTGTCTTTGCTTCCCTGGCAGCAGTGACGGCTATTTACGGACAACTGATGAATTGGTGGGGTTTGCCAAATGCTTATGCACTGGGGGTGAGTTTTAATTTGTTAATTGGATGGACTTTGGCGGCCTATGTGTCAGCCAAGTGGATTGTAAAAAAACCAGTACAGCCTAAGGTACCGGCATGATTTGTTGTACAAAGAACTATGTACTATGTACTATGACTAAGTTTTTAAACCGCTCAAACGTAGAGGTCACAGAGAAGTATTTTATCTCTGTGACCTCTGTGCCTCAGTGGTTATTTTTTTAATTACTAGTCCTTTAATTTTCCAATTTGGTGGGAAGGGGCTTTCCGTCGGGAATGAAGCTCATGGAAACCGAATTTACGCAATGCCGTACGTTTTTGTCGGTGAACCTTTCCCCTTCGAATACGTGCCCTAGGTGACCATCACAGTTGGCGCACAGGATTTCAACCCTTCGACCATCTGGGTCCGTTTTCTTGGTTACGGCTCCTTCAATTTCATCGTCAAAAGCCGGCCATCCACAGTGCCCGTCAAATTTATCGTCTGACTTATAAAGTGGTGCGTTGCATTGCCTGCAGATATAGGTTCCGGCTTCATAATGGTTGTCATACTCTCCGGAAAACGGCCTTTCAGTACCTTTTTTCCTAATTACATATTCCTCCATATCATTGAGCACATTGAACGGGTTATTTTTCCCGTCCTTGACGATAAGTTTCTCTTCTTTCTGTTCAGACATAGTCTCAGTTTTGGTTTGCTTACTTTCTTTTTCCTGTGCACAGGCAGTGAAGGCCACATACACGAGCAACATGGTGAGAATAATATATGTTTTCATGTTCAATTTTCCTTATAAGAAAGTAACAAGGATTGGAGAAGGAAGGTTTTAGAGGAAGTACAAAGACGAAATACGAAGTACGAAGGAGTCCGGATCAAAAGGGACACAGAGTTACTCAGAGTTTTAATAGAGTTTCGCAGAGTTTCCTTTTCCGTGAAGGATTTAATTTTAAAAAAAAGGTCAAGTAAAATCAGGACGTGTCAGATTGTACCCCTTGGTATATGGTATCATTTAAAAGGACCATGCATTAGGTACACAAACACTTTTACCCAAACCAAGTTAATCCTTTCTCAAACCAATAGAAACCAACATGATAAGATCCGGCAGTAAGGTAAAATGGAAGTGGGGAAAGGATTATGCCCATGGAAAAGTCACAGAAACTTTTGATGAAGCGGTGACCAAAACTATAAAGGGCTCCAAAATCACCCGTAAAGGTGAAAAAGGCAACAAAGCGCTTTTAATCCAGCAGGAGGATGGAAATATGGTGCTCAAGCTCGAGGATGAAGTGGAGAGGGATGGGTAAAGTTGGAAGACCGAAGACCGAAGACCGAACAGTTGAGAGGCTGCGGATTTTTCCACGTTCAGAATAAAAAGATCACCCTGAAAAGTGGCTATTGGGACAAAATGAGCTTTTTAAGGCTACACGGGTTGTCGGTGACAGGATAATGCAAATACTATAAGGTGGGCGAAATTGATACCTTATTAAATAAGCCCTTGAGGATTTTTTGAATAAATAAAATTGTATTACATTTAATTAATTTTATAGTCCATTTTAAATTGACAAGATGAAAAGCCTTCTAGTTAGTACTTTTTTTTTGGTATTATTTTCATGCGGCGAAAAAACAGCCTCCATAAAAACTGCAAATCTCTCCGATTTCGAAAGCGGACAGATTATTATTGTTAAACCTACTGACAGCAAAAATTTAAAGTTCAACGGGATAGTAGAATCCGATTCCGGAAAATACTTTGTCAGTGAATTAACCAACAAATATGAGCTTTATGATTTTGAGACAGGCCTAAGAAAATTTTCTTTTCAAATTCCGTTTGACGGCCCAGAAGCGATGAAAAGGGTTATGTCTGGTACAGCCATAACCCCAGCCGGAGAGTACGTTGTATTTAATCAAATTGGTCAATTTCATAGCTATGCAAACGGAAGTTTAAACCGAAATATCCAAATCAACCTATCGAAAATTACCAAAGATAAATTTACCCAAATTTCAAAAGGAATAGGAAATCTCACCAAACTAGGCACTGGAAATTATCAAGTTGTTTTAAACCCTTTTGATATGATGGATCCTAATGGAGGTTTTGATACTGGATTTAGTGCTTGGGTATTTCAAATTGATATAGAAAATGGAATTAGCTGCGTTTCAGATTTTTTTTCGCCATTTGATGAATCCTTTCATGACAGTCCTTCTGCAACATTGACTCTAGGAGCGATAAATACTGATCAAGAAGAATATTGGTTTATGTTTGCCTTATCAGACTCAGTTTATCGGATAGAAGATTGCAAGATTGTTCAAAAACAAAAATTGAACAGTCTTAAGGAAAGCACCTACTACCCTGATGTAGTTACAAGAAATGGTAGAAGTGCCCAATGGAATCCCAATCCCAAAAATCATAAAAACATCAAACTTTTTTATGATAGCAAAACCTCAACTTATTTCAGGGTGGTAGAACTTCCAAAAAAGATAAGTGAAGAAGATATTAAAGCGATAGAACTCAGAACAGCATCAAAAATGAAATCCGACTATCAAATCCTCATCTATGATCAGCAATGGAATTTAGGGTCTATCTTAAATTTCACTGTACCCGAGGAGAATCATTTGGAGAGCTGCTTTGTGCATGAAGGCATTTTTTACTTGAACCAGCCTAATCAGAATAATGAGGATGAGTATGTACTAATAAAATATGACCTGACAAAAACTACAATTTAAAATTACCTCTTTCAATAAGCGGAACAAAAAAAGGCAGCCGTATAGCTGCCTTTTTTAAACTTATCTTTTATTTTGCCCCCATTTCTGAAAGCTTGGCTTTTTGGCTTCCCAGTTTGATGTTATCAAACATAATTACCCTAACATCCGTGTCTGTTGTTCTTTTAGCCCAGGAGGCTTTGTAGATTCCCACCTTCCATCGAGGCAAGGGAAGCTTATACATATTGCCCCCTTTATGGGTTAGCACCTTTTTGCCATTTTGCCAAACCTCCAGCAACCCATCGGTACCTGGGGAATGGACAATATGAAACACAAAGTGGTGCCAGGTATCCTTTTGTAGTGCTCCAAGATCAAAATCTTTTCTGGAATCTTTTGTATTACCAGATTTAACCAAAAATCTGTCATTTTGAATTCTTATAGTGGTGGCAGGGCTTCCTCCCCCTTCTTGGTGCCACTGAGAGATGATGTCGTTATCCTTGTCTTTTTTAAAGCCCGAAGAAGGAACATACAAGGAGTAAGAATACCATCTGTCTTTATTAGACTGAGCAGGGAAGAGAACTTCAGCCCTTTTTCCACCGCTTACGATTGGATCTTTGTATCTTAATTCAAACCTTCCGCCCTTATTTGATTTGTCCTTGGGATCCTGTATCGTTCTAAAGGAATGGCTGGCAGGTAACTGTCTGTGCACTTGCCCGAATGGATTGCTTCCTTCAAAATTTTCATGAACAAGAACATTGGCGGAAGTTGACCTTAGGGCTGCCATTTCTTCCGTAAAATCTTCTTGGCCTGTTGTATCGCAGGATACCAATGCTACACCAAATAAAGATAAGGTTAGCAAAAACGAAAATTTGGTTTTTAATCTACTCATGTTCTAAATAATTTAATTGCTGGGGATATTTATTCTTTGACCGGGATTCACATCATTTTTCCAATTCCGATGAGAGGGCCAAAGCCAAATTCCATTCCCAGAAAATTAAATGAAATTTAGACTATAGAAGAAAAAATATGATTTTACCAATATAATACAGCCCTTTTCCTCTGATTATGAGATTTTTACCATAAAAAATTAACCTTTACAAATTGTTCGAAGGACATTAGGCCTAGCCAGGCTTTTAAAAGGTATTTACTATTAAGAATAATTATGTATGACAAAATAAATAATAACAGATTTATTTAAATATTTAATATAACTTATTGCATAAGGTAAATATTCTATTGTTTCAGGATGAAAATCACCAATAATTAAAAAAACTTAAATTTTGTGATGAAAAGTTCATATTAGTAAATGAACGACCATTCAAGACTAATCAATCAATTAACATACATTTTGCTCGGAAAACCAATAACCATTATATCCGTTAAAATTGGGGAATTCTCCTCCTCAACCTGGGGATATTTCATAGGAAATACTCAAATTTTGGGACTCATCCAACCCGACAATGGGCAAGGGTTTCGAAAATAGTATAGCAGAATTGACAAATTCCCAACTCTTCTTTATCTTTATGTTATAAGCTGGAAGACCGGAGACCGATGACCGAAAAAGGAAGACCGGAGACCGAAAGAGACGTTCTAGGAAATTTACCGAATTAGCGTTCCCCGATTTTTTTAAAAGTTGCCGCCAAAATGAATGCGTCCTTGCGTAAATAAGCAGCTGAATTACAGTGTTATATTTTTAGCCTTAACCTTTCATAACTATGCAACAGCCGGATTTATCCAACCAGCATTTTCAAATGGCCGTACAGTTTGTCAATCAAACGGCCCAACATCTGTTTCTGACCGGCAAGGCAGGAACGGGAAAAACGACTTTCCTCAAGTATATCAAAGCCAGCAGTCCCAAGCAAATGGTAGTAGTAGCCCCCACCGGGGTGGCCGCCATCAATGCAGGCGGGGTGACGATCCACTCCCTTTTCCAGCTGCCCTTCGGATCCTTTATCCCAGGTGACGAAAACCTGTCCGGCATGGGCAGCAATTTCTTCAATCGAAAAAGCCTGCTCCAGCACCTCAGGCTTTCCCGTGCCAAGCGGGAACTGATGCAGGAACTGGAACTCCTGGTGATCGACGAGGTATCCATGGTGAGAGCTGATCTGCTGGATGCCATGGATATGGTGTTGAGGCACGTGAGAAAAGCTCCCTACAAGCCATTTGGCGGTATTCAGATGCTTTTTATTGGCGATCTGTTTCAGTTACCTCCGGTGGTCAAGGATACAGAGCAACGGGTCCTAAGCCGATATTATGAAAGCCCCATGTTTTTCCATGCTAAGGCCCTCCGGGAAAACCCGCCTATTTATTTAGAACTGAAAAAAATCTACCGGCAAAGCGACGAAACCTTCATCAAGCTGCTCAACAACCTGCGCAACAACCAGCCTACCAGGGAGGATATGGCTTTGTTGAGGACATTTTATAAGCCCAATTTCAAACCCACCACCAAGGGGGAATACATTACCCTGACCTCCCACAACGCCAAGGCGGATGTCATCAACCGGCAGGAACTGAAAAAACTGCCCGGCAGGCTATACGAATTCGAGGCTAAGATAGAAGGTGAATTTAATGAGAATGCCCTGCCCGCGGAAAAGGTACTCCAGCTCAAAGAAGGCGCCCAAGTCATGTTTATCCGCAACGATAATGGGGAGAAGCGCCGTTTTTATAACGGCAAAACCGGCACCATCAGCAGCATCAAGGGTGATGAAATCCACGTGGTCTTTCCCCATGAGCCCGGAGAGCTGCTGGTGGAAAAGCAAGTTTGGGAAAACGTGCGATATGAATACGACGCCGAAAAAGAACAGGTGGTAGAGGAACTGAAAGGCTCCTTTACCCAATATCCTCTGCGGCTGGCCTGGGCCATCACCATCCACAAAAGCCAGGGCCTCACCTTTGCCAAGGCCATCGTGGATGCCGGGGAGTCCTTTGCAGCCGGACAGGTCTACGTAGCCCTCAGCCGCCTGCAATCCCTGGAAGGCCTGGTTCTCCAGTCTCCCATCCATGCCGATTGCATCAGTACCGATCAGGAGGCCTTGGCCTTTGCTAATACAGAACCGGAGCGTTCTGATTTGGAAGAACGGCTGAAAGTTGCCCAAAAGCATTTTGTGCATGATTCCCTGCTACAGGTTTTCAGCTGGCACAAGTTGGCCGAAAAGGTAGAGGAATTCCATCTAGACCTGCCCACAAGAAGGATCCCCCTTGAGGAAGAAGCCCTGCGTATATCCCAAGGACTTTTCCTTCAGGCAGTGGAGTTTCAGGAAGTAGGCGAAAAATTCACCAGGCAACTCGAGCAACTGCTCCCAAAAGCCGAAGCGGACCATTATACCACCATCCATGAGCGAGTACTTGCCGCTACGGATTATTTCGAATCCAACCTGCAGGAAAAGATGCTGCAGCCACTCAAGGAGCATATCGAGGCCTTGAAATCCCAACCAAAAAAAGCCAAACGACACCTCCAAGAATTGGAGAGCCTATTGCAAAGGCTTCAGTCCAAAAGCAAGAAACTACAGCAAATGACGCAAATCAGCAAAGGGTTGACCCAAGGAGGACAGCCCGGGGAGCTGCTGGACCAAATTGCTGCCGAAAAGCTAAAATCAAGCACGGCTACCAACCAAAAGCCTATCCAGAAGCAGCCCTTCCGAGAAAAGAGGCCTAAAGGCAAAAAACCGTTAAAAGGTGATTCTATGCGCCTTTCCCTTCAGCTGTATCGGGTAGGGAAAAGCATTGCCGAAATTGCAACCGAAAGAGGGCTGGTGACCGGCACGATAGAAAGTCATCTAATTTCATTCATTCCAACCGGAGAAGTCAAGTTGGATGAGTTTGTTTCGCAGGACAAAAAGGAATCCATTCTCGCAGTAATTCAGGAGGCCAAGGAAGAGTTGAAAAGTTCTGAAATACGGGAAATCCTTGGAGAGAAATACAGCTTTGCCGAAATCCGGGCCGTCATGGCCTCCCTACCAAAGCTGGTCTCAGAGGGATAGTGGGAAGTGGGATGACGGATGAAGGATGACGGATGACCGATGACGGATGGCGGATGGCGGATGGCGGATGGCGGATGCGGTTAAGTAGAAACTGATCAATAATCAGTTAGGTTTTGTCGTCTACTGGTGGTTATATATAAAAAATAAGGAATTTAGATGGATGAATGATGATTTTTAAAGTACTTTCCTTATTATTATCGTTCCTTTTAGTGGAAAATTACCACCTAATCTTATGGAACAAAACATCGTCACTGACCTCCTCCTCCCCCTTGCCCTGGCTATAGTCATGCTCGGCATGGGGCTAAACCTGGTCCCGGCTGATTTCAAAAGGATTTTTCGTAATCCAAAACCCATATCCATCGGCCTGCTCAACCAACTGCTCCTATTGCCCCTGATGGCGTTTCTACTGCTGATGCTGTTTTCCCTGAAACTGGAACTTGCTGTGGGGGTAATGTTGCTGGCAGCGTGTCCGGGCGGACCAACTTCAAACCTTTGTACGCACCTGGCTAAAGGCGATATAGCCTTGTCAGTATCTTTGACGGCCATCACCACGGTGGTGTCCATGTTTACCATCCCCTTGATCGTCAACTTTTCCATCCTGCACTTCATGCCAGCGGGGGAAGCAGTCACTTTGCCTTTGGCTGGAACTATATTAAAATTACTTGTTATAGCCATAATCCCCATTGTCTTGGGCATGGTAATAAGGAATTTTGCCCTTTCATGGGCACGGTTGGCAGACAGACCGGTAAAGTTTATGTCTGCTGTTTTCCTCATCGTCATCATTGCCGGGGCCATTTTGAAGGAAAGGGAACACCTGGTGGAGTATTTTATCCTGGCCGGCCCGGTCACCTTGAGCCTTAACATCATGACCCTACTGATGGGATATATGACTTCCAAAATGTTTAGCTTGAGTTCCAAGCAGCGAATCACTGTTTCCATAGAATCCGGCATCCAAAACGGCACCCTGGCCATTACCATTGCCGCCTCCATGCTGCAGAATACGGCCATGACCATCCCTCCTGCCATTTACAGCCTTTTGATGTTCTTTACAGCAGGGGCTGTGATTGCCTTGGCGCTCAGGAAGAAAGAGATGGTAAAACAGGCAGCTTCCCCTCATACCATGTAAAATGAATATAAAGAAATTCCAAATTGCGCTGACCATAATCCTCCTCCTCGTTAAAGTTGAAGTCTTTGCTTGTTCTTGTATGCCTTCCTTGTTTGCTGAAAAATACGCAGAAGCGGATTTTGTTGCCCTTGCTGAGGTCTTAAAGGTCCATCCAAATGCGCCGGACTCCGATTATTATAGTATCGAAATTGATATAAAAGAACATTTTAAAGGAAATCAGGTTAGTTCAATCTTTGTTCTTGGCAATTATCAAGGTGATTCCGGGGCTGGCTGCGGCATTTCAATTCCCCGAGGAACTATAATGATTGTTTATGCCAATAATTATCAGGAAAAACTTCAAATAAATTACTGCTCAGGAACGACCTTTATTAAAAGCTGGGACAATCAAGGTTTAAAGCGAGAATTAAAGATGTTGCATACCTTAAAGGAAAAAAGAGTTGATTTTGTCAATCAGGTAAAGTTGCATGAAATTTCAAGATGTATAAATCTTAAAAAATTTGACGGAATACGTCTAGAAAGTAATTCTTTTATTTTGTTTGAGATTTCTTTGGACCCAGACCTTCAGGCACAAAAGATTACCCTTCTGGGGGAAAGTGGGATGGATTCTATAGTCTCAGAATTAAAGACTATGATCTCCAAAAGCAAATGGGAGATTTTATTTAACGGAAAAGAAAAGCCGGAAAAGTTACTCTATTCGGTTTTTTATTACAAAGACGAAGATTCTCAAGGTTTTCTAAGTCAGTTTGATTTATAGAACAGAACTAATCACCATTTTCATTCTTATTTTGATATCTGCTCTTTCACAGTTTTTTTGAACTAAGGAATAAATTCCTGATATTATGGTTTAATTATTTGAAACAATACTCCTGCTAATTCCCATATGAGAACTCTACATCCCTTACAGCAAAAGTTCCATAACCTATTGAGAAGCCTCCTGCAAAAAAGTGATGAAGAGGCCATAACCGAAATCAGGAATTTCAGAGACAAGCATGAAGCAGATCCATATTTTCCCCAAATCGCCAAGGTAATAGCTCATCAGGAAGCCTTATACCTCTCCTTTACAGGTGAGCATGACAAGTCTTTAGCTATTTACAACTCCCTTGTGGAGGAAGAGTTGAAGCGGGAAAACCCAGACAATTATTCCATTGGAGTGAATTACCTCTCCATTCTGAAGGTCCTACGGGAAGCCGGAAGGGAGAAGGAAGTGAAGGCTCTTGGAAAGGAAATACTGAAGAAGTATACCTTTGACTGGGGAGTGAACCTGAGTATTTTTCATGACCTCATCCTTGCAGACAGCAGAGTGGATCTGGAACCCTATCGGGAAAAAACCCTGGAAATAGAAAGGGAACTTGAGCTTGAACTGGATCCGGGAATGGATCTAGATGAAAAATTAAAGCTGCTGAAAAGCGAAAACCGTCGGGCCAACCTTGCCTACACTAAGATTATTCTTGGGAATTATGAACAGCAGGAATTGATCCGCCGACTGCGGGAATTTGCTGATGGGGAAAGTGTGGGTTTTTACAGAAACCTGGCGGAACGGAACATAGAAAGCAAATGCCAATAACTAAAGAAAATTATATGAAAGCATTAAAAATCATATTCAACCATAAAGAATATATTTTAGGAGTTGAAAATGGATTAACATCATTTTCAATTATCCTCAAAAATGAAGATGAAAAAATGAGGGGTGGGCTGCATTCTCGTCTTTGGTAAAAAAGAACCTCAAGCATAAATATTTTGAAGATTATATTAATGCTGGAGACACCTTTTCCCTGGAAATAATGGACAATGTTGATGTGAGCAAAATATCCAAGCCCACCGAAAAAATTGACAAATCAGAAGACAGCAATAGGGAACTGGTACTTCCTTCAATCCAAGCTAAAAAGCTACTATAGATTAAAAGAAGAACTGGAAGAGGAAGGATTGATTTAATAATAATCAATAAAAAGGGGCTTGACAAACCTGTGGTGGTGATGTTTGAGGGTTAAGAAATACCTCTTCCATGAACTAAGTAAAAAGTATATTATCTTCCGTTTGAGTCAAAAAATTATGGGAAAATTTTATTCTAAGCTTATTTTTATTCTTGGACTCCTTTTCTGGAATAGCCATAGAGGAATAGCATGTGTATGTGATATTCAGAAACCCATTTTGGAATATTATGCTTCGGAGATGGTATTTGAAGGTAAAGTGGAAGCCAAGACCTATTCGCAAGACAAGCAGGAGTTCACCATCAATTTTAATGTTCAAAAGATTTACAAGGGAGATCCGGAAACCAAGTCTTTAGAATTTACTTTTCCTGCCGAAGGAAAGTTCACAGGAACTTGGACTTCATGCGACTGGAGTATAAATGAAGGAGAAGAATGGATTGTTTACGCTTACTATAAAGATAATAGGCTCAATTTTGGAGGAATTTGTTCCAACTCTGGAAAGTTGATAAACTATGGCATAAAAAACATAAAACATGTTGAGGTTCTTGAAAATGCTCAAGACTTTATTTTAACAGATTATATATATAGGTTTGAAGGTGGCTTTACCATACCTGAGCCTAAAATCAATATAGATTCGCTGTTTTCTGCTTCTCCGGAGGCAGATTTACAAAGTAGTCATACCATTTTGGACTTGAAAATTGATGAAAAAGGAGTTCTTCAGGGGGTTTATTTGCTTCGGCCCAACAATCGAATCCAACATCCACTATTTGAAACCATCATTGAATATGACTATTCTAATCAGAGAGAGCCAAATGAATTTGAAAAAGCCGCCATTAAAATTCTCGAGAATTTAAAACAGTGGGAACCAAAAATATTTAAAAAGACTGGGGAAGCGGTTCGTCATCACAGACATGTACATGTCAACTACGATAAAATAAAAAAGCAATGGAGTTACGAACTTTAACATCATTTACCCTTAATTTTATTTGTGCACCAACCTTTTGCCAGTTAGGTTAGCTGCTATTTATAGTCCAAGGCCATAGTGGCTATCTACCTCCCTATCTTCAGGCAATTGCTACCCATTCTGGTGTAAAGTTCTGTGAAGGGGTTCGGGAGCATCAATAGGTAATCAGTACCCACGTAGTGAGCATCCAGTATCCATCCACTGTGCCTATACCCCTACTGGTACCGAAGTGGAACCCTAGTGGGAGCCTAGTGGGTCCCTAGTGGAGTGCCTTTACCCCTGCTTTATCCTGCCTTTGCCCAACCGATGTTAAAGAGAGGGATTAGGAGGAAAGTAGGGACGTATTGACTTTATATTGCTAGAATCTGTGGAATAAAAGAGCTTAAGACAAATGAGAGTTTCATAGTCCAATACTCGATGGCATTCAGTAATTTTCATGTTTAGTCAGGGGTTATCCAGATATGTACAAAAGAATAGAAAGACAGTAAATGTAATGGCAATTTTATTTCACTTAAACCTTCCCTTCAGCCTTGGCAACGAGGGCTCCTTCGTGTGCCTTTTCCTTTCTGAAGCGATTTCTTCCACCTGATATTTTTCATTTTTTCCGATGAATATTTTGAAACTAAATCCCTAATCTATACATTACAATCACTTTAAACTTTAAACTAGCAAAAAATGAAAACAATTTTATCCCCCCTACTATTGTTTTAAGGATCTTTGTATCCCTGCTGTGCGCTATATTACTTGCCACAGGCTGTGTAGAGGAAACAGACGAATTTCCTGATAGCAAACTGAATAACCAAGGGCTTGATAGCTAGATATTGAAAAAGCTTGAAGACCTTGGACAAGAAAAGGTGTTTCTTATAACTTCTGAAACAGGAAGGAGTAAACCATTGGAAAGGACTATACTTTGGGATGAATACCGAATTGAAGTAAACCCGAAAAATGAAAAGACCCACGTCTTTGGGCTTAGCTATATGGAACCGTATTTTCCTTTAAATATTGACAGCCCAAATCCAAAGGCAGCTATCCCTTCTCTCTTTGCCCGCTTAAAGGATATGGTTACCACAGAATTAATCATAGTTGAAAGGCAGAATGGCGAACTGGATACGTTTATATTGAAGATAGTGCCAGACCTTCAATATCCCAATTCCCGTTTTAAAAAAGAGGATTTTGGATTTTTAAGAGTTTCCGAAGACTTCTCAGGCACTTATAATTGGTTTGATTGGAACGAACGCCCTATAAATGGCCTAAGGTTTAAGGAAGGAAAAATCAGTCAGCAAATTGAATTTAAGGAATTTGCCCAGAAGCAACCTGATGAAAATAACGCCTCCTTATGCTATAGTCTAACGACGTGGAATATCTGGTCTGTCACTACCTCCAGTGGTACAGTATATCATTCGGAACCTATGGTATCGCTGGAATGCCAACCTATACCAGAAACAGGAGGATACGATACTTCGTTAAATGATGGTACGCTTATGATACCTCCCGATTATTATGGAGGAGGGATGTGGATTGATTTCTTTTATAATCTAAAAAATGAATTGAACAATCCTTGTGCCAGTGGCATCTTTGACAACCTCACCCATATAAATTTAGATAACATAACCTCTTTAAACGGGACTAATGTAAACATCACCCAAATGGTTCTGAATTTATTCAAACAGTCGGATAAATTTGATTACATAGTGAAGGAGGGAGTCGGTTTAGAAGACGATGAATCTGCCAACACTAGTTTTGCAAGAATAAATCCAACAACAGGACAATATGAAATAACCACTTCATTTAATCCTAATTATTTAAATACTGCAACCCAATTATCAATTGCAAGAACGATGATCCATGAATCCATACATGCATACTTACAGTATGAACAAAGAGCAAATCCATACGACGACCCTTATGATGCCATACGGAATTACAGCTTTTCTACAGGTATAACTGATCCAAATATCCTTCATCATGAGTTTATGCCAGCATATATTGAGGCAATGGCCCTATCTTTACACCAGTGGGATAAAAATTATGGAGGAGGTGGCAATCATGGATGGCAATACTATAAGGATTTGGCATGGGGAGGGCTTACTCATCATAAAATCAAAGGTCAGTCTGTTTTAACAGAAGCCTTTAAAGCAAATTTTCCGAATTTTAATGAGAGAAGTAGAGCTATAAACGTTATCCAAAATGAGGCAAAAAATGAACCAATGGCTAAAGGTGATCCTTGCATTTAATTGCAGCATCTTCTTAACCCTTAGCTGCACTTCTCTAAAAAATCATCCTGTAACTATAGATGATGAACATCTTGCTTATGAGCTATTAAATCAATTTGATATAATAGAGGGTGCTTTATTCTATAAAACCAAAGGGTTTGATGTAGATAATAGGTTAAAAGATTGGTTTAACTATGAATCAATTAACTTTAACAACAGGAAGGAAAGTTATATTTTAGAAAGGGATAGGTTTGTAGATTTTGACACAGTTTTTTCCTCTCAACAACAGGAAAAGCTAGACAATAATCTTAAGAATATAGAACCTGTTAATTTAAAAGAAGAAAAACTCAACATCAATAGGCTAAGATACACCCGAAAACGTACTGAATTGGATGTAGATTTCCTTCAGGCGTTAACTTTCCCTATCATACAAAGAGATAAAAATGATAATATCTTTGCCTTTTTCTTTTATTCTTGGTCCTCCATAGATGGATTAAATGGTTCTTCCGAGATATACATTTACAAAAGAGATGGGGATAAATGGGAAAGGTTTGCAGTGGTATTTGTATCTATAACATAAAAAAGGCTCCCTATCGGGAGCCTTCATCCACATTCAGCCATAAATTCACAAATTTTTAAATACAAATAATTTAGGTATTCGCAGCAATTTTATTTTACCTAAACTTCCCCCAGCATCGTCAGCTTGGAAGCCCTGCTGCCTTCGGTTTCATTTTCCTCTCTTGTTCGGTTGGATGATTGTAAGCTGGTTAATTATATTTAGACATGAAGAGAACATTAATATTTCTCACAATAATCTTGGTTAGCTGCTCCAAAAAGTCTTACATACCAACGAAAACAGATCATATAGAGTTAGGGTATGAACTCATCAACCAATTTCCTACTTCCCAAAAAGGTCTTTATTACAAAACGTATGGTGGTAATGATGGGTATTTGAAGAGATGGCTGAGATATCAAGTTATTAACGAAGAGAACAGGAAGGAAAATTTTATTGTAGAACTGGAAAGACATGTTGATTTTGACACGATTTTTTCAGTCAAGCAAAGGCACGAGCTGGATAGCATGTTTGAAAATTTGAAGGAAGTCCAGCTTCAGGAAGAAAAACTTGATGTCTCAAGCTTACGCCGAACTGATGATGTGTCTGAGGTCGGAAAAGTAGATAGGATAACCTTCCCCGTCTTCCAAACTGGCGAAGACGGCAGGGTGTACGCCTTTATGTTTTACAGCTCGTTTCACACCAATACCGGCTCCTCTGAAATTTATGTTTTTAGAAGGGAAAAGGACAGGTGGCAGAACTTTGCTAAAGTTTTCGTTGCCTTTAACCATTAGGGATGGCTTCTTCCGGGAGCCTTTCCAGGGCTGAGTGATACTGAGAGAACTTCTTTAAATAATTAAGGCTACCTCTACTTAAGAGGCAGCCTTTGCTTTTATTTGTCAGGCCACGAATGCACCAATATTTATTCGTGCACCTGCCTTCTGCAGGCAAGTTCGTGGCTATCTTTTACCTAAACTTCCCCTTCAGCATCGCCAGCTTAGCCGCTAAATCTCCTTCGGGTTCCTTTTCCTCTTTGGGGCGCCTTCCGCCGCCTTTTCCGCCCTTGGGCGGCCTTTCGGCAAAGGGATCGGACTTCATACTCAGCCCTATTCTTTTTCGGCCAAGGTCCACTTCCATCACGGTCACCTCCACCTTCTGGTTGACGGTTACCACTTCATTGGGATCAGAGACGTACTTGTCGGCCAGGTGGCTCAGGTGGACCAGGCCGTCCTGGTGCACGCCCACGTCTACGAAGGCTCCGAAATTGGTGATGTTGGTCACCACGCCGGGAAGCTTCATGCCTACCTGCAGGTCCTTCATCTCGTTGACGCCTTCCTGGAAGCTGAACACCTCAAAGGTCTCCCGCGGGTCCCTGCCCGGCTTGGAAAGCTCGGCCATGATGTCCTGTAGGGTCGGCAGACCGATGGTCTCAGAAACGTAGTTCTTTAATACCACATTCTGTCTCAGTTCCTCGCTGCTCATCAGATCGCTCACGTCCACACCCAGATCAGCGGCCATTTTCTGCACCACGGTATAGCTTTCCGGGTGTACAGCGCTCCTGTCCAATGGATTAATCCCGTTTCGAATCCTCAAGAAACCGGCTGCCTGCTCATAGGCCTTGTCGCCAAGTCTTGGGACTTTCTTGATTTCATCACGGCTCTTGAAGGGGCCGTTGGTGTTTCTGTAGTTGACGATGTTCTGCGCCAAGGAAGGGCCTAGACCGGAAACATAGGTCAACAGCTGCTTGGAAGCGGTATTGACCTCCACGCCCACGCCGTTAACACAGCTCATGACGGTATCGTCCAGGGAATTTTTCAGTGCGGACTGGTCCACGTCGTGCTGGTACTGCCCTACCCCGATGGATTTGGGGTCAATCTTCACCAACTCGGCCAATGGATCCATCAATCTCCTGCCGATGGATACGGCTCCCCTAACAGTCAGATCCTGATCCGGGAATTCTTCCCTCGCCACGTCCGAAGCCGAATAGATGGAAGCGCCGCTTTCGTTTACCATCACCACGATCACATGCTTCGGAAGCCCCAAAGACTTCACAAAGGATTCCGTCTCCCTACTGGCGGTACCGTTACCAATGGCAATAGCTTCAATTTGATGCTTTTCGACCAGGTGCTTGACCAAAGCTCCTGATTCGGCAATCTTTCTATTCTCATGGGGATAGATGACATCAAAGCCCAACAACTGCCCCTGAGGCCCCAAACATACGGTTTTGCAACCTGTCCTGAACCCCGGGTCAATGGCCATCACGGCCTTTTCGCCCAATGGTGCACCCAAAAGCAATTGTCTCAGATTTTCAGCAAAAACCTTGATAGCCTCCTCGTCGGCTTTTTTCTTGGTATATAGCCTCACCTCTGTTTCCATGGAAGGCTTCAGCAAACGCTTGTAGGCATCCTTGATGGCGATTTTTACCTGCTCCACGGCCGTGTTGGCGGCATTCTGGACCACAATTTTTTCCATCAAAGCTATGGCATCCACTTCCTCCGGTTGGGAATCGAGCATCAGAAACAGCTCCTTCTCTCCCCTTCTCATGGCCAGCACCCTGTGGGAAGGGGCGGTCTTGATAGGCTCGGACCAGTCAAAGTAGTCCTTGTATTTCTGCGCCTCTTCCTCCTTGCCGGGAATCACTTTGGAGGTAAACTTGCCCTCGTTGATGAAAAGGTCCCTCATCTGCTTTCTGAGCTCCACGTTTTCGTTTACCCATTCGGCGATGATGTCGCGGGCGCCCTGAAGGGCTTCCTCGGTGGAATTTACTTCCTTCTCGGCATCCACGTATTGAGCTGCTTCGGCTTCCAGGTCAAAGGATTCCTGTTCAAATATCTTGTTGGCCAATGGCTCCAGTCCCTTTTCGCGGGCAATGGTGGCCTTGGTCCTTCTTTTCGGCTTGTAGGGCAGGTAAAGATCCTCCAATAGGGCCATTGTTTCGGCTCCATTAATCTTTTCCTCCAATTCGGGGGTGAGTTTTTCTTGCTCTTTGATGGACTTGAGGATGGCTTCCCTCCTTTTGTCCAGGTCGCGCAGCTGCTGCACCCTGTCCCTGATGCCGGCTACCTGCACTTCGTCCAAGCTTCCGGTTACTTCCTTTCTATAGCGGGAAATAAAGGGCACGGTAGCTCCTTCATCCAATAAGGCAGCCGTATCGGTCACCTGCTTGAGTTTGATGCTCAGCTCCTCGGCAATCTTGAGGTAATGGTTGATATTCATGGTTTTAACGATAATGTACAGACCGGAAGGCTATTCGAAAAGAGCCTATCCGGTCGGATGATTTCTGGCTTGCAAGTTAACCTTAATGCGAGAGTTTTCTTAAAAGAAGGGCGGGAAATTAAGGGGTGAAAATTTAAAGGATTGGAAATCAGGTAGAGGAATGTAAAAGGACACAGAGTTTAAATGAGTTTTAAAAGGAGTTTCACAGAGTCGCTGCTTCGCGGAAACAATTTCACGCAGCGGCGCAAAGAAAGGCGCAACGGTCGCAAAGACATCAAAAATGGAGGAGATGAGTTTTAGTGGAAAATGGATAACCGCAGAGGATCCCGCCCCGGCGGGCAGGCAGAGGGTACAGAGATCTATAGATATTCTACCTGAAAGCTAATGTCATGGTATTTATTTGATCCCTCTTCATCTTCGAAGCACAAATCAGAAGCCTCATAGGCATTAATGATCAAATCGGGGAAAGTTTTTCCGGTGGTGAAAATTGGATAGTCTCCTGCAAATGCAGAATAGCCCGTATCCGTTTTTTCGACAGTTAACCTTAAGCTTACATGATTTGCCATGGTTATTGAGTTAAGTAGAGAGTTATGTAGTAAAAATAATCAAAATGAAGGATATTTTTATACGATTAAAAGAGGCTAAGCCTGCCTACCGGCAAAGGCAGGCCTCTATTTTCGAAGTTCCAAGGCAAAGCCTTGGAACAACGGGAACAACGGGATACTTCATTTTTAATTCCTAATTTTACATTTTCAATTCCTAAATCTGTATGAAATATTACGCTTTTCTCCTTTTCAGCCTTATTTGGCTTGCGGCTCCAATAATTCTGAGGGCTCAATCAAAGCCTGTCGTATTGGTAGCATATTACAGCCCGTCAGGACATACCAAAATAATGGCCGAAGCGGTGGCTAAGGGAGCGGAGTCCGGAGAGGTAGAGGTGGTTCTGAAACCCATAACAGAAACTACAGAGGATGACTTGCTACGGGCAGGAGCTATAATTCTAGGCTCGCCTGTCTATAATGCCAATATAGCACCCGCAGTGCAGGAGTTCATCAATTCCTGGCCGTTTGAGGCCCGGCCAATGAAAGACAAAATTGGGGCTGCTTTTGCTACAGGAGGCGGCATCTCCATCGGGGAGGAACTGGTGATGCTCAACATCATCCACTCCATGCTTATCCACGGCATGATCATCATCGGAGGCGAGGAGACTGAGGCTGCTTTTGGAGCCTCTGCTATCACCGGAGAGGGCGAATTTGCGGGTAAGCCCGTTCAGGAAGTTTTTCTGATTAAAGCAGAGGGGCTGGGAAGAAGGGTGGCGGAAATGGTGGTGAAATTGGACACTAGTCCCTGAGATTAATGAGTTTCACGCAACGCCGCTGAGAAATACGCAACGAACACCACGTGAAGACTTCGTGCGACTTTTTTTGAACTTTGAGCGACTTTGTGACCAATTTAAAACTAAAAAAGGCACCCTGTCTCCAAAGTGCCTTTTATTTTCAAGCTTAAACTTTCTTACTTCAAATCAAACCGGTCAAGGTTCATCACCTTGTCCCAGGCCTTCACAAAGTCCTTGACAAAACGTTCCTGACCATCATTGCAAGCATAAACCTCTGCAAATGCCCGCAGTTCTGAATTGGAACCGAAGATCAGGTCCACTCGGGAACCAGTCCATTTGACCTCCCCTGTTCGGCGGTCACTTCCTACGAAAAGTTTGTCTTCATCCGTGGTAGCTTTCCAGGTAGTTCTCATATCGAGCAGGTTTTTGAAGAAATCATTCGTCAATTGACCTGGTCGATCGGTAAACACCCCATGTTTGGAATGGTCGAAATTGGTATCTAATACTCGCATCCCTCCTACCAGTACAGTAATTTCGGGAGCGGTTAAGGTCATCAGTTGGGCCCGGTCGATGAGCATTTCTTCAGCTGATGCAGATACGTGCTCGTGGTTACCAAAGTAATTTCTGAATCCATCAGCATTTGGTTCCAGCATGGAAAACTGTTCCACATCGGTTTGTTCCTGACTGGAATCTGCACGTCCGGGGGTGAATGGAACACTCACCTCAAATCCAGCGTCTTTGGCTGCTTTTTCAACCGCTGCGCATCCTCCGAGTACAATCAGGTCAGCAACAGAAACCTTTTTGTTGCCACTCTGGCTGTCATTGAAATCCCTTTGGATACTCTCAATTACATTGAGGACTTTGGATAGCTCTTCAGGATTGTTGACTTCCCAGTTTTTCTGTGGTGCCAAACGTAACCTGCCTCCATTAGCCCCTCCTCGCTTATCAGAATTACGGTAAGTGGAAGCGGAAGCCCAGGCAGTGGTGACCAACTGGCCTACAGAAAGCCCGGAATTCAATAATTTATCCTTTAGGCCAGCGATATCATTATCATCCACCAACTCATGCTCTACGGCAGGAATCGGGTCTTGCCAGATCAGTTCCTCTTGCGGAACTTCCGGACCCAGATATCTTGAAAGCGGCCCCATATCCCTGTGGGTCAGTTTGTACCAAGCACGTGCAAAAGCGTCGGCAAACTCTTCAGGGTTTTCAAAAAATCTTCTTGAAATCTTCTCATAAGCTGGATCCATCTTAAGGGATAGATCTGTAGTCAGCATAAATGGTGCATGCTTCTTATTTGGGTCATGTGCATCGGGAACGGTACCTTCTCCCGCCCCATTTTTTGGCTTATATTGATGTGCTCCAGCAGGGCTCTTGGTTAATTCCCAGTCAAAACCGAAGAGATTCTCGAAGAAATTGTTGCTCCATTGAGTTGGAGAGGTGGTCCAAGCACCTTCAAGACCACTGGTAATGGTATCTCCTGAATGTCCTTTGCCGAAAGTATTCTTCCAGCCCAAGCCCATTTCTGCAATACCAGCGCCAGCTGGCTCTGCTCCCACATATTCTCCTGGGTCTGCTGCACCGTGAGTTTTGCCGAAGGTATGTCCCCCGGCGATCAAAGCCACAGTTTCCTCATCATTCATAGCCATTCTGCCGAAAGTTTCCCTAATATGATGGGCCGCTTCCACTGGGTCAGGATTGCCATTTGGTCCTTCCGGGTTGACATAGATAAGCCCCATATGAGAGGCACCAAGGGGGTTCTCCAAGGTTCCCCCTTCGTGACGCTCTTTATTACCTAACCATTCACCCTCAGAACCCCAATAGATATCCTCCTCAGGCTCCCACACGTCCTCCCGACCTCCAGCAAACCCGAAAGTCTGGAAGCCCATGGATTCCAAAGCAACGTTACCGGTCAGAATCAAAAGATCTGCCCATGATAGTTTTTTTCCGTATTTCTGTTTGATCGGCCAGAGCAAAAGGCGGGCTTTGTCTAAGTTGGCATTGTCAGGCCAGCTGTTTAATGGGGCAAAACGCTGGGATCCTGAACCTGCGCCACCGCGCCCGTCGGCGATTCGGTATGTACCTGCGCTATGCCAGGCCATCCGAATAAAAAATGGGCCATAATGGCCATAATCTGCAGGCCACCAATCCTGGGAATCGGTCATCAGCTTAGTAAGATCCTCTTTTACTGCTTTCAAGTCCAGACTTTTGAATTCCTCCCTGTAGTTGTAATCTTCACCCATGGGATTGGAAAGAGAAGAATGCTGGTGCAAAATTTTCAGGTTAAGCATGTTTGGCCACCAGTCCCGGTTGGTGTTTCCACTGCCCGCGGTGGACCTTACGGCTCCGCTTAAAAATGGGCACCTGCTGGATTCATTGGTATCCCAAACAGGGGTGTCGGGGGCTGTGTTTCTGTCTTTGTTGTTTTCCATAGTATAAAGTGGTAAAATTTATATTGCCTTTTTGAATACAATTAAAATTACAAAAAGGAATAGATAAAACCTTACTTTCTTAACTATTAAAATCTATGGCAGATAGAGGGAATCTATGGAGAAGACGGGAGACCGGAGACGGAAGACCAAAGATTAAAATCTTTCGTGGATTTCGGTCATGATGCGGACCATTTCCTCGCGGATTTCTGAAGTGGGTCTAACATAATTGTTGTTCATAAAAGCATACCTTAGTCTTTTCCCTTTACGGGTTTCCAAGATTCCACTCTGGAGATGGGCATAAGTCAAGGTGCCTGTTTTGGCCCAAACGAAAGGCACCCCGTTGTCAAGCTGATAGGCACTCTTTAATGTACCACTCAATCCGCCCACAGGCATAAGGTCTTTAAGCCTTTCCTCATCTCCTACTTTAGCCTTAATCTTACCGATCAATGCAATGATCGTTTCTGGGGTAAATAGGTTAAATCTAGAAAGTCCAGAACCGTCTGACCATTTGGGTTCAGCAGGAAGGTCATCCATAAAGGTTTCCAAACTATGGTCAATGGCATTTTTAATTCCCATTTCTCCTTCCAAGGTAGAGGAACAAAGCATCAAGATTTGTTCCGCCAGAAAATTGTCACTGGGCAGCATCATGTGTTTTAGTAAGGAGTCAGTACGCACACTATATAAAGTTTTGGCCTCTTCAGGCATGGCAAGGTTGGTGAGCTTCACTTCCCTTTTTAGCGTATCTGAAAGTAGTTCAGCTGTAAGTTCAGCTCCCACGGAATAAAGAACTTTGCTGTCAAATTCTTCGGGAATTGGTAGAAGAGGGTAATTGAGTTCATATCCCACCTTGGCCCTTCTCAGGGTAAATCGGTCTGCTACAAATGAACTGTCCGGCTTGATGTATTGTGAAATCACGGATGGAAAAGATTTGAAGCCTTCCGGTCCACCAGTAATCTGGGCAGTATTGGCCGCAATGGGGAAAGTATTGATATCTGCCCTCCAGTTGCTCGGCTCCATAACGGACGCACCGTCCCTATCCATGGAAAGATAGATCTGCTTGTCATGGCCTTTAAGAAACTCAAACGCTCTTTGGTCCTCAAACTTTTCATGCAAAAAAGTCGGATCGCCGGTCCCCCAGACGATCAGGGAATCCCCTCGCTCCTCATACCTCAAAGCCGGAATGGAGTCGCCCAGCATATTAAGTGCTGCATAAAGGGTAAACAACTTGGTGTTGGACGCAGGGAGAAAGTACTTGTTGGCATTTTCCTCATAGATAACCCGCCCTTTCTCTTGGTCATACAATACAAAGCCGACAAAATGCTCCTGCATAATCTCAGATCGATCAAAGATCAGCTTGACTTGGCGCTTGTTGAGACGCTGGGCTTCGGCATTTATTGTAATGATTAGGGTTAAAGCGGTAAGTAGGTATTTGTACATAATATAATTGAATCAAAATTAGGACACAGAGTTTAAATAGAGTGGGAGCAGGAAATTGGCCGCGAAGGAGACTCTGAGAAACTCCCTTTAAAACTCTGAGAAACTCTGTGTCCCTATTTTCTTTATTTCATCAAATGCTTCATCAAGAAATCAGCGGTCGCCTGGTTGACTTTGACCATATTCGAATAGACCATCCAGTGGTGGGTGTCATCAGGGATGACGAGGTATTCGTAGGGGATGTTCCGCTGCTCCAGCCTTCTGGCCAGATCCACACTGTGACTGATGTTCACGTTCCGGTCATCATCGGCATGGATCAGCAACACTGGGGAAGTCCAATTATCCAGCATAGCAACTGGGGAAGAATCCCAGGCCGTTTGTCTCGCCTTTTTCAAATCAGGCGCCTGCTCAATTCCGTCGGGGATTTTAATGTAACCGTCCCTGTTGTGTACCCCGTGGATATCCACACCTACAGCAAACAGATCCGAGTCAAGTCCTAGAGCAATGGCAGTGAGGTATCCTCCATAGGAGCCTCCATACACGCCAATCCTGTTTTCATCCACTTGTGAAAGCGCGGCAAGATATTCGCCTGCAGCCTTCACGTCCTGATATTCGGAAGCACCGGAAATCCCAGCTCCTTCAGGTTTGTGGAAATCATGTCCATAGCCTATTCCCATCCTGAAATTGACCGAAAGTACCACAAAACCTTGGTTGGCCAGATACTGGTTGAGTGCATAGGTATTGGAATAATAATCCATATAACTCCACCCCAGCAGCATCTGCCTTTGAGGTCCGCCATGTACAAAGACCACGGCTGGTTTTTGGCTATCTCCGCCTTCTTTTTCAAACAACTGGCCGTAAACTTTTACACCATCCGGAGCTTCAAAACTCACTTGCTTGGGTTCCACAAAATAGTCTGTCGGAAAGTCTTCCGGAAGTCTATCCTTTGCTAGAACATCCAGATTCTTGCTACTGATTTCCAATACTGCAGGTAACAATGGCTGCCGGGCATCCCCGCTGAAAAGAGCAAGTTTATCTCCATCTCCCATAAAATGCGGGAAGGCCTCTATTCCCTCTCCGTCAGTCATCAACTCCATATCAGCCTCATCCACCGATACCATTCCTATATGTCTGCGGTCCAGGTCTTCTGGAGCAGAACCGGTATTGGCTGAGAAGATGGCTTTTTTACCGTCCTTGCTCAATGTAATGTGCTCGAGCATAAAGTCACCCTTTGTCAGCTGGGTAACCACGCCTCCATCTTCGGGTATGGAGTAAAGATGCGGCCATCCGTCCTCATAGCTTAGAAAAACGATATTTTCGTTTCCAGCCCAATGTAGGTTGAAGCTACCGTGGGTGGTAGGAACGGAACCTTCCAGCGTTTCGGGAGCCTTCCAGATTTGCTGTCCTTCTCCAGAATCCACATCGGCTGTCCATATGCTCCAAGGGCGGTGTTGCTGAACCAACAGGCTGTCCGGTTCTCCTCCACCACCAGGGGTGCGGACAAAAACAACTTTATCACCTTCGGGAGACCATCTTGGTGAACGGTCTCGGGCAAATGCCGGCGCTAACCATTTTATTGAGGTTGATTCATTCCTATAAATACCCACAAAAGCATGGTCGCCACGGGAGGCTACAAATACAAGTTTTTCTCCATCAGGGGACCACTCCAAAGAACCTGTGGATCCTTTGGAGGTGAAAAGTTTTTTCGCAGGCTCATCATTTTCTAAGTTTGCGCCCCAAGCTTGGCCTCCATGGATGAAAGCTACCTTTTTGCTATCCGGTGAAAGTGTGGGCTGGTCGCCTTCGCCAATGAGCACTGGCTCACCTCCACTGAAAGGTACTTTCCATATTTCCACCTTTGGAGGGTTGGGAAGACTGGTCGGATTGACATACACATGGGCGTTTCCGCCTCCATGCTCTCCTCCTCTTACATATATGATCCAGTTGCCATCAGCGGAGATCTGAAGACTGCTGATTTCCTGGCCCTCGTCTTTGTCATAATTGGTCAGTTTTCGGGGTTCAAAATCCGGTCCCTGGGCGACGTAGATATTTCTTTTGCCTTGCTCATTGAAGGCCCAAGCCATTTTATCACTGCCCGATGAAGTGGTCAGCTCGGAGGGAAAGGGATAGGCAGTAACCTGTTCCATGGTGAAGTCCTGGGCGCTTAAGCTGGTGATGAAGCAAAAGACTAGGAAAATAAAAAGAGCTTTTTTCATGTCAAATGGGTGTTTATGGTCTTCATTTTTATTTCATTATTCATTATTCATAATTCGATATTCATCATTTTTATAATAATGAATAATGAATGATGAACGCCGAATGATGAAGTGAGGGTACGTTCCTAATCTAGCGCCAACACATAATCATATATCATCTTCGATACATTCGCCATCACTCTTTTGCCTTCATCCCTATCACCCAAATTCTTTGACAAAAGAACCAAAGCGTATTGTCTTCCATCAGGAAGCCTAATGATGCCGGAGTCGTGTTGAACGCCTGTGATGAAGCCTGTTTTATGGGCGACCACCACATCTTCCGGTAGATGGGCAGGAATGAGGTCTTTGAAATATTGGTCGGCCAGGATGTCAAACATCTGGGCATCGGCTTCCTCATCTACAGCATTACCGGTGGCAATTGCTTCCATGATGACCATAAGGTCGTAGGCTGTAGTGGTATTATTCAGGCCTTGGTCGAAGGCTTTTTGATCTTCCACTCCCCTACAGACCATAATATCGGGTGCTCCGATATCTCTCATGGATCCAGTAGTCTCTTCAGCTCCTACCAGATCAATCAAAATGTTAGTAGCCAGATTGGAGCTCTTGATGATCATCGCGTAAGTGATGTCATAGATGGTGGCTTTTTTGTCAATGCGATCGTAAAGCTCCTCCTCACTATCCACACCCAATTGCATACTGTAAGCACTGCCGTCCACAATGCTTTTAAACTCGTTGTGCACGGTGATGGAGTCGGACAGTTGAAATATACCGGCGGCAGCCTGCTTGTATACCTCGATCATCACGGGTGTTTTCATGGTGCTGGCCGCATGGAAGTTTTCCTTTTCGTTGATCAGGATCTCTTTATTTGAGCCCCCCAACAATCTGAAGGCCACCGCAAAATCTCCCTCCACGGAGGACAGTTCCTCAGTGATTTCCGCTTTCAGGGTTTCTAAATCTTTTTGCTCCTGAGGAGCAGGGCTACATGCCCAAAAAGCCAGTAGGCCAATAACACTGATAAAAGGCTTTTTCATGGTTTATTTCTTAATGATCTTTCCTGATCGGTTTTTAAACTCCTCTCCCTCTTTAGCAATTTTACCATTTACAATTACTAGATCAAACCCCTTGGCCAATTGGCCCGGATTTTCGTAGGTTGCGATGGCTTTGACTTCGGAAGGTTCGAAAAGGACCATATCTGCTTTATAGCCTTCTCTGATCAGTCCTCTATTTTGTAATTTAACATTTTTGGCGGCAAGTCCCGTCATTTTATGGATCGCTTCTTCCAGCTTGAGTACCGGTTCGTTGACTACATATGATTCGATTATTTTGGCAAATGTGCCATGGCCTCTAGGGTGATTGCCGGTAAGACTTCCGTCAGAGCAGATGTTAACGTAAGGGTCTTTCATAAACTCCTTCATCACCGTTTCGTCCATGACAAAATAGGCTGCGCTCGTTCCAGCTGGTCCAATGTCTTCCATCAAGACTCTTTCAAAAGCCTTTCCTTTTTCCTCGGCAACCTGCTTAAGCGTTTTTCCTTTGTATTCCCCAGTTCCCAAAAGGGTGGCTTCGGGTCCATTTCTTAAATTCACACGGTTACGTAAGTACGTTAAAAGTTCATCTCCACGGCTTGCCACTACCTCATTGTAATCAGCCGGTGGCTTGGCCCATTCTGGGAAAAGGATGGAAATGCTGGTATATGAAGCCTCATATGGATATAGATCTGCCGTGACAGTATGTCCCCTTTGTCTTTTTTGGTTCAAAACTCCAAGAACCTCAATTGCTCGCTCCTCTCCTTTTGCGTAGACAACTTTTATGTGCGAAACGTGGACAGGACAATGCTCTGCAAGGGAAAGGAATTCATCCAAAGATTCCTCAATGGCATCGTCATCCTCATTTCTCATGTGGCTCATCATGATTCCTTCATGTTCCCCCACCACTTTTGCCACACGGGCGAGTTCATTTCTATCTGCAAGGTAACCAGGGTTGTATTCCAGACCAGTGGTCACCCCGAATGCACCTGCTTTCATGGCATCAGCCACCAGCTGATCAAGTTTTTGAAATCCTTCCTCAGAAGGGGTTTTGTCGTACTCTATTCCCGAAAGCATTCGTAACGTACCGTGTCCTGCAAACATGGCGACGTTTACACCTGGCTCGGCAGCATCCACCTCATCCATCCAAGCTGCAAGGTCAGTGGTCTTTGGGCTGGAACCGTCCTGTCCCATGAAAATGGTAGTGACTCCCATTGATAAAAAATTTGGGAATTCAGGAGTCTGCAATGGATCTCCGTGGGTGTGGGTGTCAATAAAGCCGGGAGCCAGTATTTTTCCATTGGCATTGATAGTTCTGGTGGCTTCAAATGTCTTAGTTAGATCTTTTTCAATCTTGATGATTTCGTCCCCTTTTATGAGCACGTTGGCTGGGTAAGCTTCTTCTCCACTTCCATCTATGATTTGGGCATTTTGGATAAGTAGGTCGTAAGATTCTGTGGCGGAATCTGACTGCTGGCAGGAGGTAAAAATTAAAACAAAGGATAATATCCCAGTAATATATTTGATCAAATGCATAATGCTTGGTTTGGGTTATTAGCAAAGAAAAAAGACTTCCACAGCATATGGAAGTCTTTTTATATATAAGGTTATTGATTATTCTGCTGGCTCTGCAACCGTCACTACTCGGTTGATGCTACCTCTATTAGTAAGTCCATTGGCTGTTTCTACTTCGATCCATAAAGTGATCGCTGTACCTGGATCTAAACTTGCCGGAACAGTGTAAGTAAAGGAATCTTCATACGAATCCCTCACGTTGTGTCCTGTGATATCCTTAGAAGCCGCCACAGTTTCGTTTCCGCTTATTATCTCAATCAAGCGAAGCCCGGTCACAGGCTCATGCTCAGAAAAATAGCGAAAATTAGCTGTAACATCAGCCCCAGGGGCAGCTGTAGTGCTGGAAACTGTGAATACTGGTATCGAAGCGACACGTCCTAAAAGGTCATATCCCTCATCGTATTCATCAAAACAAGAGGTTAGGCCGACCATGACCAGCATGGTCAATATGGCTATATATTTTTTCATCTTCATTTGTTTAAAATTATAGGTCCCAGAACACTTTTACTGTTGGAGAACCGGTCGGTACATTCGCCGAGTTGTTGTCCAATTCTGAAGTTGGATAAAGGAATCTTCTTGGGAATACGTCATTGGTAAAATTGTCATCCGCTGGTTCAAGGAATGGTATACCACTGGTGGTACCGTCAGCTCCTGCAGGGATACTTCTTCTCCAATCCGCCCAAGACTCAGTTTTCAAGTACATATCTATGTGCTTTTCCATAAAGATCCTCTCCAGGCCATTGGCTTCCATTGAGGCAGCTGTCTCGGATCCGAATTCAGCTATATAAGCTGGATCAGCAGCACCTGTCACTCTCATAAGAGAAGCTGCCACCGCTTGATTCAAGGCTTCTGCAGCCAATGCATACTGCCCAAGTCGCTGATTCGCTTCCGCTTCGATAAACTTCAACTCAGAGTAAGTCATGATGCTAGTTGGTGCCGATTCGTTATTAAGGTAAGGACCAACTATAGACACATTGCTAGGAATAGATGCAGCACCATAGGAGGCTCCTACAAACTCCCCGGCAGAATTAGGCGCGATGAAATAAGGAAGGCGCGGGTCATTTTGACCAGGCCCTACCCTGTTTTCAAGCAAATCGATGAATCTCTGAGCCACGGCAATGTTATTTTGACCGAAAGAACCCAAAAGGAATCCAAACCAAGGTCCCGCAGCATCTGCAGCGTTTCCGAACACAGTGTTTAAATCATCAGCGTTTCCTTCGAAAGCACCAGCATTGATTGCCGCCAAAGCGTTGGTAGCAGAACCTTGCGGATCCACTTTGCTCAGGTGATTGTGGTATCTGGCTTTCAATGAATTTGCTGCTTTGATCCATTTAGGAAGGGAAGTGCTTCTCCAAGCGCCTTCGTTTCCAGCTGGGTACACCAAATCATTGGCTGCAGGAGATGTGGAGCTTTCACCCTGAAGATCAGCAATCCCTTCGTCCAATAGACGGAAAATCTCCTCATAAATTTGCTCTCCGGAATCATATGCCGGCTGAGGGAACTCATCGATATTCAATGCTTGAGAATAAGGCACATCTCCCCAAAGGTCAACCAAGTAACCCATCAGCAAGGCGGATTGGATTTTGGCTACGCCTCTATAATGGAAAGCCTGATTTTCGGTTGAAAGATCGATTATGTTTTTCAAGTCTATCAAGGCGCCATTATAAAAATGGTTCCAAGGAGTGTTGAAGTTTGGCGGAACGTAAGCATAAAAGGTTACGTTTTGCTGCACGTTCAGAGTACCAGTCATGTATTGCACCAAGATGCTTGTAGCCTGGGAAGTAAAGTCCCCTACGGCCCACGTCATATTGGCCTGTGTGGCGGGAAGAAGGACGTTTACGCCAACCTCAGTTACTGCATTTGGGTTGACATTTGCTTCTTGCAAATCACAACCTGCAGTAGAAAGAAGGAGTGCCCCTGCCAAGCCGTTTATAATTTTTTTCTTTATTGCTTTCATTTGATCTCTTTTTTGAAATGAAAATTAGAATTGAGCTGACAAGTTGATACCAACTGATCTTGTGGTAGGCGTACCGAAGGCATCCACACCGATTGAAGAGTTAGGTCCCGCAAGGTTTGTCTCAGGATCCACACCCGTATAGGCAGTGAAGAGCAATAGGTTTCTACCGTACAAACTAACATCAAGATTTCTCATTTTCAATCTATTGGCAATTGCCGAAGGTACCTGATAAGTCAAAGTGATATCTCTCAACCTAACCCAAGAACCGTCTTCGATAAATCTTTCGGCGATATCCCTATTACCGGTAGTGTTGTTGTAGTATCTCGCATCATCGATCACCACTGGGATGTCGTTTGGAGAACCGTCCCCTTTGACACCTCTGAAGATCACCTGGCTACCACGATCCTCAGTGAAAGCACCTACACCTTGTGCTCTCATCCAGTTGGCTGTAACATTTGCCACATCACCACCCACTCTGATATCCCAAAGGAAAGTCAATAGGAAGTTTTTGTAAGAAAGGTTGTTTCTCAATCCTAAGAGGAAGTCTGGAGTAGGATCACCTATGATGATGTCACCAGATGGGTTTTCATCTGAAGGAAGCACTCGCTGAGGATAACCGTTTTCATTGATGATCCTGTTACCTTGGTCATCTCTTAAAAAACCTGTCCCCATAAATATACCATAAGGTTGACCTTCGACCAAAGATGGTCTCAAGTTACCAAAGCCAGCAAGGGCATAACGGTCCACTGGAAGATCCAATACCACGTTTCTGTTTCTAGAAAAGTTAGCTACGATATCCCACTTGAAGTCACCTACTAATGGTGAGGCATTGGCTACGATCTCCCAACCTCTGTTTTCGATAGTACCGGCGTTGATCCATCTGGAGGAGAAACCTGTACTTCCAGGCTCAGACACCGCGATGATTTGGTCAACGTTTCTTTCTCTATAGTAAGTCACATCCAAGCCAAGTCTGTTTTCGGCAAATCTGAATTCACCACCGAATTCCCAAGTCTTATTCCTTTCTGGACGAAGGTTTGGATTACCAGCAAGACCGGCAAGTTGAACCCCACCTACACCTGATGGAAGCGGGAATACAAGTCCACCACCCCATGCTCCGCTAATGGATGATCTTCCAAAGTAAGTCTGGTCTCTATAAGGATTGGTATCTCTACCTGCTTCTGAGTAAGACGCTCTTAATTTACCAAAGCTGAAAAAGCCTTGATCTAAATTAAATGCTTCTGTAAATACAAAACCAGTACCCACGGAACCATAGAAGAACGAGTTATTTGGAGGCAACAAGGTTGAAGTCCATTCATTTCTTCCAGTTGCTTCCAAGAAAGCATAATTTCTGAAATCCACAGAAACTCTAGAGAATACGGCTGCGGTTTGCTTTAATTCAGTGAACTGATCCTGCACAAGGTTGGTCTGCGCATTGGTGATACGGTAAAGGCCAGGAATTGCCAGGTTTCTACCGTCAAAGAACTGCATTCTATAAGATCTGGAGTAGAAGTTCTGTCCTACCATCCCCTGAAGATTAAAATCCTCACCCAACTGGGTGTTGGCAGTTATGATTAGGTCAGAGTTCAGTAATCTGTCATTGTAAGTCGTTTCCTGCACTCTACCGCCTGGAAGAGCGTCACCACCGAAGGAACCTACTGCCCATTGCTGGTTTCTTTTATCTGAAGATACATCAGTACCAATTCTATACATGATGTTCAACCAATCCAAAGGATCATAGTTGGCCTGAATAAAACCAATAATTCTATTTACTTCATCTTCGTAAGGGTTGTTATTTACCGTCCAGAACGGGTTGTCTGGAGAGTTATCTCTAAAAGACCTCTGTCCGCCATCCGGTCTCAAATGACCAAGACTGTTATCAAAACTTGGAGGTGTTCTGAATGAACCCTGCACCACATCGGCAAAATTGTCACCTCTACCGAATCTCGTACTTGTAGAATGCACATAGTTAGCGGAAGCGGTTACTCTCAATTTTTCAGTTAATGAAGACTCACCGGTTACCTTGAAGGATCTTCTGTTATATTTATTGTTAGGGATAATCCCAGTTTGGCTAAAATCGCCCATTGAAATATAAAAAGAGCTATGCTTGTTACCGGTTGATACACTTATACTATTATCCAAGGTCAAACCATCCTGAAAAAACACATCCTGGTTGTTCACCGGGTCCATCATTTGGTTGGTTGCAGATGGGTCGTTCATATCCACCAATAAACCTCTTGGATCTCGGTGGGTATCTTGACCATTGAATCTCAATGTCGATAATGGAGGTCCAAAATGTCCGAATGTGGTTGTTCCGTGAACGCCTCTATCCCCTTGAGCATAAGTCATTTGAGCAGGGAAGTTTTGCATAATTCTATCTACACCTGTGTTTGAACTGAAGTTTACTGATAGGTTTTGCGTATCAGATCTTGAACCTTTCTTGGTGGTGATGATTACCACACCACTCGCAGCTTGTATACCATAAAGTGCGGTAGCTGCAGGACCTTTAAGTACGTTCATGGATTCGATATCATTAGGATTGATATCAATGGCCCTGTTTGGAGCATCGACCCCTGATGATCTTGACCGCGTTCTGTATTCGTTGTTAATCGGAATACCGTCGACTACAAACAACGGCTGGTTTTCTCCGGAGATTGAAGACATGCCCCTGATGACAATACTGGAAGCAGCACCGGCGGACCCTCCCTGACGAGTCACCTGTACACCAGCGACTTTGGCATTCAAGGCATCCACCATGTTAGGCTCTCTGGAAAGTGCAAGCTCTCTACCTTTCACCTCTTGAGTAGCCGACACCAAAGCCTTTTTCTCCTGTTCTATACCGAAGGCCGTCACTACTACCTCAGAAAGCTGAGCTATATCTGGCACCATCACTACATTCAATTCACTTCTATTCCTTACTTGGACACGTTGCCGGGAAAAACCAATAAAGGAAAACTCCAAGGTGACGTCCCCAGAAGGCACCTCGATAGTATACTCACCATCCAAATCCGTTACCGCTCCAGTGGTAGAACCCTGGACCAGTACACTCACTCCCGGCAAAGGTCCACCATCCTCTTGGGAGGTCACTTTCCCTGTTACTGAAATCTGGGCATACGTGGGTATGGCCAGCAAAAACAGCATCAGGAAAAAGACTGATTTTGTACAATTTTGCGTCATTTACTTGTAAATTTTGGGTGTAACATAAATTAAAATATTTAAAATTGAAGTTAAAGGTTTAGATACTTACCCTGAATCAGGATGGCTAAAAACCGGTCAAAAAATCCCTAAAGCTGATAAAAAGATACAGCTAACTTTTTTCGATTTTAATAAACTTTAAGAATTAGATCCTAATTTTGGTTAATTTTTTAAGATTTTCAAACATTCCCATCAAAAATCCTTTGCATTACACCAATGGTAGATTTAAATTACAAAAATGATAATGACAAAAACTAATACAAAATTTTTAATTATGTCATACTTTCAGTATAAAAAATTTTAGAATTGGATCTTTTTTGATTTTCTATTGAAAATATTCGGAAATCTCATGGGAAGAATATTTTATTAAATTTAAAAAAAATGCCGATGGTTTCCTTTTTCCATCGGCATTTCTAGCAAAGAATATCAAATTAAGGCTTTACTACTTCAAGTGTTTTTGCTACAGTTTCCATTTCCACTTCAATAGCCATCACCGCATCATCGGGAAGGTTGTGATGAGGATTAATAGAAATGTGCGGAGCGATCACCAAGGCAACAATTGACATGAGTTTAATGAGGATATTCATAGAAGGACCAGAGGTATCCTTGAACGGATCCCCCACAGTATCCCCAGTGACAGAGGCCTTATGAGGTTCAGATCCTTTATAATACATCTCACCATTAATTTCAACTCCTTTTTCGAAAGACTTCTTAGCATTATCCCAAGCTCCCCCTGCATTGTTTTGAAAAATACCCATCAATACGCCCGACACGGTCACTCCAGCCAAAAGCCCACCTAGCACTTCAGGCCCAAATGCAAATCCTACTATGATTGGCACTAAAAGAGCAATTGCCCCAGGTGCTACCATTTCTCGTATGGATGCCTTGGTAGAAATCTCCACGCATTTGTCATACTCCGGCTTGGCTTTGTACTCCATAATCCCAGGAATCTCTTTAAACTGTCTTCTAACTTCGTTTACCATATCCATGGCCGCTCGACCCACAGCCGCAATACAGAGCGATGAAAAGATAAACGGAATCATTGCCCCCACAAAAAGGCCTGATAATACATCTGCCTTATATATATCAATTGAATTAATTCCAGCAAGTCCTACATAAGCTGCAAACAATGCCAAAGCGGTTAATGCTGCTGAAGCGATAGCGAAGCCTTTACCAGCCGCAGCCGTAGTATTACCCACCGCATCTAGGATATCTGTTCTTTCGCGCACTTCTTTTGGAAGTCCGGACATTTCTGCGATACCACCTGCATTATCAGCAATCGGTCCGAAAGCATCGATTGCCAACTGCATGGCTGTGGTTGCCATCATCCCTGCTGCCGCAATGGCAACTCCATAAAGTCCGGCCGCTAGAAAAGAAGTGTAAATACCACCAGCCAATACAAGTATAGGAAGTACAGTAGACTCCATACCTACTGACAATCCGCCGATAATATTGGTAGCATGTCCGGTAGAGGATTGTTTTATTATAGAATTTACAGGTCGTTTGCCCATAGCAGTATAGTATTCCGTGATGATGCTCATCAGTGCTCCCACAACTAAACCAATAAACACTGCTCCGAATACACCAGTTTTGGTAAACGTAACCTCAGGGTTTCTTACCAGATTCAGTTCCCCCGCTGGCAACATATAGTCAATTATAAAATAGGAAGCACCAACGGTCAACAAAATGGAAACCCAGTTGCCCATATTAAGGGCTGCCTGCACGCTGTCTGTTTCTTTGTTGATCTTAACGAAGAATGTACCCACGATGGAAAACAACAGTCCAACACCCGCAATCACCAAAGGCAACAAGATTGGAGCAATCCCGCCCATGTTGTCATTGGAAATAATCTCACGACCTAAAACCATGGATGCCAAAATAGTAGCCACATAAGAACCAAAAAGGTCAGCTCCCATACCGGCTACATCCCCCACATTATCTCCAACGTTATCCGCAATAGTGGCTGGGTTTCTTACATCATCTTCTGGAATTCCAGCCTCCACTTTTCCTACCAGGTCGGCGCCCACATCGGCAGCTTTGGTATAAATACCGCCCCCTACCCTAGCAAAAAGGGCAATAGATTCAGCGCCAAGAGAAAAACCAGCTAAAACTTCCAAGGCAGTTTCCATCTCCATTCCATTAACATCTCCCCCTACGGAAAGGACGAACATATGATAAAATACTATAAATAAGGAGCCCATCCCAAGGACAGCCAAGCCTGCAACCCCAAGTCCCATAACGGAACCACCTGTAAAGGATACTTGAAGAGCTTTCCTCAAACTAGTCTTAGCAGCCTGGGTGGTTCTTACATTAGCCTTGGTAGCAATGTTCATCCCAACATAACCTGCAAATGCTGAAAGTACAGCTCCAATTACAAATGAGATGGAAATGATCCAACTTGAATTTTCAACCAAGGTTCCGGACCATGCGAGGATAATACCTGCAATGATGACAAAATAGATGAGAACTTTCCATTCAGCTTTGAGGAAAGCCATAGCTCCCCTGGCGATGTGTCCAGCAAGCTCTATCATGTTTTGATCTCCGGAGTCCTGTTTGGTGACCCAAGCAGACTTTATGGCCATCACGATTAGACCGATAATACCCATCGCTGGGACCGCATACGTAAAGATTTGTTCCATATTGAGTGGATTAATAGTGTTAGTTTACTTTAACAAATATATTATTTATCACGTATCTGACAATTAATATGCTGGTAATAGGTTAAAAATACAAAATATCATCACTACCCATAATCACTTACCGCCTTATTTGTTGAATAATCAATAAAAAAATATCATATATTTTGAAAATTCCACAAATAAATGACCATTATTTTCACAAAAACCTATATAACGAATTTTAATTGATATTTCAATGAATATACACAAACGAATGATTGATTTCACGTAATCTGCAACTGAATAGGTCTATAGTCTGCCCTAAGGGTAATTTTCTTATCTTTAAGTCTCTCGTTTTAGCTATAGAAATATGAAAGCAATAAGTATAATTAAGCCAGGAGGTCCGGAAGCTCTACAATTAGTGCAGAAAGACAAGCCCATCCCCAAAATGGGTGAGGTCCTTATTCGTGTGAAAGCAGCTGGAATTAACAGGCCCGATATTGCACAGCGCAAAGGCAGGTATCCCGCCCCAAAAGATGCACCTGCAGATATTCCGGGACTGGAAGTAGCTGGAATTGTTGAGCAAGTTGGGGAGAATGTTTCGGAGAAAGTTATAGGCCAAGAAATATGCGCCTTAATATCAGGGGGAGGCTATGCGGAGTATGTCTGCGCTCCTTGGAAGCAATGCCTGCCAGTTCCTGCCGGCGCTACTTTGGAAGAGGCGGCATCTCTTCCGGAGACGTTTTTCACGGTTTGGAACAACGTGTTTGATATCGGGAAATTTACATCTGGAGAAACGGTTTTAATCCACGGAGGAAGTAGTGGTATTGGCGTGACGGCTATACAGATAGTTAAGGCGATGGGAGGAAAAGTGGTAGTCACTGCTGGCACGGATGAAAAATGTCAGGCTTGTATTGACCTTGGAGCTGACTTGGCCATAAATTACAAAACTCAGGATTTTGAACAGGAGGTGAAAAACTCTGGATCAATTGAAGGTGTTGACATTGTGCTGGATATGATTGGCGGGGAATATACTCCCAAAAATATTGCGTTGATGAATCCTTTTGGCAGAATCGTCATGATCAATGCCATGAAAGGCAAAGATGCTAATGTGGACCTAATTCAGATCATGAAAAAAAGACTTGTCTTGACGGGTTCTACCCTACGGCCTCAAACAATTGAATATAAAGGAAAAATTGCTGATAAACTTAGAGAGAAGATTTGGCCTTTTTTCCATGAAAAAATAAAGCCAGTGATATTTAAGACTTTCCCATTGGCAGAAGCTTCGGCCGCACATGAGTTGCTGGAGTCTTCTAACCATATAGGCAAACTTTTGCTGGTAAATTCGTAAAATACTTTAAAAATTAAATATAGACATGAAAAGATTTATACTATTGATGATGGCCTTTGGATTTTCCTTGCCTTTAATGGCACAGGAAGAGTTAAGGGAATTGAACCAAGAAGAGCGCACCGGTCGTAGATTGGCACAGGAACAGTTGGACGCCTACAATAATCGGGATATTGATGCTTTCTTAACCCCCTATAGCGATGATGTAAAGGTATTTCAGTTTCCAGAAACCTTGCTATATGAAGGAAAAGAAAAAATGCGGGAAAATTACGCTAGGTATTTTGCTATGACCCCTGACCTATACTGCAAGCTGATCAACAGGATCGTACAAGGCAACACCGTAATTGATCAAGAGGAAGTTACGAGAGTGCGTGGGGAAGAGCCGACAAAAGCCATTGCCATCTACAAAATCAAGGGCGAAAAGATCGCTGAAGTTTACTTTATCAAGTAGTTAAGATTTTTTAACGGTTTTAATTGAAACTATTGTAGCGTTTGGCTCCTTCTCTACGTATAAAGAATTGAACATGCATTCATGTTTTCAATACATTTAATAAGGGCTTATGTTAAAAAAGAGGTTTCCGGTTCGGAGACCTTTTTTTATTCGTACATCGGAAATTTAGTTTTTGGTATCTCACTTCATTTTTCAAAAAAATTCTTTACAGCTTCAAACAAAAACTTTTTGGCCGAATCGCTGTCTCCTTTTTCAGGAAGCGGGGGAAGAAATATTGTTTCCTCAAAGCCAGGCCCCGGAACATCCCCAGAAGTGATAAGGTAAATTGGTTTCGAATGGCTTTTCCCCAATTGCATAAGTTTGTAGCTTCCCTTTCCCGCTGCGGACTGCAGATCATAGCGGCCCTCCCCGGTGATAACAAGGTCTGCCCATTTTACCTTATCTTCCATATTTACTTTTGAAAAGAAATATTTAGGGCCACTAACTAAGTCTGTAAGAAAAAAGGCGCTCAGACCAACTGCAATCCCACCAGCAGCTCCATAACCAGGTTTATCTTCCAGGTCAAATGGACTTTTATCTTGGAGAAGTTCGAAAAAACGGTTGGTTATATTCTGCAATTCCTCTAACCCTTCCGCTTCAAGGCCCTTTTGGGGACCAAATACAGGCACCGCTCCTTCCGTCCCTTGGAATGGGTTATCAACATCACAAAGTAAGGTAAATTTTAATTCAAATTTTTCAAGGGGTCTTTGGATGAGTTTGATTTTGTCCAAAAAATAAGGTGAAAACATGGCCACTTCCCTTCCCCACTGATTGAGGAAATTGAATCCTAGTGCTTTGAGTATTCCCACCCCCATATCAATGGTGGCACTTCCTCCCAACCCCAACTCAATTTCTTTTGCCCCATTCTGATAGGCAGTCCGAATCAGTTCTCCAGTTCCATAAGTACAGGAGGTAAAAGGGTCCCTCTCTTCAGCTTTGAGTAAGCCCACCCCTGAGACGGTCGATACATCCACGAAAGCCTTTTGGTTAGGCCCATCCCAACCATAAAAACCTTTGATGGGCCTTCCCAGTGGATCTAAGACAAGCATTTCCTTTTTTTCGAGCCCCATAGCCTGGGTCATTAACAAACATGTCCCATCACCTCCGTCGGCAATGGGACATATTTTTATTTCATGTTCCGGATGATTTTCTTTGATCGCAGTTCGAATGATTTCAGCAGCCTCATGAGCTTTCATGGTACCTTTAAATGCATTCGGTGCGATCAAGATTTTCATACATCCAGTTTTTTCATCCTTTTAAAATAATCCTTGGTGGCTGCCCTGACTTTTGGTGAAAGGTAGATGGCTGAGATCATGGTCGGAATCGCCATGATAGCGTACATACCGTCCACAAAACTGATAACCACTTCAAGAGAAGCCACAGCACCAGCTACAATGGTTATTAAGTAAAAATAATTATAATAATCGGCTCTTTTAGCTCCAAAGAGGTAATTAAAACATTTATGACCGTAATAACTGTAAGTAAACATGGTCGAGAAGGCAAAAACCAACACTGCAACCATAAGCAAATATTTTCCAAATCCTGGCAGGGCCATCTCAAATGCCGACAAGGTCAATCTCACTCCGTCATTTTCAGTGGTTTGCCAAACCCCCGTCAGAAGGATCACCAACGAGGTCAAAGTACAGACTACTATAGTATCAATGAATGGACCCAGCATAGCGATAAGGCCTTCTCTAACTGGTTCATTGTTTCTGGATGCTCCGTGAACCATTGGGGCAGTTCCTATACCTGCTTCATTGGAAAAAGCTGCCCTTCTCGCTCCTGTCACAATCACAGCTCCTACAGCACCACCCATCACAGCGTTGCCAGTAAAGGCGTCCTCCACGATTAGCCACAGCATGGAAGGCACATTATTAATGTATTTGAATACGATTAATAAAACAGTAGCGAAATATAGTCCCACCATAAATGGAACCAACTTAGATGCCACTAAAGCAATCCTTTGGATACCCCCCAAAATCACTCCAGCGACAATCACCATCATGGTAATCCCGATGATCCATCTTGTTGGAGCTCCAGCGTCCAATCCTGCCGGCTCCAAGATTACAAACCTGAAAGTAGCAGTCAATTGATTGGCTTGGAAAATGGCCAAAAGGCCCAATATACCCGCAATGCAGAAGATGATGGACAGAAATTTCCATTTTCGGCCCATGCCCTCTTCGATCACATACATAGGCCCCCCTTGAATCACCCCAGCAGAATCTTTACCCCTATACATAATAGCAAGACTACAGGTAAAAAATTTGGTGGCCATCCCCACGAAAGCTGATACCCACATCCAAAAGATGGCGCCAGGCCCTCCCATGTTGATGGCTATGGCAACTCCGCTTATATTGCCGAGTCCTACAGTAGCTGCAATAGCGGCCGAAAGTGCCTGAAAGGATGTGATCTGACCAGGCATGTTAGAGTCATCGTATTTCCCCCTCACCACCTTCATGGCATGGCCTAATTTTCGAAAAGGCAAAAAGCCTGAATAGGCCAACAAAATTAATCCCCCACCCATCAATAAGACGAGCATGGGGGTATCCCAAATCCAATTACTGAAATTGACTATAAATTCACCCACTTTATTTGATTGATTTTCTAAATGTTAATGATTTTTGAAATTCCGAACCCGATCAAGGTACACAAACCAAAAAACTTTTGAGTCGCTTTTGGCTTTATACAAGTAGGAATATTAATAGCTATTTTCTGATTTTGCAAATTATTCCTTTATAGCCTGCTTCAATATTTTATCGAATAGGAATGGGCAGTACTCACTTTTTCACCCATGAACAGCCTGAAGAAAAAAACATATCACTTACTTTCTCCCCCTGATCACTCAGGGTCAGCCAATTGGTGGGTGGATGTGTTCATCGTTACTCTTATTTTTTTGAATGTCTTGGTGATTATCCTCCGCTCCGTAGATTTTATCTATGATTGGTGGCCAGGGTTATTTGACGGTTTCGAAGTTTTCAGCATTTTGGTTTTTACCCTTGAATATCTGGCAAGGGTTTGGACAGGCAACCTCCATCCTGATTACCCCAAGGCACCTTTAGGTAATTTCAGGTTTGCCACTTCTCCAATGATGGTCATTGATTTAATGGCCATTTTGCCTTTTTACCTTCCATTTCTCGGGTTGGATCTTCGCTTTTTTAGAATTATGCGAATTTTTCGCATATTCACAATCCTACGCCTTGTAAGATTTACTGATTCACTTGACTTTATGTACAAGGTCTATAAAAAGAGGATAAGCTTTTTGGTTATTTTCAGCCTGTTCACTTTCTTTTTCCTGATCTTATCCTCCATATTGCTCTATTATGCCGAAAATAGCACCCAACCGGATGCATTCTCAAGCATTCCCAAAACCATGTGGTGGGTGATGGGAGTTATCTCCTCCGTTGGATTCGGGGAAATTGCCCCGATGACCATTTTAGGAAGGATCATCGTCTCCCTAATAGCCTTTATGGCTATCATGCTGTTTGGTCTTTCGGCAGCCGTGATAGCTTCTGGTTTTTCTGATATAATGGATGAAATGAAGAAAAACTGACTATTCCAACCTGATGGAAATCAACCCTAATCCAAAAGATTGCTGCTTTTCTTCTTCCGAAAGTTCTGGTCCAATAGAAAACTGCAAACTTTCCACTCGACTAATATCGAAGTCTTCAGGCAGATTATGCTCAAAATGATAGGGAAGAAAGCTGGGATATGGCCTTGGAAGCGTGACGGTTTTTACGGGATTTAAATACTCCAGATCAAGCTTATACTCTCCGATTTCGCTTTCAATTTCTATCATACCTCCATAAGAACTTCCATCATCCAGCACAAAAGCCACTTGAATTTTCAGCGGGTTTTCTTCCAAAGACCTACCTTTGATAACCAAAGTCGATTTGCCCGAAAGGTCCTCTCTCCTTCCCTTGATAGCATCCAAGATGTAATGCTTGAAGCTATAGTCATAAATCGGTTCCGCATTCAGGTTTTCAGGGTCTTCTACAAATAAACTTTCAATCGGCATTTGATATTCAAATTCCGACGCATGCTCTGTGGGGGCCAATCGAAAACCTTCTCTCCACTGTCTTACCAACCATTCTGAATCTGACTTTGCATCAAAAAGATGAATGGGGTATTCAGCTGGTGTAATTTTGACCTGGTAAGAATCACGATTGTAAAAATCCCAATCGGATGGACTTCCTTCCCTTTTAGCTGGGTAGGTTACATTCGTGTCATCCTGGCCTTCTACTTTAATATAGTACTCAAATAGGCCTTCATATAATAAGTCTGCTGGAATTTCCGCTTTGTAATGATAAGCCTTTATTTCCTCCATTTCAATAGGATCTCTGAATCCAGGGAGGATTTTGATGGATTCGGGTTTTTCTGAAGCGACATATCTCAATTCAATTTTCAAAGGCTGATCAAGCGAGGTAGCTTGCACGGGAGTATGCACCAAATAGGGTTTTTCAACGGTTTTCTCAGGAGCGTAAAAATCCCCAAGCTTACCTTTTCCAAATTCATCCTCGGCTTTCCAAGATTTTGAGGAGTTGGCACTTTGAATTATATAGGTTCCAGGTTCAATATCAAATGTCTTTCCACGTGCTTTGAGATCCACATAGTTTCCTTCATTGATCCCTTTGATTTGGAAATTTTCACCCAACTCAGAAAGATTGACATTTATGGGATGCTTGTCCCAATTGATCACCGCGAGAATTTTGTTTGGGCTATTTCTTCCAAATGGATCCTCTACCCAAATTGCGTCAGGCATTACTTCCAGCCTCCAATTCTCCTCATCCAGTTTGTCTAAAAAATAGGCTCCAGTCCCACCATATTTCACCAAGGGACTGTTACCCACCCCAGCTATCTGCTGGAGTTGATTTGAATTTTTCGGTTCCACATCATGCGAATTGGTATAAAGGTATTTTTCCTCCGAATTGTAAAGAGCTAAATCTGAATGATAGTCAATTTTAAAATCATCAAATTCTAAATTATCTGGATATTTCCCAAAATCGGTCCCCATAGGTACATTTCTAAAAACCTCACCGCTAATCATAAGGGAAATGGCTTTACCTGGAGTATAGGCCAAATTCATGTAATGCGTATCATACTCAGTATTGACATCAGCCATAAAAGTAGGATCGTAAGAAAAATGCGTCCCGATCTGGATTCCAGCTGTTCTGAAAGATCTTGCCATTACAGGATAGATATATGTCCTTCCTACATCGGCAGCGTCAAACTCATACACCAACTTTCCACCGGTATGTCTATCAAATGCCTCCGAGAAAGGGATATTGTAGTCATTTACATTTGGAAGCAAATTTCCTGGAATTTCTTTCTTATAGCCAAGGCCCGTTGGATACCATTGAAAAGTCCCGCCTTGCGCTCCTCCTTCAAAATACTTGTCGATAAAGTGAGTACCATGGCTAGCATTATAAAATATCGGCTTCTCCGTACCCGAAGCCCTGATCGCGTCAACCATACCTTTCACAAATTCATACACTTCGGAAGCTTCCCCACTGTGATGGGGTTCATTGCTGACCTCCACGGCAACTAAACGAGGATCAGCTTTATAAGCTATTCCCGTGTAGGGGTTAGTGTGGTTCATAAATTGTGTTAGGTAATTTTCCTGCGCTTTGATACAGTTTGGATCGGTTAAGCATTCATCCTTTCCATATTTTTCCGAAAACCCAGGTGTATCCTCATTTGGTTCCGGCCAACCATTGCCCCAAAAGGCAATTGGAGTAATCACATAGTTAATCTCCAATTCATTTAGACGATGTATGAGGTAGTCAAAATGGTCGAGGTGTTCATTCTGCAGAAGATTCCCCAAAGAGTCGCTAATTTCCGTATCCCATACGTGCACCCTATAAAGATCAAAGCCAAGGCGGATAAAGTGATAAAGGTCATTATCTATGGCTTCTTTTTGATTAATCCCTAACCTTTCCGCCGTCCGATACGCATGGGCAAATGGTACTGTGTAATTGACTCCGAATCCATGGACTTCCGAATCATCCTCGGACCATCTGATTATGCCCGATTCATCCATATAAGTACTAGATGAGCTTTGGGCAAACAGGCCTAGGGGAAAAAGTAATAATAATAGATAAAGTAATCGCATGGCAAATAGGTTTGATAAGATTGGTTCTTCAGATGCCTAATTTCCTTCTTTTTGTCCTAAAATCATACTTTTCTTATATGTAAGGTGTATTTTTAGGAGTAATTATATTTTACATGAGAAGTAAAACTATAAATACTCAATTGTCTTTTGTCTTAGCAGGTCTGTAATGACAGTGAATCAACCCACACAATCGGATAATTAGCGTTGGTTAGTATTGAAATTTGAACATAATTCAAGCAACCTATTGAAATAATGAAATACCTCTTTTCTATACTCTGTATGCTGATCGCTATTGATAGCTGGTCTCAGGAAACTTTCCATAGGAAAATTGTCAGCAGTCATCTGGGGGAAATGCGGGATGTCTGGATCACTATCCCTTCTGATTATGATTCAATCAATTCCTATCCTGTGCTTTATATGCATGATGGCCAGAATTTGGCTTATGATTCTCTGGCTTTTGCGGGAACTTGGGATTTAAAAAACAACCTATTGCAGTTGGAGGAAGAGGGGCTTAAATTCATTGTCGTAGGTATTGCTAATGGAGGAGAGAAACGCATGGCCGAGTTGTCCTGGTTTTTTAATCCTGATCATTCCTCTGGGAAAGGCAGGGACTATCTAAATTTCATTGTAGAAGAAGTCATGCCTGAAATCGAATCTACTTTTCATATTGATAAAGAAAGAATTGGAATCTTTGGTAGTAGTCTAGGAGGCTTGATCTCCATACAGGCAATGGTTGAGTTTCCTGAGATTTTTTCAATGGCAGGAGTCTTCTCCCCTGCCTTTTGGTTCAACCCTCAAACTATGGATCAATATTACCTTTCTCAAATCAAGCCGAGGTCAAGGATCTATATGATCAGTGGAGCAAAGGAGGTCTATGGAGAAATAAACTTTCCTGAAGATCAAAAAAAGGTGGATTCCACGCTTAATTCCCACTTAACCAAAAGTCAATATTATTCTAAAATCCATGAAGATGGGGAGCACAAAGAGTGGTATTGGGCAAGGGAATTTAATGATGCGATTAGGTTTTTATTAAAAGAGAAATAAAAAAGTCTTGCAGATCCGCTGCAAGACTTTTTTTATATTTATTTCCTCATTTCCTTGAAGGCGTTGATGAGACCGTTTGTAGAACCGTCATGGGAATCGATGTTACCCTCACTTTCCAACTCAGGAAGAATCTCCTTGGCTAAAACTTTACCAAGCTCTACTCCCCATTGGTCGAAACTGAAAATGTTCCAAATAACACCTTGGGTGAAGATTTTGTGCTCATACATAGCAATCAAAGCTCCTAAGGTAAATGGATCCAGCTTTTTAACCAAGATTGAATTTGTCGGTCTGTTTCCTTCAAAAACCCTATGAGGGGCTATGACAGAGATTTCTTCTTTTGACTTGCCAGTCTTTTCCATTTCACTCATCACTTTTTCCAAGCTCTGACCGTTCATCAAGGCCTCCGTTTGGGCAAAGAAATTTGACATCAATTTGATGTGATGATCTCCGATAGGATTGTGGGAAATTGCTGGAGCTATGAAATCACATGGGATCAGGTGAGTCCCCTGATGGATCAATTGATAGAACGCATGCTGACCATTGGTGCCTGGTTCTCCCCAGATGATCGGGCCAGTACCGTATTCGACTTTTTCTCCGTTCCGACTGATGTATTTACCATTGCTTTCCATATTTCCCTGCTGGAAGTAAGCGGCAAATCTGTGTAAATATTGGTCATAGGGCAAAATTGCCTCAGAGGTGGCACCAAGGAAATTAGTGTTCCAAATTCCGATGAGGGCAAGGATGACGGGAATGTTTTTCTCGAAAGGCTCATTTCTGAAATGCTTGTCCATGGCATGAGCACCTTCAAGTAGCTTTTCGAAGTTGTCATAACCAATCGCACAAGCAATCGGCAATCCTATTGCGGACCAAAGGGAATACCTTCCTCCTACCCAGTCCCAAAAAACAAACATATTTTCAGTGTCGATGCCAAATTCACCTACAGCTTTGGAATTAGTAGAAAGTGCCACGAAATGCTTTGCAATAGCAGCCTTATCCTTTGCTATAGACAAAAACCAATCCCTTGCTGTATGTGCATTGGTCATAGTTTCCTGAGTAGTAAAAGTCTTCGAGGCGATGAAAAAGAGGGTAGTTTCTGGGTCAACCTTTTTTAAAGTTTCGGCCATGTGGGTTCCGTCTACGTTGGAAACGAAAAATATCTCCAAATTCTCTTTTTTATAAGCCTTTAATGCCTCTGTCACCATCACGGGACCTAAATCGCTACCGCCGATTCCAATGTTCACAAGGGACTTAATTGGTTTTCCTGTATAACCCTTCCACTGTCCAGCCCCCACTTTATCAGCAAAGGTTTTCATTTTCTCCAACACAGCATTCACCTCCGGCATCACGTCCTTACCGTCCACCTCGATAGGGGAATTGGAGCGATTACGCAAGGCAGTGTGCAGCACAGCACGGTTTTCAGTTTTATTAATAGCTTCACCGGTAAACATCGCCTCTATAGCTGACTTTAGGTCAACTTCCTCAGCAAGCTCCTGCAAACCCTTGAAGATATCATCATCCAATCTGTTTTTGGAAAAATCAACCAGAATATCCTCGAACTGAATATGGTATTTTTGAAATCTATCCTTTTGGGCAAAAAGGGATTGAATGGTTTGCTCTTGTTTGTTTTGAGCAAAAATGTCAAGCTGTTTCCAGGCCTGTGTTTGGGTGGGATTTATATTTTTCATTTAAGATTGGTTTAATGGTTTAAAGGCATAAAAATAAGGTTTTAATCCCCAAATCGGGTAGGAGAAACGGGATTAATTCCCGTTTCGACCTCCCACACCACCGTACGTACCGTTCGGTATACGGCGGTTCCTTGCTTTACATCCTCTAAGAGAACGTGTTGACGTTGTTTTCAGTTGTCCAATGTACTCATATCACTCTTATCTATTCTTCGGGTTCCGCCCTGTTTTTATGATAAGGAGCCTCTTTTTGAGCATCTAACAGCTTTACACCGGTAACATTCATTTACTGTCAAGCGGCAAGGTTCAGCCCTTCGGAAATTGTGAGACCTCCATGGATTCTCATGGCTCATGTCCATTCCTACTATGGCTTCTGCTGACTTCTCATGGCAAGCTTTACTCCGTGCTTCATACTCCGTTTCCGCACGTCCATGAGACCTCCCGTGGGAAGGCAACCCACTTTCACTCCATGTCCCCGACTCATTTACACCCCGATGTCCGTGTAATCTTTGGACTTTGACTTGTTTAGCAGCCTCATCCCATCGGATATGCCTGATGAGGTTCGTGTTCCTCGGGGCAGAGTTTTGCCTCCAGCTTCCTTCAGATTCCACCTCGCGGTGGACACCCTTGCTCTTGGCTAGTGGTTGGCGATTACAAACCCCCACAGTGGACTTTCACCACCTAGTTGATTGCCATGCACGGCACACTAAAAAAAGCCACTCTTGCGAAGTGGCTTGTTTCAAAATTTTAAAACTGATCTATATCCTGTCTTTCCAAGGGCCTGAATTTTCTTCTCACTCCAAGCTCGTCATCTTCCATTTCTCCCTCATGAAAGGGATGTGCTTCTGCTAATCGGTCACCATCATAAAAAATTCTGGTAGCATCATTTTGTGCCAGCTTGTTAAGGGGATCCCCGTAATTATCTAGCATTACAAAAGCATACTGATAGTTTCTCAAACCCTCATCCGAAACTTCAGCACTCACTACTTCTAGACTTCTAAATCTTGCTGTATCTATTCTGTCTCTTTCATGATAAACATAATAATTTTCCACTATTGAAAACGCGGAAAACTTGTTACCGTTTCCTGACATGTATCTTTTTTCATTCGGGGAATCATAAACGATATTATCAAACTCCGGATCCACTCCTCTTACGTCCATTACCACAGATAGGTCAGACATATTTTGTTCTCTAAATCTATAATAGTAATCCTCTACCCTTTCCCCTGATTGATAAGTCCAGTTTTGCTCATTACTGGCAGTCATATAATAGGGACTGGCTTTAAATGATCCTGACACTTGAGGTGGGGTTTTACCCTCATGCATAATAAAATTCATTCTTTCAAGCTGCTGAATTCTTTCCACTGGTGCTATTTCCAGGATTTCTGGGACAAAGACTTCGTTATAGTCTTTTTGGTCATCTGATGTACAACTACTCAACGCAATAGCGCATAGGGCTACACCGCAAAATTTCCTTAACATGATTTACCTCCTTTAAATAATTAAAATATCAATAAACTTTATAAAAAAACATCCCTTAAGCATTGTCACGCTGTAAAAACTGACGAAAAACATAATTCAGGATACCTCCATGTTTGAAGTATTCAATTTCAATGCCAGAATCCAACCTACTTACAACTTCGAAACTTTTTCTTGATCCATCCTCACTCTCCACCTTTACTAAAAGCCTCTTACCAAGTTCCAAGCCTGTTTCTATATTTTCAATTGAGTATTTCTCCTTACCGGTAAGCCCTAATGTTTCCGCATTTTCACCTTCTACATACTGAAGTGGCATTACTCCCATACCTACTAAGTTACTTCGATGGATCCGTTCGTAACTTTCCGCAATGACTGCTTTTACTCCCAATAAATTAGTCCCTTTGGCAGCCCAATCCCTAGAGGACCCGCTTCCGTACTCTTTACCAGCCAATACCATCAATGGAGTGTTGGTCTCTTTATATTTCTGTGCGGCATCATAAATATTCATCTCCTCCCCGCTTGGAATGTGCATCGTGTATCCGCCTTCTTTTGAAGACAATTCATTTTTGATCCTTACATTGGCAAATGTCCCTCTAACCATAATCTCGTCATTTCCACGTCTGGACCCATAGGAATTAAAATTCGCTTTTGGAACCCCTCTCTCTAAAAGGAATTTTCCAGCGGCAGATACTTCCGAAAACGCTCCTGCTGGGGAGATATGGTCAGTAGTGATGCTATCTCCGAGTTTTAAAAGAACTTGCGCACTTCTAATATCTTGAGGTTCGGAAATTTCTTCAGAAATCCCATCAAAAAATGGTGCCTCTTTGATATAAGTTGATTTCTCATCCCATTGATAAACCGGATCCTTTGGTACCTCCAGGTTTTTCCATTGTTCATTTCCCTCAAAAATTTCTCCGTAATTCTTGTCAAAATCGCTAGGTGAAAGAACTTGGCTTACCAAGCCAAATATTTCTTCATTGCTAGGCCAAATGTCTTTTAGATACACCGGCTCCAGATTAGGGTCATACCCCACTGGTTCGGAATTTAAATCGATATCAACCCTTCCAGCTAGAGCGTAGGCCACCACAAGCATGGGGGACATCAGGTAATTCATTTTAACTTGGGGATGTACCCTTGCTTCAAAATTTCTATTTCCAGAAAGCACTGAAGCCACTACTAAGTCATTATCTTCCACAGCCTGCGCGATATGCCTAGGTAAAGGCCCACTGTTGCCAATACAAGAAGTACATCCGTAACCAACTAAATGAAACCTTAAGGCTTCTAGGTCGTCAAGGAGGTTAGCTTTGATCAGATAATCGGTAACAACCTTTGAACCTGGCGCAAGGGAGGTTTTGACCCAAGGCTTCACATCCAAGCCCCTTTGACGAGCTTTTTGGGCCACCAATCCAGCACCGATCATTACGTTGGGATTGGAGGTATTGGTACACGAGGTGATGGCCGCTATTACCACTGAGCCGTCATGAAGGGCAAATTTTTCATTATGCAACTTTACAACCACTGTCTTCAAACCATCGCGAAGTTTGGTTTCAATTTCCACTTCAGATGGAACGGTTGGAGACTGCTCAGTCGGCTGGCTGCTTCCGCCTTCTTCATACCATCGACTCACATCTCTCTTGTCAATGGGAATATATTCCCTTCCATGCACTTCGTGGAGTATTTCTCCAAATTTACTCTTAAACTCCCTAAGCAAAATCTTGTCTTGTGGCCTTTTTGGTCCCGCTACCGTTGGTTCTACATTATCAAGGTTCAAATCTACAACACTAGAATACTCAATTTGCTCCTCATCTTTTCTCCAAAGCATGTTTTCTTTACAATATTGCTCGACTAGCTTGATTTGCTCTTCGCTTCGATTGGTTTTGGCCATGTAATCCAACGTACGGTCGTCAATAGGGAAATAGGTTACTGTACAGCCAAATTCAGGAGACATATTGGCTATGGTGGCCCTGTCCGGCACAGAAAGGGTATCCAGGCCTGAGCCGAATACCTCCACAAACTTACCCACCACCCCATGACTTCTGAGAAGCTGAGTTATGGTAAGCACCATATCAGTAGCGGTAGTGCCTAGGGGAAGGGAGCCCGTAAGCTTAAGCCCCACAACTTCTGGCATGATAAAGTTAATCGGTTGACCTAGGATGGCAGCTTCAGCCTCGATTCCACCGACTCCCCACCCTACTACACCTATTCCATTCACCATGGGTGTATGGGAGTCCGTTCCCACAAGCGTATCCGGGAAAATCGCCCCATCCCGAACAATCACCCCTTTAGCCAGATATTCCAAATTGACCTGGTGACAGATACCCATCCCTGGAGGAACTACCGAAAAATTATCAAATGCAGTTTGGGCCCACTTTAGCAACTGGTACCTTTCCCCATTTCTTTTATACTCAACATCCACATTTTTCTTATAGGAATAGTTGGTTCCAAAATAGTCCACTTGGACTGAGTGATCTATCACTAAATCAACGGGGATAAGTGGATTTATCTTTTGTCCATCTTTACCCTTGCGGACGGCTTCTGCACGGAGGGATGCAATATCCACCACTGCCGGAACGCCGGTAAAATCCTGCATTAAAACCCTAGCAGGTTTGAAGGGTATATCCTTATCAGAAGGTTGCGGAGCCCAGTTGAGGATGGTCTCTATGTTATCTTTGGTAATGGCAAAGTTATCGAAATTGCGAAGGACATTTTCCAAAAGGATCCGGATACTAAATGGCAGTTTCTGAAGGCTTTTGCCCTGCTGGCAAAGCTCTGTAAGACTCCAATAATCGAGACCGCCTTGAGCAGTGGAAAGAGTTTTCTTAATATTATATGGATCCAATGACATATGATTTGAAGTAGGTTAAAAGATGATTTAATGACCGGAGAGAAAAAAGTATAGCCGGCAGAAATTTAACCTTCCTCATTAAGCTTTGTTTGAAGAAATTAGACAAACTTCAATATCCCTTATTCTAATTCAAAAATCACCTCTCGCAAAGAGATATAAACAGTTGATGGATATTATACTATACCCAATTAACTCAATCTTCACTTAATCATAAATGCTAACCAAATAGGAGTAAATTGGAGGGTATTGTAAATAAAGTGAGTCCCAGAATTATCTAAATTGACAACCAGAATGATCCACTTCATATGAAAAACTTACAATCACCTTTTTGGTATCCTTTTTCAAGGTATTACTTATCGATAGCTAATGATTTAAAGATAAATGAATAGAAACTTATCTATACTCTGCAAAGCCTCTCAGCTGAATAATTACAGAAGGTTTAAGCTCTATTCCCCTTCCCAACATTTTTAATTAAACTGTTAACAAGCACAACTGATAAGCTTACAAGGAAGGGTAAAAGAAAAAGGCCCAAAGATTTCAAACTTTGGGCCTTTTTGACTTAACCGTGACATTTAATACTTGAAATGTATTTTAAGTCAAATGAATTGCAGTTTATTTTAATTCTCTTCCTGAGCTGCCTGCTCTCTGGCCTGCCTTCTGAAATATCTTCTAAGCAACCATGAATGCTGAAGTGCCTCCAAATTCTCATCCAGCCTATCTGTACCGGATTCAAGATTTTCTAGGGTTCCTTTTAGGTACTGGGCAAATTGCTCATCATTGAGCAACATTCCCAAAGCATTATCAGTCTCCTTTATTTTCTCGCTGGCCAAATTGAAATTGGTCGCGGCAGCAGAAGCTTCTTTCGTAGTGCTTTCTAGGCTTTTTGCAGTAGCTTGAAGGCTTTTAAACACAGTAGTGTCTTTCACAAGGTTATCTAATAAGGTCCCCTCTTGGTTCATCTTTGAGGCAAAACTGGAAAGATCCGAGGTGATCTTATTACTGTTTATAGTGGTGTTCTCAAGATTACTGAGCATATTACGGAAATTGTCAGCAAGTAAGCTGTCAGTAAGTACCGCTCCTATGATACCCTCCCCTTCGCTTATTTTGCCGGTTAGATTTTTTAGGTCATTGGTAATGGAGACTAGATTTCTGTTGTTCTCCTGCAGCGTTTCCATCATCTTATCCGTATCAAGTGGCATCACCGATACTAATCTATCATCATTTTCAATAGGTGGCGCCTGAGTAGTTCCACCGTATATAACAATGATTTTGTTACCAATAAGACCATCGGAGCTGATGGTAGCTTTTGAGTCCTTACGGATAAAATCCCGTGTTTTCTCCTCGATGTTCATCTCGATTTCTACTTGGGAATCCCCGTAGAAATTGATCTTTCGCACTGTACCTATCTTCACACCGGAAAACCACACATTGTTACCCACTTGAAGCCCTGCTACATCATCAAACACGGCCTTTGCACGGAAGCTTTTGACAAACTTCTTTTGTTGACCGCCCAAGGTCATGATCCCCGCCACGAGAATTACTATCCCGATCAGCGTGAATATGCCTACGATAACAGATTTTTTATTTTCACTTTTCATCAATTAACGAAGTTATAATCGTAAAACGCCTTTATTCTATCATCAGAAGTATAGTGGAACACCTGTTCAAACTCCCCAACTGCCCCAAATTTGCCATCCAACAAGACCGCCTGCCGATCTCCCGTCATTTTTGCACATGTTAGATCGTGGGTAATCACTATGGAGGAGGTCTTATATTCGTCTCTAACCTGATTGATCAACTCATTGATGTCACCACAGGTGATGGGGTCAAGCCCTGCCGTAGGCTCATCATAAAGCATAATTTCAGGTTCCAAGATCAATGTCCTGGCAATACCAATTCGCTTTTTCTGCCCTCCAGAAAGCTCCGATGGCATCTGGTCAATAGCTTGGCTAAGGCCTACCGATTCCAGAACACGGCGGATTTTCTTATCTTTTTCACTCTCAGAAATGTGTTTCACATTCCTGACTAGAGGAAACTCAAGATTTTCCCGCACCGTCATACTATCATAAAGTGCACTGTGCTGAAAGGAAAAACCTATCTTAAGCCTCAGTTTATCCAATTCTTTTGTAGGAAGGCTGTTTACCTCCTGACCAAAAACCGTCAATGAGCCCTCATCTTGGGCCAATAAGCCGACCACTATTTTAATCAATACCGACTTACCCGTTCCTGATTTTCCCAATACTACAAGGTTCTCCCCTTTGTAAAGATCCAGATCTACTCCCTTGAGTACATGCAGGTCTCCAAAAGATTTCTTAAGCCCCTTTATTTCTATTACCTTCTCCCTCATCGCTTAATTAAATCTAAAGAAATTAACAATCTGCAATGCTAAAAGCTCCTCGATAAAAATGAGGAACATGGCCATCACCACCGCCGCATTTGCAGCCTTGCCCACACCCTCCGTTCCTTTAGAGGATGTGTAGCCCTTATAGCAGCCTACAATTCCTATGGTAAAGCCGAAAACGGTTGATTTTATCAGAGATGAAAAGATGTCCAAGAAAGTCAAAGCCTCAAAAACCTCTACAAAAAAGGTTGTAAGGCTGGTGAGTTCGTTTTGATGCACATTGATAAAAGCCCCCATAAGGGCTACAAAATCCACATACATCACCAGTAGCGGTATCATAAAGGTAGAAGCCAACACCCGGGTAACTACCAAATACTTGAATGGGTTGGTAGCCGATACCTCCATTGCGTCAATCTGCTCGGTCACTTTCATGGAGGCAATTTCTGCTCCTATACTCGATCCTACCTTTCCCGCAGCAATCAGTGCTGTCACCAAAGGCCCCATAGCCCTCACAATCGCAATTGAGATCAATGCAGGCAACCAACTGGTAGCCCCAAACTCTGTCAACGAAGGTCTAGATTGATTTGTGAAAACTATTCCGACAATGAAACCCGTAAGGGATATCAATGGAAGTGATTTTACCCCGATCTCATAACATTGTCGTAGCACTTCTCTAAACTCGTAGGGAGGAAACCATACCTCCACAAAAAAGCGCTTCATAAACCTGAAGACACTCGCCAGTTCAATGAAGAATTGATCTATTTTTTTGGATATAATGTAATTTCTCTCAGCTGTGTTTCCTGCCATCTTTTAAATACAAATCAAAATGCGAAACTACTAAATCTCATGCTTAGAAGTCTCTTAAAAAAGCATAAAAGTTGTCTTTCTCAATTCAAAAGCACTTCTACTTCATTTTTGTTCAATGGCTTGATTAAAAAACCGCTGACCAACCTATACTTTTTACTCTTTTCCACGTCGTCGACATCCATGCTGGAGGTAAGCATTTTGACATCCAGCTCAATCGCTTTGGATTCCAAAATCTCCAAAAATTCCCAGCCTTTCATTTCCGGCATATTGATATCCAAAAGCAAAAGGTCTGCCTGATTTGTGGCCAACCATTCCAACGCCTTTAGGGGATTTTCAAAAAACTGGAGTTGCAAATCGGGACTGCTCCGCAAAAGGATTTTCCTGTTGATCATGTGCTGCACTTTGTCATCATCGACAATGACCACTGTCTTGATTTTATCGGAACTCATAATGTGATTTTGACTCGAACTAATACGAAACCGAATGTAGGAAAATTTGGCCTCAAATGTGGTAAAAATGCTCAAAAACTTGATTTAGCCTAACCGTAATTATTTAGTCTAGACTAATTTAGATAAGACTAAAAAACTCTTAACACATTAAAAACGTATAACTTAAATCATCTAATATAAAGTAATTTATCACCCTGCCACTTTTCCTCTGCCTTCTCCAGGGCATTTAAGAAATTGGGGGACTTCGCTCGCTTTGAACTAGTAGATTTGAATAATAGAAGGGGACTTATGCTCCTTAGAGTAAGCCCCCCCTTACCTAGGTTCACCCCTTCCGCTGCCTTTCCCTGAAGGAAAACCATCTATGACTCTTGTTAATTAGATAGCCAGGGGACCAGAAAAAATTGAGTAAATTGCCTTTCTAAACTTAAAAGATCAATGAAGACTCAAAGACAAATCCTGGGATTAGCTTTCCTTCTCCTGCCCCTTCTTTTCTGCCAAAACCTAGCTGCTCAAGAGACCTATGATCAGAAGCTGGCCGAGCAATACAAGGCCGATGACTATGGAATGAAAACCTATGTGATGGCTTTTCTCAAAAGAGGTGAAAAAGTGGAAAAATATAGCCCCGAGGAAAGAACGAAAATCCAAAAAGGACATATGGAAAACATCAGTCAATTAGCGGCGGAAGGCAAGCTGGTTTTGGCCGGCCCCTTCATAGACGGGGATGACCTTCGGGGGATATTCCTATTCGATGTAGCCACCATAGAAGAAGCCGAGGAGCTTACCTCACGAGACCCCGCTATAAAAGCCGGAGTATTAAGAATGGAGTTAATTCAATGGTATGGTTCAGCCGCACTAATGGCCATCCCTGAGCTAAGTAAAAAAGTCCAGAAAAAAAGCTTCTAAAAATCAAAAGGCCCATCCATTTTTGGAAAGGCCTTTTTGTTATTTCATCCTCTTTCGCAGATTTCCTGATAGGGACAGTATCTGCATTTTTCCTCATGTGGGGTTTGGTCAAAAGGAACCTGGGGATCGTAAACTTCCTCCAGAAGCTTTTTCAATTCTGTATCAAATTCTTCTTTGTATTCTCGATAATCGTTAAGCTCGTACCCCTGGCCTCTCCCCGCCTTCACTTGGAGGTAAGGATTGAAATCTGGTTTGAAGATTTCTCTTAAGTTGAAAATTGCCGGTTTCAAGGGTTTGCTTTCTGTAGGAAATTTAGAATTATATAGAAGCCCATACAACAAGGTCTGCATGGCCGCCTTGTTTCTATTCTTCAGCTGCCTATCGAAAAGCGACGGAATGTCGGGAAAGCTTTTCTTATCCGTTCCCGATTTATAATCAATCAATCGGACCGTTTCCCCAACCCGATCCACGCGGTCAATGATTCCGCCAACTGCCACACTTCTTATACCTGACGGTGTTTGGATTACCACGGCTGTTCTATACTTCTTTTCTGCCTCAAGGGAAATGATTTCAAACGGCGCGGTACTCTCATCGATGGCCAAGACTCCCAACACATACTTTTGAAGCACATCGCGGGCTATAGCTAATTGACCGTTGAGCTTGACCTCGGCGTTATCCTCAAGGAAGTACTGTTTGCGTATGGCCTTTTCGATGGACGGGAACACCAATTCCCTCAATCTTTCGAAATCTGATTTTTCTATTACAGCGCTTTTTTTCCTTTCGATATAATTTTGGTAGAGAATCTCAAGACTAAGGTGAGCCAAGTTGCCAAAAACCGCAGGGTCCACTTCCTCATTCACCACGGACTTTTCATCCATTCCCGCAATGTACCTTAAGTAGAATTTCAGTCTGCAGTCCAACCACACATTCAGGGCAGACGGTGAAAAGGCGGTGACCCTTTCACCGGCACCCTTCAAGACATACCTTTCCAGAGCTTGATAGATCTTTTCATTTTTGGGAATGGAGATGACCTGCGATTTGGAAAGATCGACTGGGACAAATACTACCTCTTCGTCCATACTCCTGTTGGTCCAATCCATTTCTTCTGCCATCTGTTGAATATACCGGCTCTTCTCTCCAGCCTTCCCCTGATCCCCCGCTGTGGTGTGGATCATATGAACCTCCTCTGCGCTGTGCAAGAGTCTGTAGAAGGTATATGCGTAAATGGCGTCATTCTGCTCCTGTACAGGCAGCCCGAAGGCTCTCCTGAGATTAAACGGTATCATGGAGTTCATTCCCCCACCTGGAGGAAAGCTTTCCTCATTCATATTGCAAATGATCACTCGGCGGAAATCAAGGTTTCTTGACTCAAGTACCCCCATCACCTGCAAACCTGCCAAAGGCTCGCCCTCAAAGGGGAGCTTGACTTCTCGAAACACCTGACGGAAAATCCGTATGAAAAAATCTATGCTTACCTCCACATCTTGCTGATCGGAAAGAATCTCGCCCAATCGGTTCAGCTGCTTATAAGTTTGCATCAAGTAGCTTTTCTGCAATGCCTCCTCGGTAGCCTGCTTGTGCAATCTCTTGATCACCTCTCCCAAATAGGAAAATATTTTTGGAGGAGTCAGTTTGACAAAAAGCATTTTGAAAAAACTGTTGACTTTGGCTAGAAGGTCTTGCGGCACATATACCAAGTTGGTTTCTTGGATGCTTTTGAGCAACTCCTGAACCTCTTTGGTATTTTCATGCTGAAGATAGGGTGAGGCCAATAGATCCCGAACAGGTTTGTGGTAAAACAAAATCTTCTCATCCTCAATTTTGGTGTATTTCTGTAAATCCAGTACTCCCTCCAAAAATGCGTAAACTGGCGCGTTCTTAACTGGATACCCCATCGTCACGTTAATCTTGTCGATATTTGGCGGCATGGCGTGTAGGGTCGGAAAGAGCAGTTGCTCATCTGGCAATATCACCACGGTCTCCTCCAGCGATTCCTCACCGCTGATTTCCTCCAAAATTTTCCCTACCAGATTGGACTGGTTTACCTTCAATGGTATCGCATAGGTTTTGATTTTGGCTTTTCTGCTGGCTATTTCACTTGGAAGGGTGTCTGGAAATGTTGGGCCAAATACCGGATCCTTCATATATTCCCTAAAAAACAACCCTGCCTCCTGATGCTGGTCCTGGATATAGTATGCGTCCAGATCCCAATAAATTTTGGCATCAAATTTTTTGATAAAGTGCTTCAGCAGTACTTCTTCAGTTTTCGTAAATGCATTGAAACCAACAAAGACGAATTGTCTTTCAGGTTTGGGTATGCTTTCCAGAGACTCTATGACTTGCCTATAAAGCATCCCTCCATAGGCAAGCTTTTTCTGGTCTAACTCCTCCTTAAAAGCCAAATATAATCCATGAAGCATTTGCCAAAACTTCAAAAACTTATCCTGATGCCCTTTGTCCTGCAAGTTGAAAGATTTCCAAAATTCTCTTATAAGCTGAATTTGATTTTCAGTCAAATAGCTTAAATCAGTTTCAATGACTTTAATTTCAGAAAGATCACGGTACAGTTTTTCCGCGTCAGCGAGAAACTGGTCTAGATCATTAAAATCCTTGAGGATCATTTCTCCCCAATAATAGAACCTGTCAAAGTCCTCGGGGGCCGGATGGATTTTCTTGTAGACCTTATATAATTCAAAAATCAAGGTTAGGTTGTCAGCAGGTCTGTTGCCAGCATATCCGTAAAAAAGGTCCTCGATAGTTTTGACCTCTGGCAGCCATTGAGGCTTATCTATTATTTTGCCCAAATGTTGGGTAAAGAAAAGTCCTGCCCTCCTATTAGGAAGCACCACGGTCACCTCTTTAAGTGAAGGGTAAGACTGTAATATATCTTGAGCTGTATTTCTTAAGAAACTGTGCATAAATTTTTGATGAATTGGGCTAATTAACCGAAAAGCTGCCCTTGTTTTCCGACGAGTGTAACTTCTATGATTTCTCCGGACTCCAGATAACATAAGTAACCCTTTGTTGGCAACTTGGTAATCTCACTGACAAGCTCCATGTAAGCCTGTACCTGGTCTTGGTAATACTTTTTCTTTTCTCCGGTTTTAAAGTCGACTACAATGGCCTCTTGATCCTTTAGAATCACCCTATCCGGTCTTCGCAATTCTCCGCCTGGCAAAATAATACCTTGCTCGGCTAAAAGCACCCCCTCACCTTGAAACCACCCTTTGAAAAGCTCCTGGCCAAAAAGTGTGTTCAACTGGTTTTGGAGTATTCCCTTTTCATCTTGGGTAATTTCCCCCTCGAACCAATAGGCGTCGATCCATTGCAAAGCCTCCTCCCGAGTTTTGGAGTTTTCCAATAATCGGTGGATCAGCAAACCATATTTTCTTTTTTGGTCCAAAAGATCAGAGCCTTCTAGGTTTTGGTCCAATTGACGGACTTTCAAGAGAGTTTGCCATGGTGTATAGTCCCACCTTAAATCTGAAGGAGCGGTTTTGATGGTGGGAGAACTGATTTTATCACCCCATTCACCAAATTCAAAAACCTTTGACTCTCCGTCAAAATAAACTGGAAGGTCAACTGCTGCGTCTTTCATGCTGCCATTTTCCAAAAGAAGCTGCAAATTAATGCCCAGTGAGTTTAAGGAGGTCGTTTTCTTTACCTCCTTATAGGCCGTGAAAGACCAAAAGACTTCCTCGGCCCTTGTCAAGGCGACATATACCATGTTTAGCGTATCGAGGTAGGCCATGATTTCCTCATTTGCGTAGACTTGCTCGAAGGCCGAATTGGCCAATTCTTTTTTGAGAGAAAGTGGTATAATCGTGGATGGAAGACCTTCCAACTCAAATGGACTCCAAAGAATGTTATCCTTGCTGGTATCAAATATGGTCCAGTCCAAATAAGGCATTAAGACTACTTTATATTGAAGACCTTTGGACTTGTGAATAGTCAAAATCCGCATGGCATCATGGTTTTCGGGAATCTTTACCGTCCGTTTCTGTTGGTTTTCCTCCCACCATTCCAAAAAGCCTGCTAAGTCAGCTCTATTTTTTCCTACAAAATCGAATACAGCTTCCTTAAACCCAGAAATATAAGCCTTCTCCTTGCCGGACTGGGCCAAGTCCAAGATTTGGATTAGTTCTTCCAGCATTTCGGATAACGGCATCTGCAAAAATTCAGGCATCCTCTGGCCCAATTGTGCTGCCTTGGGCTCAAGCTCGGAGGGCAAATCTTCTACGCTAAACAATTCATGAGAAACCTCATTCTCAAAAATCACCCCGCGAAAATACCACATCGAAGTATAGGCTACCATATCCTCGGGATCAAAAATGTACCTCATACCGGCAACCAGTGCCTTGACGGAAGCGGACTGTCCCAAATACATGGCTTCATCGGATAAAACGTCAAATCTATATTCCGGAAAATCTTGGGCGGCCTGCATCATGTTATGGACAATTCTTTCCCCCTCTGATTTTCTTCTGACAAGAAAAGCGATATCCTTCAAAGCATAGCCCCTATCCTGAAGCTCCATCACCACCTGTGGGAGTTTTTGAAGCATCTGAGCCTCGCTGCCCCCTTCTTCGGCTTCCTTGTCCTCCTGAATGAACTCCATGCGAACTTTACCTTTAAACGGCACTTCTGACTTTCGGTCAGACACTTTCTGAACTACATCCTCATAGGCTCTGCCGAGAATCCCTGCCGCCTCTACCCCATACTTTTCCTCTAAGGTCGACTTAAGCATGCCGGCCAATTGGGAAAATACTGTATTGTTGAAATTGATGATATTGGGAAGACTACGGAAATTGGTTTCGAGATTTTCCACCCTGATTTTAACAGATCCGATTTGTCGCTCCACTTCCTCCAAAAGTAACCTTAATTCACCACCTCTCCAGCGATAAATAGACTGCTTCACATCCCCCACCAAAAGGTTGGTTTTATTTTCGGCAAGTGAATTCTCCAATAGAGGTTTGAAACTCTCCCACTGGAAGCCACTGGTGTCCTGAAATTCATCAATTAGAAAATGTTGGTATTGATTACCGACTTTTTCATAGATGAAAGGCGCTTCATTTTCCTTGGTAATTTCTTTCAAAAAGTCATTAGCATCAGAAATGAGCAAGATGTTCTCATCGTTTTTGAGTTCAACCAACTCTTCAAGGAGATTTTTGAAAATCCCGTATACATAAAAATTTTTCCTTACCGCCTCTAGAGTATTCCAGCTGCGTGTTAGGGTATTAATTTCGGAGAGGATTCTTCCCAATCCAGCATGGAAGGCAGTCTCTATAGCATTTTTTTGTTTGCTGGTTTTGGTAGCCCAGGCATCTGGGTTGTCAATCATTTTCGACTGGGCATCTGTCAAAACTGGAACGGGACATGGTTTGGCGCCTAAATCCTCAAATCTTCGGGCAAAGGAGCGCCCACCCCCATTGAAGTCCGTCCATTCCAAGCCATTCTCGGTGCGGATACGGGTAGCCTCCTCTTTCAACTCACAGCAATACTCGGCAAGCTTTCCCCTCTGGGCATGGATAAACTTTCTCAGATCCGCCACATTTTGGGGGTTGGAGAGAAAAAGCTTAATATCCTGCTGGTATTGCTTGAATCCTTCTTGGAACAACTGTTTTCCCAGACCTTGTATGCCAGTCCTAATGTCCCAACTTTTACCCTCCTGCACCTGCTCATGGGCATAATCCACCAGCCATTTGTGCAATAGCGGGTCCTCCATCACCTTGGTAATAATCCTATCCACAACTCGTGAAAGAACAGCATCCTGATCAAGCTCGACGTCAAATTTGGCCTGAAGGTCAATTTCTCTGGCAAAAGACCTCACCACCTTTTGGAAAAAGCTGTCGATGGTGCTCACTGAAAAGCTGCCGTAATCGTGCAGAATAGCCAGCAAGGTTCGCTTTGCCCTTTCTTGTAGCTCGGGAGCATTGATTTGGAAGTGAGTTAGCAATGTTCTGTCTAGATCCTCTTCAGGCCGGATTTCAATTTTCATTCTGGAAAGAACTTCCAAGATTCTTTCTTTCATTTCCTGAGTAGCCTTATTGGTAAAGGTTACGGCCAGGATGGATTTGAAGGCATAAGGGTGGGCTAATGCAAGTTTAAGGTACTCTTTGGTTAGGGTGTAGGTTTTCCCCGATCCAGCAGAGGATTTATAAATGATGAATGGCTTCTCCGACATTGAACTCCTGATAAATTTGAATGTCGAAGTTAATTAAATTCTCTCCCATTCGCGAGGATTGTCATTCGTCGAGACAGTCAATGTCTCAATAATTCATTTCCCATACCTACCCAATACGATAAAGAGTAATGGTCCTAAGATCGGTAAAAGGAAGGAGCCCCACATCCAAAGCATTTTTTCCCGAGTGGGCAGGGATTTATTATTGAGAATCATGACTAGAGCTATGATAAAAAATATCAGGATAATCCCTCCGGCAATCTTCCATCCCATCAATATAAATGGTGGCAAATCCAGTTCATGCATAACGTATCCGATTATTCCATAAATTTACAAAAAAGTGAAGTAAATCGCTACACCACAACTAGATGACTTTGTTTAATTTTATTTGGCGGTGAATAAAATCCTTGGTTGCCGTATTATTAAATCAGAACTTGAGATAATTTTTTATTTTTGCACAAAAAATATAGGCATGGTTTACTTTTTATCCCAAATTTTCAGCTTCCTCATACTTCCGCTCACCATCATTCTCATTCTTTTTATCTTGGGAATGGTTTGGGTCAAAAAACCAATTGGTCGAAAACTGTTGTGGGCCTCCCTTCTCTTACTGTTGTTGATGAGCAACCGGTTTTTATCCAATAAAATGATGAATGCTTGGGAGCCCCAATTCAAAGAAATTGCCACGCTACCTACCTACGAAGTGGGAATTGTACTTACAGGTGTCACCAATATCAACAAGACGGCAAATGACCGGACGTTTTTTGACCGGGGAGCAGATAGGGCAACACATGCCATGCAACTTTACAAGGAGGGCAAAATCAACAAAATATTAATCACTGGTGGAGAGGGATTCTATAATGTCAACAGCAACCGGGAGGCCGATCTTTTGGCCAACTTCATGTATACGGCAGGAGTCCCCAGGGAAGACGTAATAATAGAAAACCAAGCGGTCAACACTAGAGAAAACGCCCTTTTTGCAAAGGAAACCCTGATAGAAAAAGGATATGATGTGAACAAAACCTACTTATTGATTACCTCGGCCTTTCACATGCCTAGATCAAAAAAATGTTTTGATAAGGTAGGACTCATCACTGAAACCTATCCGGTGGATTATTACGGCTCGGATAGCGGGGCCAACTTTAAATCTATCTTTCAGCCTGCACCCGATTCGTTGATGGTTTGGCAAAAAATGTTTAAGGAATGGGCTGGACTATTCGTTTATAAATTGGTAGGATATATTTGAGCCCATCCCCTCTTCACTTATTTACCAAGTGGTAGATTTTAAATCCTGAACCGCCTTGATAATGTCACTAATACTGATCTGACCGATTAAATCTCCGTCTCTCATCACTGGACATCTTCTTACTTTAAGGGTGAGGAACTTCTGAGCTGCGTCGAAAATACTAAGCTCAGGACTCATGGTCAACACTTCTGTTGACATATGGTCGGCCACTTTTCCTCCCAAGTCTGGCGTATTGGAATATTTTCCCTTAATAATTTGCTTGAGGCAATCACCTTCGGAAATTATTCCAACTAATTTGCCTGAATCATTCACCACTGGTCCCCCTGAAATCCTTTTGGAAGTAAGGATGTCCACCACCTTGTCAATACTGTCCTCAGGATTGAAGGTGATCAAGTTGGTGGTCATGTAATCTTTCACATAAATAGGCTGAAGGGATTTTTTCTTATCCTCAACTACTCGAACTCCTTGATAACTTTTTACCATTTCGTTTTTCTTTTAAGTTGAATATTTAATATAGATATAATCTTATATAATTCAAAATCCCCTTTTTGAAAAAACTTTAAACCCCAAACATTATTAATAAAAAAAACCGCCAACCCATGGGGTTGTCGGTTTACATTGTTTGGTTTAGTTATCTCTTTATCTGATCGCTTCTCTGAAGGAAGAATTATCCCTGTAAGCTCTGAACTCAGGATCCGTGGCTGCTCTTCTTTTCAAATCGCTACTTCTTTCTGAAGCTTTTTGAAGGTTTTCGTACATCACCTCCTCATTGCCACTTCGGGCTGCGACAATTGCCAAGCCATAAAAACCATACCCAAAATCTCTGTTGACCATGACGCTTTCCTCAAAGGCATTTACCGCATTTCTGTAGTCTTCAGTCAATAGGTAGGCCAACCCTTTATTAAACAGGTTAGTTTCGTTCTCAGGAGCATTGTTCAACCTGATGGTTGCCAATTTGTAATCTCCATTGATGATATCGACAGCACCGCGTGTGGCGTCGTTTATATGAGTAAATTCCTCGCTTTGATCCTTGGTAGAAGCATCAGACATATATTTGTACGCCGTTTCGTAATCACCTAACATGAGGTGAGCCTGTCCAAGGTTATGCATAGCATATGCTTTTTCTTCATCTGCATTTGCTGCTTCAAACTCTCTAATCGCGTTTCTAAGATATTCATCCTTTTCCGATTTGGATGCTGATCTATTTGCAAGGTTCAAGTAAACCACACCAAGGTTATTGTGCGACATTGGACTGTCATAGGTTTCTACTTGGGCTTTGTATAGGCTTTCCTTCGCAGAGTAACTTGGATTGATTTCTGCAGCATAGGCAAGCTCAGCTTCTGACAAGGTATCCGTCTGCACATCCCCTCTGGAGATTCTGGAACCTAAGATCGAAATCTCAGCCTCTGACTTTTTATCTTTAGTCGTCAAGATCTCTGTTTGCGCTATCCTCATTCTTGGATAAAGATCGTTGAAAACAGTTTTGTAAGTTGACAATTGACGCATTTGTCTTTCTTTGCTGTCAAAGTCACCTGATCCATCGATAATTTCGTAGTACTCCTCTTTTTGACTCTCGTTTAATTGATTATAATCTTCTAGCAGCAATTTGAAATCAGACCAATCGTCCACCACAGGCTTAAGGATAAACTGTACATCTTTGGATTCGTCACGATAATCGAATTTTTCCATCTCTCTTCTATAGAAACGCTCAATTGCCTCGGCTCTGTTTTTGGAAAGGTTCCTATTCACCCTTTCTGACCCTTCAGGAGAGTGGGTACCGGTGATTGTCACCGTTTTAGTCACATTGTTATCTGCGATGAAAGCTTTCAGATAACTCCCTCGGTCAGAATTAACCTCACTTGATCTAAGGTTGGCGCTGCCTTGTTGGAAGAAAAACTCCACCTCAGTGGGTTCAAGTTCATCGGCTGCCTCGTAATCGTGCCCCATGTAGAGCCCCATATTTGGGATTCCCCCTTCTTCTGTCACCTGACCGATTCTGGCCAACCTTGAGGTCGTAATGATTCCCTCAGCCACCCTGACTCCTTCAGTAGAAGCAGACCCACCTTTCTTTTTGTGTGTCGCACGACCTTCCACCTTTAGGGTTCCTGTTTCCATTCCATCCTTGTATGGGAACGCAAATGATTTTTGTTGAGCATTCTGTTCCTTATTGTTTATCTCAGCACCGTCAAATTCCATATTGTCGGATATGGGCTGAATTTTACCTTGGTATTGAAATTCCGGTTGGAGGGTATATTTAAAATTCTTGTTCAGCATTTTAGGAGGAAGCTGGGCTTCCATATCAAATTTGACAGAGTCGCCTTCTAGCACCAAGGGATTAGGTTGGACTTGGAGCTGCTGATCCGCTGAGCGTTTGATGACGGACTGCACGTTGGTGCAGGCGGATAGGACAATAGCCCCACCCATCACTGTCAAAAAAGTTGCCTTTTTCATAAACATTGTTGTTGGTTTATTCGATTATTTATTATATTCCCGATAAAATCAAATTGATTTATTATAATCAGACCATTATTATCATGGAAAAAATCAAGATATTCTTTGAAGATCGAGCATTTGGGGTTTGCTCTAAGTTAGGTGAAAGGCTGAATTTCCCAATAGATAGCATAAGACTGTTTTTCATCTACTCCTCATTTATCACATTAGGCTCCCCAGTAATCTTTTACGTATCCATGGCTATGCTAATGAAAGTACGAAAGTATTTCCGCAAGATGAACAACCCAGTGCTATTTGACTAATCCCAACTGACTAAATTTCTTTTTTCCCTGAAAATAATATGTCAAAATTATGGAAAGGACTTTTCTTCCCGAACTTCCCTTTACCAATTTTGATGCCAAAAGGCTGTCTTTGGCCATTCTGCGCCGCATTTTGAAAAAATCTCGGTAAGCCCAGAATACTGCCAGGGAATGTGCCCATCCTTGGCTAAACATTAAATGTACCCCAGCAATCATATCCAAAGGTAATCGCTTCCAAAAAACGTTTCGAAAACCTTTTCTGTCCAGGTTCAAATACAACATTAAAATACTGTTGCGGAAATTTAAATAGGTTTTGTACGCATTGGTTTTACTAAGCGTCCCCCCGCCCAAATGGTAAACCGTACTTTGAGGAAGACAGTATAGCTTCATTCCCTTTTTTCGGATTCTCCAGCATAGTTCAATCTCCTCCATGTGGGCAAAAAAATCAGCTCGAAATCCAGCAAACTCTTCAAAAACATTGGTTCGTATTGCCAAACAGGCTCCGGATGCCCAGTCCACCTCTAGAATTTCATCGTACTGCCCCTCATCTTTCTCAATGGTGTTAAGTATTCTTCCACGACAATAAGGGTAACCAAGACTGTCTAAAAATCCTCCACAAGCACCTGCATAATCAAAGTTTTCTGGATTTTGATGTGATAATATCTTAGGCTGGACCCCTGCTGCCAAGGAATTTTGGTCTAAAAAGTGAATAAGCTTACAGTCCCACCCAGCGTTTACCTCAACATCAGAATTTAAAAGAATATAGTAAGTAAACCTCCCCTTGAGTTGCTCTAAAGCAGCATTATAACCACCAGCATATCCGAGGTTTTGACTATTATTCAAAATCTCTAACTCAGGGTAAGACTTAGCTAAAAAATCACAGGAACCATCAGTTGAAGCATTATCTGCCACTATGATGGGGAAAATGGAATTAATTATAACATTGGGAAGAAAACGCTCAAGCATCTCCTTCCCATTGTAATTAAGAATAACAATAGCCGCCTTCATTAAAACATATTGCCGAAATCCATTCCTGGGATGTTTGGCATCATGCCTTCCGTGGCATTTTTCATTTCTTCCTTGATTTTCACATCTATAGCTTCAAAAGCTTTGTTGGTGGCTGCCACAATTAAATCCTTGAGCATATCCTTGTCCTGTGGATTGATAAGGGATTCATCCACGGTCATGTCAATTACCTTTCGATGACCATTGACGGTGACTTTGACCATACCTGCCCCGGACTCCCCTTCTGCGGTCACGTTGACCAATTGGGCCTGCGTTTCCTTCATTTTCGCCTGGGCCTCTTTCACCTTATTCATGATATTCATAAAGTCGAACATATCCTATCTGCTTTTTTTACAAAGATAATTGTTTTTACATCAGATTTTACTACACACAATTTTCCTATCATAGGAAATGTCATAGATTTACAATATATTATATCTATTTTATAAATATTAAAATATAATATATCTAATTAAGAACTTTTTACAATAAAATCGACTTATATACGTATTAGGAATAGAACTCAAAAATTTCTTTTACACCATGAAAACCATCGCTAAAATTGACAAGGAGCACATCAGAGGTTTACGATTTAGTCGTAGGGAGGTCTTGGACAGCCCCGAGTCTAAAAAATTTCGTGCAGCGGATCTACTAAGGGCACTGACACTAGGGAACCTTCTTCAGAGTAAGGTTAACATTATTTTTGAAGACCGTGAAGAGAATGCATACTGCGTAGAGACCACCGTATGGTCGGTAGGTGACCAATTTATCACACTCAAAGGAGGAATCCATATCCCTATAAACTCCATAGTCGAAGTAAACTGAAAAAAATAGCTTAATCATAATTAAAAAAGCCCTTTTCAGAAATCGAAAAGGGCTTTTTTACTATGGTAACAAACTGGTTTTTCCTAGATTGATTGACTTATTTGCTTCAAGGCATCTTGAAGCCCAATCTGTCTTTGCTCACCCGATTGCATGTTTTTGAGCGTCACTTCTCCACTTTTGATTTCTTCCGAACCGATGATGATTACAAAAGGGATGTTCTTTTTATCCGCGTAATTAAACTGCTTCTTCATTTTGGCATCATCAGGGAAAATTTCAGCGCTGATCCCAAGCTTTCTGGCTTCAGTCAGCACTTTCAGCCCATGACTCAGGGCATCTTCACCAAAGTGTGCGACCATCAAGGTGGTGGATTTTAAGCTTTCCTCAGGAAATAGCTCCAATTCTTCCAACACATCATAAAGTCGGTCCACTCCAAAAGAAAAACCAACTCCAGAAACACCCTCAAGACCAAACACCCCCGTAAGATTGTCATAACGCCCTCCTCCACTCACGGAGCCAATGGATACATTGTTGACCTTTACTTCGAAAATTGCACCCGTATAATAGGAAAGCCCACGGGCTAATACCACGTCAAAATCCACAAATTCATCATCCTCTCCAAAGCTTTTCAGGAGCTCAAAAACCTCGCGCAATTCATTCAAGCCTTGCAATCCTACTTCACTGCTAGCCAGAAAAATCTGCAAAAACTCAAACTTGTCCCTGGAATTCATATCGATAATAGGCCCTAATTTATCAATTGACTCCTTAGAAAACCCTTTTTGTTCGAGTTCTTCCTGTACCTTTTCCCAACCGATTTTGTCCAACTTATCTATTGAAACACAAAGGTCGCTTTCTCGTCCAGGCTCCCCTATCACTTCAGATATGCCGGTCAGAATCTTTCGGTTATTGATTTTAATGCTATAGTCAGTGAGTTGTAACGCACTAAAAACCCGCTTTATCATTAGGATGATTTCGGCTTCGCATACCAAACTGTCTGTACCTACAACGTCAGCGTCACATTGATAAAACTCTCTATATCTCCCTCTCTGTGGACGGTCTGCCCTCCATACAGGCTGGATTTGGAATCTTTTAAAAGGAAAAACGATATCATTCCTGTTCATAACCACATAGCGGGCAAAAGGGACGGTAAGATCATACCTTAGTCCCTTCTCTGCAACCAAAGGAAGAACTGTGTTAGGTCCTTCGGCGAGTTTTTCGGCAGATACCTTTTTCAAAAAATCTCCGCTATTTAGAATTTTATATAAAAGCTGGTCCCCCTCATCTCCATATTTTCCGGTCAGGACCGATAGATTCTCCATGCTTGGAGTCTCTAGTTGTTGAAACCCAAAAAGTTTGAAAGTGGATTTAATTGTCTCCAGTATATAGTTCCTTTTAGCCATTGTTTGAGGCCCAAAATCACGGGTCCCTTTAGGCAAAGTCGGTTTTTGAATGCTCATTTGTCGTTTATTTTGCCCAAAGTTATGAAAATTGAAGGAGAATATTCGTTTTGCTATGTTGGTGTTTAAAGCTGGAATTGTGAGATAAAGATGAATTCAGGCATTTTTCTCCACTAGCTAATGAAAATCCCTGATTTATTTGGGCATATCCGTTCATTGTTTGATAGATATTCTTATCTTTGCACCTCAAATTTGGAAACTCATAAACAGATATCGATATGGCTGTTACTACTTTAAAAAGAAAACTAAAAAGAAAGAGACAATCTCAAAAAACGAGAGTTATCAAGATCAAACAATTGAATGCTAAGCCAGTAATCAAAAATGTTGATATTGAAGAATTGAAAAAAGATTTCGACAAATAAGCTTTATTTGTAAAAAAGATATAAAAAAGGCGGTACCTAAGGTGTCGCCTTTTTTATTGATTAATTCGGGCTTGAGCTCTCTTCCCTAGCTCCACTGCCCTTAAGTTTTTTATCTGTCCTTCCGAGAGTTCGAATTTAAGAAGCGTCCTGACTTGGTGAAAACCTTGTATACCAATTGCACCGGGATTCATAAAGAGAACATTTGACGATTGATCAAATTCTATTTTGAGTATGTGGGAATGTCCGCAAACAAAAAGTTTCGGAGCGGTTTGCTTGATCCTAGGTTTGACCCCTTTTGCATACCTGGGCGGCTTCCCGCCAATGTGTATCATAAGGACTTTAACCCCTTCCACTTCAAAAAGCTGCTCTTCAGGATATGCCGCTCTAGTGAAATTATCGTCAATATTACCAGTCACAACCCTCAACCCCTTCCCTTTCGGCAATTGTTCAATTACCTTCAAGTCCCCGATATCTCCAGCGTGCCATATCTCATCTACATCTTCTAGATGCCTCAAAACCGCCTCATCGATATAGCTGTGGGAATCCGAAATCAATCCAATTAATTTACCCATTTTCAAACAATGTTGGTTTATCCGCAAGTTATAAATATATGCTGAAATTATATTTTCGCCCTATTTGGAAATATTCCTTATTGAAGGAGCAATCGGGGATATTTGGAATTATTTATGCTCCTATCTAGCTGCCGCTGACTTAAAATACAATTGCTCACAATTTTTACCGATTAACCATGAAAACTTGGCTTGGAACTTATACAGTTATGTTGCTTCTGCTTATCGGCGGATGTCATTCGGGCTTTATGAGCCAAGAAAAAATCCTCAGCCCCGATGAGTTTGAAATCGGTTACTCAAAGCATCCAGAATCTATCCTAATCGACATACGTTCTCCGGAGGAGGTGAAGAATGGACATTTAAAAGACGCAATCTTTATAGATTACCATGACCAGCATTTTGAGGAGCAATTGGCCTACCTTCGAAAAGATCTTGCTTATTATATTTATTGCGGGTCTGCAGATAAAACTATACCGACAGCTAGACTCATGAAAACCATGGGCTTCAAAAAAGTCTTCGTGTTACAAGGAGGAATTAAGCATTGGCATCAGCAAGGCAAAAAAATCATTCACCCACAAACCTAATAATATGAAATCCATCAACCCCTACACCGGAAAAACTTTAAAAATATACAACCCTCACAGTGACCATCAAATAAAAGAAACCGTAGAACGGGCCCAAGACACATTTTTAATGTGGAAAAAAATCGGATTTGAAGAAAAAGCCCATTTTCTTAATAAAGCTGCTGATATTCTAGAAAGTAAGAAAGAGCATTATGCCAAGCTCATTTCACTGGAAATGGGGAAGATGCTGAAGGAGTCAGTAGCTGAAATTGAGAAATGCGCATGGGTTTGCCGATATTATGCGGAAAAAGCTGAAGGGTTTTTAGCCGACTCACCATTGGACCTCCCGGACGACAAAAAAGCTAAGCTTAAATACAATCCCTTGGGAGTGATTTTAGCAGTAATGCCTTGGAATTTTCCTTTCTGGCAGGTTTTCAGATTTGCCGCACCAAACCTGATGGTCGGCAACACAGGAATTCTCAAGCATGCATCCAATGTTCCTCAATGCGCATTGGCTATTGAGGAGATATTTGAGGAGGCGGGATTCCCTAAAGGCTGTTTTCAGACACTTCTGATTTCTTCCGACAAGGTCAAATCAATCCTCCAACACCCCTCTGTAAAAGCCGCGACCCTCACTGGAAGCGAAAAAGCCGGAGAGATTATTGCCTCCCATGCTGGGGAGGTGTTGAAAAAGACCGTACTTGAACTGGGCGGAAGCGACCCTTTTATCGTATTGGCTGACGCTGATGTGGAAAAAGCAGCAAAAACAGCAGCGAAATCACGAATGATAAATTTTGGGCAAAGCTGTATTGCGGCCAAAAGATTTATTATTCATAAGAAGGTTTATGACAAGTTTGTGGAAGTTTTCAAAAAGGAAATTGAGGGATTGAAACAAGGAGATCAGTTTGATGAAAATGCTGATTATTGCTGCATGGCAAGACCTGACCTGGCGGAGGAACTCTTTGCTCAAGTCAATAAAAGTATAGCCATGGGAGCTAAAGTTATATTAGAAGGAAGTAGACCAGAAGAGGGAAAGGCACTTTTTAAACCTTATATTATTTCAGATATCACTCCGGACATGCCTGCATATCACCAAGAAATGTTTGGTCCGGTTGCCACAATATTTAAAATAAATTCAGAAGAAGAAGCTATTAAGATCGCTAATGACTCTCCCTATGGTTTGGGTTCGTCTCTATGGACTTCGGATATGGACAAAGCAGATGAATTGGCAGGACAGATTGAAAGCGGTGCAGTTTTTATTAATGAACTCGTGGCGTCCAGCCCTTACCTGCCCTTTGGTGGAATAAAGCGATCTGGATATGGGCGTGAACTAGCCGAATTGGGTATCAAGGAGTTTGTCAATATCAAAACAGTATCATTTACCCAATCTTGATTTCATAGAAAGCCAAGGTAATTCCCAGATTGACATAAATGCCTCAAAAAGGCTATGGAAATTGAAATTAACTTGTGAATTGCCGATTAACTTTCTATTTTTACGCCCATAAATTTTGGCTGTTACATGAGAGAAATACAATTTAGAGAAGCATTAAGAGAGGCTTTGTCCGAAGAAATGAGACGTGACAAAAATGTGTTTGTCATGGGCGAGGAGGTAGCTGAATACAACGGGGCATATAAAGTGACGCAAGGTATGTTGGACGAATTTGGTCCTGAAAGGATGTACGACACCCCTATTGCCGAACTTGGTTTTGCTGGGTTGGGTGTAGGCGCCGCCATGAACGGTCTCCGGCCTGTCATCGAATTCATGACCTTCAACTTTTCTTTAGTAGCAATTGATCAGATCATCAACTCTGCTGCTAAGATCTATTCCATGTCAGCCGGACAATATAGCTGTCCTATCGTATTCCGCGGACCAACCGGAAGCGCTGGCCAATTGGGTGCTCAACACTCTTCCAACTTTGAAAACTGGTTTGCTAACACTCCAGGGTTAAAAGTAGTGGTTCCTTCCAATCCTTATGATGCCAAGGGACTTCTTAAAGCCTCTATCCGGGACAATGACCCTGTGATCTTTATGGAGTCAGAAGTGATGTATGGTGACAAAGGTGAAGTTCCTGAAGGCGAATACCTACTTCCAATCGGCGTAGCTGAAGTAAAAAGAAAAGGTAAAGATGTAACCATTGTCTCTTTTGGAAAAATGATGAAAGTGGCATTGGAAGCTGCAGAAGAACTAGCAAAAGACAACATCGAGGCAGAAGTAATTGATTTAAGAACGGTGAGACCTATCGATTATGCCACTATCATAGAATCTGTGAAGAAAACTAATAGATGTGTAATAGTTGAAGAAGCTAACCCAATTGCTTCGCTTGCTACTGATTTGGCTTTCAACATTCAGAAGAGTGCCTTCGATTATTTAGATGCCCCTGTGTTGAGGGTAAACAGCATGGATATACCTTTGAGCTACGCAGCGCAATACATTGAAGCTACCTTACCAAATGTGAAGAGAACTATAGAGGCAGTCAAAAAAGTCTGCTACAAATAAAAAAAAGCCTTGGGATGACCCAAGGCTTTTTTTTATTCCAACTGATGATAGTCTAGCGAATGCCCTTCATCCAATGCCTCCTGAACCTTTTTAGAAATGGATGGAATTTCTGCTTTTTGCATTTGAAGCCCCCCTTCCTCATCTAATCCCCATATAAGGTTCACTTTCCAATCTTCCGATTTATCAGGGAAATCATCCCGGTAATGGGCACCTCGTGATTCTTTTCTTTCTTTTGCAGCTTTTACTACCAATTTGGAAACCTCCAGCACGGTAAACAGGTCCAGATTTTTCCATTTAATTTGAAAATCAAGACTTTTGGCCTCCACCGCATTCTCTTTCATACCTATCTCTATCTCTTCTAGTTTTTGAAGGCCATTATTAAGGTTTTCCTCTGTTCTAATAATGCCGGCATGTTCCCACATCAACAATTTGATTTCCTCTATAATCTCCTCTGGCTGGGTTTGCCAAGGAAAACTACTTGGCTTGAAGTTTTTTTCTTTTACCGAATTGTTTTTCTGCTCACTACTCTCTTCCAGAATTTTTCTACTGAGCCCCTCGCCTGTCAATTTTCCTAGCACCACAGTTTCAATCAGAGAGTTACCACCAAGCCTATTAGCCCCATGCAATCCACAAGCAGCCTCCCCTACAGCATAAAGTCCCGGAACACCTGTATAACCGTTTTCAAAATCAATTACCAACCCTCCCATAGAATAATGACTAGTGGGCGCCACTTCCATAGCTTTTTCCGCTATGTTGATTCCAAGAGATTCAAATCTTTCGTACATATCAGGCAGTTTCTTTTTGATGAAATCTTCCTCTTTATGTGAAATGTCAAGAAAAACCCCTTTGTCCTCTGTTCCATTTCCTTTGGCTATTTCCTTTGCTATTGCTCGGGCTACTTCGTCACGGGCATCCAACTCCATCATTTCTGGGGAATAGTTTTCCATAAATCTCTTACCATCCGCATTGAGCAGATGTCCGCCTTCTCCTCTGACTGCCTCGGTTACAAGCTTACCTTCATACTCTTCTGGCTTTACCATGCCGGTGGGGTGAAACTGCACCATTTCCATGTCCTTGAGTTTCGCTCCAGCTCTAAGAGCAAGCCGCATGGCATCTCCAAGGTTTTCATCCTTTCGGGAAGAGGAACGGCTATATATAGACGCATACCCCGCAGCCGCTATGACAGTGTATTTACTGGCAAACCTGATAAGTTGCTTTTCTTTCTGATCCAGCGCTAAAGCACCTATGATTTTGTTATTTTCCTTTAAAAGTTCAAAAACATATTTCCCATCAAGGCATTTAATCCCCATATCTTTGGCTTTCTGGACTAGGGTATCTAAAATGGCTTTTCCTGTATGATCTCCCACATAGCAGGTCCTTCTAAAGGACTGCGCTCCAAAAAAACGTTGATTGATTTTCCCTTCTTCAGTTGTATTAAATGGGCAGCCCCATTGGGCAAGCTCCTCTATGGCTTGGGGTGCATTTTTGCAAACTAGCTCAACGGCTTTGGGATCATTTACAAAGTGTCCTTCCTTGAGCGTGTCGGCAGCATGGATCTCCCATCTGTCTTCCGGGTCGAGATTGCCAAGTGAGGCGTTGATTCCTCCGGCGGCCATTTTGGTATGGGCGTCGCCAAATTCCCGCTTGGAAACCAAAAGGCAATCCACCCCTGCTTGCTTGAGGGCAACAGCTGTACGGATGCCCGCAGCACCAGCCCCAATTATCAACACATCGGTTGTCAAATCCTGGTCTACATCTTGAAAAGTCATATTGCTCTTTTTCCTATTCAAACAATCGTACCTTTCGAATGTTCGATTTAATGGGGATTTGTAAATTGCCCGGCTTTTTTGAACAACATTTCTGAAAAACATTTTAGCATGAGCAAACATCTGGATGCAATAGTAGTAGGTAGCGGTCCCAATGGCTTGGCCGCCGCAATCTATCTCCAACAAAAAGGACTTTCAACAGCTATATACGAGCAGGCAGACGAGGTAGGCGGTGCCACCCGATCGGGAGAGCTCACCCTCCCGGGGTTCATCCATGACCTGGGATCTGCCATCCATCCTTTGGGCATGGCCTCCCCTTTCTTCAAAACTTTACCCTTAGATGAGTATGGATTGGAATGGGTTTATCCGGATATTCCATTCGCTCATCCGTTTGCTGATGGAACGAGCGTGGCAGCTTATCAAGACATTGATCAGACCGCAAGGCAGCTGGGAAGGGACCAAGAGGTTTACTTCGATATGATGAGTTGGTTGACAGAAAACTGGGCAGATCTGGAGGAGGACATCCTCAGCCCTTTGAACATACCCAATCACCCTATCAAAATGGCCCGCTTCGGTATGAGTGCCCTTTTGCCGGTAACAACGTTTTCAAAACTGTTTTTCAAAGAAGAAAAAACAAGAGCCTTTTTCTACGGGGCCGCAGCACACTCCACATTACCCTTGACCAAGCTGGCATCTGCATCATTTGGACTTGTGCTACATGGAGTCGCACATAAGTATGGGTGGCCCTTTCCAAGGGGTGGAGCAAAAAACATTGCGGAAAGCTTAGCAGCTTATTACAGGTCCTTGGGTGGAATAATTTTCAGGGACAGTCTTATTGAATATATTGAGGAGCTTCCGCGTGCACAAGCTTACCTTTTCGACCTTACTCCAAAACAGTTGCTAAAAATCAAGGGAACTAATATGGGCGAGGATTATAGAAAAAGGCTGGAAAATTATAAATATGGAAAAGGAGTATTCAAAATTGACTGGGCATTAAGCGAGCCTATTCCTTTTCTGAGCGAGGAATGCAGAAAGGCCGGGACTATTCATTTTGGGTACTCAACTAAAGAAATGGAAAACAGCGCCAGAAGAGGTGCAAAAGGTTATGTTTCTCCTGACCCTTACGTTTTACTGGCCCAGCACACCATCTTCGATTCCTCTAGAGCACCTAAAGGTCAACATACTGCATGGGCTTACTGCCATGTTCCCAACGGGGACGAAACCGATATGACCCCATTTATTGAAGCGCAAATTGAGAAAGCGGCCCCTGGATTTAAGGATATCATTTTGGCGAGAAACGCCCAAACTACTTCCCAAATGGAGGCCTGGAATCCTAACCTTGTCGGTGGAGATATCAACGGTGGACTTCAAGACATCAGCCAGCTCTTCACACGCCCTGTGGCAAGTTTTTCACCTTACAACACACCTAACAAGCAGGTATATATTTGTTCATCCTCCACTCCCCCCGGTGGTGGTGTTCACGGCATGTGTGGTTATAATGCTGCGGTAAAAGCATATTCCGACCACTTTAAATGATATTTGCAACCAAAATTCAATTATATTGGTATTATATATCTAAGAGTTAAAGTATGAGTTTGTCATTAGAACAACAGAAATTTATGCAATATGCGCTGGATCTTGCCCAACAAGGCATGGAGTCCGGTAAAGGTGGCCCCTTTGGCTGTGTAGTGGTCAAAGACGGACAAATCATCGGCGAAGGGAGCAATAGCGTAACCTCAACTACCGATCCCACCGCCCACGCCGAAGTAGTGGCCATCCGAGAAGCATGCAAGCACCTAAACGATTTCCAGTTAAATGGTTGTGACATTTACACCTCATGTGAGCCATGCCCAATGTGTTTGGGTGCCATTTATTGGGCACGTCCGGACCGCGTTTATTTTGCTAACGACAAGTTTGATGCTGCTCAAGCCGGATTCGATGACGCCTTTATTTACGAACAACTAGAAGTAGAACCTTCCAGCCGAAGTATTCCCATGATCAAAGTTACCATGGATGATGCTAACAAGGCATTTAACCTATGGCAGGAAAAAAACGATAAAACAATTTATTAACCCTAAACAGAAACTAAAATGAAGAAGATTATAATGAGCCTATTCAGTGTTGCCATACTATTTTCCTGTGCTCAACAACAATCGGAAGAGGATAGGTTTGAATATGAAAACGACAGAATTGTGGATACCCAGACTGGGGATGAATATATGATCGACGACCAAGATTCTTATGTGGTCATCCACCCTGATGGCGAACAGGAAACTGTAACATATGAAGAAACCCCATTTTATGGAACTGAAGCTGCAGATGAGTTTTTGGAGCGGTACAATAACCGCATGATGGAAAGAAAGGAAACTCTGATGATAGAACAAAAAAACAAGATCAAACAGGCACGTAAGGATAGATATGCCGAGTATTCCGATCAAGAGTTGGTAAAGCAGTTTAACAAATTACATCAGGATTTGGCTCCCTACGAGCAGCAGATGGACATCATGGCCGAATTGGTAGAAAGAGGAGCGGTTACGGAAGAAGAAGCCGTTGAACTAATGGAAGTGGACCAAGCGGACCTGAACTTTGACATATACTATGACCCTGAGGAAAATGCTGAAGAAGTTCCAGCACAATAAAAACAAAAAGGCCAATCTCACGATTGGCCTTTTTTAATTCTTTATCTTTTCCCCATTTTGGGATTCAATGCTTTGAGTGCATTTTGGGCTCCGCCCATTTTGTTCATTTGCTTCATCATCTTCCTCATGTCGCTAAATTGCTTCATAAGGTTGTTAACTTCCTGAATACTGCGGCCACTACCATCAGCAATCCTTTTTCTACGGCTTCCGTCAATCAGATCTGGCTGATTTCTTTCCGCAGGTGTCATACTTCTGATGATTGCCTCAATTGGCTTAAAAGACTCATCGTCAATATCAAGCCCTTTGATAGCCTTACCCATACCCGGAATCATTCCCATCAGATCTTTAAGGTTACCCATTTTCTTGATCTGTTCCAATTGCGAAAGGAAGTCATCAAAATTAAACTGATTTTTCCTGATCTTGGCGTTGATTCTTTTGGCTTCGTCCTCATCAAAAGTCTGCTGAGCTCTTTCCACAAGGGAAATGACGTCTCCCATACCCAAGATTCTCTGAGCCATTCTATCTGGATAGAAAACATCCAGGTTCTCCATTTTCTCACCAGTAGAGATAAACTTGATCGGCTTATTGACTACGTGTCTGATGGAAATGGCAGCACCACCTCTAGTATCACCATCCAACTTAGTCAACACAACCCCATCAAAATTCAAGCGCTCGTCGAATGTCTTGGCAGTGTTAACAGCATCCTGACCCGTCATGGAATCCACTACAAACAATGTTTCAGATGGGTTGAGTTTCTCCTTTAGTTCGGAAATCTCGTTCATCATCTGCTCATCCACAGCTAGGCGACCCGCGGTATCGACGATTACCGTCTTTTTGCCCGACTTTTTGGCATATGCAATTGCTCTTTCGGCAATTTCTAAAGCGTTTTTGTTTTCCGGTTCGGCATAAACCTCCACACCGATTTGCTCACCGAGCACTTTCAGCTGGTCGATGGCCGCAGGACGGTAGATATCACAGGCCACCAAAAGTACTTGACGTCCTTGCTTTTTCAAATGCGTGGCAAGCTTGCCTGAAAAAGTCGTTTTACCTGACCCTTGAAGACCAGAAATCAACACCACGGAAGGATCACCCTTTAGGCTGATATCCTCCTTAGAGCCACCCATCAAATCCGTCAGTTCCTCTTGTGTTATTTTCACCAAAAGCTGACCAGGGGACACAGAGATCAATACATCACGACCAAGTGCTTTTTCCTTGATTGAATCAGTTACTTCTTTGGCTACTTTATAATTGACATCCGCATCTATCAACGCCCTTCTGATTTCCTTTACAGTAGTGGCTACGTTGATTTCGGTGATGGTACCGGACCCTTTTAGGGTTTTAAAAGCTTTATCTAATTTATAACTGAGGTTATCAAACATGCTGATTTAGTCTATTTACTGCAAAAATAAAAATATATATTCATTCGGGGCCATAAAAGGCTAACTTTTCTGGACAAAGATAGAAATAGAAAAAGCCACCCCAAAAGGTGGCCCTAAAAAATAAGTGAGAATTGATCGAAAAAACCAAAAAACTAACACCCTCTAGTAAGACCGTTTTTAGAAAGCCTTATAGAATTATGACCCCTATACGGGAGAAATATCATTAGCGTCCTAAGGAATTGCGAAATTCTCAAATTTCTTAAAACAAAAACGCGGTAGCTCCTCTTATATAAAGGAATGTTTTTCTTAAAACTTTTATAAAACCACTAAAACACGTTTAACCTATGGGTAATTTATTTAAAGGACTACTAGCCGGATGGGGCGCCAGCAAGCTTGGAGGAGGTTGCATCAGTACACTTATCATTTTTGCACTAATATGGTGGCTACTCGGACAGTGTAGCTAACTGATTTTTATACTTAACCTCAGAAAAATAAAAACTATTTCATAAAAGTTTTTTGAACCCTTCGCCGTCGGTCAGGGATCAAAAAACTTTTTTTATTTAAAAGAATGAGGCTTTTTTGTATATGCCTTACTTTTTTTGACCCATTAACTGTATCGAAAAAAAACAGCAATTTCACGGTTAAATCATACAAAACTTTAGTCCTCAAAATAACGCTCAATTTTTCTCTTTCTTTTTTTTTAAATAAGCAATAAATGGGTTAAACTCGTGTTAAAACTTAATAAGTCCTTTAAGAAAACACCTCAAAATATTTAGCATGAAAAAATTTACCCACCTCACCCTAGCTTGTTGTATGATGGCATCTGTGGCCGTAGCGCAGGAGTCCGAACAGGAAGGAAGCCTTACCAGCGGTACAATCTCCAGTCAGTTTGAATACTTGAACTCGATTTCAAACAATTACCAAGAGTACAAAGTGGTCAAGAAAACAAACCTTGATAAAATTCAGAAAAACATCACCGACTCCTTAGATTTTTATAAAGTGCAGATCGTGGACGTGCAGAAGGAATTGGCCACTCAGAAGACCCAATTAGCTGAGATGGAAAAAAAGATGGTCACGGCAGAGGCTGAGAAAAACGCAGCCATCGACGCCAAAGACAATTTTGCATTTTTGGGCATGCCTATTCACAAATCAAATTACAACAACCTGATGTGGGGAATAGTAGGTGTTTTGGGAATGGCCCTTTTGTTCTTCCTTTTCAAATTCAATAAAAGTCATAAGGTCACTTCGGAAACACTCAGGACATTAGAAGAAACAAAAGAGGAGTTTGAGCAACACCGAAAAAACACCCTCGAAAGAGAAAGAAAACTTAACCGCCAACTGGTGGATGAAATGAATAAAAGGCATGTAAAGGCCTAATTCAAAAAAGCGCAGAAATCTAATTTCTGCGCTTTTTTGCTTTTAAGAAGAGAGGCTATAATTCTACTTTCCCCATCATCCCTATTAAAAATACCCTGAAATGATTAATTTGCATGCTTATTACGCCAAAAGCATTAAAACTAATCCTGCATGCAGATTGATTTCAAACACCAAGTGCTGCCCCACCTGCTGGGTATCATTTCTTTTTACCTGATAGTAGTTGTTTATTTTTCCCCCATTGTTTTTGATGGTAAAATGATGTTCCAAAACGACATCTTGCAGTGGGAAGGGTCTGCAAAGGAGGTTTTGGAATATAGAGAAGCCACTGGGGAAGATGCCCTTTGGACAAATCGCATGTTTGGCGGTATGCCTGCTTATCTGATCAGCACCGAATTTCCAGGAGATATCACCAATGTGGTTACTAAAATTTTGACCCTTGGCTTACCCCACCCTATCAATTCACTTTTCATGGGAATGGTCGGGATGTACATACTTCTCCTAAGTTTTGGGGTCCGTTCCAGCATCAGCATTGGAGGAGCTTGGTCCTTCTCCTTCAATACCTTTCATATCATTAGTCTAGAAGCTGGGCATAATGCTAAAATATGGGCCATTTGCCTGATCCCGCTAATTTTGGCAGGTATACACATGGCTTTTACCAAGCGGATTATCCTTGGTACAGCACTGTTCGCTTTGGCTTTGATGTTACAGCTTAAGTTTAATCATCTCCAGATCACCTATTATACTTTATTGATTGTTTTGATCTATGGACTTGGCCAGATAATCTCTTTTATCAAAACAAAACAGCTACCCGCGCTTGGTAAAGCAATGGCCTTTTTAATAGTAGGGGCCCTTTTTGCCATCCTGGCCAATTCGGGAAGACTTGCAACAACTTATGAGTACGGGGATTATTCCATCCGAGGCCAAGCAACCCTAGAAACGGCTGAGGCCACAGGTTCTGGCTTGGGAAAAGATTACGCCTTCAATTGGTCCCAAGGAAAACTGGAAACGTTAACCTTCTTGGTTCCGAATTTCTATGGAGGAGGCAGCAGAGAAGACCTCGGTGAAGGTTCCGCCTCGGAAGAAGCTCTTAGAAGACAAGGTGCTCAAGGTAGCCAGGTACGGGATTTTGTGAGAAATGCTCCAACTTATTGGGGTGATCAGCCGGGCACTGGCGGACCTATTTATGGAGGGGCCATTTTAATTTTCATGTTTGTCATGGGTATGGTATGGGGTCCCAGAAGGTTCAAATACATCTTTCTTGTCATTACCATTTTATCTTTCATGCTAGCGTGGGGAAAAAACTTGGCTTGGTTCAATTACACCATGTTCGATTACTTCCCTGGTTACAACAAGTTCAGGGCTGTAACTATGGCCTTGTCAATGGCACTTTTTTCCATCCCTGTGATGGGGGCTTTGGGGCTTGAGTCCTATATGAACAACCGGGAACATCCACAGGTTGTGCCTAAGTTGTTTTTCGCATTTGGAGTCACAGGAGGGTTGGCGCTACTATTTGCGTTACTCCCAGGTATATTTGATTTCCGATCCCCTTCTGATCAGTATTTACCAGATTGGCTAGTTGATGCTATCCGTGAAGACCGAAAAAACATGTTGAGTGCTGATGCTTGGAGAAGTTTTATATTCATCGCCCTATCTACAGGGTTGGTTTTTGCCTTTTTGAAATGCAAGATTCAGGCAGTCTATGCCACCACTGGAATAGCCTTTCTAATCCTGGCAGACATTTGGCTCATCAATAAAAGGTATCTTGACAACGACAGCTTTGTCAACGACCCAAGTGCGGAATTTTTCCAGCCTACCCCTGCTGATAACCGGATAATGGCGGATGAAGGATATTATAGGGTATTAAACCTGGAAAATCCTTTCAACGAAGCAAGAACCAGTTACAGATTCAACAGTATCGGTGGGTATCATGGAGCCAAAATGCGCAGGTATCAGGATCTAATTGATGAAGTATTGTCCTATGAGATGCAGGGCTTTATCCAGCAGGCCCAAGAAGGGAACTTCAATTTTGAAAGCCTGAATGCCTTAAATATGCTTAATGCCAAATACTTCTACTTTGGCGCTTCAGAAAATCAGGTGTTCAGAAATGACTTTGCCAAAGGGGCCGCTTGGTTCCCTGAAACAGTTTATCCAGTCACCTCCAATCGGGATGAATTAGGTGCGCTTCAGAATTCCGAACTGGGTAATACGGCCGTCATTAACTCCCAAGAGTTTGGCACTTTTAATGCGGGATCAGGTTCAGTGGAGCTTCTTGACTATAGCCCGAATGAACTTGTTTACAATGTGGACGCTGACCAACCTGGAGTTGCAATCTTTTCAGAAATTTATTATCCAGAAGGTTGGAAGGCTTTTGTAAATGGTCAGGAGACCGAAATCTTAAGGGCAAATTATGTTTTAAGGGCTATTAACCTGCCAGAGGGCAATTCTGAGGTTAGATTCAAATTTGAGCCTAGCTCCTACTACACTACCAAACCGCTTATGATCATCTTCCAATATGTGATCATTATGTTGCTGGTAGTTGGAATATTTTTGACAATTAAACCTATGGTATCTCATGGTAGAGAAAGATAAAATAGTTAGCTATTATGATCAGTTTGTCACAGAACAGGAAAAAAGGGGTGTAAACTCCCGCCACCTGCACATTTTGGACAAACTCGTCTCTGCTGGATTGAAAACCGACCATAAGGTTTTGGAAGTCGGCTGTGGTATCGGGACGGTAAGCCAGTTGATTGCCAAAAAAGTAAATAAAGGAAAAGTACTGGCCGTGGATATAAGTCCGGAAAGTATCGAAAAAGCAAAAAAACTCTGGGCGGATTGCAAGAATCTCACCTTTGAAGTTTCCGATATGAAGGATTTTCTAAAGGAGGACCTGTATGACTTTTTTGTCTTCCCCGATGTTTTGGAGCATATCCCAGTGGATCAGCATTTCAAATTATTTGAAACCATAAAAAGGCATAGCCATAAGGATTCAGTGATTTTCATCAACATCCCCGCCCCGCGTTTTTTGGAGTGGATGATGAATAATGAACCTGAAAAGCTCCAGGTGATCGATCAACCTTTGGATACTGGAGAATTGATCAAAAACATCAGTGCAAACGGTTTTTATTTGGAAAAAATGGAAACCTATAGTATTTTCTATGAGGAAAACGATTATCAATATTTTGTATTGAGGTCGCAAAAACCGCTAGAAAAAGCTACATTGAGAAACAAATGGTCGGTTTTTAGAGAACGACTAAGCATAAAGATCAGAAACGGACTAAATTAATTTTTTATGACAGGAGGAGCCGGATTTGCCAAGCAGGGTAAAGATCAGTTTGATGACAACCGCAAACTGAGACAAATCAGAACACCCTATAAAGACCAAGCCTACAGAGGGGATGCCCGGCATTTTTCGGGTACATCGGAAGTATACGAGGAATTAAAAGATTGGCAAAACGACAGGCGGCAAGAGGTAGCCCAGACCACCATGTTCATATGGGCTTTCATTGCGATGTTGATCCTTTCTTTGCTGGCTGTGATGGTATTGTTATTTTGAATTTTTGCCTGAGCTTTAAAGAATGATTATTTATACTTATCCGGTCAAGACCGCATTTACCGAAAGAGATGTGGAAATGATTGAGCCCCATTTTTCCATCAAGCCACTTAAATTTACAGATAGCCCAGTCAAACTACCCTTCTACTTTGTCTGGCAGGCTTTGCAGCTGTTATTTTATTTACCCAAGACGACCCACTATCTCTGTTTTTTCGCAGGGTACCACAGTTATCTACCTGTCATTTTTGGAAAGCTTTTCCGCAAAAAGGTTTTTATCCAATGCGGAGGAACGGATGCCATGAACATGCCGGCTATTAACTATGGGAATTATCGAAAAAACATCCTGAGACAGTTCACCGAGTATAGCTTCAGAAATTGCACGAAGATATTACCGGTAGCCGAAGGTCTGGTCAAACAGAATTATCAATATTCACCTTTAATCCCACATGCACAGGGGTTGAAAAATTTGATTCCAGGCCTTAAAACTCCGATAAAAGTGATCCACAATGGTTTCTCTAGCGAGTTTTGGAAAGACTTTGGCTTTGAGCGGAACCCCCAAACATACATTACTGTGGCCACAGGCATTTCCAAAACCAATCGGGCTGTGATCAAAGGGATAGACCTGATTGAAGAATTGGCGGAACGCTATCCAGAAGCCACCTTCACTGTGGTGGGTGATTCAGCCTACAAAACTGATTTGCCCAACATCAAGGTGCTAGGAAAATTAAGCCAAAAAGAACTCCACAACCTTTATAACAAGCACCGTTTCTATCTGCAACTTTCCATGTCGGAAGGATTTCCCAACGCCTTGGCAGAAGCCATGCTTAGCGGGTGCATCCCTATCGGGTCTGCGGTGGGTGCCATTCCCGAGATCATTGGTGATACGGGCTTTATTTTGGAGAAAAAAGATACCGCGGCCCTCATTAAATTAGTGGACGCGGCAAACCTTTCGGACTGGAAAACCTTGCGGCTATTGGCCCCACTGAGGGTCAAAACCCATTATGATTATGAGGATCGAAAAAATGCCCTGCTTCAGGTTTTCCGGTGAAGCTGCTTATCTTTAACTTTTTATTTTCCCATGGGTAAAATCGCCAAGCAAAGTATTCTGACCACCATCAGCTCCTATATTGGAGTGCTGATTGGCTATGTGAATATCCTTTGGTTACTACCATTTGCTTTCACCCCCAGCCAATTTGGAGCATTTCGTACGATTCAAGATATGGCCTTGCTCTTAGTGCCCTTCGCACAATTGGGGCTCGGACATGGTATTACCCGTTTTTATCCGCAGGTCAAAAAATATCGATTTACATTTTTTACCTATAGCCTGATTTGGTGCATAGTAGGATTTGTTGCCGTTGCCTTTTTGTTTTTAATTTTCAAAGACGATGTAATTCGGGCTTATGCTGTCAATTCCCCTGAGGTGATCGATTATCTGGGAGTGGTGTTGATGATCACGCTTTTTTCTGTCATCCATACGATATTGGATGCCTTTATGCGATCATTTATGAAGGTGGCTGTACCTACTTTTATTAGAGAAGTTCTGGTGCGAATTCTGGTAAGTGGATGGGTAGTCATGTTTGTTTTAGGCTGGATCACCTTTGACCAGCTAATGATGGGACTAGGTTTGCTTTATTTGATTGCCGTGGGATTCATGGTAATTTATATGTTGCAAAGAAACTTGTTCAAGCTGAAATTCAACTTCGGGGTGTTTTCGAAGGCCTTCAAGGGTGAGTTTCTAAAATACAGCCTGATCACATTTTTGGGAACCGCAGGTGCAATCCTGATCATGAAGATTGACAGCTTAATGGTTGCTGCCATGATCAGCTTGGATGCCAATGCTATTTATACCATCGGATTTTCTATAGCTGTGGTGATAGAAATGCCAAGAAGGGCTATCAGCCAAGTGGTAATGCCCGTCATCGCCGAAAGTTTTGCAGGGGGAAGACTGGACCAGATTCATCAACTGTACAAAAAAGTAGCTGTCAACCAGCTGATCATATGCCTACTGCTTTTCATCGGCCTCTGGGCCAACATCGACAACCTTTATCATTTTGTACCAAAGCGTGAGGTCTATGAAGCTGGCAAATGGGTAGTATTGCTCATTGGATTAGGCAAGCTCTCGGATGTGATCTTTTCTGTAAACGGAGAAATCATTGTCTTCAGTAAATATTATCTATTCAACATCACCTCCACCCTACTGATGAGTTTGGTGGTAATTTTACTCAACTTATTGCTGATTCCCTCCTACGGGATCGAGGGGGCCGCATTTGCCTCCTTTGTGGCTATGTTCTTTTACAACCTGTTGAAATATTATTACATCAAGGTCAAGCTTCACTTTACACCCTTTACTTGGGACTTGGCCAAAGTTATAGTGGTCGGTTTAATTGCTTACTTCCTGCCAATGTTTTTGTTGCCTACCCTGGAAAACGTTTTATTGGATATGGTGATAAGGTCTGTTGTGATTACTGCAATTTATGCTGTAGGAATATTGTTGTTCAATCCTTCCCCTGAAGGGAAAAACATGATCTTGAATGCTTTGGGAAGGCTTAAACCTTAAAGCTCATCCAGCAAACCAGCCAATTGATGCGTCAATTCCTTTCGGTCATACTTCTTCACTTCACCGCCCGCTTGGATATCAATATCTCCTTGCGCAAATTTGATCAAGAAGCTTTCAATATCTTTTACTTCCTCGTGGGAAAAGACCATTCCGGCTTTGGCTGCTTCTAGAATTTGGGCCGAGTCGCCATTGGGGTCACCTATAGCAATTACCGGTCGTCCCGTAGCCATATATTCAAAAATCTTCCCGGGAATGTTCCCCTTGGCATTTTTTGTTTTGGTTAAAATCAGCAATAGCAAATTGGCCTTTTCATAATATTCAAACACCTCTTCATGACTTACATATCCGGCCAAATGCACATGAGTTGCCAACCAGTCATCCGACTCAACAAAATGAACGACCTTATCGCTGACCTTTCCCACGAGGGTCAATTCCACCGGAATCGCGGAACCATCAAAAGCCGCTCTCAGGGCTTTCAAAAATGGTAAAGGATCTCGAATAGCATCAATAATTCCGGTGTATACGATTTTTAGCCCTTTGGAAATTGCAGGTGCTGTCGTAAAACCACGAGGCAAATCCGTCTGGTCAAAACCATTGGTTATAAGATCAATTCCTCTGGGGAAGATGGCCTTGATCTCTTCCTGAAACGTTGGAGATATGGTGATTACCCGATCAGCTTCTTCCAAAACTGACCTTTCCAACTCTTCATGCTTTTTTCTTACAAAGGGAGTCATGGGCAAAGTGTCCAAGAATTCCCAACTACTCCAAGGATCCCTGAAATCCGCCACCCACTTCACCCCTGTTGCTCTTTTCAGGTTTCTCCCAATCAGATGCAGGCTATGCGGTGGTCCTGTGGTGATGACCGTATCGATTTTATTTTTCCCTAAAATATCGGTAAGATAACTCACGGATGGTTTTACCCAAAACATGCGGGGATCGGGAATTAACAAATTGGCCCTCATCCAAATTGAAATCCGGTCCACAATTCCCTTATCCCCTTTTTCCAAAATTTTGGAAGGGTCTTTAATTGATCCGCCTTTCAGTTTTCTGAAAATGCCATAAGGTTCCCAAATCGGAAACTTCAAAACCTCTAAATTCCTTGGCACCTCCTTGAAAAGGCTTGTATCTTTTAATTCAAAATCTGGATTTTCTGGAGTAAAAATTACCGGCTCCCAACCATAATCTGGCAGATATTTGGAAAATTTTAGCCAACGCTGAACACCCGAACCGGCACTAGGCGGCCAGTAATAAGTGATGATAAGAACCTTTTTTAATTCTTGCATACTCAAAGATACTAAATAACCACTTGTGAGAAATCAACTATAGCTTCGTAGCTTAAAACTTTTCGTCTCCCCCCTACTTATAATAAGGATAAATCTTTATTTTTAAGCTTAGAAAACCTATTAAGCATGAAGAAAATCGCAGTATTTACCTCCGGAGGAGATGCACCAGGAATGAATGCATGCATCCGCGCCGTTGTACGGACAGGAATATATCACGACTTGGAAGTATATGGAATCATGTACGGTTACGACGGCATGATAAACGGAGACATCAAGAGAATGCACACTCACTCGGTAAGCAATATAGTTCAACGGGGAGGTACCATATTAAAGTCTGCTCGAAGTGAAGAGTTCAGAACCGGGGAAGGGAGAAAGAAGGCTTACGAGCAAATAAAAAAGCATGGCATTGAAGGTCTGGTTGCCATAGGTGGAGACGGTACCTTTACTGGTGCACAGATACTCAGTAAGGAATTCGGTATACCGGTGATCGGGTGCCCTGGTACAATTGATAATGATATTTACGGAACTGATTTTACGATTGGATTTGACACTGCACTTAATACTGCATTGGAAGCTATTGATAAGGTTAGGGACACGGCTGCTGCTCATGACAGAATATTCTTTATTGAGGTGATGGGCCGTGACAGTGGCTATATCGCCGTGGAGTGCGGCATAGGCGGTGGTGCAGAACTTGTGATGGTTCCTGAAACTAAAACCTCCATCCAAGATGTTGTCAAATCTCTGAAAGGACTTCGAAAAACCAAAACTTCCAGTATTGTGGTGGTGGCAGAAGGCGATGAAGAAGGAGGGGCTGCCGAAATCATGGAAAAGGTCAAGAAAGACATCAACAATGAGAATCTAGACTTTAAAGTGACTACCTTGGGCCACATTCAACGGGGAGGAAATCCTACGGCAAAAGACAGAATTTTGGGCAGCTGGTGCGGAGTGGCCGCTGTGGAAGGTCTCATGCAAGGCAAAACTAACTGCATGGCCGGAATTATTCATGAGGAGGTGGTCTATACCGACTTCAACGACTGTATAACTAAAGACAAACCACTGAAAAAAGATTATCTTAAATTAATAGAAATCCTAAGCATCTAAATTACCCTATGGGCTTTATCCCTATTTTCCTGACATTGGCAGGATTTATCTTTTTGTTTTTCATGGTTGTAGAAAACAGTCTTAAAAACAAGCAAAAGGCTTTCGAAGAGCAGTTTTATTTACTCAAGGAGCAGTTGGCCATCAAAGAACCTATGAAGCCAACGAGGGCAAATTTGGTAAGCATGGAAGACCTTTACCTCAAACAGGAGAAGGATCGAAGGGGCGAAGCCAAGCAGTATCTCTCCCAATCCAAGCTTTTCCTTTATCAGTATAATAGGCTTTTGAAAAAAAAGCCCTACAGCTTTGTGGCAAAAATAAGCGGCCGTCAATCCATTTGACGGTCGATATATTTTAAAATCCCCTCCAAATCATCAGGAGAAAACCACACCATTTCTGGATCTTTCTTAAACCAGGTCAACTGCCTTTTCGCATATCTGCGAGAATTCCTTTTCAAAAGACGAACTGCCTCCTCTTTGTCATATTCCCCTTCCAAAAACCGAAAGATTTCCGAATACCCAACGGTCTGCAAGGCATTTAAATGCCTGAAGGGGAAAAGCTCTTCAGCCTCCTCAAAAAGCCCCTGCGCTATCATGTGGTCCATTCGCAAGTTAATTCGCTCATACAGGACCTCCCTATCCCTTTCCAGACCAATTTTTATGATTTTAAAAGGTCTATCGACAGTCTTTTTCTGGCGAAAGCTGCTGAAAGGCCTGCCCGTTCCTTGGTAGACCTCCAATGCCCTAATCAGGCGTTGAGGATTATGGAGATCGACTGTTCCATAATAATCGGGATCCACTTCCTTCAGCATCTTTTGAAGTACTTCTATTCCTTTATCCTGAAACAGTTGATTCAAGTTCCCCCTGATTTCAGAGGGTATTTCTGGCATTTCATCAAATCCTTTACATACAGCATCCAGATACAGCCCCGACCCACCGGTCATGACCACACAGTCATTTATTTCAAATAATTCTTCTAAAAGTTTTAGGGAATTTTGCTCAAATTTCCTGACATCATAGGACTCATGGATGGATAGGGAATTTATAAAATAATGAAAGACAAGCGCTTGCTCTTCTTTGGAAGGTTTGGCTGTTCCTATTTCCATTTCCTTAAAAAATTGTCTACTATCGGATGAAATAATAGAAGTATTAAATTTTTTGGCTATTTTTATGCACATATCCGTTTTACCAACGGCAGTCGGACCAGCTACGACAATTAAAAACTTGGCGGTATCTATCAATTGGTATAAATTATTTTTATGAAACTCTGCCGCAAAATTACAAAAACTAGATGATGAAAGATAAAAAGGTGCTCATTGTTGATGACAATGCTTTAAATAGAAAGGTTTTCGAGAACATCATCCGACATAATTACCTTTTTGAAACAGCCGAAAATGGCTTAGTGGCATTGGATAAACTTAGAGAAAAGGAATTTGATATCATTCTGATGGATATTCAGATGCCCAAGCTTGACGGTATATCCACATTAAAGGTAATCAAGAACGAACATTTATCGGAAGCCCCCATCATTGCGGTGTCCGCATACTCGGACCAAAGTGATCGGGATTATTTTATTGCAACCGGCTTTGATGAGTTTATTGCAAAACCCATTAAGCCTAAAAATCTATTGGAAACCATATTCCAGCACCTTCAGCCTGAAGGGGCCATCTCCTCGCATTCAACTGTTCAGGAAGAAGAAGTAGCACCTCAAGAACCTGAGGAACTTAATGAGAAAATCGTTAAACAATTGTTGAAATATAATACTCCTGATAACATCAAAACAGTATATCTTGATTTTATAGAAGAGGCGGAAGATCTGACTTCTGACATTAAAAATTTAATAGATAGTAAAAATTACAAGGAAATAGGTGAAAAATTGCATATAATTAAGGGTAATTCCGGGACTTTAGGAGCCAATAAGATTTACCATTTCAGTGCATCTTTTGAAAAGAACATCAAAACTTCTAATTTTGATAATATTTCACAAGAACACTTGAAGCTTAAACAATTGTTGGATAACTTTCGGGATTATTTTAGTGACAAGCAATCCATTTTATAAATAATAGGAATTAAAGAATGAGCGATATTAAAAAAGTATTGGTAGCAGAGGATAGCTCAGTCATCATAAATTTGACTAGAAACGTCTTAATGTTTGAAAATTTTCACATTACTTCTGTTAAAAACGGTAAGCAGGTATTGGCCAAGTTGGAAAATGAAGATTTTGACCTGATTTTAATGGACATTAATATGCCTCAAATGGACGGAATTGAATGTACCAAAGCCATCAGAGCCTTGCCGGACAAATCCAAATCCAATGTACCTATTGTTGCCATCACTGGAAACTATAAAAACTACACCCTGGATGACTTTAAACAGGCAGGTCTAAATGATTATGTGCAAAAGCCATTAGATTATGACCACCTTTTGGCTACTGTCAAAAAGCACATCTCTAAGTAATTAATGGCCGTAAAGTATACCAAATCCTACCTTGACAAGTTGGAAAACCTCTTTGCGGAATCCGATTTCATACTCCGATATGAGAAAGGAAATTTCAAATCAGGTTACTGTATACTCAATGACACAAACATTGTCATCGTCAACAAATACTATACTACTGAGGGAAAAATTAATACCCTTTTGGATATTCTCAGAGAACTGAAGTTTAATCCTAAGGATTTTTCCAACAAAAAAAACCAGGACTTCCTTAGCGAACTCCAACAAACTGAGCTCAAACTTTGAGGATAACATTCTTAGGAACCGGCACTTCACAAGGGGTACCCGTAATAGGTTGCCATTGTGAAGTGTGTTCTTCTTTAGATTTTAGAGACAAGAGATTACGCACATCTGTCCATTTGGATGTGGATGGGAAGAGCATCGTAATAGATACCGGACCGGATTTTAGACAGCAAATGCTGCGTGAAGACATCCGGGATGTGGATGCAGTTATTTTCACACACGAACACAAAGACCACACTGCTGGTCTAGATGATATCCGTCCTTTCAACTTCATGCACCAAAGGGATATGCCAATTTTTGGGAGGTATCAGGTTCTTGAACAAATCAAAAGGGAATTTTCCTACATCTTCGAAAACCACAGCTATCCCGGTGTACCGAAGGTTCAGCCTGTGGAAATCACCAATGAGCCATTCCTTGCAGAAGGGGTTCCCATAATTCCAATTGACGTTTTACATTATAAGCTACCCGTTTTTGGTTTTAGGGTAAAGGATTTTACCTACATTACAGATGCTAATTCGATTACTAAGGAGGAAATAGAAAAGATTAAAGGTTCGAAGGTGCTGGTTCTAAATGCACTGAGATTAAAAGACCATATCTCACATTTCACTCTAGAGCAAGCGATAGAAATGGTAGAGAAAATCCAGCCTGAGCAGGCCTATTTCACACATATCAGCCATCAGTTGGGCACTCATTCCAAAGTGGAAAAACTATTGCCGCCTCATATCCGTTTGGCCTTTGACGGGCTAAAGATCGAAATTTAACTATGCATTTAAATTATCATTTTTTCAAATTCCTTTGCCCTGAACTGGACAAAGGATTGAAAGGCTGCACCTTAAAGAATTGTTTTTCACAAAACAAAGATGAGCTGATTTTTGAGTTTGAAAACCAAGAAGAATCCCGCTTTATACGGGCCTTACTTAGCCCCTCAAACACCGTCCTGAGTTTCCCCGACAAATTTGCCCGCAGCAAAAAGAATAATATTGACCTATTCCCTACATTACTCAATCATCAAGTGACCGAGGTAGGGACATTTCTCAATGAAAGAGCATTTTTCATCAAGTTTGAGTCTTACCGCATGCTAGTGTTTAAAATGCACGGCTCCAGAAGCAACGTACTCTTATTTCAGGAATCCAAGGATCAACCTGATGATATTTTCAAAAAATCCCTGCAGGACGATTGGAACATCAATTCTGGAGATTTTTCTAGACCTATGGAGTTCTCGAAAGAAAGATTTTCAACACTTGAGGGCAATGCAGCCCAGTTTGCCCCAACATTGGGTAAATTGCCAAGGCAATGGCTGAAAGAGAAAGGATACATAGAAGCCTCAATTGAAAAAAAATGGCAACTCATGCAAGAACTCTTGGACATGCTAGAAAGTCCTATTTTTTCAATAATCCAAGAAAAAGGCGATTACAAACTCACTCTTCTCCCTGCCTCATCCCCCATTTTTCAGAGCAGCTCTGCCATTGAAGTTAGCAATGAGTTCTTTCGATATGCAGTGGTGTTCGCATCTTTTGAAAAGGAAAAGGACAAACTGCTAAAAAGCTTTCAGGATAAGATCAAGAAAACCGAGGCCTATTTACATAAGTCCCAGCAAAAGCTAAAAACGCTGGTCGACGAAACCAGCCCTCAGCAGCTTGCAGATATCGTCATGGCCAACCTTCATCAAATAGCAGTAAACGAGGAGGAAGTAACCTTATTTGACTTTTACCAAAACAAAAACATTATTGTCAAGCTGAAAAGAGGGATGACCCCTCAGAAGTTTGCCGAAAACCTCTATAGAAAAGGCAAAAACCGGAAAATCGAAATCGCCCAACTGGAAGAAAACATTTCTAGAAAGGAGGATTACCTGCTTGAACTCATGAAAAAATCGGAAGAGATCGAAGCTTTCAATTCTTATCGGGACCTCAAAGCATTTGAAAAGGAAAACAATTTGAGCCTGCAAAAATCAGCATCACTAGAAACCATTCCCTACAAGCGGTTTGAATTTGATAGCTATGTGGTATTGGTCGGCAAATCAGCCAAAGGCAATGACGAAATGCTGCGCTACCACAGCTGGAAAGATGACCTATGGCTCCATGCCAAAGGTGTATCCGGCTCCCATGTGATCATCAAAGGAAAGGGTAAGGAAAACATCCCCAAAGACGTCTTGGAAAAGTCAGCCCAACTTGCTGCCTATTATTCCAAAAACAAGAATGACAGCCTAACCCCGGTCATATACACCCCTTGTAAATATGTGCGAAAAGTAAAAGGCTCAGCTCCCGGCGCTGTAATGGTGGACAAGGAAAAAGTCATCATGGTGTCTCCTAAAGGCCCACAAGAACTCCAATAAAACACATAAGGCCGGACATTTGTCCAGCCTTATGGTGCTTTTCGGTCTACCGTCGCTTATCAGTTCACAATATGCAATTTCAACATATTAGTACGGCCCTTTGCTTTTAGTGGCATGCTACCTGTATTAATGATAATATCTCCTTCTTTGACAAAACCGTCATTTTTCAACTGGTCTTGGATATCCTGAAAAGTCCCATCGGTGCTAGTTTGTTCATCGTAGAAATATGCTCTAACTCCCCAAACAAGACTAAGTTGGGTGATCAGACTCTTATTGCTAGTAAAGATGAAAATATTAGCTAATGGACGGTGAGAGGCAAGTCTAAAGGCTGTAAAACCCGATACAGTAATACCTACAAGGGCCTTAGCCTTAACATTTCTTGAAAGCCTTGAGGCCATCAGTAATAAGTTATTACTTAAAAATGTACCATCATCCTCAGGGATTTTGTAAAGGTTATGATAGATTTCAGCGTTTTGTTCAATGTAATCAACGATGCTGCTCATGGCCTTTACAGTTTCCACTGGATAGTTACCAGAAGCGGTTTCAGCAGAAAGCATCACTGCATCAGCTCCATCCAAAACAGCATTGGCTACATCATTGGACTCCGCACGTGTAGGCCGAGGATTGACGATCATGCTTTCCATCATTTGGGTGGCGATGATTACTGGCTTGCAGGCCAACTTACATTTCTCCACCATTTTTTTCTGCCATAGAGGAACCATTTGCATCGGTACCTCTACACCAAGATCGCCTCTTGCTACCATGATAGCGTCCGAAGCTTCAATGATGGCATCGATATCATCCAGGGCTTCCGGCTTTTCCACCTTTGCAACGATTTTACATTCCTTACCAGCTTTTTCAATCCTAAGTCTGAGGTCCAAAATATCCTCAGCGGACCTCACAAATGAAAGTGCTATCCAATCGACATCGTTTGCCAACCCAAATTCCAAATCCTCCAAATCCTTTTCAGTAAGGGATGGAGCACTCACTTTGGTGCTAGGTAAGTTTATTCCTTTTTTAGATTTCAATAACCCACCGTGGATAACGGTACATTTCACGCTTTTCCCATCAGTGCTGAGCACCACAAGCTCTAAGTTTCCATCGTCAATAAGAATTCTATCCCCTTCCTGCACATCATTAGGAAGGTTTTGGTAAACGGTACTTACGAGACTGGAAGTACCTACTACTGGTTCGGTGGTGATAGTAATAGGGTCACCGGCTATAATTTCTACTCCGTTATTTTCAACTTCGCCTACTCTGATTTTAGGACCTTGAAGATCTTGTAGGATACCAATATTTAAATTAAGTTTTTTGTTGATATCACGAATTAACTTGATGACGTCAGAGTGTCCTTGGTGATTGCCGTGGGAAAAATTAAGTCTGAAAACACTTGCTCCGGCGTGGACTAATTTGGTGAGTGTATCTTCGTTGTTGGAGGCAGGGCCTACTGTTGCTAAGATTTTTGTTTTGTTAAAAACAGGTACCTTCATAAAGTAATTTCAGTTTTAATAGGTTAATAGGTTTTCTTTTGATTTCAGTTTGGTCACATCCAATTTGACCACGTTTTGGACATATGGATGTCTGGAAAGCTCCTCAATATACGCATTTATATTCAATTCGTAGGTATAGTCCTGCAGTAGGAGGAAGTAATCGATGGTTTTAAGCTCCGGCACCAGATAGAGGGCCTTGTCCGATTTTGAGTATGACCTGTTCTTGAGCAACTGAATGAAGCCATGGTCTTTTTCTAATATAAATTGGGAAATAACCAAAGCCGGTTGGTTGAGAAATTCTAACTGGTAATCCTTTGTTTTGATAAGGTCCAATTCGAGCGAATTATTGATCACCCAGGCCATCTTATAGTCCTTTAGAGGGGCTACGAGGCCGATGAGATCAAATTCATATTCATGTACAACTTGGAGCTTGGTTTTCTTCATTCGAGGAAGAATTTAAAAAACCAAAGGTAAAAATTATAGTTCAACTTTTAGCCGTAAGCGGAATATCTAAATTTAGTTTCCTGTTTTTTTTGGCAATAAGGGGATAAATATATTTCTTTGCGGAGTGTTTTAACTAAACTAATCACAAAATGTCTGAAATTGCACAAAAAGTAAAAGCCATTATCGTTGATAAGTTAGGCGTAGAAGAATCTGAAGTTACGCCTGAGGCAAGCTTCACTAATGACCTAGGAGCTGACTCTCTTGATACTGTTGAGCTTATTATGGAATTCGAAAAGGAATTCAACATCTCTATTCCAGACGACCAAGCTGAGCAAATCGGCACAGTAGGTCAGGCAGTGAGCTACCTGGAAGCAAACGTGAAATAAAATTCCATCACTGAAAATTCATTTATGAATTTAAGAAGAGTTGTAGTAACAGGTTTAGGTGCCCTTACACCAATTGGCAACAATCTCCAGGAATTCTGGGAAGGGTTGGCAAATGGTGTAAGCGGTGCTGCACCTATTACTAGATTCGATGCATCAAAATTCAAGACGCAATTTGCCTGCGAAATCAAAAACTTTGACGTAGAGCAATACATCGATAAAAAAGAAGCCAGGAAGATGGATCCTTTCACCCAATACGCTATGATAGTAGCGGAAGAGGCAATGAAGGATTCCGGACTGGACCTAGAAACAATCAACCTCAACCGCGCCGGAGTAATCTGGGGGTCTGGTATAGGAGGTTTGAAGACTTTCCAGGATGAGGTTACCACCTTTGCACATGGAGACGGTACCCCAAGATTCAACCCATTCTTTATCCCTAAAATGATCGCTGACATCAGTGCGGGATTCCTTTCCATCAAGTATGGTTTCAAGGGTCCTAACTTTGTCACTGTATCTGCTTGTGCTTCTGCTACAAACGCTCTAATCGACGCATTCAACTATATCCGATTGGGTAAAGCTGACGTGTTTATTTCAGGCGGTTCGGAAGCTGCGGTAACCGAGGCCGGTATTGGTGGGTTCAATGCCATGAAGGCCCTTTCACAGAGAAATGATTCTCCAGAGACAGCCTCAAGGCCATTTGACAAGGATAGAGAAGGATTTGTACTTGGAGAAGGTGCCGGCGCCCTTATTCTAGAAGAATATGAGCACGCCAAAGCAAGGGGAGCCAAAATCTACGCCGAATTAGTCGGAGGAGCCATGACGGCCGATGCACACCACATCACCGCCCCTCACCCTGAAGGTGAAGGAGCTGGCAATGTGATGAAACTTGCCCTTGAAGATGCCGGATTGACGCCCGAGGATATAGATTATATCAACGTGCACGGTACATCCACCCCATTAGGTGATGTAAGTGAAGTTAAAGCCATCCAAAAAGTATTTGGAGACCATGCTTATAACTTGAACATCAGCAGTACAAAATCCATGACCGGACACCTTCTAGGTGCGGCGGGTGCTATTGAGGCGATTGCAGCTATCTTTGCTGTTCAAAAAGACCTAGTTCCTCCTACCATCAACCATTTTACTGATGACGAGAACCTGGACACCAAGTTGAACCTTACGTTCAATAAGGCTCAAGAAAGAAAAGTAAATGCTGCCTTGAGTAATACATTCGGATTTGGTGGGCACAACTGCTCAATCATCTTCAAGAAAATCGCCGAATAAAATTGAAAATATTTAGGCTACTCAGAGTTCAGGAGCTTATTTACAATAGAAAAGAAAGAAGGCTTGCGGCCGCTATCAAAATGATAGTGGGTCGCAAGCCTTTGAACTTATCTCTATATAAGCTCGCTCTAAAACATGCTTCGGCCGCCGAAGATGTAGGTAATGGTATTAAAGCTTCTAATGAAAGGCTGGAATTTCTCGGGGATGCCGTATTGGGTACCATCATCGCAGAACACCTATTTTTAAAGTTCCCCTACCGCGATGAAGGCTTTCTGACCGAAACCCGTTCCCGTATCGTAAACAGAGAATCTCTCAATCAGATTGGGATAAAACTGGGCTTGGGGAAAATTGTAGAATCTGAACTTTCTGAAAAAGGCATGTATATGCATAAGTCCCTTTTTGGGGATGCCTTGGAAGCATTGGTTGGTGCGGTGTACCTTGACCGCGGTTATGCATTCACCAAAGACTTTGTCTATAAGCGCATTTTGACTCATTTCGATATTGAGCACATCATCACCACCACCATCAATTTCAAGAGTAAAATCATTGAGTGGGCCCAAAAAAACAACCATGCTTTGGAGTTCCACCTTTCCGGCATTCAGGGAAATCAGCGATTCAAGGAATTCACCGTAAACCTGACGGTGAACGAAGAGCAGGTGGCTGAAGGAAAAGGCTCAACCAAAAAGAAAGCTGAACAAGAAGCCGCAAAGACAGCCTGTGAGAAACTGCAGCTTTAGATGTGCTGAACATCCTCCCGATAAATTCGTTTTAAGCCATTAAGATTCTTTTAAACTGTTATGCCTCAATTAAAAATCGCAGGAGCCACTGTCAACCAGACTCCCTTAGATTGGAAGGGTAATTTTGACCGGCTCAAGGCCGCTATTGAAGACGCCCAGCACCAACACGTTGATATTCTATGTTTTCCAGAACTTTCCATCACTGGTTATGGGAGTGAAGACCTATTTTTAAGCTATTGGTACCCAGAAAGAGCCTTGGCCTATGTTCACAAGCTCATCCCATACTGCCAAAATATCACCGTTTGTGTGGGAACCCCTGTAAGGATAAATGAGAAGGTATATAACTGCATGGCTGTGATTGAAAATGGCCACTTGAAAGGGCTGGTAGCAAAACAGTTTATGGCCATTGATGGTGTACATTATGAATTCCGCTGGTTTACCCCCTGGCAACATGGCAAAATAGAGACTATTGAATTTTTTGATGAAGATGTGCCTTTAGGCGATATCATTTTTGAAAAGAAAGGCATCAAGTACGGGTTTGAAATATGTGAGGATGCTTGGAGAGGAGGATTCCGACCCGGCTATAGACTCAAAGACCGGAAGGTCGATTTGATATTCAATCCAAGTGCCAGTCATTTTGCCTTAGGAAAGACTGCCATGAGAGAGGAACTCGCCAAAAGTAGCTCCAAAGAACTTGATGCAGTATACTGCTATACCAACCTGCTGGGCAATGAAAGCGGCAGGATGATTTTTGATGGGGAAATCATGGTGGCCAAAAATGGAAAATTGGTCGAGAAGAACAATCTGCTCAGTTTTAAGGACTATCAAATCCTTTGTTTCAACTTGCACGAGAAGGTAACCGCTTCCATCAAGAAAATACAAAAACAGATTAAAGAAGAAGAATTTGCTCAAGCAGTAAGTCTTTCACTTTTCGATTATATGCGCAAAAGCCGCAGCAATGGCTTTGTACTTTCCTTAAGTGGAGGGGCCGACAGTTCTTCTGTGGCCATTTTGGTTGCTGAAATGGTAAGAAGAGGATTGGCCGAACTTGGCACTGAGGAGTTTTTGAAGAAAATTCATTTTAAAGGACAGCTAAATTCAAATAATCCTCAGAAGGAACTGGTGGGTCACCTGCTCACTTGCGCCTACCAGGCCAGTGACAATTCAGGAGATGAGACCTTTGAAAGTGCCAAGAACTTGGCGGAAAGCATCGGGGCCACATTTTATGATTGGCAGATTGGAGAAGAAGTCAAAGGCTTTACTTCAAAAATCGAAAAAGCCATCGGAAGAGAGCTTACTTGGGAACAGGATGACATCACTCTTCAAAACATTCAGGCCCGGACCCGCTCCCCTATCATCTGGATGCTTGCTAACCTAAACAATGCCTTATTGCTGGCCACTTCAAACCGAAACGAAGGTTCTGTAGGCTACACCACTATGGATGGGGATACTAGCGGCAGCATTTCTCCAATCGCTGCCATAGACAAACCATTTATAATCACTTGGCTGAAATGGGCCGAAAAAGTCCTTGGTTATGACGGTTTGCAATATGTCAACTCCCTTCAGCCCACTGCAGAGTTGCGTCCCCAGGATAACAAGCAAACGGATGAGGATGATTTAATGCCCTATCCGGTGATGTTGGAAATTGAAAAGCTTGCCTTGCGGGACAAGCGTTCACCAGTCGACGTGTTTTTGAATCTGAGAGAGGAATTGGATATTGACCCTAAAATCCTCAAAAACTATATTACCAAGTTTTTCAGACTCTGGGCTCGCAATCAGTGGAAAAGAGAGAGGTTGGCTCCGGCTTTTCATTTGGACGATTATAATGTAGACCCCAAAACATGGTTGCGCTTCCCTATCCTTTCTGGTGGTTTTGAGGAAGAATTGGCCGAATTGGCTTCCCTAGAGGAGGAATAATCTTAACTTAGCAAAAATTTTAAATCATGGTCAGTAGTATTTTAGATTACATTGTTTGGAGCCCCAACCCTGCCGTTTTTCCGGGATTTGAAAGGTTGAGGTGGTACAGTTTGTTGTTTGCCATAGGGTTCATCATTGGCCAGCAGATCATGATTTATATTTTCAAAAAGGAGAATCACAATCCTGAATTGGTGGATAAACTTACCATCTATATGGTGGTAGCTACAATTGTGGGTGCCAGATTAGGGCATGTGCTTTTCTACGAGCCTGACAAGTATTTCAGCAACCCACTTGACATTCTTAAAGTCTGGGAAGGCGGCTTAGCAAGCCATGGTGCTGCTATCGCCATCCTTTTAGCTTTATGGATGTATGTACGAAAAACCCCTGGACAAAGCTATTTATGGGTGGTTGACCGGATTGTGATCGTAGTGGCACTTGTGGGTTGTCTAATAAGGTTCGGTAACCTGATGAATTCTGAAATAGGCGGGAAAGCTACCGATAGTGACTCTGGATTCGTTTTTGCAAGAGATGCTGAAGAGACGTTGGCAACATTGAGGATACCAGTCCTAGAGGTAAATGCCTATAAGCCGGATAACCGCGAGGATGAATTGACTGGCAATGGAATCGTTCCCTTAAATTTTGACATAGAAATTGCAAAAGGGACCTATGAGGAAAAGGATTTGAAAACAGCTCTGGAAACCGATGTCAAATATGTACTGACCAAGTTTAGAAGCTCACAAAAATACCTGGCCGAATCTGCGGATACACCGTTGAATTATACATTGCAAGACCGTGGTGATCATTACGTGGCTACCATTCACACTTTTGGTATTGCTAAATATCCTACTCAAATCTACGAGGCCATCTCCTATTTGCTGATCTTTATTGGATTATATATAGGCTGGGTAAAGTATAAGAATAGAATTCCTGAAGGCTTGTACCTTGGGATATTCCTTGTGGCAGTGTTTGGGATGCGGTTTATCTGGGAATTCCTAAAAGAAAATCAGGTGGAGTTTGAAGAAGGGCTTACATTGAATATGGGGCAGGTACTAAGCATACCTGCTGTGTTGGGAGGATTTGTCTTGATCATTTTGGCAATGAGGAAAAAGCAAACCGAGCTTTAAGGTACCGGGTCATGGCCATGACCACCAAGCGGGTTGCATCGGGCAATCCGCTTTAAACCTAACCATCCACCTTTAAAAACTCCATGTTTTAATATGGCTTCTTTGGTATATTGGCTGCAAGTTGGCGTATAACGACACATAGGAGGCAACAATGGGGATATAAAGTATTGATAAAACAATACGGGCAATATGGCGATTTTTTTGATGATGGTGCTCACTCAGTTTTGGTTTATCCTACTCGATATTATAGCTTTGAATTTCCTACAGCTTTGCTTAGTTAAATAATAACCCAGAAGGCACGTTTATTTAATTCTGACTTTAGGTAATTAAGTTTCAACTGCCTAAGTTAGTTCCTAATTTTGATTTATTAAATACAAAAACCCATTTGAAGTTATACTGGAAATATATCACGCTTTTCTTACTGAGTTTTGCTTCAGGAGTCGTCTTGAATGCGCAAGATTTAGACTCTTTGGCTATGGATCCCATGGCTCCAGAACAAGTGACAGTAAACAATATTTTTATCATTGGAAATGAAAAAACCCGGAAAAGCATTATATCTAGGGAAATGGATATACAAATCCGGACCACATATGACTGGGAGGATTTTATTTCCTTGCTGATTGAGGACCAAAAGAAAATCTACAACCTTCAGCTTTTTACCTCAGTAGAAGTTACCCCATTGTTTGTTGAGGATGACCAAGTGGAAATATTAGTAACTGTGAAAGAGCGCTGGTATGTGATTCCGAGTGTTATCTTCACCTTAGCAGACCGGAATTTTTCGGAGTGGTGGGTCAACCAAAATAGGGATTTTTCTAGAGTCAACTATGGTGTGAAACTTAACCACGATAATGTGGGGGGAAGGAATGAAAAATTAAAGTTATTGGCTCAATTTGGGTTTACTCAAGCTTTCGATATCACTTATTCTAAGCCCTATATTGATAGAAACCAACAACACGGACTTGCAGCCCAGGTCACTTATTTCACAATGAAAACTATACCTATCCGTTCGGCAGACAATAGGCAGGTCTTTTACACCAATGACAATGAAGATGTACTGAGGCAGAATATCGCGGCTAACGTCAAGTATACCTATCGGGGAAGTTTTTATAATTTTCACAATGTAACAGTAGGTTACAACCAGACTTCCATCCATGAGGATGTGCTTGCCGAAAATCCAGACTTTTTTCAACATGATGACAATCAATTGCGCTTTTTCTCGGCCAGTTACAGCTACCGACACGATAAGCGTGATAATGTCGCCTATGCTACCGAGGGTCAAGTATTGAATGTAGGCCTGACCCGATATGGGCTGTTTTCAAATGACGATGTCAATGAAACCGAATTTTCGGTGATTGCGAATAAATACATACGGTTGACGCCTAAGTTCCATTTTGTATCAGGTGTTTCTGGTTCCACCTACCTGAGCCCCCGGCAACCCTATACTTTGGTTAGAGGTGTTGGTTATTTACCCAATTTCATTAGAGGCTATGAACTAAATGTCATCGAGGGTCAGCAAACCATCGCTCACAAAAACAGCTTAAGATATGAGTTGTTCAATAGAGCCTATGATATATCAAGTTTTGTCCCATTGGATGCCTTATCTACTTTTCCGGTACGACTTTATCTGAGCGCCAACTTTGACCACGGGCATGTAAAGGACCGAAACAATTTGCCAGAAAATGCCCGCCTGACGAATAGGTATTTGTATGGGTATGGTTTAGGATTGGATTTGGTCACCTTTTACGACCAAGTCTTCAGGTTTGAATACTCTGTTAACAATCTCGGATTTGGTAACTTCTTCATAAACTTTAGAGCTCCCTTCTAATTTAGTCGTTTAATATCAAGTGGTTATAGTAAATTTATTGTAAATTACTTTCCGATTTTTTTCCACTTATCCAGACATTTTTTTTATGAAGCCTGCTGCATGGATGACCCTGTCCTTATGGACTTGCTGTGTTTTAGTTTCTCTCGCTCAATCGGGAATGGAGGTCTACCCTTCAGGGGCCCGCAGTATGGGCATGGGGAATTCCCACACAACTTTGGTAGATGGTTACAGCCTTTTCAACAATATCGGAGCACTGGGCAGGCTAGAATCTTCCCAGGCCTTCTTTGGCTTTGATCACCGTCTAAATCTTTCTGAACTAACCACACTTTCGGCCGGTATGGCCATGGTAACCCCAAAAGGGAATTGGGGACTCAATGTCAGCCATTTTGGAGGACAGCTTTTCAATCAACAAAATGTGGGTTTGGGATTTTCGAACAAGTTGGGAATCGGAAGTTTTGGATTAAAAGTCAATTACCTACAAACAAACATGGAGGAATTTGGAAGAAGTGGTGTACCTATTTTCGAATTCGGAGGAGTAGCTGAATTGACGCCCAAGTTGTTCTTTGGAGCCCATATTTACAATTTTTCAAGAGCAAAAATGAGCAAGCTTACCAATGACACTTTTCCCACCATAATTAAAGCAGGCTTATCCATAAAACCATCCGAGCATCTGACTTTCAATGTGGAAGCCGAAAAAGACATACTCTTACCACCCATTTTGAAAGTTGGAATGGAGTATGATTTTCAGGAAAAGCTTCAAGGAAGAATGGGTTTTAACTCCAACCCAAACAACCTCTTTTTCGGAATTGGCTTCAGACCCAGAAAATACCAAATTGATTATGCCTTGAGCCAAAATTATAAACTTGGCTTCACCCACCATTTTTCATTTAATCTCCTTTTTGGCCAATGAAATGGTTGTTCGCATTGATTTTCACTTTTTCGGCTGTTTTAGCTTCAGCCCAAACCTTTAAGCCAAAAGAAGTGGATTTGGAAAAATTTGCTGAGGAGTTATTTGCCTTTCAAGAGGAAGAGCTTGATTACGAAAACCTTTATGAAAGCTTGCTTCAACTCCTTCTAAATCCATTGCATCTAAATAAAGTCTCTGCCGAGGAGCTGCAATCATTGTATTTATTGACCCCGTTGCAAATCATTGAATTTATTAACTATCGGTCATTATTCGGCCCCTTGCTTACCATCTATGAACTTCAGGCTATACCTGAGTTTGATTTGGAAACCATCTACAGGTTAGTACCATTTGTAACTCTTGAAGACAGGGAAAACCAATTTACAGGTAATCTCTTGAATCGAATTGCAAATGACAGGGACAATTACCTCATGATCCGGCATCGTCGTGTCTGGGAATCCAGAAAAGGTTACACAGCGCCCGACACACTCTCCAATGGCAATCTGAGCAGTAGATACCTTGGAGACCCTAATGACCTCTACGTGCGCTTTAGAATGCAGCATGCCAAAGATTTCAGCGTAGGCCTAACCCTTGATAAAGATCCTGGAGAGCAATTCACTTGGGAACCCAGTTCAAAGCGGTATGGATTCAATTTTCTATCCTATCATTTCACACTCTTTAATAAAGGAAAGTGGAAAACATTGGCTTTGGGGGACTATCAATTGCAATTTGGTCAGGGATTGGTATTTGGATCGGGATTTTCCGTCGGAAAAGGTGCTGAGGCAATTACTACCGTTCGAAGGAGCACTTTGGGCATCAGGCCTTATACTTCAGTATTGGAGTTCGGTTTTTTCCGTGGTGCAGCATTCACCCGAAAAGAAGGCCGGTTTGAAATCACCGCTTTAGCATCTTCAACGCCAAGGGACGGAAATGTGCAAGTGAGCTTTGACACCCTTGAGAGAGAAGAGGCTTTTATTTCATCCTTAATGCTAAGTGGGCTTCACCGCACCCCGAATGAAATAGCTCAAAAAGCCCAGCTGCGAGAGCATAATTTGGGCGGAAATATTCATTACACTTCGCTTAACCGTTCCTTTCAAATGGGAGCTAATGCACTATATACAGAATACAGCCAATCTTTTCATCGACAAGAAAGAATCTACAATAGCTTTGAGTTTAGAGGAAAACAGAACCATTTGCAAAGCATGTATTTTAACTTCAACTATCAAAACTATTTTCTTTTCGGAGAAACCGCCCGTTCGAAAAGCGGTGGAATGGGAACAGTAGTAGGCTTGATGAGCAGCCTAAGTCCAAAAATAGATTTGTCTTTACTTTATAGAAATTATGCCAAGAACTTTCATACCTTTTATGGGAATGGCTTTGGTGAAAGCAGTCGACCTATCAATGAAACTGGTTTTTACATAGGTTTACAAGCCAAACCTAGGAGAAAGGTAACCTGGTCGGGGTATTATGACCAATTCCGATTTCCATGGCTAAGGTTCCAAGCTTATGCACCTTCTGAGGGTTATGAGTGGCTGCAACGCATCACTTATTCCCCTAGCCGACAAATCTTAATTTTTGTCCAAACCAGAGAAGAAAGCAAGGACCGCAATCACCGGAATACTCCAGTTGGCCCATCAGGCCATATTCTTTCAAAGGCAAAACGCTTCAATACTACCGCAAATTTAGATTTGGTCATAGATCGCCGGTGGAGCATCAAGTCGAGGGTCCAGTTCAGCAGTTATGATTTTGAAGGGCAAAAAACCAGAGGCTACACCATATTGCAGGATTTGACCTATAAATCTCAAAAGACCTCGATAAGCGGACGGATTGCCCTGTTTGATACGGACGACTATGATAACAGACAGTACGTATATGAAAAGAACGTATTATGGGCATTTTCCATCCCCGCTTATTATGGCCAAGGTATGCGATATTATTTGCTGGGGCAATATAAAATCAGTCCCAAACTCACTGTATGGGGGCGTTTGGCACGTACCACCTTTACTGATAGGGATGTAATCAGTTCGGGACTTCAAGAAATAAATGGTTCAAAGCTAACCGAAAGCAACTTGCAAATCCGATACGCCTTCAATAAATAAAAAAATGGACTATAGGTATACTTGTACAATAGTCCATTTTTTCAAAAGTTAGGCTCTTTTCAAAAGATCCCTAATCTCCTCTAGAAGTTTTTCCTCCCGGGAAGGTGCCGGTGGGGGTGTTGGTGCAGTTTCCTCTTTTTTCTGAATCCGTACCATGGAGCGAATTATCATAAATATGATTAATGCTATAATCAGAAAATCTACAACCTGCTGAATGAAATTGCCATAATTAACGGTAACAGCGCTTATCGTTTCCCCAGCAGGATCGATATAGGCTTCCCTAAGTACGACCATCAGATCTTTGAAATCAACACCTCCCAATGCAAGTCCTATAGGTGGCATTAAAATATCGTTGACCATTGAAGTAACCACCCGACCAAAAGCCGCACCTATTATAACAGCTATTGCCAAATCAACAACATTGCCGCGTAACGCGAATTCCTTAAACTCTTTGATAAATGTCATAAAAATTTTGTTTGGTTAAAAATAATATTAACACATAATCTTACTGTTAAATATAACCATTTAAAAACAAAATTCAACGTATACAGTAAGTTCAAATCTATGACAAATTATTTTTACTTAATCTAAATAATCCCAGCCGAACTATTTATTTTTGCCCGAACGTTAAAGGAACAGTTGATCGAAATCCATATATGAACATAGCGGAAACCAATCTCTTAAATAAGCCTAAAGCATTAAAAATAGCCAAGAATCTTTCCATGCACCAGCATTCCAGAGTAGACCACTACTACTGGATGAATGACCGGTCTAATTCAGATGTGATTAATTACCTGAATGAGGAAAATCAGTATCTGGATGCACAGTTAGCAGATACTATCGGGCTTCAAGAAAAGCTTTTCTTGGAAATGAAAGGTAGGATAAAAGAGGATGATGAAAGTGTTCCCTACTTTAAGGACGGTTTTTACTATTATACCAAATATATAAAAGGTGGCGAATACCCGGTTTTTTGTCGTAAAAAAGAATCTTTAGAAGCAGAAGAAGAAATTATTCTGGACCAAAACCTTCTGGCCGAGGATTGTGACTACTTTAATGTAAGTGCAGTAGGTGTAGCACCAAACCAAAATTTATTGGCTTTTGCTCAGGATATTATCGGAAGAAGGATTTACAGTCTGCGTTTCAAGGATTTGAAAACCGGTGAATTTTTGCCAGATGAAATCATTGAGGTAACCGGAAATTTTGTGTGGGCCAATGATAACAGGACCCTGTTCTATTCCAAGCAGGATCAAGATACCCTTCGCTCCTATCAAATTTATAAGCACATTTTGGGTACACCGCAAGTGGAAGATGAACTCGTCTACGAAGAAAAAGACGACACCTTCACTACTTTTGTATCCAAATCGAAGTCTAAACAATATATTTTCTTTTGTTCACAGAGCACTGTCTCTTCAGAGTACAGGTTTTTGGATGCCAATGAACCGCATGGGCATATCCATCTGATCCAAAAGAGAAAACGGGATTTGGAATATGAGGTGGAACATTTTAATGGACATTTCTTAATCCTTAACAACCATCAAGCTATAAATTTCAAGCTTGACAAAGCTCCGGTTGATAATCCAGCCATGGAGAATTGGGTTGAAATAATCCCTCACCGTGAGGAGGTACTTTTGGAAGGTTTTGAGGTTTTCAAAAACCATCTGGTTCTTGAGGAAAGATTCAACGGTCTTTCTCGCATTCAAATCCGAAACATGAGAAATGCCTCCAATCATTTCATTGAAATCAATGAGGAGACCTATACCATTTGGATTGGGCATAATCCAGAGTTTGATACCCATATTCTAAGATTCGGATACAATTCACTTACCACCCCGGCCTCCACATTCGACTATGATATGGAAAGCCGTGAAAAATATCTACTCAAGCAACAAGAAGTATTAGGAGGATTTGATCCTGCCGAATACGAGTCCAAGAGGGAATGGGCCATTGCCAAAGACGGTACTAAGGTGCCCATTTCGATCGTCTACAAAAAGGACCTATTTAATCAAAATGGGCAAAACCCGCTTCTACAATATGCCTATGGTTCTTATGGTTTTAGCACCGACCCTGTTTTCAGCTCCAGCAGATTAAGTTTGCTGGACAGAGGGTTTGTGTTTGCCATTGCCCACATCCGGGGCGGTCAGGAAATGGGCCGCAACTGGTACGAGGAAGGCAAAATGCTCAAAAAGATTAATACATTCCTAGATTTCATTGACTGCTCCGAGTTTTTGATCGACTCGGGATACACTTCTTCAGACCGCCTTTACGCCATGGGAGGCAGTGCTGGAGGGCTTCTGATGGGTGCAGTGATGAACATGCGACCAGAATTGTACCACGGCATTATTGCGGCGGTTCCCTTCGTTGACGTGGTTACTACCATGCTTGACGAGAGTATTCCCTTGACCACGGGAGAATTTGACGAGTGGGGTAATCCCAAAAACAAGGAGTTTTATGATTACATGCTTTCCTATTCTCCATATGATAATATTGAGGCAAAGGCCTACCCTCACCTATTGATCACCTCCGGCCTCCACGATAGCCAAGTCCAATATTGGGAACCCACCAAATGGGCCGCAAAGCTTCGGGAGTTAAAAACCGACGACAACCTGCTACTCCTCTATACAAACATGGAAGCAGGGCATGGGGGCGCCTCTGGAAGGTTTAACAGCCTCAAAGAATTGGCGATGGAGTATGCTTTTATCCTCAAACTGGCAGGAATCAGGAATTAAAACTCTTCATCAACTTCTGCCCTTTCATCGGTTGCTACAATCTCGCAGGCGTTGGAATTAAGGTTTGCCACCGGATGGTATTCCCCACATAGGTATTGAAAAAACTCAATGCCGAAAAGGTAGATGATATGGGGGTACTCAAGCTGCGTGGTCGGGAGCTTAAACTCCATATGGTATGTTTCATCATCTATAGGGAGCATTTCCCCTTCAAACAAAACACCGTCATATTGGTCTTTTTTTTGAAAGCTCAAAGAAACGGCCTGCAGATAAAACCTGAAATGGGTGGCATTTGGTCTTGTATGCATGTCTCGTGCAGGGATCAAATCCGGCACAAATATGGTTAATCCATCCTCCTCAAATTGTAGATAAAAAGGAGTCATAACGGCATTTCGCACACCGACTTTCCTGTTGAGTCGAAGCCCTACCAAAAGATTGAGATCGCCATTCAGAACGGTGCGTTTCCCTCTACTCTTGGTGGGATCAGATTTTACCACTTTCACCATGATAGTCACTAAGCGGTTGAAAAATTCATTGTCCGAGCCACGCACAATGGAGTCTCTCAGCGCTTTTAATATCTCGGCTGCCTGCTTGCCTGCATTTCCGAATTCTGCAAAATTCTCACGTACCCTGGACATTTTGGGGTGCTCCATGATGTAAGAGCGCTCACTCCCACCATTTTCCCTGACCAAGTACACCCCATTTGATTTATAATAGGTCAATTTCCCAAGTGCCCCTATAAACCGCTGTCCACTTTTTTGTATTGCCATGGCTGCTTTTCGTTTAGATCAAACCGAGATAAACACTATTGGATATTTTGTATTTCTTTCTTCCGCGGTTAAAAGCCGAAAATGCCATATAAGCATGGAGCTTTCCCTTATGCAATTGCGGGAAGGAAATCCCTATTTCCATTTTCCCCTCCTTTCTTCGGTTTCCTTGTAGGACGTAGAAGCTCTTTCCATCCTCGGCATTATAAAGCAACAGTAGAGCCCTGTCGGTAGACTTAGCACTACCCATCCCGGAATTATCCTCCCACTCAAAGAGAACACTGCTATCCTCTTCTATCCACCTCACACTTCCTCCGTTTGGCCCAGTTAGGACACCCATACTAATCAAAACATCTTCTGGTTGTAATACAAAACGACCCGGTTCTTCTCGAAAAGCATTGTTCATGACCTGCCCTGAAGCCACATCAATCGGAAACTTCATTCCCGATCCAGCATCCTGAAATCCAAAATCAATGACCTCCTTTATCCTCGACAGATAAGTGTTGGTTTGGGAAAATTTGCTGATATAAAGTTTCTGCAAGGGAGTCCTTTCCTTGGGCTCCTTCTCCGAAACCTCTTTTGCATAGGTTTTGCCCTTGACCTTGTAATAAATGCTGTTACCTTTTTTGCCCCGAAAATCCTTGCCGGCGCCTTCTGCTTTTGCCATAATAATGAGAGATAAATGAAAAATACTAAATTCAAAAAAACTCAAAGCACCTTATCTGCGCCCCCATTTCTCACAAAAAACTACCTTTGGCCCAAAGGCGACTACAAAGCAGGACTAAAATACTCATAATATTCTAATAAGCAAGACCTTAGGTTAATTAATTTTATATCAAGCATCCAATATACCCAAATATAATTTGTTTTAACTACCGGCAGATCGATAGGTAATCGGTACTTGATCGGTAATTGTTCAAAGACTGTTCAGAATTTTGTTTGGTTAAGGACTGCTTTAGCATTTGCTGCTGAGGGGAATAAAGGAGGCAGGTGTAAGCCCGGCTATGATCAGATTCAGAGGATACGCCTAGGGAAAAGTCGTGTTTGGTATTAACGCAAAAAGCCCCAAGTATCTCTACCTGGGGCTTTTGATTCCAATGAATAGAATATTATGCCATAGCTTCTTGTCTCTTTGGGTTAGCTTCCTTGGTCAAGTAATAGATAAAACCGGCCTGAGGAACAACTAGCAACAATAAGGTAGGTATTAGGGAGACAGAGGAGAATCCGAAATCCAAGCCCAACATCATGGTGGTTGAATAAATAGCCACAACTGTTACAAGTGCATAAAAATTAACCAGAGCAATTTTCTTAATATTTTTCATAGTATGGTACGTTAATGTTTTAAAAAGATTTCTGTTTTAGGTGTCAAAATCCGGGGGTGTTGTCCCGTTTGATTTTGATTACGACACTAATATGAAACAAAAATATTTAATTCCAAAACACCAAAAACCCAAAACAATCAACCAAAACCTACTGTATTTTACCAATAATTGTTACATAAATTTAATTTTGTAACACACCAAAACTTTATTGCATTTCACCCCAAAAATTTCTTTGAAAAAAATTTGATATTTTTTTTCACGATCTCCTTAACCTGGTGAAAATCACAAGTTAATTCTTCCTATCCTTCCCCAGCGACACCTGTATATCATCCGGTGTGCCTTTCATGTTGATATTGAGAAAGCGGACTCTACGGTCTTCGTTACGGTATACGATATCATCGACCTGGTCGGGGTCAACTTCTCCTTTGTTTTTGCCGCCAAACAGGGATCTGAAGCCTACTTGGGTAACTAGACCCAATGGTATCCTTAAGAAGTAATCCATGCTGAGGTCGAGGCTTTGACGCCCTGAGAGCTCGATGAAGCCAAGACTGGAGTTGATATTCATCTTAGGGATGGACAATACGCCTTCCTTTAGATCCATGGAGTTTTCCAAGGTGTCAAACCTAACCATGTTTAAGTTCTTGTCCTTGAAATAATCCGACAGAGCATGTAGTGGCGCAAAATTATTTATACTGCCATCATAGATTCTCAAGTCCATGTGGGCTTCACTTTGTTCTAATATTGGCGTAAAGTCTGGGTGGACCAGAAAATTGCTGGTTATCGTACCGCTGACTTTTCCGTGTATGTTTTCATTAATGAAATAATCCTGTCCAAAGTTTTCGAACTTGATCAGTAACTTGTCCAAATCGAGTTTATTAGCGGTAACGGCACTGTTAAAGTAAATGTTTTTGGGATCCGAACCATTAAAGTATCCTTTGAGCCCTAAGCTTCCTTCTGCGACATTCACTCCAAGTGTATCGACAAACATATAATGATCTTCTTGGATCCTTCCCTCCAACTTAAAATTCTCCAACCAATAGGTATGGTAGTTAAGCTTTCCTATTTCAGCCTGGAATTTCATATCAGTAAAAGGCAAATCGAATATGTTGAAGGCATCCTCATGGGAGGTGTCGGCCTGTATGTCATAATTCATCAAGGCGTCCAGATCAAGTGCTTTGGCCATGAATTTAAAATGGTTGTCTCGCTTACGGATCGTGCTATCCTCTCCAAGATAATAGGCAAGATCAACCTTAAAGTCACTTGCTCCCATTTTCCCCTCAAAACCTTCTACCAAAAGGTGCTCATCCTCATAATGAACCCTTCCTTTGAAACCCTCAAACTTCAATGGGTGAACATTCATCTTACCTTGGAAACCGGAAAGATAGAAATCGAGCGAGTGAAATATTGAATCATAGTGAAGATCCAGCAGCCCATGGGCCTTTACTCCCCGCAGTTCTTCATTGCGATAATCTTCCGGTAAGTAGTTTTGGCCATCATAAGATAATAAATCGGCCAATTGTAGGTATTCTGAATGGAAATCGAATTCAAGCTTGGTATCACCCCTTTTGACCTCCTGAAACCATTTTTTATAATTGTCCAGCTGTCCAGTAAAATGAAAGTCGCTCTTGTCAATAAAGCCGGAAAAATCTTTCAACAGGAAAGAACTGTCGGAAATGATCAGATCAGCATGAAAATCATGAAGTTCATGACTGTAATTTTTCAGCTTAGCATGAAAATCCTTGATGAAGAATTCACCTTTGGGAAGATGCTCAAAGTTCCAGAGATCTTTGGCATTGGCTTCAAAAGCCAACTTGATTTCAAAATCATCGATCACTTCATCTGTGATGGTCAAAAGCGCTGAATCAAAAGATAGTAACTCGGGGAAGTCAATTTTGCTAGAATTGGCATTGAGATCCAAATTGACCATTTGGTCGTATTGATGGAACAGAGCAGGGAAATCACTAAGTCCCATGGTGAATTTGAAATCCGACCCGGCAATATTGAAGGAAAGATTATCCATCTCAATTTTCCCCTCACGCATCACGGCATGCCCATTGGCATTGCGAATGGAATGAGGGTAATTAGGGATATTAAAGCTGAGATTTTTAATCGTCAGTTCACTGTCGATCCCTTGTTTAAGCTGGGCAAGGTTTTCTCCAGGAAGCTCCAAATCTATAAGCTCGTCAAAATCCATGTCCAGGAGTACTTGTCCTTTAATTCTCTCAAGTCCTTCCACTTGGAGAAATTGGCCAATAAATTCCAGGTCAAGATCTGCATGGAGATTCACCTTGATGAAAGGATCCTTAAAGTTTTTGACAATCATTTTGCCTTCAAAAATCCCCTCTTCCGGTCTGGCAGTAAATCGCTGCAACCTAAGTTCGGAACTTTCCAAAGTCCTGTCCTTACCGTTAGTGAAATAACCAGCAAATGCCAGATTATCAACCTTTTTATCCATCTCAGTATTGAGAAAATAAGCGTTGTCGGCACCAAATTCCACCGAAATCGCAGGAGTATTTCCATTGCCTGACTTTCCTTCCACGCTTCCGAGAAAATAAACTTGGCCTTCATTTTTGTATCGCTTTAGCGCATCCCCCACCTCGGGAGGTGCAAAAGCAGCAAAAATGTTGAAATCAGGCTTTTCTCCATAAAACTTGATATCCATATTGAGATCATCATCCAAATCAACAAAACCATCTAAGGAAAAAAGTGCTTGTTCTAAAATTACCTGACTTTCAAGCACAGTCACCAACTCATCAGTGATGTCATAATCGAGGTGAAGGTCTATGTCTAAGTGCTTGTTGGAAAAGAATGTTGGTTCACCATTCTCCTGAATGTCAAGCAAAAAATCAGAAGCTATATCTATGAAAAAATGATCAGCGCTAAATTTCAGGTTGGTTCTTACTGATTTAATATGAGCCAGAATTTCTTGAGCTGAGGAAAAGTCTTTGTAACTGATTTCAAATCCATCGATTATTAACGACTCTAACTCTATTTGTCCATCAAAGCCCTCCTCACTTTCTGGCTCTGAACTTTCACCGATACCTTTAGCTAAAAGTAGATTAATATCACCATTTTCATACTTGACTACATCAAGGTGCCCATTTTTCACTTTGATGCTCTTTACGGTGTAATTTCCTGCCAGAACATCCTTGATATCAAATCCTACATAAACGTCACTAGCAGTGTAAAGGGGTCTTGTATCTTGGGCTTTGCTTTCAAAAAATGTAACTTCCTCTAAGTCGATTGAAATGTAAGGAAAATTGGCAAAAGGGGAAATATGACTTCCCTTAATGGTTAGTTCTCCATCAAAACCTTCATTTACTGTAAGTAATGCCCGTTGGACTATTTTTTGTTGATTGTAATATATAGCGGCTATCGTACCGGCCACCAACAATACTGGCACCAAAACGATAGCCAGGATAATGATTATTATTTTCTTACTCATGGTATTTCCCCTTCCCCAAAATTAGTAACGTAAAAATTACGGAGATAGATTTTGTTTGCCAAAATTAAGAACTACTATTAAAGAATAGGGTTAGAATTTCAGAAATCAGTAATTTTTACAGAATTTTAAGAAAAAGAATATATCTATTTGACCCATAAACCCTACTATATGCTTGATTTTGAGATCAAAAACCCCACCCTTATCCTTGACGAGGCCATTTGCAGAAAAAACATCAAAAGGATGTCTATAAAGGCAAAATCTCTCAACTTGAAAATTGCCCCACATTTTAAAACCCACCAATCCTTAAAAGTAGCGGAATGGTGCAAGGACTATGGTGTTGAAGAAATTTCGGTTTCTTCATTCCGGATGGCGTTTTATTTCCGTGACAGGGGATTCAAAAACATCCATATTGCATTTCCTTTTAATCCTCTATTAATTGAGGATTTGGCACTTATGCAAGGTCAGCCTGTTTCGATTCAATTAGTCAATGAGGAAGTTACAAAATTGGTAGCCCAAAAAGTACAAAGTCAGGTTGGTTTTTTCATTGAAATAGACGCAGGATACGGAAGGGCCGGGGTACCTATTGAGAATTTTGAATTAATCGATAGGATATTGCGAGCCGCTGCTGAGAACAAAAATCTAGCTTTTAAAGGGTTTTATATTCATGCCGGGCATACCTACCACACAGATTTGGAAGGTATAGAAAAAATACACAAAGAAACCCAAGAGGCCTTTAGAATTTTGAAAGCCAAGTATAGTAGCCAATATTCCAATTTGGCCTGCAGGTCTGGGGATACTCCATCGGCATCCCTAATGGAGGATTTTGAGCATATAGATGAATTGGGACCTGGTAATTTTGTTTTTTATGACCTTACGCAAGCAGCTATAGGAAGTTGTAACAAAGAAGACATAGCGGTAGCATTAGCCGCCCCAGTGGTGGATGTCAAGGCTGAGAAAAATGAAATTTTGATCCATTGTGGAGGGGTTCACCTTTCCAAGGATGTACTGGAAGGAAATGGGGTGAAGAATTTTGGGGAAGTTGTTCTCTTTGAAAAAGATAAGTGGATAATTCCACCCGAAAGAGCTTTTTTGAAAAGTATATCCCAGGAACATGGCCTCATCCATGCGCCTGATTCCTTGATGGAGAAAATTAATACTGGAGACATTATAGGAATACTCCCCATCCATAGTTGTATGACAGCAGACTGCATGAGAAGCTACCGGACGCTGGACAATGACTTGGTGGACCACTTAGAGGGAACCATGAAATAAAAATAGAGGCTTTCTGTTGAAAGCCTCTATTTTTATTTTACCTAGATGCGGTAGCCTTTTCAGTTGCCGGTGTAGTTGATTTAACCAACTTCCCATCTTCCATTTGTTTGCTAACAATGAAGTAAGGTCCACTGATAATCTTCTGTCCTTCTTCAATGCCTTCTAGAATTTCAATGTTGTCGAAATCCGAGATACCGGTAGTTACTTCTACTCTCTTGGCGCGGTCACCATCTTTTACGAAGACAAGTTCTTTAAGTCTTCCTTCGGCACCTTCTCTTACCTGACCCTCGCGAGTGGTCACGGCCGCCAATGGAACGGCTAAAACATCCTGCTTTTTGTTAGTAATGATTTCCACACTTGCAGTCATGCCTGGACGGAAAGGAAACCTGTTCTTTTCTGAAATCAAATCCTGATAGGACTCATTCAAAATTCTAATTCGAACCTCAAATTCCGTCACAGCATCTTGGTTAGCTTTCTCATTTGCAGAGTTGGCAATAGAAGTTACAATGCCGGTAAATTTCTTATTGCTGTAAGAATAAGAGTCCACATCAATTAAAGTGGTATCACCAAAGGATATCCTTACTATATCATTTTCATTCACATTCACCCTAACTTCCATTTGGGAAAGGTCGGCCAGTCTAAGCATCTCAGTACCTGCCATTTGCTGGGTACCAACTACCCGCTCGCCTTTTTCAACCAAAAGCTTGGAAACAATCCCGTTCATCGGGGAGTAAACGTTGGTTAAACGTAAGTTTTCAGCTGCCTCGTCCACAGTTGCCTGAGCACTCTTTACAATATATTCTGCAGCGATAACATTTTGCTGTGCAGCTTCAAGGTCATTTTTGGCAGAAAGGAAATCTGCATTGGCTTGCTCAAAATCTGAATCGGAAATTACCTTGTCTTTATATAACTTCTCATTTCTATTGAACTCCAACTCAGATCTGTGAAAAACAGCCTCAGCTCTTTTCAACTGCGCTTTTGCTTGGCTAAGATTAGCCTTGTTTTGATTGAGGTTGGCTTCACTTCTTCCCAATGCAGAAATTAGGTTATCAGGACGTATCTTAACCAAAAGGTCATTGACACGTACAGAGTCTCCTTCTTTTACATTAAGATTGATAATCTCTCCGGCCACATCTGGGCTGAGCTTCACTTCAATTTCAGGTTGTACTACCCCCGATGCACTAACTTTTTCAATAATTGTCTTACGGTTGGCTTCAGCGACCTCGACTTCAAGTTCCTTCTCTCCGCCAATCCATCCAGCTGACCTGCCAATGATTATAAAAAGTAGCAGTACCCCTACTACTCCAAGTAGGATATAAATTAATTTATTTGATTTCTTTTTCTTAGCCATGATATTATAATGTAATGGGATTGCCTAGGTAAAAATCCAGGACTTTCACCCGGAAGATGTATTCGTATTTTGCGTTGATCAGATCCGCTTGAGCATTGAACAGGTTATTCTGAGCGATCTGAAAATCTACTGCATTTATACCTCCGACGTCATAACGTTGCTGGGACATACGGAAGGCCTCTTCCAGGGAGCTAACCCTTCTAATTGAACTTCTATATGCTTGACGCGAGGCCATCGCATTAGTAAAGGCAGTTTCAATATCTTGACGCAGCTGATTGTGAGTTTCGACTTGCTGAAGTTCGCTCATCCGCCTTTGAACACGAGCACGCTGGAGATTGGCCCTGTTACGGAAATTGGAAAATACGGGTATATTCAAATTTAACGTAACCTGTTGAGCCAGGTTGTTTTCTACTTGTTGGAAAAACGGATTTATTTCGAAATTTGGTAAGGAGGGCTGATCAATGTAGTTGGAAAATACATTTCCTCCAAGGGAAATAGTAGGATAAAAACCGCCTTTAGCAGCTTTCACACCAAAATCTGCCGCTTCCACCCCTAGTTCAGCAGCTTTCACCTGTGGCATTGTCTCCATTGCACGGGCAAAAATCTGATTTACATCGCTTTCCTCTAAAGCATAATCTTCCGCCTCTAAGTCAGGGAAACTTATACTAAACCTTTCCGAAAATGGAACCTGCATCTGTTGAGCTAAATTAAGACGTGCAAGTCTAAGATTGTTAGTTGCATTTATCACCTCGAGTTCACTTGTGGCGGTTTGTGCTTCAATTTCCAATTTTTCGGCAGTAGGTAAAGAGCCCGCTTCGACAAGCTTAATTGTCCTGTCTCGCTGATCAGCCACAGTTTGCAATTGGCTTTGTGCAATGTTGAGTTGTTCTTTGGCAAAAACTACATTGACAAAAAGGTTAATCACCGAAAGGGTAATATCATTTCTGGAGGCCTCCACATCATAATGGCTTGCTTCCACATTGGTAAGAGCCTGATTCACATTATTCTGGATTTGGCGACCTGCAAAAAGAGTCACATTGGTATTGGCTACCATGTTTACCGCTCCGATTCTCCTAGTCTCAAAGAGGTTAGTCACAGGGTTGATATTTCTACCCCATCTCACTTGAGGAGAAAATCCCAAGGTAAAGGAAGGCAATACATTGCCTCGAGCTTCCAATAACGCCGCCTCTGTATTAGCGAGGTTAAGTTCCGTACGTTGTAAATTGATGTTGTTTTCGAGAGCGATCTCAATACACTCCTGCAATGTCAGGTCCGAGACTTGATAATCTTGGGCTTTCAACTGACTGGTAAACAGAAGTAAACTAAACAAAAAGTAAACTTTCTTCATATTATAAATCTATGTCTGGGATATAAATCAATTCCTTAATCCAAGGAAGGCTTTTTAGGTATTCAATGGTAATAGGCTGTAGACCAGAATCCATTTCAATTACATGACAGGCCACGTCATTTTTTCCCTTCCGAGAAACGGACATGGTAGCAATATTGGTTTTTTCTTGCGCAATCACGCTGGCAATGAATGCAATTGCTCCGGACACATCTTGGGCTTTAATTATGAGTGTATGAGCTTGAGCGGAAAAATCAGCGTTGAATCCATCCACTCTGGAGATATTTATCAATCCACCCCCCAAACTTTCTCCGATTACTTCAACCTTCTTTTCTCCCTTTGTCAAGTTGATTTTCACTGTATTAGGGTGGTACACGGAGGCATTTCCAATAGATTTGAAGGTGTATTTCAAACCTTTTTCTTTTGCTACTTCAAAAGCAGTTTTGATGCGGGCATCATCCGTTTTCATATCCAGAAGTCCTCCGATAATAGCCCGGTCACTTCCGTGTCCTTCGTAGGTTCTGGCAAAAGAATTGTAGAAAGTAATCAAGGCCTCATCTGGCACCTCTCCCATCACCCGGATGGCTGCCCGGCCGATACGTACTACACCTGCTGTATGAGAAGATGATGGGCCAATCATCACTGGGCCAATCATATCGAAAACACTACTTTTTCCTGCCATTGTGGTTCAATTTTTACTAATACTGTGCTAATCTAACAACTAATTTCCAATTAAATAATTAATATTGGATTATTGGTCTTACATAAATTTAAAGGGACCTTTATTTAAAATTATTTAACACTAGCTTTAGGTTGTGAATTCAATTATTGATCGAAAATGAACAAACTACCGTCCGAAAACGATACAGTTTTTTACCTCCGCACTGAAAATGGACAATTTCAATTTGAGAATAATGAGTTGACCAACCGGGGCTGCCTATTTGGGGATGGTATATTTGAAACCATGATCTTTACCTGGACGGAGTTTAGGTTTGCAACGCAACATATTTATAGAGCAACAAAGGGTTGCCAGATGTTGGATCTGGTTTTAAATGTGGATGAAGCATTTAGCTTAGTTGAGCTATTTGTGAAAGAAAAATATGATGGGCAGATTTTGAGAGTTAGATGGAATATCTTCCGCTCCAGTAAAGGAAAGTACACACCTATTAGCAATGACACTCAGCAATCACTGATTATTGAGCCATTTTGCTACCTTTCCCCTCAATCAAAAGTTGCGTTTATAAACGAGCAGTTTTCTGTACCCAACCTCCCTTGGAGCAATTGCAAAACTTTAAATGCAATGTTGTACGTTCAAGCTGGAATCGCAAGAAAAAAGGCCGGTTTCGAAGAAATCATCTTACTTGATACCCAAGGACATGTTTGTGAGGCGGGAGCAGCCAATCTTTTCTGGGTAAAAGATGGTATTTATTATACTCCTTCACTAAAAACCTCCTGCATAGAAGGGGTGAGCAGATGTGTGATAATAAAAAAACTGAAGGAATTGGAGATAAAAGTTTTGGAGGGAGAATACAACCCGTCTGAAGTTTTGAAGGCCGATTTGGTATTCACTTCTAACGTGACGGGTATTCATTATATATCCAAAATAAACTCGACCGGATTTAATATTGAACCAGTCGAGTTTTTAGAAAGTTTGTTTATGATTTAGACAGCTACAGGTGCTTTGATATGAGGGTGAGGATCGTAATTCTCCAGCTCAAAGTCCTGATATTCAAATCGGAAAATATCTTTAACTTTAGGATTAATTTTCATATTAGGCAACGGTCTGCATTCACGGCTAAGCTGGAGTCGGGCCTGCTCCAAGTGATTGCTATAAAGGTGAGCATCGCCAAAAGTATGGATAAACTCTCCCGGCTGAAGATCACAAACCTGTGCAATCATCATCACCATCAATGCATAGCTGGCGATATTGAACGGAACGCCCAAAAACACATCAGCACTTCTCTGATAGAGCTGGCAGGACAGTTTTCCCTCCGCCACATAAAATTGAAACAACAGGTGGCAAGGTGGCAGGGCCATCTGGTCCACATCAGCTACATTCCAGGCACTTACTATCAGCCGTCTTGAGTCTGGGTTATTTTTGATCTGATGGATAAGGTTTTTGATCTGGTCAATCTCTCCCCCTTTTCCATCAGGCCAATGCCTCCACTGGTAACCATATACAGGCCCCAGATCACCGGATTCATCCGCCCATTCATCCCAGATGGAAACCTTGTTCTCTTTCAAATACTTAATATTAGTATCACCCTTCAAAAACCACAGCAATTCGTGGATAATGGAGCGAAGGTGGCATTTTTTGGTTGTCACTAGGGGAAAGCCCTCCTGAAGGTCAAAACGCATCTGGTAGCCAAACACACTTTGGGTACCTGTACCGGTGCGGTCTCCCTTTTGCACGCCTTTATCTAAAATATGCTGAAGTAATCGGTGATATTGTTTCATGCAGAATTTGAGTTATTTTTGACTGAAGCTGAACCGCAATATAAGGATTGATCAAAAGAATTTAAATTCATTTCAAGGAAATTAATCCGCAGTTTTCAAATCTGGGTTTAATTGCCTTATTTTTGCCAATCAACATTCTAGCCTTTTGATAATCTTAACCTTCAAGAGGTCAAGATTAAGCTGTCCCAAACCGAATCAATTAGAAAGCCAACGTTGGCATCCCTGAAAACATGCGATTTATTACTCTGTTAGTATTTATAATTTCCATGATTCTTTTCTTCAGTGTAAGGATATCTCCTGAGGTACTCCCTTATACAGGGTTGCTTCCTCTTTTGATTCCTGCTTTTTTGATTTTCAACATAGCATTATTACTCCTCCACATTTTAAGAATGAGAATTGTCATGATTGTCCCAATTATAGCTTTAGCAATCGGGTACAATTTTTTGGGAGCGACTTATCAGCTCAATCCGGCAGTTGAGGATGCGGAAGGATTATCGGTAATGAGCTATAATGTGAGATTATTTAATTTAGGTATAGCCCAAGATGATAAAAAAAGCTTTACCAAAAATAGCATTCAATGGGCTAGGGAATTCCCCGCTGACATCAAATGTTTTCAGGAATTTTATCAAAATTATACTATTCCGACCTACAATTCTATCAAGCAAATCAGTCAGGATGGAACGTTTGAGTACAAGTATGAAATAATGGAGGGAGACGCCAAAAGAAACAGTTATGGTTTGGCTACTTTCAGTAGATACCCTATAATCAACAGTGGAAAGGTATTCCAAAACCGCTGGACCAATGGCGCTATTTTTACCGATATAAAGATCAATCAAGACACCATTAGGGTTTACAATACTCACTTGGAATCTATGAATATCAAGGCCGATGACCTTAACAACGTGGATGGCATAAAGGAAAACTATAGAGATACTTTTAGAAAACTTAAAAACGGCACCGAAATAAGAGCTTCACAGGTCCAAGTGTTGCAAGAACATATTAGTAACAGTCCGCATCCTGTAATTGTGGCAGGCGATTTTAATGATTTGCCTTACAGCTTCACTTACCAAACTTTGAAAAAAGAACTACTAAATGCATTTGAGGAAGGTGGAAGAGGTTTTGGCTTTACTTTCAATAGGGTTCTATTCTTTTTAAGAATTGACAATATTTTCTACTCCCCTATTTTCCAAATAAAAGATTTTAACACTCATCGGGAAGTGGATTACTCCGACCATTACCCCGTCAGTGCGGTATTTAGCTGGGAATCACCGTTTCCCCAAAAAACCTTTGAGGAAACATACTAAGTTACCAAATTAGAATTTCTCTCCTATCCCTTCTGATGTGAGTTCTGCCTAAGCGAAGCGCTGCTACAAATTCGTGAGTTGTTCCAGGCAAGCGATGAGTGGCATTTGTAGGAAATTCAAATACATATCCTACCGTAAACTGGTGAAGTAACAGCACTCCGAATTGGAAATTGTTACCGTGATCTATTCGATGTCCACCCCCAAGCCAGAAGGTATCGGCAAACAAAGCCTTAAAGTTAAATTCTATATTGTCATATAAGCCATCCTGATAACGATATAAGGCATTTCCCATTACCGACAACTGATCGGAAAGAGACTCTCTATAACCTGCTGAAATAACGTACCCCAGTGGTCTCTGAGGCCAGAACACATCTCCTCTATGGAATTTACCTCCATTTACATGGTTCATTGCAAATCCAACATAGTATTTTTCATGGGTGAGCGCTCCTCCAATATGAAAATCCAGACTTTGCATATCTCCAAAACCACCCAAGTATTTACCAATTATTGGGTCATTTTCCAACTCTGGAGTCAATGAGGCTCCATCAAGTCTGACAGATGCAAAATTTACCCCTGCCCCCAAGCGAAAGCTGTGCTTGGCAGAAAGCCTGACTCGGGTCGCATAGTTCATAGTCAGCTCCGTTTCGGCAAATGGACCATGTTGATCAAAAAGCACATATGCGCCTACTGCATTTTTTCCTATCAAAGCTGGATCATCCTCTCCGGCAAGTTCCGCAAAGTCGATTTCCCCACTGAAAAAGGTAGTGGAAGGTGAGCCGTCAAGCCCCATCCATTGATTTCTTACCACGCCCCTTAGAGCACTACCCCCATGGGCAGTTAGGGCAGAATTATAATACCCTTGCAAGGAATTGAACTGAGTAAAATACTTCCGGCTTTGGGCAAAGCCCTCTATGGAAGTCATCACTATTATCAGTATCAGTAAATATTTTTTCATATGCTTCTATTTACCTAGCCCTCAATCTCTTAAAATTGTTAAAACACTTCGATGCACCTCCCCGGTAGGCACCACTTCAATTATATAATAATAAGCTCCTGACACCACAGGCTCGCCTAAGTATTTCCCATCCCACCTTTCATAAGGGTCATTAGAATAATAGACTCTTTTGCCACTTCTTTCGAAGACCATCACTCTCACATCCCCATAAAAGCCTAACACTTCCACTCCCCACGTATCATTGATTCCATCACCGTTAGGAGAAAATACATTAACAATCCTAAGCTCTGAAAGAGGCGGGAAGATACGGGTTATGGTAAAGGTTCTAGTAATCACATTACCCATCCTATCAGTTGAACTGACAGTTATAGTAAACTCAGTACGACCAGGCAATTGCTCATCGGTATTCCAGAAAAGTTGTCCATTTTCAATTCTAAAGAACCCATTATCCGCGCCTCCATCTACCAAAGCATATACATGTTGATCATCACTTGGGTCAATTGTATTGAAAAGTCCAATTGGACGGGCGATACCATGATCCATTTGGAAAGTCTGGTTATCCAACTCTATATCTTCAGGTAAAAGCTTGTCCTCAACGATTATTGTAATAGAGGCCATCAATCCATCTGGGTTGAAAACATCCTCAGGAAGTACAATAACGCCATCATTCTGGTAGAATCCTGGCTCCATAGGCTCGTAATTGTCGATTTGCCAATTGACAACTACAGTCACTATTTCACCGTTCCTCAATATCACGGTCACCTCAGTAGGTAATGGAAGATCATCGATCTGGGTATTCCAAGGAACTGAAATGATTTCAGGCATCACTATTTCCTCGATTGAATTATCAACCAATGTAACGGTGAATACTACTTCGGTTTGGTTGCCATGAATATCGGTAGCAATTATAGTAATGGTATGAGGAGTACCAAAACCCTCCAAAATTGTTCCCTGAGCAGGGAACTGTGCTATGGAAGCAACCTCACAATTGTCACTTACTTCAAGGTTTCCGATAAAATCAGGTACACTGTACTCGCCATCTACATTGGTGCCCGTTGAAAAGTCCTCAGGTGAATTTGAGATTATTGGAGCCAGGTTATCAGCTACTGTAATCGTGAAGGTGACTACGGTTTCATTTCCAGATGGATCAGTGATCGTGGCTTCTACTTCAATTTCTCCCACATCTTCACAACTAAACTCCTCCTCACTAAAGACAATCGATTCAATACCACAATTGTCGTATACCATTGCATCAATATCTTCCTCAGAGAAAGTAGCTAAACCATTTACATCTAAATACAAAGTGTAATTATCAACTTCTGCAGTAGGAGCTATATTATCCACAATTGTCACTGTCACCGTTTCAGAAACACTATTTCCTGCTTCATCAGTAACTGTGACCGTAACTTCATTTTCTCCCAGGTCATCGCAATCAAATGTACCCGGCTCAACGGTGAATGTTAAATTGGCGTTTTCACTGATATTATCTGAGGAGCCTGCATCTAAAATTCTGCCGTCTAAAGTGACACTTCCTTCTTCGTCCACGGAAATAGTTATCTCCTGCAAATCAACCGTTGGAGGGGTGAGATCAACTATAAAGGTATAAAGTTCACTTAAAGGACTTTCCGCACAAAGCTCATTGATCAAATAGGCAGTAACTTCATACGAGCCTTCTTCTAAAGTTACGTCGGTATAATCTAAGTCCCACCAGCCATCACTATTAGAGTCTGTTCTTCCGATTTCTTCCCCGTCTAAAAACACAATTATTAAGGAATTGACCAAGCCGGTTCCAAAGATCTCAAGGTTTTGAGAATTGGTAATTCCATCTTCATCAGAGACACCTGTATCTTCTCTTATTCCCCAAACGAGAGGAGCATTAGGTTCACTGGTATCGATCAATACCCCCGAAGTATGCGGTATATCCGAACCAGTCATTTCAACATTTAAAAATTCATTGTTAGCGATATCATAAATGACCGTACCGTTCAGTCTGATGCTGCCAATGGTGATGCCTGTAAGATCTTGATCCCCTTTCTGAATCTCATAGGTAAAAACCAAAGTTGAGTCATTCACATTTCCTTGATCAAATCTTGCCCAAGCTTCTCCAGAATCAAATATCAATTGCAATTCTGGTAAATTATCAAAATCAATTTGTACAGCTTCATTTAGTTGAAGTGTGAAAGTCATCACATCTTCTGCACAAAACGCATACACACCATCTGCAGGTACTTGCACACTCACTACAAAGGGACGAATGCCATCAACAAATATATTTCCGGCAATTTCGCCTACCTCCAAAGGAATGGTTTCTCCTCCGCTGTTGAGCACTTCTGCTCCATCCAATGTAACCGTCGGAGCTATTCCGATTCCCTCCATGTCTAGTAGCTCAAGTTCTTCCTCCACCGTATAGGCAAACAGCAACTCCTCGGTCCCTGAACCTGAAACATAATTGGCGCGGACCTCCACACCGTTGATATTTAATAGGATATAAGGTGTACCTCCACTCACAAACACAGGCTCACTATAAGCAAGTCGGAGTTCAATGACATCGTCGATACCAAAAAGACCATTTGGAGGCAAATTAACTACTTCAGTTTCTACGATTTCCAAAGGGGGTTCCTCAATCCGGATGATTCGCGTTACAGGTGCACTTACGTTGTTGTCTTCATCCGTGACAGTATACACTGCCCTTCTGTCACCCGGGGTAGGCGCAGATCGGTGGTTATCATAAACCAATTCCTGTAAAATTTGCTCATAAACTGAAACTGGCGCAAGACCTGATATCAAAACCCGCATCACTGGGGAAAACTCTACTTTAAAGGAAAGTCCATAAGCTGATATTAGGTCAGTTCCTGCTTCAGTCAAGAATAACTGTTCAATGATAGTCCCATCCCAAATATCACTTAGAACAACCTCCGCTCTTATTAGGTTGTCAGAATCTGAATCAGAAACCCTCACATTGGGATCTACCAATATATCCTCCGTGCCCGCAGGATAAATGGTCACACCTGGATCCGATATGACAACTACAGGAGCATCGTTCACCGGAGGATTATTTTCGCTTGCAAAAAGCGAAAACTGAATTAGGAAAGTAAGAAGGATTAACCGTAAACGTGTTGTCATATAAATTGGGTATATCTGAAAATAGACCACAAAATGCTTTTTCATCAGCACTTACAGCATATTTGGTATAACTTTCATTTTTACTATAAAATTTTACCTAATAGCTGTTACAAATAAATATAAATTATTCTACATTACGCATATCAAATTAAAATTTTTATCAAATATGGGTAGGTTTTAAAAAAAGAAAAGCCGACAGATATCTGTCGGCTTTTCAACTTGTTAGCAAATTCAGTTTTTATAACCTAGCGTCAATTTGATCCTTTGGCAAAATGGATTTCACATCGTAAATCACACCATTTTCAGCCTTCAATTGAGATAGGTCTGAGGTAAGAAATTCATTGTGGCTTACTGCCAATACAACCCCTTCATATTTGTTCCCTGACTCGAATGGATTATCAATTAGATCCAGTCCGTATTCATGCTTCACTTCGTCCTTGTCAGCCCAAGGATCATACACGTCAACCGTCACTCCAAAAGCAGTCATTTCCTGAATTACATCGATTACTCTAGTATTTCTTACATCTGGACAATTTTCCTTAAAGGTAACACCCAACATTAATACCCTTGATTTGGCAATCATGTGTTCATTTTTGATCAAAAGCTTGATTACTTGATCAGCTACAAACTTGCCCATGGAATCGTTAACTCTACGGCCACCTAGGATAATTTCAGGATTGTACCCTACTTCCATCGCTTTTTGAGCTAAATAGAATGGATCCACGCCAATACAGTGTCCGCCTACCAATCCTGGACGGAAGGGCAAGAAGTTCCACTTTGTTCCAGCAGCTTCCAGTACATCCAAGGTATCGATATCCAGCTTGGCGAAAATTTTGGAAAGCTCATTTACAAAGGCAATATTGATATCTCTTTGGCTATTTTCTATAACTTTAGCTGCCTCAGCCACCTTGATTGCTGGCGCCAAATGAGTCCCAGCAACGATGATTTCAGCATATAACTCATTGATCACCTTACCAGATTCAGGAGTGCTACCAGCGGTTACCTTTTTGATTTTGGTCACTGTATGCTCTTTATCTCCCGGATTTATTCTTTCAGGAGAATACCCTGCGAAGAAATCAGTATTAAACTTTAGACCGCTAACTTTTTCCAACACTGGAACACAGTCTTCTTCTGTACAACCAGGGTAAACGGTGGATTCATAGATCACAATATCCCCCTTTTTAAGTACTTTACCTACAGACTCACTCGCCTTAACAAGAGGAGTTAAATCAGGTCGGTTATGCTTATCTACTGGAGTAGGCACAGTTATGATAAAAACATTGCATGAGGCGATATCCTCACTTTTATTGGTAAATGACAGTTTGCCCATATCAAGGACTTCCTTCAAATAATCATCCTCCACTTCAAGAGTACGGTCATGGCCATTACCCAATTCGGTAATTCTACCTTGGTTGATATCAAACCCAACCACTTTAAATTTCTTGGCAAACTCTACTGCCAGGGGCAATCCTACATAACCTAGTCCTATAACGGCAATGCCCTGGTCTTTTATCTCATTGATACTTAACATTGAAAAAAACTTATTTATTTAATTTTGAAATCCATTTTTGTATAAATGAAGACTGAAGTTCACCTTCCTCTTCGTAATAATTCCCTGTATATTTATTTTTCTTCATATACGAATAGTTATATCCATAACCATATGTATACCCCTCATAATCGTAAATATCTCCTCCACCTTTGAAGCCGTTGAAAACCGCATAAAAGTCAGAAACATGATTGCTGGAATATAAATCGTTGATCATCAGCAAGTGTTTCTTATGGGTATAGTTTTGTCTAACTATATAGAGATTGACATCTGAAAACCTCAACAAGTCCATTGTCTCAGAAACCAGTCCCACTGGCGGGGTATCAAGCACGATTACATCGAACTGTTCCTTAAGACCGTCCAAAAACCCTTTCAACTTATCTTTCAATAAAAGCTCAGCAGGATTGGGCGGTACAGGGCCAGACGGTACGATGTATAAATTATCATACTTTGTAGCCTGAACCACTTCATCCCCAGTGGCCGTACCCACCAATAAGGAGGATAAGCCTTTCTTATTAGAAACGCCCATGTATTGGGACACCTTCGGTTTTCTGAGGTCCATACCAATTAGACAAGTCTTCTTTCCACTAAGAGCCATAGCAGAGGCCAAATTAAGCGCTACAAAAGTCTTTCCTTCCCCAGACACGCTTGAGGTTACCAATATCGTCTTGCATTTTTTCTCACTGGCTATGTAGAAAAGCGCCGACCGCAAAGACCTGAACGACTCCGAGACCAAGGACCTCGGATGTTCCGCAACTATCATGTTAGTATCCTTATTACTAAATCCCACTGTGCTAAGCAGCGGGATTTTCAAAAAGCTTTTAAGTTGAATCTGATCCACTATCTTATTATTAAGATAATGATACAAAAGCAAAAATGCCAACGGAATCATAAAGCCTAAACCGACTGCCATTCCATAATTCTGCGGCTTTTTGGGATAGATCAAACTACCCTTCTTAGCATAATCCAAAATAGCATTGTCTGGCACATTAGAGGCCTTAGCAATTCCAGCTTCTGCCCTCTTTTCAAGTAGATAGGTATAGAGATTTTCTCTAAGCTTAAACTCCCTGAAAATATGAGTATAATTCGATTCCGCTTCTGGAAGGTTGGCAAACTGATGATCGTATGACCTTAGTTTTTCATAAATCTCCTTCTTCCTGCTTTCGGTATTCTGCACCAAGTTTTGAATGTTCTCAAAGACGTTTTCTCTGAGTCTATCGATCTGTTGGTCAAGCTGTGCCACATCGGGGTGATTGGGCTTCACCACAGAAAGTAACTTTCGTCTCTCTAACGATAATTGTACCAGATTTTGAACCAGACCATTTAAAAGTAAATCCGAAACACCAACTAAGGATGGAGCCACAACTTCACTGTAATCATTACCCTTATCAGATAGGTATTGCTCAAGCGACCGGTAATAGGCCAACTCAAACTCAAAGCCTTGAATTGTCTCCTCCAAGGACTCTATTCGTGTAAGCAAACCTCCAAATTCTTTATTGACATCCAAGAGCTTGTTGCTGACCTTAAAATTCTGCATTCTCCTTTCAACTGATTTCAAGGAGTCCTCAACCAAGAACAACTGGTCATCAATAAAAGCTAAGGTATTTTCAGAGATACGGTTCTTCTCTTTTAAATCATACTCTAAAAAGGAATCCATCAATGCATTGACATAATCTCTTCCTTTTTCCACGACGGTGGACACCATACTCACCTCAAGTACAGACCCATAATTATTCTGAGGCCTAACTGTAACTGACCTCGCGTAACTATCTACCAAACTTGAAGGATGATGAATTTTAAAGCCAACCATGTCGCCAACTCTATTAGGATTAACCAAGAGGGCTTTAAACTTCAATTTACTGGTTTGGACAGTTTCACCAAACCGCAATTCCCTACCCAAAATATCATCTTCGCCAACAGAAGCCTTCGCTGACAAATAATCCATAAGGCTAGTCTCCTCTCTGGAAAGAATATAAGTATCCTCAGATAAAATTGTTAAATGCACTATCCCATGAAGGTTTTGAGGAAACTCCCAGTCCACTTCAATGCGAATGGGAGAGTTTTCATACATCTCAATTTCTTTGATATGAGTGGCGGCATAATAACTCACATCAAAATGAAGTTTTTTGAGCGCCTCTTCCGCAAGATTTTTGGAAGTAAAAAGTAGTATATCATTTTCAAGGTTGTTGTTACCCGAAAAAATCTGGGACCTATCCAAAATTCTGACCTCGGGCGAAAGGCTTCGCTTGATCATAATACTGCCTTTGACTTGATATTGCTCCACAGTATAACGGTGAAACAAGAAAACAGCCACCAATCCAATCGCTATGCAGGTAAGGTAAAGTGGCCAATAGCGCGAGTACTTAGTGATATAATACTTTATATCAATTGGTCTTTCCTCTTCCTCAAATTTTGATAAATCAATATTCTCCATCTCAATTCCATCCTTGGGTTAAACCATAGAAAAATATGAACATGGTCACCAAGGTGGCTCCGAGTTGAAGGGATTGCACAAGGTTGTCCCCTGTTCCCACCTGTCGGATACGCATGGGTTCCAGATATAATATATCATTGGGTTGGATAAAATAATACGGAGAGGCTAAAAGTCTCCGATCATTGAGGTTAATTTGATGGATTTTTGTACCACCATCGTATTGGCGGATAATAAAAAGTTGGTTCTTCTTGGCCAAAATATTGGCTTCTCCCGCATTGGCCAAGGCGTCAAAAATAGTCGCCCTGTTTCTCATGATCAATTGGGTACCTACACTTGAAAATTCACCAAGTGTAGTATATCTTATTCCCCCGGTCCGCAAACGAACGAATACCTCTTCCTGAAAAAACTCGTTAATTTCTTGTTGGACTTTTAATCTCGCTGACTCCTCACTCATCCCTGCTATTTCAATTTTGCCAAGCTTGGGAATCTCCACAAATCCATCCTTGTCAATGGTGTAACCCGTAAAATAAAAAATATCGCCACCCCCCATACCGCCACGGCCTCCTGCCATTCCTCCTCGCATAGAGCGAGATCCTTGAAATTCAAAAGCCTTGGTCAATTCTTCGTCGGAGGTAGCAAAATCAATATCCACAATATCGAAGGGTTGCAGAATATACTCATACTCTACTTCAGCATAGGGGATAAACTCCTCTAGCCCGATCGGCTCATTATCTGGCAAATTCTGAAAATATGTAATTCTCCTGTTGCTGATACATGAACTTGCTAGCAGCAAAAGAAGTAATAAGTAAAACCCTTTATTCATCAGTACTGAATGGATATATAAAAATCCCCCTCAAAATTAGTTAATTCTTCAAGCAATAAAACCCCATTACCGTTTTCTTTGAAAAAGCTTAAATGGTCTTATGCTTTAGGGGGAAAGATACACATTTTTTTTTCCAACAAATCAAAAAATCATCAGGAAGCTATTTTACTACTCCGTAAACTTTTTCCCAATCCTTAACGTCTCTCAAAACCAAGGAACCAGCTCCAACGATTGCTCCTTTTCCAACATTAATACCAGGCTTTAAAATTGCACCGGCTCCAATCAAGACGCTATTCTCAACTCGAACATTTCCGCATAAAGTAACCTGGGGAGCTATATGCACAAAATCTCCAATCATACAATCATGATCTACCGATGCTTTTGTGTTGATGATTGAGTGACTACCAATCATGCAGTCAGCCTGTATGACAGCCCCTGCCATCACTATAGTACCTCTGCCTAATTTACAGTATTTACTCATTATTGCAGAAGGGTGGATAATAGTACCCCATTCCACCTTTCCCAAATATTCCGAAGCAATCCTTTCACGGGTTTGATTGCAGCCAATGGCGATGAAAAGCGTTTTTTCCAATGAAGGGGAAAATAGCGCTCTAATAGAGACTCGATGTCCAAGACAATCTCTAAGAAGTTCGTTTTTGTCTAAAACTCCGCACACCTGCCCCCCACTGCTTTCCAAAGCGTCTATCACCACCTTGGCATGTCCAGAGGCACCCACGATGTACATATTATGACTGATTTAAAAGTTGCTGATATTCCTCCAAAATAAGTTGGTGCATTTTACGGCTATCAAATTTCGTTTTGATCTCCTGATAGAGATTTTGGGCAAACCCATACATCACTTCCCTTTTTACAAATGCGAACTCCAAAGCCTCCTGTAAAACTTGTACCTTTTTGACAGGGTAAACCAACCCTGTTTTTTTATGGGTAATAATATCAATATTCCCGATAATATCCGAGCAAATAACCGGACATTGCATCGCTCCAGCCTGTAAAATCACGTTGGGACAGCCCTCTCTATGAGAAGCGTGTACCAAAATATCAGAAATAGCCATATAATGCTCCACATGGTCGGACCAATCGATATGCACAATTTTAGGATGATCGGCGATCTTCCTGACAATTTCATCATCCAGCGGGTTTAGCTCCTGTTCCATAGGACCCAACAGTACCAGTTTTGACTTGGTAACGATTTTGGAATTCAAAAAGGCCTTTACCAAATCCTCAATCCCCTTGTCACGTACCATTCTACCGACTGCAAGAATCACAAATTCATTATCTCCAGGCACTACTCGCATCATAGCTGCAACCAAATGATTTTCTTTCAATGAGTTCCGGTTAAAACGGTTCAAGTTCACTCCATTGGATGAGCCCTCACCTATTACCTTGACTTTATTAGGATCTACCAATTCCTCTTTGAGAATGAAATCCTTTAGAGAATTGGAATTTGGCCATACCTGATGAGCCAATCTAAAAGTCAGTTTTTCACACCAAATGAGAAGTTTCGCTTTATTCTTATGAGCCACCATATAAGGCATCCCTGCCACGGTATGAATCCGCACCTTTACCCCGGTAATCCAAGCTGCCATTATTCCTAAGAGCCCCGCCTTGGGAGTGTGAGTATGAACTATATCCGGTTTCTCCTTACGGAAAAGCTGAATCAGCAGCCATAAGCAATAAAGATCATGAAAAGGTGTGATTTTGCGAGTAAAGGGGATGGATATATGTTCAACCCCTTCATTTTTTTTTGCGTCATGGATTTCCCTACCCTCAGCACTGACCATTTTCACTTCCCAGCCATTCTCTTTCAAAAACCTCATCTGCCCCGTCAAAAGTAATTTTAGGGACATCGGTACTGTGGTAATCCGTATTAATTTAGGCATGTATATTCTATTACTAAACTGAAAAATGCAAAGATAAAAACTTGAGTTTCAAGAGATATAGACGTCGCTTAAAAAAACCTATAATCTGAATCCTAAAACCATTTTTTTGCACTTGATCAAAGATAAGCATATTGGGTGCCTAGATAGTTACGCGGGAATAATTTTTCTTAGAAATTTTTGTGGAAAATGCACCATCAGCACCCTAGCCTTTGACTTCCAACTACCTGAGTAATCCCTGTCGATAATTTTATTCAAACGGAAATCATCCCTACCCTTCACCAGCACGCAGTCAGGCTGAAGTTTTGACCACCGGGTACCGGGATAATTGTTATCTAAGGGGATAAATAGTTTATTGGAAGGCTTAGTGTATTGGAATATCATGGAAGACCGGCGGTTTGAAGTGGCATTATGGGTACCATGCCATAATCGCCCGTCAAAAATAACAAACTGCCCCGGTTTGATTTTGACATTCACCAATTTGCAATCCGGGTTTCGCTTTTGCGCCTCATGCAGCACCTGCATATCATCCGTAAGGTCGACATAATACTTCTCACCGAGTTCCTGGGGAGTAATATTGAGATGTTGGGATCTGGAAATAAGCTTAATAGAACCCGCTGTAACATTCTGCATAGCCAGCCACACCGTGACACCATCCCAAGTAGAATGCTCCACATCTATATGCCATCGATGAGTAACTTGAGGCTTCTGGTAAATAATTTGGCTGCTCCATAAAAGCAAATTGTCTCCTAGCAGTTTTGAAACTACATCTACCAATACCGGGTGGCTACCCAAGTCCACCATTTCAGGGACGATGCTATGCCTACCTTTCAACCAAGGGAGGAATTTTTCGGGCATCGCCGCGCATGCGGATAAAACTTGCTCAATCTGATCCTCGTTTAAGAGGTCGATGGCTTCCGTATAGCCATCTTCTAAAAATTTTTCTAACATGACCCTGAGATTTGAAAAGTTATAAAAAATACTATCTAAAAATACTTCATTCCCATTAACAAACAAACAATTACGTTACATTTTAATTGTATTTAAATAATTTCACCTAATCATGGAATACCTTTATATAGTTCTGATCATTTTACTCTTTGCCGGAATTTTAATCTTTCCCATCTGGCTGTACTTAAGGAGAAGTACCGAGTTGAACATACAAGGGGATGATGTGACTTTTATTTCCCCTATTAAGTCAGAAAACATCAGTTTTGAAAAAGACCTGAAGAGCTGGCAAATCCAGGAAGCATACTTTCTTTGGTGGGGAAAAGTGTACGCAATTAATATGCAGTTTAACAACAGCAAATGGAAATCCATCAACTCTCGACTTCAGCCTGAAAACTATCATAAACTATTGCGGGTATTGACTGAGTATTATGCCGAAAAACGTATAGAAAAAAGGTCTAGAGGGCCCATTTCCGATCAGAAGTAAAAGAAATGGTAAGCCATTTCTTATAAGGAACCTGCTGAAGCGCATCAAAAATCTCTTGGCGAATCAAGTCCATCTCCTGAATCCTAGGTTCAAATGCTTTTCTGTCCACGACATAGTCCACCTCTATAAAAAGTTTGCTACCCACTTTGGATACTCTGAGAAAGTATTCATTAAAGCCATATTTGGTCTTTATGGAGGAAATAATATTTTCTACGTCCAGTTTTATTTCACTTTCAGGTGACATTTCCATCACCTCACGGACTTGTTTTTTGATCAATGCAGATGGTACCTTAATAAAATACCCTGACACCAGAAGTACCATCAAAGGATCAATGTAGGGGACAAAATTTTTATATCTCGTAAAGTTCAGGCCGAAGGCTAATGCAAAACCAAGCAAAACGGCCATACTCAAAAAGAAGTCCATTTTCCACTGCACCGCTTCCGCTTTGATAAAACCTGACAGGGAAGCTTTGTACCTCTTTTCTAAATATCGATACACTAACAGGCACCCTACTGTAGCCAAAAAAGCGTACAAGGCAGACATTCCTGGATCAATCATCTGCCCTCCGGAAAGAATACTTGCCACCGCATTGGAAAAAGCGAACACACACAGAATGATGATGACCACATTTTTCAATAGAATAATGATCGGTTCAAGCATTTCCTTGCCGAATGGGAATCTTTTGAAGTCATACTTTTGAATATAAGCAGCTGACCAGAGAGAACCAAGTGAGAGTGCCACACTAATCAGCGAATAAACCCCATCAAACAAGATCATCTGAGATTGCCCTAGCACACCCCAGACCATGGCCACTACGGCAAAAACGAATGCCCCGTAAGCCGAAACCTTCAAAACAAAACGCTCACTGACTTGCCTCATACCCGTGAAACCTTCGCCTGTCAGGGAAAGTTTAACTTCAATGCATAACCAGCCTGAATCTCCACACCTCTCGTATATCTTCAGCCTTCACTTCAAAAGGCTTATAAATAGGGTTACCGGAGCAGAGCAACAGCTTTTCCTCTCCCTGCAGATGGTTGTAAGCAATCTTGAAAGTTACTCCATCCTGCTCAGTCACGATCACGTATTTCTCCCCGTCCTTCACGCTTCTCCAATCATCCACATACTCACATACAATCCACGCCCCTTCCGGAATCGGCAACATGGAATCTCCATCAACCTGAAACACCCGGTGTTTTTTGTCCGCAGGAAGAAAGGGAAGTGAAAATCGAGGTAACTCCCCGATGAAGTCCGGGTCGGAAAAACCTGCCAGATAACTGGCCTTGGCTTTTTGCGACACCACTTCGATGAGTTCTCGGCCTTCCGAGTCCACTGTGGTGGAAAGTATCCTCAGGTTGCGTCCACTGAGGTAGCGGTCTGTTTCCAGCAGTTCACGAAGTTTGTATTCGGAGAACTTTTCCAAATTCTGCCTCAGCAAGACATCCACTGACACACCCAAGTAATCGGCAATCACAAGGATTGTCTCCAGGGGTGGTGTGATGTTCAGTTCATACCCAGCAAGCTTGGACCTGCTGATCCCCATCGCTTCGGCCATTACCATCTGGGTGAGCCCTTTTTGCTTACGGAGAAATTTGATGTTTGAGTTTAAATACATATTAAAATAGAAATAGGGAAATACTTTTTTTTTGAAATAAAGAAATATTAATGATCGCCTTCCCCTCTCTTGGACGCATAAGTTGATTTAATGAAAAGGTTAAGTTTAACCTGAAGTGTTTTTCCTGTTATACGAATCTCTTCATGTTCTTGGTCATAAACAATTTTTCGACACCAACCCAGGTTTACCCAATGCTCGACTCCTTCTGATAAAGATCCTCTGGCTATATAAAAGAACCTGATCTTTCCAGATAGTGATAGCGAGCATAGCCTTCCGCTATATTAGCCCCCACAGAATCTACTGCTGTCAGCATCTGATCACCCCAGACTTTTCTCTGCTGATAAGTCAACCGCTCATAAATCACCCAAGCGATAGCCGACAACTGCCGGGAAAGCTGATACACCTCCAAGTCTTTCAAAGCAATAAATGCTGGCTTTTTGTTCATGTTTCTTTTTCACGTTAAAAATCCAAGTAATACCAGGGTAGCTTACTTATTTCATCTCAAATATAAAAAATAATGTCTACATTATAAACATATAAATGTTAATAATGTTGTCAATATAAGTTATGGAGGGAAGAAGAAGCATTGTCCATATGGATCTGGACTCGTTTTTTGTGTCGGTGGAGCGATTATACGACAGCAGACTGAACGGCAAACCCATCCTTATCGGGGGGTCGGGTGACCGGGGAGTGGTGGCTTCCTGCAGCTATGAGGCACGGAAGTTTGGCGTGCACTCGGCCATGCCCATGCGTACGGCCAGGCAGCTTTGCCCGGAGGCACTGATCATCCGGGGGGATTTTGAAAAATACAGTCAAAAATCCCATGATGTCACCGAAATCATACAGGAAGACGTGCCCCTGTTCGAAAAATCATCGATCGATGAATTCTACATTGACTACACAGGCATGGACCGTTTTTTTGGCTGTGCCAAGATGGCCCACCAGCTGCGTCGAAGAATTATGCAGGAAACCGGACTGCCTATTTCGCTGGGGCTGTCGGAAAACAAAACCGTATCAAAAGTTGCTACCGGCGAAGCCAAGCCCAATAACGAGAAGGAAATCCTTCATGGGCAAGAGAAACCTTTTCTGGCCCCCCTGTCCATTCGCAAAATCCCCATGATCGGGGAGAAAACCTCGCAGACACTATACAATATGGGCGTGCGGAAAGTGCATACCCTGCAGGCCATGCCGGCAGAACTGTTGGAAGCGACTTTCGGCAAAAACGGCAATATGATTTGGGAAAAGGCCAATGGCATCGACCGCTCCCTTGTCGTCCCCTATTCCGAAGCCAAGTCCATCTCTACGGAAAACACCTTTGAGCAGGACACCATCGATGTACGTATGTTGGAGGCAACTTTAGTAGCCATGACAGAGCAAATCGCCTCCAAGCTTCGGCAGAAAGGCCAGCTCACCGCCTGTGTGAGTGTGAAGATCCGCTACTCGGATTTTGACACCCACACTATGCAGCGAAAAATCCCCTACACCTCTGCGGATCATACGTTGATTCCTTTGGTAAAGGAGCTTTTCCACAAGCTCTACAACCGTCGCATCCTCATCCGTCTGATCGGGGTGAGATTCAGCAGCCTAGTCTACGGCAACTATCAGATCAACCTCTTCGAAGACACCCAGGAGCAGATCAACCTCTACCAAGCTTTGGACAAGCTCAATGTCAGGTATGGTGACAAGACCGTTTGTCGTGCCGTGGGCATGCAGGTGGGGAGAAGGAGGTTCAATCCGTTTAATGGGAAGGAGATTTAAGATATTTCCGGCTGACCGAGTAATACCTAACGAAATATTACAATAAAAAATTTACCTATAATTTGAATAGGGTAATTGTTAACTTTATACTTATGAAAAATCAGCCCCAGATGGCAACCGTTACCATCATCCAGGAAGAGCTGGCCCAACATGCGGATCCTGCTAAGGCTGAATTTCTGCCCAGGTATTTTAAAGCTATCCCCGGCGGGTATGGAGAGGGTGATCGCTTTATCGGCGTGAAGGTACCCATACAGCAAAGAGTTGCCCAAAAATATTATCGGGAGATTTCCATGGAGGCGCTGGAGACTTTGCTGACCCATCCGGTACATGAATACAGAATGACAGCTTTATTCATGCTAGTGAACAAGTTCGAAAAGGCACAGACATCAGAAGACAAAAAAAACCTGGTTGACTTTTACCTCCGCCATCTGAGTTTTGTCAACAACTGGGACTTGGTGGATTCTTCGGCTCCGAAAATTCTGGGTGCCTATCTGTTTGACAAGGAAAAAGATGTTCTGTACGAATTTGCCAGATCCGGTGAGCTTTGGAAACAGAGAGTCGCTATCATTTCCACTATGTATTTTATAAAAAAAGGGCATTATTCCGATACGCTTCAAATTGCAGGGATCTTGCTCAACCACCCCCATGACCTCATTCACAAAGCCGTGGGCTGGATGCTCCGAGAAGTGGGTCGAAAGGATTTTGAGACCGAATATGATTTCCTCAAAGAACACTACCGACAAATGCCAAGGACCATGCTGAGGTATGCCATTGAAAAGTTTGAGTCGGATACAAGAGATAGGTTTTTGAAGGGGCTGATATAATTTCCATTTAATTTCTCTGGGGCTCTTTGCGTCTCTGCGGTTTTTTCAATCATTTCTCATTCTCCCTTTATCATTTTCAAAATGCACTGACGTAATCGGGTACACAATCCTGATACTCTCCTCATTTCTGAATTTCTCAAGCACCGCCTCAATCATGGCATGCTGGAGCACTCTTCGCTTTCTCGGCGGACAAAGGTAGCGCATGGATAATTGTATACCCCTTTCGTTAAGATTGATGTAGACGGTGGGGGTATAAAAAATGAAGGAAATCAGGTGTTTCTTTTCAGCTCTTTTAAATGCCTTTTCGATTTTCTTAAACTCATCTTTCAGCTCCTCATTCATAATGTCCAGCAAAATCTTCTGAGCTTTCTTGTGGTCACTTTCCAAGCTGATATAGACATGCTGCTCGTTCCAGATATAGTCAAAACCCTGGCTATAGTTGGCCTGGGAGTCTGAAAAAACCTTTCCGTTGGGGATATGGATGATCCTGCCGGTACTTTGCTCTGCATCCACCCAGCTGCCCACCTCGAGGATCGAAAATTGGAACATCCGCAGATCTACGACATCCCCCTTATGCTCCCCTACCTGAATCCGGTCACCCACATCAAATGGCCTCCGCCAATAAATAAAAAACCACCCAGCGATATTGACAAAAATATCCTTCAAAGCAATCGCAATACCTGCCGACAACAATCCCAAGTAAGTGGTTACAAATTGGAAATTGGTGATCCAAATACTACCCACCAATAGCAATCCAATCACCACCACCACATACTGGATGGTTTTCTGCCAATGGTATTGCCGCTTTAGCTCTCCTCCTACATTTTGAATGACCAGCCTAGTTGCACCCTTTTTGATCAGCCAGAGTACCAAAATAATGATAACCGTCTGGAGGATTTTCAATCTAACATCATAAGGGACAAACTCATCTATATAATTCAAAATCTCGTTCATAAAGGCGTGGTATTTCAAAATATATCTAATATAAGTAGAAAATCCCCTCTTCTCCACTCAATCCTATTTTTTCCTTATTTCTCTATTAAAAACTTTCTCTCCTGCTATTTTTTTGATTAAATTATAAACAACAAAATGTCAAAATAATAAACAATTGTATCTCAACTGCCATTCATATTACAGTTTCAAATACGGAACCCTGTCCATTGAGGAATTGGTATCCGAAGCCAAAGGCAAAAAGCTTGACGCCTTGGCTTTGACGGATATAAACAGTACGGCCGGTGTATTTCCTTTTCTCAGGGAAGCTCACAAAAATGGCATACATCCGGTGATCGGCATCGACTTTCGCAATGGTACCCAGCAGGTATATATCGGTTTGGCCAAGAATCAGGAAGGCTTTTTTGAGCTGAACAAACATCTTTCCCATCATCGGATGCAGAGAATCCCTTTTACCCACCGAGCCCCTGAATTCGCCAATAGCTTTATCATTTACCCTTTGCCTGCGCAGCATTTTGCCCTTCGGGAAAATGAATACATTGGAGTGCCGCCGGAACTTCTGAATCAGTTTCAGCGCTCCCCTTGGCTTCGTCACAAAGACCGCTTAGTACTGCTCCAGCCTGCCACCTTCACTTCTAAAAGAGATTTCAGCGCTCACCGTCTGCTCCGATCCATTGACCTCAACACTTTGCTTAGCAAACTACCCCTTGCCGATCAAGGAAATGCTTCTGACAGGCTCTATGAATATGCGGAGATAGTAGCCCGTTGTGAAAACCACACCTACCTGATCTATAATGCCCAAAAACTCCTCGAGCAATGTCAGTTTTCGTTTTATTTCCAAGCGGTCAAAAATAAGCGAGACATCCTGGGTTCCGATTGGCAGGATTACGACTACCTGCGGGAGGAGACTTTCAAAGGGGCTGCTTTGCGGTACGGGACAATTTTACCGGAGATTGAAACACGGATAGAGAAAGAACTGGAGCTTATTCAGCAAAAAGGCTTTGTCTCCTATTTCCTCATCAATTATGACATCATCCGCTATGCCCAGCAGAAAGGGTACTACCATGTGGGCCGGGGTAGCGGGGCAAACAGCATTGTGGCTTACAGTCTTTTCATCACCGATGTGGACCCCATTGAGCTGGATTTATATTTTGAGCGTTTCATCAATTTATACCGGGAAAACCCACCGGATTTTGACATTGACTTTTCCTGGAAAGAAAGGGATGACATCATCGATTATGTTTTCAAGAAACACAACACCGCTCAACAGGAACATGTATGCTTGTTGGCTACCCATACTACCTTTCAATACAATTCTGTCTTTAGGGAGCTGGGCAAGGTGTTTGGTCTGCCCAAAACAGAAATTGAATCACTGATTTATCATGCAGACAAGCCCAGCTACCAGCCCGACCAGTTTGGCCGTCTTATCATCAAATACAGTCAAGTGTTGAAAAATTTCCCATCGCACCTGAGCATTCATGCGGGAGGCATTCTGATAGCCCACAAGCCCATTCATTACTATACAGCTACGGAACTGCCTCCGAAAGGCTTTCCTATTTCCCATTTTGACATGCATGTCGCTGAGGACATTGGCCTGCATAAATTTGACATCCTAAGCCAGCGTGGCCTTGGCCACATCAAAAGTGCCGTGGAAATTATCGAGCAAAACCAAGGTATGAAAATCGATATTCATCAGGTTAGTGAGTTCAAAAAGGATCCTAAAATCAAAATGCATCTGCGTGAAGGAAAAACCATGGGGGCTTTTTACGTGGAGTCTCCTGCCATGCGTATGCTGCTAGCCAAAATGAAGGCAGACGAGTATCTCGAACTGGTAGCGGCAAGCTCCATCATCCGTCCTGGGGTGGCCCGTTCCGGTATGATGCGGGAATATATCCTCAGACATATCGACCCCGCCCGCCGCAAGGTCGCCCACCCTGTCCTGTATGACATCATGCCGGACACTTACGGCATCATGGTCTACCAAGAGGATGTGATCAAGGTGGCGCATTACTTTGCCCAACTCAGCCTCAGTGAAGCGGACATCCTCCGCAGGGGCATGAGTGGAAAATCCCGCTCCAAAGATGAATTTCAACGGGTGCATTCCCAATTTTTTATCAACTGCGAAAAACTGGGCAGAGATCCAAATATAACCAAGGAAGTTTGGCATCAGATTGAAAGCTTTGCAGGCTATTCATTCGCCAAAGGCCACTCTGCATCCTTTGCAGTGGAAAGTTACCAAAGTCTCTATCTCAAGGCCCATTTTCCGCTGGAATTTATGGTTGCCGTGGTCAATAATTTTGGAGGGTTTTACCATACCGAGTTTTATATCCACGAACTCCGCATGAACGGCGCTCAGATAGAAGCCCCGCATATCAACGAAAGTGATTATCTGACTAACATTAAAGGTAGGGTTGTATATTTAGGCTTTACCCATCTGAAAAATCTGGAAACGGCCACTTGGGAAAGGTTGCTGCGCGAGCGCTGTCAAAGTGGTCCTTACACAGGCTTGGAAGATTTCATAGCTCGGGTGGAAGTGAGCCTCGAGCAGTTGCTCATACTTATCCGCATCGGCTGTTTCCGATTTACGGGCAAGTCCAAGCAGGAATGCTTATGGGAGGCCCATTTCATATTCAACCAGCAGCGAAAAGTGATGCCGGCAGGAGGACTATTTCAAAAGCAGGGCTTGCGAAAAGCACAGATACCCCAGCTGGAAACCAATGATCCACGTCAGGAAATTATTGATCAAATTGACATTTTGGAATTCCCCTTGGCCTCCCCTTTCCTGTTAGTCAAAAATCAAAATGTACCTAGTATAGCTGCTAAAGATCTACGGAAATTTCTGGGTAAGGAAGTTCAAGTAATTGGTTATTTGGTTACCATCAAGTACACCCGGACCGTAAAGGGCGACATCATGAACTTCGGGACTTTCATCGATCGTGCGGGAGACTGGGTGGACACGGTTCATTTTCCTCCCGCGGTAAAAAAACACCCCTTCAAAGGAAGGGGGATTTATCTCATAAATGGAAAAGTTTCAGAAGAATTTGGTTTTTATACAGTTGAGGTCAGCAGTTGTGAAAGGATGGCGTATTGGAATGCAGAAGGTTGAAAGCTTTAAAAATTCTGATAACCTCATCGTCTCCTCTATAATTTCATCCGATATAATAGCTGTAACCTTCATGTTTTCACATGTTTACAAATGACATGATATCGTATCAAATAATATATGTGCCTAATAAAAAACCGGCACGAGACCGGTTTTTTTATTTAGTGATGGTCATTCCCATCATCTACAAAATATGCGCAAGACACTTTGGGGTTATATGGAGTATACATTCCTGAAGGATTGTTTTTCCATACCCACACATGAAGTTGATAATGGGGGAAATCTAATGGCGCACCTTGAAGGTGGTTATCCATTGGTACTTGGCCAAACTTAGGTGCGATATTCCTATCCTCCAGAAGATCTGCCACCACAATGTACTCTAGCGCTACTAGTTTATACTTACCACCAGGCAAGGGTTCATACACCAAGGCTTCAGGTTTATTGGGGTCTAATTCACCATCCACTAAGTCAAAATTGACCAGGTGTACTCCCATTGCCCCTGTATTGTTAATGAAATCTACCACACATGGACTTGCGGGCGCATAACCATCGGCTATCGCAACTTCCATACGTTGATATTTAGCTGTAGCTTTTCTGACTGAAGCCAGAAGTTGGTTTTGAGCAGCAGGATTAACTCTTAAATTTTCATCAGTCAATTCTTCCTCAAGCATTAAATCTGGTTCTTGAGCCAGGTCCAAATCATCAAGTTGGTCAGATATACATCCAACTAACATCATGGCAACAGCTATTAACAATAGCCTCAGCCAAGAGATACCGATTTTTGTTTTCATGGAAAATTAAAATAGGATAAGTTATTATAGATAAGCACGCAACGCAACCTTTATAAGAAAGGACCTTACACGGAATCAGGCGGTCGGGGTAAAATAAAAACTGGCCTGTTGAAATAACAATTATTTCAAAATGTTCTCTAGCTACAGTAAGAAATAAGTATATAAAGTTATGGTAAAAAAATTATATTACCAATTAAACCACTATAATTCAAAGGCTTAACTATTAAAAAAATCCCATTCTGTATTTTTTTGAAAAAATAACATTTTCAAGCAGCATTCGGTTTATTACTTCAAAGGGAAAGCACATGGAAAATATAAAATTTGAGAATAATACCGATAGTGGGAATAGTAATATTTTGGCTATTGAAGATTCCAATGAAGTAGGTCGCATTGAATACCAACTCACTACGACAGAAATGGTTGTTGAACATACTGAGGTCCATCCAGACAAGCGAGGAACAGATTTAGCCAAAACTTTAGTGGTAAAAGCTTTGGATTTTTCCAAGGAGAAAAACCTCAAGATAAAATCTACTTGCCCATATGCCAAAAAAGTATTGAATGAAATAAAATAAGGCTCTTTTGAGCCTTATTTTATTGTACTACGGCCGACATCTGGTTAATTACAGGGTTGGCATACATAGCTAAAAAGTTATTCACTATCTGTGGATCATCTATATTAATCCCTTTATTCATCCTGTCCACAAACTCTTCTTTTTCTTCTTTGGAATAGAATTCAGCAAACTGATTGCCTTCATTCATTAAATCATGCGCAATGTAATTGGTTGGCCAAAGCTTGTAATTGGACACGATCGAAGCGTCTATTGTATCGCAAAGTGCTTGGATTTGTTTATTGGCACTGGAATGTTGACTAACTATTTCATCGATCTCTTCGTGAAGTACTGTTCCCGCATGGAAATGGATTCTCTTCTTTTGCCCCATGAGACCAGTTAAAACATTGATGAAATCTTCGTTTTTCTCCTTCACATATTTTTCCGCTCTTGATCTGGCAAGTAGCTCCGGCATTTTTAGAGCGTCTGTAGGGTCGTATTCGTAAGAAATGGAGACTGGAACAATTTTCATACTTTTATAATATTCCATTTCGGACAAATCACCTTTCGCCATCCCCAGCATTTTTAAGACACCTTTATGTGTTGCATCATTGCCATCTTTGGTTCTGCCTTCACGCTGGGCCATCCATACGGATCTATTTTCATGAAAAAGTGAATTGTTGATATATTCGGAAAGCAGTCTAGAACTTAACAAAAGATCTCTGGCAGGCAATCCCCTTTGAACTATAAAGTTTCTGGTAAGTCGCGACATGGCCATCAAAAACGGTTTTTTGATCAAGTTATCTCCAATAGCCGATGTAGTCATCATCAGATTATGATTGTACAGGTTATAGTTTAAAAGGGAGGTGTCAAGAATGATATCTCTATGGTTTGAAATGAACAGGTATGCAGTATGCTCATCCAAATTATCAAATCCAGAAGTAGTTAGTCCTTTCGAGCTGCTTTTCAAAACCATATTTAATGCCGGATAAATAAAATTGATCTGGAAATCTCTAATGGAATGGGTTCTGCTCAATCTATCAACCCATTCCTGATCTTCCATACCTGGAAAAGTAAAGTTCATGATAGCTTTCATCATGGGGTCATGAGCGATCTCACGAAGGGCTGCATTTACTTCAGTATCATAATAAGGTCTTATATGATCAAATTTCGACATCTCTTATATATTTGGGCTTAACTACAAAGAAACGAAATTTTCTTTAAATCACCCTTAAGGAATGACTTGAGGTTGCACTACGCATTAATATAAAATTGATTTATGTTTATGATTCATAAATCGCGCGTTCCCCTAAACGCAAAAAAGCCTCTGGATTTCTCCAAAGGCTTCTGTTAATAAAGGAAGGCGGCGACCTACTCTCCCGGATGTGACTCCAGTACCATCGGCGCTGCAGGGCTTAACTTCTCTGTTCGGGATGGGAAGAGGTGGGGCCCCTGCGCTGGGCCGCCCAAGGTTTTGGTGTCGGATGTCAGATGGCCGATGTCGGATGTAAGTCCCGTTCGGCCGTCTTCCGGCACTGTCCATTGGACACAGTATGTTAAGTTCTTTGTCATCGGACATCCGGCTTCGGACATCCCTTCATGACATTTGATATGTCTCGCAGAAAATGCAACAGATAAAGCGTGTTCAAGTGTTCGGGCAATTAGTACTGCTCAGCTATGCCATTTCTGGCTTTACACCTGCAGCCTATCGACGTCATCGTCTCTGACGGCCCTGTTTGGAAGTCTCATCTTGAGGGGAGTTTCGCACTTAGATGCTTTCAGCGCTTATCTCTTCCCGACGTAGCTACCCGGCAATGCAATTGGCATCACAACCGGTACACCAGCGGTCAGTCCAACCCGGTCCTCTCGTACTAAGGTCAGGTCCTCTCAAACTTCCCACGCCCGCAACAGATAGGGACCGAACTGTCTCACGACGTTCTGAACCCAGCTCGCGTGCCACTTTAATGGGCGAACAGCCCAACCCTTGGGACCTTCTCCAGCCCCAGGATGTGACGAGCCGACATCGAGGTGCCAAACCTCCCCGTCGATATGAGCTCTTGGGGGAGATCAGCCTGTTATCCCCAGAGTACCTTTTATCCTTTGAGCGACGGCCCTTCCATACAGAACCGCCGGATCACTATACCCGACTTTCGTCCCTGCT
>NZ_VMKN01000001.1:3393439-3527740 GCF_007483685.1 Litoribacter populi
TATGCTTGGATGTTTTGTCGTATTTTGTCTTACAGTACTTCAAAGAACTTCTCGCCGGACGTTTCCGGCAAATGAGGTTAAATCATCAACCTGTGGGTTTTACAATGCCATTCCTGCTGAACGGGTTGCAAAGGTAACTCCTTTTTTCAAACCTGCAAAATTTTGGAGAATAAAATTTGTAATATTTTTATCCGCGTTTTGCAGTATTTCAATTTTTCCGCCAGTGGACTTTTCCACTGAACAACCCTTTTTCCGATTGGGTTTGCAAAGGTGATGAGAAAAACTTTATTTTCAAAATCAATTCCCAAATAAAATTATATTTCTTTTTGGGCGATAATTCAAATATTTATTAAGCTATTCTCTTTATTTCAATTTGTAATTCCCTCGTTTGGGAATGCAAAGGTGCACAACCTTTATGGATTTGGCAACTGTTTAATCAGATTAAAATTGTGGGTTTTCCTAAACTAGCTGAAGATCAACTTTAAAAAGTTTTTTGGCAATTAAAAAGTTTCCAAACAAAAGTAAAAATCCGGCCGAGGCCGGATTTTTATTATTACTTCATTATAGTCTGAGTCCTGTCAGGACCTACTGAAACCATTTTAATGGATACATTCAATTCCTTTTCTAAGAAAGTGACGTAATCCTTTAGCTCTTGAGGCATTTCCTCGTATTTGTTTACCTCAGCCAAAGAACAATTCCAGCCTTTCAAGGTCTGATAAACGGGCTTAGCGTCAATCTCTGAAATTTCAAAAGACAATTTATCAATCGTAGAACCGTCAGGCAGCTCGTAGTGAGTGCAAACTTTGATATTTTCGAATATATTGAGGACATCTGCTTTCATCATAAACAATTGAGTCACCCCATTGATCATAATGCTATACTTGAGGGCAGGAAGGTCAATCCAGCCACATCGCCGTGGGCGACCGGTTGTGGAGCCAAACTCATTTCCTTCTTTTCTCATCCTTTCACCATCCTCATCAAAAAGCTCAGTAGGGAACGGCCCGCTCCCTACTCTGGTGCAGTAGGCTTTAAATATACCGAACACTTCCCCAATCACTGATGGCGCAACTCCAAGACCGGTACAGGCACCGGCAGTCATGGTGGTGCTGCTGGTTACAAAAGGATAGCTTCCAAAATCAATATCTAATAATGATCCTTGCGCTCCTTCAGCCAACACCCTTTGGCCATTTGCCAACTCCTCATTCACTTCATATTCGCTATCGATGAGATTTAGTTCTCGGAAAAACTCCACCGCATCGAAGAAAGCCTTTTCTAATTCTGGAAGATCTTTTACGTCATATTCATAGAATCCTAAAACGGACTTATGCTTCTCTACAAGCTCATTGTATTTCTTATCAAAATCGGGACTCATGATGTCCCCTACCCGCAAAGCAACTCTTCCTATTTTATCCTGATAGGTTGGACCTATGCCTTTTAATGTAGAGCCGATCTTATTTTCACCTCTGGATTTTTCATAAGCGGCATCCAAAAGTTTATGGGTAGGTATTATAATAGTTGCTTTCTTAGAAATAAACAGGTTTTGATTCACAGACATATTGAATTTGCCCAGTCCTTCAATCTCCCTTTTGAGCACTACCGGATCCAATACCACCCCGTTTCCTATGATATTCTTAAGGTTTTCTCTAAAAATGCCACTTGGAATTTGATGGAGAACATGTTTTATGCCGTCAAATTCTAACGTATGACCTGCATTTGGACCGCCTTGGAATCGGGCAACCACATTGTATTTTGGCGCAAGGTAGTCTACCACCTTCCCTTTTCCCTCATCACCCCACTGTAGACCTAAAAGAACGTCCATTTTCATATTTATATAATTATCTTGAAGTAGATTATTTTCTTTTGAGGCGTGAAGTTTGCGATTCATTGAAAATATTACAAGTAAAAACAGGTATTTATTATTTACTGAAGCCTCAATTAAGCACTCCCGCCAAAAACAAAGAAGCCATGCTTCAACCGAAACAAGGCTTCCATATAATAAAACATTAAATGTATTATGCGCTTATTTTTTCCTTGGCTTCCTCTACCGAGTCAAAAACATTGAAGATATTATTCAACTTTGTAATTATAAGCAATTTTTTCACATGCTCAGAAGGGGAAGTAAGGTAAACCTCTCCATCAGCATTCCTCATCTTGGTGAGCATAGTGATCAGCACTCCAATCCCACTTGAACTAATGTACCTGACATCTTTCAAGTCTATCACACACCTTTTGATCTTTTCATTTACTGCATCCGATACCACCTCAACCAACCTGGGACCAATTTCATCCCCGATAAGATCCCCTTGGATCTTCAAAATTAATAAACCATCCTCTTTGATGGCCTCATAGCTAACTTTCATATGCAGGTCTATTTTCGCAGTTTTCCTTGTTACAATTTCCGTATAATATTAATGAATGGTGAATGATGCTGAAATTCAAAACCTCCCCCACAGTATTCTGTATGTTTTGGATACGGGGGTCACAGAATTCCATCACCTGGTGGCATTCTGTGCATATCAAATGATCATGCTGTTTATAACCATAAGACTTTTCATACTGGGCCAAGTTTTTTCCAAACTGATGTTTGGTCACTAAATCACATTCCACCAAAAGGTCCAATGTATTATACACGGTAGCTCTACTGACCCGGTAGTTTTTATTTTTCATACTGATGTAGAGCGATTCCACATCAAAATGACCTCCCCTACCATAGATCTCCTCCAAAATTGCATACCGCTCTGGGGTCTTTCTAAGCTTTTTATTCTCTAGATAGGCTGTAAAGATTTTTTTTACTTCCTCAAAGAGGGTTTCGTTTAGGGCCATTCGTTATTTGGATTGTTATTTCTACAAATATACATGAGAAAATCAGAAATGATTCCATTCTAATCAAAGCGCGTCACCTTGATTACGCCATTTACCTTCATGAGGTTTTTTATTAGGTTGTCAAGATGCTGAGTACTGTGTACGTACAACTTAATAGAACCTTCAAATATGCCGCTATCGGAATCCACAGTAATGGATCTCATGTTAACTTTCAATTCATTTGAAATCACTTTTGTTACATCGTTAATCAGTCCTACCCTGTCCGTCCCCACGATTTTGAGTCCGGCAAGGAAAGCGATTTCCTGCTGGCTAGTCCACCTTGCCTTAATCACCCTGTTACCATGATTGGAAAGCAGTTCTAAAGCATTGGGACAAGATGTACGGTGAATTTTGATACCTTCATTGACAGTAACAAACCCAAACACATCATCCCCGGGGATAGGGTTGCAGCATTTGGCCAGGACATAATCCACCACATCCATATCTTCACCAATAAGCAATTGATCATGGCTCGGTCCTTTAAGGTTTTTTAGTTCCTTGACAAAGGACGGCTCATCTACGATCTTATGGGCCGTTTCGGATTTGCTCTTTTGCTTTTTGGTATCCTTAAATTCCTTGAAACTTTTGATGGAAGTAGGGTCAATAGTTCCTTTCCCTACCTTATAATAAAATTCATTTGCAGTTTTGGTTTCAAAAAAAGCTCGGAGTTGCTCTACTGCCACAGAAGAAAAATCCATTTTCATCTGTTTCAGTTTTCTCTGAACAATTTCCTTCCCATCCATAATGGTGGACTTCTTGTCTTCCCGAAGGGCATCCTTGATTTTAGCCTTAGCCCTGGAAGTAACTACCGATTTCAGCCAGTCCTCATTGGGCTTTTGTTTATTGGAAGTCAGGATTTCAACCTGATCACCATTTTTCAGAGGGTGACTAATACTGACGAGTTTTTGGTTGACTTTAGCACCGATACATTTAGCCCCTACCTCGGTATGAATGTCGAAAGCAAAATCCAAAGCTGTGGCCCCAAAAGGCAAAACTTTCAGATCCCCTTTTGGGGTAAACACAAATACTTCGTCATGGAAAAGATTGCTGCGGAAATCATCCATGAATTCGATAGCAGAACCATCATTGGTCTCCATCAGTGCCCTTACCTGGGTGATCCATTCGTCTAATCCCCGACTGGCCTTACTTGGCGAATCTTTATCCTTATACTTCCAATGTGCAGCATATCCCCTTTCAGCAATATCATCCATCCTTTGAGTTCTGATCTGCACTTCCACCCATTGCCCGGTATTGCTCATAACAGTGGTATGAAGAGATTCATAGCCGTTAGCCCGAGGTGTACTTATCCAGTCCCTCAAGCGATCAGGATTGGGTCTGTAAAAATCCGTGACAATAGAATACACCTGCCAGCAATCTGCTTTTTCATTCTCATAAGGCGTATCGATGATTATCCTTATGGCAAACAGATCATACACTTCTTCAAAAGGGATGTTCTGTTTTTTCATCTTATTATATATAGAGTAAATCGACTTTGGTCTTCCTTTAATGTTATAAATAAAATTTAAAACCGTCAATTCCTTTTCTATAGGTGCTATGAAGTTTTTGATAAAACGATTTCTAGAAAGTCTTGTCTCACTGATTTTTTGAGCAATAAATTCATAGGTTTCGGTATCCGTATATTTAAGATATAGGTCTTCAAGCTCAGACTTGATGGCATACAAACCTAATCGGTGGGCTAGTGGAGCATACAGATACATCGTTTCAGATGCAATTTTAAGCTGCTTGTGCCGGGGCATACTTTCCAAAGTCCGCATGTTATTCAACCGGTCTGCCAACTTAATTAATATCACTCTAACATCATCTGAAAGAGTCAGCAACATTTTCCGGAAGTTTTCGGCCTGTTGAGAACTACCGTACTCAAACACTCCCGAAATTTTGGTCAATCCATCAATGATCTGGGTAACTTTGGTCCCAAATTCCCGCTGGATATCTTCCAGCTCCCATTCTGTATCTTCAACTACATCATGCAACAGGGCCGCCACAATACTAGTGGTACCTAGTCCAATCTCTTCAACACAGACCAAGGCTACTTCTAAAGGGTGGTAAATATATGGCTCCCCTGATTTGCGCCGCATTTCCTTGTGGGCCTCACTGGATACGTTAAAAGCTTTCTTGATAATTTTGGCGTCCCCAGGCTTCAAAACCGGCTTGGCCATCCGTAATAACTTCCTATATCTTTTTAGAATTTCTTTCCTTTCTAACTCTAGGTCTACTTTAATCATATAATCGAAGTTATAACAAAACTTTTTTTATTGATAAGGGTGATTTGCATATTTTTCAGGACTCTAAACAAGACTCTCATTTTCAAACAAATAGTATAACAACACTATTTGAGGCCGGTATGTTGAGGGATTTTTTTTCAACTTTTTATCGGATTTTATCTCTGGAACTATTGCCAGAAACAATTTCTTTATTACCTTTGCACTCACATTAGAGACGCGGATGTGGCGAAATTGGTAGACGCACTAGACTTAGGATCTAGCGCCGCGAGGCATGGGGGTTCGAGTCCCTTCATCCGCACTTACAGACCCTCGATCACGGTCCTGACACAACTCAGGATCGAGGTTGAGGGTTTTTAGTTCATTCATAGAAACTTAATCAATACTACCTTGGAAATCAAATTAGATAAGCATTCTGCAAATGAAGCCTCCATTAAAATTACTTTAATTGAGGCAGATTATCAACCAAAAGTTGATGCAAAACTGAAGGACTATGCCAAGAAGGCCAATATTAAAGGCTTCCGTCCAGGTAAGGCACCCATTTCTATGGTGAAAAACCTTTATGGCACATCTGTGCTGGTGGATGAGATCAACGACATCCTTTCTTCATCGCTGAATGAGTATATCAAGGAGCAGTCTTTCCGAATCCTGGGCGAGCCACTTCCTGTGATAGAAAGCGCTGAAAATATTGATTGGAAGAATCAGCAGGAATTTGAATTCGAATACAAAATCGGATTCGTAGAAGACCTTGACATCAAAGTAGACGAATCCATGGAAGCTACTGCCTACTCAATTGAAGTAGATGATAAGGTAATGAACGAGGCGATTGAAAACCTTAAGAAGCAGTACGGCAAGATGACTAATCCTGAAGTCAGTGAAGAAAATGACTTTCTTTACGGGGATTTGAAATCTGCTGACGGTTCCTTCGAAAAAACTCTTTCCCTACCGCTTTCTAAAATGGATGGTAGATCAGTGAAGAAATTTATCGGAGTTGAAAAAGGCGCTGAAATCGAATTTGATCCTTCTAAAGCTATCAAGACTGACCTAGCTGAAGTTCTAGGTATGTCAGAAGAAGAGGCTGCCGAAATTTCCGGTACTTATACTTTTACTGTTCAGAACATCAATAGAACCGAAGAGGCTGAATTGGATCAGGAATTCTTCGACAAGGTATTTGGCCCTAATGAAGTTAGCACTGAAGAGGAGTTCAAAAACAAGGTAAAGGAAATCATGTCTGAAAACTATGACAGAGAAACCCAAACCTATACAGAAGAAAAAATCAAGGATAAATTGGTAGAAAATGCCAAAATAGAACTTCCAGAAGCATTCTTGAAAGAGTGGTTGGCTAAAGCCAATGACAAGGTTAGCCAAGAAGATATCGAAAAAGAATATCCCATGTACGCGAAGCAATTGACTTGGTCATTGATCTCCAACAAGATCGCCAATGACAATGAGATCAAAGCTGAACATGAGGATGTGATCGAGAAAACAAAGGAAATGATTCGTGAGCAATTGGCTTCATCTGGCCTAGGAGCACAGATGGAAGACAATATGGACATGTTCGTTGATAATTACCTTAAAGGCAACGAGGGACAGAATTACATGCAAATGATGACCTCGGTACAAAACGAAAAGGTTTTGGGCTTTGTCAGAGAGAAGATCAAGATGAAAGAAGAAAAAATTAGCCTTGACGAATTCAAGGAGCTTTTGGCAAACTAATTGTTAGAAATATCGTTAATAAAAAGTCCTTTTCTAAGGGCTTTTTTTATTTTTGTATAGACTAAAACTACAACGCATGATTAACAAAGACGAATTCAGAAAATACGCCATTCATAATCAAGGGGTGAGCGGTACAGCTTTTGACCAATATACCAGCCATATCGAGAACATGACAAGGTCGGTTATTGAGGAAAGACCTACGAATTTCCGCGAAATTGATGTTTTTTCGAGGTTGATCATGGACAGGATTATTTTCTTAGGCACACAGGTAGATGACCATATTGCCAATATCATCACTGCCCAATTATTATTCTTGGAATCAGTGGATGCCAAGAAGGATATCCTACTATACATCAATAGTCCAGGTGGATCTGTATATGCAGGTTTGGGCATTTACGATACCATGCAATATATAGCCCCGGAAGTGGGAACTATTTGCACCGGTTTAGCTGCTTCTATGGGAGCGGTATTGTTAGCCGGGGGTGCAGCAGGTAAGCGGTCAGCTTTGCCACATTCCCGAGTGATGATCCACCAGCCATTGGGAGGAGCCCAAGGGCAAGCTTCTGACATTGAGATCACAGCACGTCAGATTTTGATTCTCAAGCAGGAATTATACGAAATCTTGGCCCTTCATTCAGGCAAAGATATTGAAGAGATCGAAAAACACAGTGATAGAGATTATTGGATGAGAGCCCCAGAAGCCCAGGCTTACGGCCTTATCGATGAAGTACTAGTTAGAAAGAAATAAATATGGCTCAAGTTACATGCTCCTTTTGCGGAAGGAATAAAAAGGATGTGGACCTCATGGTCTCAGGGATTTCAGCTCATATCTGTAATCATTGTATCGACCAAGCAAACCAGATCCTTGGTGAAGAGGAAAAAACCAAAAAGCAAGACAAGAAATTCAAGTTTAAGCTTAAAAAGCCCAAGGAGCTTACCCAATACCTCAACAATTATGTGATCGGACAGCAGGATGCCAAAAAGGTACTATCCGTGGCCGTCTACAATCATTACAAAAGGTTGGATCAGAAAATTGACGAGGAAGAGGAAATTAAGATTGAGAAATCCAACATCATCATGGTAGGTGATACTGGTACAGGTAAAACCTATCTGGCCAAAACTCTCGCCAAGATCTTGGAAGTCCCATTCTGTATAGCTGATGCCACTGTACTTACTGAAGCAGGCTATGTAGGTGAGGATGTGGAAAGTATCTTGACAAGATTACTCCAAGCTGCCGATTACGATACAGAAGCCGCCGAAAGAGGGATTGTCTATATTGATGAAATTGATAAAATCTCAAGGAAATCTGACAACCCGTCCATTACACGTGATGTAAGTGGGGAAGGTGTACAACAGGCTTTACTAAAGCTTCTTGAAGGCACTGTGGTAAACGTGCCACCACAAGGCGGACGAAAACACCCAGACCAGAAAATGATTGCGGTAAATACCGAAAACATCTTATTCATTTGTGGTGGAGCCTTTGACGGAATCGCAAGACATATAGCAAACAGGTTGAATACCCAACCACTTGGTTTTTCTAAAAAAACGGAATTCAACCAACTTGATAGAGATAACTTGCTCCAGTATGTAACAGCGCCGGATTTGAAGTCATTTGGACTGATACCTGAGTTGATCGGTAGATTGCCGGTGCTTACTCACTTGGATCCTTTGGACAAAGCAACTCTGAAGAGCATCCTTACTGAGCCTAAAAACGCCCTTACCAAGCAATATAGAAAATTGCTGGAAATGGAAAATGTTAAAGTAACCTTTGAGGAAAGCGGAATTGACTATATCGTCGAAAAGGCTATGGAATACAACCTAGGAGCCCGAGGTCTGCGCTCCATTTGTGAAGCTATAATCACTGATGCCATGTATGAGTTGCCATCCGACAAGTCTGTCAAGGAATTGGTCATAGATGAAAAATATGCCCGTGAGCAGTTTGATAAATCTAAGTTTAAAAAGTTGCAGGTGGCTTAAGGATCAAAATATATCAATTTTACATTAAACTAAATAAGGCGGATCTGTATTCAGGTTCGCCTTATTTATTTATACTCAATAAGTTAGGTACAATTATTGATAATTTTAAGAAAACCAAATTATTCACCATAAAATTTAACCATATGAATAACCTAACAAATTTAATCCGTAAAATTAGTTTATCACTTCTATTGGCTTTTTTGGTCAGCTTCGCAGGAGTAGCCCAAGTAAATACCACTACCGATACACAAATCTCCGAAGTTGATGAAAATGAGCTTAGCTTTTTCAATGATATAAGCAATAAAGAGAATCATGATGTTCTTTCATTAATAAAAAAAGAAGAAAAACTTTCTATTTTTGCAGAATTACTTGAAAAATCGGGAATTGAACCGAATTTATCCAATGGAGAAGAATTTACGGTTTTCGCCCCTACTAATGACGCATTTGAAAGATTATCAGTGGAAGAATATAACTCTTTATTAGAAGACGAGAATTCCGGAAAACTATTAAGATTAGTGAGAGCCCATATCGTTCCTCAAAAAATTTACATGTCCAATTTTGACAATAATCAAGTATTGGGAACTGAGCACGGTGAAGAAATCAGTGTAGATATCGACGGAGCTGTTACTCCAGCAGGAAAACCAACAACAGTCTTAATTGGAGGAGCATCAATTTTAACTGGTGATATTGATGCTGAAAATGGAGTAATCCATATTATGGATGACGTAATTACTTTGGATGAATTGGCAGACCCAATCGATAGAAAATAGGAATACGAAAATGTTAATTAAAAAAAGAGATGTTGCATGTACAATGTAACATCTCTTTTTTTTAGGTATTAATGTGGGCAATCATATTTCAATAGGCAGAGTGAAATAAAAAAGACTGCCATTGCCAAATGCTGAATCTGCCCTTATAACTCCCCCATGGTTTTCTACGATTTTTTTACAAATCGCCAACCCAAGTCCTGTTCCTGGTATTGATTCGTAAGTATGTAATCGCTCCAAGAAATTAAATATTCTTCCTAGATTTTCAGGCTCCACTCCAATGCCATTGTCCTTTATCGAAATCACATAAAATTTATCCTTTTTGGTAAAAGTAACTTTAACTACAGGTACAGCCTCTGATCTATAATTGATCGCATTTTTGAAAATATGATATAACAGCAACTCAAGTTGATCAGGGTCTCCTAGCACCAAGGGTAACTCTGGAATAATAAAATGAGCTCTATTTACTGAAAATTCCTTATCAATGAAATCTAGGGCCTTATTGCAAACATCATTTAGAGGTACTTTTTCTGAGCAAATTTCCTTATCAAGGATTCGAGAATAATCTACCAAATCGAGAATCATTCTATCTAACCGAGTGGAGTTCGTTTTCATCATAGAAATAATCCGCTGACTTTCGTAACCTGGCTTGATTAAGTTATTAGTTTCCAAGAGTGAAATTAAATCTGCAATGGCATGAATAGGTGCCTGTAGGCCATGAGTTGAAGTGCTTGCAAATTTCTCCAAGTTTTGGGTCAACTCTATCAATCGTTTGGAATTCTCATCAGCCACTTTTTTTGCTTTAATAAGCTCTTTTTCAAACAGGTTCCGTTGAGCAATATTAATTACAGATATCCAAAAAACCTCTTTATTCTTGAGTGGACTTTCTATTTTTTTTAAATTTACTAGGGTCGGGATTTTTTTTGAATCTTTTCCTTTCAGCTCGATATTAATCTCGGAAACCTCACTCCGCATCTGCAATAGAGGTATCAAATGGCTTTCAAAAAACAATTTGCCCCCAATTGTCAGGAAGTCCTGAAAATACCTGCCAGAAAGCACTTCTTCCCTCTGATACCCCAACCATTTAAGCAATGTGTTGTTGACATTGAAAATACTTCCATCTGACCAAATGGACAAATAACCACATGGTGCATTTTGATACAATTCTTCAGTATCTTCTATATTTGATATAGGTTTCAATTGCTATGAATTAAATAGTCCTTCAAAACATTAATAACCTGACCTGGTGCAGTAAGATGGGGGCAGTGTCCTGAGGCTTCCAGCTTCTTATAAGTACTGTTAGGGAGGTTTTGATGTACATACTGACCTACCTTTACCGGAGCAATGGAATCAGGATCGGATTGTATAACCAAAGATGGCACAGAAACCTTGTTTAAATCTTCTCGATTATCTCCAAGAAAGGTCACTTTTGCAAAATGCTTGGCAATATCCGGATTCATGCGGCAGAAACTGCTGTTTAACTCCTCGGTGAACTCGGGTTGATCGGGATTGCCAACTATGACTGGTGTTATAAAGCTGGACCATCCCACATAATTGCTTTCCAAAGTCTCAACGAGTTCGTCAATATCTTCCTTAGAAAAGCCCCCATAATAATTATCCTTATTAATATAACAAGGAGAAGGACCGATCATTATCAGATGGTTGAATAGCTCCGGTCTTTTGCCCGCTGCCAAAACCCCGATCATGGAACTCACCGAATGCCCCACAAAAATGACATCTTTCAGTTCCATTTCTTCACATATTTGAATAATATCCTCCGCATGGGCCTCTAAGGAACTGTACCTATCGAAATCATACAAATCATCATTTGTTTGCCCCGATCCAATATAATCGAATAGAACTACATCATATTTATCTTCAAAAGCAGGGGCAACAAACCTCCACATATTCTGATCACATCCATAACCATGGGCAAACATGATGGTCTGACTTCCATTCCCGGCACGGGTGACATTGTGTTTAGTTTTAATATCTATATTCATCTGCAATCTATTAGAATCTTCTTAAACAGCATAAGTCAAATTAATATCGTTAAAATTACATTAAATTTAAACCAGCGCCAAAATATCTTAAATGAAATAGTTTAAATCTGAAGCGTAGAAGTTAGACTAAACCTTCCCTAATAAACAAATTATCTTATTTTATAAACAAATGACCCCTATCTTAAAATAAACAACTTACCAAGTCAATCAATCCCAAAGCAAAAAATATCCTTTGAAATTACTTAGGGACATATGCCCGGTCCCAAAATTTAGATTCATTCCTTTTGAACTAAATTTGTAATCCCATATATTCCCACCAACTTTTGGTAACAAACTTATATAATGAGATCAATTATGAGATTTATCCCTTATATTAAAGCTTTAAAGCGTGATAGAGCTTTGATTTTGGCAGTAACTATTACCACTGGATGTGTGGTCAAATCAGAAACAACTCCCAACACCGCTAATAAAAACCCTGCATTAGATAGCCAAATATTACAAAAGCTTGAGGAGCTTGAACAAAAGCAAGTATTCTTAAAAACATCTGAAGCTGGGAGTCAACCCTTGCACAGGACTATACATTGGGATAAGTATAGAAACGAGATTAACCCGAAAAATGAAAAAGTGCACATTTTTGGACTTTCCTATACAGATGTGTATTTTCCCATTAATATCGAAGCCCCTACTAAAGCAGACATTCCATTCATATATGAACGTATAAAAGAGCAAGTTGTCACTGAGCTACTAATTATCGAAACTCAAACGGGAAATTTGGATGTGTTTATATTAAAGATTGTTCCTGCCGTTGAATATAATAACCCCAATTTCAACAGAGATGATTTTGGATACTTAAAAGTTTCTAAAGACTTCACCGGAACTTATAACTGGTTTGATTGGGATGAAAACGCCTTACATGGCTTAAGGTTCACCGATGGAAAAGTCAGTCATAAAATTAGGTTTAATGTCTCCGCCAATAAACCTAGGGAACATGATTAAGTTTAGTTAAAGTCTTAAAGGTAATTGGTTTTGAAAACATGACATATACCCTTTATTTCGGAGACTAGGCCCAGTAGAGGGCTAAAGTTTTAGAATTAGTCGGGCAGTCACCTCCGAGGCATTACTCTCCCCTATTCGCTCCATTACGGACGTATACCCATCCAATATCTCCGCTTTTCTCGGAATCGATGCCAATATGGCATTCAGTTCTGAGCTCACCCGGTCAACATTCATATCTCCCTGAATCAGCTCCTTCACAACTTCCTTTTCCGCTATTAGATTAACCAAGGAAATGTATGGGACTTTAATGAGCCTTTTGGCTATGGCGTAGCTGATTCCGCTGGTTTTGTACACCACCACCTGGGGCACTCTAAAAAGAGCGGTTTCTAATGTTGCCGTACCCGAGGTGACGATGGCTGCCGTGGCATGGTGTAGCAAATCATAGGTTTGATCAAAAACGATTTTTACCCCTAGATTTAAAGCCTCTTGGTAGATTTGCTGATCCAAATTCCTTACGCCGGCGATGACAAATTGTGCATTGGGAAATTTGGGAATTACACCAACCATGGTGGAAAGCATGTTTTTCACTTCCTGCTTGCGGCTTCCAGGCAGTAAAGCTATGATGGGTTGATAATTGAGTTGGTTTTTTTGATGGAAAAAATCATGCGGTTTGAACTTCCTGATTTCGTCCAAAAGAGGATTGCCCACATAATGGACTTCCATGGCAAACTTGCGGAAGAACTCTTTTTCGAAGGGCAGAATAGTGTAGATTTGATCTGTGTATGCCTTTAGCTTCAGGGCCCGTTTTTGGTTCCACGCCCATACTTTGGGAGGAATGTAGTAATGAACAGGGATGTCGTTAGCCTTGGCAAACTTAGCTATCTTCATATTAAAACCACCAAAATCCACCAAAATAAGCGCGTCCGGTTTATAGTCAAGCAGGTCTTTTTTGATCAGCGCAAGGTACTTCAGCACCTTTCGAAAACCCAAAACCACCTCCACAAACCCCATCAGCGCCATTTCTTTATAATGAACCGAAATCTCCACGCCTTCCCCCGCAGCATAATCCCCCCCCATTCCTCTGAACTCCGAGTTGGGGTCGAGTTTTTTAATTTCATGGATTAAATTGGCGGCGTGCAAGTCTCCCGAACGTTCACCAGCAATTATGTAAAACTTCAAGGTAAATTAAATTTAAACCCAAGAAAATAATAATGAAACCGCAAAGAAAAGAAGAATCGCAAAGAGGTATCCTACAATATTATGGAAGATATCAAATCCCATTTGCAACTCTCTTTATGCCCTGTTTAAGTTTTATAACATTGAAATTCATAAGAAGTGCAAGTTTTAATTTGCTTAGTTTTAAGTAAGTTAATACTTGAGCTAAATGAATTTCGTCTATAGCTTTAATACTTTTAAGCTCCAAGATAAGCTTGTCCTCCACCAACAAATCTATTCTATAACCACAATCGATTTTAACCTCCTCAAAAATCACCGGTAATACTTTTTCTTTTTCGACCTTAAGTCCAGCTTTTTGAATCTTATAAAATAGGCATTCCTGATATGTGCTTTCTAGCAAACCTGGACCTAATGCTATATGTACTTCTATAGCTAATCCAATAATGACTTTAGAAAGTTGATTTTCGTCCATAGCATCTACATTAAAAAGTGAATGATTAAATTATGGAAAAATTACTCTTTAATTCTTACATTAAAAAACCTCTTTGAAACAAAACTCCTTTGCGTACCTTCTTTTTCTTTGCGGTTATTTTATTTTTTATTCGCCATAATATTCCACAAAATTCCTCGGTGTTTCATACAGCGTAAGCTTATACAACCCACCGTGTGGGGTGATTTGTTTGACTTTGGGTTCTAGGATTTTCCAGAATTCCATGATGAGGTTTTCACAGCTGGCCATTTTACCTGTCATGAAGTCCACATCTATGTTGAGGTTTTTGTGGTCCACCTTATCGATGACATGTTCTCGGATGACGTTGCTGAGTTGTTTGAGGTCCACTACGAAACCGGTGTCAGCATCAGGCTTGCCCTTTACCGTCACAATTAACTCAAAGTTATGCCCATGCCAGTTGATGTTGGCGCAAGGGCCAAAGACTTCCTTGTTCTTTTCCTCGCTCCAATTGGGGTTCCACAGCTTGTGAGCTGCATTAAAATGCTCCTTCCTACAAACGTAAATCATACTCCTTCTTATTGAAGGTGCAAATTTAGTAAAAAGAATAAGATTATCCCCATGGATACAACACCATTACACAACTATTCAAAAAACCATCTACCATCACTTCCTAGCTTGATTTTATTGCTCTCTCTTAACTTGTTTCTTTGCCAAAAAACTTGCATTTCTTTGAAGGAAGTTGATCCAATGAAATTAGCCCAAAAAGCAACAGTCAATCCTTATTTTACAAATTATTCTGAAATAAATTTTGAAACTAAACAATTATCCACTACATTACTTTCTCTTTAACTAAATCTTATAAATATGAAAACAAATTTACCCCCCCCCTAAAAAATTATTATTAGCTAATTTAATCTTTTCCCAGTCCTGTTTTCTTTGCTTGATTACCTGTTTATTATTTTCATCCTGTTCTGATCCTTTTTTAGATCAAAATAGCGATAAAGAGTTAACAATTGAAATACCGAGTGATCTAAAAAAACCATTTGAATGGTATTCTACTAATAAAGCAGAACTTCCAAATTACATTTCTCCAAATAAGGCATTGAGATTATCCCATAGTGTTGGGGAACTGGGAATTCCATTTGTAGAACGCTATATTGACTGGGCAAAACACCACACATGGTTTTTCCCGGATGGAAGAAAAGTTCATGAATTAAGCTTAAAAAATAACGAATTGGTTCTTCCAAGGTGGGTTAAACACAATTTAGGAGAAAAAGATATAAAAGAGAAAATTCTTCAAAATGCTCTTTTTATCGAAAAAGAGGAAGGTTATGATATTTACCTTGTCAGGTATTATCCAAAAAACAACGAAAACTTAAAAAAATTCAATGAAATATCTTATTCTGAAATCCCCTCTGATTGGTCTGGAACTATAGACATCTATGGGTTTTCGGATTATCATATCCAGAGCTTTTTGGTAGAGGAGGGAAAACTGACAAAAAAAGGAGTTTACAATAGAAAAGAAAATAATAAAGAAAATATTAATACTAACTCTCAAACCACTTGCACTACATATTGGTTAGATTTCGACTATTATCCAATAGAGGGAGGGGTGGGCTCTAGCCAATCCATAATGGTAGAAATTTGCTATTCCAATCTTCCGGATGGCGGATCTTCAGGCCCACCGGAGTCTGGGGGAGGAGGTACAGGTGGGAATTATCCGGGCGGTCCTGGAAATGATAAAGATGGAATGATTTGTGACGCAAATACTGGACAGTGTATCCCATTACCTGGAACAGAACCATATACTTCCTTTGGCTTTCCTGCAAACCCATCCGATGGAGACACATTTACTGTCACTTACCCAGATGGTAATCAAATTACCTTTACTTACAATCAATCGTTAGATGGGTGGTTGATGCCTGAATTTCAAGGTCTGATTGATTTGGGATACACAATAGATAATGCCCATACTTTTCCTTCCTTCAATGGGCAATTACTTACACTTATAGCTTGGAATGCAGCTTTGGAACCTACCTTCATTGGAGAAATAATATTTGGAAGCGCAGTGATTATAATGTCTACGATCTATGTCTACGATCTAGCAAAATTTTATTTTGCAACTCAGGACAAACTTTCTAACCTCGAGCACTGCATGAAACTGTATGAGAATTGTATAGAAAACAAACCGCATTTACCCTGTGGAAAATGTTTAGGATATTGTGATGCAAATGGATACTGGGATTCTGATTGTCCCGATGTAATGGTAAAATAATGAATTTAAATGATGAATAAATTGCAAAAAGAATTAATTAACTTATTTAGAAATATTATTTCATTAAGCGACCAAGATGCCTTAGAAAAAATAAATGAATTTAAAAAATTAAATTCATCATGGAATGATGATTCAGAAACTGAGGAACTTTTACTTCATAAAGAAGGTCTATACCTTTATCGATTGAACAGACTTGAAGAATCTATCAAGATTTATAAAGGTTTAATACAAAAGGAAAATAATAAAAAAAATACAAATTTCGACATATTGGGAACCCATTACATAAGTATTCTAAAATCACTTTTTGCTATGGGAAAATTAAATTTAGTAAACAAATTATCGAACAACATATTAAAAAATTATAACTTTAGCTGGGGAACTAATCTAAGTATACTCACTTATTTAATTAAATCCAATAGTGGCACTAACCTTCACAAATATATTAATAAAATAAATGAAATTGAAAGAAATATGGGAACTCCTATAAATCTTCATGAAAACAGTAATAACAAAGTTTTATTTTTGGAAAAAGAATTTAGAAGGGCTAATCAAGAGTTTTCAAATATTATATTTGAGAAAAATCAGAATTTATTGAAAAAAAAATTGGAAAATTATATAAAACATGAAAAAGTAGGTTTTTTTAGGAATCAGGCACAAAATTATCTTAATAGCTTAAATCGGAATTCCATTTAAAAATAGGAATATAAGTAAGGGTGGCTCTAGCAATCAATTGATTAAAATTTGATATACCAATTTACCTTCAGAAAGTCGTAGGTGCTGGACCGGACTGATGTAGAGGGATTGACATGTCCTACAAATACAGGACAATGCATTTCTTTAAAGGGAGCAGAACCAACTGCCAACCATCAAATAAAGATAGATTTACAAAAAACTTACCCAAATGGCAATCAAATTACCTTTACTTACAATCAATCGTTAGATGGGTGGTTGATGCCTGAATTTCAAGGCCTGATTGATTTGGGATATACTATTTCTAACGCTCATACATTTCCTTCCTTCAATGGGCAGGTACTTACTCTTGTCGGTGGAGTCGCCGCGTTAGAACCTACTTTTATTGGAGAAATAATATTTGGCGGTGTGGTTGTAGTAGTAACTACTATTTATGTTTATGATTTAGTACATTATTATTTTGCAACTGTTAACGACAGTACAAGAGATATATGATATATGCCAAAGATTATATCTCCAATGTAAGCAAAAAAATTAAGGGTACGGTAACTGTTACGACTGTCTTCAAGAATGCCAAAAGGATGATGGGGATTGGCCTTTTTACAAATGTAGTATGCCAAATTAAAAAATATGAAAGTATTAGAAGTAGAATTCAACAATAAAAAATACCTCGTTGGTGAAGAGAATGGTATATCTTCACTTATCATTTCACTGAAAAATTTCGAGAATGAGTGTGAGATCTCTGCAAGTCTTGGAAGTTTAAGCAATAACAACATAAAGCATGAATTTATAAATAGACTGATAGACTTAGACGATTGCTTTTCAATTAAAATAACTAATGTTTTTGACAAATCGATGCTAAGTAAGCCAGAAAAAATCAAAGACTACAATATAGATCAAGATGATTTTATTACACAAGCAAAACTTAAAAGTTATTTAAGTTTAAAAAAAGAACTGGAAGAAAAAAGATTAATTTAATTAAAAAATAGGGATCCTATAGGATCCCTATTTCATTAATATACTCCTAACCCATCTTACTGATTTAAAAAAATGAATCTGAACTATATCCAAGAGATTAGAAAATTAGGTACTAAAAGCACAGAATACCCTTACTCCATCCCTTCTATTTCAAAATTAAAGCAGCTAAAATTCGACAAACCAATAACCTTTTTCGTGGGAGAGAACGGCAGTGGTAAATCAACTCTTCTGGAAGCAATAGCAATAAATTCAGGGCTTAACCCAGAAGGAGGAAGCCGAAATTTTAATTTCAATACTTCTGATACCCATAGCAGTCTTCATGAAAATATAAAGTTAATTAAATCCCATATTAGACCAAAAGACAGTTATTTTCTCCGCGCTGAATCTTTTTATAATGTAGCGACTGAAATAGATGAAATTAAAGACGATATACATAAATATTATGGAAACAAGAGTCTTCATACGATTTCTCATGGAGAATCATTCATGACAATTTTAGAGAAAAGACTATTTGGAAACGGCTTATATTTATTTGATGAAATCGAATCAGCATTAAGTGTTAATCGGCAAATTGAGGCATTAGCGTTCATTCATAGCTTAATTGTAAGAAATTCTCAATTCATCATTGCCACCCATTCTCCAATTTTATTATCATATCCAGGAGCAGACATATTTGAATTTACAGATCAAGGAATCCAAGCAATAAGATATGAGGATACGGAAGCCTATAGGGTCACAAAAAATTATCTGACGAATTATAAACACATGCAAAAAGCTCTTTTTGGTTCGTAACACCTCAAATTCCCCCTATGCTTATCTAAATAAAACAAGCCTGTTTATCCTACAGTATTTAGTAAGTCTTACCTATAATAGGGAGATCCGGTATCCTCAAAAATTTTCCGGAAACTGTTCCCCGTCAAGGCGCTGAAACCTGCAATTAAGAAGCCTAGAAACCCGGTGGCCAATACCAATATGATAGGGTTTTCCAAACCCATGATCTGACCAATCTTAGCCGGTAATTGTGACTCTGTCTGTAAGGTAACCCACATCGGCACTACTATCCAAACCAACCCTACACCCAATCCGCTAGCCGCAAAAGCCACAATTCGATTTCCGCCAATCAAAGCTGCCAATAAGGCCACGGCAATCATCAATCCATAAAAAGGAACAAATGGCCCTAAAATCAAAGCTAGTATAGCCGAAAATATTAAAAGCAGTATAAATTTCATCAGTCTTGCGTCAAAGTTACGGTGTACAATAGATCTTCATCCTGGCCGAGAGACCTCAGGGAAACATTCAGGTATTCACCTCTTGCCCATTTGTCGACCATATTGGTATAGTATCTACTTCCTGGATTCCCTGACTGTCCGCCGGGATAAATTCCGAAAGCATTGGGTTGTTCACCCATCTCCACGACCATCCTCCAAGATGCTCCATGCCGCTCACTGGTGGCATTTAAAATACCTCTACCTCCTCCTGTGCTAATATTTTCTACACTGAAAGACCTGAAGTTAGGTACCAAATGCTGAATGGTGGTGTGCTTATAATTCCCCCAAGTGGGCTCTTCCTCTTCCGATTTCCATTCCTCATATTCAGTCAGCATCGCCTCAAAACTTTCTCTCACCATATCCCGGGCAGTCTCTCGATTTGCTGAATTGGGAAGGTTAAATACTTCATGATCCGGGGAATCGGTTAACAATTTGGTAGTCTGGTATTTATTTGGAATGACAATCGGCACCTGAGGTTTTCTCCATTTACCCCAAACTTTATCTTCAAGATTCTTCCACCACATTTCAAAAATCGGCGGGGCTGTTAATTCCGGATGGGTATGAAAACTCCAGCTTTGTAAATCCTGTACCAATCTGCGCACATTGCCATCCTCCAAGATCAATGTATCTTCAAGCAGATAATCCAACATGACGGGCAAAGCCTCGGAGGCATGGAGGTAAAAGTTATCAAACTGCAGATCCATCATATCCTCTACCGTAATTTTAGACATTTCAGCCAAGCGCCGGTTGAGTCTGCGGTTTCTATAATGTTCGAAACTATTGTCAAATACGAAATAGGGATAAGAAGGATCGACTGAATGTTGATTAGCTGAGCTTACAAAACCTCGTGATGGGTTACGCGTAGCCGGATTCTGCTCCGTTGGAATGAAGTCATGCCATTCATAAATAGGATCACTTCCATCCATTAGGAATTTTCCTTGTTGGTCCCACTTAAGCGGGAAACTACCCTGTACTTTCATAGCAATATCACCTGTTTTGCTAGCAAAAACAAAGTTTTGGGCTGGTGCAACATATGTCTCCAAAGCGGCCAGATAATCATCGTGGTTTTTGGCTTTGTTGAGGTTTAAGAATGTGCTTTGTTCGTTGGAACCCAGGTGTGCGGTCCACTTCAAGGCAAAGTTTTTCAATTGACTCTCTCCTCTGAAACTTGGATCATAAACAACCGGGCCATAATGAGTGTATACCACAGAGTCGACAAAGGATGTTTCTCCCTTGATTTTGATTTCTTCCAATCTCAAACTACTGTTGATCCATTGATCATTGTAAAGATATTCCGTACGGTCTTCGTTTCTAAAATTGATGCTATACCAATCTCTCACGTCCCTAGTCGCATTAGTAACTCCCCAGGCTATATTTTCATTAAAACCAGATATTACGCCAAGAGCACCAGGCAAGGATGCCCCTTTCACGGTAAATTCAGGGGTACTCAACTGTATGATGTACCATAAGGATGGCAAATTGAGGTTTAAATGCGGGTCATTGGCCAAAATGGGATGGCCATTTTGGGTTTTTGAACCTGCCACTGCCCAGTTATTGGAGCCTACCCCCTCTTCTGGAGAAGGCATGGGATCTACCAAAAGCTCGTCATCTGGATAAACAATCCCGTCAGGCTTATTGACTGGCAGGGGCGTAAAATCCCAACGTTTACTTGGTTCAATAACAGGATCATTTTCCTCAGGAAAGTCAGGAAAAAGCTCTTCCAATAGATCCTCCCCGATTAATTTCCTCAAGTTTGTATATTCTAAGTCCTTATCCCCAACCAGCATGTCAGCCATGTACTTTAGAAACAAGGCTGTTTTATAAACTGTCCAGGGTTCAGGGCGATAGTTAAGAATTTTATACTCCACTGGCAAGTTGCGGTAGGAAAGACTGCGGATATACTGATTGACTCCATCAGCATAAGCTTCCATCAATTTGTAAGTATCAGGGTCAGACTCTTTGATATATTGCAAACCGGCTTCTGCTCCAAAGCCGAGGCCTTTTCTTCTTTGCATTCTATCAAATTCCAAAGCGGCTCCACCCACAATTTCCGAAACTCTACCTGCTGCAGCCATAGTTTGAAACTCCATTTGCCACAAACGATGCTGAGCGGTAACAAATCCTTGAGCCCTAAACAGATCTTCCTCATTTTGGGCAAAAATGTGGGGGATTAAATTGGTGTCATATTCGATTTCGACCTGGGCTGAAAGTCCAGAAAGCTTAAACTCGTTAGTGTTGCTGTAGTCCTCGGTGTAAGTGTTTTGCCATACTCCATGATAAGGATCCAAAAAACGACCTAATGGTGGTGTCTGCCCAATGCTAATAGCAAGTGCTACAGCCAAAACTAAAGTGATGATCAGTGATACCAAAAAAACAATATATTTCATCAAGTAATGTTTACGATGTTTGGATGCCGGATGTCAGATGTCAGATGTTATGGCTTGAATTGGCCCGATGCTTAACCCTAACAATTTTTATCCCAAAGTAGACCTTTCTTTGTCAATCCACTTTGTGCTACTTCTTTATTACTTTGTGACCTTAGTGACCATTTTTTGTTCCAAAGTTGTATGCAGGAACCAATTTAAGGTATTAAATGGTATTTTCAATAAGGTGGTTACAAAAATGAAAAAAGAGGCCGAAGCCTCTCTAATTAATTTACTCTGATTGGGAGCCTAAGCTTTTCCCATCTAACTACAATACCAGGTTCTTCCACCGCTACGGTCAACTGTTCCTGTAAATCATCTTCCCATTGTGGAGTCACTTGCACTCTTAAAACATCATTTTCCTCTTTATATTGAAAATGTCCATGTTCCAAATCCCATTCGGAATTGAAAATCACCGTCCAGGGGCCCTGTTGCTTAGGAATGGTAAAAATGGAGTATTTACCAGCCGGTATGTTTTTCCCTTCCACTTGTACATCTTCTTTAAATTCGACATGAGTGGCCTCGTTGGCACCTGTTCTCCAAACTTCATCGTAAGGGGCAATGTCTCCCCAAATTTTTCTGTTTTTCACAGAAGGGGCGCCGTATTGCACTCGGATTTCACGGGTGTTTACCGTTCCTTCGGCCGTTCTTAGAGGACTGGCCCTTTCCTCTCTCCTATCTTCCACAACCTCCTCTTCACCATCTTTTTCGGTCTCATTGCTTCTTTCTTCACAACTGAAAACAAAGAAAGAACCCATGAGCATTAAAGCAATAAACAGAATGTTTGACTTTTTCATAGTTATACTGTAATTAGAATGAATAGTAAATGCGGGATTTTTCTTTCAAACAACCCCGAAACTTAGTAAATATAACCATATAGTTCCATACTTTAATATACCCCCATAAATAATATGACCATAATAAAGTGTTCGATTTATCAACCCCTTTCTTAATGCAATCCCATTTCATTTTTAACCTTTGAAAAAAGAACTCTGAGAAACTCTGTGCAAAACTCGGAGAAACTCTTTGCCCCCTTTTTTCTTTCATACTTCGTCCTTCAAAACTGGTTTGTTTTTTGAACACATACCGCTGTATTTGATTATAAAGTAATGCATCCACTTCAAACATTCACCCCTTTGGAATTGGGTCGCAATAATTTGGTTCGAACCTAAAAACCTATTAAAGTTAGTTTTATGGATAAACACACCTATGACAGTGGTCTCATCGGCAACTGCGCCTACCTAGCACATATCGAGAAAAACACCAATATCAGCTGGCTATGCTTCCCCCGCTTTGACAGCGACTTTGTTTTTGGCTCCATGTTGGACAAGGAGAAAGGAGGTGAGTTCAGCATCCTGCCTGAAACTGAGGAATTTTCCTGCGAACAGCGGTACAAAGAAAACACCAACATTCTGGAAACCACCATTGAGTACAATGGAGAGCATGCTTATAAAGTGACCGATTTTGCTCCTAGATTCAGGAATTTTGGCCGCTATTATAAACCATTGATGGTGGTGCGAAAGGTTGAAAGGTTAAAAGGAGAGCCAAAAGTAAAAATCAAATGCGAACCCAGGGCTGAATATGGCAAGAAAAAGCTGACCCCCACCATCGGCAGCAATCATATTCGCTATATGGGAGTCGAGCAGGAAATCCGGCTGACTACCAATGCCTCCCTAAATTATGTGGTTGAGGAGAAAAGCTTCATGCTGCAGCGCCCCATTTACCTGGTGTTTACCTATGGAAGACCGTTAGAAGCGCCTATTGAGGTGACGGCAGAGGACTTCTTACAGTCCACAACTGCTTATTGGAGAGAATGGCTCAAGTCCACCAGTATCACCAATTTCCATCAAGACTACGTCCTCCGGTCCCTTTTGATCCTGAAAATCCATCAGTTTGAGGATACCGGCGCCATCATAGCCGCATCCACCACGAGTTTGCCAGAATCACCAGGAAGCACCCGGAACTGGGACTACCGCTATTGCTGGATTAGGGACAGCTATTATACTTTGAATGCGTTTAACAACATCGGGCATTTTGATGAATTGGAAAAATACTTCGAATACATTCAAAATCTGGCCACCAATTCCAACGGCAGATACCAACCACTATACTCGGTAACTGGAGAGGCCAAGCTCACAGAAATTATACATGATTTAGAAGGTTACAAAGGCAACCAGCCTGTAAGGTTCGGCAATCAGGCCTACACACACATTCAAAATGATCTTTATGGACAGGTGCTAGTCAGCTTGCTCCCACTGTATGCAGATAAGCGATTTATTGAGGCTGAGAAAAGTCATTCTAGGCCCATGATTAAAACCCTTCTTAACAAGATTGATGAAACCATGGATGAACCGGATGCGGGCCTGTGGGAATTTCGAAATCTTAAGCAGGAACATTGCTATACGTTTCTTTTCCACTGGGCAGGTGCAAGTGCCGGTATAAAAATCGCCAAACGTCTCGATGATGATGGATTGAAAAAACAGGCCGAATCGCTTCGAGACAGGGCCATAAAGAAGATCGAATCCTGCTATGTTCCCGATCTAAAAGCCTATGCACAGGCTGTAGGAGTAAAACACATGGATGCCAGCACCTTGAAAATGATTACCATGGGCTACTTTGGAAAAGACATTGAAAGGGCTAACAACCATCTTAAGCAATTGGAAAAAGAGCTTCTGTCCAAAGACTATCTTTTCTTCAGATACAAACACGAGGATGATTTCGGCAAACCCGAAACCACTTTTCTAATCTGTGCTTTCTGGTATATCGAAGCTTTAGCATGTGTCAACAGATTGGATGAGGCCGTTGAGGGCTTTGAAACCTTAATCAAATACTGCAACCATCTCAAACTATTCTCCGAAGATGTGGATCAAAAAACAGGCTCCCAATGGGGTAATTTCCCTCAAGCCTACAGTCATGTGGGCTTGATGAATGCCGCTCATAGGATTGGAATCAAACTGGATAGACCGACTTTCCTCTGAAAAGGACAGAAGACGGGAGACAGAAGACCGATCTTCCGTCTTCGGTCTCCCGTCTTTCTTCACAACAACCTCTTCAACAAGTCTCTCACTTGACTGGAGGATTTGATGTTATAATTGGCTTTGGTGTAATTATACCCAACCCTGATGGTATAAGCATTTTTGGGCATTGCTTTGAAGGTATCTTCATCGGTCCAGTCGTCTCCTATTGCCAGAATAAAGTCATATTCCTTATCCTTCATAAATGCCAAAGCTGCACGGCCTTTATTGATATCAGGCCGCTTGATCTCTAGGACCATGTTGCCCTCCAACACTTGTAGATTGTGTCCACTTGCCATGTATTTAAGGTGGCTGAATAGCTCTCTCATCCTCAAATCACCTAAGCCACTTTCCACTTTGCGGTAATGCCACACCAAAGAATGGTGTTTTTCTTCGATGAAAGCTCCCGGTGTCCTCTGAACATAATAATCCATTACATGGCGGATATCATCTTTCCAAGAATTGTCTACGTCTGAAAACACATCCCATTCAGCTTCCGTATTCCGGTTTTTAACCCATACCCCATGTTCCGCAATCATATCTACATCAAGTCCTTCAAACCACTTGCCTAGGGTTTCCTTATCCCGTCCACTGATAATTACAACCTGGGCTTTTTTGGTAAGCTTTTCAACCAAATCTTTTAATTCTGAATCTGGATAGGCGTCCTGTGGTTTGTTTTTGAAACCGACCAAGGTTCCGTCATAATCAAGAAATAATATTCGGCTTTTTGAAGACTTAAAATATCGGGTTAGCTCAAGAACAGTTTCCTCATCCATATCCTTGGATTGGAATTCGGCCTGTTTTTCCTTGACGATTTTTAGCCTATCCATGAATACCTTTACCCATTGATGGATGTCGTAGCGTTTAATAGTTTCCTGCATAGACACCAGCCGGGTTCGCTGTTCCTCCTCCGACATGTTCAAGGCTAAATGGAGGGCTTCAGTGACTTTGTCCATATTGTTTGGGTTGACCAGAATGGCGTCTTTCAGTTCCTTACTCGCCCCTGCCATTTCCGAAAGGATAAGTACGCCCTGCTGATCGGTTTTGCTGGCCACAAACTCTTTGCAGACTAGGTTCATCCCATCCCTAAGCGGAGTAACCAGGCCAATGTTGGACATTTTATAGAAAGCACTCAATTCTTCAAAAGGAAAAGCTCGGTAAAAATAATGCACCGGAACCCAATTGAGGGTAGAGTAAGTACTGTTGATTCGGCCCACAAGAGTGTCGATTTCTTCCTTAAGTTCACGATACTCCTTCACCGTATCCCTTGATGGCACCACTACCATGATCAAAGAAACCTTTTCCTTATATTCCGGATAAAGCTTGAAGAGCTCGTCAAAAGCTTTCAGCCTTTGGGGAATGCCTTTGGAATAGTCCAGGCGGTCAATAGACAGCAAGAGCCTTTGGTCGCCAAGTTGCTTTTTGAATTTCTGAACCACCTTGGAAGTGGTTTCACTGTCGGCCGTTTCCGAATACTTGGCATAATCAATCCCCATCGGGAAAGCATCCACATTGATCAGGCGATTTTCGGCTTGTATGTAGCCACTTTCATTGGAAAGACCAAGAATACGGCCTACCGAACTTAGAAAGTGACGCATATCGTCATAGGTATGGAAGCCTACCAGATCGGCCCCACACATTCCTTCAAGAAGTGGCTGCCTCCAGGGCAACATCCGAATGATTTCATAAGATGGAAATGGTATGTGCTGGAAAAAAGCTATGGTAGCATTCGGCAACTTATCCCGGAGCATTTTAGGCAAAAGCAACAATTGATAATCATGCACCCAAATGGTATCATCGGGGTCAGCTTTTTTGAGAATAGCCTCACAAAACTTCTCATTCACCCTTACGTATGCTTCCCAGAATCGGCGTTCATAGGCTATGTACTGTGTGAAATAGTGAAAAGCAGGCCACAAAGTCTCATTGCTGAAACCCTCGTAAAAGTCTTCAATATCCTCCTGAGTCAAAAACACCGGAGCCATTTTATGCTCATGGAGCTCAAGAAATATTTCCGCGCGCTGCTCGGGGTCCTCCACATAGTTTCCCGGCCAACCAATCCAGATGTTGTTAGCATCCTCAAAAATGGAGCCGAGCCCTGTGGCTAGGCCACCTGCACTAGTTTTGAAATCTGGTTTCCCATCTTTATAATCCAGGCTGATGGGCAGCCTATTTGAAACAATTATAGTTTTTCCCATGCTCACAAAATGTAGGTTTGATAGAGATCACAAAATAAACTCCTAATGGAAGGGGTTGTTTGGGGATAATGTTAATTGCTTGAATATAACAAAAAAGAAGAAAGGCTACCAAACGATGATAGCCTTTCTTGTTGTATATTAAATAAAATGAATTGATAATTAATTCTGATCACTCATACCGATGTTGTCATTTGCATCGATTTCTCTAAGTGGAATTCTGAAAATCCACATGTTATCTCTAGCAGGCAATTCCATGATCTGAGCTAAAGCTGGATTGTGAATTGTTCCTGTTCTATCAAGACCAAGATCAAGCCTTTTGATGTCAAGGTATCTAAAGCCTTCACCCCACAGTTCAATCCTTCTTTGAATTAGGATCTCATCGATTAGTGCTTGACCCGCTCCACTGAAGCTATAAGCTGCATCACGTGCACTTACAAGTTCGTTAAGAAGATCAGCGGCAGGTCCATCCTGTCCTGTTCTGGCCAAGGCTTCTGCCTCGATCAAATACATCTCAGAAGCTCTCATAAGAAGGTAATCAGCATCCCAAGATCCTGGGTTTGCGACAACAAACTTAATAGAAGCATAATCAGGAGTAGTACCAGCACCAGTACCTGGAGTAATAAAGTTTGCTTTTCTAGCATCAGTATCCGACATGTATGAATACAAGTTGGTATTGATTTTCTTCTGACCACCCAAAGAGGCGTAAGAAAGAATAATCGGATCTAAGTGTGAGAAGAATGAAGCAAAGATTGTTGCTTGATCATCAATAATCTCAAGACCCCACATCCACTCCGGATTGTACTTGCTAAAGCCAGCATTATATTGGTCAGGATTCATCAAACCTAGACCTTGTCTTGCTGCGTTGGCATATTGAGCAGCAGCTGGATAGTCACCCGCTTGAAGGGCAACTCTAGCTTTCAAACCTCTGGCTACAGCGGCTGTAGCATGAGAGATGTGTCTTCTGTCTTTGCCCTCTAAAAGAGCAATCCCTCTGTCCAAATCTTCATTGATGAAGGCATAAACTTCAGACAATGGGGCTCTTGAAGCACCTTCAGAAGTAGGCTCTCTATAGATCGGCACACCTGGGGCGGAAGGATCAATAGTAACATTCTGTTGAAAAGAATTTGCAAGATAGAAGTAGGAATATGCTCTAAGCACATGCCCCTGACCTATGATGTAATCCTTATCATCCTGAGGACCTACCGCATCTGGAGTATTGGCAATCAACCTAGATGCATTGTTTGCAATGATATAGTTGTATGACCACAAATAATCCGAACGAGTACCATTTCCAGGATTTACGGTTTGGGAAAAGTTATATTCCGCATTAAACCATCCATATCCCTGAGAGTGAACTACCATGTCCTCACCCATTAGATCAAAAGTAAGGTCTGTTGATTTTTGACCAAATTGACCGTGTGTGGTAGAAGTCCACATTCTTCTGTATGTTCCATTTAGCGCTACTAAAGCACCGTCAGTTGTATTGAAAACCTCGTCTCCAGACACTGCATCTGTTGGCATGGTTTCCAAGTAATCCTCAGCACAGCCGAAGAGCAGGGAGGCTCCAACCAATACCCCTATTACTTTATTAAATATTTTCATATAATTTCTCTAATTATAAGTTCACGTTCAAACCTAAGGTAAATGTTCTGTAAGGAGGGAAAACCGCATCATTTACACCATCAAATGCCGTTTGAGGGTCCATTCCTGATCTTTGACTAAACAACAAGGCGTTATCAACAGAACCGAATACCTTCACTCCACCTCTAATACCTAATCTATTAGCAGTTACGTTTGGCAATTTATAACCCAAAGTTATGTTTCTGATATTAACATAAGAAGCATCGATCAAGAATCTTGAAGAAATTCCGTTCATGTTCGGACTAGCATTTTCCAAACGAGGCACGTCTGTAACATCACCTGGCTGTTGCCATCTGTTCAAGATGTCCACATGCATGGCACTACCATAGTTACCTGGGTGCATAAGTCTTGAATACTGATTATCAAGGAACAATCCTCCAACTTGGAATGAAGTCAATACAGATAATTCAAGATTTTTGTACCTGAATGAGTTGGTCAAACCACCGATTAAATCAGGAATTGAAGATCCTTGGAAGTATCTGTCAGCTTCGGCCAACACATTTGTAGTTTCCCTGTCTCCTGAAGGGTCTCCTTCTTCATTCATGATGTTTTTGTAGTATAAAGCGTCTCCGTTATCAGGATCTACACCTGCATACTCCCGAATCCAGAATTCATATAGGGACTTACCAACCTGAAGATTCTTGGAATCTTGAATGATCTCTTCCTGAGGTAATTCAGTAATCACGTTGGTAAAATGAGTAAGATTAAGATCGATTCTATAATCGAAATCCATAGTTCTTATGGCATTCCAACCCAAGTTCAACTCAATCCCTCTGTTTCTCATCCTACCTACGTTAGAAGTGATAGAGCTAATACCAGTAGATGCAGGTAGAGGTACATCAAACAATAGATCGGTAGAGTTTCTTTGGAAAACTTCAATAGTACCTTCTAACTTTTGGTTGATACCAAAGTCAAAGCCCATGTTGAACGTCTGGTTTTTCTCCCAGTTCAATGATCTGTTTTCAAGAGAAGAAATTACAGCACCTGGATAAACAAAGTTGTTGAATCCGAGGCCGTAGAAACTTTGATATGCGAAATAATTTGCACTACCGTTAGGGTTCAAGATACCTTCGTTACCTTGCTCACCGTAAGAAACTTTGAATTTCAACTCATCTAACCACCTCTTATCTCTGAACCAAGCTTCTTCAGTAAGCCTCCAACCTGCACCTAGAGACCAGAAGTTACCCCATCTGCTTTCAGTTGCGAATCTTGAAGAACCGTCTCTTCTAATTGAAGCAGATAGCAAGTATCTTTCTCTGAAGTTATAATTGATACTAGAGAAATAAGATTCGATTCTATGCAGATTAGTGTAAGAAGTACCGCCAGTCAGGTTTGCCGCAGGCGCCAATTCACTGTTTCCGGGGAAAGGAAAGCCTGTTCTGGTAGTAGAAACGAAATTCTGCTCAAAAGAGTAGTTCTCATGTCCTGCCAATGCACTGATAAAGTGCTCGCCAAATTTCTTCTGATAATTCAATACTTGGTTGAAAGTAAAAGTCAACTGTCTGTTGTTGTTCTTAGTAGACCTACCTGTAACATTGGCTGCATCACCAAACTGTGAATTTTGGTATGTAGTACCATTACTGTTGAAAAAGTTAGAACCCAAAGTCGTTCTTAAAGTAAAGTCTTTCAAGAATCTAGCTTCCAAGAAGGTGTTAGCACTGGCATTGAAAATCTTAGCTGATCTATTATCCAAAGACAATGAACCTAGGATATTAGAGTTAGCAGCATAAGGTCTTACCCCCATCACGCCATCACCCCAATCATAGGCAGGACCTCCGGTTGCTGGATCATTAATTATTCCTCCTGCCTCATCTCTTAACCAGATAGGGTAGATTGGCCCCATGTTTCTAGTATAGAAGAATGGGTTAATAGTTGCAGTACCACCACTGGTCAAGTTAGCTTGCTCAGTCATAGCACCTGCTACATTGATACCACCTTTCAACCAGCTAGCTAGCTCAGAATTCACATTCAATCTCATGTTGAAACGATCAAAATCAGAGAATTTAGTAATACCCTCTTCCTTGATGTAACCCATTGAGAAATAATAATCAGCTTTTTCAACAGCACCACTTGCGTTTAAGCTGAAGTCGTTTCTTGTAGCAGTTCTGAACACTTCGTCAGACCAAGAATCACTGTACCTCAATTGCGCAGCTGGATTCAATTGACCTGTCTGAGGATTAACCAATTCGGCATTAGGAACATTATAAGCGTTATATCCACCAAGATTACCAACTAAGTTATTTGAAGCAGAAACACCTGCATCAGCTGGAGACATTCCAGAACGGTTTACCAAAGCATTTCTGGTACCTTCCCACATCAACTCATAGTAATCTCTCTCTCCAACCCTTTCATATTCCGGCACAAATCTGTTCATCATACCAGTTCTCAAGTTTACATTTACTTGAGGTCTACCTTTTTTACCACGACGAGTGGTAATCATGATTACACCGTTAGCAGCTCTGGCACCGTAAAGAGCAGCAGCTGCAGCATCTTTAAGTACAGTTACGGTCTCGATGTCGTCATTGGAAATGGAGTTCAATGAACCTGTGAAAGGTACCCCATCCAATACATAAAGTGGCGCGTTAGATGCGTTTACTGAGCCAAAACCTCTAACCCGGATAGCGGCGTTAGAACCTGGTCCACTACCAGATGTAGCTTGGATACCTGGTACAAGACCTTCAAGAGCTCTTGTAAAAGAAGTCACTTGTTGTTTTTCCAACCCTCTTCTTGAAACGGTAGCTTCAGATCCAGTAAAAGCAGTTTTCGGAAGGGAACCGTAAGGTGCCTGCACCACCACTTCATCAAGATTAGCCATTCCTGAAGAAAGGTTAATCTCAAATGAAGATCTGTTTCCAATTTCTAATTCTTGGGTCTCAAAACCCATTGCACTAATTACAAGATAATTAGCATTTTCAGGTAGAGTCAATGTGAATCTACCATCCATATCAGTAGCAACCCCTACTGAGGTACCTTTGACCAACACACTTGCCCCTGGGATGGTCTCCCCGTCTTCATCGGAGGCAACGGTTCCGGATATCACACGACCTTGTGCAAATACCGAAGTAGCTGCGAAAAGAAGCATGAACCCGAGAAGTAAAACTTTCCTCATAAATTATTTTTTTTGGTTTAACGATCTCCAATTTTAACGCATCTCTTTTAATAATCCAATTATGTAAGAAAATTAATGTCTATAAACTGAGAATATTGTCTAGATTTAAATCTAAAAAAAACCTTTTATCAAATTTATATTCTGAAAAAATATTTAAAATACATAAAAAAACTTAAAATATGAAAAATACAACCCTCATCACCATAGATTATTTTTTTTTAACAATAATTAATAATTGTTAATTTTCACAAAATGCTACTTGTACTTATCCAAGATTCTATAAGTGAGATATATGACTTATAAATTAGATTATGGAAGTGTAAATTATTTCTAATTGGAATTAAATCATTGAAAAATTATCCTTTTAAAGGATATAGAGAAATTGAAATTCTATTACCTAGTTGTTAACTCACGCAAGAAGAGATGTTCAGTTGCCACAATAATCATCAAAACATATTATCCTTCCTGAAAAAATATAGTTTAAAAAATAAAGATCGCTTAAACTGCTGTTTTTGAATTATTATTCAATTATCTCAAATTTAGATCGGAATAAAGAAAGCTTTCCATCGTCATCTAGAGCATAAACTAGAAGTTCATACTCACCCATATAATCAGACGCGTAAAGGTGATTTCTCCCAATACCTTCTTCACCACCTGCCAATTGCCAAAATAACAGAGACCTGAAGTCCGGTATTCTTTTTTGTGCACTGTTAAAATAATCAGGAGAATTAAATCGAACCCTATCTACCATGGAGGGATATGACATTACCAAAGAAGATTCTGGTAATGGAAAATTAGCCATATTACCTTCGATTGTTATCACTTGTATTACTCCGGCATAAACATCGCCATTTAGAAGGTAAGGTCGATCTATTATTTCAAGACGTTGAATAAATCGTGCTGGCCATTTCAGTAACTCATCAACATTGAAAACGGGCACTCCATCAATTAATATTAAAGGATTTTCCTCAAATGCTTCTCCGTTATTTTTATTGATAACCTTAATTCCCCTACTGCCATTCTGATTTCGAATAAGCACCTCTGTGACATATTCCCGAATAGTAGTAGCTAAGTTTTCAAATCGGTTATATTCATCAAGGATATATATCTTCTCAGGAGAAAATACCTCAAAATGACTGCCTGATACTAGTGTATCAGGCAAATGAAAAAACTTATTGACTTCTCTTTGCAAAAAATCAATTTTAAAATCCTCTACCACACTTTCGGGAATCAATAGAGTGGGCCAGTCAGCCAGCGATGGTTTATGTCTCCAAAAAGGAGATTGTATCCTGAAGTTTTTGGAATCCGTACCTTTCGCCGATTGAACTACAAGGGATTCAATGTTACTAATATTTCCTAACTCAATAGAGGCTACTTTCCTATCATTCCCCTTGACCGTGAATAGTCTTTGATCTTCTCCCAAAGTGCTTATATAAAGCTTTTCGCCTTCATTAAGTCCCTCCACAACTAAGGTATGGCCAAAAACATCCATCGACCTGAAAACCTCCATCGGTGGAAGTGAGGTTTGCTCAGCATAGGCTGATGGCATTTTAATCCCACGGTGAAGCTTTCTTGCCAATACCAATTTTACATCCACTAAATCTGAAGAAAATTCCAGCTTTTCTCTTTTACTAATTTGAGGGGTAGAAACGGCAACCTTTTTCGATTCACTTAACTCCATATTATCTTCTTGAGAAGAGCTAACTACTGAGGATGGTTTTTCAGGATTTACGACAGCAATCCACTGATAGGACACCTCATTAGGGTTCAATGCAAGCAACGACTTGGTATATCCCCTTACTAAATAGTACCCAGTAGAAAGCTGCGATGGAATATTGAGAAGCACCTCGCCTGTGGAGTTTTTTAAAGGGATTATCTGCTGAACTATTGCATCCCCCTTTTCATTAAATATTTCCAAATATGCTATTGATGAAGGGTTAGTGCGTGTGTCATTCTGAAGGAAAACAGCCGCCGGGATATAATCTCCGGCAATTGCGACCTCCTTACCTAATACCAAAGAGAGCTTCATCTCCGAATTGGCGGCAAAACTTGTGATAGGAAAAACCAGCCCCAATACTAACCAAAAGAAACACTTATTCATATCACGTATAATAACAGTCTTCATTACTTTTTTGAATTAATCTACCCAGAATGCGGGTTTGTTTAGAGTACCGCGTTCCCGGCAATCAGCACACACTCTTCGAGCCCCGTAAAAACCAGGGGGAGGGCCTGGAGGACCGGTTAATGGAATTTCCTGAAGAGGCAATACTCTGCCTCCCGAAAATATCTCTTGATAACGGGAAGGCTCTACTTCTAGAATTTCGCAGATTTCATACTCCGGAACAGAAACCACCCAGGGCCGAACTTCGGCTGTTTCAATAAAAATCCTTTTTCGCTCAGATTTACCTACGCCCACAAAACCTATTACCGGTTCGGATGGATTATTAACATTATAAAGATTGCTCTCTACTATTGAGGGCATAGGGCTAAACAGCCCGCCTATATCTTCAGAGTTCCGCTTGATTATATCCCAAAATTGATGTGCTCTTGCATCAATAGGTCTTTGCCTCACTTCGACACTGTACTTCCATCCCAATTTTTCGGAATTAATCGGAATCCTTAATATCTCAAGATTCTTAATTTCCCGATTTTGCGTTTTGGCAGCATCAGTCAAAATAAGATTTTGAGAAACTTGAGATGAATAACAGAAATTGACCGAAGTGCCTCTGGGGACGATTCTATTATTAAAAGAGTCCCATTCGAAACCTGAAATAAAAGGTGTTTGAAATCTCCAGGTCTCATTCGCTGTCCATAGGAAATATTGAGAATTCACATCACCTTTACCATCTGCATATATAGTTACTCCATCATCTGATCTTTCAAAAAAAATCTGGTCTATTTCAGGGGCGTACAATGGCTCTATCCATTCAGATTCATACTTCCGAGTATCGTCAAGGTAAACAATTAACCGGTAGTTCTGCCCTTCAGGTAATGCTCCGGCTAGGCTGTAATTTCCATTGCCCAATGGCATGACCCGCCAATTGCCTTGCTGCTGCCCTTCTACAAACACTTCGGCATTGCTTACAGGAACGGAGGATATACTATCATAAATGGTGGTGGTCTGGCTAAGACGTATTTCCGTATCTCCGGGTCCAATTTCTATAAACCCCTCCACTACCAAATATCCAAAATCAATTTCCAGAATTTCTGGCTCATACAATTCCCTACAACCTATTAAGCTGATAAGTGTAAGTATTAATATATAATGAAATTTACGCATTGCTTAAAATTTGAAATTATATGTCACGAATGGAATTGGTCGGGCGAAGATGGAAAGTTGATATCCCTGCAAAACGCCGTTTACAGGAGTGAAATATGCTGAATACGGATTACTTCTACCCAACACGTTATAAACTCCAAAGGACCAGGAAGCATGAGCCAGTTTTTTCAGCTTATGGCTTCCCTCCACATTTACAGCGAGGTCAATTCTGAAGAAATCAGGGACTCTATGAGCATTTCTTTCTGAGAAAAACACCCTTTCTGAACCTTGGTATTCAAACTTGGCTACCGGCAAGGTAATCGGTCTCCCTGTACTATAATTTGCATTAAGAGAAGGGGATATCCTTTTAGTCAATTCGTAATTTAGAAAAAGCAATACATCATGGGGTTGATCAAAATTGCTGGAATAAAAATTTCCGTTATTGATTTTTTGGCCGATCTCACCTGGGTCAGTTCGTAATTGAGACCTAGAGTAGGTATAAGTCACCCAGCCATTCAGCCTACCCTCAGTTTTTTTCAACATGACCTCAGCACCATATGAACGTCCCTGGGATCTCAGGATTTCTCTTTCAATATTTTTGTTCAAAATTAAAGTAGCTCCACTTCTATAATCCAGAAGGTTGCTCATATCTCTATAATAAACTTCCAAGGAAGTTTCTATAAGATTTTTCCTCATGTTTTTAAAAATCCCAAGAGAATATTGCTGCCCAAGCTGGGGTCGTACAAACCTATCACTCAATTTCCAGGTATCCGTTGGAGAAATTGATGAGGTGTTGGTCAGCATATGTATATGTTGACGGGATGTGTTGATTCCTGCTTTGATAGAGGTAGTGTTGTTCACTAGATATCTGGCATTAACCCGAAACTCGGGTCCATGGTAGGGCTGGATGATTTCTCCGGATCCATAGCTTGTTGTCCTTATTTCAGAACCTTCAGTAGGAAGGACCCCCTCTTGATATTCACTTACCGTATTTGGACCTAAAAACTGATAGAACACATATCGCAGGCCGGCATCCACAGAAAATTTATTAGATATTTCCCATTCATCCCCTATAAAAATACTCGTTTCCAAAGCACGCTCAGATTGGACCCTATCTGGCAAAACAAGGGATTCACCTGCTTGTGGCTCTAAACTTCCTGGAGAAAGATCATATAAAATGGAACTCAACCCAAACTTTAGAAAATGCTTATTATTTAAGTCATACCCAAAATTATTTCTTAAATGAAACTGGGACATGCCAAAACCAAAATCATAGGCATTGCTCGGATCAGAGTTACTTTCAATCCCAAATTCGTAGGCATCATAGCCCACTACAAGATCCCCACTGAAATCATCATTAAACTGATGATTCCACCCTATATTAAAATTTCTGTTCTGATAAGAAAAGGTGGTATCTGCAGTAAACCGGAATTCGTCCCCACTGGAGTAGGCATTTAACCTAATTTCATTTTTGTCATTTAAGGTATGCTTGACACTCAAATTTAGATCATAAAAGGAGGCTGCTCCATTTTTGAATTCCGTCCCCTCTTCCAGTAGGTTTAATATCCAATCAGAATAAGTTGTTCTAGCTCCTACTGCAAAAGTTGTCTTATCATTTAAGGGGCCATCTATTGCGAGCCTGCTTGTAAGCAACCCAATTCCTCCACTCCCTTTGATTTTTTCGGAATTGCCATATTTACCTTTCACATCCAAAACTGAGGATAACCTTCCTCCATATTCTATAGGTGCTCCTGCTTTATAAAGTTCTACCCCTTCTACCAGGTCTGAATTGAATGCTGAGAACATGCCAAATAAGTGGCTTGGGTTATAAATAGTGGCATCATTGAACATGATAAGGTTTTGATCAGCAGCCCCACCTCGGACATTGAAACCCACGCTAGCCTCCCCCACTGATTGTACTCCTGGCATAGTCATCACTGAACGGATCACATCCACCTCACCCAACACAGCCGGTAGCTTCTTCATGGTATTCATCTGCATAGATACAGTCCCAGAGCTGACTTTACTTACGTTTTCTGTATCCTTGTATGTAACCGTATATTCATTGAGGGTAATATAATCTTCTTCAAATTGTACATTAAAACTTCCTGGCCCCTGCACATCCACATTTCTTCTCTCACCATCTCCACCGAATTTGTTAAAGTCAATTACATGTCTTCCAGTTGGGACAATCAATGCATACTTACCATTTTCATCTGTAATAGTCCTGAGATCGGAACCACGTACTGATACGGTAACCCCAATGACAGGCAAGTTTTCCTCAGAAAGTACTTTTCCTGATATTTCAGCCACTTCCGCATCTGTTTGACTTCCAACTTTCCACACGGTATTTTGGGCAAATGCTCCTATTCCGTAAGTTTCTTCTTGGTTGTGTTCACTGGTATCCCTTTTAACTTCATCGGCTTTCAAAAAAGCATTCGGAAACCTTGTCCGCATAGCCTTCTCCGGGGTAATGAATATCTTTTTATCCTCAAAAATGGAATACTTTAAATTTGTCCCTTCAAATATGGAATTCAGCAATTGAGGAATAGTATTATCCTCAGCAACCAAACTCACATTAACATCCTCAAGCAATGATGGATCAAAATAAAACTGATAGCCAGTTTCTTTTTCTACTCTTTCAACAAACCTTTCAAAACTGTATCCTAAAAAAGTACCCGATATCCTTTTTGACTGATCTTGAGCATTTAACTTCATTTGAAAACCAAACAACAGTAAAATGACTATAAAAACATACCTACTCATTATGTTGCTGGTTATTGATTTTTTCGCTCACTTTAATTAATTCCAAAAGGAAATCATTCTTTTGTCGTTTGAAACTTAATTTTCGGCTAGCATGTGCTCTAAACTCTTTAGCCGACAAGCCAAAAAACTCTAGAGCATCCTTTCGACGATTGATGTTTTTCATTTTAAAACCATCATGCAAATAGTAAATAGCCTTATCCGAAAAGACTTTATAAAATTCAGTTGGGGAAGATATAATTTGAATTTCCTTGGAGTGTTTGATTAATACCTGGACTGGACCATCAGCCAAAAGCTCATAGTAGCCTTTCTTTTGTTGGGCAGATAAAGATGGGTTATGAAGTTTTACAAAGGTCCGGTTTTCCGGAAAATCAAAAGAGTGAACTTTAGTACCATTAACAAGTACCTTATGATTCTCATCTGGGGTCAATAGGACCAGCTCATCCAGATATACATCATACATCAAATCGAGGTTGGAAAAATAATAACCTTCAAACTTGAGGTTTCCTTCGACAAAGCCTTTTTCTTGAAAGGATGAAGAACCTCTTGCAACTGAGACCTCTGGATAAATTGCCCCTTGAAACAACCCTGGATAACCTATTTCATTTCCTTCACTCTGAGCCATTACATGGGTGTTGGCTAAAAACATTATCATCAGTAAGCCTACCCAAGCTTTAAAATTGAACTTCATAAAATCAAACAGAAATTTAGTTCATAAATATAGGGAAATATTCTGGCCAGCATTACGCCACTCAAATAAAAAATGGCCACCCTATTTAATAGGGTAGCCAAAGTTTTGGGGAAATATCAAATAACGTGGTTCTCAAAACCTATTTGCACAAGCATATTGTTCACCTTCTTCGGTCAGTTGGATTAAGAAGAGAGAAGTTTTATATAAACAAAACACTCTATAACCTTTAGAATTTTTTATGGCGTTGAATGCTACGGTATTTGTATTGGGGGAAATACGGTTAGTTTCCCACACCCAATCAAGATGACCCTCCTTATTAATTTTCATTACTACGGCGTCATGATAAAAATTTTTGCCCCCTGACAAAAGCATATCCCCGCCATCTAAAACCTTAAGATCACTAAAAACAAAACTTTCATAACCTTCAGGCAGATATTCACCTTCGAACAATACATCCCCTTGTGGGGAGAATTTTTTCACACTTGCTCTTCGATTTGAATAATAACCAACCACTAAATTATTCCCTTCAAAATCCATTTCTGACGCATAGGAAGAAATTGGCTGCTCCCAAATGACTTCCCCCTCTTCTGACAAGTGTAACACTTTGCCTGTGGCACCATCGGAAATACTCCCAAATAATTCATTGTTCTTATTGAAACCTGCTGTCATTATAACAAAATCTTTTGCTTTCTTCCAAAGCTCTTGGCCATTCGCATCAAACTTGGTAATTGTTCCGTTCTCCTGGAATGCCAATATCTCGTAATTTTCATTTACGGCCAGATCCTTCAGCTTGCCCCCTGGTATCGTTAGCTGGAAAATTTCATTTCCCTCCCTGTCAATATTTTTAATTGAAGCATATATTTCACCTCTAAGATAGGCATCGCCACCAATAAAGATAAAATCGTTTTTCACCTCCAATGAGTGCCAGTATGTCCCCCTTTCCCATGTCTTTTGCCATATTTTATTCCCTTCAGCATCTTGCCTTATTACAACCAATTCTCCATTTACAATAGAATTACCTTCATAGGATCCAATTTTCACATATCCATCTTGAAATGCCTGTTGTTTAATTACTGAAGTTGACCGACTATTTGTATAATAATCAACAGTTGTAATTACATCTCTTTGTCTTATGACATCAATAGTCAAGTTTTCCGTTGCGCTACCCTGCTCGTACCTTAATTTTGCGGTAATAACTGCCTCTATGGATTCATCCAACAATTCAGCTATAAAAGTCGAGTTATTCTCAAAAAATCCGGCACTTACAGGTTCAACAGAATAGGTTACATTTTTCGGATCTAATTTATACCCGTTTCGCAAAAGCTCCACTGTGACAGTACTTCCCGCACAAACTGCAGATTGGGAAAGCTTCAACTCCAAATTGGAACTTGGGTCCTCGGGTTTATCGGTCTGACAAGAAAAGAAAATAACCACCAGAAACACCAAAAATGAATTTTTCATATAGTTAAGAGTTAGGTTAAGAAAATTCAAACTAAAACGATCAAAATTACGAAAGACAAATTATTAAAATATTATTTTAATAATCAGGTCAATTTGAAAAAAAACTTCTAAAATTTTTACGAGAAGGCAACTAAAAAGGTTCGAGGGTAAATGATGTTTTTTAGTTTTATTTTTTTTACTCTACCACAATCTCAATTCTTCTGTTTTTTGAACGATTTGCAGAAGTGTCGTTAGGTGCGACGGGTTTTTGGTCACCATACCCCTTAATTGAAATTCTTGCTTCTGCTATCCCCAACAAAATTAACTCCTGTTTGACTGAAATGGCCCTTTTTTCGCTCAGTTGCTGGTTATAATTTTGATTGCCTACATTATCTGTATGCCCCTCTATGAGAATGTTGACTTCTGGGTTTTCTGAAAGGAAATTGCGCAACCTGCCGATGGAGCTCTTTGATTCCGGCCTGAGATCCGCCTTATCAAAATCGAAAAATACGTTTTCAAAAAGAAACTGCTCCCCAGAGGCAACAGGCGTCAGCTCAATCTCCATATCCGACCGATCCATGAGGTTATCCTTCTCCACATTATAAATCTTTGGCAGAAACCCTTTCTTCTCCACATAGAGCCCTGAAAAAGTCTTGTCGGGATACAGCATCATAAACTTGCCTGACTCCCCGTCCGATCGAAACTGGTAGATTATGCTATCATTGGCCAAACTAACTAAGGATAAGCGTGCATCCAGAGGCTTACCGGTCTTGCTGTCCAGCACCTTACCCTCGGTTACCAATATTTTTTCCCCAAGGTCTATTTCTTGCGGGAAAGGAAATCTGTACAGATACGAAGCATCCAGTCTCCCATCCTTGAAAGAGTTTTCAGTGTAATAAGCAAAATCTCTCTGTGCAGTAATGAATAACGCCAGTTGATCCTGATGATCATTGATAGGATAGCCCAGGTTTTCCGGTTCGGTAAATACTCCCTTTTCCATTCGGGACATAAAGATATCCATTCCCCCAAAACCCAAATGTCCATTGGAGGCAAAGAACAACAACTCATTATTGAAATATATGAATGGGCTCACCTCATCTTTGGGCGTATTGACGCCCTCTCCGAGATTTTTGGCCTCGGCCCAGCTTCCGTCGTCCTGCCTTACCGAATACCAGATGTCATTTCCACCATACCCTCCTCTCCTGTTGGAAGAGAAAAACAGAATGCTTCCGTCAGCAGATAGGGAAGGTTGGGAATCCCATTGGCGGGAGTTTACATTTTTACCCATATTGGTGGGCTTTTGCCATTTTCCATTTACTTTATAAGTGACATAGAGGTCGCAGCTCCCAAAAGAGTCCGGAGCATCACAGGACGTATATATTAATATGTTCCCATCTGCTGAAATGGTACAGGTACCTTCGTTGTAATTAGTATTGACTGTTTCCGCAATAGGAATCGGTTCAGTCCAACCCTCCTCTTCATAATAACTCACATAGATATCCTCATTATCCTGAAAAGAAAGTCCGTCACGCTTGGTAAATAGTATCTTTCGGCTGTCGGCGGTGAGAACAGGGAAATATTGGAGGTTAAAATTATTGAGTGGGGAGGGGAGTTTTACCTTGGTGATGTCCAAGGGAGAGGCGATGTGTTTTTTGACAAAGTCGAGTTGCTCCACAAAATCCCTATAATGTGACGAGGTGCGGAATCTGTCAGTAAATAAGGGGTCACTCTCTTCAAAAACAGAAACAGCCTCATCAAACCTTCCGGTTTTCATCAGAATGTTGGCTTTCAACCAACCAAAGTCTCCGCTGATCTTAGGATTGTTTTTGACCCTTGCGGCCCCTTTTTCGGCCACCGCCATTGCTCTATCCGGATCTCCCTTCATCAACAGCAATTGGGACCAGCGTATATAGGATTCAAAAAAATTACTACTTCTATTGATGGAGGCCTCAAATTTCTGGATCGCCTCATCATACCTTCGCTTCAATACAAGCTCTTCACCTTCTTCATGCAATTTGATCGCGCGTCTATCTATTACAGAATATTCTTGCGCCTGCACTAAAAATACCGAGAAAAAAAACGTTAAAAGCAAAAGTAACTTCTTCATAATTTATGGAATATCCATAAATTTATGAGTTTGTAGCGATATTTTCCAATTTGGGTTACTTTTTACATAATTTACTATCTGCTCGGTAAAGGTAGCAGCCTTGCTCCATTCCGGCTGAAGAAGCTTAACACAGCCCTCTCCTACCTGTGAAGCGTGTTTTTCGGCAAATTCAAAATCACTTTTGTGAAAAATTATAACTTTCAGCTCATCAGCCTCTTGATAGATACTCGGGTGGGGTTCTTTGAATTTTTTGGGTGAAAAGCAGACCCAATCGAAAGTTCCTGTAAAAGGATGAGCACCGGAAGTTTCAATATTAGTCTGAAATCCTTTTGCCTTCAAAAGCTCAGTAAGAGGTCCGAGGTTATACATCAAGGGTTCTCCCCCGGTGATTACCACCAGCCTACCAGGATACTGCTCCGCCTGCGCCACAATATCCTCAACGGGTAAAACAGGCCATTTTTCGGCTTCCCATGAATCCTTCACGTCACACCACACACAACCAACATCACAACCGCCCAGGCGGATGAAATAGGCAGCATGCCCGGTAAATGTCCCTTCTCCTTGAATAGTATAAAAAGCTTCCATGACAGGAAGCATAGTGCCGCTGGCTACGGCTTCTTTGATTTTCATATCAATTTTTGATTAAGCGGGTGATTGAACCGCTGGGTTTAAAACATTTAAGCTTGCAAAGGTACGATAAATATTCCTTTTACTAAATTGATAAATGCTTAATTCCCACTCAAACTGTTTCTTTACGGTGACATTCTCAGACCTTCTCCTAAGCACCCCAGCAAATACAATATGCATTTCCCTCATCCTTATCTTATAAAACACTGAAAGATACAATACTTATAATTGGGAATGGGTTTTGATTTCTATTAACAGATTTTATGCAACCATTAACTTTAAACCTGTCCAACCATGAAAAACATCCAAAATAAAGTAGTCGTAATCACTGGAGCCTCAAGCGGCATCGGAAGAGCCACCGCGCTGGAAATTGCTAGAAACGGAGGCACTGTTGTCTTGGTCAGCCGTAGAAAAACTGTCCTGGAAGAGTTGGCTCATGAATGCGAATCATACGGGGGAAAAGCATTGGCCGCCCCTGCCGATGTTTGTCGGGAAAAAGAACTTACAGCAGTGGTCAAACAAGTGATGGATAAGTATGGGAAAATTGACGTTTGGGTCAACAATGCGGCTATCACATTACTTGGACCATTTGAAAAAACGCCCCTCAAAGACAGCAAACAGGTAATCGAAACAAATGTAATGGGTTATATGAACGGCGCGCACGCGGTCATGCCCATCTTTAAAAAGCAGGGCTTCGGCAACCTAATCAACGTCTCCTCCATGGTGGCCCTGACTGGCCAGCCCTTCTCGGCAGCCTACACGGTCAGCAAATTTGCAATCAGAGGATTGAGCTTTAGTCTTGAGCAAGAATATTCCGATGTGAAGGACATCCACGTATGTTCTGTATTACCATCCGTGATTGACACTCCATTATTCCAATCTGCTGCTAATTATATGGGCAAGGAAATTAAAGCCCCTGAGCCGGTGATTTCTGCTCAAAAAGTTGCAGAAGCTATCATGGACCTGGTTATACATCCCCAAAAAGAAGTGGTCGTAGGATACCAAGGTAAGGTGGCCAAACTTTTGAAAAATGCTTCTTCCCCTAAATTTGATCATCAGATCAGAAAAAAAATTCTAAAGGACCATTTCAAAAAATCCTCTTCAGCAAAATCCACCGGAAACCTGTACACCACTAACGGCAGGGCCACCATCAGCGGAGGCTGGCTTCCTGAAGACAAATCCAAAAAAGACGACGGTGTAACTTTGGGCTGGGGTCTAGTGGTTGCCGGCTTGGTCGCTAGCGCCTACATGTTGGTGAAGTCCGGCATGGACTCCAAACCCAAAACCATTACGGAAAAGATTTCTCATCAGGTAAAGCTTAACACCCCAGCATTTTTAAAAAAGGTCGCTTGGTGAAAAAGGCTGAAACTAGGAAGTTTCACGTGGCTATCCCAGCGACCGCCGCGTGAAACTTCCTCCTTAAAATTCCTTTTCCCAAAACTTGAGCTTACCTTTTGCCTCCGAACTGATTAACCTATAATGATCAGGGATTATTTCCTCCCCTCCACAATAGGTTACCACCCTTGTCCCTTTTGAGGTTCCCTCCAATTGACGATGAAGAAATCCGCAATTCTCAAGGTAGGCATTTTCATCAATTGAATTTTCCCGATCAAGGCTGTCGGTCAGATCAATGCTTTCACCAAAGGAATTGAAAAAGTAGAATGCATCAAATTCCTGAAAGTTAATGCTTTTGATGTCAGCATGAATGAAATTCACTCGAAGGCCCAGCTGTGCAACCATTTTTCGAGAAAGGCGTATTAGACTTTCTCTTTTTTCGACCCCATATACCTGAGCGTTTGAGCAGCTTGCAGCTACAAGGCAAAACTTACCGGATCCAGAGCCAATATCCAAAACTTTTGTCTCAGAGTCCCTTACCAAAAAACCAATGGCCTTTTTGGTAATTACTACCGGCGTCCAATGGGTAGAGGATAATTTATTAATCTTTAGAGGATAAAGAGCATCGAATTCTCGATCTGAAAGCTCACTTAAATCCAACTGCATGGTATCTCATTTTAAAACCTCATAAGCATATCCCCTTTGGAATATAGGTGGTCAACATGGACAATGCAAAGGGGGAAATCCCGTGTTTATCCCGTGTTTATCCCATGTTAAACCTATATTAACCCTGATGTAAAGCTGCAATATCTAGTTACTTCCAACCGCTTGCTTTTCACTTATAAATCTTCTTCTCAGCTGCCAGCAGCGTGTTGCTCAACAAGGAGGCGATTGTCATAGGACCAACTCCTCCGGGAACAGGAGTAATGGCGGAGGCTTTTCGGGATACCTCCTCGAATTTAACATCACCTACCAATCTGAAGCCACTCTTCTTGCTCGAATCCTCAATTCTGTGAATCCCCACATCAATTACTACAGCACCTTCCTTAACCATATCGGCGGTCACAAATCCTGCTTTACCTAGTGCCACGATAAGAATATCAGCTTGCTTGGCTATCTCAGGGAGGTTTTGGGTACGGCTGTGGGTCAACGTCACCGTCGCATTTCCTGGATTCCCGTTACGGGCCATCAGGATACTCATCGGAGAACCTACAATATGGCTTCTTCCGATAACCACGCAATTTTTGCCGGTTGTTTCAATGCCATAGCGCTTAAGAAGCTCCATGATGCCGTTTGGTGTTGCAGAAACGTATGTAGGCCAGTTTAAGGCCATACGCCCAACATTTGCTGGGGTAAAACCATCCACGTCTTTTTCGGGCTTGATCATTTCGGTTACTTTTTCCACCGAAATATGCTTAGGCAATGGCAATTGTACGATCAGTCCGTCAATTTCCGGGTTTTGGTTGATGTCTTCCACCACCTTCAATAGCTCCTCTTCAGAAACCGTATCCTCCAATCTCACCAGTGTCGACTCAAAACCTACCTGCTCGCAAGATTTCACCTTTGCATTGACGTAAGTCTGGCTAGCCCCATCATGGCCCACCAACACAGCAGCCAAATGCGGGATCTTTCCACCCTCCTGCTTTATTTCGGCCACACGGGCAGCGATTTCGGTTTTGATTGTTTCTGAGGTGGATTTTCCGTCTATAATTATAGGCATGGTTGATAGTTTATATAAAATTAAATAACCGAAGAGGCGCAGAGAAAGATAAGACCTTTTATCGCCTCACACTTAAAAACATCTATATCAAGTTTTTTGAAGTTGTTGCTACGCTTTTTACAAAAATAGAAACTAACTCATTGCATTCTTTCATTGTAGTGTTCACCAAAGCTTCATCTTTATAAAGCTTCGATCTAAAAACTAGTTTTAAGCAAACCAAGGTCTCCCTAAGCTCCTTTAACACAATTTTTATCTTATGAAGAAAATCCCTTTTCGATTCTCCACTTTGTGCTTCCCCATAATTCAGCGCCGGCGAGGTTCCTGACCTCAATAGTTGGCCAGCCAAATGATTCCCGGCTTTATTGCTTACTATATTATCGATCACTTGAATGACCAACACAGCAAAATTGATTAATCGCTCCTCCAAATCGTATATCCGATTCATAAAAAATAATGTTTAAGGATGGCAAAAAGTTTTGGGTAACCCACTTCATCATTCATCATTCTACATTCATCATTAAATAATGAATAATGAACGCCGAATAATGAATGATGAAGTAAAGTCTAATCCAATTTCAATACCGCCATAAATGCCTCCTGAGGCACCTCCACATTTCCTACTTGTCTCATTCGTTTCTTGCCTTTTTTCTGCTTATCGAGGAGCTTACGCTTACGGGAGATATCCCCGCCGTAGCACTTGGCAAGTACGTTTTTACGAAGAGCTTTGACAGTTTCTCTAGCAATAATTTTGGTACCGATAGCGGCTTGGATGGCGATTTCGAACATTTGTCTTGGTACAAGTTCCTTTAGCTTTTCGCAAAGCCTCTTGCCCCACTCATACGCCTTGTCTCTGTGGACAATTGCCGATAAAGCATCTACAACTTCGCCATTCAGCATCACATCCAATCTCACCATGTGTGACTGTTGGAATCCTTTTAGTTCATAATCCAAAGAAGCATAGCCTCTGGATATGGTTTTCAATTTATCGAAGAAGTCGAATACAATTTCTGCCAATGGCATATCGAAAGTAAGTTCAACCCGCTCAGCTGTCAGATAAACCTGATTTTTAATCTGCCCCCTTTTGTCCATGCAAAGCTGGATCACCGGACCGACATAATCGGCAGCGGTGATGATTGAGGCTTTCACAAATGGCTCCTCAATATGCTTGAACATATTTGGCTCCGGCATATCGGAAGGGGCATTTACTACATTGTATTCACCGTCATTCATCATGGCGCGGAACTGCACTGAAGGCACCGTCGTGATCACAGTCATGTCAAATTCCCTTTCCAGCCTTTCCTGGATGATCTCCATGTGGAGCATACCCAAGAAACCGCAACGGAAGCCAAAGCCCAAAGCAGCAGATGTCTCCGGTTCCCAAACTAAGGAAGCGTCATTCAACTGCAGTTTTTCCATAGAGGCTCTAAGTTCTTCAAATTCGGTGGTATCAACTGGGTAAATCCCAGCAAAAACCATCGGCTTTACGTTTTCGAAACCTTTGATGGAAGTGGTACAAGGTCTTTTGATATGGGTAATGGTATCCCCCACTTTCACCTCTTTAGCCACTTTGATACCTGAAATCAGGTAACCCACATTTCCTGCGGCTAAAGACTGTTGAGGTTTCTGTTGAATACCTAAAATACCGATCTCATCTGCATCGTATTCCTTACCGGTATTGACAAATTTAATTTTATCCCCCTTATTAATAGTACCGTTAAATACACGGAACAAAACTTCAACCCCTCTAAAAGGATTATAGACGGAGTCAAAAATCATGGCCTGTAAAGGCTCATCCGCATTACCTTTTGGCGCAGGGATTTTTTCGATCACAGCATTGAGTATGTCCTCGATACCAAGTCCTTCTTTCCCTGAAGCAAGCACGATATCTTCACGGTCGCAACCGATCAAATCGATAACCTCATCGGCTACCACCTCGGGTTCAGCTCCAGGAAGGTCAATTTTGTTTAAAACAGGAATGATTTCCAAATCATGCCCCATGGCCAAATAAAGGTTGGAGATAGTCTGGGCTTCAATCCCCTGAGAAGCATCCACGATCAAAAGCGCGCCTTCACAAGCTGCGATGGAACGGGAAACCTCGTAGGAAAAATCCACGTGGCCTGGTGTATCGATAAGGTTGAGGGTGTATTCCTCGCCTTTGTAAGTATATTTCATCTGGATCGCATGAGATTTGATCGTGATACCGCGCTCACGCTCCAAATCCATGTTGTCCAGTAACTGATTTTGCATTTCCCTATCGGTCACCGTGTGGGTAAACTCCAATAGGCGATCTGCCAATGTACTCTTCCCATGATCAATATGGGCTATGATACAGAAATTTCTTATTTTTTGCATATCCATTCTGAGGGCAAAATTAGTAAATAGTTAGGGTTTTACATTGATTTCTCCCCTTATTTTCTAACTTCACAGGCTTTGGAAGGTTTTAAATCTACAAATGAACCCCTAATGCGAATTAACCGCCTCCACACGATATATTTTCTTTTGGGACTGACACTGATTTTCCTGCTGGCATTTGGTGTCCAGGCTTTCCGGGCAAAGTCGGGGATAAGTATTTCCCCTGACCGCAACTTAGTATGGCGGGACTTTAAGCAGGTCAAAACAATCAACAACCGCCCCGGGGTGAATGCACGAACAGTAACCTACGTACAACCCAAAATCGGTTCAGCATCCGAGAAAAATGGAATCATCCGCATCAGCCCCAAGATAGAAATTGGTATTGACCCAGACCAAACTCAGGTTTCCTTAGGTTTTCTTTCCCGCTCCGACAAAGCCACTAAAGAAGCTGTGCTCAACCATGAAAACGGCCACTTCAAAATTGCCCAACTCATAGGCAAGCAGCTCCTGAATGCCATAGAAACATTTGAGTTTGACAAAAACAGGTATCAGGAGCAATTTGACAGTCTGGTGCAAGAACATTACAAAGAATGGCGGGAGATGGAGCGGGCCTACGATTATGAAACCACCAATCCTCGGGATTTGGAAAGGCAAAAGGAATGGGACAATTTCTTTGAAAAGGAGATTTCCAGGTAGGAATTTGTAGTTTTGTTTTGAAGACCGAGGACGGAAGACGGGAGACCGAAAGGTTCTAGGCCTGATGCTAGGATGGCGCTTTATTCGGTCTTCGGTCTTCGGTCTTCCGTCCTGCCAATAAGTGGGAAATAGGCTTTTAGCATAATTTCGGATAACAAAAATTAAATACTTATGAAAGATATAGCGGAAAAGAAGAAAAGCACCAACATCGGTGAATATATTATCTATATGTATCAGATGGAGGATCTGATCAGGTCTTACCAGTTTAACATGGAGGACATCCAGAAATATGTGGTAGCCCATTATCCTGTAGAAGAGGATAAGAAGGATGAAATCTATGAATGGTTTACCGACTTGGGAGACAAGATGCAGGATGAGGGTGTGGTGGAAAACGGCCACTTATCAGATGTGCAGCTTTATGTGAATGCGCTCGCTGATCTCCATTGGGAGCTACTAAAAACCGACAAGGAGTATTTTCAAATATACGACCAAGCTAAGCCCTATATCCTAGACTTCATCTCCTCCTCAAACGGTCAGGACATTGGCCACGAGATACAAATTTGCCTAAATGGAATTTACGGTCTTCTTTTAGCCAGACTTACTGGCAAGACCGTAAGTGAAGAGATTGAAAAGGCCACTTCTGCATTCGGTGCGGTATTGGGATACTTGAATCATTTGTATATGGAAAGGAAAAAGTGAGCCCCTCTCATCTAAGTTAGGAAGTTGTACAGTTAATTTTCAAACGGTATATTTATTTTTATAGCTAAATACTTGGTTTTTTTTAATTCACTTACTTTGGGCACAGGAATGATGTCGACACTTTTCCCAAGGTTAATATTGCTTCCTTTTTTAGTAAAAAGCATTTACACTTTAAATTTAATCTAAAATGAAAAAGATGTTATTTTTAACTATTTTTACCGTAGGCCTGTTGGGAGGCACAAGTATTATGGCTTGTGATTATAACGGCTATTGGTGGGCATGTACTCAAGAAGAACAAGAAGAAATATTGGACAATGCTGAAGCAGAGTGCGGGAGAGATAATGTATTGATTTATTTCCCATCAGAAGAAGACTGTAATGGTTAATGTTTAATGATTTAGGCCTTCAGATTCCTGAAGGCCTTTTTTACTCTATTATTATGAAACAACCTAAACTATTGATTTTTATCTTTCTTTTTGCTAGCTGTAATTCTAAACTTCCAACCCGATATGAGGAGGTAGCAAAAATAACAAACTTCTCAAAAACCATTTTTTATCCAGAACTGAATTTCAAAACGAAGTATACCGGAGGCATGGTTACTGCCCCCGTTGATGAAAGTGAATACTTAGTAGGATATAACTTCAAAAGAGGTAGTTTTGACTTTATCTCCACGGAGGATAAAAGTAGCTTTTATATTACCCTAGAGCCGGATGGACCAAATGCAATCAATGGTTTTATTTTATCCTTTTCATATAGCTTTGACCACCTTTATGTAAAGACAACTATTGGAATTTATAAAATGAGAATCAACTCCCATGAATCTTCCTATGTAGTTGAAAATAAAATAGTGATAGGGGACCCTACAAAAGTAAAATCAGATTTTTCTTTGGCCCCAGCAGGTTTTCTTTCTGAAGATTTACCAAGTGATGATCTAATAATTTATCAACCAGATAAAATAATTACAAACGTCTATAAGTTTACAACGGAGTCCTCTCCTGATTTTTTTGATGGAAGTCATATTGCAGAATTTGACCTAAAACTCCAAAAGGCTAAAAAGCTTCCAGTTTATTACCCAAGCCATCTAAAAGGAGAAACAGGCACCCTGTTCCCCACCCTTACTCAACCCTATTTAGCGTTGGCAGAAGAAACTTTAATAATCACCTACCCTGCTATAGATAGCCTATACTTATTCAACTTAAAAAACCACACAGCTACAGTTAAAAAAATAGGCGATCATCTAGAATTTGATAAACCAGATCCCTTAATTATAGGTAACAAAAACATGAGGGAGGCCGGGATTTTCACTTATCAAGCCAACTCTCCTAGATTCTTTAACCTAAAATATGATCCAATTAAAAGTCACTTCATCCAGATATATAAAGGATATATAGATTACGGGGAAAACAAAAGGCTCGCAAGATTCCGGTATGATAACCATTACATTTTAACTTACGATGTAAAATTAAACCTTAAGGATATTTTTAAACTCGAACCGGAAATTGACATGGACCCTACGATTACAAAAAACGGTATTCTTTTTTTTGCAAAAGAAGCCACTATAGAAGATGCTCTGGAATTTTATAAATGGGTCCAGGGTAATTGAAAAAGATCTTTACAAAAAACACCTACCAGGTTTCAAAAAAACCTGGCAGGTGTCATGAGGTTATACTCTAAGCCCTTTGTGCCTCTGTGGTTTTATAAAAATTACAAATCTAACTTTGAATTCTCGTCATCGCTAGCCTGCTGTTGATAAGTCTCACCTTTTATAATGGCTTTCGAAATCTTGAAGAGCTGTACCATTTTATTAGCATTGCTGTCCCAGAATTCTGAGCTATGGGGAACAACCTTGATCAAAGCCAAATCCGGATCTTCTTTTCCCTCGGGAAACCACGCTTTCAATATGGGACTCCAAAGTTCGTCGACCTTGTTTTTGTCATGCACCAAAGATGCCTTTCCGCTGATGGAAACGTATGAATTGGAACCTTTGTCGGCATAGCTGAGGTTGACCTCGTCATGCTCGAGTATTTCCCCGGTTTTGGAGGAAAATTCGTTGGTAAAAAACCATAAATGGCCAGCCTCATCCATTTGGCTGGTAGTCATAGGACGAGCACGGAGCTCTTCACCGTCCTGTGTTACCATCATGGCCAATTCTATTTTTTCTATAAGTTCACGGAGCCTTTTCAACTCCTCATTTTTAGTCTGGGTCATAATATTTCGGGTTGTTTTGTGATGAAATTATAACATACACTCCTCTATATTGTTCCATTTTTTCCAACCAACTTTAAACAATATGGAGGATAACCAAGCTAAAATCATCAAGGAGGAAATCGTATTTGATGACCACTTTAAGATCAAAAAAGCAACTCTGCAGATTACCAAACCCAACGGGGAATGGAGCAATGAAATGGACAGGTTGAATTTTGAGCGGGCAGATTCTGTTGCAGCGGTAATTTACCTCGAGGACAAAGACGAATACCTTTTCACCAAGCAGTTTCGCTACCCTACCTTTCATAAAGTCGATGGCTGGATTTTGGAATTGGTGGCAGGGACAATGGAGGACAGTGAGTCTCCGGAGGAGACCCTGAAAAGGGAAATCTTGGAGGAAGCTGGCTTTGAGACTGACGACCCTATTTTCTTAAATTCCTTTTTTGTAAGCCCAGGAGGTACCTCGGAAAGAATCCATCTGTATCTTTGCAAGACACGGTCCGACAGGCAGATTGAAAAAGGCGGCGGAGCGGAAGAGGAAAACGAGCACATTGAGCTTATTTTTCTCAGTAAAGAAGAGGTAAAAAGGAGACTGGCCAACCATGGTTTCAAGGATGCGAAAACCCTGATCGGACTGCTCCAAACGATAAAGTAACCCATGGATTTTATTCAGATCAGCAAAACCCTATTTTCATCCCTTCAGGAAAAACTCAATTTACACCGCAGACAAAAGGGGCTTTTTGGTCTCAACAATGCTTCGGATAAGGAAGTGAAGGCCACCCATCTGATAGATGAAGTGGCCTTTGAAGTTATAAAGGAAGAACTTTTGGATCTCCCTATCAATATTTTCATGGAGGGCTTCCCGGCGATAATGGCAGAAGGGGCAAAATACAACTTTTATATAGACCCGGTGGATGGAAGCAGGAACTGGGATCGCGGAGTAGGTGACCCATCTTTATGTCTTGCGATAAGCGAGGCGAAGGAAAACCTCAAGTTCAGCAACCTATTTTTTGCCTTTATCGGGGGTTACCATTCCCAAGACCAATATTTCGTAAAAGAAGGAAAAGCTATCTTTGATTCGTTTTTACTACAAAAGGAAGTGGAGATCAACACACAAAATTCAGCCATGAGACTTTCAGATGCACATGCCTATTTGAAACCAGGTTATTCCGCCACCAAAGAGCATTTTGACTATTGTTGGCCAATTTATCCCTTGGTGAAAGATATCCGGGCCATTGATAACAGCGGAATGGACCTTTGTGAAATTGCCCGAGGAGCAGCGGACTTTTCCATCGAGGCCCGCAAGCTGTCTGACTTCTATAACTTGCTGGCTTTTCCTATTCTGAAGGCAGCCGGTGGGGTTTTGACGGATTTGGCAGGGCGTGACCTTACAAACTGCGCCATTGACCTGGAGGGGCAATATGATTTTATCGCGGCAGGGAATAATACCTTAGTAAATGAAATACTTAAAAACCGCGGAGAATCAGTGATGGATTGATTATTTCATTATTGAGTTTAATCAAAAATACCGTATTCGTAGATACTTCGGTAGATGTTGTTCTGCTCCGCATAATTTAGGAATTTCTGATAGAAAGGATGGTTACCGATGGTGGAGCTGTCCCCTATCACCACCAACTTTCGCTTTGCGCGGGTCAGGGCAACGTTCATGCGTCGGGTGTCCGAAAGGAAGCCGATTTCCGCATCTGCATTGGACCGCACCAAACTTATGAAAATGATATCCCTCTCCTGCCCTTGAAATCCATCAATGGAGTCTACTGTTATAGCATTCTTGACCGCATTCAGATACGGAAAGCTTTCCTCATCAAGCAATTCCTTGAGTTTGGCCACTTGAGCCCTGTAAGGTGAGATTATTCCAATGGTCCATTGATGATGATTTACCTTTTCTGCCTTCACCCTTTCTATAGTTTTCTCCAATTGGGAAAGCACAAAGTGAGCTTCATCGGAATTAAACTTGCTCAAGCTGTCTTTTTCGATCTGTTCTCCAAAACCACTTCCAGCCGTGTCGATAAAAAGCATGGCGGGCTCCCCATCATCTAAGGTCCTTTCCGCAATAGAGTTTTCAGCGATCAAGCGCCCCTGATAAAACTCTTGATTGGAAAAACCCATGATGAGGTTAGGCATGCGGTACTGCAAGGTCAGCATCGTGGCCACTTCAGGTTGCCGTTGAATGGTTTTCTCAAACAAGGTGATTTTTAAGCCTGCTTCTCCAGCTTCATACGATTTGACTGTCGGCGGCAACTGGCAATGGTCCCCAGCCATTACTACCTTCCTTGTTTTCAAAATCGGAATCCAAGTGGCTGGCTCCAAACCCTGACCAGCTTCGTCAATAAAAGCTACTGGAAAGCTTCTATCCTTCAAAACCGTATGATTGGCTCCAACTAAAGTGGTGGCGATCACCTGGGCGTTCTGCAATACGTCCTGCAGAATGTAATCTTCAAGCATTGCAGCCTCATCCTTCAATCTGGTTGCAGCCTCAAACATTCTTTTGCGCTGCATCCTTTCATCATGGCCAAAATTCCGCTTATGCTTGCGGGCTACAGTCCTAAATTCGTTGGCATCCCTTTTCAGTTTTTTCAAATCTTTATAAGTTGGATGGGAGGCTACCTGATAATCCAAAGTATTTTCGATGATCCGGTCTTCTATCCTAGCCGGATGCCCCAAACGCACCACTTGGATGTTTTTATCTAGTAGCTTTTCAACCAATAAATCCACTGCTGCGTTGCTTGGTGCACAAACCAATACCTGAGGATTAAGCTTCAGGCTTTCCTCCACGGCGCCTACCAAGGTAGTGGTTTTGCCCGTGCCTGGAGGGCCATGAATGATAGCTACATCCTGGGCATCAGCCATTTTCTGAAGAGCTTCCACCTGGCTAGAGTTCAAATGCGAGTCGGGGGAAATGTCCACCGAGGAAAATACAGGCTTTTTGTAACCTAAAAGGATATCACGCAATTCTGCAGTCCTGCCCTTTTCTGCCCGTTGCAAGGCTTTCATGGCTGCCTGCATCTCTTTGTAGGAGGTTTGATCAAACAGCAGGTCCATGCCTAGCTTTCCAGACTTAAGCCAATCGGGAGTAAAAGAGGAGTTGAAGGTTACCGTTATGGTATTTTTATTGGCGGAATTGACTACGCCACCAAGTCTTCCTTCTTCGGTAGAGACAAAGTCCTGCAGACAGAACAAGGAAATTGATTTCCCGGACTGAAACTGATTGGCTTCCCGGAGTCCATCACCTTCAAAAGTCAACATGAGTCGATCCCCGAGCAAAAACCGCTGACTTTTGAGCTGCAAAGGATATAAACACACTCCCTCCTGCTTTTTCTCCTGAAGAGATTTGTTCTGGGATTTTTTGATAAATCCCTTATAATCTTCATCCCACTCTATCTGGAGAAGGAGAAGCGTTTGTTCCAATTCCGCGTGTATTGCCATAGATATTTAGTAAATCTAAAGTAAAGTACTGCAAAATATTTGAAGGTACATAGAAGTGTAAGGGTTGGAAGAGCACAGTTCGAAATTCAAAAAGACCACTTGGAAGATTAAGAATGTGAAAATTACTGCGATGGAAGGACAATAATAACGAGGATATTTCTTCTAAAAATGTAACTTTAGTCTTGAAAACTAATATATTTAGGTTGTCAAAAGTATAATCAACACCTTAAGTTTGTAAATTTTGAATTTTCTAGCACACGCATACTTGTCTTTTGGAGAACCTAAGGTGCTGATCGGTAACTTTATAGCGGATTTCGTCAGGGGTGACCTGACTAAAACCTACGATACCGAAGTGATTATCGGGGTAAAGCTCCACCGGGCAATTGATGCTTACACCGACAGCCACCCTGAAGTGAAAGCCGTACAGGAACTATTGAAACCGGCCTACGCCCGATATTCTTCTGTTATATCGGACATGTTTTTTGATCATTTTCTGGCTGTAAGCTGGAGCGAGTATCATAACGTACCAATCAAGGAATTTTCCCAGGAGGTGTACAAAGTCATGACCCAATTTACAGTCGATCATCCGCATCCACTTCCCGAAAAGTTCAACATTGCCTTTGACCTGATGGTCAAAAACGACTGGTTGATGTCCTACACCACTATTGCAGGCATGAAACAAGCAATGAAAGGAATGGCCAACCGGACAACTTTTGAAAGTAAAATGGAGACTTCCCATCTTTTTCTACAGGAACACTATGAAGAAATCAAAGCCCCTTTCCACAGGTTTTTCCCCCAATTGGTGGAATTCTCCAAGCGACACCTGGAAGAGCTGAAAGAAAAAGTATGATTGATTGCAAACCGAAAACCGGAACTTACTTCTCCTTGTCTATAGTGGTCCTGATCCTTTTTTCAGGACTGATCTATATTCTGATTGATTTTGCCCAAAAGCAAACCTATGGATTTGTTTTTTACCTTTTCAGTGCCACTTTACTCACTGTGGTTCTTCTAATTATTTTGGTAAAAATGATGGCGGGCTTTAGATTCATATCTGCTGGCAAGGAAAGTCTGAATGTCCGATTGCCACTCAGGGGGTTAAAAAAAAGTTACAAATTGCAGGATATATTAGCTTGGCAGGAAGAGGTGATTGTGACGAACAAAAAAGAATTCAGGCAAATGACTATTGTTTTTGCCGACCAAACTTCATTTAGCCTCAGCAATCATGAGCATACCAATTACGGCCAGTTGGCTAGTTATCTGGGAAAGAAAGTTCCGAGAAAAAAACTAAAATAAGGCTCCAATTGGAGCCTTATTTTTTTACCCTCAATGTGTCCACTCGTATTTATCCAAATTTTCCAAACAGTCATTCAGTAGATCAATGCTTGCTTGAATATCCTTTTTGTTAGCCATTTCGATCACCTGATGCAAATGGCGAGTAGGGATGGATATAGCACCAGCGATGGCTCCTTGCTTGCCCATCCGCTGCAACCCCGCCGTATCAGTTCCTCCAGCGGTCAATATCTCAGGCTGCCAAGCAATTTGCTTTTCATCAGCTGTCTTCTTCATAAAATCTACCATCCTATAATCACATATGGTCATGGCATCCATGATCTTGATGGCTGTTCCTTTGCCTAATTCAGTAATTTTCTCGTGTGCTTGGGCACCCGGCACATCATAGGCAATGGTGGTGTCCAAGGCAATCCCAAAATCCGGATCGATCTGGTGGGCGGCTACGTTGGCTCCTCTAATTCCCACTTCCTCTTGTACGGTGAAAGTAGCATAAAGATCATACGGCATATCTCCAACCGTACGTAGAGTTTCCAGCAAAATAAAAACAGCAACTCGGTTGTCGATGGATTTACAATTGACGCAATCTCCCATTTCAATCAGATGGCGTTCTCTGGTAATGGGATCCCCCACTTTGATAACCTTCTCAGCCTCTTCCTTGCTCATACCCAAATCAATGAAATAGTCGGTCAGTTTAGGAAGTTTACCTCGCTCCTCCTGACTCATCACATGGATTGGTTTGCTACCCATTACACCTATGACATCATTCTTACCGTGGATAATTACTCTTTGGGCAGTCAGCGTCTTAGGATCAAAGCCTCCAAGCGGATGGAAGCGTACAAAACCTTGGTCATCGATATGGGTCACGATAAAGCCAATTTCATCCATGTGAGCGGCTACCATGACCTTTTTGCCGTCTGTGTTATTTTTACCCCTTTTTATGGCGATGATACTCCCCATATTGTCCACTTTGACCTCATCGACCAAATTATCCAATACCTTTAAAATATAGTTTCTAATAGGAGCTTCAAATCCCGGCGCTCCGGGTACTTCGCATACATTTTTTAACAGGTCTATGTCCATATAAGCTTCTTTTTGGTAATAAATGACGTAAAAGTTTTTCTCCCAATTTTTTATCTAAGACAATCCATAATGGAAACTGGCATATATTTTTCAAGTGTAAATACACAAACAAAGTTATTAAAATATTGTAGCCTTATTCAATGATCCAAATCATTTTAGTCCTGATCGGGGCTTTCATCATCTTTATCCTAAGTACCCTCAGTGGCGGTGGAGCCAGTCTGCTCCTTATGCCACTTGTGGCACTAGTAGTGGGTGTGAAGGCGGTCGCACCGGTGATGACCATCAGTATCGGCATGAGCAGTACCTCCAAAGTTTTCTTCTTCTGGAGAGATATCGATTGGAAGCTGTTTATTTGGCTCTTTCCTTCCACTATTGTGGGCTCCATCATTGGTGCCAGGATGTTTGCCGAGCTTTCATCTGACTATATACAAATATTGATTGGACTGTTGTTGGTTTCTACCGTCTTTCAGTTTAAGAAAAAGGACAAACCCAGCAAATTCAGGGTTAAGGCCTGGCACTTCGCCCCCATGGGTCTTGGAGTGGCTTTTCTTTCCGGTTTGATCGGAGGAGTTGGCCCGCTGATGAATTCAGCCTATCTGAGCTATGGTATTTCCAAAGAATCGCTTTTAGGTACTCGTTCTGCCAACGCTATCCTTTTGCACCTAACAAAAATCATCTCCTATGCTTATCTAGGCTATGTAAATGGTGAAGTGCTGAAGTATGGTATAATGATAGGCATTGTCTCCATGTCGGCAATTTATGTCGGCAAGTTGATTTTGGGTAGAATGTCCGATGAGCTATTTCGTAAAATCGTGGTTGCCAGCATGGTAGTGAGTGGAGTACTCATGCTTTGGCAAAACAAACAGTTTATCATGGAGCTTATTTATAAATCATAATCTCTTTTAAAATCTATTCCAATTAGAAATAAATTCCCCTTAATATGAAGCTTTCTATTTCCTCAAATGTGCACCTAGTAGAACCCGGTGATTTTGAACCGGCTGATCACTGGTACCCCAGGGCGCTAAATTCAAATATCCACCCTTTGGTCGCTACTTTTCTGAACCTCAGCCACGAGCAAATGGTAGCCCGCTTTTGTCGGCTCAATCCCAGAGCGGACTATGACACAGTAATGAAGTTGCTTAAGTACCAACCCAAATATTTTAGATGGGCAGGCACCGACCTTATGCATGTGACCAACAATGAAGGTTTAAGAAAACTCACTCTGATAGAAACCAATAGCTGCCCAAGTGGACAAAAGTCTATGCCTCTATTGGACTTTAACTTCGAGCAGGGAGGTTATAGAAGGTTGATTGAAAAAACCTTTAAGCCGATGGTAGATAACCATCCTGAAAAGGGAGCTTTGGCGGTAATCTATGATAAGAACCCAATGGAAAATGTGGGGTACGCAGCCACCGTTGCTGAAGTTTTTGATGAAAATGTATATCTAGCTCAATTTAAACTTGAGGACACTGATCCCCCGGTGGAATTCAGGGATGGAAAAATGTTTGTCCGAGGTGAAAAAGAAGAATGGGTAGAAATTCGAGCCGCATTTAGATATGTTACTCAGGAGCCCTGGGATCGACTCCCCAAAAATCCTAAAACACTACTTTTAAACCCCATTGAGGCTTGCTTGGCTGGTGGCCGAAATAAGGAAGTAGCTAGTAGGGCCTACGATCTTTTCAATAAGGAGTTTGAGTCCAAAGGTATCAGCATTTTTACTCCAAAGACTTTCAGAAATGTGGCATATCATGAACTTCAGTCTTACTATGAGAAACTGGGAGGAAGTATGGTGATCAAAGTTCCTGATTCCAATGCCGGACAAGGAGTATACACGATAGTCAATCAAAGAGAAATGGATTTTGCACTGTCCGAACTTGCACATGATCCTGAGGAGCTATTTATTGTACAGGAGTTGATCCATAGCAACTATACTGAAGGCAAGGATCCAGCGGATACCTGGTACCACTTAGGCACTATTCCAGACAACAAAGGTAGAAGCTTTGCCTATGATTTGAGAATGATGATGCACGCAACAGAGGAGGGTATACGTCCCTTGGCGATATACAGTAGGAAGTCAGGCTTTCCGCTAAATCAACCCTTGCCGGAAGACATGAATTCTTGGGAAGTTTATGGAACCAATCTCTCTATTAAGGGTGATGATGGCTGGACGTATGCGGATGAAAGGCTGATTCTTTTTGATATAAGGAACTTCGGGCTATTAGGTTTGGGAATAGATGAATTGATCAGAGGTTTTATACAGAGCGTGATGGCTGTGTATGCCATTGATCAAAATGCTATCCATACATTTGATAAGAAAGCCAGTATTGTTTAAATTAACCGATCAATTAAGATGAACATGATAAAAAATATATTGATTGTAGAGGATGATGTGGTTTTCTGCAAACTTCTGACAAGGTTTTTGACCAAAAACAACTATACCACCAATGATGCTCAATCGGCCAAACAAGCTTTTGAACTTTTGAAAGAACATACCTTTGACCTGGCTATTTTGGATTATAGACTGCCTGATGAAAATGGGTTGAGTATTTTGGAAAGCATAAAAGAAAACAATAAAGTAAGCAAAGTTATCTTAATCACCCGCTATGGTGACCAAGAGGTTGCCAACAAGGCTATTGACCTTGGAGCAGATGCCTATGTGAGCAAACCTATCAATCCGGATGAATTGCTTGAGGTAATAAAAAACTTATAAAAAAAAGAGCGGCCAATTGGCCGCTCTTTTTTTATAATCCACTTTCGATTCCCAAATCTATATCAAAGTCAACTTGGACTGACTTTTTACCATCTACGGAAAGAATGTAACTGAAAACCTTAGCATCTCTATTGATGATCATGGACCAAGTTGCATTTTTGGATCGTGGTAACATTTCGCCAGTTTCCTCGTCAGCTGGGAAATGAACTTCCCAGGCAGTACTTTCGGAGGAAGCAACTCCACCATAGTTGGTGATATCATCCGGAGTGCCGTCCTCATGCCTATGGTCATGCTTCAATTGCAAGCCTTCCTCCATCAGTGATAACACCCAGGTTCTGGACCTGTCCGTTCCCACAATAAATGGAATCTTCACGGTATCTTCAGTACAAGCAGCCACAGTCATTGACAGAGGGTTGCTAGAAAATGGTTCTCTGCCTTCTTCAGGATAGACTAACTTTCCTTCGAAAGTCTTTCCGCACAGTGGCTGAAGGTTTTCCAAAAACATCAAAACTTCTCCTTGGGCAAATGCTCCAGAGGAAATTAATAACAATAAAAATACGCTTGCAATTTTTCTCATAACAAAATGGATAATACTTTAAAATTTAATAAGCTCTCACCACTTTGCCTTCCATGAAGTTGGCAAAGGATTTATTCACTACCCTCATGCCGCCCTCAGTCGGGAAATTGCCGGTAAAATACCAGTCACCCAAATGTTCTGGACAGGCTTTGTTTAGGTTTTCAACTGTTTGATAGATCACTTTTACCTCCGCATTGATAGATGGCGAGGTGATTATCTCCCCTATCTTTTCCGAAACCTGCTCATCTGTAAATGGTGCATACACTTCCTTCACAAAATTATACGGAGAATTGGGCTCAGCCACGCACTTTTCATAGACTTGATCCAAGATGTGGGACTTGCCATGATCTCTCAGAAGTTCAAGGGTAGCTCTAAATGCGATAAATTCACGCATTTTGGACATATCAATACCGTAACAATCCGGAAAGCGGATCTGAGGAGCAGAGGACACGATGATAATTCTCTTTGGTTGAAGCCTATCTAGGGTTGTCAAAATGCTTTTCTCAAGGGTGGTTCCCCGAACGATAGAATCATCGATTACTACAATAGTATCAATCCCTGATCGAATTACTCCATAGGTAGTATCATAAACATTGGAAACCATCTCATCACGCTCGCTGTCGCTAGTGATAAAAGTCCGCAACTTGACATCTTTACTCACTAGCTTTTCTACCCGTGGGCGGAAATGCAATAGATCCTCGACATCTCCTATATGTGGTTTTCCTTCAAGCAGCACTTCTCTCCTTTTGGCACTTAGATAATCTTCCAAACCTTCAATCATACCCAAAAAGGCAGTTTCTGCTGTATTTGGGATATAACTAAACACCGTATTTTTGAGATCGAAGTCAATTGCCTTCAGAATTTGGGGAATCAAAAGTTTTCCCAAGTTTTTCCGTTCAGAATAAATATCCGGATCCGTTCCTCTAGAGAAATAAATGCGTTCAAATGAACAGGAAGTTTTAACTCTAGGCGGGGTAATTTCAAACTCGCCATAGGAACCATCCTTGTTTATAATCAAAGCATTCCCAGGCTGTATTTCCTTGATTTCCTTATAATCTATATTGAAAGCTGTTTTGATGGCTGGCTTTTCCGAAGCGATTACCACAATCTCATCATCGGCATAATAGTAGGCGGGCCTGATGCCTGATGGATCACGTACCACAAAACTCGCCCCGTTGCCAATGATGCCAGCCATGGCATAACCCCCATCAAAATCCCTACAGGATCTTCTAAGGATACGGGCCACATCAAGCTCACGTTCAATAACGCCCGTAATTTCTTGATTGGAATAATCCTTCTTATACTTATCAAATATCCGCTGGTTTTCTTCATCCACAAAGTGGCCGATTTTCTCCATGACGGTTACGGTATCAGTCTTTTCCTTTGGATGCTGACCTAATTCAACCAACCTCCCGAAAAGCTCCTCCACATTAGTCATATTGAAGTTGCCCGCCATGACTAGGTTACGGCTTCTCCAATTGTTCTGCCTTAGAAAAGGGTGGCAGGTTTCAATGCTGTTTTCACCATGGGTACCATAGCGCAAGTGTCCCAACCAAACTTCGCCACTGAAGGCAACATTATTTTTGAGCCAATCTCCATCCGTTTCAACGCCCTCACCACCTATTTTGTAGGCTTTTTTGAATTTCTTGGAAATTTTCCCAAAAATCTCATTGACAGCCTGGGGCTGCACCGAGCGGTACCGACTGATATATCGGGTACCTGGGGCTGTGTCGATTTTGATATTGGCAAGGCCGGCGCCATCCTGTCCTCGGTTGATTTGCTTTTGCATGAGCACATACAAGCGGTTTGCCGCATACATAGGGGAGCCGTACTTATCGATGTAGTATTGGAGTGGTTTGCGAAGCCTTAGCATGGCTATCCCGCATTCGTGTTTGATCTGGTCACTCATTGGGTGTAGCTAGATTTTATACAAGAAGTTGCAAATGTAAATGATTTTTACTGTAAACCTGATACGATCAGGCGATATGGTAACTTATAATTGGCGATTATAATTCAACTGTGCTATTCTGATTTAAATATTTTAACAGGTAAGGGAAGTCAATTTTGAGACTGTTAAAGAATTTTGGATGAAATTTATAATTTTGCAAAAAAAAAGAAACCCTTGAACTCACGCGTTCAAGGGCTATTGCAAGCAAAGAGTTAAGATTTATTTTACATTTCAAAAGTATCAAATTTTAGACCAAAATGAAAATTATCAAAGCGATTTATACCCTTTATGCTTTACTATTGTTTTGGATTTTCATGATCATTTTCGCCCCATTTATTTTCATACCGCTGTTGTTATCAAATAATTGGGGACACATCACCTTTTTCTTCATACGCTGCTGGGCAATCGTGTGGTCTTTTCTTATTGGGATCAAATTCCGTATCCATGGAATGGAGCATATTGAAGCCGATAAGCCATATATTTACATTTTTAATCATACTTCATATCTAGACGCCCCTACTATTCCAATGGCCATACCACATGAGATTCGCGCTCTTGGCAAAAAAGAACTTTCTAAAATCCCCCTATTTGGCTTCATGATCAGCAAAATTGCTGTTTGGGTTGACAGACAAAGCCCCGAATCAAGGAAAGAAAGTATCGTCAGACTTAGAAAAGTATTGAATTCGGGTGTCAGTGTGGTAGTAGCGCCTGAGGGAACCCGAAACTCTAATGATTCCTTGATGCCTTTCCAAAATGGTGCGTTCAGATTATCTGTGGAGACTGGGGTTCCAATAATGCCTATGGCAGTGATCGGAGCAGGAAAACTTATGGGAAAAGATTCCCTGTTGATGAGGCCTGGTACCATCGATGTGTATTTTTCCAAGCCTATCGTCCCCACAGTGACCCACGAAGAAGGAATTGCCCAATTAAAAGCCAAATCTTATAATAGGCTGGAAGCGATGATTTTGACCCACGAATAAACTGTACCTAGTATTTTCCCCAACATGTGGACACCGTACCCATTTTTTTATTGAAAAGTTCTGTATTATTCTCAAAAACGGCATATTTTTTTCTGGCACAATTGGTGACTAATATAACGAAACGGATAAAAAGTATGAAAAAGCTAATCGTGATATTATGTATGGCAATTGGTTTCGTATTTATGATCCTTCTAACCTATTTGAAGTTTCAAAATTTCGAACACAATAACTTTCAATATGAAGATTCAGATAGTGCACTTTATACCATGAAGCAAACTATGGAATATGAATAGATAGCGACCCTAAACAAACACCGATATGAAAAAACTGTTTTATCTACCCTTATTTTGGCTATTGGCCTTATCCTCCTGTCAGGGAAATATTTCAAACCCTGATTTTATCAAAGCAGGTTTCGGTGCAGATTCGGATTCCTCACAACAAGTGGGAACGGCTGATATTTATGAGGACAAGCTACTGACACAGTTGCCAACTTCTATAGTTAACAAGATTGAAAATGACAGAAGGCTTCGCTATATGGAGCTTAATAATATAATAAAGTATAAGGTCCAAGATACACTGATCTATGACCTGACCTTCAACAGCTATGGAGGAAACTGGACCAAGTCGGTGAAGTTTGACCAAAAAGGAAATAAAATAAATCATTAACCACTTAATTAAATACCATAAAACTATGAAAAAAGGATTGTTAGTACTCGCCCTTTGTGGATTTGCCTTTGTCGGTGTACAGGCACAAACCACTACCCCTCCTACTGAGCCACAGACGGAGATTAATCAAGACAGAGTTAAAATCGCTCCGGATGATCTTCCTCAAGCAGTAAGAAATTCCATCAGTGAAAAAGATGATGTGAGAGACCTTAGAATCACCGAAGCTTATCAGGTGACCAACATGGAAGGTGAACTTCATTATGAGGTACATTTTGATAAAGAAGGTGAGGCGGTATCTAAGAAATATGATGCCCAAGGCAATGAAGTAAGAGAAGACTAAACCAAATACTCATAATTTCTGTTTAAATTGGCATCGGTAGAAATACTGATGCCATTTTATTTTTGCTAATTTCACAACTTAGTAAAAAGACCACCCGAATATGCACTTATGAAAAGAATCCTTTTGATAGAAGATGACCTCACCTATTCAAAAATCATTAAAAATTTTTTAGAACGAAATCAATATGCTGTTCAGTCTATCCAAAAAGTATCGGAGGCCATACATGCCATTGAGAAAAACACACCTCACCTAATCATAACTGATTATCGGCTACCAGATGGGACGGGTATGGAGATTTTGGAAAAAATAATCGACTCCCAATTAGCCGTTCCCGTGATTTTGATCACAAATTATTCCGATATACGCACGGCAGTGAAAACCATGAAAATGGGGGCTTTTGAATATATTACCAAGCCTGTAAACCCTGATGAGTTGTTGGCAACCGTAAAAGAAGCCTTCAAGCAAAAGAGTAAAAAGAAAGTACCTACCGAAGCTCCCTCCTCGCCAAAAACGCAACTTGCACACGGGGACCATTATGTCACCGGAACTACTGACGCTTCTAAAAAGCTGGAGGATTATATTGATTTGGTGGCACCTACAGATATGAGTGTAATCGTTTTGGGAGAAAGCGGGACGGGTAAGGAGTATATTTCCAAAAGAATTCACCAAAAGTCTAGCCGTATGGACGGTCCATTTGTCGCTATTGACTGTGGTGCTTTGTCCAAAGAATTAGCGGCGAGTGAATTGTTCGGCCATGTGAAAGGAGCCTTTACGGGCGCCTTTGATCACAAAGTAGGCAATTTTGAAAGTGCTAAAGGTGGAACCATTTTTCTAGATGAGATCGGCAACTTAAGCTATGATGTCCAAATAAAACTTCTACGAGCAATCCAAGAACGGAAGATCCGTAAAGTGGGGGGCAATAATGATATTGCTATTGATGTACGAATTATCGTGGCAACGAATGAGGACTTAATTGAGGCATCTAGAAGGGGAGAGTTTAGGGAGGATCTATATCACAGGTTGAATGAATTTAGCATCCAAGCCATCCCTTTACGGGATAGAGGGGCAGAGTTATTTGACTTTGCACACAATTTTCTTGAGGAAAGCAATACTTACCTTAATAAATCAGTATCCGGATTTTCGGAGGAAGTGAAGGAAATATTTAAGACTTACAGCTGGCCTGGAAATCTTCGTGAATTAAAAAACATTGTAAAACGCGCGGTTTTATTGACCGGAAAGGGACTTGTAGAAAAAGAGGTGCTCCCTATCCAGCTGATGTTGCCGGAAAATTCTTCGCAGGAAACCGGTGCCGCTAAGGATCTGAAAAGCAGTTTTGAGGAGAAAGAGAAAAGCTTGATAATTCAGACCTTGGAAGAGGTAAAATTCAACAAGTCCAAAGCTGCCAAAATTCTAAATATGGATCGTAAAACTCTTTACAACAAAATCGAAAAGTATAATATCTCTTCCTAACCTGCGGAAGAGATATTTTCTTTTTTCTGAATTTCTTCCAGAACTACAAAGGTCCTTTCCACCAATTCTCTAACCATTTCCTCAATCTCTAAGGTTTCTTCCTGCTTGATGGTAATTTCGATATTTTTTGCCAGATCGGCAGTATTGATTTTTAACTGTCCTAACCTACTAGAGAGCTTATGGGCAATTTCCATGACTGCTTGATATTCCTTTAAGTCAGATAGGCGCTGTATATCAATAAGATTGCTATAAGTTTCTTCATAAAACTCCTGAACAACTTCCTGCAGCAATTCCTCATCCCCCATGCAGAACCTTTCTAAGTCGCTGAGTGAATAAGAGCTGTTTCCAGCCTCGTTTTGTGGTGCTTTTTCTTCCATTTTAGTTGGTTCAATATTAAGATAAGTAGCAATTTTTTCCACTAAGCTTGCTTCTTTGAAAGGCTTGAGTAAAATCCCATCAAAACCATGATTGCTCAGTCTGTCCTTTTCATCGGCAAATACATTTGCCGTCACCGCTAATATGGGCAGATTGTCATAGTGATAGTTTTCTTTCAACAGGTTCAGAACCTGATAACCACTAACTTCGGGCATTTGAATATCAAGAAGCGCTATATCAAAAGGCTCCTTCACGAAATTATCCCTAAAATCCACCCCCCCTATATAAGTTGATACTTTAGCCCCGTTGCTTTCAAGAAGAAGTTTGGCAAACTTAATCCCTATAGGATCATCATCAACTAACAAAACCCTTATGTCTTTTATGGAGTACGTCAGTTCTGCATCAATATCATGGCTATCATCCACCGCATCGGTCAATGGAACAGGCAATTCCACATAAAAAGCTGTACCGCTACCCAAATCACTTTCAAAAGAAATCTCCCCTTCCTGCAGATCCACCATTTTTTTGACAATGGATAGGCCTAATCCCGTTCCTCCAAATTTCCTAGTGATTGAACTATCGCCCTGATTAAATTCCGTAAAAATATTATCTTTTACCTCCTTAGTCATCCCCATGCCGCTGTCAATTACAGCAAGTCTTAGCTTCCCCCCATCATAATTGACATTGACCTTGATCATGCCTTTGTCGGTAAACTTATAAGCGTTACTGATCAGGTTATTCATAATTTGGTTAATCCGTAGCTCATCTCCAACCAGCCATTTATCACGGGGCAAATCAACATCCCACACAAACCGAACCCCTTTTTCCTTTATTTTTAGTTCAAAGAAATCTTTGATATTTCTAAAAAGCTGATGAGGATTAAATGGTTCGGGATGAAATGTGATCTTTCCAGCCTCGAGCTTAGAAAGGTCTAAAATGTCGTTTACAATTGAGGAAAGCGTTTGGGAAGCAAAGCCAACCATTTTGACATAACTCGCCTGATCACTGTTCAAGGAGGTCTTCTTTAGGGCCTCATTGTACCCCTGTATAGCATGAAGTGGATTCCGTATTTCATGGCTCATGTTAGCCAGAAAATATTGCTTTGCCTTGGCTAAGTTGTCTGAACGCCTTTTAGCCTCCTCCAACCGGGTTCTGTAATCTTGTGCCTTATTAATCTCAGAAAGTATGCTATAAATAAATGCAGTAGACCCAATCACCCCAATCACAATTAATATGATAAGCAAAATGGAAACCTTGAAGGTCAATTCATATGCATCATCATTTTGCGACCTAGCCTCCGCTAATACCTCCTGCTGAAGGGTAGAGATTACTGTTTGGATATCCGCTATAATGATTTTGTTTTTCTCTACTAGGTCAAATTCCAATGCTGCCAATTGGGACCTAAGCCTTTGTTCCTCCGTGTTGATGTCCAAGATCGTATTTCGAACCGCATACAGGATTGAATCCGACTGAGTTTGATTCATACGTGCGGGGGTGGTATCTCCACGTGCAGGATTAATGTTGAGAGTGGACAGCAACTGCCGCAAATTAGATCTCTCCTGAGCTGACAGCAATTCATTTACTCCAGCTGTAGTATCCCTCCTTATCCTACGTGGCGGCAAAGTATCACCCTCTGCCCGGCCAGTGTCCGGAAGGACCCTCCGAGTAGAAGGTTGATTAAGTTTAATCCTACCAATAGTCTGAAGTCGATTTATTTCTTCCTGTCGGCGGATTTTGGTTTCAATATTCTTCAACGCTTCGGAGCTGAAATTCCTGTTTATGAGGTTAAATTTTACCTCATCCAATCCGTTGTGAACTAATAATAATTCGTTTACATTAAAACTGATTTTTTTGAGTTGCTCTACTTCGGTGCTATCAGAAGCATACTCTTCTAGCTGAAGTAGCCTCTCTTCGATTTTTTGAAGATAATTACTCCCATTTTGGGTATCCTCCTCCACACGGCCCTGGGCCCTGTCCAGCTGATAAATATCAGCCAATAGACCATTAAGGTGACGCAACCTCTCGCTAGGTTCGGCTAAGGCCTCCACTGTATCCAGGAGCTTACGGACAGAAAAATAAGTAACCATACTTACTCCCACTATCAGTACAAGCGCCAATACAAATCCGGCAATTACCCTTGCCCTAGTTTTATAGGAATTATGTGAAGTATCCAAGTTGCTTGTTTAGAATTTATATCCCAATATTTATACCATTGCTATTCCTCTGAGTCATATACGTTTTCGGTAACCATTTCAAAAACGTTATAGATCACATACATGCTCAACGGCAGTGAGACCAATAATCCCAACAACGCAGGTAGGGCGGCCACCACGTTTAAAACCAACAACACCAAAAACAGTATAAAAAATTTCCACCAGCGCTTATGAATCAGTTTTCGACTTAATTCTAGGGACTGCCAAAAGTCAGTTCCTGCAAAAATGGCAATCAGAAATGAGAACATGTATCCAACCAAGAGGTACATTCCGGGTATAATCAAGACCATTATCCCCAAAGCTACCAGGACCTGCCCTACGAGATTGATCAAAACCAGTGTAATGTAATATTGAAAACCCTGGAAAAAATCTGGATAAACCACCCCTTCCCCTTGACTGATTTTGTTGGCCACGAGAAAAAACCCTCCTACCAACGCCGGGAAAAGAAAAATACTATAAACCAATGTCAATTCGGGTACATAAGTGGCCACCAGAAGCTGCACCGACAAAATCAACAAACTATATGCCACAGAATTGATGGCATTTTGGGAAAACATCTCCCAAGCTTTTCTGAATGCAATTTCAATATCAAAGTCATAGCCCTTTTCCAAGAGCTTTTCAATACTTTTCTTTTCCATTTGTAGAAAATGACAAATGCACAGAAAAAATTTCTGTGCATTTGGGTAAGTGTGTTTTTATTTAAATTACTTGGTAGCTGCTTCTAGTATATCATGCTTGGTAATGATGTGGATCTGATCAAGGTGATCTCTTACCAAAACAGCCTTCTCTCTTTCTACCAAAGATGAAAGCACATCCAAGGTACTATCCAATGCGACAAATTTCATCGCATTTTCCATTACTTCAGACACCTGTGCATCCTTTAACTGTGGATTATCTATTAACTTATTGAGCAACTTACTATCAGTAAGGCTGCCCACTACATTTCCTTCTTCAACGACTGGAATCTGGGAAACACCTTTTTTATTCATCAACTGTATGGCAGATCGAACGCTGTCATCTTTTTTAATCACCGAGAGTTCAAAAGAACCATTTCGGCCGGATATGATGTCTCTTGCAGTGGAGTAACTTTTATCTTCAAGGAAACCATGATTGCGCATCCATTCATCATTATATACCTTGCCCAAGTAACGGGTACCGTGATCGGGAAGGATAATAACCATTCTATCGCCCTCTTTTAAATTCTCCTTAGCATATTCCAAAGCCCCGTGTACGGCTGATCCGCACGACCAGCCCACAAAAAGACCTTCCTCACGGGAAAGTCTACGGGTCATCACTGCCGAATCCTTGTCCGTCACTTTGATGAAATGGTCTATTACAGAGAAATCAACATTTTTGGGAAGGATGTCTTCTCCGATACCTTCAGTAAGGTATGGGTATACTTCTTTCTCATCAAAAACGCCTGTTTCCTTATATTTCTTGAATACAGAACCATAAGTATCAATTCCTACAGTTACAATATCGGGATTTTGTTCTTTCAGATACTTAGCAGTACCTGACATGGATCCACCTGTTCCCACTCCAGCTGCATAATGGGTGATTTTTCCTTCAGTGTCATTCCAGATTTCCGGCCCAGTAGTCTCGTAGTGAGCCTTCCAGTTGGACTGGTTATCATACTGGTTTGGGTAGAAAGAATTTGGGATATCCTCATTGAGCTTTTTGGCAACAGAATAATACGACCTAGGATCTTCTGGAGAAACGTTTGTAGGACAAACGATCACTTCAGCTCCAACAGCCTTTAAAATATCTATCTTTTCCTTAGATTGCTTATCGGCCATGGTAAAGATACATTTGTAACCCTTGGCGATGGCGGCCAAGGCCAAGCCCATCCCTGTGTTTCCACTGGTCCCTTCGATGATGGTTCCACCCGGTTTTAGGATACCTTCCTTCTCCGCATCCTCCACCATTTTGATGGCCATACGGTCCTTCATGGAGTTGCCAGGGTTGAAATATTCAACCTTTACCAGGATTTCACCCTTGATTCCGGCATTTACCTTATTAAGTCTGACCATAGGCGTGTTGCCGATGGTTTCGATAATGGAATTATAAATCATTTTTTAAAATCTTCTTTGCCTGCAATTTACAAATTTTTTCTAAACCAAAAGGGCAATTAATACGGAAATTTCCAAACAAAATTTCAAAAACCCACCCCAATTCTAACCCAACATCAATCTACTAAATCAAGTTCTTAATAAATAATTTATTATTTTATAAACTATCTTTTTTGCTTTTCGGCTTCGCAAATTCTCTACTTAAAACTAAAAACAAGTAAATCTTAAAAGATCAAGGGTTGAATAGCCAATTCCTATCTTTTTTATAAGGTTTTTTTTACTAATATTGCTGCATTATAAAAAGGATTAATAGTTCTCAATTTGAAGTTTTTACAAATACTTTGTCTCTTTAATTTATTGTATTTCAGTGGCAATAAAGCTATCGCTCAAGATGAGGCGATAAAAGACCTTTATAAATTTTATCAGGATTACATCAGCGACACGAGAGGAAGCAGCTGCCCCATGTACCCAAGTTGCTCTAAGTACTCGATCTCCTCATTTCAGAATCACGGCGCTTTAATTGGCTGGTTTAATACAGCCGACAGGCTGATGAGATGCGGTCATGAACATTCTTATTATCCGATGTCTATTGTGGGTAATCAAGCTAAATTGCTAGACCCAGTAGTTGTTGGGGAGTTAGATAGTTTGAAATTAGGTCGGCCTTCGAAAAGATTTGGGAAAAATTTGGAATTTTTCAGGCAAAAAAATGACACAACATTTTTCCTCAGCCTAATTAATGAAGGATTATATGAGTCCGCGATAACCGAATATCAAAGAATGAAACACTTCGGAGAGAGCCAACCTCCCTCCCTGATCTTGGAGTACAACTACTATTCGAGCTTAGCAGCTCTTGGAGAATATGAAAAGATCATTTACGATTTTGAATTTAAGCTCAATCCTGAGCTTAAGACCCATCCCTTGATCTTATTGGAGGTCGGGGAATCATGGTATCATTTAAATAACTACCCTGAAGCCTTAACATACGCTTCAAAAATTCCCGCCTCGTCCTCTTTCTCTAATAACGCCAAGTTGTTTGGAGGATATGTGCTAGCACATCAGGACAACTATGATGAAGCTATAAATAAATTTAATCAAGTAGACACGGAATACGCTTACTATGATTTTGCTTCCCAGAATACCCGTGTAGTTGAAGATATTGCTAAACTCAAAAAGAAAAGTCCAGCTCTCGCAGGAGCTTTAGGAATTATCCCAGGTGCTGGGTACTTATATACTGGTCATCGAACTACAGCCATCAGCTCTCTTTTACTTAATTCGCTTTTTGCATACGCTACCTACACAAGCTTTAAAACCGAAAATTACGGCATGGGCATTCTCACGGGAGTGTTTTCTGCATCATTCTATATAGGCAATATTACTGGAGGAGCTAAATCCGCCCATAGATACAACCAGGCTAAAAAAGATCAACTTAAAAGAAAATTAATGTACTCAACAAATAAATAATTTAATCCCAAATAATGTAATATGATACAGAATATCTACAATTCAAGATTGATTCGGACAACGTGTTTTCTAATGATCGTTTCCATACTTACCATGTCTTTTTCAACTAAAGGCTATCAGGAAGTAACCCTTTCTTCAGGAACCATTATTCCTTTAGAGAATGCAAATGAGATAAATTCAGCTACTCTGACCGCGGGTCAGACCTTAGATTTTTTTGTAAGACAAGACATCAAGGTTGAGGGTCAAACAGTGGTAAAAAGAGGTGCTCTTGCCAGAGGTCAGGTTTTGAGAGTTCAAAGAGCCAAAGGTCTCGGAAAAGAAGGGTTTGTAGAGGTTGAAATCAGATCTGTTGAAGCAGTTGATGGTTCAGAAATACTTCTTACAGGCGGTAGACTTACTGAAGAGGGAGACGACCGACAAGTTGCAGCAATAGCACTAGGTGTTTTGGTATGTATTTTATTCTTAACTATGAAAGGCAAGAATGCAGTAATACCAAAAGGTTATGCTGTTGACGCTAGAGTAGCCAACGATATTCAAATCGCTGTCCAATAATCATACTTCCGAGTACATTAATTAAGTCCGCTCTCCCAGAGCGGACTTTTTTATTTCGCCCCAGCCAAAAGATAAAGCACGGCCATTCTTACCGCCACTCCATTTTCAACCTGATGCAAGATGATTGAATGCTCGCTGTCAGCCACGTCAGAATTCAATTCCACTCCCCTATTGATTGGGCCTGGGTGCATGATTACTATTTCCTTATCTAGCCTGTCTAGCATTTTTCGGTTGATACCATAATAAAGGCTGTATTCCCGTAGAGAAGGAAAATATTTGATCTGCTGCCTTTCCAATTGTATCCGCAGAACGTTTGCCACATCGCACCACTCCAGTGCTTTTTGGACATCGTATTCCACCTTCACCCCGAGGCTTGCAATATGCTTGGGCAAAAGCGTAATCGGGCCGCAAACCATCACTTCAGCCCCAAGTTTCTGCAAGCAAAAGATATTGGAAAGGGCAACCCTTGAGTGCAGGATATCTCCAATAATAGCAACTTTTTTCCCCGCTACATCTCCAAGCTTTTCCTTGATGGAATAGGCGTCCAAAAGTGCTTGGGTGGGATGTTCATGAGTGCCATCGCCTGCATTGACGATATTGGCATTAATGTTACGCGAAAGGAAATGTGCAGCTCCCGGGCTGCTGTGTCTCATGACCACCATGTCCACTTTCATGGACAGGATGTTGTTGACGGTATCTATGAGGGTTTCCCCTTTCTTTACACTACTGTTGCTGGAGGAAAAGTTGACAACATCCGCAGAAAGCCTTTTTTCGGCAAGCTCAAATGAAAGCTTGGTTCTGGTGGAATTTTCGAAAAAGATATTGGCGATTGTGATATCCCTGAGGGAAGGTACTTTTTTGATCGGCCGGTTTATGACCTCTTTGAAATTTTGAGCGGTGTCAAAGATGGTATGAATATCTTGCTCAGTGATATCCTTGATTCCTAACAGGTGTCTGGTACTCAGCTGTGACATGTTTAGCTTTTATCTTTTTCTGTAATCCAAATGGCATCCTGCTCAAATCCCTTATCTTTCCATTCCACGCTCACATGCTGGCTTTCCAAGGTATTGACCTGCCTTCCAAAATAATCAGGTTTGATGGGATAATCCCGGGTATATTTTCTGTCGATAAGAATCATCAATTCTACTTTTTGCGGCCTTCCAAAAGCAATCATGGCATCCATGGCTGCCCTCACGGAACGGCCTTTGTAAAGCACATCATCAACAAGAACTACTTTTTTGCCTTCTATTAAAAAATCGATTTTGGTTTCGTTGGCTGTCAGCGGTAAGTCCCTTCTTCTAAAATCATCTCTGTGAAAGGTGGCGTCCAAATAACCGAAAGGCACTTTCACTCCACTTATTTCCTCCAAAAGGGCTACTAACTTGTCCAAAACTATAGGCCCCCGAGGCTGTAAGCCTAAAAATACCGTATTATCAAAGTCATCATGGTTCTCAATCAGCTGATGGCAAAAACGCCGCAAAATGATTGCAATCTGATTGTGGTCAAGGACAAGTCTTTTTTGCATAGCTCTAATTTGGATACAAATATATCCTGCTTTTTACAAGGATACAAACTGGGTGGGTTCTATGCACAAAAAAAGGCTCAAGTACTGCTCAAGCCATTTTTATCAATAAACCCAAAATTCAAATATGCATCTTTAAATGTTTTAACCTATAAGATTGCCATCATTATCCCATTGAGCCACTACTCCCCGTTGGTCAGGTTTGAGGTATAGGTCTGCTAGTTTTGGATCATAGGAAACCTTATACTTTTCTAGGACATGCTCTGGAACCCCATCCCATACATTGGGCCTATTGCCCACATATCCTAAATCATCAAAGCCAATCTTGGAAGTAAAATATCCTGTAGTAGTTAAATCTCTCAATAAGTTGAAAAATTTCACGCCGTTTATAACTTCCGGGGTCGCTTTGTCTGGATAGGCTATTTCATCGATGATAGATATGCGTTCATTTCCTGATAGCTCCATAAATATCTTATCAAACCTATCCAAGGCATGATTGTCAAGCCAACTCAGTCCTCCACGCATACGTGTTTGGTAAGCGGGTATATCTTTTACCATAAACTCAATGAAATCAGGCACACCTGCATCGAGTGCGCTCCCAGAGTCTTCGTCGGCTGGAATGATGACCTCTACTAAATAATTGAGCTTTTCTACCTCCTTTTCAGTAAAAAAGGTTTCTGAAAGCAACTTTTTGTCAATGGCAATCTCTTCTGGACTCCTACCTGAGGTAGAAAATCCTGCATTCACAGGAACCTCTTCGACTGCACTTTCCTCGACACTACAGCCAGCCAGTAAAAAACCTGAAGCTCCGGTAAAGAGCAGTTTTAAATTTTCTCTTCTATTCATCACCTATCCCTTATGATTAAATATTCTTTTTCTTCAATTGATCAACTATATAATCGGAAGTCCTCCATGCCAAAGCAAGTATAGTCCAAGTGGGGTTTTTATCAGCTTGCGATACAAATGGCCCACCATCCACGACAAAAAGATTCTTGCAGTCATGCGCCTGGCAATTACTGTTTAAAACCGAGGAAGCCGGATCATTCCCCATCCGGGTGGTACCCACCTCATGAATAATCCTACCCGGCGCATGTAGGCCGTACTGGGATTCCTTGCCTGGTTTGGCACCCAACAGCTTCCCACCCATTCCTAACAGAATTTCCTCAAAGGTTTCATGCATATGCTTGGCTTGCTTAAGCTCTTGGTCAGTCCAATTATAATTGAATTTCAATACCGGAATACCATATTTGTCCACGGTTGTTTGATCAATTTCGCAATAATTATCATACTGAGGGACACTTTCACCTCTGCCTGACATACCAACAGTGGTACCGTAAAACCTTTTGATATCCTTTTTCAATCCGGTCCCGTAACCTCCATTTGGACTTGGGCTTCCAAATTCATCTTTGATATGACTTCTCAAAGTGTCCATGCCCGTTCCAAATCCATAGGAAGGCATTCCCATACCACCCCAAAATTCAATATGGTACCCGCGCGCAAAATCGAGCTTTTTGTTGTCGAGCCACCAAGGTGTATAGACGTGCATTCCGCCTGTACCGTCCTCATTGTAGCGATCCCTATCTACCAGGTCAGGTATGACAGCCATGCGGTCCGCCCCAGTGGAGTCATGAAGATACCTACCTACCATTCCACTCTGGTTACCCAATCCATCGGGGTGGGTTTTAGATTTAGAATTGAGCATGATTCTGGCAGACTCACATGCAGAAGCGCCCAGGACTACCACTCGGGATTTAAGTTTATATTCCTTCAAATCCATCTTGCTCACGAAGGAAACCCCAGTGGCATCCCCCCTATCGTTGGTAGTTACCTTACGCACCATAGAATTGGTAAAAAGGTCCACTTTGCCTTTTTTCATAGCAGGCTTGACAAGGCAGGTTCCTGAGGAGAAATCTGCATACGCCTGACAGGCCCTATTACATTGGTTGCAGAAAAAACAAACCCCACGTTCATTGTTAATTGGTCTAGTGAGCACCGATAAGCGAGAAGGAATAACTGGGATGTTAACTTTGTCTGCACTTTTCTTGATCAACAATTCATGTAGTCTTGGCTTTGGAGGCGGTAGAAAAAACCCATCAGGTTCATTATAAATACCCTCTTTTGTTCCGAATACTCCTATCAACTTGTCAACTTTATCATAATAGGGCTTGAGGTCATCATAACCAATTGGCCAATCATCTCCCAACCCATCTATACTGCTTCTTTTGAAATCATTTGGCCCAAACCGGAGGGAGATCCGTCCCCAGTGGTTGGTACGACCACCTAACATTCTGGACCTAAACCAATCGAACCGTGTCCCGGTATTTCTGGTGTATGGTTCGCCTTCGATATCCCAGCCCCCTATGGCCGCATCAAAATCACCGAATGGGCGAATAGTGCCCGCTCCTCTTCTGGGCGATTCCCAAGGAAACCTTAACTGGGTCCGATGTTCTTCCTTAGCAGGATCAAAATCGCCTCCTGCCTCTACTACAGCTATTGAAAATCCGGCCTCTGAAAGAATCTTGGAAGCCATCCCACCACCAGCTCCAGAACCCACGATGATAACATCGTATTCCTGCGCTGATTCTTTAATCTGAAAACTCATAGGGTACTTGGGTTATGGTTTATTGGATCCTACCATTTATAAGAGGACCCACGCATTAATCTCCACGACTAAAACGATTTATTAGCAACAAATATGTTTAATACTTCTGCTATTTCAAACATAAATTCTAAAAATTTATCTAAATGAGTGATAAATGGCTTTTTCAGGTTTAAAAGACAGATTCCTGCTAGATAATTAAGGGTTTCGACTAAAGTCTTCCTTATAATTTTTGATTAAAGGTTTGTGATAATTTAAAATTTTTATGTAGTATAGCTGTCACAAATCCATTTAATCAACTGAAAATAAACTTGTTTTGATCTCAATCCACCTCAAAATCTATAAAATAGCTAAAACCTTTCAGGTATTGGAAAGCTCTTTTTTAACCATTTATGGAAATCGATTGCGATGACATAAAATTAATAATTATCTATCATTGCTAAAACAATTTAGTTTAACCCAAAGTAAATGACATGAACACAAAACTACTCCCTCCTCCACTTCAGCGAAAAATCCCTGTATGGAGGTTTCTCCGTAATTCCATGATCATGGGCGTTTCAATATTACCCATGCATGCAGCCTTGGCTAGCGAGCCAAATATTTCTCAACCTTTAGAAGTTATAATCGACAAGCAACAAGATGAAATCCTAATCAGGGGAACTGTAAGAGATGAGTTCGGCGAGACTCTTCCAGGGGTTTCTATTATGGTAAAAGGAACATCTTTGGGAACCGTCACTGATATTGACGGTAATTTCACATTAGAAGTACCTTCAGAAACGTCGATATTGGTTTTTAGCTTTGTCGGCTTGGAAAGTAAGGAAATCCAAGTAGGCAACGAGACTAATATTGAAGTTGTGCTAAATCAAGGTACAAGTGCTTTGGATGAGGTAGTAGTGGTAGGTTATGGTAGCCAACGAAAATCTGACCTTACCGGATCTGTGGGAACAGTGGGATCTGAAGATCTGCTTCGCGAACCTGTGGGAAATGTACTTCAAGGCCTAAAAGGCAAAGTGGCTGGTGTAAATGTAAGCCTTAACTCAGGTTCACCTACTAGTAGCCCACGAGTAATTATAAGAGGCTTAGGAACTGTAAATGCCTCTTCGGACCCTCTCTATGTAGTTGATGGAGTGGTAATGGAAGACATTAGATTCATGAACCCAAATGACATAGAAAGCTTGGAGGTTTTGAAAGATGCCTCCGCTACTGCGATTTATGGTTCCAGAGGGGCTAATGGAGTAATATTGATCACGACCAGGAGAGGCACTAAAACCGATGGAATCGTCGTAGGTTATGAGGGATTTGTAAATGTTGGAGTTTTACCTACCCGCATGGACATGATGAATTCAGAGGAATATTTGGAAGTGGTGGAAAGAGGTTTTGCTAATCACCCTCAATATTCGGGCAGCACCCCTCCAGTATTTAGCAGAGAGGATCCTAGGCTTTTTGATAGTAACGGAAATCCTTTGTATGATACAGATTGGCAAAAAGAAGCCACTCGAACGGCACTTTCGCATAATCACCAGATATCCATTCAGCAAGGGGGCGACAGAAGTTCAGTTGGTGCTTTTGTCAACTATTCTAGAATGGAAGGTATTATGCTTAATAGCTGGATGGAAAGAATTAATGGAAAAATCACCTATGATGCAACACCAAAAGACTGGATTTCAATTGGGATGAACCTAATGGTTAACCATACCAAGGAAAATGAGGTCGAAGAAGGCGGTGGCGGTCAATTTCCTAGACGGACCATGCTGGAAATGCCCCCCATTTTTCCCGTTCAGTTTCCCGATGGCACATGGAGCAACTCTTCCATGATTAGCGACCCCTATAATATAGAACCTATGGCCAACCCTGTCCATGTTTTGAGCACTCAGGACCGTCTAAGAAACCGTACTCAGATATTTGGAAACACACATGTTACTTTTCATTTAGCTCCAGGTTTGGATTTAAGAACGCAGTTTGGCTTTGACGTTCATGACAGGAAATTTCAAGATTACGGCCCGACGGACTTAATCAACATCTCAGCACCACTAGGCTATGCTTCCATCAATAACCAAAGAAGCACTTACTGGCAAGAGGAAACTTATTTGACTTACAACAAAGACTTTGGTGATCATAGGATCAATGCTGTGTTGGGATTGAGCTGGCAAGGAAGAACCTTTGAGGGGAATTTTGTAGAAGCGAGAGGTTTTTCTGATGACTTTTTCAGGTTCAACCGAATTCAGGCGGCCAGCCAGCCGGAAGCCCCTCAGTCCAATTTCAACAACTGGACCATGAACTCTTATTTCTTAAGAGGTAGCTATACACTAAAAGACCGCTATTTATTGACCTTAACCGGAAGAATTGATGGTTCATCTAGATTTGGAGATAACAATAAATATGGCGTATTCCCTTCAGCCGGACTAGGCTGGATATTAAGCAATGAATCCTTTATGGAAAATGCAACCGGAATTGATGAACTGAAAATTAGGTCAAGCTTCGGAATCACGGGGAACACCGAAATCCCAATGTATCAATCTCTTGGCACGGTAAGTTCTGGAACAGTCCTTTTAGATGGCTCTAGAGCCTCACACAGCTTTATCAATAGACTACCAAACCCTGACCTAGGCTGGGAAAGAACAAACCAATTTGATGTAGGTTTTGATATGGGTTTATTCAATAGAAGATTAACACTTGGTTTTGACTACTATTATAAATTGACCTCCGATCTGCTCTTGGATAGACCTGTGCCTTACCATACTGGATTTTCCGGAGTAAGGGATAACATAGGCTCTATTTCCAATAGAGGTATTGAATTTTTGGCAACCGGTTACCCAATTAACAGACCGGATTTCCATTGGGAAACCACTATAAACTTCAATTACAACATCAATAGAATTGAATCACTCGGTGAAAATAATGAAGACATATTTCCTGGTCCAAACTGGGTATCCGGTTCACAGACGATCCTGAGAGTGGGTGAGCCTTTGAGTTCCTTCTGGGGCTTCCAAAGATTGGGCACTTGGGGTACCGATGAGGTAGCTGAAGCCGCCGCAGTCGGAAGAGTACCTGGAGAGGCCAAGAGGTCTGAGGACCCAACTATAATTGGCAACGGTCTACCAGATTGGACTGGCTCTTGGATTAACAATGTACGCTACAAAAACTGGGATTTCAGTCTTGAACTTCAGTTCGTGTACGGAGTAGATGTATTGCAGCAGTTTTTGCACTCCGTAGAAGACAGAACTGGTATAGCAAACACACTTAGAACTTCCCTGTATGACAGTTGGACTCCAGAAAACCAAAACACCAATGTGCAGCAGATCAGAAATGCCGCCTATTCTGGACAGAACAGTGAGATTGATGACCATTGGGTGGCTGACGGTTCATATATAAGAGGTAATCTTATTTCATTGGGTTATACCTTTGACAGAGAGCTGGTATCTAGATTCAACATGAATAACTTGAGAGTGTATACTAGCGTCCAAAACGCATTCTTACTCACAAGTAGCGATTTCCAGGGGTTTGACCCTGAATCTTCCTCATGGGCAGGAAACCAATGGGGCCAGAATATCTTCTTTTTCCAATACCCAAGACCTAGAACTTTCACGCTAGGAGTAAGTGTACAATTCTAAAATTTGATCAAAATGAAAAAGTATATATATACCATACTGATAGCAGGCATCTGCTCTTCCTGTTCGGATTTTCTCCAGGAAGTGCCAAGGGATGAAATGTCCTCAGAGCAGTTTTTTACCATTCCGCAGCATGCTCATGATGCTGTCAATTCTCTTTACCGCAACGGAGCTCCACAAATTGTCAATTCTGCCGCCTCCTACGGAGGGTCAAGGGCCATGTTGGGCAATTATATGTCAGGTTATTTTGACAATGAGTACCGAGGGCAGGAACCACATGTACAGCACACTCAGCAATTGACCTTAAACGGCGTTAATCTTGCTACCTATTTAGGGAATACCTGGGCTGATCTTTATAGAGGGATTGCACGAGCCAATAATGCAATTAAATACATTCCGGATGTAGAGGGACTTCCAGCTGACGAAGCAGCGACCCTGCTTGCAGAAGCAAGATTTTTCAGAGCTTTCTCGTATTTCTATTTGGTCAAAATGTTTGGGCCAGTTCCGCTAGTAGAAGAACCTTACGAATCATTGGAAAACCTCTATCTTGAAAGAGCTCCTATTGACCAAGTCTATGCTTTGATCACTGCTGATTTGGAATTTGCAGTTAATGAAGGGGGCCTTTCCCAATCCAGCATGGCTAACAATGGCAATAGAATCTCTCAAGGGACTGCGGAAAGCCTACTGGCAGATGTTTACCTCACCATGAGCGGCTACCCTTTACAGCAAGATAATTTTCAGAATGCAGCTTCCATGGCTAGAAATGTCATCAACAGCGGGAGTTATGCACTTATAGACCATGATCGGGATGCCGAGGGAAATGTCATTCCCGCCAACAGTGCATTTAATAAGATCAGAAGAGCAAGTGTATCTCCAACCGAATACATTTATTTTGTTGAATACACCGTTGGCATCGCCAACAACACCTACCCTGTATATACCATGCCAGTGTCTGTAACTTCAGAGGCTGCATACGGGGTTACAAATGGCGCTTACCAACCTTCCACAAGGTTATTGAATGGATATGACCCTGAAAATGATTTGAGGGTTCAGGAAAAGCAATATTTTCATTCCTCTTATACCAACAATCAAGGCAACACCTTTACCTTCGAAACGGCCCCTTACATGTGGCATGATGAAACTGCCATCCGTGAAACAGCCGCATCCGGAAAAGATGTCGCAGTGTATAGATATGCAGACATTCTTTTAATTGGAGCAGAGGCTATTGCCCAATCTGAGGGAGTAAGTGATGAAGCTGTGAGGTACCTAGCCGATGTAAGATCTCGGGCCTACCCTACTATTGAAAGGGGAGAAATAGAAGCTGAACTACGTTCCCTATCTACACAAGAATTCATTCAAGAAGTCTGGAAGGAAAAATTCAGGGAACAAGTTTTTGAATTCCACCTTTGGTCTGACATACAGAGGACGCGCCAATACCCAATCACGGAAGAGGGTGGCGTTATCAATTATGTGGACGTGATCGGTCAGCCAAACGGTTGGGGAAGAACCTTTGCAGAAACGCATCTTCTTTTTCCAATACCGGAAACCGAATTGCAGAGAAACCCAGCTTTGACACAAAATCAAGGATATTAAAACCTATATTAAACCTACAATTACCTATTGAAAAGATGTAGCCCTTTGGGCTATATCTTTTTTATATCTTTAAATTATGAAAGCTAAACCTATGAGGCATTTAATCCTGCTATTCTGTTTTATAATTATTGGACAAACTTCTGCTCAAAATGTATTGGTTGACAAAGTGGAAAACCCTGTTGACTGGGTAAATCCATTGATGGGAACGGATTCAAAACCGAGCCTATCGCACGGAAACGTTTACCCTGCTATAGCTTTGCCTTGGGGCATGAACTTCTGGACACCCCAAACCGGTAAAATGGGCAATGGATGGGCCTACACCTATGGAGCTGACCAAATTCGAGGTTTCAAACAAACCCATCAGCCATCCCCTTGGATGAATGACTATGGCCAGTTTTCCCTCATGCCTATTACTGGTGACATTAAAGTGGATGAAGATGAAAGGGCGAGTTGGTTTTCTCATAAATCGGAGGAAGTCAAACCTTATTATTATAGGGTTTATTTGGCTGATCACGATGTGACTACGGAGATTGTCCCTACTGAAAGAGCCGCTAGATTTAAAATAACATACCCAGACACTAAGGATGCTCACCTTGTAATTGATGCTTTTGACGATGGATCCTTTATAAAAATTATCCCTGAAGAAAATAAGGTGATTGGGTATACCACCAAAAACAGTGGTGGAGTACCAGAAAATTTCAGAAATTACTTCGTCATTTACTTTGACACACCCTTTACCGAATCGCAAGTTTATGAAGGTAATGAGATAAGTTCAGGAAATGAATTAGAAGGAAACCATGCTAAAGCTGTAGTAAGCTTCGATACAGAAAACGGAAAAACGGTCCAGGCAAGAGTTGCTTCTTCCTTCATCAGTTATGAACAAGCCGAGCGAAATTTGCAGAATGAAATTGCTGACAGAGATTTTGAAGAATTGAAAAAGGAAGGAAGGTCTATTTGGAACCAGGAATTGAGCAGAATTGAAATTGAAGGTGGTGATGTGGACCAGATTAAAACCTTTTACAGCTGTTTGTACAGGTCCTTGTTGTTTCCAAGGAAATTTTTTGAATACGATGAGAATGGGGAAGTTATCCATTATAGTCCCTACAATGGCGAAATATTACCTGGCTATATGTTTACTGATACCGGTTTTTGGGACACTTTCAGATCACTCTTTCCCTTCCTAAACCTCATGTATCCTGAACTTAACGCTCAAATGCAAGAAGGATTGGCCAATGCCTACAAGGAAAGTGGGTGGTTACCGGAATGGGCAAGCCCGGGCTTGCGAAATGTCATGATAGGTAACAATTCGGCATCGGTTGTATCAGATGCTTATTTGAAGATCGGACAGGACTTTGACTATGATATAGAGACCCTTTATGAGGCTTTGATCCACGGTGCAAATAATGCGGGACCTCTTACCGCCGTTGGGAGAGCTGGAGTGGATTATTACAACGAGTTGGGCTATGTCCCATATGATGTGGGTATTAATGAAAATGCCGCCCGGACTTTGGAATATGCCTACAATGATTTTACTATTTATAAACTGGCAGAAGCTTTAAACAAACCTAAAGAAGAAATCGAGCTTTATAAAAAGAGAAGTCTCAATTACCGTAATCTCTTTGATAAAGAACATAACCTAATGCGAGGCAAAAATGAGGATGGCACCTTTCAGTCCCCATTTAATCCTTTCAAATGGGGCGACGCATTCACGGAAGGAAACAGCTGGCACTACACATGGTCTGTATTTCATGACATTAATGGTCTCATGGAACTCATGGGAGGCAAGGATGAGTTTGCTGAACAACTAGATAAGGTATTCGAATTGCCTCCAATTTTTGATGAAAGCTATTATGGGCAGGTCATCCATGAAATTCGTGAAATGCAGATTGCCGATATGGGACAATATGCTCATGGCAACCAGCCCATCCAGCATATGATATATCTTTACAACTTTGCAGGACAGCCATGGAAAACACAGCAGTGGGTACGAGAAACCATGGACAGAATGTACAAGCCAACTCCTGATGGTTATTGCGGTGATGAGGACAACGGCCAGACATCTGCCTGGTACGTCTTTTCGGCAATGGGCTTTTACCCTGTGGCACCTGGGACCGATGAGTATGTTTTGGGCGCCCCTCTTTTCCAAAAAATGACCCTACACTTGCAAAACGGCAAGAAAATAGAAATTAATGCCCCAGAAAATAGCGTTGACAATAAGTTTGTACAAAAAGTAACTTTAAATGGGCAAGAATACACCCCATTGTATTTCAATTATTTTGACCTTATGGATGGCGCCGTGGTTAGTTTTGACATGGCTGACCAACCTCTAAAATCTGTACAGGTAAATCAAAATGATTTCCCTTACTCTTTATCGAATAAAACTGATTGAATGCACCCTAATTACTTATTAAATGTACAGCGCAAAAACTATGGGAATAGATATCGGGGGCTCCCACTTCACCTCCGGATTTGTTAACCTTAACCAATTAAAAATATACCCTCAGTCGCTTTACCGCGTAGAACTTGGTTCTGATGGATCGGCTGAGGAAATTATCTTCACTTGGGCCCGTTCCATCGAAAAGGTACTTCATGAAAAGGAGTTCGATGGCACGATTGGAATTGCTTTTCCCGGCCCATTTGATTATAAAAACGGCATTTCTAAAATTAAGACCCAAGGTAAATTCCAGAATCTTTATGGCAAGAACATCAAATTAATGTTATCCGAAAAATTAAACCTGGCACCTTCACAGATTACTTTTGTCAATGATGCCGCATGTTTTCTCCAAGGTGAAATCACCTGTGGTGTGGCCCAAAGCAGCCAAACAGCCATAGGGCTTACCTTAGGAACGGGCTTAGGTTCTGCAATTTACACTTCGGGCAAGTCAAGTGATGCCGCCTTATGGGAAAGCAATTTCAGGGAGGGAATTGCTGAAGACTACTTTTCAACCGCATGGTTTCTTAAACAATTCAAAGACAGAACAGGCCAGGAAGCCCTAGGTGTCCAGGAAATTGCTATACTTGCAGAAGGTAGTGAGGCTCTTAAAAAGCTGTTTGCGGAATTTGGCGAAAACCTCGGTGACTTCCTCTTGCCTTTAATTGAAAATATCAAACCCGACACCATAATTCTTGGAGGAAATATTGCCAAATCAAGCCATCTTTTTCTCCCATCTTTGACCTACTATTTGAAAAAATATAGCGCCTTGGTAGAGGTTAAAGTAACTGAACTTGGGGAGTGGGCGACCATCGTTGGCGCGGCAAGTTTCAGCCATAATCAATCAAAAAAATGAGTCAGATAACAGCAAAAAGTAAATCGAAAAAGGCAGAAAACTATTTTGCCCCTTTAGCGGTGGTCACTCTTTTGTTTTTCATGTGGGGTTTCATTACCTGCATGAACGACATCCTCATCCCCCACCTGCAAGAAGTTTTCACGCTTAAAAACTGGCAGGCTATGCTAGTGCAAACGGCCTTCTTTGGGGCTTACTTTGTGGTATCATTGGGATATTATGCATTCTCGGTTTTGAAATTTGACCCTATAGGCAAAATTGGCTATAAAAACGGAATTGTACTGGGGCTTTTGATAGCAGCCATCGGCTGTGCACTATTTCTGCCTGCCGCCACCATGCTGAGCTATGGTTTTTTCCTTTTTGCCCTATTTGTGTTAGCCTGTGGAATCACTTTACTTCAAATTGCAGCCAACCCTTATGTAGCAATTTTAGGCCCACCTGATGGAGCTTCCAGCCGACTGAATATGACACAAGCCTTCAATTCCCTCGGAACCACCCTTGCTCCTGTAATTGGGGGCTATCTCATATTCCAGACAGTAGGTGAAGGAATAATTGATGCCTCCTCCGTCAAACTGCCTTATTTGGGGTTGTCGGCCACACTGATTGTCTTAGCATTAGCAATAAAGCTTTTCCCTTTGCCAGAAATTCAGCTTAGCCAAAGCATGCATACAAGTTCCCGTCTGTTCAAAAACCGCCATTTGGTGTTTGGAGTCATTGCTATTTTTGCCTACGTAGGCGGAGAGGTAGCTATAGGAAGTAATATTATAAACTTCGCGCGCCTCCCTCATATTGCAGGTCTAAGTGAAGCTGAGGCCAGTCATTTTCTTGCTCTCTTCTGGGGCGGAGCCATGGTGGGACGGTTTTTTGGCGCTATAGCCCTGGCAAGTGGCAAGGATATACAGAAAAGGCTACTCCTGATATCAATTATATTCCTGGTGGCTTTATTGGCAGTGGCATCCATTTATGGTTTACAAGCAGCACTTTATTCAGGCATTTTAATATTGGTCAATGTAGTAGTTTTGGTCATAGGCAAATTCATTCCTCAAAGGACATTATGGCTTTTTGCCGCTGCAGTAATCGTTTTGCTCTCCATAACCATCTTTACAGATGGATACCTGGCTTTATGGGCCTTGATTGCCATAGGATTGTTTAACTCCATTATGTTTCCAACCATTTTCACTCTATCGATCTCGGGATTGGGAAAATCCACCTCCCAGGCATCTTCGATCTTGGTGATGGCAATTGTGGGGGGGGCTATAATCACTCCGATCCAGGGATTGTTTGCTGATTATTTTGGCAGCGTCCAATTCTCTTTCATCGTCCCGCTAGCCTGTTATTTATATATCATGTTTTTCGGAATTAACGGTTATAAAATCAAGAAAACAGATTGAAATGACTTCAAAATTGTCCGTCAAAGCAAATATTTAATTAATTTGCCGCCATTATGGCGAAAAGGAAGTACTCAATCAAGGATATTGCAAATGATCTTAACATTTCGATCACCACTGTTTCTTTTATATTAAATGGAAAAGCAAGGGAAAACCGGATCTCTGAGAAGCTTACAAAAAAAGTCCTTGAGCATGTGAAAAAGGTAGGTTATAAGCCTAATCAGCTTGCCCAAAGCCTTCGAACAGGAAAATCCAAGATCATAGTATTCATGGTTGAGGATATCTCTAACCCGTTTTTTTCTAATATTGCCCGAAATATTGAAAGCAAGGCTCTCGAAAATGATTATAAAATTATATACTGCAGTACTGACAACAAAAAGGAGAAGGCGCAAGAACTCATCAGACTTTTCAAGGGAAGACATGCAGATGGCTATATTATTACACCCACCGAGGGGATAGAGGAGGACATTAAAAGTCTAATGAGTGAAAATATTCCTGTGGTGTTGTTTGACAGATTTTTCCCAGAAGTAGAGACTAGCCACGTCGTCATTAATAATTATCAGGCTTCCAAAGATGCCAACCTATTCTTAATTGCAAAAGGCTACAAACAAATTGGATTGGTTACTCTGAAGAGCACCCAAACTCAAATGGCTGACAGGCTTGATGGATATCTTGATGCCCTGATCGAAAATAATCTAAGGCCTCTCGTCAAAGAAGTAAGCTTCGATGATTTCAATTCAGAAAAAGTAATCAGGGAAATTGAAAAGTTTATCGTGACCAATGACCAATTGGACGCATTGTTTTTCACCACAAACTATTTAACCATCAATGGACTCAGTGCTATCAAGAGATTGAAGCGGAAAATACCTGAAGACCTAGCCGTGGTGGCTTTTGATGATAATATACTTTTCTCTCTTTATGACCCGTCTATTACAGCGCTTGTTCAACCTTTGGACGACATATCCAAAAACCTTATGGATATTATCCTAACCCAGCTAAAAGGAAAGATGGAGGTTGTCAAGAAAGAATTGCCTGCCACACTTTTGGAAAGATCATCAACGGGATAAAACCCTACCCCCCTTCTGCAAACCGCATCTCAGTATTATCCACCTTAATTTTAGTCACGAAGAACACATGTCGGGTGGATTCACGGCCGCTTTCGGTCTGGTATCTGATTTTTTGAGTTCCAGAAAGCAAGTAGTAATTGTCGTACCACCACATCAATGAAAGTGAATGTTCTGGAGTCTCGCGAATCCTTTCATTTTCGTCCAAAAGTTCAATTTCAAACTTTTCGTTTTCCATTATCACATCCCCGTCTCTGATATGGCTAAGGACCAAATCTGTTTTGTTCAAATAGAGATAATAAAGATCTTGACCATCAAAACTGACTTGCCCAAATTTATTATCTGACTCACTGATCTTGTTACCGAGGGGAAGTGAGTTTTCCCATAAAAGCTTCCCTTGTGAATCCACAAACATAAACTGGGCGGCCATATATTTGAACTGAAAATAAACAGGACGGCCAAAGCCCCCTGTAGTCATTCCTGTACCCAATGGAGGATACATACGCTGATGCTGGTTATGGTAGGCTTCAGAACCAGGATAGAAGTTTCTGTTCTGCATGTATCTGCTAGATGAGGGAGAAAAATAATCATTGTAGATTAGATATCCATCATCAATTGCCATGACCTCCCTGGTGGCTAAAACATTTGGAATGGTAATGCTCTTTTCCCGTTCGATTGCCCTTTCCACACTTCTGTTTTTCCTTTTCCGTGCCCGCTCAGGAAGGTAATTATAGAAGTTCGGAAAGTCCTCCATGTTGTAATAATGGTTGTAATACTCTCCAAACTCATTGATATTGGCAAAATAGATACCTTGAAACGCGTCTCTTTTGCGAAGACCATAAGGACCAAACATTGCCTGTCTGTAAGCGTTTGGCTCAGTAAGTACAGCCTCCAAAATCTCGAACTTAGGATCATCAAGTTTGTCAATTTTCACCTCTCTAAGTTTCTGTCCATCCAAATCAAATGTCAGCACTGAAATGAGCTTATTTTTATACATATCCCGCCGGCTCATTACCACATCAAATACCTCGAATTCAGATTGCTTTTGGAGTTGTATTATTTTAGCATCATTAGAATAGATGCCTTGTAGAGTAAATACACTTTCCTCTTCAATGTCAAAAACCTGTACCACCGGACGGGACTCCAAAAGCCCCATCATAATCGCTCTTTGATCCAGCACTTGGAAATCCTGGAGGTCTATCTGCAAGGTATTACCTACATCAAACTTATCGAGTGCGGAGTTTTCTAAGTTAATGCGGAAGATTTTTCTTTCTTTACCAATATTACTCCTGCCAATCAGCAGATATAAATATTCCTCCTCAAAATCATATGCTATCAAGTCATGATAATCTGGCAACTCCACTTCACGCAGTTCCTCTTTCTGTAAGTTGGAGGACCCCAAGAAATATTGAAATTTACGTTTGAGTACCAGTCCACGATCACCTTGCACCCTGAAGCCCAAAACACCACTCCCATAAGGAAAAATCATGAAATTCTCCTCGCTCTGTTTGGTTTCTATTTCCAACCGCTCTATAAATTGAACTTGGGAGAAGCCTTCAAATGATATAAAAAATAAAATTACTACTGAAAATAAGCTTTTCATTTTTCCCCTAATTGTAAAATGTACTCAAATTCACCGGCTGTCAACCCCATCACTGATAAGCGGGATTGCTTGAGCAAAAGCATCTCGGACAATTCCGCCTGACTTTTAATCTCCTGAAGTGAAACCGCTCTATCCAACTTTCTCTCCGCAGCAAGTTTCACGGCGACCCAACCCTTTTCCTCCTTATCCGCAGGATCAGAAAAAGCTGCTTTACTAACTTTTGCCACACCTACCACTTCTCTATGCTTTCCACTGTGATACACCAAAACCGCATCACCCTCTTGCATCTCCTTCAGAAAATTCCTGGCCTGGTAATTCCTGACGCCATCCCATATATCTTCTTTTCTCGACTCGAGATCATCCCAACCATAAGTTTCGGGCTCTGTCTTCACCAGCCAATATTTCATTCCTATATTTTTTGCTTCTAGCTATTAAGATACGTCTTAGGATTTTAATTTGAAACATTTATTGTGGACATTTGCCTTATCCTTCAAAGAAACCCACTTAAAATTGGACAACAAGAGCATTATCAAAAAACTGAAGTTGACCATTCAGTTAATGGAACTTCACGAAGAAAACCCATTCAAAATCAGAAGTTACCAGTCGGCCGTCATTACCATTGATAGAGGAGAAATTAGTCTAATGGAAATGAACCCCGAAGAACTTCAAAAAATCAATGGTATCGGCAAGAGCATCGCCGAAGTCATTCGATCTATTATCGAGACCGGTTCTTTTCCCTATTTGGAGGAAATGTTGTCCAACACCCCCGAGGGGCTTTTGGAGGTAATGCAACTCAAAGGTCTAGGCCCTAAAAAGATCAAGACCCTTTGGAAAGAACTTGGCATCACCTCCACCCACGAACTGATGGAAGCATGCCAATCCGGCCAAGTAGCAGATTTAAAGGGGTTTGGAAAAAAGACTCAAGACACCATTATCGCAGCTTTGGAATTTCAGGCGTCCAATCTGGGAAAATACCTTTATGCGGAAATCGAAGAATTGGCTTTTCAACTTGATGGAAACCTTAAGGAAGTTTTTGGAGAAAACAATGTGGTGCGAGTTGGAGATTTTGCAAGAAACCTGGAGATCATTTCCAATCTTGAGTGGTTGATCAAAACTGAAAACAGGTCTGAAGCGAACACAAAATTGAATGAGTTTGAAGGCTTGACCCAAAACTATAGACTCTCCTCCCCTTTCACCTGGAATGGTCATCTCAATGATCCCGAAATTGCACTTACTTTCAGGCTGTATCCTGAGGAGATGTTTGTAAATGAATTTTTGATAAGAACTTCCAGTCCAGAACACCTTAATTTTCCGGCAAACGATGGGCAAACAATGGCCCATATTTATAGGAAGAAAGCATATACCTCTCCGGAGGAAGCCTATGAAGAAGCAGGTATGCAATATATCCCTACCGAGCTAAGAGAAGGTTACTTTGAAGTGGAAGCCGCCAAGGAGCATAAGCTTCCGAAGTTGGTAGAAAACGAAGACCTAAAAGGCATTCTGCACAACCACAGCACTTACAGTGACGGAAAACATTCCCTTCGAGAAATGGCTGAGCAATGCAGGGACCTCGGATATGAATACCTGGGAATCTCCGACCATAGCCAAACGGCAGTTTATGCAGGGGGATTGGACGTTGCCAAAATTGAAAGACAGCATCAGGAAATCGAAGAGCTTAACAAAGAACTTGCACCATTTAAGATTTTCAAAGGAATTGAAAGTGACATTTTAGGAGATGGAAGCTTAGATTACCCGGATGAAGTTTTGGCGAAATTTGACTTCATAGTCTCATCAATCCATAGTGTGCTAAACATGGACACCCAAAAAGCTACGGCCCGACTGCTTCGAGCGATTCAAAATCCATATACGACAATATTAGGACATCCGACTGGAAGACTTTTACTTAGAAGGGACGGTTATCCAATCGATCACAAAACCATAATCGATGCTTGTGCCAAGCATAATGTGGCTATTGAAATAAATGCAAATCCTTGGAGGCTCGACTTGGACTGGAGATGGGTTCATTATGCTTTGACTCAAAATGTGATGATCGCTATCAATCCAGATTCCCATGATAAAAACACCTACAATCATATGCACTACGGTGTTTTGGTAGGAAGAAAAGGCGGGTTATCCAAGGATATGACCTTGAATGCCCTCGATAAAAATGAAATGGAAGTCTACTTTGAGAAAAGGAAAGCTACAATCAAAAAGTAAATCACTCAATCCAAGATTTGATGAAGTATTTCGATAAAGATGAAAACCTGCTTTTAAAGCGGTCCTTTGCTGTTGGCCTTGCCGGGATTATCCTATGCCTAGTGCCTTTGTACCAAAATTACAGCCCTTTTGCGGCAAATAATATTATCAACATCGTCCATGGAGTGGGGCTTGCTGCCCAAATGTTTGCCTTGAGCATCGCTGTTTTGGTGCTTCGCAAAAGAAAAATTGCGCCTACTATAAAAGAAAAAGCTCAAAAAATGACGTTGATTTTAACTGTGGCCATTATGTTTTTTATCCTGGCTGTTTAATGAAGAGACCTTTAATTATAGCTGCAATACTCATCGGATTTCTTGCAGGTTGCCAAACAGAATATGAGTTTGCCTGGAAAGAGGGAGATATCTTGTTTCAAGACGGGGACTGCGGGGATTTCTGTGAGGCAATCCGCAAAGTTACCGATGGCTATGACGGTAGGGACTTTTCCCACAATGGTCTATTGATGCAAGAAAATGGGGATTGGTATGTCTTGGAAGCTATTTCCAAAGGCGTTTCCCAAACACCCTTGCATGAATTTCTTACCCGCCACACAAATGAAGATGGTTCACCTCGCGTAATAGTGGGGAGGGTAACCGGGGAATATCAACATCTTATTCCCACTGCGTTAAATTATGCCAGAACCCTGATAGGAAAGCCTTATGACTCCGCTTTCAACCTTCACAATGACGCTTATTATTGTTCCGAGCTTATTCACTTCGCCTTTCAAAAGGCCAATCTTGGCAACCCAATATTTGAAATCAACCCGATGACTTTCGAAGACCCTGACACTGGTGAGACTTTCGGTATCTGAGAAAGCTATTTTGAGGATTTGGGCATCGAAATACCAGAAGGGGAGCCCGGACTGAATCCTGGTGGAATGTCGCTGGATCCTGCCCTCACAATCGTCCACGAATTCTAAACCACCTTTAGGCAGGTAGGTTATTGATATTTTAACAAATTTTGTATCGTTTTTGCATAGTTACTGATTTAAACCAATTTCAGTAATTATGAGATTAAACTTAAAAATGCTAGCCATGGTCATCATGGCGTTTGCCAGTTCAAAATTGATGGCTCAGGATACCTATCTCCAAATTGGGGGTGGTTTTGCACTTCCCACCTCCAGTAGCGCAATCGGTGATATCACTACCCTTGGGCCTGATGGTGTCCCCACAAGTATTGAAGCTGTAAACAACAAATTGGGGGGAGGAATACCCATTACGGTTAGAGCTGGCTATATGATCACTCCTAACGTAGGTGCAGATATCGGCTTGAATTATTTAATCGGCAATAAAGTCCCGATTTCTGAATTCAGAGTAGGCGGTGATGTCCTGGCCGTATCCGGGCATACCAGGCAGGCTCGAATTAACCCTGCTATCGTATTTTCCACAGGTAGCGACCAAATTTTAAGCGCCTATTCGAGGTTAGGACTAGTACTGCCAGTAGGTGGAGTGACATCTTTAGAATATCGAGTTCCTGCTTCATTATCCACTAGCGGTAATTCTGTATTAGAAGTGGAAGAAGTCAGAGGACAGTTCACAGTTGGCTTCTCTGGAACTTTGGGTGCTGAATATGAGGTTTACGACCGTTTGAAAATATTTGGGGAACTTGAAGCCATTCACTTAGCCGTACCAAGACGAGTTTCCGAAACGGTGACCTTTAGAGTGGGAGGTCAAGACGGTTTAGATGCATTGCCTACTTACTCAAGAGAAACGAATTATGTAACTGAATTGACCCCCTCTAGCAACAATGCTGAATTTAACCCAAATGTCGACCAAAATCGTCCAATGGATGAGTTGGTAACTACCACATTCTTCAATAGCATCGGAATGAATGTTGGGCTGAGGTACCGCTTATTTTAACCTAAATTGAATAAAAAAAAGGCAGGCCCCACTATAAGGTCTGCCTTTTTTGGGCATAAAAAAAGAGCCCTGTATCAAGACTCTTTTTTTTTCCTAATGCTCAAAAAATCAGACTTTTTTCACATTGATGGCATTAGGCCCTTTTTTACCTTCCTTAAGGTCAAAACAAACTTTGTCATTCTGAGCTATCTTGTCGACCAGCCCAGTCGCGTGCACAAAAATGTCACTTTGAGATTGGTCATCAATGATAAAACCGAACCCCTTTGAATCGTTGTAAAATTTAATTGTTCCAGTAAGCATAATGTAATTTTAAAATATGTGGTTAAATGAATAATAAATGTAAAAATTTATGTTAAATTATGCAAAAAAATATATAAGAAAAACCTTTATGAAGCGACTTTTTCTTTGTAGGCACGGCAAATCCTCATGGGATAAGCCCTTTTTAGCCGATCATAAACGGCCTCTAGCGCCCCGAGGGATTAGAAACTCAAAAGAAATGGCCTATAGATTGGCTTCAAAAAAAATTTTACCAAATTTAATTATTTCCTCTAATGCAGAACGAGCTAAGCAGACCGCAAAGATTTTTGCGGATATTTTAGGGGTTGGTAAAAACAACCTTCAACTCACTTCGGAACTATACCTAGCATCACCGACAGAAATACTCAAACATATCCGCAAAACTTCTTCATCTGTAGATACACTATTCATTTTCGGTCATAACCCCGGATTTACTGACCTGGTAGTAGAACTTGGGGAGGATTTAGAAAATTTACCTACTGCTGGTATTTTTGGTTTTACCTTCGATGTGGAAGACTGGGCTGACATAGGTAAAAAGAACGCCAAAACCTGGTTTTTCGACTTCCCGAAGAACAGACCGGATCAGAATTGACGAACATCTTGCATTACCGATTTAAAATCATCCCGATTGTCAATTAAAAACTTCACTTTTTCAGCCACTTCCTCTGGCGTTGCAAGTTCTTTGTTTTCTTTAAAACCTTTGAATGCCTCCAGTCTGCTGAAACCATTAGGTTTAGCACTTCTAATATCCTTTTGCATACCCGTATCAATGATTCCAGGGGAAAGGGCATAGAACTTTATCTCCCACTTATTCATATCACTTTCCTCCTGTGCAATCTCCGTGTATCGGTTAACAGCTGCCTTGCTACTGGAATAACCCGACCAACCGTCAATGTTTTTTTCTGCAGCTCCTGAGCTGATATTGACAACTGTTTTTATCGCAGGATTGTCCTTATATGATTTGACAAATTCATTCATCAAAACAGCTGGAGCAATAGTATTTATAAGATGGATTTTGGTAATGGCTTCTGCTGAAAGATCTCCAAAATGGGCAATCTCCCCTATCCATCCGGCATTGTTGATCAAAGTTATATTCTCGAAATCTCCCTTAGGAAAGATATTAGCCAAATTGGTTTTTACTTCTTCAAAATCGGAAAGGTCAATTTTCAGGTCTGAAAAATTGGTTGAATCATAATTGAGCCCACTTCGGGATAAACCAATAACCCTATTGTGCTTCTCACTGCAGAAGAGCTCTACCAAGGCCTTACCCAGCCCCTGACTTGAGCCTGTTACTATTACTAGGTTTTCCATAATAAAAAAGACCTGCCCGGTAAGGGGCAGGCATATCAATATTTAAAGTATGTACTGCGATAGGTCTCGATTCTGAACCAGTTGGCTCAACCTATCGGTAACCATATCTTTGGTAATCATAATTTTTGAATTAGCTTCAATCGTGTCGGGCACATCAAACAAGAAGTCGTTGAGCAAGTGACTCATAACGGTATGAAGCCTTCTCGCTCCAATGTTTTCCACTTCTTCGTTGATTTTGAAAGCCAATCTCGCAATCTCATCAATGGCATCATCGGCATAGTCCAAGTAAACTTCCTCCGCCTCAAACAATGCCTTGTATTGCTTTGTAAGCGCATTTTTCGGCTCCTTAAGGATCATTTGGAAATCTTCTTGAGTCAGACTGTTAAGCTCCACTCTGATTGGAAAACGCCCTTGCAATTCGGGTATCAAATCGGATGGCTTGCTTACATGGAATGCACCTGCCGCAATGAAAAGAATATGGTCTGTATTGATCACCCCGTATTTAGTGGTCACTGCGCTACCTTCTACAATTGGCAAAAGGTCACGTTGCACTCCTTCTCGGCTCACATCTGGTCCACCACTGCCTTTTCCGCTTTTGGAGGCAATCTTATCTATCTCATCGATAAAGATAATCCCGTTGTTTTCTGCTAATTGAATAGCTTCTTCCTTGACCTCGTCAAAATCGATCAATTTGGAGGCTTCCTCTTCCATCAGCACTTTTCTTGCCTCGGCTATCGTTAGCTTTCTTTTCTTGGTCTTCTTCGGCATCATTCCGCTGATCATATCCTGAAGCCCAGCCATGCTGGCATCATCCATCATGCCGTTGCCGATCATTCCTACACCTACAGAAGAAGACTGTTTGACATTAATTTCAATTTTTCTCTCCTCAAGCTCACCGTTTTTAAGCTTCTCCCTAAATCTGTCACGGGTCTTCTCATTTAACTCATTCTCTGATGCCGTCTCCGGATTAAAGTCATTATCCCCACTTGTAGATTTAGAAAAAGAAGGGCTTTTTACCGGAGGAATAAGGATGTCTAATATTATCTCCTCGACAATAACAGCAGCCTTTTCCTTTACCTCCTCATTCTTTTTGGTTTTCACCAAGTGAACAGCTTGTTCCACCACATCACGGACCATACTTTCCACATCTCGGCCAACGTAACCAACTTCGGTAAACTTTGACGCCTCCACTTTGGTAAATGGCGCATTAGCTATTTTGGCTAACCTTCGGGCGATTTCAGTCTTACCCACACCGGTCGAACCTATCATCAGAATATTGTTAGGCACAATGTCCTTCTGAAGATCAGACTTGACCATAAGTCTTCTGATTCTGTTTCTCAGGGCAATGGCCACATTCCTTTTGGCATTTTGCTGTCCAATGATATATTTATCTAATTCCGCAACAATCTGTTTTGGCGTTAAATCTTTTATCTTATCCATAATTTTGGGTTCAAATTTCCCCTCATTTAGAGGTTTATGTACTAAGGAACACCTTTGGGCATGCCTTATTCACTTCATTAAACTCTGGTTTCTAGCGCTTCCTTCTCTTTTTCAAAAGTAAACACTATGTGATCCTTCACCTTTTCATCCATAAGGGCAATATCCAACACCTCATCCACATTATCGACGAAGTGGAATTTTAGCCCTTCCAAATAATTTTTGTCTATTTCCTCAATATCTCTCTGATTTTTCTTGCAAAGGATAATTTCGGTAATCCCTGATCTCTTTGCCGCAAGGATTTTCTCCTTAATCCCTCCTACAGGCATCACTTTACCTCTTAGGGTGATCTCTCCGGTCATTGCAACTTTTGCTTTCACTTTCTTTTGAGTATATAGTGAGGCCAAAGCAGTCATCATAGTAATACCGGCCGAAGGTCCATCCTTTGGCACAGCTCCAGCAGGCACGTGGATATGCAAGTCATATTGATCAAATACGCGATGATCAATTCCTAACTTTTCAGCTTTCGATTTCAAGTAAGAAATGGCAGTCATAGCTGACTCCTTCATCACATCGCCTAGCTGTCCAGAAAGGGTAAGCTTTCCTTTCCCTTTACTCAAGGAACTTTCGATGAAAAGAATTTCGCCTCCGACAGAAGTCCAAGCCAACCCTGTCACTACACCTGCCACACTGTTGTCTTGATAAATTTCTTTATCAAACACTTCGCCACCGAGGATTTCTCTCACTAAAGCTGGAGTAATGCGTTTAGAATATTCCTCTTCCATAGCTATGGATTTGGCCACATTTCGCACCACCTTGCCTATATTTCTTTCAAGGCTTCTTACTCCGGATTCCCGGGTGTAGTCCTCCACAATTTTCACAACAGCTTTTGAATCGAACGTAATGTCCTTTCCTTTCAAACCATGCTCCTTACGCTGCTTTGGAATTAGGTGTTTCTTGGCTATCTCAACCTTTTCTTCCAATGTATACCCAGTCACCTCGATAATTTCCATTCGATCCCTCAGGGCCGGCTGAATGCTATCCAACGAGTTGGCGGTAGCTATAAAGAGCACCTTGCTGAGGTCATAGTCCACCTCAAGGTAATTATCAGTGAACGCACTGTTTTGCTCAGGGTCAAGCACCTCCAAAAATGCGGAAGATGGATCTCCCCTGAAATCAGATGAAAGCTTGTCAATTTCATCCAATACGTAAACAGGATTGGAGGTTTTGGCCTTCTTCATGTTCTGGATAATCTTACCAGGCATGGCGCCTACGTACGTTTTTCTATGACCACGGATTTCAGCCTCATCATGCAGGCCTCCTAGTGACATTCGGATATATTTTCTCCCCAATGCTTTGGCAACTGACTTTCCTAAAGAAGTTTTACCAACACCCGGAGGTCCATATAAACATAGAATCGGACCTTTTAGATCGTTTTTCAATTTCAACACAGCAAGGTATTCGATGATCCTTTCCTTCACCTTGTCCAAGCCATGGTGATCCTTGTCGAGAACAGTCTTGGCACGCTTTAGGTCAAAATTATCCTCAGTAAACTCATTCCAAGGGAGTTCGACCATCAGTTCTGCATAATTCAACGCTATCGGGTATTCGGCAGCCTGGGGATTGATGCGAAGGATTTTGTCCAGCTCCTTTTCAAAATGTTTGGCCACTTCTTTTGGCCATTTCTTCTTTCTGCCTTTCAAGCGAAGTTCTTCCACTTCCTTTTCAGGACCTTCCTCTCCAAGTTCAGTCTGAAGAACCTTCATCTGTTGGCGCAGGAAATAATCCCTTTGCTGCTGATCAATGTCAGTATGAACTTTCTTGTGGATTTCGCTTTTTAACTCCAACATTTGGATATCCTTCATCATAAACTCCAGAAGAAGAGTAGCCCGGTCAATGCCATCATTGATTTCCAAAAGCCGCTGTTTGGATTCCACAGGAGCATTAATATTGGAAGAAAGGAAATGTGTCAGGAATGCGGTGTTGTCGATATTTTCAAGTGCTACCTGAGCTTCTCGTGGGATTTCAGGGTTTAAGTCCAGAATTTTGGCAGCTGCATCCTTGAGGGATTCCTCCAAGGCTTCAATTTTTTTGTTACCCTCCGGAAAAGATTCCTCCAAATAATTCACCTTGGCCAAGAAATATGGATCCTCAGTCACTTGTTCGGAGATTTCAAATCTTTTCTTTCCTTGGATAATGATGGTTGTATTGCCATCAGGAAGCACTATCATTTTGATGATCTTGGCGAGTGTACCCACCTGATAAATATCCTCCCATGAGGGATCATCCACGTTGGGGTTGAGTTGGGCGCAAACGCCTATAAGTTTATCGCCCTTCTGAGCTTTTTTGACTAGTTTGATAGAGCGCTGTCTACCCACCGTGATGGGGATGACTACGCCAGGAAAAAGTACTGTATTTCTAACCGACAGAATAGGAATCTCATCAGAGAAATCTTCCTGAGAGATCAAGTCCTCGGACTCATCATCGGTAATGAGCTGAATCAAATCCCCCTCTCCGGCAAAATCTCCTAACATAAGCGATTGGTAAAATTGGTTTTCGAATTTATTCATATAAAAGACAAACTGACAGTTTGACTGCCATGTATAATGTGTAAATGCTTTGTTTTCCCTTTTAGGGCAATTCCCCTATAAAACTCAATGGATATGCCAATGTTCTAATAAACACAAATTGGCAGTCTCGAGGGAAATTACTGACCTAAAAGTGGTTTCAAAAAAACAACTTGATATAAAAAATGAGCTGAAGTCAGCCTTCAACTCATTTTTATTTTCTTTATTTAAATAAGTTTTACCAGCCGGTAAAGATTTTTAAAATATCATTTCCAATGGCGAATACCATTAAGGCCAGCAGCAAGACCATTCCGACTTTTTGAGCGTTTTCAAGAAATCTCTCAGATGGAGATTGACCTGAAATCATCTCATATAGAAGAAAGACTACGTGTCCTCCATCAAGTGCCGGGATTGGCAACAAATTCATAAATGCCAAGATCATGGAAATCAACCCTGTAATACTCCAGAATTTAACCCAATCCCAAGTATTGCCGTAGATTTTTGCCATCCCGATAGGTCCGCTGACATTTCTGGCAGAAACCTCCCCGGTAAACATTCTGCCCAAAGCTTTAGCATTGATTACTACCGCGCTGAAAGCTCTCTCTGTGCCCTTGGGGATGGATTCAATAAACGAATACTTTTCTCTAACAGGCTCCAACAGTGGGTTAAAATATACGCCAATAGTACCATCGGATTTGACCGTGCCACTTAAAGTAATTAACTCTCCTCCACGATCGATCGTCAAATTCGTCTCTGTTGAAGAAAGCTGTTCCAAAGCACCTGAAATATCATTGAAATAAACGACTTCTTGATCGTTAACTGCAACTATTCTATCCTTTGGTTGTACCCCCATTTCGTCGGCCGGGCTTCCTTTGACCACCTCTCCGACTTCCATCGGAGTACGCAGAGAAATAAAGTTGGAAAGTGCATCTTCATTAGAAAAGGAATTTATAAATCCTCTAGGAATATTTACTTTGACCTCTTCCCCGTTTCGAAGCACAGTATAATAACCTCCACTGCTTAAAAGGGCTTCTCCCCCGCTCAAATCATCAAATCTCTTATAGGGCTCACCATTAATATCTAACACCCTGTCTCCATCCTGGAAACCTATTTCTTCACCTATGGAACGTACTTCGATACCATGCTCTATAACTTGGTCTCTGGAATAGTAGGTGTCTCCTCGATCGTAAATCAAGAAAGTAAAGATCACCACACCGGTAATCACGTTTACAATAATACCACCCAGCATTACGATTAATCTTTGCCAGGCCGGCTTGGCACGAAACTCCCAAGGCTGTGGCTCGGGGGCAAGCTGCTCGGTATCCATGGACTCATCGACCATCCCCGAGATTTTCACAAAGCCACCTAATGGAATTGCTCCAATAGAATACTCTGTATCTCCGTATTTAAAACCTATGATCTTTGGGGGAAAACCTATAGAGAATTTCTCAACCCTCATTCCAAACATCTTCGCCGTGAGCAGGTGACCCAACTCATGCAATCCTACCAATATAGATAATCCCAGTAATAACTGGGCCACCATGATCAATGTATCCATTATTTATACTTTACTCTTGATTAATTCTTCAGTTTTAATTCTTGACGTTTTGTCAGTTGCGACAAAGTCGTCCAAAGTTGGATGCTTAACAAAGTCCACCGCATGCATAGTTTCCTCGATCAAGTCCGACATTTCTAGGAAGCCCACTTCGTTTTTCAAAAAAGCAGCGACCACCACCTCGTTAGCAGCATTCAGTACACATGGCGCATTTCCGCCTTTTTCCATGGCATCATAAGCCAGTTGAAGGTTTTTGAAGGTCTTTAGGTCTGGTTGCTCAAAGGTCAGGTTTGGATATTGCAGAAAATCAAACCTGGGAAATGTGGAATCAAACCTATCGGGGTAACTCAAAGCGAACTGTATGGGGATACGCATATCTGGCAGTCCGAGTTGCGCTTTTATAGATCCGTCACGAAATTGCACTAAGGAATGTACGATGGACTGGGGATGAACCACTACTTCTATTTGCTCAGCTTTTAGCCCAAAAAGCCATTTTGCTTCGATTACTTCCAGCCCTTTATTCATCATAGAAGCAGAATCAATAGTGATCTTAGCTCCCATATCCCAGTTTGGATGCTTAAGTGCCTGCTCCTTTGTAACATGATGCAGATAATCTCTATCTCTACCCCTAAAAGGCCCTCCTGATGCGGTCAGTATGATTTTTTCAATTGGGTTGTGAAACTCCCCAACCAGGCATTGAAATATCGCACTGTGCTCGGAGTCCACAGGGTAAATATTAACCCCTTTCTCCCTAGCCATCTTAGTGATCATTTCACCGGCCACCACAAGTGTCTCCTTATTAGCCAAAGCAATACTTTTACCCGCCTCGATAGCTTTGATGGTCGGCATGAGACCTGAATACCCCACTAGCGCGGTAAGTACCACATCGATACTTTCCATTTCCACCACTTGGGCAAGGGCATTTGTACCAGCATAAACTTTTATATCATGGCTGAACAAGGCATCCCGCACTTCATCGTAAAATTGCTCATTGGCAATCACCACTGCATTGGGCTGAAATTTTATAGCTTGTTCAATCAGAAGTTTTGCATTGTTTTGAGCGGTCAGAACTTCTACCTCAAATTTGTCTGAATGACTTTCGATGACCTCTAGTGCTTGAGTTCCAATACTTCCCGTCGAGCCCAATATGGCTACTCTTTTCTTTTCTGACATGTAATTATTAATCTCTCGGACTCAGTTGATTGCAGTTAAAATGGCATTTGCCAGCTAAAAGTTTTCCAATATGCCAACAAATTTACAAGGTTAAAAGACTTTTCCTGTGTTTTTTGACACTTTTTAACGGCTGGGAGTCGATTTGTAAATTATATTTGAAGTCGAAACAGGCCCAAAAACTCTTTTTTAAAAAAGATGTCCGCGGCTTTTTCTTTTATCGTAAATGAAAGCACATTAAGTGGAATTACTCTATAAGGTAAGTTTATGAAAAACATCAAAATTATTCTTGTATCCTTTTTCTCCGGTTTAGGAGGGGCTTGGTTTTTCAATCAGATGACACCCCAAACAGAAATATCCCAAATGGTTTACCCCACAGAGAATTTCTCTCAGCAAGTCAGCCGGGCTGAATTTACTGAACCAGCCAATTACAACCCTCCAGTTTCCTTCGTGGAAGCTTCCGAAAGAAGCAAAAACTCGGTGGTCTTCATCAAAAACTTTTCAGGAACGGACCCCCGTCGGAACAGTATGTTTGATTATTTCTTCGGCACCGGACCAAACCAGCGTGTTAGCACTGGATCAGGGGTCATTATTAGCGGTGATGGCTACATTGTCACCAACAACCACGTAATTGATCGTGCAGAAACCATCGAAGTGGTGCATCAAAAACGGACTTATAAGGCCAAATTGATAGGCACGGATAAGAACACAGACATTGCGGTATTAAAAATAGAGGCCGAAAATTTACCTGCAATACCCCAAGGCAGCAGCCGCGAACTCCGAATCGGCGAATGGGTAATTGCAGTAGGAAACCCCTTTAACCTTACTTCCACGGTTACCGCTGGAATTGTGTCAGCAAAAGAAAGGCAGATTAACATCCTTGGAGGTGATTTTCCCTTGGAGTCATTTATCCAAACAGACGCTCCCATTAATCCCGGCAATTCCGGAGGAGCCCTAGTCAACACTAGAGGGGAACTAGTCGGAATCAATACGGCTATCCTTTCCAGAACTGGGTCCTATACTGGATATGGTTTTGCAGTGCCAGTGGACATTGCCGTGAAGGTGGCCAATGACTTAATCAAATTTGGTGAAGTACAGAAAGCCCTTCCTGGCGTAGATGTGGTAGAAATCACTCCCGAACTTGCCGAGGAAATGAACCTCCAATCCATGGATGGGGTAATCGTTACCCATGTGCAAAGAAACGGGGCAGCAGAAAAAGCAGGCATCCGTAAAAACGATGTAATCTTCCAAATTGAGGACATCAATGTCTCTGGAAAGGGCAGCTTTGAGGAGGCGATCTCCTACTATTACCCAGGAGACAAGATTCAATTTAACTATCTAAGAGGCAATAGCAGAAACGTTGCAAATGTCACCCTACTAAATCTTGAAGGTGGCACAGGAGTGGTGAAAAGGGAATTTTATAGCTCAAATGTTCTCGGTGGAAGACTGGAGGCTGTTAACGCCATCGAAAGGGATCGACTGGACATTGATCATGGAATTAAAATCACAGCTATTACAAGAGGATACTTAAGAGAACTAGGGCTAGCAGATGGGTTTATTATCACGCATATCAATAAGGAACCAGCCACGGATCCTACTGAAATTGGTGAGTTTTTGGAAAAATATAGCGGGCGGCTTCTTTTGGAGGGAGTTTCTCCCAATGGTCAGAGGTTTATGCAATCTTATAACGTAAGGTAGGAAAGTAGTTATAGTAGGCAGTTTGTTCAGATAACCAGCTGAGTTTTATCTCTCTTTGAACCAGTCTTAAATCAATGTAAAACCAGTGTTTAACCAGTCTAAGAAAAGTCTGACATTGGTTAATTAATGGTTTTACATAGATTATAAATACCACTTACACTTAACTATAATTAGGAGATATATACTTTTAACAAAAGTATATGTTCATTTTAACCAAACCTTATTCCCCCTAATGGTTATTCGACTGTACTACCAATAAAACATGTACTTTCTTTGACCCTTGTATTTAAATTTCTATTTTTAATAAAACCCAAATTAAGATGAAAACTCCCGTGGTGAATTGGCACAAAAGACTTAAAGATTTTTCGGACGCGCTTTCTGAATTGAGAGAATATCTGGACGAATTAAAGCGAAAAGGATTCTCGGAAAAGTTGGAGCATAAAATCATACGTTCCTTTGAACTCACCCATGAGATGGCCCTCAATACCATGATTGAATATTTCAGAGAACTTGGCCACACCGGTATCACAGGACCTCGAGACCTCACTGTCGAGGCTTTCCATTCTGACTTGATAGATGATGGGGAAAATTGGCTAGAAATGATAATTGACAGAATTAAAGCCTCTCCCCTTTATAATGAGGACATCAATAAATCATTGATGGAAAAGACTTCAAAGAAATTTATTATCAATTTGGAAAATTTCGAAAGGAAAATGAAAAAGATTGAGGAAGATGCTAGTTAATCCGCCATTTCAAGGTCTGCAAACCAAACCCATCTTTTTTCAACTTTACCATTTTCAAGTTTAATCGTATAGGATTTTGGGATCACCTCAGTCACTTTTGGGAGTATTGTTTTCTTGAAAACCGGTCCAGCAAAACAAAAGGAATGGTATTCTCCATTTTCCCCACAAGGGTCTACAGAGGGAGGTAAGTTTTTTAAAAAATTATTATCCAAGGTGCGCCCCACCCACTCTTCTTCTATTTTTTCTCCATCAGCTGCACATATCAAAGTTTTGAAACCATTATAAAGAAAATCATGAATCAGCCGTTCGGTATTTCTGCCCCATAAAGGAAAAACTCCCTGAAGTGACTTTTTAGAAAGCTGATCCTCTCTATACTTACGAAGATCCTCAAGAAAAATATCACCATAGGCCACGTGATGCACCCCGTCAGATATCATTTTGTCGTAAAATTCCTCCATAGCATTTTCATAAGCCTCATTGGTGGCTTCGCTGGGGAAGAATATTTTTTCTAAAGGAATTCCAATTGCATCAGCTTGCGTTTCTATTAGATATTCGGGTGTCCCATGCAAACCTACCCGTCTGGTTTCCTCATTGAAAGCAGTATGCAAACTCACCACCTCATAGCGCTTGTCCTTTTGGAGTTTCCAAAGTGCAAAAGCACTATCCTTCCCTCCGGACCAGCTTAGAGAAACTTTAATGGGGTTATTTTTTTGAATGTAGGGCATTTTGGGGTCAACTTATTGAAACAAACCTATGGAGATTTTAGCCTGGAAACAAATCTTTTTTATCCAATTGAATAAAGGAAATATCCAGATTACCTGAATATTTCCCTCTTTCTATTTCAATAATTGAATAACATTTGACTTGGAATAATTCCAGCCTGGATGGAATCCTGCAATACTCCCTCTGGGGTAAAACGAATCACCCAACCCGCAGATGCGAAATCTCTAGGATCCGTTCCGTAAAGCAAGCCGTCTTTAGGATTTAAGTCAAACCCATAAAAGCTCCTATTCAGCACAGGATCACCTAACTCAAGTTCTTGGTCAACAGATAACCGGTGCACGCCCCCATCATAGGTAAAATACAATTCGTCGCCACCACCATTTATCCTCAACTTACTCGGTTGCGAAAACTCACTTTCAAATTCTAAGACTTCTTCGATATTGTAATTAGAGCCATTAATTTTATAAAGTTGGCCAGGAGTTTCAAGGCCGCTCCAATCTGCTTTGTATTTTCCGCCGCAAAGAACCCATATTTGCCCATTTCTATCCACTACGACACTGTTAGGTCCATCGCCTACAGCAATTGATTGGGTTACTTGATCAGTTTGGGTATTGATAATACTTATGCTGTTGTCACTTGAAAATCCGCCCGAATTCAATACAATCAAATCATTCCCATTTACTAGCATATTTTTTGGCCCGGTACCTACTGTTATTTTTTTTGACACAGAAAGGTCTTGCAGATTAATTACGGCTACTTCATTACCAGTCCCTGATTCTCCCCAAAGGGATGCATACCCTTTTTGTTCATTCAGGCCTACGAAAGTCTGAGGCTTTTCTACTCCCTCCACGATTCCTTCCATTTCAAAATCATCCAGGTTAACTACGTACATACGATTCATATTATCCACCGCAATGTAGCCTTTCCCTAGATGTCCACTAATTGATTGCACATAAATTCCCAAATCCATGTCATTTACTTTGGTGAAAATATTATGTGACTTTTCGCCAGACGAAGGATTATAAAAGGTAATTTCACCCGTGTTGGTTTGGGTGTTGCCTTCATTGACAATAAAAACCCCCTCTCCAAAAGGAGTGTCTGCATTGTTGATGGTTTCCGCATCATTATTACAGGAAGCCAGCGCTATTAGTGCACTGAAAAGTAAGCTGGTTGTGATTTTCTGATTGATTCTCATGTATTAAAATTTAAAATGAATATTAACGTGATAATTTCTTCCAGGCATGGGCCGTTGTCTTAGGACTTGGTATTCGGTATTTAATAGATTATGAATCTGGCCTTGAAGCATCAAGTCCTGTCCAAAAAGCTGCAAATCCCAAATGGCCCCAATATCATAAAGGGTATAAGAAGGGATTTCAAGGCTATTGTCAGTGGTGACAAAGTTTTCATCTACGTAGGTTTGGGCTGCAAATACCCGCAGAGAGTTTAATTTATAGCTAATCTGCAAATTGGTTTTATGCAGTGGAGTATAAGGCAACTGACTTCCTACAGTAGATTCATTATCATCAGAAGAAATCTGCGCACTAGTGTAATTGTAATTCAGGTTTAAACCTATCACCCCCAGCCCAACTTTCTGCCTCATTTCCAGAAAGGTTTCCACTCCACTGTTAGTCACATCTCGAATATTTGAGGGTGACCAAAAATTACCCGTCGGCTGCCAAATAATCCAGTTTTCCACTGTCATCCGGTAATAATTAACCCGGGTTTCCACTTGGGTATTCTCTAGGTCCCAATTATGCAAAAGTCCGATCTCGCTGCTCCAGCTGTCTTCAGGTAACAAGTCCGGATTGCCTCCTGGCTGCCAGAAACGGTCATTAAGCGTAGGAACTTTGAAATTGCGTGAAAGTGCAGTGTTTGCATCTAATTGATGTCTCTCATTTTTGAAAAGACGATAAGTTCCACTCAATGAAGGCGTAAATGGAGCCCAATTACCTTCATAAACCAATTGTCGCAAGTTTAACGAAGTACTAAATCTATCCGTAAATCGAAAACTGGAGCTATGATAAACTTCTAAACGGTTGTCGGTTGCCCGATAACTGCTCAGGTTACCATCGATTATAGTGTAGCGAACTCCACTCTTGGAGTCCCAATTATTAGCTATTTGCTTTTCGATGTCTGTGGAAAAAAGGTATTGGGTCACTAGATTCCTTGAATTTCTGTCAAAAATCATCTCATCACGAACAATCCCTGCTTTTAAATTCAGAAGAGATTTTTCACCAAAAAGCAAATAGTCCATTGCCCATCTTAGGTTTTGGTCTTTTTGTACTTCCCTGGCATTGGAACCCATCAGAGGCTGAAGTTGGCGGTCTGTAAGGTTCCACCAAATGCTGTTTTTAATCTGTGACCTAGTTCCAACATTCCAACCGAAATCCTGATTGACCCCATATTGCTCAATGGCAGCATTGACCTGTCTTTCTATAGGTTGGCCTAATTTTGACCTGTTTCGAAAGGGAAAATCATTTTGAGCAGAATTTCGGTAAGCGGAGGTACGAAGGGCGATTATTCCGTTGGAGTAACCATATTTGACTTGGCTATTAAACCTTCCAAAGCTTCCAAGTCCTTGCTGGATTTCTCCATGATGGCCTTGATTAAACTTTAATTCATTGCCTAAGTGAATGGACCCGCCTATGGCATCAGTACCATACAAGGCTGCTGAGCCACCAAAATGGATAGTGGCTTGATCGATGCCACTTACGGGGAGAATGGAAAAATCGGTTTGCCCTAAAGAGGGACTATTGATAGGGAGGCCATTCCAAAAAACAGCCGTATGTCCGGCCGAGGCCCCGCGCATGGTAACCGATGCCAGCATTCCGGGACCGTATTGGCGTACAAAAATTCCCGAACGCTGTTGTAGTAGAGATCCGAGGTCTTGCCCCTGGAACTCCTGCAGATTTTCTTTAGCCACGGACTTGACCGTATGTCCAAGGGAATACTTTTTGTAATCCGGGGCATACACGTCAACCCTATCCAGTGCGACCGTATCTACCGACATGTCGAGGGATCTTTCTTGGGCCTTTACATAAGAAACTGCCAGAAGCAAACAGCAGGTTATAAATATAACCCTAGTTACATTTTCGAAATACAATGCCTTTTGAATTAAATATGGAACAAAACCAAATATTTAACCCAAAGCCATTTCAAGTAGTAAAATTGAGATATTAACTGAAAATCAAAATTAACCTGAAAGCTTTTCTATGCGACTCTTTGCGTCCTTTGCGGTTAATCTCGAAACGGTATCCACCTCAGCCTTTCTCCCGAAAGCTTTGAATTGTCTGAAAAAGGCAGGTCTCCTGGCTTTCCCGACTTTTGCCGACCTTCTCATCCCGACACTCGGAACAATGGTTTAGAAGGACAAAAGCTTGATCTGAAGTATCAGATCGGGATTACAGTTGCGGGGACAGCTCCGGAATTTAACCGGATTCCCATTTTAATCCCAGTTGCCTTGAAGCGACAACTGTGAACCAATTTCATTTGTAAATGTAACGTAAAAATTGCTTTGGAAAAATTTTCTTTGAAGATTTGTTTCCGAATGCAAGGCCATCCAAGCTTTCTTTCGCTCAACAAAAAAGATTAATCATGATTCATCCACAGGGGAAATTCACATCTTTTATCATCGCTGTAATTTCAGCTTGGTGCCTGCTTTCCTGTCAGCCTCAAGAGGAACGTGAGCAATCGGAGGAGATGGAGGAAATCAATTTGAGCTATGCGAAGGGGTTCAAAATCTATCAAGGAAAAGGCTTCAAAGTACTGGAAGTATTGAAAGCATTTCCTGAAAAGCACCAACCATACCGGTACTTAATTCAGGAAAGTGAAAATGTAGTAATTCCTACAAGAAAGTTTGACGGAAAAATTTTATTACCTGCTGAAAGAGTCATCCTCACCTCCACTACTCATATCCCCCATCTTGATTATCTTGAGGAAACAGACAAACTGATCGGTTTTCCAAACCTTGACCTGATTTCTTCAAAAGAAGTCAGAAGCTTAATAAAAGACGGTTCTATACAAGATTTGGGTAGAGCCGCTCAGAGTAATGTGGAAATGATTATTGACCTGCAGCCCGACTGGATTATGATTTCTACTTTGGGTGATGAGGTAAAAAATTTGGAACTGCTTAAGTCTGCGCGGATTCCGGCAGTACTCAATGGAGAGTATGTAGAGCAAAATCCACTGGGAAGAGCAGAATGGATAAAATTCACTGGTGCACTTTTTGGAAAATTGGAAGAAGCAACGGAAGTTTTTGAAAACATAGAAAAAGAGTACCTAGAAGCAGAAAAACTTACCCTTAATCTCCCAAACGCCAATTTACCGAAGGTGATGAGCGGGGTGATGTATAAGGATATCTGGTATGCCCCTGGAAATGATTCTTGGGGCACCAAGTTACTAAAAGCAGCTGGCGGTCAATATATTTTTGAGGACCAAAAAGGAACTGGCAGTGTTCAACTCAGTTACGAATATGTGCTGGAAAATACCGATGAAGCGGACTTTTGGATCGGAGCGGCTGACTTCAAATCCTTGAGTGACATCACCAGTACTGACCGCAGATATGCCAACCTCCGCCCTGTCCAAGAAAAACAGGTTTACACTTACACTTCAAAAAAAGGAGAAACAGGTGGAGTGGAGTATTTTGAATTGGGTTACATGCGCCCAGACCTGATTTTGAAGGACCTAATCAAGATTCTTCATCCTGAACTCTTGCCGGATTATCAACTGTATTTCTACACTCAAATAGATGGATAAAGGCGGCTCCTCGACCATATTGATTGTTGCGGGATTGGTTTTGACTTTAACCCTCTTTGTGCTGAACATTAGCATAGGTTCAGTCTATATCCCCGTGGGAGAAATTTTTCAAGGTCTTTGGAGCGGGGAATTCAGCAGGTCAAGCTGGGAAACGATTATCAATACCTACCGCATCCCGAAAGCTTTTACAGCCATCTTGGCTGGAATCGGCCTTTCCATAAGTGGTTTACAAATGCAGACCTTTTTCAGAAACCCTTTAGCAGGCCCTTTTGTACTGGGTATCAGTTCGGGGGCGGGTTTGGGTGTTGCTATTTTAGTGATGGCGGGTTCAGCATTCGGTTTTACATTCTTTGGAGGTGGTGTGGGCATTTGGGCTACTATTATTTCAGCTACAGTTGGAGCTATATCAGTTTTGTTGCTAATGAGCCTGACTGCCTGGAAGGTCAAGGACAGCATGACTTTGCTGATTGTAGGTTTAATGTTTGGCAGTGCCACATCGGCCATTATAAGCGTCCTGGCCTACTTCAGTGATGCTGAGCAACTCAAAACTTTCACTATTTGGTCCATGGGAAGTTTGGGCAGTATGGATTATGGACAACTACAGGTGTTTCTATTGGCCATCTTGATTGGAGTAATTCCAGTGATTGTTTTTCTGAAATCATTCAATGCCATGCTTTTGGGAGAAACTTATGCTGAAAGCATGGGAGTAAATATACATCGCCTCCGCTGGGCGATGATTATCAGTACAGGGATTTTGGCCGGTGCAACTACTGCATTTTGCGGGCCCATTGCTTTTATCGGTATAGCGGTACCTCACATTGCACGATTGGTTTTCAAAACCAGCGACCATAGAATCCTTTTCCCAGCCTCGGCCATCATTGGCGCGGCCGTTTTACTATTGTGTGATGCAGTCAGCCAAATGCCTTCTTCAGCACAAACCCTACCCATAAATTCGGTCACATCCCTTATTGGCGCCCCTATGGTTATTTGGTTAATTTTAAGGAGAAATTTCAGCAAAGAATTTTGAGTAATCTGAAAACCATATTGCAAGCTAAAGACCTAAAGCTAGGTTACAGAAAAGGCCCAAAAGAAACTGTAGTGGCCGAAAATATCTCCTTTGAACTTAAAACTGGGGAACTGACCTGTTTGCTGGGTCCAAATGGCGTGGGGAAATCTACAGTTTTAAAAGCGATACACGGGCAGAACCCACCTTTAGAGGGAAGCCTATTATTTGAAGGGAAACCGCTATCCAGTTTTGACCAAACGGATCTGGCCCGAAAAATCTCTGTTGTGTTAACCGAAAAAATCACCAGCGCAAACCTCACTGTCGGGCAATTGGTAGCCTTGGGAAGGACTCCGCATACGGGCTGGTTAGGTAGATTGAATCCAACAGATAAAGAAATTGTGGAAAATGCCATTAAAGCCACCAATACGGAATACCTGCACGATAGGCGTCTTTCGGAACTAAGCGATGGGCAATTGCAAAAAGTAATGATCGCCCGGGCCCTGGCCCAAGACGGTGAACTGATGATACTGGATGAACCTACTGCTCACCTGGACTTAGTTAATCGCTATGAAATCATGCATTTGCTTCGCCAAATTGCTCAAACCAGAAATAAGGCAATCCTTGTTGTGACCCATGATTTGGACATAGCACTGGAGACAGCAGATCAATTTTGGATAATGCAGTGTGGAGCACCGTTGATTACCGGGCTGCCAGAGGAGCTAGTACTTCAGGACAAAATCGATCAGCTCCTCCAAAGCGACCAACTCTATTTTAGCCTGGTGTCTGGAAAAGTACAGATCAAAGCTCCTTCCCCATCAATTGATGTAAAAGGTCCTGCTCATTTGATTCAATGGGTGAATAGTGCCTTGAAGAAAAAAAACATTTCCACTCAGACTCTTAACCGACATTTTTCAATCCAAATTCTAGAAGCTCCCTTGCGGTATGAAGTAACAGATAGCTCAGGGAAAACAATGCATTCATCCCTTACTGAAATGATTGAGCATATTCAAAAATCCAAATCAAGTATTATCTGAAGGTTTTCCTTAACCTTCACTGCCAAATCATGTGGAAATTGCCCGATTTTTTCTATCATTCATTTATTTTCAATCGCTGCCTAATCCCCATCAATCAAACTGTCAAAATCTCTTAAAACACTCATAGACTCTTCCTTAACCAAAGCTCCTTCTTCAGAGATGTTTTTGGCTAGGATTTCACGCTTGTGATATTTGTTATAAAAGTCCAAAGCCTGGTTGAAATAACGGTTTCGGCCCATCTTTTTCGTTTTAATGATGTATTTCACATCCTCAAAAATTTCGTCGTCTAATTTTATTGATAAAGTTTTCATAGTACTACAAATATACTATCAGCAAGCCCTATTTTCACCAAGGTTATTATTTTTCTTACTACTAATCAATGACTTACCATCCTTTGAAGTCTCTTCAATTTTTTGTCTAAACGGAAATTATAGCTTATCAGAAGAAAACGGTTTGTGCAAAAATCCATATATTTGTCGCACTAACTATTAGCATGACATACGAGCAATTTAGCAAATATTCATTCCTCCTTGACAGGACTGCCCGGCGGGTAAAACAATACGCGCAGCAGAAATTCAAAAACGGCAATTTTGACGTAACGGTGGATCAGTGGCTGGTCATCAAGAACCTATCAGAAAACGGAGTTCTTAGCCAGACGGAATTGGCCCAGTTGGTTTTCAAGGACCATCCTACCCTTACCCGAATTATCGACATCCTTTGTAAAAAGGGCTATGTAGAAAGGCTTCCTCATCCAAATGACCGTCGAAGCTTTCAACTATTGCTCACTGAAGACGGTAAATCTAAGGTTTCCGAACTCAGACCACAGATTGTTTCCATCCGAGAAAAAGCTTGGGAAAACCTCGATGAAAAGGACTTTCAGGAATTTAAGCGCATTCTCAACACTATTTATGAAAACCTCGAATAGATAATTTGTCTCATCCGTGGGAATAGTTGTTATACTAACTATATTTGTACGAACATAATTTGCCCGCAAGGGTTTATTCAAAAAATACGACATCATGATTACTACTGACATTTGCATAATAGGAGCTGGCCCAGTGGGTCTTTTTGCAGTATTTGAGGCAGGATTGCTGAAAATGCGTTGTCATTTGATTGACGCCCTGCCACAGGTAGGCGGGCAGTTGTCTGAAATATATCCTCAAAAGCCAATCTATGACATCCCGGGCTATCCAGAAGTTAAAGCTCAAGAACTTGTAGATAATCTGATGGAGCAAATCAAGCCTTTCAACCCAACTTTTTCTTTGGGTGAACGCGTCGATCACATCACTAAACAAGAAGACGGCGCTTATGTCCTGACCACAAGCGATAAAACTAAGGTACATGCTCAGGTTATTGTCATTGCTGGGGGCCTAGGCTGTTTTGAGCCAAGAAAGCCGGTTTTGGAAAACTTGGAAAAGTTTGAAGGAAAAGGAATCACCTACATGGTGAAAAACCCTGAGACGTTCCGAAACAAGAAAGTAGTATTGGCAGGAGGTGGCGACTCTGCATTGGATTGGGCCATTTATTTAGCGGATGTGGCTGAGAGGGTAACTTTGGTTCACAGAAACGAAACTTTCAGAGGTGCACCAGATTCTGCTTCAAAAGTATTTGATCTTGCCAACAACGGTAAAATTGACCTAATCTTGAGTGCCAATCTTAAATCACTTGGCGGCAACGGAAAACTTGACAGCATCACGCTGGAAAACAAAGCTAAGGAAGAAATTGTGCTTAACATTGATTACCTTATTCCATTGTTTGGCCTAAGCCCAAAATTGGGACCTATAGCCGACTGGGGCTTGACTATTGACAAAAACGCCATTGAGGTTGATACTCGTGATTACTCTACGGGTGTGGAAAGAATCTATGCCATCGGTGACATCAACACTTACGAAGGTAAGTTGAAATTGATTCTTTGCGGTTTCCATGAAGCTGCCATCATGATGCACAGTGCTTTCAAATATGTTTACCCAGACCAAAAATTAAGCTTTAAATACACCACTGTAAACGGTGTAAATTCATTCTAATCGTATTATGGTAACTTTTCATATAGAACACGAGGACGGTACACGTCATCCAATTGAGGTCCCTGAAGACATGGGGCTCAGCTTAATGGAAGTATTGAAGGCTTCTGAATATCCAGTTTTAGCCACCTGTGGCGGTATGGCCCTTTGTGCCACCTGCCATGTGGAGGTTTTGGAAGGTAAAGATGGACTTGGAGAGGCATCCGATGTGGAACTAGATCAAATCGACAATCTTCCCAATCCAACTCCAACCAGCCGACTTGCTTGTCAGGTTAGGATCAGCGAGGAACTTGATGGAGCGGTTTTTAAAATACGTGGAGAATCTAACTAAAAACAAAAAATGAGGCTTTTGAGCCTCATTTTTTGTTTAATCTTGTTCTGGTGACAGTTTTAATATTCAATGGAATCTCAACCGGTTCATCAAAATATTCATTTGCTGGCAAGGTCATTATACCATTAATTTCTGATTGTTGATTGGACTCTGTCATCCAACCTGTAGACAAATCAATAGATGCGGTAATTTCCTGAGTACCTTCCATTTTCACCTCATCGCTGCTTTTCAAGTCCAAACTTGTAAGTATTGAGGAGCCTGCAAGTTCTGCCTGTCCTCTTCTGACTCTATTTAATTTCCACGAAGTTTCAGTAACTACTGGTACAGTGGCAAACTCCTCTCTTGAACAAGTCCACTCCTCCCCTATATTTACCGGCTTCTGAGGATATATGATCAAACCGGAAAGGATTGAGGTTTTAAAGGTTTCTTTGCCAAACTGGTTATCCAAGCTTGCTTTTAAACTTTGTTTCTGAGACTCATCCAGCTCTTCAAGACCCAACATTACGCTGTCCATCATCTCCTCTACACCATGGACCTCCAGGATTTCCCCTCGGGGACTAATAGCAATTTGAACTGGCTGATTGATCATTTTTCTCATCAGCTGGTTGATTGGATCCTCCATATTTCCTTCACTGCTCAAAATCATCTCCTCACCCATTGGCCCCTGAACTTCTAGGTGCAGGTTTCTATATTTGATTGAAAGGCCAATAGTGTCAGAAATGACACGGTCTACCGAAATATCCAAATCACTTTGAAAAAGGTTATGAATAGTTTGGGCCATCCCGTCCAAATCCTGCTCAATTACCTGCTGAGAAACTACATTTAATGTATACTGCTGTTTAGACTTCAGTTTATAGCGAAGCTCATATTCCTCCTCTTGGGCAAAAACCATCTGCCCAGCCCCAAAAGAGAAAACCAAAAATAAAAGGATCAACTTATCCGACAATTTCATCATTATCAAATTCAAAATTCTGCCGAAAGATACATTTAATTTTATGATCATAAACTTTCAGATCAAAGAATTATGCCGACAGCGACTTCCAGCTCCACTTCTGAATCCAAGTATCTTTCGATATCTTCCTTTAATTGTGAAAGATCAGCTTCATCTAAAGGTGTTTCTGAAACTACTCGCAAGCTGATTTTTAGTGGATCTAGAGACCGTACATTCACCTCTCTTAGGACTTTCCCCTCTATCTCATGGCCACTCAATTTCTGAACAATTCGATTCTCCTTTACCATTTTATTAAAACCAAATGCCAAGGGAGCGCTGATAGTTACCACAATAAGCAAGGATATTAATAGACCTTTCCTGGCTAATTTTACCGGACTATATCCCAGTAACAGAAATGTCAAAGCCGCTGCTAAAACCATCCCCGCCAAGTTAGTTACCAACAATAAAAATGCCCCGATAAATACCGTAAGGTCCATCCACCCCAATCCTATTCCTGACACCGCTAAGGGTGGCACTAGAGCCACGGCAATAGCCACTCCTGCAAGAGTTTTAGCTACCTCCCTTTTTGCATGAGCGTAAGCACCTGCAACTCCAGAACCTACAGCAATACCTAAATCCAGAAGATTAGGTCTAATTCTCGAAGTTATTTCATTGTTGTAGACATTCAATGGAGTCATCCAGGTAATGATAAGCGCACAGATATACCCTAAAAGCATCCCTATTATAATAGCCTTCAGGCTTTCCTTAATCAAGGATTCATTTTGGCGCAAGACTCCCATGGATAGGGAAATAATCGGAGCCATAAGCGGGGCCAAAATCATCGCACCGATGATCACCGGTGAAGAATTGCCAAAAAGCCCAAAAGTGGCAATCATGGTGGAAAGCACCATCAAAACCTTATAACTTGAACTTGCTTTGGCATTTTCTCGCAAAATGGTAAACAGCCACTTGAACTCTTCTGTACTAGCATGGTCAATAAGTGGCAGAGGATGGGCAAGCAAACCTTCCTTTATTTCCCCCTTTGGCAACTTATGAACTTTATATATTGCATTGTTCTTTATTTCATCGGTAACTAGCAAATGTTTACCCGGTACAATTTTCAGAATCTTTGGAAGTACTTCCAACTCAATTCCTTTAGCACTCATGAGTTTGTCATCAGCGGAATAGTTGATGGGATCGGAACTTTCAAGTAGGATTTTTTTAGTTTTGATATGGGAAATATGTGGGGGAAGCACTTTTGTTTTTGCAGATCGCAAAAAACTTTTTATCCCAAAATCTATCAAGCCAAACAGGCTTCGAGGAGCAAGGATCAAAACATGCATCATTCCATCATTGACAAATGACTCTTCCAAAACTTTTCGGGTTAGCAAGGCACTCTTTCGGTGCAATACAGCCACCACACCCAAGGCTGCAGTATCTATTTCGTCCTTGGTCTCATGATCCCCCTCCACCTTGATTACATAATTCTGTGCTCGCAAATTTTTGAAAAGTCTGAAGAAGCTTTTAACTTTTTCCCAGCGTACTTTCCAATGAGATTCTTCCATCGCTCCCGATATCAAGCTGATAGACTCTCCGGCCACTAAAGTGTTGAAAACTGGCAGCCCATTGGCCATCATTACATCGATACTCAAGGTTACATCACTTTCCAGAATATGATCCATAGCTGTAGAGAGCTTGGTATCCACCCCCATTCCCTGAATGGCGTTTGGCATGTTCGGGTGCGGAAGAAAACCCAAGCACCACCCTTTTTCGATCGCAATCGGCAGAAACTCCTTCAATTGCGTATCTGAAAGGTAGGTCACCACCAGTTCATCCTTTTCAATTTCGATCGTTAAATCATTTTTGAACGGGATTTTAAGTTTTAAATGATGCCCAAAGGCAGGAAGAATCTTGTCCTCAACAGTTTCACTTTCTAACTCATCATATAAGAGCGTGATTCTTTTCATATTAAAAAACTTCTTTAAAACATAAAAATAGCAATTTAAAAACCATTTAAATTGCTATTTACTCAAAAGGCTGAGCCTATTAAATTTATAACTACCTCAACTTCATTCTTCCATCAGGGCATTGAGAATCTCAATTGCCGCTTTTGGCAATACCGTTCCAGGTCCGAAAATGGCTTTTACTCCGGCTTGGAAAAGAAAATCATAATCCTTTGGCGGAATGACCCCTCCAGCCACCACCATAATATCCTCACGGCCCAGCTCCCTCAATGCCTGAATAAGCTGGGGTACCAAAGTCTTGTGGCCTGCCGCCAACGAAGATGCGCCTACAAGATGAACATCATTTTCGGCTGCTTGTTGCGCCACCTCTGCGGGAGTTTGGAACAATGGCCCAATATCCACGTCAAATCCTAGATCCGCAAAGCCGGTTGCGATCACTTTCGCCCCACGGTCATGACCGTCCTGCCCCATCTTAGCTACCATGATTCTTGGTCGTCGACCTTCGAGTTCGGCAAACTGGTCCGCCAACTTTTGTGCTTCTTTGAAGTAGCCATCATCTTTTGCTTCCCCAGAATAAACTCCAGAAATACTCCTCACAGTTGCTTTATGTCTTCCAAATTCCTTTTCCATCGCAGTTGAAATTTCACCTAAACTCGCTCTTTTCCGGGCCGCATCAACAGCCAATGCCAAAAGATTCCCTTCACCTGACCGAGCCGACTCGGTAATTGCGTCCAAAGCAACATCTACCTCGCTTTGGTTTCTTTCAGCCTTTAATTTATTCAATCTTTCAATCTGGGAAAGCCTTACCGACTCATTATCAACTTCCAATGTATCAAATTCAGTGTCATTTTCAGCCTGATAGCGATTCACCCCAACAATCACGTCCTTTCCACTGTCAATTCTGGCTTGTTTTTTCGCTGCAGCTTCCTCAATCCGCATCTTGGGAACGCCAGCTTCAATAGCCTTAGCCATTCCTCCCAAACTTTCCACCTCCTCCATTAATTCCCAAGCTTTCTTGACTAACTGGTCAGTCAAATACTCCACATAATACGACCCACCCCAAGGGTCCACAACTTTGGTTATCTCCGTTTCATCCTGAAGATATAGCTGCGTATTTCTTGCAATCCTGGCGGAAAAATCCGTCGGAAGGGCAATCGCCTCATCAAAGGAATTGGTGTGCAAAGACTGGGTGTGGCCTAATACGGCTCCCATTGCTTCAACAGTAGTTCTGGCTACATTGTTAAACGCATCCTGTTCAGTCAAGGACCAACCGGAAGTTTGACAGTGGGTTCGAAGAGCAAGGGACTTTGGGTTCTTGGGATTAAATCTTTTCACCAATTTAGCCCAAAGAATCCTTCCAGCTCTCATTTTGGCAATTTCCATGAAATGATTCATCCCGATGGCCCAAAAGAAAGAAAGTCTTGGGGCAAAATTATCAATATCCAAGCCTGCCTGAATGCCGGTCTTTAGATATTCTAATCCATCAGCTAAAGTATATGCTAATTCAATATCCGCAGAAGCCCCAGCTTCCTGCATATGGTAGCCGGAAATTGAGATAGAGTTGAATTTGGGCATGTTCTGACTGGTGTACTCAAAAATATCACCGATTATCCGCATGGAAGGTAATGGAGGATATATGTAAGTATTACGCACCATGAATTCTTTGAGGATGTCATTTTGGATAGTTCCAGAGAGCTGCTCTGGTTTCACTCCCTGCTCTTCGGCAGCTACTATGTAAAAGGCCAAAATCGGCACAACCGCTCCATTCATAGTCATAGATACAGACATCTTGTCCAAAGGAATCTGGTCAAACAACACCTTCATATCCAAGATAGAATCGATGGCCACACCCGCTTTACCTACATCTCCCTGCACACGTGGGTGATCGGAATCATAACCACGGTGGGTAGCCAAATCAAAAGCCACTGATAAACCTTTTTGGCCTGCGGCAAGGTTTCTACGATAAAAGGCATTAGATTCCTCTGCTGTAGAAAACCCGGCATATTGACGTATGGTCCAAGGTCTGGTGACAAACATCGTACTATAAGGCCCTCTCAAATAAGGCGGCAGTCCCGCTGCAAAATCCAGATGCTCCATAGACTGGATGTCACTGGCCTGAAAGAAGGGTTTTACTTTTATATTTTCTGCTGTTAGCCATTCCCCATCCATTTGAGGTTGGCTTATTTGCTGCTCATTAGTTTCTAAAAGTTGATTTATATCTGGTCTCATAGTTGGGCTTCGTCTAGTAACTGGTCTATTGTAGCAATCAGGTCGGTCTTCAGATGGATATAATGCTGAATTCCGGAGGAGAGCAAAGTTTCGATTTGAGCGGCTGGGTATCCTGCAAGCACCAAGATTTTGCTTTCTTGACGCATAGCCTTCGCGATTTCTGCAGTCATATGTTCGTAATCTTCGTCTGCTCCTGCAAACACAATAAATCGGGCATCACTGTTTTTTGCTTTCTCAATTGCGGTAGAAGCGTCAAGACTTGTGTCGGCAACACTCAACTCAAACCCTGCTGCTTCAAAAAACCCTTGAGTAAATCCAACCCTAGGCTTTGGGTTTCCTCCCAAAGGCAGAACTTCAACTTTCAAATGACTATTTGAATTAGCAAAAGCTTTTTGAACCCTTTTCCTCATTTGCACTATAGGATAGCAGAATGAAAAAGACTTTAATTCTTTTTCTGTTTCTTCAATTTCCGGGAAATCAAAATTGACTTTTTCCGCTTGGTTCACGTATTGGTTTACTCCTACCATCACCTGCTTTCGGTTTGACAAAGAGGCAAATTTTGTCTTTCTGGTTTCTTTGACGGCGGTCTGCACGATCCCCTTTTCCAGACTGGCCCACCAGCCGCCATTTTCTTCAGTTTGCTTGACGAGTTTCATCGATTCAGCAAATAAGGTTGAGGTAAGGTTTTCCAAATAATAAGAACCAGCTACCGGATCCAACACCTTGTCAAAATAGCTTTCCTCCTTGAGAATATTGCTGATGTTGCGTGCCATTCGCTTGGAGAAATTATCCGGCTGCTGCAAGCTTAAATTATGCGAATGAATCTGCAGTGCATTACACCCGCCCAAAATGGCTGACATGGATGCAGTCGTATTTCTCAAAAGGTTATTGTAGGGATCAATTGGGCTTTGGGCCCAAAGGCTCGTTTCGGCAAAAATCTGAAAGGACGCAGGATCCAATTCAACGGCATATAGCCCTGCCAATTTATGCATGGCCACTCGGAATGTCCTAAATTTGGCGATTTCCATGAAGTAATTGACTCCAGAGGAAACCCTTAAAAACATATTATCGAAAACACTTGACACATCTGCCCCAGCATTCGTCAATTCATCTAAGACATCAATGGTTTGGCTGAGCCCAAACCCAATTTCCTCAACCGCATGTCCCCCACTATTGTGATAAAGACTGGCATCGATGCAGATTCCTTTGAAGTTGGGATACGATAAGGTAAGCTTAAAAGACTCCCCTACAGACGAAAAATAAGCTTCTTTGCCACCCTTTAAAGATACTATTTGCTCAAAATCATTTGCAATTACCCCACCACTGAGTTCCGCTGACCGCAGACCTTTACTTTCAAACCAATCGATAAAAGCCTTGATAATGGCCGAATCTAATCGTGAAAGTTTTAGCCAAATCTGAATATATTGTGGCAACACATCCTTTAACAAGGCTTTGAAATCCACTTCAGAATTGATTTCAAGCACCAATGCATCAGCGCCGTTTTCCAAAACCGCCTTTATTTCATTATTTGCCTTAGTGACATCAGTTGTATCGATACTGGCTACATTTCCCCAGATCCGGGGTGACATTCCGGGAATTTCCGATGGTGTATTGAGTTTATTTTGATAGGCTTTAAGCCATTCCACACCTCCGAGATCATCTTGTGTATAAAAAGGAAAAACTGAAAAACCCTCAATGGCCCGGGTAATTAGCTTCTTTTCAAAGTCTTCACCTTTTAAGTCCTTGGTGGCCTGTTCTATCCATTCCTGTTTGCTCACAGGAGAAAATTCTTCAAATAATTTAGTCATCTTGGTTTATTGCTAGACAAAAATCGCTGTTGTCAAAAATAACCCTTTCCACCATCAAAACCCATTTTGAAGTATGCAATCTTTAAATACCGGAAACCTCGCAGAATTACCGCAACCGAATATATCATCCCCAAAACACTAATAGACTACATAAATATTCTAATCAGAGAAAAAAAATTTAGACAAAAACCACCTCTTCTTAACCCAATCCACTTTTTAATACACTAAATCCTAAAACCTTGGTTAGTCTAACCTTTTGATCAAAAAATTTTTCACTTTATTACTGCATTCAAATTTGCTTAATCCCAAGAAAATAGCAGCCAAAATATAACGAAACCAAAGAAATGCTTCCTCCACTTCCATTTCGGCAATTAAATGAAAAGTCAAGATGAATTGGATTTTTTATTTAAATATATTTTTACCAAATTTGATGCCCCTCAAAAAGGGAAAATCAACACACAAAAGTTTTCTAGTAATTAATAATCAATGAGTTCAGAGGCTAAAGCAGTTTGGAATGAATGCTTGCGAGTAATTGAAGAGCATGTGAATGAGCAGAGCTTCTCCACATGGTTTAAGCCCATCAACCCGGTAAGGATGGATGGCTCGATCCTGACTATTCAGGTACCCAGCCAATTTTTCTTTGAATGGTTGGAGGATAATTACGTCCAAGTACTCAAGCTCGCCATCAAAACTACCCTCGGACCCAACGGAAGACTAGAATATGCTGTAGTAGTAGACAGGGGCAACTCCCAAAACCAACCATATGTGGTTAGCTTTCCACAAGGAAACGTGGCCGCTGCTACTAAAAAGAAAGCCGCAATGGCTACTGCTGAAAAAGAGGGAAATAAAAGCCCATTCCAAATGGACTCCCTTGCAAGTGACCAATTATTACAATCCCACCTGAACCCTAACTACACCTTCAACACATACATTGAGGGTGACTGCAACCGCTTGGCAAGATCTGCTGGTTATGCAGTGGCAACAAAACCAGGCGTAACATCTTTCAATCCTCTCATGGTATATGGAGGAGTAGGACTTGGTAAAACCCACTTGGTACAGGCTATCGGTAATGAAATTAAAAACGGTCCTGAAGAGAAGTTTGTACTTTACGTATCTTCTGAAAAATTTGTGAACCAATTCATGGACTCCATCAAGGATGGAAACGTAAAAAGCTTCACCAATTTCTACATGCAAGTAGATGTCCTTATTATTGATGATATCCAGTTTTTGGCGGGTAAGGACAGAACACAGGAAATGTTTTTCCACATCTTTAATCACCTTCACCAAAGCAAAAAACAAATCATCATGACCTCGGATTGTCCTCCAAAGGATTTAAAAGGACTTGAAGAGAGATTGCTTTCCAGATTTAAATGGGGCTTGACTGCTGATTTGCACATGCCTGACTTTGAAACCAGGGTGGCTATTATTAGACGAAAAATGCAATCTGAAGGTATCTTTATCCCAGATGATGTCATTGAATATCTAGCGTACACCGTGGATACCAACGTTCGGGAACTGGAAGGAGTGCTGATATCCTTAATTGCACATGCTAGTTTGAGCAGAGTGGATATTGATCTAGGGCTGGCTAAAAACATCATGAAGAATATCGTTAAGGATATTGAGACTGAGGTAGGCATTGACTTTATTCAAAAAACTGTTTCCGATTATTACGGCATTAAACTGGAAGATCTAAAAGCAAAAACCAGGAAAAAGGAAATTGTAACTGCCCGTCAAGTGGCTATGTATTTTTCTAAAGAGTTTACCAACCATTCTTTGAAGTCAATTGGATATCATTTTGGTGGAAGAGATCATAGTACTGTAATCCACGCTGTACAAACGGTGAATGACCTTATGGAAACGGATACGGCATTTAGAAATGCGGTAAACGATCAAAGGAAAAAATTCAAAATGAGGTCTTATTAATTCAGCACTACTCCTCTAAGTTCATCGATGGGGAATGTTATTTCAGTAGCTCCCATTTCGATAGGACATATTTCATAGTAATTGTAAAAAAGCACGAAATCTTCTCCTCTATATCCCATAGAGAAAGGTAGAAAGAAGCGAGTGCCTTCCAAAAAAAAACGTCCGTCCTCGGCCAAGGACACTTCCTCCGCCACGGCATGATGTCTTCTAAACTGCTTTTCAGCTTTTTCCAAAAGAATGACTTCATCGATCACAATTTCATCCCTAAGAAGAAGCGTACCATCCTCCATGTCAAAATTTAAAAACATCAGGTGGTTGCTGGGTTGGTCATGCCCTATCAAGGAGGTGTTGTTAAACTCCATGCTGAGCAACATTTCATTGTGAAATGAAACTTTGCCCTCAACATCAACAGACCATAATACAGTGTCGCTAGATTGCTCAAAAAGGGAAAAGTAATTGTCGACAGCCTCGTCCAATGAGGCATAATCATCAAAAACCTGAAATTGTAAATACATCTTCAATTGCTCCTCCACGTGGGCATTTAGGTTCCGGGAAAGAGGGTGGGATTCATCAAAAAATGGGTATAAGAAGGATACTTTGGCGCATCTTTCCCCATCACAATTCTTTTTATCATAGCGTGTCAGTTCATAGCGTAATTCAGTCTGCTCCTCATTTTTGGGAGCCTCACAGGCTATAAATAGACAAATGACAGAAATAAGTGAAATATTTCTGAAGCATTTAATCATTCGGAATATCTTTTAGAAAATAATCAACCAAGTATCTTGCCACAGAAATGGAACTCTTTTCCCCATTCTTAATCTGGGCAAGCATGTCGATCAAGCTTGACTTAACCTCGGATTGATGGAAAAACCTGGACTCTAAAAGATACCTGGCATGTTCATAAAACCAATTAACTCGCTGATTGGACCTGTTTTTCTCCAAATAGCCATTTGTACGCATGGAGGACTCGTACTTCTGGATCATGGACCAAATTTCAGGTAAACCATCTTTTGTCATGGCTGAACACACTTTTACCTGAGGACTCCAACCGTTATCATTAAGAGGAAATAAATGGAGGGCGTTGCTGTATTCTCTTTTGGCCTTCTTGGCGGCATCTACATTTTCTCCATCCGCCTTGGTGATGGCAATGGCATCCGCGATCTCTATAATTCCTTTTTTGATTCCCTGAAGTTCGTCTCCCGCTCCGGAAAGCATAAGTAAAAGAAAAAAGTCCACCATGCCTTTTACCATGATCTCCGACTGCCCTACTCCAACTGTTTCAATAAAAATCACATTGAATCCCGCTGCCTCACAAAGCAACATAGACTCCCTTGTTTTGGCACTTACACCGCCCAATGCGGCCCCGGCAGGTGTTGGTCTAATAAATGCTCTGGAATCATGAGAAAGTTGCTCCATGCGAGTTTTATCTCCCAGAATGCTCCCTCTGGTTTTCTGACTACTAGGATCAACTGCCAGCACGGCCAGTTTATCTCCCTGTTCAACTACAAGGTGCCCAAAGCTTTCAATAAAGGTACTTTTGCCCACACCTGGCACTCCGGTAATCCCTATCCGGAGTGAATTGCCCGTGTGGGGCATGATGCGGTTAACCACCTCTTCGGCCAATTGCTGATCTGAAACCAATGAGCTCTCCACAAGCGTAATTGCCCTACTTAATATTACTCTGTTTCCTGCAAGAATCCCCTCCACATATTCATCAGCAGATAATCTGTTTTTACGTTTTCCCACTGTTAAAAAATTTACCTATTCCTAAATGGATATCTTTTTAAATTCACTTCTCCCATGGCACTTTTCTCATACATCCCTATGCAGTTGTCCTGATATACTTCAGAAAAGTACGGTTCAGTTGGAGCCACTTCACTAGGGTATTCTTCCGATTGCTTGAAGAAAAACACTTTGGTATTTCCATATTTGGTATGCGGCATAAAGTTTCCATAATCCTCCATCTCATTCCAAAGACTGTCGGAGGTGGCAACCGCATACACCCTCACGATAGGGCCTGTATTATTTTCATTGCGGTACATGGCCACTTCCTTATAGTCAGCATGGAGGTCCTGCACGCCTGGTTGGGTGAAGGTATCTTTGGCGATCCAGATGATCACCGCCCCTACCACCAGTACAATTATATAAAATATAGATTGTGTCTTCATTTTCTCTAAATTAGTCGGGTTCCATCTTCGATTTTCACCCTATAGGTTTCTAGCATGGTTCCGAATGTGTCATGATATACTTTCTTGAGCTCATCTTCAAAACGAGCCACATGTTCATTTTTAACCAGGTTAATTGTGCAGCCGCCAAAGCCACCACCCATCATCCGGCTACCTAACACATAATCCATAGTTTTTGTCTCCTCCACCAGCATATCCAATTCCTTGCAGCTTACTTCATAGTTCAGAGACAACCCTGTATGGGAAAGGTACATCAATCTTCCAAAGTTGATAAAATCATCCCTTTCCAAAGCTTCACAAGCTCTTAATACCCGCTCATTCTCTTCTACTACATATTTACAACGCTGAAAAACTATTGGGTTAAATTCAATTTGATGCTTTTCAAGCATAGTAAGGTCAACATCCCTCAGACTTTTAACGTTGGGGAAATGTTTATGCAAGAGTTGAACGCCTTGATCACACTCTTGTCTTCTCTGATTGTAAGCTGAATCCGCCAAGGAATGCTTTACTTTGGTGTCACAGAGGATAATGGCATAATCCTCCAGCTTCAACGGAAAATGGGTGAACTCCAAAGATCTACAATTGAGTCGAATAACATGATCCTCTTTTCCCATCACTGAAGCAAACTGGTCCATAATCCCGCATTGCACTCCCGCAAAGGTATGCTCCGCCAACTGGCCGATTTTGATCAAATCAAGCTTTGGCAGGTTATGGCCAAACAGCTGACTTAACCCCAGAGCTGTACCACATTCTAATGCAGCAGAAGAGGACAATCCTGCGCCAATGGGGATATCGCCACCAAACACACAGTCAAAACCTTTTACTTCTAGATCTCTTGACTGAAACTGGGCCACTACACCCATCAGGTAATTAGCCCAGCCAGATGGCTGTGGCCCGAAATTATTTAAGCTAAAGGTAAAATCTTCATCATAATCTAATGAATGAAGTCTGCAAACTTGCGTGCCATTCTCAGCTATGGCCAAAATAATCGCCTTATCAATGGCTGCAGGAAGCACATACCCCTCGTTATAATCAGTATGTTCTCCTATCAAATTAATCCTGCCTGGAGACTTGATAACAATTGGTAAGTGGTGAAATTTCTCTTGGAAAGTTTTCTCTACTTTTTCTATTAGCATTCTGTTTTCGTTCTAACTCTAAATTTAGAAAAAATGGGCTTCCTTTTCGAAAGCCCATTTCAATTTCTTAACACTTCATCCAGTTACCAGAACAAGCCATAAAGTACTGTCAACAATAACAGGATGATTATGGATGAAATATTAAATGCAGGTGTGGTTGAGAAAAGGCTTTTCGTAAGTGGTATGCCTTTGTCATGGTCTTGACCTTTGCCTTCAATTAAACTGATCACTACCATTACCAACATGGTTAAAATCCATGTCCACATCATTTGGTTCATGAAGGGCAGTACCACGAAGAAGGCACTGTCAGACCAATCATTTGGCCCTACTTTGAAGTAGGCGGCAATTGGAATAGAAATCAACACACCCCAAATGGCCGCGTTATTTGTGGTTTTCTTCCAGAAAAGCCCCATCATGAATACAGCCAAAATCCCCGGACTCACTATACCTGTGTACTCTTGAATGTATTGGAACACCTGCCCTAAGTTTTGAAGTTGGGGAGCTAATATTACCGCTATCACCAAGGCAAGGCTTGCCGAGAGCCTTCCGACTGTAACAAGGTTCTTTTCCGAGCCATCCTTTTTTGCAAAGAAGGGCTTATAAATATCCATGGTGAAAATAGTCGCCGTTGAGTTCAACATAGAAGCTACGGAAGACACAATGGCCGCAGCTAGAGCAGCAAGCACCAACCCTTTCAACCCAACAGGCACAAAGGTGGTAATCAGCCATGGGGCTGCATTATCATTTATTATACGCCCAGTGAAGCTGAAGAAAGAAGGATCTGCTGAAGCTGCGGTTACATTACCTGCCGCATCTGAATTCATTACGAAGGCAATGATGCCTGGTAAAACCACAATAACAGGAATAATGATTTTTAAAAATGCTGCTAGAACGATCCCTTTTTGTGCTTCAGCAAGACTTTTAGCTGCCAAGGTTCTTTGTATGATATATTGGTTGAAACCCCAATAGTAAAGGTTGGCAACCCACATGCCGCCAAATATGACCGCAAGCCCTGGAAGATCCCACCAAGCATCTCTACCGTCAGGGGTGATGATTTCACCTTTAGAAAGGATCATGGAAAACTTCTCAGGAACTCTCTCATACACCATCTTAATCCCTGCGAAAATTCCATCGCCTTCAGCCAAATAATGTAGAGCGAATCCCGTAGTAATCAGGCCACCTGCTACCAACAACACCACTTGAATCACATCGGTCCAAGCTACCGCCGAAAGTCCACCGTAAAGAGAATAGGCCGCAGCAAACAGAGCTAAGCCTATGATGCTATAATAAAAAAGGCCGCCATCACCAGCACCCATAATGGTATCCAATGCAGTTGCCCCTAAATAAAGAACTGATGTTAGGTTAACAAAAATGAAAAGTGCAATCCAAAAAATCGCCAAAATGGTCTTCAAATTGGTACTGTACCGTTTTTCAATAAACTCTGGAATGGTATAAAGCCCTTTGTTAATAAAAATAGGAAGGAAAAATTTACCCACAATAATCAACGTCAAAGCCGCCATCCACTCATAGGAAGCAATAGCTAAACCTATAGCAAATCCAGAACCTGACATCCCGATAAACTGTTCTGCTGAAATATTGGCGGCAATAAGGGAAGCCCCTATGGCCCACCAAGGTAAGGTCTTGCCGGCCAAAAAATAATCCTCGGAAGTCTGCCCCTTTCCTCGGGAGACATATAGTCCTATACTAATGATAACTAGCCCGTATAATATAAATACCGCATAGTCAATCCATGAAAATTCCATAACAAAAGCTTAAATAGGTTTTAATATTAGGGCTGAAATTAACCATTAACTTTAAAAATCCCTTAATACTTTTTATAAGTTATGGATAAGGTGCGACTTTTTTTATTAAAGTTTATTCATTAACCGAAAATTTATAGACGCAAGTCTCTCTATACGCCTCCCCTTTTTCCAAAACGGTACTGGGAAAGTACGAATGGTTGGGACTATCAGGGAAATGCTGGGTTTCAAGGCAAAAAGCACTATGCTTGGGATAAAATTTTCCTTCCTTGCCCCTCACACTTCCATCCAGAAAATTGGAAGTATAAAACTGAATACCGGGCTGAGTGGAAAAAACTTCCAGCTTTATTCCAGACTGCTCAGACCAAATGCCAGCCGAATATTCCAGTAAGCCGGGTTCGGACTTTTTGAGCACCCAATTGTGGTCATAGCCTTTGCAAAACTTCAACTGTTGGTTGTCTTCATGTATACTTTTTCCCACCACTTTTGGCGAAAGAAAATCAAAAGGCCCATCTTGGACTAAATGGATTTCACCTGTTGGGATTTGAGTTTCATCCACAGGGATAAAGGCATCAGCATTAATCTCTAGGATATGGTCTAGGATATCGCCCATCCCGGCACCATTCAGGTTGAAAAATGAATGATGAGTGAGATTCACTACTGTTTTCTGGTCAGTAGTAGCTTCATAATCTATCCGAAAGGCCTTCCTCACCATCGGGTGACAAATAACGAAAAGCCACATGCTCCGTGTCGGTGCTTAACACCTCCCATATGGCATGATGAAACCCTTTTGGTCCCCCATGTAGAGAATTTGGCCCGTTGTTTTGTTCCAAAGTAAACTCTTCACCATCCAAGACAAATTTTCCCTTGGCTATTCTGTTACCAAAACGGCCAATGACTGCACCAAAATAAGCCTCTGAACTATTTTTATATTCCTCTAAATCATCAAAACCCAAGACCACATCCACTATACTTCCCTCCTTATTGGGCACCAGCATTTTGACTACCCTCCCCCCATAGCTGGTGACATGAATTTCCATTCCATTTGAGTTTTTGAGTTTGTATAGGTCCATAAGTTTTTAGTTTAGATATAAAGTTAAAAAACTGAAGGCTTAGAAAATGTTTTGCCCAATTAAAATTGAGGAGTAACTTTGGTGAATATTGAAATCAGCAATTTTACCCTATCCAATTCCCACATGGCTTTTGAGTACTTAAAGGCACTTCATATAATCTTTATCGTCACCTGGTTTGCAGGTTTGTTTTATATAGTGAGGCTCTTCATCTATCAGGTAGAAGCTTTGGATAAACCTGAATTGGAAAGGAACATCCTCAAACCACAGCTCGACTTGATGGCCAAGCGCCTTTGGATGGGCATCACCTGGCCCTCTGCAATCCTTACCCTTATCTTTGGATTTTGGGTGCTTTCATACCGTTGGGGCTACACCCAACTGCCATTTATGCATGCCAAACTCACATTTGTAACTTTCCTATACGTATACCACCTCATCTGCCATCGTATTTATAAGCAGCTGCAAGCAGGGGAAACCAAATGGACCAGTAACCAACTCCGCCTTTGGAATGAAGCGGCCACTGTTCTGCTTTTTGCCATAGTATTTCTCATTGTACTTAAAAACCTTACCGATATGGTTTGGGGACTGGTTGGACTTGTAGCCTTGAGCGCCCTATTGATGGCTGGAATCTGGATTTATAAAAGGGTTAGAGAGAGGAACTAATAGCCTTATACCCGTGTATCTTATAAAAATCATACATTCATGAAATTACGCAATATTTTCCCCCTAGCAGTCCTTTTTCTACCATTTCTCAACTCATGTGGCCCAATGAACGGCCAAAATGATGAGCTCCCTATCTTAGGACATCGTTATGCTGAGGAAAAAACCGTTGACGGAAAAACACAAACTGATACAGTTTACCATAAAATTGCAGACTTTTCTTTCCAAAACCAGGATGGCGAAACGGTCACTAATGAAACGGTGCAAGGAAATGTTTATGTGGCTGATTTCTTTTTCACCAGCTGCCCCACCATCTGCCCGATCATGAAAGTCGAAATGCTCCGAGTTTACGAGAAATATGGGGATAGACCTGATTTCAAAATTTTGAGCCATAGCATTGACCCAACCTATGATACCGTTGGACTTTTGAAGGATTACTCTACCCGACTTGGGGTGGATGATGCCTCCACATGGCATTTCCTCACAGGAGATCAAGAGAAGATTTTTGAAATAGGCCAAACTAGCTACATGACCACAGCTATGGAGGACAAAGATGAGCCTGGAGGATTTCTCCATTCAGGCGCTTTTGTGCTTGTGGACCAAAACGGCCACATTAGAGGCATTTATGACGGCACCAAATCCGACCAGGTTGACCGCTTAATGAACGATATCCCAAAACTGCTAGGCAACTCATGAAGCGTCTGAAATTAACTTTGTTTGTGGTCCTAGTAGTGGCAGCTCTAAGCTGCGAAAGTGAAAAAAGCGAATCCTCCATTTCTCATATCAAAGATACTAAAACCAAGCAATATGCCATAGAGGGTAAGATTCTCTATCAGTCCAACTGTTCCAACTGTCACCAAGCCGACGGGACAGGCTTGGTAAAAGTTATTCCCCCACTAGCCCAAGCTGATTACATGCTCGAGGATCAAGCTAGAACAGCCAGAATAATTCGATATGGAATGACAGGTGAAATTACCGTCAACGGTGTAGAGTATAACCAAAATATGCCGGCAAACCCACAGCTCACGCCCATAGAGATAGCGCAGATCATGACTTATATCTTTAACGTTTGGGGCAACAATGAAGGCTTGATTGGAGCCTCAAGTGTGGAAAAATTCTTGAATGATTAATTATCGACCTCAGCCGTAGCCCTTTCGAGAGCAGATTTTATTTGTCTATTTACCTCCTTCACTTTTTCTCTTTGCTCTAAAAGATAAGCCTCCTCATTTTCGGTCTCTACCTCATCAGGTCTAAACTGCCGCATCCAAACAAACATTTCATCATAGGCTTGGTGAAGCTCATCAACGATAGCTGCTTTTTGGCTGATCTCCTCGGCATAAATGGTCGAATCTTGAGCCACCAAGCTGTCCTTTTGGGAAGCCACCCGCCTCTCCAGAGATTTAAGCCGACCCATTTGTGGCATCACTTCATCATGGATTGCTATTACTTCTTCTCTCAATTCAGTATGATCATTTGATTCAGTTTGAGAAGTATTTTCCCCACAGGAAAAAGTAAAAATTACTGATGCGAATAATATGAAAAAGAAAATTCCTTTGTGCAGCATATCAAGTAGGCTTATTGATTTGGCAAAATTCCAAAAAAAAAGTCTTAATAAAAACTGTTTAGGTGATTACTTAAACTGGTATCTCCAGTTTATATAATGCACCAATACTAATACTGCCGAACTGAACAAGGAGATGAATTGCATCCAGTAAAAATAATCATGAAGAAACAAACTGGTCCCAAAAACACAAACAGTTATCCAAAGCGTTACCTTTATTAACACAGATTGCGTACTTTTATTTGTCAACCAGACAGCCACAAGTGCCAATAGGAAAAACACAAAATCAAAGGCATGATTGTGGGTATAAAAATTGAAAAAGAACCCCAATGAAATGATTATGGGAGCAGAAATACAGTGGATCATGCAAGCAAAGGAAGCGGACATCCCTAGGACGTCAGATTTTAGGAGTGCTATTTCTTTTACTTTCTGCAACATGATTGCAAATATAGCAACTCATTCTTCTTCCACCAAATTTTCTGTATTTAAAGAATAGATAATCTTCAAATTACAAAGCTAACTCCATCACCCATTACCCCTATGAGACCATATTGTTTTGCCAAAAATGAAATCATTTCAAGCCAATCTGCCAGCATCCACCCTGCGGATATCGGGCTAATAAGAGGTTATGCAATTTTTGATTTTTTCAGGACTGTAAACCATGAACCGATTTTGATTTCGGATTACCTAGATCGTTTTATTAGGTCTGCTGAAATCACTGCCATCCCATTAAAATATTCTAAACAAGAACTGGAGGGTATTATTTCCGAGCTCATCGAGAAAAACGATCTAAAAGAAGGCGGTGTACGCATGGTACTTTCTGGAGGTGTTTCCGAAAACCATTTCAGCCCTGCTGACGGTTCCCTCTTTATTTTCTGTGAAGATCTTCAAATGCCCGCTGCTACAAAATACGAAAATGGGGTAAAGCTTATTACCGCTGAATACGTCAGGCCTATCCCGGAAGTGAAAACGACCAACTACAGCCAAGCAGTACACTCCAGCCTCAATTGGAAGGAAAACAATGTGGAGGACCTCATCTATTATAATAAAGGTATTATTTCAGAAAGCAGCAGAAGCAATATTTTTATTGTCAAAAATGGTGTATTAGCTACAGCTAAGGACAATATCCTGCATGGTGTTACCAGAAAATTCATCTTAAGTCAAGTTCCCAATGCGGAAGTCAGAGACATCACATTAGAGGAGCTCTTTGACGCCGATGAGATATTTATGAGCAGCACTACCAAGAGAATTTTACCGGTAACTCAAGTTGATGAAAAAAAGATTGGCGACGGTAAGCCAGGTAAAATGACTCAAAAGTTACTCGAAAAGTTCAGCATACTAGAAAAAGAAAGCTCCGAATAAATCGGAGCTTTCTTTACATATTTTTCATCCGACATCAAACAACCTTTTTCATTTAGAAATCAACTGCGCATCTTTAAGAATATACATCAATTTTTCGGGATCTTTTTCCTGTTTTCGACAGTCGTCAGTCCCATTTTTGATTAAATAATTGATTTTCAATTAAATCATAATTTTTAGTGGTTGACAATGGGTGTCCCAGCCTTCTTTTTCCTTATTTTCACCCATGTTTGTCCGGAAAAAACCCAATAAAAGCGGGAAAATCAGTGTCCAGGTAATCGAGAAAAAATCTGGTAAATATAAAGTCGTCAAAACCGTCGGCAGCAGCCCGGATTTGGACACAGTAGAAAGACTTGTCAAGGAAGGAGAACAGTGGATTAAGTCCCAACGTGGGCTACTGGAGCTCCCATTCAACAACGAAAAGCAGGCTGTTCAAAACGTTCTCGACAATATTGCGGGAATTACGGTAACCGGAACAGAGCTTTTATTGGGGAAAATTTTTGACATGATTGGCTTTAACGCTGTCAAGGATGAACTATTCAGGTGGCTGGTTTTTTCAAGGCTGTGTTTTCCGGGCAGTAAACTCAAGACCACTGAGTACCTCTTCAATTTCCATGGGCTTTCCATCGAGGTCCATGCCCTGTACAGGTATATGGACAAGCTGTACAACAATTATAAAGAAACCGTCCAGCTGATCAGCTTTGAGCATACCAGGAAAATACTCGGGGGATCGATCAATGTCGTGTTTTATGATGTGACCACTCTCTATTTTGAAATAGACCAGGAAGATGACCTTAGAAAAACAGGTTTTTCGAAAGAGGGAAAACATCAGAATCCACAGATCGTACTGGGCCTTCTTGTCGGGCTGGAGGGATATCCGTTGGCCTATGAAATTTTCGAGGGAAACAAGTTTGAAGGCCACACGATGATCCCGGTTATTGAGAAGTTCAAGACTAAATATAACCTGCCCGCCCCCGTCATCATAGCTGATTCGGGCCTGCTTTCAAAAAAGAATATTGAAGACCTCGTTGAAAAGGGATATGAGTTCATTTTGGGAGCCAGGCTGAAGACCGGCGGTAAGGGCCAAAAATCAAAGGTTCTTTCACTTGAGCTGTGCAACGGGGAGAGCACCATCCTGGATTGGGAAGAAGGGCTCAAAATGGTTGTCAGCTATTCTGAGAAGCGGGCCAGAAAAGACCGGTCCAACAGGGAAAGGGGCCTGAAGAAGCTGGAGAAGCAGCTCAGGTCGGGAAAGCTCAATAAATCGCACATCAACAACAGGGGCTACAACAAGTACCTAAAAATGGAGGGCGAAATCAAAATTGAGATCGACCGGGCAAGATTTGAACAGGATTCCAGGTGGGACGGCCTGAAAGGCTATATCACCAATACACGACTGGGGAAAGACCAAATAATAGAAAACTACAACAATCTGTGGAAAATA
>NZ_VMKN01000001.1:3527750-3528460 GCF_007483685.1 Litoribacter populi
AGGGCGAAATCAAAATTGAGATCGACCGGGCAAGATTTGAACAGGATTCCAGGTGGGACGGCCTGAAAGGCTATATCACCAATACACGACTGGGGAAAGACCAAATAATAGAAAACTACAACAATCTTTGGAAAATAGAAAAGGCGTTCAGGATAGCCAAAAGTGACCTAAAAATAAGGCCGGTATATCATAGGGCCCAAAGAAGAATAGAAGCCCACATATGTATAGCATTCGTGGCCTACAAAGTGTACAAGGAGCTGGAAAGGCTGTTGAAGGAAAAACAGTCGGACCTGAGTCCAGAAAAGGCCATTGACATAGCAAAAGGCATCTACACGGTAAGAGTAACCATTCCTTCGAGTCAGCAGACCGTTTCTAAAACAATAATCCTGAACGAAAGTCAAAGAAAACTGGCTGATTTATTCGGTTTTTAGCCTTGGGTGTCCCAGCGCTGAAAACAGGAGATATTTATGAGCAGCACTACCAAGAGAATTTTACCGGTAACTCAAGTTGATGAAAAAAAGATTGGCGACGGTAAGCCAGGTAAAATGACTCAAAAGTTACTCGAAAAGTTCAGCATACTAGAAAAAGAAAGCTCCGAATAAATCGGAGCTTTCTTTACATATTTTTCATCCGACATCAAACAACCTTTTTCATTTAGAAATCAACTGCGCATCTTTAAGAATATACATCAATTTTTCGGGATCTTTTTC
>NZ_VMKN01000001.1:3528470-3593012 GCF_007483685.1 Litoribacter populi
GCATACTAGAAAAAGAAAGCTCCGAATAAATCGGAGCTTTCTTTACATATTTTTCATCCGACATCAAACAACCTTTTTCATTTAGAAATCAACTGCGCATCTTTAAGAATATACATCAATTTTTCGGGATCTTTTTCATTGAGTACAAGTGTACCCTTGACCTGTACCCGTTTTGACGTGTATTTAATGGGGTCCTTGAGCATTACTTCCATGACAGTCTCCGGTCCGCCAGCTCCGCAAAAGAAGCATTCCGCCAAAGGTAGTGATGAAAGAATAATATGCTCCGGCTTAAACATCCCCTCAAAAGGAATAATGTAGCCATCAGCAGTCACTTCGGTGCCTTCCAAGCTTTTAATTTTATCACTGAAATCAGGAACATATAGCTCACCGAAATCATCTTCACCTATCTTATAGCTAACATTAGAAAGGTCTTTCCACACGTTCACTTCCTGGGCAAAGGCAACCTGCACCGCTGCAACTGCAATTAATGTCAACAAGAATCTTTTCACTAAAATCATTTTTTTATAATTAATGCTATTTCGTCAATTGTGTTGCAATACCTGTCCTATAGGCATTCCATGCAGGAATTATTGAGGCCACTATCCCCACGCCCACAGCATAGGCCCAAATATACAACTCTTCTTCAATAAAGGTCCAAGCTGAAATCCCCGCTATTGCCCCTTGTTCGTTGAGACTAACGAGTACGTGGACAAAAAAGTGCCCGAGCAATACTCCCACACATGCACTGATGAACGTCAATATAATTCCTTCCAGCACAATATGGAAAAACAACTGCCCTCGGGAAGCACCTAATGTCCGCATCACTGCTAAGTCGTATTTCCGCTCCTTCATGGAATTATAAAGCGCTATGAAGATACTCAAACCAGCTATGATAATGATGGCAATTGCCAATCCCTGCACCATCGTCACCCCCACTCCAAGCAATTCAAATAGTCGATTAAGCTCAAAAGCCGGGGAGGCTGCATGCATATTTGTCCTGCTATTAATGAATCTTGGCAATTGGATTGCTGCCATGGGGTTTCTATATTGAATCAACATGGTTGTAATTTCCAATCCCTCATCATCGGTTTCAGGCAATCCACTTGTAATCACATCTGCCTCCATAGAAGCATGGTCATGGTCCTCGGCATGAGAATACCACACCGACTCCAGACTGGTCAAAACCAAATTATCTAACACATTTCCACTTTCCTCCAGAATCCCTACAACTACATAATCATGCTCATCATGGTCATGACTGGCAGTAGCAATCCCGTGTGAACCGGCAAACTCACTTCCTAATTTCAAATTCAGCTTCTTCGCTACCTCATGGCCTAACACCACCTCAAAAGGTTTAGTCCATAAACTGCCTTCGGAAAGCTCTGCTTTATAAAGGTCTAGATAATCATGATTGGTACCTACAATCCGAAATCCTTCATAATTATCCCCTAGCCCCATTGGAATAGCTGCTTTGACTAACCTATTTCTAGTCAAACCTCGGGCATCTTTTAAAGAAATATTTCCGGTCGGAAAGTCAATATGATACACACTTGAAAGTACAAGTTGCAAAGGACTACCTTTCGCTCCCACAACTAAGTCCACACCTTCCGCACCACGAGTCATCTTTGACTCAAACTGATTTTGCATCAGCAATAATACTGTGATTACCGATAGCCCAAGGGCAAGCAATAAAATGTTGAGGGTGGTATTTAGAGGTTTGAAAATGAGATATTTCCAGCTAAGCTTAAAGATATTCATTGCTTTCCTACCGTAATCTGATTTTTAAAATGATTTTTGACTCTTTGGTCATGGGTAACCACGACGAGAATCGCGTTTAGTTTTTGAGCTTGGCCTTTAAGAAGTTGAATTACCCTCTCGGCATTGACATCATCAAGAGAAGCGGTAGGTTCATCGGCAAGGATAACCTGGGGCTGATTGACTAGGGCCCTTGCGATAGATACCCGTTGGGCTTCCCCTTCACTCAACTGGCTTATTTTGGAGTTTTTCTTATCAAGAATATTCAAATCCTCCAATATCCCATCAATGTTGTATGGCTTTGCACCCGCAAGATAATTGGCTAATTCAAGATTTTCCTTGACAGTGAGGGGCGCCAAAATATGGGGTTTCTGAAAAATCATCCCAATATTTTTGCCCCTAAATTTATCCAGTTCAGCCCCTTTCAACTTATAAAGCTCAGTACTCCCCAGTCTTACATCTCCACTATGAGGCTCTAGCAAACCACCTATAATATTTAATAAAGTTGTTTTCCCACTTCCAGAATGTCCAAGAATCAATAGGTTCTCCCCTTTCGCTAAATTTACATCTGGGATTTGAAAGGAGTTCTGGGAGTTATATTGAAAGCGAATATTTCTTGTATGCAGCATATTACTTTTCCAATGGAATTCTTACAAAAAATGTGGTGCCTTTTTTGACTTCACTTTCAAAGGTAACTTCTCCTTTGAGCACATCCACACTTTTTTTGACAATTGATAACCCCAACCCGGACCCTTCAATAATTCCCACGTTTCCTGCTCTAAAGAATCGGTCAAAAAGTTGGGCCTGTTCTTTTGCAGGGATTCCTATACCTGCATCTTTGATGCTGGCATGTAAAATATTTTCATCCATCCAAACATTGAATTTCACTTCTCCATTATCCTTGGAATACTTGGCAGCATTACTTAGCAGGTTTTCAAAGATTTGGTATAACAAATCTTGATCACAATAGATGGTTTTAGGCAGCTTTTCTATTTTGGCTGCGATGGTGACCTTATTTTCAACCCCGGCTTGCACCACATCAATCACTTCATTGAAGAATGCAGATGTGTAAAGTTTCCCCGGCTTGTAAGCGATTTTATTTTCATCAGCTTTGCCAAAAAATAACACGTTTGTTAAAAGATTATTTAGGTTTCTTACTGATGCTTCTATTTTGTCAGCATGCTTGACCATCTTGGCCTTAAAAGGATGGTCCTTTTGGGCATATTTTTGCAACAACTGGGCTGAGCTCAAGATGGATGTCAAAGGAGTTTTGAACCCATGGGAAACATTCAATACAATTCTAGATTTTAACTCATTAATCTCCCTTTCCTTTTCTAGAGACCTTTGTAATTCTTTATTGGCTTCATTCAACTCGGCAGTTCGTATTTTCACCTTTTCTTCCAAGAGTTCATTCAGCTTTTGAAGTTCCTTTTCTTTCCGGTCCTTAAATATGGCAAGTTCAATCACCATGTTTAATTCTCTTATGTTAAAAGGCTTAATCACATAGGCACTTGGGTTAGTACCTACCACTTTTTGCAAGGTTTCCTCATCGGAACTGGCAGTTAGATACACCACGGGAATGGCGTATTTCTCATTGATAATCTCAGTGGTTCTGATTCCATCAAGTTCCCCGGCAAGGTTGATGTCCATCATGACCATGTCGGCGGTGTTTTCCTCCAAGATCTCCAAAGCCTCCTCTCCGGAATCTGCGATGGCTAGAATTTTATGGTTATTTTTTTCCAGTGCCTTTTTGAGCAACAATGCGGAGACGGTATCGTCCTCAGTTATTAGAATATTCAAAGGATTCATTATTAAATTTTAGGAAAATTTATCGGATGAGTTCTCAACGACGACATCTGCCTCCAAAGGCAGCACCACCGTCACCATAGTCCCAATCCCCTGGGTACTCTTCAGTAAGATATGTCCTTTTAACAAATCAACCAAGCTTTTGGTAATCGAAAGCCCAAGTCCAGTCCCCTCAAATTTACGTGCATATCCCCCACTTTCTTGCTGAAACGGTTGAAAAACTTTTAATAAAAATTCCTCACTCATCCCGATACCTTGGTCTTGAACCCTTATAAACAGAGCATTTTCGATATTTTTCACCTTAATCTGGATTAAACCAGTTTCGGAATATTTAATAGCATTACCCACTAGATGATTAATTATCAACTCTATGGAGTCTCTATCTATAGGTGCAATAAATGACTTAGTTTCAAATTTGGCAGTAAGCAGCAATCCTTTTTTCATGGCCAAAGCCTTATGTGGCATCAAAGTTTTGGAAATGAAATCATTTACATTTGTTTCCTTGAAGTGAATCTCCCGCTTATTTGCCTCAATTTTGGACATGTCGAGGATACTGTTGATTGTCTTGAGCAGACGTTCCCCGCTTTCCAGGATAATCTCCAGTTGAGAAAGTAACTCTGGATTATTTCTGTGGGTATAAATCATATTCTCAGTGCTTCCTAAAATACCATTCAAAGGCGTCCGAATTTCATGGCTCATATTGGATAGGAATCTGGACTTTAGACGGTTGGTCTCCTCTGCCCTATCCTTGGCGTGCTGCAACGCCAGTTCGTTGTTCTTCTTTTCAGTAATGTCCCTAAACACATTCAAAATCATTGGTTTTTGTTTGTGCTTGATGTCCAAAAGGGTAGAAAAAAGCTCTATAGTCCTGCTTCCACCGACAAACGGCACCGTCATTTCCTTCAGAAACCCATTCTCCCCGTTGGTCTGGAGATTCTTATAGATTTCAGCCCCTTGTTTATCAAAATATGCAGGATTAGTAAACATGACCGACATGTTTTTCCCTTTCAGATTCTTCTCTCGAATTCCACACAATTTCGCCATCGCAGGATTCACAGTTACTATCTGGCCACCTGCTAAGGTCAAACATAACCCATCCCTTGAACTGGTCCATACGTTTCGGAATTGTTCCTCAGCAATTTGGATTTCAGAAATCTTTTGGGAAATGGTTTTTCTCAAAAGCATCTCATTCCTAAACTGGTTAAGCAAAGTATTGAGAATAAAACCCAAAGCCAGGAATAGTACCAAAACCAGAAAAATAAAAATCGGCTTGAGATAATAGGGTTCATCGATTCTAAATGGTTCTGAAACCACTGTATCAGATTCAAACTGTCCATTGAGGCTAGCTTTCAGCTCAAGCGAATATGTACCTCCAGGTAGATTATTGAAAGTAATGTGGGAGGTTTTGGGGTCCCGGATAGTCACCCAATCATCAGAAAGCCCCTTTAATCGGTAATGAACCTCCAACCCCATCTGGGGCAAAAATGAGATGGCTTCATAAAAGATTTGGACATTGTTGTAATTATATGGTATACTTTGAAAATCTATATCTTCACCTTCGGCTGCCAAAACTACGGTTCTTCCTAATGTAACCTTGGGGCTTTCCACCTTTTGTAATTCGTTTGGAACAATAATCGACAGCCCGCTTTCTGTACCTACAAAAATTCTCCCATCGTAACCTTTAGTGAATGCACCTCTGTTTACCTCATCCCCAGCAAGACCACTGTTCTGGTCAAAATTTAATATCCTACTGGAGTCAATGAAATAAACCCCTCGATCACTCCCAATCCAAAGTCCTCCTTGTCCATCTTTTAAAATCGAATAGGCAGGTCTATCAAAAGTTTGCCCGTCATGGAACCTATACATTTCGAGGTTTCCGTTGTTATATATCTTGATACCTTCATCGGTAGCTAACAGCAAGCCTTCACTGGTTTCCAAATAATCATATCCACCTACTCTAATATAATGCTGTCTTTCAATCAGCCCTTCTTGGATTCCCTCATCCCTGCTTTGCAAGTATACAATTCTTCCATCTGAAAGCTCCCCAATTTTTCGGACATAAAATCTTTTGTCAATGATATCTTCAAATACAGAAGAGAATATATCCTCGTATTGCAACCTATTTCCTTGAAGCTTGGCTTTGAAAAGACTCGACCCCGCTAGTACGTAAAGCTCCTCATCAATTACCTTAATAAATTGAACAGGCTCTTTTGTAGGGGCCTCAAAATATGTTACCTCCCAAGTCCTAGTGTTTACTCTACCCACACCGCGTCCTCCTCCAGAGAAATAAAAATCAGAATCCAGTTTGCAAAAGTTATTCACTCTATTAACTGACCCGCCGCGAAGTTTAGGAAATGAGCTCAAAGTAATCAATTCCCCTTCTCTGTAATGTTGAACACCATTTGGGAAACCTAAAAGGTAATTCCCACTTCCAAGTCTTTGGATAGCCGTCACCTCATCATCTAAAAGTCCATGGTTCGTATTAAAATTCCGGAAAGCTAATGATGGAATCTGAGTGACCCCTCTTCTGCTTCCCAGCCAAAGTGAGCCTTCCCTGTCCAATAAAAATGAATGAATAAAGTATGTCCTGCCCTTTTCTATCGAAACCCTCAAAGGAAGATTACCCGAGGGTCTGGCAGAATTTAATCCCAACCGGAATAGCTGGGAGTTGAAGTGATAGAATGCATATCCATCCTTTAACCTTAAATCAAAATAGTCAACCCTTCCAAAAGGACGCTCACTGAAGCCTGAGTGTAATCTGTTACTCACCTCACCTAGCGCTGCACCTTTGGCAAGCACATTTTCCCCTAAGTAATAATATTCTCCAGTCTCTTCATTTAAGTTTACTTTATATATAGGACCTTCCAGTACTTCACTATAATTTGGATTAACTTCCTGAATTCCCCCATCATAATCCAATACAACTTCTTGGAAATACAATTTGCATACTCCCTCCTCACAGAAAACCGAAAGAAAATCCCCATACTCTTCGTAATCCACATTTTCAACAGTCCAATTTAGTGATTCCAAATCCAGAACAGCTATTATTCCACGTTCCATAAAAAACAACTTTTCACCTTGAGACGTTTTTGAGGTTTGGATTTTGCTGTACTCCCTATATCTTCCACTGTTTAGGACTTCTTCAGGTAAGGGGATACGCGTCCAAGAATCCTCCTCATATCTCCACAATTCTGAAGGGGAAGTGGATTTGTGAATAAAAATGGTATTTTCCGAGGTCTGGAACAGATCTACTCGACGATTTAACTTTTGATGAATGGAATCTGGAAGGTAATGAGTTACCAATCCATTAGTATAAAAAACACCCCTATCGGTGGCAAACCACACTTTCCCCCGTTCATCTTGGATAATATTAAATACTCTATTCGTAGGTAAATCCAAGCCTTTTATCTTTCTATTTTCTTGAAAGGACTGAGAAAAACCTACAAAAGCAAGCAAACATAAAACAAAAGAAAGGAAAAGCTTACGCATATAATTGTAGTATTCTACTAATTTATAAAAAACAATGATTAGAATAAATTAAATTGAGAATGTTTGATAATTCTTTTGTGAAAGGTCTTATTGTCTTATTTTTGTATCAAACTTTAAAAATCGCGACATGAGTGTTTTAGTAAATAAGAATTCAAAAGTAATTGTGCAAGGGTTTACCGGCTCTGAAGGGTCATTCCATGCCCAGCAGATGATTGATTACGGCACCAATGTAGTGGGCGGCGTGACTCCAGGTAAAGGAGGCAGCACCCATTTGGAAAGACCAGTTTTCAATTCTGTAGAGGAAGCTGTACAAAACACTGGAGCAGACACCTCCATTATTTTTGTTCCCCCTGCATTTGCAGCAGACGCCATCATGGAAGCAGCTGATGCAGGTATTAAAGTAATCATTGCCATTACCGAAGGAATTCCTGTTAAGGACATGATGAAAGCAAAGCCTTACATACAGCAAAGAGGAGCAACACTTATCGGGCCAAACTGTCCAGGTGTGATTACTCCAGGTGAGGCAAAAGTAGGTATCATGCCAGGCTTTGTCTTCAAGCAAGGACGTATAGGGATTGTCTCCAAATCAGGAACTTTGACTTACGAAGCTGCTGACCAAGTAGCAAAAGCTGGTATGGGCGTTTCTACTGCCATCGGAATCGGCGGAGACCCTATCATCGGTACTTCTACAAAAGAGGCAGTTCAATTACTTATGAACGACCCTGAAACTGAGGCAATCGTAATGATCGGTGAAATCGGCGGTAACTATGAAGCCGAAGCCGCAAAGTGGATTAGAGAAAATGGTAACCAAAAACCAGTTGTTGGATTCATCGCAGGCCAGACAGCACCTCCAGGCCGTAGAATGGGCCATGCCGGTGCCATCATCGGTGGGGCTGACGATACAGCTGAAGCTAAAATGAGAATCATGAGAGAAAACGGCATCCACGTAGCCGACTCTCCTGCAGAAATAGGTGCCGTAATGGCCAAAGCTTTGGGTGTAGAAGCTCAATAAGAGTTATCATCAAAGTTATAGTAAAAGGGGAGCCAAACAGTTCCCCTTTATTTATGTTCCTAAGGCAAGTGTAATTATAACTTTAACCACACAAAAAAACCACCGGAACATGATAGATCAAAACCTACTTCTAAGAAACCAAACAGCTATAGTAACTGGAGGCAGCTCAGGCATTGGGCAAGGGATTGCCATTGCGCTTGGTGCAGCTGGAGCTAATGTCGTCATTAATTTTCATGGCGATGAAGACGGGGCAAAGGAAACCCAAAAAGCCGTTGTTGAAAAGGGCAGTAAAGCAATTATCATCAAAGGTGACGTGGGCAAGGAAGAAGACGTTCAAAGGATCTTTGAGGAAACCAAAAAAACCTTCGGAGACCTCCATATTTTGGTCAACAATGCTGGTATACAAGAAGACAAACCTTTATTGGAAATGTCATTAGAGGACTGGGAAAAAGTTATACAAACAAATCTCACCGGCGCTTTTTTATGTGCCAAACAGGCGGCAAAAGTTTTCCAAGACCAAGGAATCAAGGAGGAGGTATCCAAAGCATGCGGCAAAATCATTTTCATCAGCTCAGTACATGACACTATCCCCTGGTCTGGCAGGGTCAATTACGCAACTGCTAAGGGTGGAATCAAGATGATGATGAAATCCATGGCCCAGGAACTTGCCCCAAAAAAAATCCGCGTCAACAGCATTTCCCCCGGCGCCATCAAAACCCCCATCAACGAACATGAATGGAAGGATGAGGAAGGCAAGAAGAAGATGCTCAAAAAAATCCCTTACGGTAGAATCGGTGAAACGGAGGACATTTCCTCTGCTGCGGTCTGGCTAAGTTCCGACCAAGCCGACTACATCACCGGCACCAGCCTTTATGTGGATGGTGGCATGACGCTCTATCCATCTTTTCAGGAAGAGCAATAAATAAAATCCTGAATTTGCTTACATGACAGAGTAGCACCGAGTTTTCACTGAGGATTACGGTGGCATTAATGTGGGAAGCCTATTAACTTCTGCATTGAAGCTTCGTGAAACTCAGTGCTAAAACTCTGAGAAGCTCTGTGCCCATTTTAATCTTAATTTTATTTAAGCCCTCTGCACCTTTGCTGTTTATTTCCAAAGGCTTACTATCTTTGCGCCTTCAAATTCAAAGATATGATTTCAGTAGATTCCTTAACCGTACAGCATGGCGGTTCCGCCCTATTTAGCAATATTTCCTTCAGCATCAACGAAAACGACAAGATAGCCCTCATGGGCAAAAACGGGGCGGGCAAATCCACTCTTTTGAAAATCATCGCTGGCGTAGGCAAACCCTCATCAGGGGGAGTATCCGCACCAAAGGATTTTGTAATTTCCTACTTGCCTCAGCATCTCCTTACCCAGGATGAGGCAACCGTTTTTGACGAAACTTCAAAAGCATTTGCCAGCTACCTTGGCATGAAACAGGAAATCGATGCTTTAAATGAAGAATTGACTGTAAGGACAGACTACGACTCGGAGGAATACTACAAAATCATCGAAAAGGTATCTGAACTCAGCGAGAAATTCTACTCGATCGAAGAAGTAAATTATGAAGCTGAGGTAGAAAAAGTACTTTTGGGTCTCGGGTTCGAAAGAGAAGATTTCCAACGACCAACCTCTGAATTTAGTGGGGGCTGGAGAATGAGAATTGAGCTGGCGAAAATCTTGTTGCAAAAGCCTGATCTTATACTTTTGGATGAGCCTACCAACCACTTGGACATCGAGTCCATTCAGTGGCTTGAAGAGTTTTTGACTGAGAAAGCCAAGGCAGTTATCGTAATCTCTCACGATAGAGCTTTTGTAGACAACATTACCAATAGGACCATTGAAGTCACTATGGGCCGTATCTATGATTATAAAGCCAAATACAGCCATTATCTTGAACTGAGGAAGGAAAGAAGGGAACAACAACAGAAAGCATACGAAGAGCAACAAAAGATGATTGCAGAAACCACGCAATTCATCGAGCGCTTTAAAGGCACCTATTCAAAAACCCTTCAGGTTCAATCCAGAGTTAAGATGCTGGAAAAGCTGGACATAGTAGAGGTTGACGAAGTAGACAACTCTGCACTGAAACTCCGTTTCCCACCATCTCCAAGATCAGGCAAATACCCTGTTATTGTCGAGGAGCTATCTAAGTCCTACGATGACCATGTGGTTTTCAAAAATGCTTCCATGACCATCGAAAGAGGCCAAAAGATCGCCTTTGTGGGGAAAAACGGTGAGGGTAAGTCTACCATGATCAAAGCCCTCATGGGTGAAATCGACTTTGAAGGACGACTAGAACTAGGCCACAACACCAAAATCGGCTACTTTGCGCAAAACCAAGCTTCTCTTTTGGATGAAAATATGACTGTTTTCGACACCATCGACCGAATCGCTGTAGGTGATATCCGCTCCAAAATCAAAGATTTATTGGGAGCTTTCATGTTTGGTGGTGACAATTCCATGAAGAAGGTGAAGGTGCTTTCCGGTGGTGAGAAAACTCGTCTAGCCATGATCAAACTTCTACTTGAACCGGTCAATCTACTTATACTCGATGAACCGACCAACCACTTGGATATGAAAACCAAGGATATCATCAAAGATGCCCTGAAAGCCTTTGATGGCACATTGATTTTGGTTTCTCACGACAGAGATTTCTTGGATGGCCTTGTTACCAAGGTGTATGAATTTGGCAATAAACGAGTAAGAGAACACTTTGAGGATATCAATGGGTTCTTGGCCTATAAAAAGATGGAAAACCTCAGAGAGGTAGAAAAATAAGCATACTGTCAAGCTTTTGCCAAGGCAAATTCTTTTACAATTCCTCCGGCAAAAAGTACTATGGGATCCTGGTGAAGCAAATTCACCAGGCTTTCATATAAATCGGGGTGGTAAAGCTTGAATTCTGAAGCTTTTTCAAAAAACGCCTCCACAGATACTGCAAAAAACTCGTGGATATTTTCACTAGCCTGCAATCTGAAAAATGAATTGCCTCCTTGTTTTACTTTTTGAACTTCCTCTGCGGCCAGCTCAATATACCTTTTCCACCAAACCTTATCCAAAAAGCTGTGCTCTCCATTGTACTTGATTTGATTTTCAATCTTGAGAGCATGGGCAAATTCATGGATTCCAAGATTTACCCCATCGTTGGGCAAAGCAAATCCCTTCATAAAACTTTTCCATGATATAACTATCACTCCATAACGAGGATTGACCTCCCCGTTATGATATTGGCGTGTCTGGGTAGAAAGATAGCGGTCAGGGTAGATTACAATCTTATCGAAATGTCTCAGTAATATATGCTTTGGGAATCCAAACAGCAACTTTACAGCCGTGGCACTTATAAGCACCTTCATTTCCATACTCACCGCCTTCAGGTCTCCTCTGGCATAAAAGCATTTATTGCAAATGAACAGGGCTAAGCGTTGACGGAATTCCTTTTGAAACCCTTCTGAAAGCTGTTGATAATACGGGAAATAGTCTTCCAATACTTTGGTTTCCTCTCTGCTGAGCCCCTTCAATCCTGACATTACAGCAAACTGATACCAGAGCAAACTTAACGAATTCCTTTTGCTTAGAAGTAATGCCATACAGCTGATGCTAAAAGTGTAAAACAAAAAAAACCTCCTATTGAAAACTTACAACAGGAGGTTTTTGTTTTTGAACAATTATTACTTGGCGTAATTAACTGCTCTCATTTCGCGTATAACTGTAATTTTTATTTGTCCAGGATATTGCATCTCCTTCTCGATTTTTTGGGAAATATCGAAGGATAGTTTACCCGCTGTGCTATCGTCTACATTCTCTGCATCCACCAAAACTCTTAACTCTCTACCGGCCTGCATAGCGAAACATTTGTTCACTCCATCAAAGCTCAAAGCAAGATCTTCAAGGTCTTTAAGCCTCTTTATATAGCTATCCATGATTTCCCTTCTTGCGCCAGGTCTAGAGCCTGATATGGCATCTGATGCCTGTACGATAGGCGAGATCATCGATGTCATCTCAATCTCATCGTGGTGAGCACCTATGGCATTAATTACCTCTGGATGCTCTTTATATTTCTTGGCTAATTCCATACCCAAGATAGCGTGAGGAAGCTCAGCCTCTTCAGGATAAACTTTTCCGATGTCATGAAGCAATCCTGCTCTTTTAGCCAACTTGGCGTTCAAGCCCATTTCCGCAGCCATCGTCGCACAAAGCTTGGCTACTTCCTTGGAGTGTTGCAGGAGGTTTTGACCGTATGAAGAACGGAACCTCATCCTACCTACCATTCTGATCAACTCAGGATGCAAGCCATGAACTCCTAGTTCAATACAGGTTCTTTCACCTATCTCTACAATTTCCTCTTCAATATTTTTCTCTGTCTTGGCAACCACTTCCTCAATTCTCGCCGGGTGGATCCTTCCATCCTGCACCAATCTGTGAAGTGATAGTCTTGCCACTTCTCTTCTTACTGGGTCAAAACCAGAAATGATGATCGCTTCTGGAGTGTCATCCACCACAATTTCAACCCCAGTAGCAGATTCCAATGCACGGATGTTTCTACCTTCACGGCCGATGATCTTACCCTTGATATCGTCACTTTCGATATTGAAGACCGATACGCAGTTTTCAATTGCATGCTCGGTCGCGGTACGCTGGATGGTGTCCAAAACGATTTTCTTGGCCTGCTTGGTAGCTGTCAATTTCGCTTGATCAAGAATATCCTTGATTTGCGAGGAAGCCTTGGTTTGGGCTTCGTCTTTCAGCATTTCAATGATTTGCTCTCTGGCCTCTTCCTTGGTCAATAAAGCAATTTTTTCAAGGTCTGAGATCCTTTGGTTGGTCACCCTGTCCAACTCATCTTTTTTCACTTGAACCGAGTGAAGCTGTGCATTAAGATTTTCCTTTTTGCTGTCTAGCTCTGCATCTTTTCGCTTAAGCTGTTCCATTTCCTTCGAAAGGATTTGCTCTCTCTGCTTAAGTTTGCCCTCATTGGTGATAAGGATGTTCTTTTTCTTACTTACCTCCTCCTCAAATTCAGATTTCAAGCGTAGGTATTTTTCCTTTGCCTCAAGGATCTTGTCCTTTTTGATGGATTCCCCGGTAAGCTCAGCTTCACGAATGGTGCTTTTGGCTTTTTCTCGGGCTTCTTCCTCGATTTTCTTATTGTTGCTCTTAATAAAAAAACCTGCCAGTAATCCACCTGCTATGAGGCCGACCACTCCTGCTATAATAATGTATGTTACTCCCATAGGTATATTTTAGATTTATAGACCTACCGGCTTTTCAAAAAAGTCCCGAACGGAGCGAATTTTCCAACAATTATATCAAGGATGTCAAATGTTCATTGATCTGGGATAAGGTCGACTCAATCTTTTCACTGCCCTCAGCGTTTGTCTCCCCTAGCTCCATGGATTCCACCATGCAGTCAAAGGCCACCATGGCCAACAGATCCTGCCTATCATCCAGACCAAATTCTTCTCTGTATCTTTTTAATTTATCGTTGATAAGCTTCCCTGCCCGCCTGATCCTGGCCTCATCTTCCACTTTGACTTTCATAGGATATTCCCTATCTCCTATTTTTATTTTAATGGAAAGTGTGTTCATATTATTCAGACAAATAGGTAATTACCTTATCAATTTCTTTTATATAATTATTGATGCGTTCTCTCAATTCGGCGGACTCCATATTTTCCACCGGTATGTTATTTACAATTTTACTAATTTTAATTTGATTTTTAAAATGATCCAAAGCATCATCTTTCTCCTTCAACTTGGACTCGGCCTTAGAAAGCCTCTCCTCGAGAAGGCTTTTTTCCTCCTCAAGATGTTGAATCTTTTTGCTTACCTGGTAGGCAAGCCGCTCTAGCCGGTCAAGTTCTTCGTGAATCATTCTATTTTCTAATCAAAGCATTAATCTCATTCTCAAAAGACTGCATCAACCTGCCCATAGTCTTCTCTATCACTTTATCAGTCAAGGTCTTCTCGTTGTCCTGAAGGTAAAAACTCAAAGCATAAGCCTTCTTATCCGAATCAATCTTATCGCCCTGGTACACATCAAATACACCGATTCGGTTCAGAAGTTTACCCCCTGCCTTCACTGCCAGCTGACGGATCTGATCAAAAGTTACCTCCTTGGAAATCACTAAAGAAAGATCCCTTCTCACTTCAGGAAACTTTGAAATCTCTTGATATTTTTTCAAACCTGAGGCCTTCTTCAGCAAATAATCCCAGTTAAGCTCGGCATAAAAAACTTCCTGCTTAACTTCCGCCAATCTACAAACCTTATCAGAGAGCAACCCAATTTTACCGACAGGATTTTTCCCTAGCGATAAAGAAAGCGCATAATCAAAAGGAGACTCATGGACAATTTCCATGTTCAGCTCAGGTAGACTCAACTTTTCAAGCAACCTTTCCACAACGCTGTAAAGATCAGGGAAGGAAACCTTTTTGGAGGGCTCCAACCAGCTTTCAGAAGCCTTGTCCCCTGTCAGAAACAGCGCCAAAACCTGGTCTTCCTGGTAACCCTCAGCAATTTTCTTGTAAGTAGTCCCAAATTCAAAAAACCTCAGGTCCTTCTGCCTTCTATTAATGTTGTGGGCTAACACCTCCAAACCGGTGAAAAGCATCGTCTGCCTCATTACTCCAAGGTCCTCGCTTAGTTTATTGAGGATCTCCACATTTGCTTCTGCATTCAGGTAACCTGACTTCTCCACATATTGCGGCTTGGTTAGCGAATTGGTAATGATCTCCTGGTATCCAAATCCACCCAAAAGTTCAGATAGCCTATACTGAAGTTTATTGCTGTCCTTGGCAGGATGCTCAGCCAAGAAGTCAGAACTGTAATGCTCAGTCAACTCTACCTTCTCAAAACCATATATCCTCAAGATCTCCTCGATAATATCTGCCTCTCGGGTAACGTCCACCCTGTAAGGTTTCACGATAGCCTTGAAACTTTCCTCAGTTTCATCCTCCACCTTGATGTCCAGATGAGTCAGAATTGACTTGATTTCCTCTTTGTCAATGTGTTTGCCGATCAGGCGGGTAATGTTCTTATATTTTACCGACACCTCAAAGTCTGAAACCGGGTTTGGATAAAGATCCACAATCTCAGAAGTGATCTCTCCTCCAGCAATTTCTTTCAAAAGAAGAGCTGCTCTTTTCAAGGCATAAATGGGCATGTTAGGGTCAGTTCCCCTCTCAAACCTGAAAGAAGCATCTGTTTTCAACCCATGATGCTGACTGCCTTTACGGATCACATCAGGAGAGAAATAGGCACTTTCCAAGAAAATGGCAGTAGTCCCCTCAGTCACCCCAGACCCTAAGCCGCCAAAAACCCCTGCCATGCAAAGGCCTTTTTCCGCATCACAGATCATCAACTCATCCCCAGTTAGCTTTCTTTCTTTCTCATCCAAAGTGATGAATTCAGTACCTGAAGCGAGTTTCTTCACCACGATCTTATCGCCAGCCAACTTATCCGCATCAAATGCGTGCAATGGCTGCCCAAGGTCGTGGAGAATATAATTGGTGATGTCCACCACGTTGTTGATCGGTTCCAGATCGAGTGCTTTCAGGTAGTTTTGAAGCCAATCTGGTGAAGGCCCCACTTTCAGGTTGCTGATAGTTAATCCCGCATATCGGGGACAATCTTCGGAGCTTTCAACCTCCACCTCAACAGTGCGGGAAGTGTTATCCACACCGAAATCTTTAACTGACGGAAGGCATACCTCTGAGCGAAGAATAGCTTTTAGATCCCTTGCAACCCCCAAATGGGAGGCTGCATCAGCTCTATTCGGCGTTAGACCAATTTCAAGCACATCATCATGCTTGATATTGAAGTATTCGGCAGCAGGAGTACCATTCGGCAAATCGGTATCCAGCACCATGATGCCGGCGTGGCTTTCGCCAAGTCCCAATTCGTCTTCGGCGCAAATCATCCCTTGGGAAGCCTCGCCTCTGATTTTGGCTTTTTTGATTACAAATGAATCCCCACCTTTTGGATAAAGGGTCGTCCCGACAGTTGCCACGACTACCTTTTGCCCTTTGGCAACATTGGGAGCACCGCAGACAATTGGCACCACTTCACTTCCAGTATCCACCGTAGTAAGGGAAAGCTTATCGGCATTAGGGTGTGATTCAAAGGTAAGAACTTCTCCGATCACGATCCCTTCCAGCCCACCTGGCACAGAGTCAAACCTCTGGATCCCCTCCACCTCTAGGCCTGATTGGGTGAGCATGTCAGCAATCTCCTCAGATGTTTGGTGTAACAGTATGAAATCTTTTAACCTATTGATTGAAATTTTCATTGAAGAATAAAATATTTGGAGCCTTTCGCGTAAAAAAGGCCATTAGCTACTTGATTTTGGATGTGTGGAAATTGGGTTACCAATTCCAATAACTGACAAATTTAAGATAATTGGCGGTGCCAGAAAGCTTATTTGGTGTAATTTTTCTCCCCTGCCCTGATAGGCACTTCCAGTAAGTTTTCCCTCGGAGGAATAGGACAGGCAAAATCAGGATTATAGGCACAGTATGGATTATAGGCCAAATTGAAATCCAACAAAACAGTTCGTTGGCCTTCCTGCTTGACATCCAGATACCTTCCCCCGCCATAAGTCTCCTCTGCACTTGTATCATCAGCAAATGCCAGGAAGAATTTCCTAAGATCAGTTTCGCGAGGAGATTGAAGCAAAAGCAACCTTTGCGTTCTCCCTTCAAGCTCAAATTCCACATAGGAATGCTTGATATACTTTTCCACATTCCCGTCCGTAAGCGGAATTTCTAGCATTTTTCGATTCTCCACAGGCACCATTCTTCCCTTAACTCGATACTGCTGATCAACGGGATAATAATCCAATTCTACCAAATCATTTTTCTGCTCACTGGTCAAAGGCGAATCGGCGTTATACTTGAGGTACTTAAACTGTCTGTCCCTTTCTTTTTCAATTTTTGCTTGATATTGTTCGGGCGTTTCGCCCCCAGAGAGGGCATAAAAAACCGCTACCAGCAGCACTACGGCCACGACAGCTAGTATAATATTCCTTGTATTCATAGACTATATTAGAGCATTGCTTCATCTGCAAAGCTAAAATAGCCAACATCGGTGAATATAACGTGATCCAATATGTTTAATTCTAAATTTTTGCCTACCGCGGCGAGCTTCTTGGTCAGATGAAGGTCTGTCTGGGAGGGCTTGGTGTTCCCTGAGGGGTGATTGTGCACAAGAATGATAGAGCAAGCCATATGCTCCAAGGCAAGCTTGAAAATCACCTTTGGATCTGCAATGGTGGCACTCGTACCGCCATGGCTTATTTTATGTTTGCTGGTCACCAAGTTTGCCCGGTTGAGAAGTAGAATGTAAAAATGCTCCACCGGTTCATCTTGAAGGTCAGGCTTCATCATCTCATACACATCAGCGGAGGAATTGATCTTGGGCTTTTTAACCTGCTCCACTTGCTTTCTGCGGCGACCTAGCTCTAAAGCACTTACAATGCTGATGGCTTTGGCCTCACCGATTCCCTTAAATTTCTGTAGATCCTTCACACTCATGCGCGCCAACCGCGCAAGGTCATTATCCACACTAGCCAGTATACACCTTGAAAGGTCCACAGCACTCATGTACCGGGTCCCTGACCCGATGAGAATGGCTATCAATTCAGCATCCGATAGTACAGCCTTACCTTTGAGCAACAGTTTTTCGCGCGGCCTGTCATCTTCAGCTAGCGCGGAGATTTTGATAGAAGAAAAGTTTTCCATGGAGGGGTAAAAAATATTTCCTACAGTATTTAAAAGTCCATGAAAATAGAAATTATTGGGCACAAAAAAAAGCCCCATTTTCATGGAGCTTTCTTTAAAAGCAAAATGCTTTCAATATCTTAGTCAATGCTATTTACAAACTTAGCCAATTTCGACTTCTTGTTAGAAGCATTATTGCTGTGAATAATGTTCTTCTTAGCCAATTTGTCAATCATACCAGAAACTTTTTTGAAAAGTTCTTGCGCCTCAGCCTTATCAGTAGTGCTTTTTAGCCTTTTGATAAACGTTCTTGTCGTCTTGGCCTGGTATCTGTTTCTCAATCGCTTAGCTTCGTTGGCACGAATTCTTTTAAGAGCGGATTTGTGATTTGCCATATCTTATAATTACTTAATTTCTTGTTTACAGTCCCTTTGTGTAATCGGAGTGCAAATTTAACTGATTAATTTTTAAATGCAAAAGGATTTCAAAAACTAATACCTTGTATCGCTTCAAAATCATGGTGATATAAATATTTACCCGTTGTAACGGTTGCAAATGTACGGAATAAAACCTTTCAAATCCGCTTAATTCTAGGTATTTTTATCAGCAATTACTTTTTAACCTTCTCTTTTTTATGAAAAAAGCCATCTGCCTGTTGATTTTTGTCCTACTCAGCCACAGCCACTCAGGGGCTTGGGGATTTTTTGCTCATAAGCGAATCAACCGACTGGCGGTATTCTCCTTACCGCCCGAAATGGTCGGCTTCTTCAAAGCAAATATCCAATATATCACCGAAAACGCAGTGAATCCCGACAGGCGTCGCTATGCAGTCATTGGCGAGGCCGAAAAGCATTTCATAGATGCCGATGCCTTTGGAGATAGCGCCGTTTACAAACTTCCCAGACACTGGAATCAGGCCGTCGAAACTTACACCGAGGATTCCTTACGCAAGTATGGAATCGGCCCCTGGAATGCCTATCGGGTAAAACTGCAGTTGACAGAGGCATTTAAAGCCAAAAACAAGCCTGCCATACTCCGGATAGCTGCCGACCTGGGCCATTACCTTGCCGACATCAACGTGCCCCTACACACCACCAAAAACTACAACGGTCAGCTTACCGACCAAGTAGGCATTCACGCCTTTTGGGAAAGTAGGATTCCGGAACTGCTTTCCGATGACTATGACCTACTCATCGGAAAGGCCGAATACCTACCCCAACCTCAATTAACCGCCTGGCAAGCTGTAATCTATGCTCATGAGGCACTGGACAGCGTACTTAGATTTGAAAAGGAACTCACGCAGAAATTTCCCACCCATAAAAAGTATAGCTATGAGGAAAGAGGTGGCATTTCCACACGGGTTTATTCCAAAGAATTTACAAAAGCCTACCATGACATGCTTGATGGCCAAGTCGAAAGGCACATGAAAAGGTCTATTAAGATGATAGCTGATTTTTGGTACACCGCTTGGGTAGATGCAGGCCAACCAGACCTGGACTCATTGATTCAGCACTCCACTCCAGCGGAGGAAGTTATCCCAACCGAAAGAGCCATCCAAACCAGAGAACATGAAAACTGACGGACACCTATAGAAACTCAGCCTCCAAGACCACCTCATATTCCAGGAGGGTCCTTGGAATTACCACCAGAAAAGGAACATCCGTGACAGCCGGACAGTCTTCAGATTGTATTTGAACCCTGTGCACCAACTTACCACAATCCAATATGGTACTCTGCTCAGTGAGGTATCCACAATTGTATGACCTCACTCTGCCAGCGATTAGAAAGCTTTCCTCAAAATTAATATTCATGGTGAGACTACTACAATCAATATGTCGGTTGAGATCGGCTTGATTGCGAATCACCACCAAGACCTCATCTGATTCTTGATCCACCTCAGTCAGTGTGCAACTTCGCCTAAGGTAATCCAAAGGAACTGTGCTGACAAACACCTCATCACATTTGGATTCACCCAAAGAACATGAACCAAAAACAATTGACACAAGGGCAATTAAAACTAGTTGGGTTTTCATAAAAAATAACATTAGGGTAAAAAAGCATAGTGGAGAAAAAAGTCCGAAACCCCTTTCTCATCAACTCTAAAGTTTACGTAATAACACCTACATTTAAAAGGCCAAAAAGTTAGTTTCGCACTCATATTTATTTAATACACAGCAAAACATGACAAAAGCTGTGCTTTTCTTCAGTTTTCACAGAATGAATTCACATCTTCCTCTTTACCATTATCATTCGCCCAACGAACAACCCAGCAGCCAGTATAATCAAGACTGGCAAAACAAATCTCGGCACCTCAATACCCCACCAAAACCTATTTATCAAATATAACCAAAACACAATGGACACGCTGTACATCGCAATCTGCATCAACTTTTCACCCATAACTTATGCAATCACTTAAAAACCAAACCACCCCCAACTCTAAGAATTGAGGGTGGTGTACTTCATTCATTTATTTTCGGTCTTCCGTACCCGGTCACCCGTCTTCTCCTACTTCAAATTCTTATACCTGATCCTCTTCGGCGTCACATCCCCAAGACGTTTTTTCTTGTTCTCCTCATAATCAGAGAAGTTCCCCTCAAACCAGTACACCTGCGAATCCCCTTCAAATGCAAGGATATGCGTACAGATTCTATCCAGGAACCATCTGTCGTGAGATATGATTACCGCACAGCCACCAAAGTTTTCAAGTGCCTCTTCAAGTGACCTCAAAGTGTTCACGTCAAGATCATTGGTAGGTTCATCCAACAGGAGAAGGTTACCGCCCTCTTTCAAGGTCATAGCCAAATGCACCCTGTTGCGCTCCCCTCCGGACAGCACCCCAACCTTTTTCTCTTGGTCAGCACCGTTGAAGTTGAACTTGCTTACATAGGCTCTGGCATTCATCTCCTTGTTGCCCAATTTGACAAACTCACTTCCTTCAGAGATAAGCTGGTAAACAGATTTGTCAGCGTCCAAGCTGTCATGCTCCTGATCCACATAGGCCAGTTTCACTGTTTCACCCACTTCAAAATGTCCAGCATCTGGCTTTTCCTGACCGGTAATCAACTTAAATAATGTAGATTTACCTGCACCATTTGGACCGATGATACCAACTATACCACCCTGAGGCAGGTTGAAGGATAAGTCGTCAAATAGCAATTTGTCACCATAAGCTTTGGAAACATTGTTCACCTCAATCACCTTGGCACCCAAACGTGGCCCCGGTGGGATGTAAAGCTCCAACTTCGCTTCTCTTTCCTTGGCTTCCTCGCCCACCAATTTGTCGTAGGCATTCAGACGAGCTTTCCCTTTGGATTGCTTGGCTTTGGGTGACATGCGGATCCATTCTAATTCCCTTTCGAGAGTTTTTTGGCGCTTGGATTCCGTTTTCTCCTCCTGCTTCAATCTCTGCTGCTTTTGATCCAACCAGCTGGAGTAGTTACCCTTCCAAGGAATACCTTCTCCCCTGTCAAGTTCCAAAATCCATCCGGCAACATTGTCTAGGAAGTATCTATCGTGAGTAACCGCGATTACGGTACCTTTATAATTTTTCAGGTGTTGTTCCAACCAATGCACAGACTCCGCATCCAAGTGGTTGGTAGGCTCATCAAGTAAAAGAACATCTGGTTCTTGAAGCAGTAACCTACAAAGGGCTACCCTTCTTTTCTCACCACCAGAAAGGTTTTTCACATTTGCATCGCTTGGAGGAAGCCTCAAAGCATCCATGGCTTTGTCCAACATCACATCCAGTTCCCAAGCATTGGCAGCATCCAGCTTTTCCTGCACCTCACCCTGCTTTTGGATCAGTTTATCCATGGCATCGGGATCTTCCATTAAGGCTGGATCCATGAATTTCTCATTGATCTCCTCAAATTCCTTGAGCAGGTTTACCGTCTCTGCAACTGCCTCTTCAACCACTTCTTTCACCGTTTTGTCGGGATCCAACTGCGGCTCCTGCTCCAACATGCCTACGGAATAGCCTTGCGACCATACCACCTCACCCTGAAACTCCTTATCCGTACCCGCAATAATACGCAGCAAGGAGCTTTTCCCAGACCCGTTGAGACCGAGCACCCCGATCTTGGCTCCATAGAAAAAGGATAGATATATATCTTTTAACACTTTCTTTTGAGGGGGGTATATCTTTGACACCCCGGCCATTGAAAAAATGATTTTTTCTGAACTCATAGAATTTATTTTTATCTTATGTTCCAATTAATTCTAACAAAGATGGCAAAAATAGCGCTTTCTTAGGATAAATGCTTTTGAATTAATTAATTTGCAAGAAATCCACTTTTGGAATAAAGACTAACCACCAACCTATTAGATCACAATGGAGCATCCATACGGATACATAAAAGACGACAAAGTCTATCTTAAGGGCTTTTTAAATCAGGAAGACAGGGTCATCGGCGAGGTGAAAGAAGACGAAGCTTCCACAATTAAATATTTTGAGGACCGCTTTGAATTGGTCAAAGAAAAGGTCGCCAATCTTAAGAAGGACATTGAAGAGAACCAAAACAAAGGTTCCTTCCTGATGAAACTCATACACCTGAGGGATTCCCTCATGCAATATGACGCATTGGGCGATTTTGTGCCCCTGATTGAAGAACTTAATCACCTGGAAACATATCTGGAAGAAATCATCCAATCCAACCGGGCCCGAAACCTTGAAATCAAGAAAGGACTGATTCTTGAGGCTGAAGCTTTGAAAAACAATACGGATTGGAAGGAAACGACTGAAGCGTTTAAAAACCTTAAGTTACGTTGGATCAAAACCGGACCCGTTGCAAAAGAGCTTGAGGAGGAAATCGAAGCAGAATTCAATGAAGCAGTTGAGCATTTCTTTGCCAACAGAAAAGACTACTTTGATGGGTTGGCTCTACAGGCAGAGGAAAACATAAAAGACTATGAGGCGTTGCTAAACCAGGCCCGGGAAGCGTTTGAACTCCGTGATGTTAAGCAGGCTTTTGAAATAAGTAAGCGTATCCAAAAAGAATGGAAAGCGGCGGGAAAAGTCCCAGCGGAAAAAAGACAGCCCCTTTGGGATGAGTTTTCCAAGATCAACAATCGCATTTTCAGCAAATACAAAAGGGTCGCACAAGCCGAGTCGTATATCCCCCCAAGAGAGGTGATCCAGAAAGTGGATAGTATGGCTACCGAAATGAAGAAACTCGCCAAAGCGCCGACCAGCAAGGAAAACTTGGAGGCTGCTAAAAAGCTTCAGTTAGATTGGAAAAAACTTCCAATAAAAAAACCCAGAGATGCGCAACAATCTGCTAATAGCTTCGTCTTTTTTGCAGATGTGGTTTTTGAAAAGGCTTTCTTGGAAAGACTCATCCGGTCTAAGCATGAGAATTTTGAAAGTAAAGACCAGGCTGAGCAGAACCAACTCAAAAGCCATCTCTTGAAGGACCTGATAAATAGGGACCAACGTGAACTTGACACAATAAAAGGCAATTCGGAAAATTTCCGCACTTCGGAAGACCGTTTTGACGCTATGCTTCAACGCAAAATAGCCTCCTACAAACGCAAGGTGGACGTTAAAAACTATATTCTGCGAGACCTTTAAAACTATTTATCCGTTAAAGTTTAAAATCTTAAAAGAATTTATATTTTTGCAATCCGTTAAGGCGGACAACATAAAATTATTAAGACTATGTATTGGACATTAGAATTAGCGTCTTACTTGGAAGATGCTCCATGGCCGGCTACCAAAGATGAATTGATTGACTTCGCGATCCGCTCTGGAGCTCCTCTTGAAGTTGTAGAAAACCTTCAAGAACTTGAAGACGACGGTGAGCCTTATGAAAATATTGAGGAAATCTGGCCTGATTATCCTACTAAAGATGACTTCTTCTTCAACGAAGACGAATATTAACTGAACTGTCCTGGTTTCTCCGGGACAGTTTTTTTTATCCTCCCAAGACAGCCCTTAAGCGAGGATAACCGCTTTTGCTGACTGGGATTTTGGCCCCGCTCTTCAAGACGACCAAATACCCTTCCTTTTCATAATGCTCTAACTTAGTCACTTCCTGCACATTGACTAAAAAGGAACGGTGTGTTCTTACAAACTGGTTTTCATCCAGCCTCTTTTCCAAAGACTTTAGGGTTTGGGTTTTTAAAAACTGCCCCTCCGCCGTATGAATGCAGATATAATCGTCGGAAGCTTCCACATAATGCACCTCCCCTACTTGAATCACCTTGATATGATTACCTGTTTTGACCACCACCCTCGATACCTTCTCCTTAAAACTCTGGTCAACCAAATCCTTCAGTTCTTTATTTGAGTTTCCATTCTCCATTTTGGCTTTAGCCTTTTCAATAGAAGCAGCTAATCTTTCTTGAGAAAAAGGCTTCAAAAGATAATCCACCGCATTTACCTCAAATGCCTTCACCGCATATTCATCAAATGCAGTAGTGAAAATTATGGCTGGAGGATTTTCCAATAGCTCCAGCATCTCCAACCCGGTAATCTTGGGCATCTGTATGTCGAGAAAAACCAAGTCAGGCTTTAGTTCCTGAATAGCTTTCAAACCCTCAAAACCATTCTGACAGGTTTTGATCACCTCTATCTCTGAATACCTTTCCAAGTATTCCTGCATAAGGGAAATGGCCAATGGCTCATCATCAACTAAAATCACTTTCATGGTTGTGGTATTTTCAATGTCACTATAAAGTTATCTTCCACAATATCAGTACGCAAAAGGTCGTGCCTTCCAAAAATCAAGAACAGTCTTCTTTTCACTCCATCCAACCCAAAACCCGTCCCTTTGGAATTCTTTTGAGATCCATCGAATAGGTTGCTGACCTGAAAGGTAAGGTATTGTCCTTCCATTTTTACCTTTACTTCAATAGTCACATCATCCACAAGCCCATAAAGCCCATGCTTGACGGCATTTTCTATCAGAGGCTGAAGCAACAATTGTGGCAAGCGCCCCACCTTTGCATCCTCCTCCACTTTTACCTGTACCTCTAATCTATGTCCAAATCTTACCTTTTCTATGTCAAGATATTGTCTCAAGTAAATTATTTCATCCTCCACCGTTCCCCACTGTTTATGATCTTTTTTGACAGTGTTTCTCAAAAAATCTGAAAGTTGGAGAATCATTTCCCTAGCCTTTTCAGGCTGAGACATTAACATGGCGTTTATGGAATTAAGACTGTTGAATAGAAAATGGGGCTGTAGCTGTTGGCGCAAATGATAAAGTTCTGCTTCCTTTGCGGTTTTGTCCAGCCATACCTCGTGTTGCCTGAGTGCCTGTTCCTCCATCAATCTTGACCCAAGTAACAACATCCTACTCACAAAAATCAAGACCAGCAGAAAGATGATCCCTCTCACAGGAAGGATATGATTCCAAAATATTCTGGCTTCCTGATGTTGAAATATCCACTTCAGAAACCAGCTCCCCAACATTAACCCAGCTCCACTTAAAATAACCGGGATCAAAATCACCAACCACTGATTGCCCTGCTGAGGACGATAAAATCTGAAAATATTCTCCAATACCACAGCAGATAAGGCCAAAAGCCCTAAATGGAGCGCAACATCATAAATAGCAAACCTCCAGGCCAACCCATAGTGCTGTAACAGATAAACCAGCCCGAACCAAACTAAAACCAAAAAACCGGAGAAGGTAAGCCACCCACTCCAGTCTTTGGGCAACAACCTCAACATATTAAAAAGACCTAAGTTCCAAGCCTCCAAAAATCATGGAGCCATTAATTCTTAACACTTTTGTTGGATCAGGTTTTGTATGGGGAAAAGACCTCTTATCCTCTATGCCAGCAGCAATATTGCTCACATTAATGTCTACATCCCAATGGGGAGGTATAATTAGCTTAACACCCCCGAAGGCTATTTCTATATTGATTATTGCCTCCCCTTCTAAGTCTGCGTTGGAAAAGTCAACATCCACCCCGCCAAAGATTGCGGAGATTTTTCCACCAAGAAAACCCTTAGTAAAGGACCTCTTTTCTACTGATGAAAACAAGGCCTGAGCATTAATGTAATCTTCCATGGTCCGCCCACTCACATTATCGGGATGGGGCTTTGCATATGTTGCATCCTCAACGCCTGCTCTTTTGGTTTGTCCAAAACTTTCAAAATCATAAAAGGGAAGAGCTCCCCTCCGACTCTGATTGAGGATAAAGAAAAACCCGATGAGGATAAAGACGGCAGGTAAGATGTATGGCTCCACCTCCACAGGAATTCCAATTTCTCTTTTGAGTAAAAAGAACCCACCAATTAAAACCATTACAAAACCAAACCCGCTTTGGAATTCATGCCTTACCAAATTGATAACACCTATGGCTATCAAGATCATTGGCCAGGTAAGCACCCAGGATGGGAATAGAAAACCCATGGTTCTCAAGAGCAGAATCAACCCTATTATCAAAAAAAGCATCCCTAGGGTAAGGTTGCTGTTACTTCTATTTGTCCTTTTCATAGCTTTTAGAATAAGATTATGATCAAAACTACACAAGGAATTTTTCTCCCCCTACAATCACTCCACTAAGCCCTCGGCATAATCGGTAAATGACACTATTTATTCGGTAAAAAGTTTCCTCTTGGTTAAAATGTATTCGGCAAAATCCAGATCCTCGGGAGTGGTAATCTTAATATTGGACGGGTCACCCTCCACCAAGCTCACAGGCCAGCCTTGGTATTCATACACGGTGGCATCATCGGTGAAGGCAGTAGATTCCTCAACTTTAAAGGCTTCCTTTATTTTACCCAGCTGAAAAGTCTGTGGAGTTTGCACAAGTCTATACAGATCGCGGTTTTCGAATTTGGATACACCGTCGGGCTCAATTTTACGAATGGAATCTTTAAGGGGGACTACTACTATACCACTACCTGATTTCCTGGCTTGCTGATAGCTATTTTCGATTATTTCTTGAGTTACAATAGGACGAACACCATCATGAATAGCAACCAAGCCCTCAGCTTCACTGATGACATCCAACCCGTTTTTCACAGACTGAAACCTGCTTTCACCTCCAGATACTAGTTTGTGTTCAATTAAAAATCCTTTCTCCTCACACAGCTTTTTCCAAAAATCATGATCCCTGGGAGGTAACACCAAAATGATGGAAATGCTTGTGTCAGTTTCATAAAACCTCATCAAAGTATGCATAAGCACAGGCTTTTCACCGATGGAAAGGTATTGTTTGGCAATAGGCGCCCCCATGCGGGTGCCGCTTCCTCCTGCCACAATTACGGCAAATCTTTTCATGCTCCAAAAATAGGGATATTAAATTACGGATACTTCTAAAAAAAGAAAAGAGCCCAAAAGAGCTCTTTCCTATTATATTATAACATCAGTCATCCGACAACCGACATCGGACATCCGTCATCCAACATCTGTCATCCGACACCCAACATCATCACAATATCAACATCGCATCACCATAGGAAAAGAATTTATACTTCTCCTTAATAGCTTCCTGATATGCTTTCATAATCAAATCATAGCCTCCAAACGCGGCTGTAGTCATTAGCAAAGTAGACTCAGGCAAGTGAAAGTTGGTCACCAAAGCATTAGCAATCTTAAATTCGTAAGGCGGGATAATAAACTTATCAGTCCAACCTGCACTCTTCTTAAGTCTGCCATTAGCTGTCACGGAGGACTCGACGGTTTTTAATGATGTGGTTCCCACCGATACTACTCTTTTTTTGCTGTCCAAAGCACGGTTAACCAAATCAACGGTCTCTTCAGGAATATCATAATTCTCTGAATCCATTTTATGCTTCGTAAGGTCTTCCACGTCCACTGACCTGAAAGTACCCAAACCGATATGAAGGGTGATAGGACTAACCTCCACACCTTTGATCTCCAATTTCTTTAACAAATGGTGAGTAAAGTGCATCCCAGCAGTCGGGGCTGCTACCGCACCCACGTGCTGGGCATAGATAGTCTGATAACGCTCTCTGTCCTCAGGTTCAACCGCACGTTCGATGTGGTCTTTCAGGATTGGGGTTTCACCCAATTCGTCGATGGCCTTATAGAACTCTTCATCGGTACCGTCGAAAAGGAAACGGATAGTTCTACCTCTGGAAGTGGTGTTGTCGATTACCTCAGCAACAAGATCACTGTCACCAAAATATAGCTTGTTGCCTACTCTGATTTTTCTAGCAGGATCCACCAACACATCCCACAACCTCAGTTCCTGGTTAAGCTCTCTCAAAAGGAAAACCTCGATCTTCGCACCGGTTTTTTCCTTGTTGCCATATAGTCGGGCAGGAAAAACTTTCGTATTATTAGTTACAAATACGTCTCCCTCTTCAAAATAATCAATTATATCCTTGAAAAACTTATGCTCGATCTCGCCGGTCTTTCTGTGGACCACCATCAATCTGCATTCGTCACGGTTTTCGGTTGGATATAAGGCTATAAGTTTTCGGGGAACGTCGAATTTGAAATCTGATAATTTCATATATTGGATTGAAATGTTTGCGTGTATTTTCTTTAAAGCACAATTGCCGTAAAAACTGCAAATATAATAAGATTTATGCCCATTTCTACCTATCTTGGCAAATAGTTTTTCAAGTAAAGTAATTTAAGGTGATAATAATCAAACTTATATGGGAGAGTTTCAGGTTTGCGATTCAAGCCCTGAAATCCAATCTTACCCGTACGGTTTTGTCCCTCTTAGGGGTAACCATTGGCATTTTTGCCATCATTGCAGTTTTCACACTCGTTGACTCCTTGGAGAAAAACATCAAATCGAGCTTTTCGTTCCTTGGTACTAATGTAATCCGAGTGGACCGGTTTCCATTCGGCGGAGGCGGCGAATACCCATGGTGGAAATACTTCCAACGTCCCACAGCAAATTTTCAGGAATATCAGTTTTTGAAGCAACGTATCAAAAACGCTGACGGGGTCACGATCTCCGCTTCTGCCAGCGCCACTATCAAAGCTGGTAGCAACTCCTACCAGGGGGCCAACTTGGAAGGCATCGTTTTCGACTATAAAGATGTTTATGAGGTACCCGTTGACAATGGCCGCTTTTTTACCGAATTGGAGATCAATTCAGCCCGAAACGTGGCATTGGTCGGGGTAAAAATTGCCAGGGCTCTTTACCCCGGACAGGAAGCCTTAGGCAAAGAGATTAAGGTCAAAGGCAACAAGTTTATCATTGTAGGATTGTTCAAAGAGGAAGGAGAAGGCTTGTTTGACATGCCCTCCAAAGACGAGGCCATCTTGGTCCCGTTTGGTGCCTTTACCAAGATGTATAACGTGGGACAGTTTGGAATAGAACCCACTATTGCCGCTAAAGGACGAGACGAGGATATCGGTTTGATTGCCCTGGAAAACGAAATGAGCGGACTGATGAGGAGCAAAAGAGGTCTTAAACCCACTCAAGAAGACAATTTCGCCCTCAACAAGTCTGAATTCATACAAAATGCCATTGGGTCAATATTCGATGTGATAGGTATAGCCGGTTGGGTCATTGGAGGCTTTTCGATTCTGGTCGGTGGCTTTGGCATTGCTAACATCATGTTTGTCTCCGTGAAAGAAAGGACCAATATCATTGGAATTCAAAAATCCCTCGGGGCTAAAAATTACTTTATACTGCTTCAGTTTTTGTTTGAGGCCACCTTCTTGAGCCTTTTTGGCGGGATGGCGGGGATTTTTATCGTCTTCCTGCTCACATTTGTACCGCTGGGGACTTTAGAGGTCACCATGTCATTCAAAAACATCATGCTCGGCGTAGGCTTATCATCGGCCATTGGCATAGTCTCGGGGATTGTGCCTGCAACCTTAGCAGCTCAGCTTGACCCAGTAGAGGCAATACGTTCGGCTTAAAATTATTTGAATGTCCCGGTCAAGAATTTCCAGAACAGTCCTGCTCCTTTTGGGGCCGGCACTATTTCTACTTTTCTATATGATCAGTCTCCAGGTTCAGGAGCCTAACATGCTTCGGGTGCTGGGAGTAGCAGCATGGATGGTAAGCTGGTGGGTTACCGAGGCTGTACCTATTCCCGCGACTTCTTTATTGCCCATCATTCTTTTTCCTGCCATAGGGATCTTTAACATTTCCAGTGCTGCAGCACCTTATTCCGACCCTGTTATTTTTCTTTTTATGGGCGGCTTTATCATTGCTTTGGCCATGGAGCACAACCAGCTCCACAAGCGAATTGCTCTGAAGCTTATAAACCTTACAGGCACTAAACCTAATGGCATAATCTTAGGCTTTTACCTTGCCACATTCATATTGAGTATGTGGATCAGCAATACCGCCACTGCTGTAATGATGCTGCCGGTAGCTCTTTCCATCATCCAACTGATGAAGACCCAAAATCCCTTTCTCATGGAGGAAAAAGGCTTCAAAAACTTTTGTCTGAGCCTCTTGTTGGGAATTGCCTATGCGGCGAATATTGGTGGAGTGATGACCATCATCGGCACCCCTCCCAATGTCGTGATGGTAGGCATGATGCGCCAATTTCTCCAAATAGAAATGGGCTTCAACCAATGGTTGCTCATTGGCATACCCCTAGGAGTGACTATGCTAGCCCTGATGTTTTTCTTAATGAATTATCTGCTATTTCCCAACAGAATGAAAAACCTTACCGGATCGGGAGAAATGATCAACAAACAGCTGATGGAATTGGGCCCCATGAGAAAAGCCGAAAAGCGGGTGAGTTTGATCGTGGTCCTCACTGCCGCCGCCTGGATTTTCCGAGGTCTGATCAACCAGCAACTCGGCATCACTTTTCTCAATGACACCAACATCGCCTTAATAGGTGGAATGCTCATGTTTATGGTACCGGCTGACAAAGAAGGCGCTCAAAAGCTGATCACCTGGAAACAGATGGACAAACTCCCCTGGGGTATACTTTTGCTTTTTGGAGGCGGATTATCCTTGGCAAAAGCCATGGAAGCATCAGGGATAGTAGAGCAGGTGGGTATTTTAGTAAGCAACTTTGATCAGCTCCACCTTTGGGTGCTTATTGCCGGGCTGACATTCATGTCACTATTTATGACCGAATTGATGAGTAATGTAGCTCTAACGACCTTATTTATCCCAATAGTAATTGGGATATCCTCCGGATTGAATATCCCCGCTCATTTATTGGTGATTCCTGTAACTCTTTCGGCCAGTTTTGCCTTCATGCTACCCATCGCCACTCCCCCAAATGCCATAGTGTTTTCAAGTGGCTTTATCAAAATGAAAGACATGATCCAAGCCGGTATCATCCTCAACCTGATCTCCGTATTAATTATTTGCCTACTTACCTATACCTTGGTAAATTGGGTTTATTTGTAGATCGGATGCTGGATGACGGATCGGGTGTTGTATGATGGCACATTTGAGACTTCTCCCCTCCGCTGCGCTTCGGTCAAAGTAAGGGCGCTTTACGAATCACATCTTGGTCATTATGTCATACCTCGGTCATCCGACATCTGACATCCATTCAAATTCACTTCACACTATCTCTTCTTTCCTTCAGCTCTCTCCAGGTGGTAAGGATAAAACCCTCATCTTCAATAAACTCTTTGAATTTAGGGTCCCGCATGGCCAGCAGATCTCCTCTTCTGGAATCTCCAGAAGCAGAAATTTTGTCGAAGTTCTCTGAAGTATCCGTACAGTGCATGATCACCATGGTCACTCCAGGCTGAAGTTCCTGAAGGTCTTCCATGTACCGCTCGGTTTTCATCTTCTGAAGGTTCTCGTCCGTAGCCTCCACACCCTCGGGCAACTTCCAGCCGTAGCTCACGCTGTGAAGGTCATCCAATACCGGTAATCCTTTGTTCCAAACACGTTTGCCTACCATCCTGGCCATCCGCACTTCCACCGGCACGGAGAATACGCTTTTCGAACCTTCATCCATCAACTGCTTACTCAGGGCCGTACTATGGCCGCCGGGCAACATGATTGGGATCTGGTACTCTATTCCCAGCTCCACATATTTTTTGATGAATTTGGGAGAAGAAAACAATGCGCCCATATGGGAATCCAGGTGGGTAGGCTCAAAGCCCATCTCCCTTGCCCTTTCGATCTGGGCCCTGATTTCCATTTCCACTTCATCCCCAGAGGCATTTTCCTTCAACAGCCTTTTGTTGCGCCACATGGCACCTTCCTCGTCCACCAGGCCGGGAGCAGCCGGCTTGCCCACCAAAGGCCCCCACCTGTAGTCCTCCCATTCCGAAGTCATGGTCAGGTGCAAACCTGCGTCAACTGCGGGGTTTTCCTTCAAATATTTCACAAACCCTGGAACCCAGGGACAGGTCATCATCACGCTTACCGAATTGGCCGCGCCTTCTTCCAGCGCCCGGATGGTGCCTAGGTTCGAATCATAGGACATGCCTGCATCGTCGATGTGGAGGATCAGCACCCTGTCCCCTTTTTCCCACCCAAGCTTTTCGGCATAAGTCTCTTTGTCCTGGGACTGCACGCCAAAGGTAATCATCACAGCAACCGCTGCTATAAATAATGTTCTGATCATAACCTTAATGATAAATGCTATAGTCACATTATCTCAACTCCTTAAAACAACTGATTATTACGGCATTAACATTTTTTGAGAGATCAGCCCATCCAAAATAAAAAAAGCGCAAACTTAGATTTGCGCTTCTATTAATATTAAATGAGGGTTTAATTTATTCCCCTTCATTATACCTCAGTAACATTCTGGTCCCTAAAATACTTGAGGACCTAATTTCATGGTCATATTCCCCTGTTGGCTCCACATCTCCAAACGCCGAAGCAGCTCCAAATTGATCATGCACAGCAATAAGGGAGTTATTCGAAGCATCATAAATCCTTACAATACTGTGTTCTGGCCCCGCATCATATTTTAATCCATCCAAATCAAAAGTGACAGGCAGATTATTTAAATCAGCAGTAAGCCCCGTCACCCTATCCACTTCCTCTATCTCCTCCGTTCTTCTGGAAACGACAATATACAATTCCGTATCTCCTTCTTCTCTAAGCTCGTAGTCCTGTTGAACCCGCTCAATCGATAACTGATGAATGTAATATTGGCCTATTTTAATTTCTTTTGTTACAGTATGGGTTTGAGGCCCAGGCGTTTTAATTGTTAAGGTGACTGGATACGAACCAGGGTTGTTAAAAGAGAAACGTGGCAATCTAACCTCTGATATTCCTCTTTCCCCATATTCCCAGTTATATTCCACTGCCCCTGCCGGGACATCCGCAAATCGAATTTCCTCTCTTACCATAAACATTTCTTGGGCAAACTCAAAGTCTGCCGGAGTAGCGGGTACATTCTCACCCGTGTCGCAAGACAAAAAACCAACTGCGAAGACGGCTACGAAAAGTAATTTTAACTTCATACCTATTTTTTTTAATCTGGCAGTTTATTATTCGCAAACCTACCAGTGAGTAAAAAGATCCTTTAAGGAAATTAAGTTACAAAAAAATATCCAAAACAAAAGAATTAGGTGATAGAACTCCTATCATATAGAGCTAAATATTCCTCCTTACCTTTAACCGCATTTTCCTTTGAACAGGTAGTTGTTCTTATAACTTTACAACGAAAAAAGGCACAGAGCAGTCGAATACTCGACTACCTCTGTGCCCATTCATTAAAGATTATTTAAATCACCCCTCCACAGGAGCTTCTTTCACTTCTTTTCCGGCCAATATACCAGCTTTCTCCTTGATCTTTTTCTCCAATTCTTCCATCAAGTCAGGATTGTCCAAAAGTAGATTCTTCACCGCGTCACGGCCTTGTCCCAACTTTGTACCTTCATAAGAGAACCATGAGCCGGCTTTTTTGACGATTTCAAATTCCACACCCAGGTCAATTACTTCACCGACTTTGGAGATACCTTCACCGTACATGATGTCGAATTCAACAACCTTGAACGGAGGTGCAACTTTGTTTTTCACCACTTTTACCTTGGTACGGTTACCCAAAATGTTGTCAGCACTTTCCTTGATCTGACCGATTCTTCTAATATCCAACCTCACTGATGCATAGAATTTCAAGGCATTACCACCGGTAGTGGTTTCTGGATTACCAAACATCACCCCGATCTTCTCTCGCAACTGGTTGATGAAGATACAGGAACAACCTGTCTTATGAATGGCACCAGTAAGTTTTCTAAGCGCTTGGGACATCAATCGCGCCTGAAGGCCCATCTTGCTGTCTCCCATTTCGCCTTCCAGTTCTCCTTTTGGCACCAATGCTGCCACGGAGTCAATCACAATAATATCAATAGCACCCGAACGGATCAGGTGTTCAGCGATTTCCAATGCCTGCTCACCACTGTCAGGTTGAGAGATCAAGAGATTTTCAGTATCGATTCCAAGCTTTTCGGCATAAGACTTGTCGAAAGCATGTTCGGCATCTATGAATGCCGCAAGACCGCCGGCCTTTTGCGCCTCGGCTATGCAGTGCATGGAAAGGGTCGTTTTACCGGAAGATTCCGGTCCATAAATCTCAACAATCCTTCCCCTAGGGATCCCCCCTACACCCAAAGCCATATCAAGGCTTAAGGAACCGGTGGAAATCGCAGGCACATCTTGTACGTGATTATCACTAAGTTTCATCACCGTACCCTTGCCGTAGGTCTTTTCAAGCTTATCAATGGTAAGTTGAAGAGCTTTTAATTTTTCTGCGTTTGCGCTCATATATGATTTTGTAGTTTTTGACGTATAAATATTATGTGAAAGTAAACATTCGCAAGGGGATTATCAATAGAAAATAAGCATTGTTGAACGAAACTTATTTAGTAATTTTAACACTGAGATACGTGACATTGCGAACCATTTCCATTAACATTGGAGTTAGAAAGAGCAATTGAAATAAAAAACATGCAAATAAGAATAACACTTCTCTTTTTTATTTCTTTGATCATGCTGACAGGGGCCGATACCGGGTCAATGGCCAGAAACGAGGCTTTTTCTCATGGGGAAGAGCTCACCTTCAAGGTGAAATACCTCTTTTTCAATGCCGCAGAGGCCAAGATGGTAACCAGCCCCGAAATTCAGCAAATCAACAACAGACCGGCCTATAAGATCGATGTGTATGGTAAAACCCTGAGCATCTTCAAAATCTTTAAGGTCAAGGACAATTGGGGAACCCTATTGGATACCGCCAAACTTATCCCACACCGGTCTTATAGACATATAGAAGAAGGAAATTATCGAAAACACGAAATTGTGGATTTTGATCATAGGGGCAAAAAAGCTAACGTGAAGCTTTTTGACCGAGAAAACAAGAATGTGGTCGAAACTCAGTCTTACGAGATCCCTCCGAATGTGCAAGACATGGTCAGCGGCTTCTACCAGCTCAGGACCATGGACCTGTCCAGGATCAAGCCGGGAGAGACTGTTAATATCAAGGGTTTTTTCGATAAAGAAATATATAACCTAAAGTTAATATTCGAGGGCAAAGAAAAGCTGGACACTCGTATCGGGTCCTATGAGACCTATAAATTTTCGCCAATAATGCCAAATAACAAGCTATTCAGTGGCGACAATCCCATTAAAGTCTGGATAACAGACGACAAAAACAAAATTCCAGTGAAGATCAAAGCCAACCTCGTGGTAGGTGCCCTGGACATGGAAATAACCGAAGCCCGCGGATTGCGTAATAATTAATTCAACTTCCATTAACATTACTTTAACATTAACCCTCCGCACCTTAAGACAGGAAGCCCTTGGCTTTTGGTTTAGTATTATAATTGCCATTCTTTTTTCTAAATTAGCATTGTATTCAAACCTGAAAACCTGCCAAGATACCAAAACTGGCAGGTTTAACATGACACACTAATCAATCACCAATGAGCGAAAAAAGCAAGGTCAGGGTCTTAGTCGTAGATGACGAACCTGATATCATTGATTTATTGAAATACAATTTAGAAAAAGAAGGCTATGAAGTAGAGACCGCCTCTGATGGAGTAAAAGCAGTCAAAACAGCCATCCGCTTCAAACCTGAAGTAATCCTTCTCGACATCATGATGCCCCTACAAGACGGGGTTGAAACCTGCAGGCAGCTCAGGGAGATACCTGACCTAAAAAGCACCTTCATCATATTTCTTACTGCTCGATCGGAAGAGTATTCCGAAGTGGCAGCCTTCGACGTGGGAGCAGATGATTACATCACCAAACCTATTAAACCTCGTGCACTTCTTAGCCGTATAGCAGCCCTTTTCAGAAGGGAATCCAAAAAGGAGAAAGAAGTCTCCCAGATCAAGATTAAAGATTTGGTCATTGACCGCACCAGCTATACCATTGACCAAAGCGGCAAAACCATCACCCTGCCCAAAAAAGAATTCGAACTATTGTATTTTCTAGCCAAAAACCCTAATATGGTCTTCAGTAGAGATGATCTCTTGCAGAACATCTGGGGAGCTGATGTCTTTGTACTTGCCCGTACCGTGGACGTACACATCCGAAAAGTAAGGGAAAAAATCGGGGACGACTACATCACTACTGTAAAAGGAGTAGGGTACAAATTTGAATTGAACTAAAATGCTGACCACTTCCAGGGGGATTTCCTTCCTGTTGGCCTTGGCCATAGCAGCCCTGACGGTTGCTTTTCTATCCTTATTGGACGACGCCACGCCCACCCTTCTGGTGGTAGCGGGCGTGTTGTCCTTTTCCCTGCCTTACATACTGACCTACATCACCTTGGAATTCCTCATTTTCAAGGAAATTTCCAATATCTACCATCTGCTGGAAAAGGTGCAGAAAAAAGACCTTTCGGATATCTCCGAACACTCCTACCGAACATCCATCTCCCCGCTGCGCAAGATTAACCAGACGATCAACAGTTATGCGATTTCCAAAAACAAGGAAATCGAGACCCTGCAAAAAAACGCTGTTTTCCGGAAAGAATTCATTGCCGACATCTCCCACGAGCTGAAAACGCCAATTTTTGCCGCCCAGGGCTATGTACACACCTTGCTTGACGGAGCAGTGGAGGATGAGGAAGTAAGATATAAGTTTTTGAAAAGGGCTGCCAAAAGCCTCAACTCTCTAGACAAACTTGTGCAGGATCTACTCACCCTCAACCGTATGGAGAATGGAGTGGTGAAGTTCCATTTCGAGAACTTCGATCTCAAGAACATGATCCTTGAGGTCATCGAACAATTGGAGAATAAGGCCGATCGTAGAGATGTCCTAGTCAGATTCTATTTTGACAAAAACGATAAGTTCATCACCCATGCCGACAAGGACAAAGTCTATCGTGTCTGCCAAAACCTTATTTCCAATGCCATAAAGTATAACCATGACGGAGGGGAAGTCGTGATAAAATTAGAGAAAAAGAAGAACAAGCTTCATGTGAGCGTCAGGGACAATGGCAAGGGCATCCCTGAGGAAGATCTCAAGCGCATCTTCGAAAGGTTCTATCGCGTCGAAAAGTCCCGTAGCCGGGAAGGCGGCGGCACCGGTCTTGGCCTCGCCATTGTCAAACATATCCTCGAAGGCCACAAAAGTAAGATTAAAGTGGAAAGTACGATTGGCAAGGGATCGACTTTTAGTTTTTCTCTGCCTGGGGCATAAATCTTTTCTAGTTTCCCAAAGATGGCCTAAATTAATTGGATAGTTTTAATTAATCCCTTAATTTCCCGTTTCATTAAATTATTTTAATAGGATGAAACCTTCTTTACTTTTAAGCTTTCTCATCATTTTCCTCATTTCAGGTTGTAACCCTGAAGAAACACCATCAGCACCCGAATTCACCCTACAGGATGAATACTTTACTGTAGGAGAAGCCATCAGGTTTGCCCATGTAAGCCAGGAGACCAATTACCAATGGGACTTCGGCAATGGCCAAACTTCCAACCTGCGCGAACCAAGTATTTCTTATGACGAACCGGGAATATACACTATCAGCTTGACCATAGGGCCTTCAGCCCAAGAAAGGGTAGTACAACAAGATGTCAGAATTGGTCAGTTTATGATCTACGAAGTGCAGTTACTCAATTTTTTGGAAAACCATTGGCTACAAGGCGGAAATATTACAGATCCCCGGCAAGGCAGTGCTGATGTATTTTATCGGATAGTTGAATACGATCATGACAATGAGGAAGAGAAATATAAAATCCATTACCAAAGTGAGGTAACCCCAAATGTAGAGCAAAACGATCTTCCCTTGACCTGGGAAACGGAAAGCTTTCCATTAACCAAAATCATCCATTTCTATGACCATAAAGACGGTAGAATCATAGCAACAAATGAATTTGCAACTTCTGATGAATGGGTTTTCAATAAGGAGGACAAAGAAGGGTCTATACTATATAGTAGAGGCGGGACAATTTATCCAGAGCCCGGAAGTGAAGGCATACCCATGTTTTCCAGAGTACAGGTGAAGTTTAGAGTAGAATTCCCGGCTTAAGAAGGGATTGTAAAAGCATATACTTTAGTTCCAGAGGTCATTAGATTAATTATTTTAAACAAAAATTCCTCGAAAAACCAACATCCCAAAAACAATTTATCGCTAGAAAACTTTTAATAACAATAGACTTTAATAAAGTACTCATTTGTTTGTATGGTTTAAAAAAAATGGCTCGGGTGTTTTCCTGAGCTATTTTCTTTAACTATTATTATTGTTTCATCTCCAGAAAGGCCCATCCCCCTTCTTCAACATCAAATCCTGAAAGCATGGATTAAGCATGTTCATCCAATCGATCTATAATCTAATCCTTTAGACTGTCTTGAGTCCTACTATTACAGTATGAAAAGTTCTGTTGAGGGCCAGTTCGGAATTGTTGGTAATGGAAAGTCCAAGGTCAAAATTAGCGACTTGATGCCCAAGCTCAATTCCATAATTTACCAAGTATGCTGAAGATGGGCGAAAAATCATTGATGGGATTCCGGAATCAACCATCGACTTTTTAAACTATTCCTCCTCGAAGCCATGTTTCCCGCTGCGCCCGTTACGAATCCCTTTGCGGTCGCCGCGTGAAATTATATGATCTTTGCCAATCCGTGTTATCTGTGGTAAAGAACCTCCGCGAAGAGCAGCCTCTGCGAAACTCCTTTTAAAACTCTGTCTAAACTCTGTGTCCCATTTTAAACTCGTCTCTTCCAAAATATAATTTTGATTCCATTTCTTTTCCCCTTAATTTTGCGCCTTAATTGGAATGGCGCGAGCTGCATGAAGAAAATAGATTTTGAGGACCTTATCCTGTTTGAAAGCGACGATTACCTGGTAATCAACAAGCCTCCCTATCTATCGACCTTAGACGATAGACATGAAGCGCAAAACATCCTGCATTTGGCCAAGATGTACACCCCTGATGCCCAGGTGTGTCATCGATTAGACAAGGAAACTTCGGGATGCCTGGTAATAGCCAAAAACCAGGAGGCTTATAGAAATATTGCGATACAGTTTGAACACAGAAAAGTCGACAAAATCTACCATGCCGTGGCAGAGGGCATACATGAGTACGACAACTTGCTCGTGGACCGCAACCTGGTCGCCACCAATAAAGGAATCGCCAAGGTAAACAAGGAAGGCAAACAAGCCACCACTTACTTCAACACCCTAAAGACCTACTATGCACACACTTTAATAGAGTGCAAGCCGGTCACCGGGAGACTCCATCAGATACGGGTGCATCTTGCCCACCTGAAGAGCCCCATCTGCGGTGATGAGACGTATGGAGGCAAGAACCTATACCTTTCAGACCTAAAAAGACGATTCAACCTGAAAAAAGGCACCGATGAGCTTCCAATCATGCAAAGAGTGTCCTTACATGCGTACGCCATTGGGTTTGATGGCACAGACGGCACCCGAATAGAGGTGACGGCCCCCTACCCGAAGGATTTCGCTGTATTGATCAAGCAGTTGGAAAAAACCGCACGATAAACCCGAAGGCTTTTTTAGCTATTTCGGTGAAAATTAGGCAGTAAACTTCCAATTCTTTTGCATTAGAATTGAAAAGCTTCTATCTTTGTGTCCCTTTTTGAGGGAAAAATGTATTTAACAAGCTAATTATTAAACATTTACACAGTGGATACTTTAAGTTATAAGACCATATCGGCAAACGACGCTACTGTACAGAAAGGCTGGATCGTAGTGGATGCCCAGTCCCAAGTACTTGGTAGATTTGCAAGTGAGGTAGCAAAAATCTTGAGAGGTAAGCACAAACCAAACTTTACCCCTCACGTAGACTGCGGCGACAATGTGATTGTCATCAACGCAGACAAAGTTAGACTAACCGGAAGAAAGTGGAACGAGAAAGTATACGTTCGTCACACTGGCTACCCAGGAGGTCAGCGTATTGCTACTCCAAAGATGTTGATGGAGAAATCTCCAATCATCCTAGTTGAAAAAGCAGTAAGAGGTATGTTGCCTAAAAACAGATTGGGCAGAAAGCTTTACGGCAACCTGCACGTATATGCCGGAAGCGAGCACCCTCATGAAGCGCAACAACCAAAAGAAGTTAAATTTTAATTCTGCACCTAATGGAAGTTATCAATACAATCGGTAGAAGAAAAACGTCTGTAGCAAGAATTTACATGCAGCCTGGTAAAGGTGAGATCACTGTTAACAACAGATCTCTTGAAGTTTACTTCCCTTTCGACCTGCATCAAATTGTTGTGAAGCAACCTCTCGCTCTAGTGAACGAGAACGATGCCTATGACATCAATATCAATGTAGACGGCGGTGGTATCAAAGGACAAGCGGAAGCTGTTCGTATGGCCATCTCTAGAGCCCTTTGCCAGTTCAACGAAGAGCACAGAGGCGCATTGAAGAAGGAAGGTTTCCTTACTCGTGACCCAAGAATGGTAGAACGTAAGAAGCCAGGTAGAAGAAAAGCAAGAAGAAGATTCCAGTTCTCCAAGCGTTAATCTGGAAGCTTGTTTCAACATATATTTTAAGATACTTATATATCAATAATGGCTAATATAGAATATAAAGACTTACTGGATGCTGGTGTTCACTTTGGACACTTAACAAGAAAGTGGGATCCTAGAATGGCGCCATACATCTTCATGGAGAAGAATGGCATCCATATCATCGACCTAAACAAAACGCTCGTTTGCCTTGAAGAAGCATCCAACGCAATCAAGCAGATCGTAAGATCAGGAAAGAAAATCATGTTCGTTGCTACCAAAAAGCAGGCGAAAGACTTAGTAGCTGAAGAAGCAAAAAGACTCAACATGCCATTCATCACCGAAAGATGGTTGGGCGGTATGATGACCAACTTTGCTACTATCCGCAAGTCTTTGAAGAAGATGTCTACCATCGACAAAATGTCAAAGGATGACTCTTATAAAAACCTTGCTAAGAAGGAGCGTTTGATGATCTCCAGACAAAGAGAGAAGCTTGAAAACGTATTGGGCGGTATTGCCGACCTTACCCGTCTTCCTGCGGCCCTATTTGTAGTGGACATCAAAAGAGAACACATCGCTATCTCAGAAGCAAAAAAGCTTGGTATCCCTGTATTCGCATTGGTAGATACAAACTCCAACCCTAACGAGGTGGATTTCCCTATCCCAGCCAATGACGATGCGTATAAATCCATCTCTTTGCTAGTGAAAGCTATCGGTTCTGCAATCGAAGAAGGTCTATCTGAAAGAAAGAAAGACAAGGACGATTCTAAACTTGCCGAAGAAGAAGAGGCAAAAAGAGCCGTTGACGCTGACACCAAAGAGTAATCCACTATGATTATTTGATAATGAAAAATTGAACATACGGTAAGCTTACCTATGTTCAATTTTTCGTTATTACCCCCTGTGGCGGCCCTGCCCCACAGGCCTTAAATCCCGCTTAATTGCCAGTAAGTCCTGTGACCATAGAAAAGGTGGGTAAAGTCTCCCTTCAAGCCCTCTTCGGTCATCGGTCTTCGGTCTTCCTAACCCACCAACAGGAAAGTTAGGGAAAATGGCAACAAGCGGCCCATAAAGAAATTTAATATCACATTTTAACTCCTATAAAAATGGCTATTACTGCACAAGAGGTAAACAAACTAAGACAAATGACCGGAGCCGGTATGATGGACTGTAAAAAAGCCCTTACCGAAGCTGAAGGCGATTTCGACAAAGCTGTAGATATCCTTAGAAAAAAAGGTCAAAAAGTATCTGCTTCCAGAGCTGACCGTGAAACCAAAGAGGGTGTAGTAGTGACTAAAGTGAGCGGCGACAAAGGTATCATCCTTTCCTTGACCTGCGAAACTGACTTTGTTGCTAAAAATGAAGAATTCGGCGCTTTCGCCAATTCAATCGCTGATCTGGCTGAGCAAAACAACGTTTCTTCCAAAGAAGAAATCATGGCCCTTCCTTACGAGTCTATTACAGTAGGTGAAAAAATCATCGAAATGACTGGTAAAATCGGTGAGAAAATCGACATCAGCCACTTCGAAATCGTAAAAGGCGAAGCTGTAGTTCCATATATCCACTCTAACGGTAAATTAGGTGTATTGGTAGCTTTGACTAACGTAAACGGTTCTGATGTAGAAGAAGCAGGCAAAGACGTGGCTATGCAAATTGCAGCCATGAACCCTGTAGCTGTTGATAAGGACGGCGTGGACGCTTCTACTGTAGAAAGAGAAATCGAAGTGGGTAAAGACCAAGCAAGACAAGAAGGCAAGCCTGAAGAAATGCTTGAGAAAATCGCCATGGGTAAATTGCAGAAGTTCTACAAAGAAAACACTTTGTTGAGCCAGTCTTTTGTGAAAGACAACAGCAAGACCATCGCTCAATACCTTGACAGCGTATCCAAAGGATTGACCGTAGTAGACTTTAAGAGAATCTCTATCGGATAATTTCCTTTAGGAAATACCATAATTAAAGACCCCGGGCTGTAAAGTCCGGGGTTTTGTTTTTTTTGGTTGTGTTTTAAAATAGCCACTAAGACTCTAAGGCGCAAAGAGATGGGTTGCAGCTGTTCCAGGTTCCTGACTCCATTAAACATTAGTGCATTCGTGGCAATTTGACCTGAACCACTGAGTCAGGAGTCTCTGAATCCCTCCTTAACTATTCAGGCAGTATTTTTCACAAACACTACGGTCGAATCTGATTAATAATTTGGCTTATTTCTTTATCAAGACCTGGAAGGATGTCAGTCACCACCGCCCAAACGGCCAGCAGATCCACGCCGAAATAACCGTGAATTAGTTTATCTCTCATTCCTGCAATTCTTTTCCATTGCACTTGTGGATGCTTGCGTTTTAGTTCTTCGGAAAGATACTTACTAGCCTCCCCAATAATCTCAAAATTTCTAATTACGGCATCATGAATAAGAGAGTTGCTTAGAAACTCCCCTTCGGAAATTCCATTTGTATAGGCTTGAATCTTATGAATGCTCCCTTGGACGTGATATAAAAAAATCAAATCATTTTTCTGCATAAAAAATTTCGTGGATGCTCTCATTAATATGGCCCATAAGTCTAGGAGAAATAGCCTGCTTGGTCAAGAGGTCCACCTGCACACCTAGTACTTCCGTCAATTCCATTTCAGCACCGATGATATCCAAAAGATTTACAGTGCCTTGAAATTCAACCAAAACATCAAGATCACTTCCACTGTGATTTTCATTCCTGGCGTAGGAACCAAAAACACTGATGGATTTAGGGCCCAGCGGTTGCAGCACCCTAATGATAGCATCTCTCTGAGTTTCAGAAATCATCGCAATTTAATTTTACTTATTAAACAGATTACGAGTAAAAATGGTTGGGGCTAATTACATCCTGATTACCTTCAAGTTCTGGTTATTCCAGGTCTCTGACCTGGAACTGCTGAGTTAGGAGTCTCAGACTTCATTATAAATTCGTGCATTCGTGGCTTTTACCCCCCCTTTCTCTTTTCTCTTCTTCTATATCATCCCCAAATATTCGCTATTTGAAATCCAGTACCTTTTTTTTCCCGGACTGTACCTACTGAAAGCAATATAGGCATAGGTCTGACCTTGCCACTTGCCGGGATAAGGAAGTTTGAGTTCTTGGGCACCTTCAAGCCTTCCATTCCCCTCCAAGACATACTCCTGCCAGTTTTCCTTCTCGTGCACCAATACCAACATCACTCTATCAATAGGTTTGGCTGAGCCCATAAAAGAATTATTTTTCCAGGTGAAGAAGACGGTAGCATCATCCTTCCAGGCCACTTTGGCTTCCATTGGCCCTTCCAGATTCCCCTTACTTACCAAGACCCTCTGAGGGTCTATCCTATAGTAACTTGTCAATCCAATTATGGCATTGCTTTGGGCATACCCCACAGCCACATTTATTGCAGAGCGCATGCCCAGCACCTCATTCTGAAACCCAAACCGAACTATCGGAGCAAATTTTTTCATAAAAGTTGATGCAACTCCAAATTTGCTTTGATTGATTTTCTGAACTTGGGAGGAAGGTCGCTTCCCTCCACTCTTATTTGGCTTAGCTCTTACGTAACTGACACTATTCACTTTGTAATAAACAAACCCATCGACTTTGCCCTGAAAGCCTGCTGTGAAACCTATGTTTTTTCCCATATAAAGTGTTTTAGGTTATTTTGATTATAGTATAAATACAACCGAAAATACTCTTACACCCGACCACTTACAAATGAATACGCACTATCCAACAAAATTTGCATAAAATTACACAATTCAGCATCCCATTTCATTACATCATCAGTTCCCTTCCGATTAAAATCCGAAGAAAATCTGAAAATCATATGGGATATTACCCAATATTATAATCCTACACTAATGATATCACTCTTGGTTGTTCCAGGTCTCTGACCTGGAACCCTGAGTCAGGAGTCTCTGACTCCATTTAAATTCGTGCATTCGAGGCAATTCCCACCAGGTCAGGAGTCACTGACCATTCCCACAGTTGTGGCAGTTAATTAATCTTTGATCTGAACTCAAATCAATTTTACTCTATTTTGATTTGAATTCAAATCAATTTTTATATACCCCAAAGGCCTGAAGACCCAAAGAATTTAGAGTGTAACAACTTTCTTTGCGCCCTCGCGCCTTGGTGGCTCTTCTGTCCTCCGTCTTCGGTCTTCGGTCTTTTCTCAACTTTTCCTTTCTCCCCTCCCCTACTTCCCTTATTTTTACCAATTCAGTAAAATCTATTATTTGACTTCATGAAGAAAATAGGCCTTTTGCCCCGCCTGATCTTAGCCATCATTGTCGGTATCCTTATCGGCTCTTATCTCCCCGAAATGTTCACCGCCGTCCTTGCCACCTTCAACGGCATCTTCGGAAACTTCCTCGGCTTTGCCATCCCACTCATCATCATCGGTTTTATCGTCCCTGGCATCGGTGACCTTGGAAGAGGGGCCGGCCGAACCCTCGGACTTACCGCATTGCTTGCCTATGGATTTACAGTTTTTTCGGGCTTGTTGACTTTTGGAGCTGGCTCAAGTATGTTCCAATACATCCTTACCCCGGGCTCACTTTCCATCGGAAACATGGACAATCCTGAAAATTCCTTGGTGGAACCGCTTTTTGTAGTGGAAATGGCACCTATTATGGGGGTGATGACAGCTTTGCTGATCGCTTTTACCTTAGGGATAGGCATAGCTGCCATTGAAGGCAACGGGCTTAAAAAGGTCATGAACGAGTTTCAGCAAATCATCACCAAGATGATCACAGCCATCATCATCCCACTTCTTCCTTTCCATGTGATGGGAATATTCGCAAACATGGCCTTTGCAGGTCAGGTGGGTGAGATCATGGGAGTTTTCTTTAAAGTTTTTATCGTCATCATCCTCCTGCAGTTTACGGTCATTACCACCCAGTATTTTATCGCAGGAAGTATATCGAAAAGAAACCCTTTCACCATGATCCGCAACATGATGACAGCGTATTTTACAGCTTTGGGAACGCAATCCTCGGCGGCTACTATTCCCGTAACCTTAGAGCAAACCAAAAAGAACGGGGTTAGAGGCTTTGTTGCTGACTTTGTGGTACCGCTTTGTGCCACCATTCACCTGTCGGGCTCCACCATCACCATCACAGCCTGCGCCCTAGCCATCATGGTAGTCAACGGTATGGACGTGCAGCTAATGGATTTTCTTCCGTTTATATTGGCATTGGGCGTGACCATGATTGCTGCACCTGGAGTACCTGGTGGCGCAGTAATGGCAGCTTTGGGATTGCTACAGACCATGCTGGGCTTCAATGACGTATTGATTTCCCTCATGATCGCCCTCTACCTAGCCCAAGACAGCTTCGGCACAGCCACCAACATCACTGGCGACGGGGCCATAGCAGTCATCATGGATAAGCTGACGAAAAAGGAGAAAAAAGAGGCTGTGGCGGCGTAAAATGGGACACAGAGTTAAAGGAGTTTAAAAAGAGTTCCACAGAGCCTCTCCTACGAAAAAAAATTGGACGACCTGACCAAATATGCTACAATAGCAAAAAAGAAGTCGCACAAAAAAACTTTGTGCGACTTCTTTTTACTTCCGGGACTTAGTGGCCTGGACTTAGGCTTCTGCGAAACTCAATTAAAACTCTGCGAAACTCCGTGTCCCCTTGTAGATTATCGATTCATCAAATCCTCGATCTCCTCAGCCTCGATCGGGATGTTGCGCATGAGATCAAAGAATCCATCTTCCTCTATCACAATATCATTTTCCAAACGGATCCCTAGGCCTTCCTCTTGGATGTAAATACCCGGCTCCACGGTGAACACCATTCCTGGACGGATCGGCTCATACATGGTTCCAACGTCGTGCACATCCAAACCAATATGATGACTGGTCCCGTGCATAAAGTACTTTTTATAAAGTGGCTGCTTTGGATCCTGATTTTGAACATCAGTTTTATCCAACAAACCAAGACCTATCAACTCACTTTCCATGATTCTTCCCACTTCCTTGTGGTAATCCTGAATATTGGTACCTGGTTTTAAGATATCGAAAGCTCCACGTTGAACCCGCAAAACGGCATCATAAACCTGGCGCTGCCTCTGTGTAAACCTACCGTTAACCGGTATGGTACGGCTCATGTCTGCATTGTAATTTCCATATTCAGCGCCAACATCAAAAAGAATCAAGTCACCATCATTACAAGGGCGGCTGTTCTCGATATAATGCAAAACGCAGGCATTGGCACCAGAGGCGATGATTGGCGTATAGGCAAATCCTCTGCTGCCATTACGCAAAAATTCATGCATAAACTCCGCTTCAATCTCATACTCTTTCACACCTGGTTTCACAAATTGAAGCACTCTTCTAAAAGCCTTTTCCGTGATATCGCAAGCAACCTGCAACTGGGTAATTTCAAGATCTTCCTTGATTGCTCTTAGCTGATGCATAAGCGGTGCAGCCCTATGATAATTATGGAGAGGAAACTTCTCCTTAATCATTTTCATCTGTCGGGCATCGCGACTTTCTACCTGTGCAGAAGCCCTTAGATGCTCATTGGTGTTAAGGTAAATGTTTTCCGACAAAGCAGCCAAGGTATTAACCACCCCATCGAAATTCTCTACCCATTGGATATTCTTGATACCCGAAGCTTCAAAAGCCTCATCTTTGGTATACTTATGCCCTTCCCAGACAGCAATATGCTCATTGGTCTCTCTGATAAAAAGGATCTCCCTCATGTCCTCATTGGGGAAATCTGGGCAAATAACTAATACGGTCTCCTCTTGATCGATTCCGCTGAGGTAAAAAAGATCGTTATTTTGTCTGAACGGCATAGTCCCGTCAGCATTGGTGGGCAGGATGTCATTGGCGTGAAAAATAGCCAAGGAATTAGGCTTAAGCATGTCCACCAGCTTTTCCCGGTTCCGGATATATAAAGATTTGTCTAAAGGACGGTATCTCATAAATGTTGGTTTTAAGTTTTTAGCTTTGTCACAAGGACAAAAACCTGATTTCAATCTAAATTCTAAATTAGAAAATATCCCGCGAAAGTCTGTTATTTTTGTACATTGATCGCGGTAAGAAGTACAAAATGTCATATAATATAAAAGAATTGCCCAACGGCATCCGAATAGTTCATCAACAAGTCACCTACACTAGATTAATTCATTGTGGGTTTGTGTTGGACATCGGGAGTCGGGACGAAACTAAGGAGCAGGAAGGAATTGCCCATTTCTGGGAACACATGGCCTTCAAGGGCACCAAGAAGCGTAAAGCCTTTCATATTCTCAATCGTCTGGACTCTGTGGGCGGGGAGCTCAATGCCTATACCACCAAGGAGAAGATTTGCTTTTACAGCACTATTTTAAAGGAGCATTTCAACAAAGCTGCTGAGTTGCTTTGTGACATCACATTCAACAGCGTTTTTCCGGAAAAGCAGATTGAGCGGGAAAGACATGTAATCCTAGAGGAAATGGCCATGTATCGGGACAGTCCGGAAGATGCCATTCAAGATGATTTTGATGCACAGATTTTCGAAAACCATGCTTTGGGCAGAAATATTTTAGGTAGAGAAGAAACTGTAAGCTCATTTACCCAACAGGACTTCTTTGATTTTCTGGCCACCAGATTGGATACCTCCCGGATAATTTTTTCCGTGGTAGGCAATATTAGTTTTTCCAAAGTAATCAAGCAGGTAGAAAAATACCTTTTGGAAATCCCCATCAAAAAGCGACTTTACGAAAGGAGTTCTTTCTCCACCTATCAGCCAACTGTGAAAACTGTAAAAAAGGACATATCACAGTCGCTTTACGCCATTGGCAAACCTTCACTGGATCTATACCATACGGACCGATTCAAGCTTCACCTTCTCAATAATATCTTGGGAGGACCAAGTATGAATAGCCGTTTGAATTTGGCCCTTCGGGAAAAACATGGCTATGTGTATGCCGTGGAAAGCACCTATCAGGCTTATACGGACACAGGGTTTTTGGGAATATTTTATGGTACGGAACCCAAAAATGCCAATCGAGCCAAAAAGTTGGTCTTGAAGGAAATGGAAAAACTCAGAAACCAAAAACTGGGCACCATGCAGCTTCACATGGCCAAAGAACAGGCTATTGGGCAAATGGCCATGGCAGAAGAAAACCATGCGGCCCTAATGTTAGTCTTGGGAAAAACCTTGCTGGATAAAGGCAAAATTGATGACTTGGACACCATTTTCAACATCATTCAAAAAACCACCGCCGAAGAGCTTCAGGAGTTGGCTGTAGAACAGTTGGCCCCAGAGGAATTCAGTTACCTTACTTATTTACCAAAATAAAAATCATGGAGTTTATCAGCCCAGAATTGCTGGCCTACTGCCAGGACCATACTTCACCCGAGGACGAAATTTTAAAGCACATTGATAGGGAAACCCATGCCCGAGTATTGATGCCTAGAATGCTTTCCGGGCAACTTCAGGGAAAAACCTTAGAACTTTTCACTAAAATGCTCAATCCCAGCGTTATTCTGGAAATCGGCACCTATACAGGCTATTCCGCCGTATGTATGGCTAGAGGTTTGTCGGAAAAAGGCAAATTGATAACTTTAGACATCAATGATGAACTGGAGGAAATGGTCCGCGGCTTTTTTGAAAAGGCTGGTCTTACTGACAAGATAGATTTTCAATTAGGCAATGCACTCGAACTGATTCCTCAGCTTGAAGGAAATTTTGACATGGTCTTCATAGATGCCGACAAGATAAATTATGGCCTATATTATGATTTAGTCATTGACAGGATGAACAAGGGAGGCATTATTTTAGCCGATAATGTTTTATGGTCAGGAAAAATATTGGGTAACACGGGTAAAAAGATTGATAAGGATACCCAAGCCCTAATAAATTTTAATAAAATGGTCCAAGCAGACCCCAGAGTGGAAAACGTACTTTTGCCCATACGTGATGGTATCATGATGGCCAGAAAACTTTAATATTATGAGAGTAAGACTTTTACTTTTTGCCCTAATCCTTTTCAGTCAATTGGCTTTTGCCCAAACCCCACAGGTTCCCCGGGAGATCAAGTTTGCCGACATGACGCTGCGCCTGAATGCCCATGCTCAGCGGGAAATCCAACAGGATGTTGACGCTCTTTATAGGAGTCAACATTATTTTCAAATGAAGCTGGATAGGGTAAACCTATATATGCCTACAATTGAGAGAGTTTTGAGGGAAGAAGGCGTGCCCATGGATGTAAAATATATGGTCATCCAAGAAAGTAGCTTGATACCCGATGCAGTTTCTACTTCAAATGCTGTAGGGTTTTGGCAATTTAAAAAGGGAACGGCAGAAGAGGTTTTTTTAAGAGTTGACAACCAGATTGATGAAAGAAAAAATGTGGTCAGTTCCACCCGTGGGGCAGCTAGATATTTGAAAAAACATCATGGTCACCTAGACAACTGGATGACTACGGTGGTGTCCTACTTAATGGGGCTTGGAGGGGCCAAAGGTTATTACGGCACTTCTATGCATGGAAAAAAGGTTGTGGACATCGATAAAAACACGCATTGGTACTTTAAAAAATTCCTGGCCCATAAAATAGCTTTTGAGAATCAAGTAGGCAAACTTGTAAGCAACGGAACTTACCTAGAAGAATTTAGAGTAAACGGTCCTACAGATTTCAGCACCGTAGCCAGACAACTTGGAGTAACTGAAGCACACCTTAAAGAATATAATAAGTGGGCGACCAGTGGGAAAATCCCAGGGGACAGAACATATACCGTGGTTTACGTCCGCGATGGTAGTACACCTCCTAGACCGGCCTTGGCAAGCAATCAGGGACAAACAGATGTGGACATTTACCGAAACAACCAAAGCGCCTATCCAAGGGTAACCGGCAACACAAACAAAGCTACCCAGCCAGGCCAGATCAAAGTCAACAACATCAAAGCTGTACAAGCTGCTCAGAATTCCAGCATTGAAGCATTTGCAGACCGAATCGGTAAAAGAGAGCGGAAAATTAGGCGTGTGAATGATCTTAAGAAGAGGGATCGTATTGAAGCTGGTTCCTATTATTACACAAAGAGGAAAAAATCAAAAGCTAAGCATGCTGAAGAGCACGTAGTAAAAGCAGGTGAAACCTTATGGGAAATATCTCAGATGCATGGCATCAGACTAAATTCCTTGAAAGCAAAAAACAGAATATCCAGAGATAAGGATTTGAAACCTGGGATGGTTTTAAAACTGCAAGACTACAGAAAAAGAAACGAGGATATCCGAATCGTACGGCCTGCCTCCCCTCCCCCCCAGAATCCTCCTGCAAGGCATGTGGCTCAACAACAAACTCAGCAGGCACCGCCACAGCAAAGTGCACCAAACCATACAGCACCTGCTTCCCAAACTCAGCCAGTCAAGCCGGCTGAATCAAGGTCAAGCACAACTGTTCATAAGGTTACAGCGGGCGAAACGCTTTTTGCTATTAGCCGAAAATATGAAGTAACAGTTGACGAATTAAGAAACTGGAATAATCTTGGACCCGAAAGCATTTTGAGTATTGGTCAGGATTTAATCATAAGAAAGTAATAACTTTGCCTCGCAAACCAACTATTGAACCTTGACGCATATTGATCATAAGATTTTGGGAAAAGCCTTTGGAGTATTGGTTTTCCTGATGCTTTTGGGCACACAAGTAGCCTGGGCGCAGGATGTTATAAAGGCTGATACAGTTTTTATCGACGGAGACACCCTTGTAGTATTGGGGGATTCATTGATCGTAACCCCGGAGGAGAAGCCTGTTTACTGGCAACAGGGGGGAAACTTCAACCTAAGCGTACAGCAAGTAAGTCTTACTAATTGGGCTGCTGGGGGGCAAAGTTCTTTGGCGCTCAATACTGGCCTTACCCTTTTTGCCAATTATGAAAAGGATGATCGGATTTGGGATACTAAGCTTACGATCAACTATGGCTTTATGCGGCAATCTGACCGGGCATTTGCAACAAGAAAAACTAACGACAATTTCGTATTCATAAGTAAATATGGTCGAGAACTAACACCGAAGCTATATCTTTCTACCCAGATCGATGCAAGGACCCAATTATTGAAAGGTTACCGTTATTTTAGACCAGCCGGCTCGGAACGGGAACAACGAAATGTCATTTCAGATCTATTAAGCCCTGGTTACATCCAATCTTCCACGGGTCTGAATTATCAAAAGACCTTCAGGGAGAAAGATAGGTTTTCTGCCATCATTTCCCCATTCACTGGCCGTTTTACGGTGGTATTGGATGATTCTTTGAGTAGAGCAGGAGCTTTTGGGGTTATTCCCGGGGAGCGGGTCAGAGCCGAAGCTGGTATTTCTATAAGTTCTTCAACCAATTTGACGTTGATGGAAAATGTCAATTGGAGAGCAGATCTCAACCTCTTTTCCAATTATGAAACCCTGGGCAACACCGTGGTCAATTTCAACTCCATCCTTTCCATGAGGGTAAACAGGTTTATCACCACCCGAATAGAAACTGTTCTTATTTACGATGAGAATGTATTTATCGAAATGGAAGACGGTACCTCCTCCAGAGCAATTCAGTTGCAGAACTTGATAAATTTCGGGATTGGAATAGATTTTTAAGTGGAGAAATCTGTGGTGAACGTTGAACCCTAAAATTTCTAAAAATCAGTCTCCAACCCAAATCTTTTTTGCAACTCCTTCAAAGCTGGCGATTTTTCTCTTAAGTAATTAAGCTTGTCCGTAGAGGTGTAAAGCTTTGAGCCGGAACTCGCTGCGTCCTCTTTGATTTCTGAAAATACATCCACTTTGTAATTTTGAAGTCTTCTTCTCAATAGTCCAGTTAGCTCTGGCTTTACTTTTTGAAAGATATCATTTTGAAGATCTCCACTCAGCAAGAAAGTAACCTCCTCATCAATTAACTGCAACGGTTGCTTAAGCACCGCCACCTCCATGGACTTCCCACTTTGCTTATATTCTTCTATGATATCATTGACCACTCCCTGTAAGGTGGGTTTATCAAATGGGTTCCGAAGATTCGATGAGTCTTGAACGGTTGTTTCCGTCTTAGTGGTCTTGACCTCTACGGGTCGATCCTTAATAGTCTGCTGTACGGCAGAAAGGCTCGTAGGAATGGCAATAGTTTTCTTTACCTGGGCTTTGTTTCCGGTAGGTTGAGTATCTGTTACGGGCTTGGATGCAGTGCTTGGAGCTGATTTACTCAGTCTTTTTTTTTTGCGTCTTCCTGTGCCACTGCTGCCAAATTAATTGCCTGAGGCAATTTGGCCAACTTCATCAGGGCTAATTCAACGTGCAAACGTTGGTTTTTGCTAGACTTATAATGAATGTCGCACTGGTTCAACACATTCAAGGCTGAAAGGATAAAAGAAAGATTTGCAGCAGCACTTTGCTGAACATAGCGTTCTTGTGCACTTTCTGAAACCTGCAGTAAGGTTACTGTCGCTGGGTCTTTGCAGACCATCAAATTTCTAAAATGCTCGCTTAGACCTACAATAAAATTGTGACCGTCAAAGCCTTTTTTCAGAATTTCATTGAAAATTAAAAGCGTCTCGGAAATACTTTCATTCAACAAAGCATCCGTCACCTTGAAATAATAATCGTAATCAAGGATATGGAGATTGTCGATCGTCTCCTGGTAGGTCAATTTATTACCTGCCGAATAAGTTACTATAAGGTCAAAAATTGACAAGGCATCCCGAAGGGCACCATCGGCTTTTGTTGCGATCAATCTCAAGGCCTCTTCTTCATAATCAATCGATTCTTCAGAAGCAATATACTTGAGATGCTCACCTATATCCTGAATCTGAATCCTGTTAAAGTCAAAAATCTGACATCTAGAAAGGATGGTAGGGATAATTTTATGCTTTTCTGTAGTAGCCAAAATGAAAATGGCATACTTTGGCGGTTCTTCTAGGGTTTTCAAAAACGCATTGAAAGCCGCTGTGGAAAGCATGTGAACCTCATCAATGATGTAGATCTTGTAATTGCCTTTTTGAGGCGCATAGCGGACCTGCTCCACAAGATTACGAATATCCTCCACAGAGTTGTTAGAGGCAGCATCGAGCTCGTGAACATTAAATGAGGCGCTAGAATTGAATGCTTTACAAGAGTCGCATTCATTACAGGCTTCAAAATCAGAAGTGATGCTTTCGCAGTTGATAGTTTTGGCCAAAATACGGGCACACGTAGTCTTGCCCACCCCTCTTGGACCACAAAACAAGAAAGCTTGCGCTAAATGATTGTTTTTGATCGCATTTTTGAGAGTGGTCGTGATGTGCTGTTGTCCGACTACACTTTTAAAATTGGAAGGCCTATATTTTCTGGCAGAAACTACGAAATTTTCCATCACCGCAAGATATAAAATTATTCTAATACAGGGACCAAAGAATTTTAAATTCCTACCCTTTAACTCATACTTACCTGATTGTCTGCCTGTTTAAAAATCTAATGACAAACCTGTCCGAAATGAGAAGATCACATTGGTGATTGGGATGATAGGCCTGTCTTCATAGGAAACATCGAACGTGTTGGTAAAAGACAGTTTTTCAGTGAATTTGGTATTTAGGATGGTGGAACTGCTTACCCTATTGCGCAGTCTGTTTATGGACTGATCATAGCCCACCTGATAATAGTTCACCATATTGATATCCACATATTGATTAATCGTGTATCGAAAAGCCACGTAGTTAGAACTTTTGACAAAATCTACCTCCACATATTGTTCATTCTCTGGATGCTGCCAACGCTCATACTCATATAGTAAACCTACTCCCAACGTTAAAGAGAGCTTATTAGAATCAACTAATCTGTTTCGAATCCCCCCTCCAAATACCCAACGGGGATCCAGTCTTCGAAAATTATCAAAGGAATATTGCGCATACGTCTCATAATTCAGTTTCCTATCCCTATACCAATTTACTCTACCATGAACAAATCCAAAATTAAGGAAATCAGAATCATTGATTCTTAAATAGTCAAACTTGGACACTAAAATTGTGGCATGTTTTGAGGGATAGTAAATGGCGTTAATGTCCAGATTATAACCAAAAAGGTTAACCGGCTCGTCTGCTGCGGCACTTCGATTAAATACATTCAAGCCGAAAGTGGTTTTCATCATGAAGGCTTTGGCGGTATCTTTCTCCATCCTAAGTCTCTCGATGTTCAATATCTGGGATTTAGCAAAAAAAGGAATGATTAATAAAAACAGTAGAATGAGTTTCTTCAAAACAGGCTTGATTTAGTTTCAAAGCGAAATTAACAAAGATTGCTTTCAGAAAAAAGGACAGGGTTGAGAACCCTTTGACCTTTTTTGGGAACAAATATTCCTTTATCTTTGTCTATTGATTGAATGGGGCTGACTGGTTTTGACAGTAGGTGTGAAGATTGGGCTCGCATGCAGGGTGGAGTATGTACGCCCTTGAATAATTCATACGAACTATACTTGGCGAATCTAATTACGCCATGGCTGCCTAATTATCACTCTTAGAGTATAATTTACAGGCTTTAGGGTCGAGTTCAAGAGAATTCCCCGGCCATCATCTCGCTGCTTTTTGCCTTGTCGGAGCAGTATATGAGGTGTCGATAAGACAGAGCTAGTGGTTATGATGCTATTAAATAGCCGCGAAATTAAATAGCTAAGCACTTGGATAGGTGTGTTACCCAGCAGTCCGGTGTCGAAAATCTAAAAGGTAACTAAGCATGTAGACGGTACGGTGTTTCCCTATCTGGACGCGAGTTCGACTCTCGCCAGCTCCACCGAAACAATTGAAAAATAACCTTGCGAGATATTTGCAAGGTTTTTTTATGTCTATATTAAAACCAAAAAAGACTACCGAAACGCTCCGGCAGCCTTTTTACTTTCCCTTAACCTACTTTAATCTTTTTAAACCAATTGTATAATTTATGGGACAATCACATCATTGATCACGTGAACAACTCCGTTAGTCGCTAGGATATTTAACATATCAGCATTTAGATTAGCACCTCCTACAGTCAGAGCACTCAAATCAACTGTCAATGTTGCATCAGGATTTAAAGTTGCCAACTCATCACCTTGTCTCAAATCTTGAGAAAATGCTCTCGAAGGAACTACGTGTGCCGTCAATACCGCAGTCAATGTTTCAATGTCGATATCCTCATATCCATTCACGCCTAAGGCATCGTATAGCGCCTGGAAAGCTGCATCGGTAGGAGCAAATACAGTGTAATTTGCTTCACTATCATTTACAGCACCAACCAAATCAGCACGCTGCAATGCTCCCACCAATTGTGTAAACTCAGGGTCATCCCCTTCAGTTGCATCTACTGCAATTCCAGCTATGGTCTGGCTTGGCGGCACAATCACATAATCAAGTACGTGAATCACACCGTTTGAAGCCGTAATATCAGCATCGATAATTCTTGTATTTCCATTTATCCACCAGCTGCCTTCGGGATCTTCACTTAGATAAAAATCGGCTCCATTAACCGTTCCTTGAGCTCCTGCTGAAAGTTGCCCTGAAGTTACGGCTCCTGATACCACATGATAAGTAAGCACATCACCCAATGCTGGACTATTCAAAAGGTCATTAGCCTCCAAATCATTGTCCCCTAGATATGCGGTAAAAGCTGCATCTGTAGGAGCAAATACCGTAAACGGTCCCGGTCCCTGCAGTGTCGCCACCAAATCAGCCTGTATTAAGGCCGCCTCCAAAGTATTGAAATCATTATTCTCCAATACAATGTCTACAATATCCCGCTCTACATCGGGCATCGGGTCGGTTGGGGTAGTGTCGTTACATGCCACCAATCCGAAAGTTAGCAAAGGAGCTAACATCAAATTTTTTAAGGTCTGTGCTTTCATGATTCTTTTTATTTTGAATTACTTGATATTATAGAGTAAATCCGAAAAGACTACCATTTGTTTAATAATAATTAAAAAAAGTTAAACATTTTTATAAAAAAAATGGAAAATACCCTCAGAGATCGTTTTTAGGGCGTTTTTAAAAAACCATTTTATTAAAAAAAAAATGCCCCGAACCTCTAAGGTTCGGGGCAATTTTCTCTCGTGACAAAAAATCCAATTATAACCGCCTATTAAAAAGTATCATGAAAAAGTAAAGTTCTTACAATAACAAGGCACTTTTAAGTCCATCAACAAACCTACTACTCATCGTTTTACCGTTAGCAACGGGCTCTACATCAATGGCACGGATTGCTGTGCTCTTTCTAATGGTTTCCCACATAATGTCTTTTGCTTCTCTTTCGTTGGAAGCCTCCGTATTGATTTCGAAATCAACCCCGTTAATCTCAAGTTTAATCACGTATTTCATAGTGTCATTAATTAATGTTAAACAATGTATCCTTATTAATCAAAGAGAAAAGTTATTTATAAAATACTTTTATCTATATCTGAAATACAGAATTGATATTTCAAAAGTAAATATTGTTTTTGAATAAACCAAAACTTCTTCAGAATATATTTACTACATATCAAAACATGAGCCACATTTTACAAGCTATTACTGACATTTAATATATTTTTTATTGAAATAATCCTTTTTGAAAGCCAAAAAAATACCCTAGAGGCATAAAAAAAGGCCTTTCGGCCATTTTTTATGTAATCCTGATTTTTTTTATTTTTTTTATCGGTTGAAGTAAGTATTTAGCTCATGCCCCATCTCCATTTTGTCCTGAAGATCCTTTTTCACTTCACCCTTTTCTAGGAGAACTATCCGGTCGCAGATCTCCGTGACATGGTTCAGATCATGACTGGAGATTAGAAAGGTTAAATCCTTGTGACTTTCCTCCACCACAAGCCGTTTCAACCTGTTTTGGGAAGTTGGGTCAAGGTTCTCAAAGGGTTCATCTAACAACACCATCTTGGGTTTTCCCATCAATGCTGCTGCAATCCCAACTTTTTTGATATTACCTTTAGACAAATCCCGGATGTATTTTTTCTTCCCTAATATTTCATCATTAAAAAAATCAGTGAACTTCTCCAGATGAATGGATAGGTCGGCATCAGAAAGTCCATAAACTTTTCGGAGCGTCTCAAAATACTCATCGGGTGTCAGATACCCCAATAACATATGCTCATCTAGAAAGGCCCCGACCTCCCTTTTCCAAGCTTCATCTTCACGCACATTTATACCTTCATAGTACACTGCACCTTCAGTAGGCCGCACCAAATCCAAAATCATCCGGAAAAGTGTCGTCTTACCTGCTCCATTATTGCCTACAAGGCCAAAACATTCGCCATGCTTGATTTCCAAGTTTGGAATGTCAAGCACTAGGGCTGTCTTATATTGCTTTCTTAAATTCTCTATCTTGATCATAATTCTTGTCGAAAAGCTGATGAAATCTCATATTTATTAGAAACGATCCTGTTGACCGAAATGGCAGCTAGTTTTTTAAACCCTAAAATCCCAGTCAACCCAATAATCCCCAAAGCCGCTAACCCTGTATAAGGCCCCCAAATGGCCGCAACCGGCAAGAAAATGATATAGGGCGCAACCATCATGGGTATGATCATAAGAAACTGCGCCATCCCCACACCTTCATAATTGAACATAGCTCCTTTGTTCAGGTCCATTGGTTTGGGTTTATACAAGGAAAACCAAATGACCAGGTGCATTATAACTCCTAAGTTGAATACAAACATGACAACATGTATAAGCAATATGTCCCACCCAAAATATACATAAGGGACCGATAGCAAAAGACATAACAGACAAATACTTGCAAAAAGTAAGTATTTACCTTTTACCAACTCTTCTACACCGTCTTTTCGGGAAAGGAAAAAGTCGAAATTAGCCGAGTTCCAGCTTAAGAAAAGCTGACCATATTGAAGGACAAAGATTCCGGTGATAAACGAGCCTACAAAGACCCACAAATAAGGGAAAGTTTCGCCTGGAACATACCCTGCATCATTAGTGTAAAATATAAGCCCATACAGAAGAAAAAAACCAGCCAAGTTCAAATAGGTACGGCTTTTCTTGTGTCGGATGATAAGCTTCCACTCTAGATTGGCATATTCCCCTGCCATTCCAAACCTGTTGAAAAAACCGATTGATTGATTCCCGAACTTGATATCTTCTTCCGAGGTCAAATCTTCTACATAGGCATGACGTCGGTAAAAATAAAAGGCAATATAATAGGACCCCATAAAGAGTAAGATACCCAAAATAAAGAGAAAGATATTTGCCAAGGCAAGTTCAAACACCGGCTGAACCACAACGCCAATATCAAACCAGCCCATATAATTGGCTCCGCTACTCAGTATCATCACTACTGCAAGCATCACAATGCTCCAAATACTGTCATCATAAGATTGCTTGAACCACATCACCAAATAATGAAGCGACCAACTCAACATCACCAAAAAGCCAAACCACTGAAAAGCCTGCACTGTACCGTATGTTGGGGCAATTTCCATCACGGTGATGGGTAGAAAGAGAAGTATTACTATAATATTTAAAGGTGACACAAAAGATTTCCCCAAAAGAAAGTTGATGATGAATCTCTTTTTAACGGGATGGTGAAGCCAGTTTTCCAGATCCAGGACAGGCAAACTCTGGATAAAGTATCGATATATTATTTCGAAAAGGAAGAAATAAATAAGGTAACGGTTTAACACGGTTACCGATTCCTCTCCTTCAAAAAAATTATTAAGTAAATAAGGAAGACTTATACCTAGCAAGAAAACATAACTGAGCAAAAGCAACCCAACCAGCCCCAGAAACAGAGCTACTGCCAGGCTCCTGCCAAAACTACTAGACCTAGAAAGCTTCAGCATTTCTAGTCGTAAAAACTGAAAGATCATATCAAGAAAATTTAGGCAAGCAATATAAGATTTTCTATTTAATCTTCTTTCCCCTTGATCAAATTCCATTAACAAAATTTAAGAGTGTTCTTTAGAATCTGAAAGCCTTACTCTACTCTATATTTGCTGTAATTAAATGCTATAAGCCAGCTAATTATATGATAAGAAAAGCTTTATTAACTCTGTTGTTTGGGACGGTAATTTTTACTGCCTATGGACAACAGGAATTCGATTCTTTGAAAATCCTAAGAATGGAAAAAGAAATCGAGTCTCTTAGAAATTACAATGAGAATCTTTCAGGAACGCTTGAAATCACCAACCTGGCCATCAATGACCTGATTCGTGACAAAAAGGTTTCCGATGAGACCAAGTGGCTATCACTTAAATCTTCAATACTACACTCCACGACGGTTTATAAAAAACTCAGTGATGACATTATAAACCTTAAATCCAGAGTGACCGATGAGGATTATCAGGGGTTTATCAAGACACTAGGAAGCATCCAAGGAGGACCTTTGGGATTTTCCTTCCAAGACGTGATCATAGAGACGGCCAAGAAAACCGCCTTCTTCGAAAGCAAAACCAAAATGGACCGTTTCCTGGAAATTACCAACAACATCATCGCCAGCCCCATCACCGCAGGCGTGCCTTTTGTTTCCCAGGCTGTCTTTGCATCCAACTCCTTGCTGAACGTCGCCTACAGTTCCATGCTGGGGGAAAAGAAACCGGATTACGATAGACTTAAGAAATTCGAAAACGAGCTTAATAAATACTTAACCTACTACACCGCCCTTGATAAGGCCAACATCGCCAACCAATCCTCCACCAACGACAGGATCGTGATGCTGGAAAACCTCCAGTTGGAATTGCTAGGCAAACTTAAGAAGGAAGCCCCGAAACTAGATTTTGACATTCCTGACAGAAAAAACAGCGAAACGTTGGATGCCTATTTCAATAGAGTACTCGGTGGGTTTTCAAAGGAAAACGTAGAAAAGCATATTGTATCGCTTGAAAACAAATACCGAAATAATCGAGGAGAAATTCAATATGCAACTCTTCTGCAGCAGGAGCAAAATCTAAAACACTACAATGCCCACATCTTTTCCTTGGTAGACATGTCCAAGAAATTTATCCTCTACTACGATAATTTCTTTGAAATAGCGGACAATTACCACGTGAAGGTTTTGGAAGCCATTGCGCTAGCTCACCGAAACGGGATTATTCAGGGCAACAAGGTGAACGGCCAAATGGAAGACCCTTTGTTTGTTTACGAAAAAATCAATTTCAACCTAAAAGCCAAGAAAACCTCCCGTGACAACGGCATCAAGGACAGCATCAACATCGCCGACCTCAAGCAAAAAATCGAGAAAGTGGAAGAGTTTAGGTTGATGTAGGAAAACAATGGGACACGGAGTTTCACAGAGTTTTAAATAGAGTTTCGCAGAGGCTCCTTCGCGGCAGCTATATTATAAAAAAACTCTGTGAAACTCATTTTTGAACTTTTTTTTACCCTGTATCCCCTTTTCGTCTTAGTATCCGTATTTCTTTCCCCAGAGCTTCTGCAGGTTTCTGCGCAGCTCGTTTTCTCGGGCATTGTTGCCGGGATCATAAAGTTTGGCGCCCTTGAGCTTGTCGGGGAGAAATTCCTGAGCCACGAAGTTGTTTTCGTAGTCATGGGAATACTTGTATTCCTTCCCGTAATTGAGGTCCTTCATCAACTTGGTCGGGGCATTTCTCAAATGCAGCGGCACAGGCAAGTCTCCCTCCTGTCTCACAATGGCTTGGGCCTTATTGATAGCCATGTAACTGGCGTTGCTCTTGGCCGAACTTGCCAGATAGGTCACGCACTGGGAAAGCACGATCCTGGCCTCTGGGTAACCGATCATCTTGACCGCCTCAAAGCAGTTAGTGGCCAAAAGCAGGGCATTTGGATTGGCATTACCGATGTCTTCGGAAGCCAAAATCACTAGGCGCCGTGCGATAAACTTAACGTCCTCCCCTCCCTCAATCATTCTGGCCAGCCAATAGACAGCAGCATTTGGATCGGAACCCCGGATGGATTTGATGAAAGCGGAAATGATATCATAATGTTGCTCGCCGGACTTGTCATAAAGGGCAACCTTCTGCTGGGCAATCTCCATAACCTTTTGGTCGGTGATCACACAGGGCCGCTCGTCGATGCCGTTGATGACGATCTCAAGCAGGTTGAGCAGTTTCCTGCCGTCACCTCCGGAAATCCGCAGCAAAGCGTCAATCTCCTCAAGCTTCACCTCCACCTTTTTCAACTCCACGTCCTTTTCCAGTGCCTGGCTGATCATCCGCTCCAACTCAGCTCTGCCCAGGCTGTTGAGCGTAAAAACCTGGCACCGGGACAAAAGCGCCGCATTGACCTCAAAGGAAGGATTTTCGGTGGTGGCGCCGATCAGGCGTATGGTGCCTTTTTCCACGGCAGCCAAAAGGGCATCCTGCTGGCTTTTGTTGAAGCGGTGGATCTCATCGATGAAAAGCACCACGCCCTGCTGGAACCTGGCCTTTTCGATTACCTCCCGGATGTCCTTCACTCCCGAACTGATAGCGCTAAGGGTGTAAAAAGGCGCCTTCACCTCATTGGCGATGATGTTGGCAATAGTGGTCTTGCCCACCCCCGGGGGTCCCCATAGGATGATGGATGGAATATTGCCTGATTTGACTGCACGGTAAAGAAAGGAAGTTGGGGAAGACAAATGCTCCTGACCGATCAGTTCCTCCAACCGGGTCGGCCGCATCCTTTCTGCTAATGGGGTGTTGTTCATTCGTAGTCCATTTTATTACTCTGTGAAACCTCTGTGCCAAACTCCGTGCTACTCTGCCTGCCCGCCGTGGTGGGTGTCCCTTTGTAGACGAAAACTCGAAACCTTCTCTTCAAAAGCCTCCAGATGCTCGTCCGTAAAGTCCAGGTGTGTTACGAACCTGATCTGATCCTTGCCGAATTTTACCGCCCTGATGCCTCCGCCTTTCAGCTTCTCCAGCATATCGGCAGGCGTTACATCTTTCAGCCTTGCAATGACAATATTTGTCTTCACCGGAAACACCTCGCTGACCCATTCCTGCCGATCCAGAATCTGTCCGATCCTGTCTGCCCGTTGGTGGTCTTCCTTCAGCCTTTCCACATGATGGTCCAAGGCATAGATTCCAGCTGCCGCCAAAAAGCCTGCCTGTCTCATCCCCCCGCCCAAAGCCTTTCTGACTTTTCGGGCTTTGTGAATGAATTTGGAATTGCCCAGAAGCACAGAGCCTACAGGGCAGCCAAGTCCTTTGCTCAGGCAGATGGAGATGGAATCAAATGCTTTCCCCCAATCCTTCGGGTCCTCGTCAGTCACCGCCAGGGCATTGAAAAGTCTTGCCCCGTCAAGGTGCAGCTTCAGACCGTGCTTTCCGCACAGCTCCCGGATGGGCTTGATCTCCTCAAGGGTATAAATGCTACCTCCACCTTTGTTCATGGTGTTTTCCAAAGCCACCAAAGTGGTCTCCGGCGCATGCACGTCATCGGGATTGATGGCTTCTGCTATATCCTCTGGTGAAAGCTTGCCCAAGGGGCCATCCAGCAACTTCACAGAAGCCTGGCTGTTGGACATGATGCCTCCACCTTCGTAAAGGTAGATGTGAGAATATTTATGGCAGATGATCTCTGTCTGCGGCCCGGTATGCAAGCGGATGGCGATCTGATTGGTCATGGTACCGGAAGGGCAGTAAAGCCCGGCCTCCATGCCGAACATCTCAGCCAGTTTTTGTTCCAGTTGGTTTACCGTGGGATCCTCATTGAATACATCATCCCCGACTTCGGCATTGAACATCGCCTCCATCATGCCCTTGGTGGGCTTTGTAAAAGTATCGCTTCGTAGTTCTATGTTCATTCTTCAATGTCGATCCCTGATTAGTGTTGACCGTTTTGTAATTGAATTTCGTTGTTAAATATAGTCAATACCGGTCTGTTTTCCCTGCTGTAAGTTGACCACTTTTGTTCAAACTGTAATGGGGTCTGCTTATTCAGGTTTTTATGGATCCTTTTGGTATTGTAATGATTGACGGCCCTTTTGACATCTTTGATAAGTTGACTCGATGTTGTGGGGTTCCAATGCCTTAGATATTCGTCCTTTATGGTCTGGTTGATTCTTTCCGCATAGGCATTGTCCTGGGCGGAAAGCCCCATACTTATCTGACAACTTTTCTCCATCAACATATTGATGTACAACTCATAAACATATTGGCTGCCTCTGTCCGAGTGGTGTATCTGAGGAGGCTTATTTTCCTTGAATGCCATTTTCAAAGCCGCCATGTTGGCTGTTGCTCGCATGTGGTCCGATACCTGATATCCAACGATCTTTCTTGTATAAACGTCCAGGATAAAAACAGCGTAATAAAATCTATCCCCAAGCTTTATATAAGTAATATCGGACTGCCAGATGATGGAAGGACTATTGACCTCAAAGCCTTTTATCAAATTTGGAAAGTATCTGCTGGTCGAATAGGTGGTGCGGTGGTAGTTCTTGTACCTCCTTACTCGATATCCCAGCTCCATAAACAGTTCCACAAACCGATCCCGCCCCAGAAATCCTGGTTTGAGGGTGTCATACATTTTCTCTACCCCACATCCGGGATGTTCCTCTCTGAGCAGTTCAACCTCTGATATAAGTATTTGAATATTAGCTTCAAAAACCTCTTGTCTCTCTCTGTATTGCCGAAAACCCTGCTTGGTAATCCCTGACACAGCGTAGAATTTGTTAAGTGAATACTTCACTTTTGCCTTGTTTTGGGTGTACCATTCGAGCGTTCTGTGCCGGAATTTTTTTTTAAGTCCATGCCTAGATCTTCACCCGCCACTTCTATAAGCTTTTCAAGATATTCAATCTTAAGCTGCTTTTGGCCTACCGCCCGCTCCAGTTCTTTTATTCTTGATTCTTGGTCCTTTAGCTTTTTACTTGTGCTATCCTCCATTTCAATGATTCTATACCCCTTTTCGTTAAAGGTAGAGAATTTATAGATCCAATTGTAAATGGTCTGAAAATGTACTGAATGGAGGCGACTCAGTTGCAGAACGCTAAAGTTACCTTTTTCAAATTCGGCAACAATTGATTTCTTGAACTCCACACTGAATTGCCTTGTCTTGTTGATGGATTTTAAGTTTGCTTTCATGATATAGAATTGAGTAAAAGTGGTCAACCTATATCAGGGACATACA
>NZ_VMKN01000001.1:3593022-3614311 GCF_007483685.1 Litoribacter populi
AGTTACCTTTTTCAAATTCGGCAACAATTGATTTCTTGAACTCCACACTGAATTGCCTTGTCTTGTTGATGGATTTTAAGTTTGCTTTCATGATATAGAATTGAGTAAAAGTGGTCAACCTATATCAGGGACATACACAACTTCATTATTCATTATTCATCATTCGGCGTTCATCATTTTTTGATACCAAGTACTAAGTACACCGCTAAATTTTATCGCCTTGTTAAGCTGTTTTTGCTTCGTACTTCATTCCTCGTACTTTGCCATTCATCATTCATCGTATTTCCTCAATGCCATCGCCGCCTCAATCGGCCTATCAGTGGCCAAAATATCCGCTCCATTCTGCACAAACTTCACATAAATCTCATCCCCTCTCGCCTCGGCCATTTTGTCCAAGTTACCCATAACTCCCAAAATTGTAAAAACTCCCCTTTCATGCAGCCTCTGGTTAAACTCCCTGGTTCTTTCAGATAGGCCTGTAAAGGCTATAACATTATCCCAAGGAATGCCTATTTCTTCAAGCCTTTGAATTTCCTCTTCATTTCTTATAGTGACAGAAAGCATCAAATCAGGATTTAGCTCATGCACTTTTTGGGCATCAGTAAGATTATAAGTAATCACAGCAGCATTGGCCACTGTACCCGTTTCCTCAATTTCTGAAACAACCATTTCGAAAGGCACACCTCTTTTAACATCCACTGTCAAGATCGCCTTTCCTTTACTCCATTCCAAAGCTTCCCTCAAGGTTGGAACTTTGAATTTTGATTCCTTTCCATCGTTGTCTACCAGTCTGAGTTTTCTGATTTCCTCAAAAGAATAATCTCTAACTTTACCGGAACCATTGGTGGTCCTGTCCAGGGTATTGTCATGCATAAGTACAAGAACCGAATCCTTGGTCAGCGCCACGTCAAACTCAATAATTGCCGCTGTATTGGATAGCGTATTATTAAAAGTCTCAATCGCATTTTCCGGAAAACCAGGATAAGGACCACCACGGTGTGCACTAACAGTAGGTTTTCTCGCTGGATCCCAAGTGAAATATTCCTTGGCCTCATTCGGAGATTGTAAAGCGATAAAATTATCCCCATGCAGACTTATTTCCTGGGAAGCTCCGCATGAGAAAAAGAAAGCTGTCAAGATTATTAGAATAGGCCTTTTCATGCTTGAATATAGATAATTTACGATTATTTGCTCAGGAGTTTTTTAGGGGCGGTCAAAATAAAACCCCACCAATAAAATTGGCAGGGTTCTCTGTAAGCTGAGTTATTAAAATTACACCTGTTATTCAATCTCTCACCTTATTCAATTTAAAATTAATCTCCCACCACAACCTTGTAAATTTTCTTTTCATCTGAATTCACAAGACTAGCTTCAAAAAAATATAGTGTATCACCCACTATACCTGCAAGTTTCCCCAACTCAAAAAAGTCCTGAAGCGGATAAGTCGCACTCCATTTTTTGCCCTCATAATCAAATATTAGCAAATTGGTTTTTAATCCTAAATTACCTAAGTCGGAATTATTTTTCGCTACAGTGGAAATAAAGACTTTCTCGCCGGAAACCATTATGGCATCGAAAATTGCTGGCTCCACCCTTTCCGCAACTGAAGTTAATCTAGGATTAAACTCTTTTTCCAACAATACAGGAGCAAAATCGAGTCCAAGAAAATCAGGGAAATTCACCTCTGTTAGAGGTTTTTGGCTAAAATCCTTCGCATACATTTTAATTGAGTTTTCCGAAGGAAAAGACATTATCAGATTCGTATCATTACCTCCTACCCTATGGTAATTGATTGGGTAAATGTAATTTCCCTGGGAGGTTAATTTTGCAGGATATTCAACATATCTGTCAATAAACTTGCCTTCAAGGTCAAAAGTGCCCAAGAATTTACCAGACAAGCGATAAAAATCCTTATGGGTAACAGGAACCCCATCAGGCACTAATTCAATATGGTATACACCATTCCTCCATAAAAATACAGGATCTAATGCCTTAACCTTATACCCCTCTGGAATTGCCAAAGAGATTGACTCCATATCTGCTTTCTTATCCAAATTGATTTTCCACAACCGTCCCTTAAACCCATCTAGAATTTCAATATTCGGATAATTTCTAACCATAAAAGAAGAGTAAAACAGGCTGCTGCCATATTCTCCTTTTAAACCCAAATAATTCAATTGCCTCCCATCGGCTATGTCATAAACAGAAATGCCATTAAAAATACTAGATGCAATGAGAATGGAATCTGCGATCAATTCTACTTTAGAAGGTTTTTGAAAAAATCCTAACTCATCACTTACCTTAACTGTGTCCACAACCATCAGGTTGACCTCCGCATAATCAAGATCTGCCGTTTGTCTCGAGGAACAGGACATAAATAGGCAGATAGTAACAAAATAAATACAGCGCTGTATCATTATAAAATCAATTTTTATTAATTCCCTGTTCCAGGATCATTAGGATCAGGATCAGGGTCAGGACAGGATAATGCACCACCATCCGTTCCACAGCCAGCCATAAAACAATCACCGCACTTATATACTTCGCAGCCATAGATTGTTCCCAAATATTCGCAAATAACAGTCCCTTGACCTTTTACAGAACTCGGGTAGAGTCCTAAACAGAAAACAAAGAGGGACAAAACACTGAATTTAATCAAAAATTTATCCATAATAAAAATTTAAGACCCATAACAAAATGTAGGCAGGGTCATTTGGCCCAATCAAAAACTACCGGTAAAAAAGATTTCTATAAACCTAAAAAAAAAAACATATATCAAAACAAAACTAAAAAAATCAAGCATTTCTTCCTGATTTTTTTAGTTTTAGTTCAATTACAAATTGATTTTAAAGGTGGATCACTTCATCATAAGCCGCCGCAGCTGCTTCCATTATCGCCTCAGACATGGTTGGGTGAGGGTGGACGGTTTTGATCAATTCATGACCTGTTGTTTCCAGTTTTCGGATGGCTACGATTTCAGCAATCATCTCAGTGACGTTTGCTCCGATCATGTGGCCTCCCAACAATTCGCCGTATTTGGCATCGAAAATCAATTTTACAAAGCCATCTTTTGCTCCTGCAGCAGACGCCTTACCAGAAGCGGAGAATGGAAACTTACCTACTTTCACTTCATAACCGGCCTCTTTGGCCGCTTTTTCAGTGTAGCCTACAGAGGAAACCTCTGGAGAGCAGTAAGTACAGCCCGGGATATTATTGTAATCCAATGGATCAGGGTTTTGTCCTGCGATTTTCTCCACACAGATAATTCCTTCTGCAGAAGCCACGTGCGCCAAAGCAGGTCCAGGAATTACGTCACCAATAGCATAGTAGCCCGGCATGTTGGTCTTGTAGAACTCGTCAACTTTGATTCTTCCGCGGTCTACAAGGATACCAACATCCTCCAAACCGCAGTTTTCTATATTTGCAGCGATACCGACAGCAGAAAGCACTACGTCGCACTCAATGGTCTCCTCGCCTTTTTTACCTTTAACACTTACCTTACAGCCTTTGCCCTTAGTATCTACAGCTGTAACTTCAGAACCAGTCATCACCTTGATGCCTGCCTTCTTGAAGTTCTTCTCCAATGCTTTGGAAACCTCTTCATCTTCAACCGGCACAATCCTATCCATAAACTCAACAATGGTCACATCTGTACCCAAGGCATTATAGAAATAAGCGAACTCCACGCCGATTGCTCCTGAACCTACCACAACCATTTTCTTAGGCTGCTTTTCCAGGGTCATCGCCTTTCTATAGCCGATAATCTTTTCATTGTCGATTTTTAAAGCGGGAAGCTCTCTTGATCTTGCTCCAGTGGCTATAATGATATTATCGGCAGAATAAGTAGTTTTCTTACCTTCTTTATCTTCAACCTCCACTTTTTTGCCGGGCTTCACTTTGCCCCAGCCCAACAGTTGCTCGATTTTGTTCTTTTTCAAAAGAAACTGGATGCCTTTGCTCATTCCGTCCGCTACACCACGGCTTCTCTTCACCATTCCTTCAAAATCGGTACTGGCTTCTTCTACCTTGATTCCGTAATCGGCAGCATGGTTGATGTATTCAAAAACCTGAGCACTTTTTAACAAGGCCTTGGTCGGAATACAACCCCAGTTAAGGCAGATACCACCCAATTCAGCAGCTTCCACTACGGCAGTTTTCAATCCCAATTGGGAAGCACGAATGGCAGCCACATAGCCCCCTGGACCACTTCCTACTACGATTACATCAAATTTTGTTGAAGACATATATGTAAAGTTTTGTTATTTCTGATTAGCTATGCAAAAATAAGCTTTTTGCCCACAGAAAAAAATTAAGTTTCGAAGTTCTGCAGTTCAGTTTGAAAATCAGCGACAGAATGTTATGTTTTAGATTTTTACGAGCGAAAATTTTATAATTGATGATTTTTAAAAATCTTCACAAAGCTGCAGTGGTTTCAATCAAACAATCAACTCTTCAATAATCTTATTACAGGTTTTTTCTAACTATTGGGTGTATCTTTTTACATGCTAGAAACGCAAGTTAAAAAACCTGGTTAAGTTAAAAATACCCTCTCGTCTGCCTACATTCCCTTGACAGTTTTCCCTTCAACTTCCTGAATTGCTATAGAACGAAGAAGTCTCTGTGAAACTCTTTTTCAAACTCTGCGAAACTCTGTATTCCTTTTCGGTCTTCCAAACCCCTACACGATTCCCTAGGTCTTTTCCCTCCCTTGCATTATATTAAAGCTGGAATTATCAAAAACCCAACATATGAAAAACAGATTAGGAATTTTTCTCCTTGCGCTCATCTCCACACAGGCATTTGCCCAGGAGGACTCGCTGTGGATGCGCTATCCGGCCATCAGCCCGGATGGAAAAGACATTGCCTTCACCTATAAGGGCGATATTTACAAAGTTCCCTCCACTGGCGGAAGGGCCATTCCCGTGACCACTCACCCCGGCTACGAATTCAGGCCCACCTGGTCTGAGGACGGTGAAAAAATAGCCTTTGCCTCCGACAGGCATGGCAACTTTGACGTCTTTGTAGCCGATGCGGAATTCGGCCGGCCCGAAAGGCTGACCTACCACTCCACTAACGACTATCCGGCGGCCTTCAATTCTCAAGGGGTCATTTTTACCAGTTCGAGACTTCCCGCACAGGAATCCTCCCATTTCCCATATGGCCGGTTCCAAGAACTCTACTTGGTTAGCCTTGACGGCAAACTCCCCAAACAGCTCCTGTCCATTCCCATGGACGAGGTTCAACCGAACAAGGCCGGCAACAAATTCCTTTATCAAGACTTGAAGGGATATGAAGACACTTGGAGAAAAAAACACACCTCAGCCATCACCAGGGACATCTGGCTTTACGATGCTGAAAAAGACTCACATATACAGCTGACCACCTTTGAAGGCGAAGACCGCAGCCCGGTCTGGTCAGCCGACGAAAAAACCGTCTACTACCTTAGCGAGGAAGGCGGCAGTTCCAACGTTTGGAAACTTGATCTGGAAAACCCTGAATCGCGGCAGCAAATAACCGACTTTGAAACCCACCCAGTAAGGTTCTTGTCCATTGCCGGCGACAATACCCTCACCTTTGGCTATAATGGCGAAATCTACACCTTCAAGGAAGGCCATGAACCGCATAAGGTCTCCATACAAATTCCTTTTGACGAAAAATCGGTGGCAATTTCCCCTGAAACGCTTACCAATGGCGCCACTGAGATGGCCGTTTCCCCTGATGGGAAAGAAGTTGCTTTCATTGTGCGCGGGGAGGTTTTTGTAACCAATACAGAATCTAATACCACCAAAAGGATCACCAACACACCTGAACAGGAAAGGTCGGTTACCTTCAGCCCGGACGGCAAAAAGCTACTTTATGCCGCTGAAAGGAATGGCAGCTGGAACCTTTATGAAAGCAAAATCCGACGAAGCGGTGAGGAACCATATTTCTATATTTCCACCATACTGGAGGAAACCCCGCTCTTGGAGACAGACAGAGAAACATTCCAACCCAAATATTCTCCCGACGGAAAGGAAGTAGCTTTCCTTGAAGACCGCACCACGCTCAAAATACTCAATCTCGAAAGCAAGCAAGTTCGCACCGTTTTGCCTGGGGACAAAAATTACTCCTATTCAGATGGTGACCAGTATTTCGAATGGTCACCGGACAGCAAGTGGCTTTTGGTGACTTTTATTGAGAAAGAAAGATGGGTGACGGAAGTTGGCCTGGTAGATGTCTCCGGCAAAGAGCCTGTGGTCAATATCACCCAAAGCGGATACATCGACGACATGCCCAAATGGGGATATGAGGGAAACGTCATCACCTGGCACACCGACAAAATGGGCTTCCGCTCCCATGGCAGCTGGGGTTCACAAGGAGACATCTTCGCCATGTACCTCAATCAGGAGACTTTTGACCGCTTCAAGCTGAGCAAGGATGAGTTTACCTTGTTGGAAGAAAGGGAGAAAGAAGAAAAGAAGAATGGTGAAAACGATGAAAAAGATAAGCCTGCAAATCCCATCAATATCCAGTTAAAAAATCTTGAGGACAGGGTAGTCCGCATCACGCCAAATAGCAGCAGCTTATCAGATGCGGTCCTTTCCCCAGACGGCAAAAATCTTTATTATCTTTCCTATTATGAAAATGGCCATGACCTTTGGGAAACCGATCTTATCGAAAAGAAGACCAAGGTGCTTACCAAACTGGAAGCCAATGCCTCCGAGCTGTACCTAGACAAAAAAGGCGAAAATGCCTTTATACAGACCAGCAAGGGCATCAAAAAGGTGAAACTCGAGGACGGAACCTCCAAGGACGTTTCCTTTGCCGCCCAAATGGATCTCAACACTCCTGCCGAGCGGGAATACATCTTTGACCACATGTGGCGGCAGGTTAGAGAGAAATTTTATGTGACTGACCTCCATGGGGTGGACTGGGAAAGCATGAAAGAAAATTATGAGCGTTTCCTGCCCCATATCAACAATGATTATGATTTTGCAGAAATGAGTTCCGAACTGCTCGGTGAGCTAAACGCCTCCCATACCGGCATGCGCTATAGCCATAAGGACAGCAAAGGTGATCAAACCGCATCTCTCGGGGCATTCTACGACCCAAACCACACCGGAAAAGGCCTGAAAATACTTGAAGTGATCGACAAGTCTCCATTGGAAAAAGCAACTGGCAGGATATCAGCAGGAGACATCATCGAAAAAATCGACGGTGTGGAGATCACCGAAGGCATGAACTACTACCCTTTGCTCAACCGAAAAGCCGATAAGGCGGTGTTGCTGACTGTCAGAACTGGCAATGGAAACGCCCGGGATGTTGCCGTTCGACCCATTTCGCAGGGTCAGGAAAGTGAACTGCTTTACCAGAGATGGGTTAAAAGCCGTCGCGCAGAAACCGAAAGGCTTTCTGACGGCCGCTTGGGTTATGTCCACGTGAGGGGCATGAACAGCCCAAGCTTCAGGGAGGTATTTGCCGAACTGATGGGCAGGTACTACGACAAGGAAGCAGTTATCGTGGACACCAGGTTCAACGGTGGCGGCTGGCTTCATGATGATCTGGCAACTTTGCTGAGCGGGGAAAAATACGTGACCCTCTACCCTAGGGGGCAAGTAATAGGCTCCGAGCCACAAAACAAATGGGCAAAGCCCTCTGTAGTGTTGATGGGCGAAGGCAATTATTCCGATGCCCACTTCTTCCCGGTCGCCTACAAGGCTTTGAACATCGGCAAAACCATTGGCATGCCGGTACCCGGCACCACCACAGCAGTATGGTGGGAAACCCAAATCAACCCCAACCTAGTTTTTGGCATTCCCCAGGTCGGCGTTCAAGATATGGAAGGTGACCTGCTGGAAAACAAACAGCTCGACCCCGACATCCAGGTCAAAAACGAACCTGGTAAAGTGGACAAAGGCCAAGACCAACAGCTTGAAAGGGCTGTGGAGGAACTGCTGAAAGAGGTTAAGGTTGCTGAAAAAAGATGATATTGCTTCAGGCATTAAGAAGGCTATCCGGATTAACCGGGTAGCCTTTTTTTATTTCCGTATTAACGCTGCGCCCGTTGCGAAAAGTGCTGCGCCCCCCCGCGTGAAACTTGTCCGCGAAGTAGCTCTGTGAGACTCCGTTTTGAAACTCCTTTTAACTCTGTGTCCCTTTTTAGTGATATTTCCTTATTTTTGACCTTCATTTGAAACCAACCAAAAAGAAATATGGGATTATTATCAGGAAAAACCGCGCTGATCACCGGCGCTTCTAAGGGAATAGGAAGAGCTATCGCCATCAGATACGCTCAGGAAGGCGCCAATGTGGCCTTTACCTACCTTTCAAGTGTGGAAAAAGGGGAAGCCCTTGAAAAGGAACTTGCCGAGTTCGGCGTCAAGGCCAAAGGCTACAGATCCGACGCCTCCGACTTCAAAGCAGCCGAAGAACTTGTCAACAACGTAGTGAGCGAGTTTGGCGCCTTGGATATCCTGATCAATAATGCTGGCGTAACACGTGACAACCTCCTGATGAGAATGTCTGAGGAGCACTGGGACGAGGTGATCAACATTAACCTCAAGTCCTGCTTCAACACCGTAAAAGCAGCCAATAGAACCATGATGAAAGCCAAATCTGGCTCCATTATCAACATCACCTCCGTGGTCGGCATCAAAGGCAACGCAGGCCAGGCCAACTATGCCGCCTCCAAAGCCGGCATCATCGGCTTCACCAAATCAGTGGCCTTGGAACTTGGTTCCAGAAATATCCGAAGCAACGCCGTGGCTCCAGGATTCATCGAGACTGAGATGACCGGGGCATTGGACGAAAAGACCGTACAGGGCTGGAGAGATGCCATCCCTATGAAGCGTGGCGGACAGGCCGAGGAAGTGGCAAACACCTGCGTGTTCCTGGGTTCAGACCTAAGCTCCTACATCTCCGGTCAGGTAATCCAGGTGGATGGCGCGATGTTAACGTAGCACCACTTCATTATTCATCATTTATAAATTGAAAAGCCTTTGGGGACAATTCCCCCAAAGGCTTTTTCATTCTCTTCACTTTAGACTAAAACTTTTTGAAAAGTTCTTTGGAAATTTTATATTAGTACATTAGTTTTTAAACATAACCCAATATTCCATGGTAAGCATTTACACAGGTTTAATTTTTATAGCCATCGCCATCTTGGTCAAATTTTTCCCCACTTTAATCGCAGGCTACAATCACCTTTCCCAAAGAGAAAAAGAAAATGCCATATCTAACGGATTGCCCACTTTTGCATTTACTGTGTTTAGTATTATGGGATTAATTGTTATCTCAGGCCATTTTATTGCTCTTTGGTCAGATAATCCATCTTTAAATAACAGTATTACTATTTTGGTAACCTTGATAGGGACAGTGGTTCTTGTCGTTTTTAGCAAAAGGTTTACGTATGACCGCTGAAGAAAGCAAAAAGGGTAATCCAGATTTATTTCTGGGCAAACCTTGACAAATCAACTTGATAAAACTCATACTCATCTTCATTGGGCTGCTGCTGCTTGCTGAGGAAGAGGCCTTCGCTGGTCAGAAACCAGTTTTCCAGATCCAGCTCTCCCTCATAGTCAGAAAAGTACTCCCCTTTCGGCTCCCATACACCAGAGAAAATTAACAGGACATAATACTTGGTTCTGTCGAACTTCATTTCTCCTTCACCGGATTCCTTGATTTTTTTGGCTCTTACAAATAAAGCGTGGGTTTTGTCATAGAGCAAAAAAAGGTGTGCAAAAGCCTCCTTGGCCTGGGCCCAAACAGTAAAGGATTCCCCCATGGAATAACCTCGCTTGGCAAATAATTATAACTAATATTTGACTGCAGTTTTATTTTCTTGATAAAACTTTGGTTTTCAAAACGATAAAGTGAATCCGAAAAAGGAAATGATAAATAATAAAAATGGATATTTCTAAACTGCTTTTTCCCCGAAAAGTAAACTTTCACAAGAATTAATCGTACATTGTAATGATATCATTTTAACATCATAATAATATGGAAAAAATCATCAAACCCATTTCCGGCTACATCATGGTGGTGGCAGCTTTGGTCCTTCTCGGACTAGCAATTTTACTCTTTGTCAACCAGCTCCATCTTTTTGGCTTAATAAGTAGCGTGGCTTTTTTGTTTGTCATCCCGGGTTTCTTCATCGTGGAACCCAACAAATCTATGGTGCTGTTACTATTTGGGGCATATAAAGGAACCGTCAAAGCTTTTGGATTCTTTTGGGTCATCCCTTTCATGACCAGAAATAAAATATCTCTTAGGGTCAGAAACTTTGAAAACAAACCGCTGAAGGTCAATGACAAAATCGGAAACCCTGTCATGGTGGGCACTATTGTAGTTTGGCAGGTTGAAGACACCTTTAAGGCTTCTTTTGACGTACAGGATTACGAGAACTTCGTACACCTCCAGTCCGATGCCGCAGTGCGTAAAATGGCGGGGCTTTATCCCTATGATGATTTTGAGGCGCCGGAAGCGGAGGTAACCTTGCGGTCGGGCGTAGAAGAAGTCAATCATTCTCTGGAAGCGGAGATATCTGACCGACTCAAACATGCTGGAATAAAAGTTATTGAGGCAAGGATTTCTCATTTGGCCTATGCCTCTGAAATTGCTTCTGCAATGTTACAAAGACAACAAGCAACAGCTATCGTAGCAGCCAGAAGGAAAATCGTAGATGGGGCCGTAGGCATGGTGGAAATGGCTTTGGCAGATCTGAAATTGAAAGGAATTGTCGATTTTGAGGAAGAAAAAAGAGCTGCCATGGTCAGCAACCTCATGGTCGTACTCTGCTCGGACAAAAACGCTAGTCCCGTACTGAACGTGGGAACCCTTAATCCATAGTCATGGTTGCCAAGGACAAAGTCAGCTTTAGAGGTACGTTTCTGGTATATGTAGTCCCCATTTTGGAACTTCCGGTACTGGCCCTGATTACTGTCCTATGGCTCACTGGGCAACTGGGAGAAAACGGCCATTATGTATTATTGCTGGTGTTGGTTTCAGTTGCATTTGCAACTTGGCTGGTTTTCAACCTGAGGCTGGAGTTGCGGCTGGACTATACCCATTTTAGTTATCGCTTTCCTCCCTTTATTAAAAGCACCCGGGAATTCAAAAGAGAAGAAATTGTGTCCATGCAGGTAAAAAAGGATGGAGGATTGGCCGAGGAGCAAAAGGACAAATGGAGGGCATTATGGACTAAAGACAAAACATTCCGATTCTTGACGGACCATGTTTTGGTGGTAAAGCTCAAAGACCGTAAACTTGTTTTCAGCATTAATGAACCTGGGATTTTCCAAAAAATGATACAGGAAGAATCCCGCATCAACGAGCAATTTTAAGCATACAAGCATGCCAAGTAAAAAACCTTTTGCCCTTAGACTAAACGAAGACATGATGAAAGCCGTGGAGAAATGGGCTGCAGACGAGTTTCGCAGCACAAATGGGCAAATCGAATACATTATCCACGAAGCTCTGAAAAAAGCGGGAAGGTTGCCGAAGAAAAAGGATTAATCCTCCTTTTCTTTGGCAATCTTCTCTAGTGTTTTTTGAAAGATACTACTCATTCCCCCTCCTGCACATACAACAACTGTCCATTCTCAAAATCATACAGGGTCAATTGTCTCAACTGGTAATACGCTAACCAATACTCCCTAAGTGAATTCACAAACTCCCTCCTATTGGCGTCTTTTTCCTGTTGGGCTATATTAAGGTCGGTGATATTCACTTTACCGCTTAGGTAGCGATTTCGTGCTATTTCATACCGTTTATCTGCCACCTGATCAGACGCCTCGGTGATCTCAAGTCGATCTCTTAGCATGTTAAAGTTTTTTACGCGGGTAAAAATCTGCTCCTCAAAGTTGACCATATCCTGTTGCACCGTATACTCTACAAGCCGCTTATTAGCCTTGGACACTTCCATCCTCGCCTTATTTCGACCCCAGTCCAATACAGGAACACTTATAGTCATGTTGACCAATGCTTGAGTATTCGGATCCGCATAGATGTCCGCCCAATTCAATGCAGCATTGTTGTAACCGTAACTTGCTCTTAGATTCATTTGAAATCGAGAGCCTCTAGCCTCAGCTACATTTGCGTCAGCTTCCATAATTCTCCTTTCAAAACCCAAAGCATCAGCACGGTTTTGAAATGCCAAGTCTATTGCCCGCCCTACATTCACTTCAAAATCTGGTATCTCGGTGGGCAAAATCAATTTGAGATCAGAAGCCTCATTCATCCCGATAAATGACTTCAGACCCAAGGCGGAAGTTTCCATATCTAGTCGGGCTCTTGCCATTGCCTGTTTGGCCTGTAAAACCTGTAGTTCCACCTGCAAAAGTTTATCTTCAAATGTGGTCCCGATTTCATACCGCCCTTTTTCAATTTTGTAGATTTCCTCTGTGTTTTCCAGATTCTTTTCGGCTATCTCCAGATCCACCTGAGCCACTAGGTAATTAAAAAAAAGCTGAGCAGCAGTCTGGCTGACTTCTTCCATTCCCTCTACAAAATCTCTTTTGCTTTCCTCAAAGCGCAGTGGTGCAATCTTTCTGTTCCACTTAAATCTATTGAAGGCAAATATGGGTTGTTCTAACCTGACATTCACCGGCACCCCACTCCATTGGGTCTGTGGCATACCTGGTGTTGTAAAGAAATTATCGAACCTGCTGGTGGAAGAGTTTACCGAAATCATCCCTCCAGTCGGGGCAATTACCTGTTGCAAGCCCAACTCCATATCTACAAGGTTTTGTTGTACGGGACGAAAAGCGATGGATCCGTCGGGCTGTTCTACCCTATTAAAAGCTTGTTGATATTGAGGGAAAATCCCGTTTAATCGTAACTGAGGGTTATAATCTGCTCTAAAAAGACGATATTCCCAGTAGCGGTTTTCCCGTATAGTCTCTTCTCGCAAAGCTGCCGGTGATTGTGCTTTGGCCCTTGCGATAATATCATCTAAAGTATACACTGAGGCATCCTGGGCATAAAGGGAAGCCGGAAATAAAAAACCGGTCAAACATACAAGTCTGACCCATGAAAATTTACTCATATCTTAATGATGTTATAGGATCCTGTTTTGCAGCTTTTCTGGCCGGGGCTATCCCAAAGGCTAACCCCACCGTAGCGGCCACACTGAAGGAAATCAACACTGAGCTAAAGCTGACAATGGTCGGAAAATCTCCAAACCTTGCCACCGCATCAGCCAATATGATCCCTAAAATCACTCCTATCACACCACCACTTACACTGATCATGACCGCTTCAAACAAAAACTGATTCACAATATCGGATTTTTTCGCACCTAACGAAAGCCTTAGTCCGATTTCTTTTATTCTTTCCATCACTGAAGCCAACATGATGTTCATAATGCCTATTCCTCCGACTAGCAAAGATATGCCTGCAATCGCTCCAAGGACAATGTTAAAGATATGTTGTGTTCTTTGTTGTTGCTTCAATAAAAGTTCAGGAATGGTAATTTCAAAGTCCACCACTCCAAAGTGTCTCCTACCTAACATCCTATTCAGCACATCCGCAGTTGGAGATAAAGACCTGCTATCCTCTACTTGAATGACCAAGCGGTCCAATTGATGGTAGTTTTTATTCCCAACCATCGATACCTGAGGAGCTTCGGTACCTGAATACCTCTGCCCGCCACCTTGCACCAATCCACTGGAGGTAACCAGATCTCGGTTTTTATATCTGACAAACATGGACTGAATGGGAATATACACATCCATATTCAGATCCCTGATGCCCAATTTCCCAATATGATCTTCAGAAACTTCTCTTTCTTCTAACACACCAATCACTGTGAGCCATTGATTGCCACATTTGATTTTCTTGCCTATAGGATTTTCTTGGCTGAAGAATTTGGTTTGAACTCCTCTCCCGATAAGACATACCGGATCACCTTTTAAAAGATTATTTTTAGAGAACATCTTTCCTTGCTGCAGGGCAAAATTATTTACCTGAAAATATTCGGGCATCACCCCCACCAGTTTGGCAGACCTTCTGTTGCCGTCTTTCACCAAATAGGTGTCCAACATTACTTCAGGACTTATGTGCTTCACTCCAGGCACCGATTCACGAATGGATTCCACATCTAACATGCGTAGTCCCGGTGAAAACTTTTTCTTTTCTCTATTTTGAGATGATTCATCCGCAACCCGCTCCTCGACTTGATCCACAATCGGCTCGACGATGATATTATTCACCCCGACCAACTTGATCTGTTCCATGATTTCTTGCTGAGCTCCATTACCAATGGCAAGCATGGCTATTACAGCTGCCACACCAAAAATTATCCCTAGTGCAGTCAAAAAGGAGCGCAGCCTATTAGCTATCACGGCCTCGAGTGCAATGTAAAAATTAGCTAATAGCCTTTCTCTAAACCTGAATGATTCCTGACTCAATGCCTTTTAAATTACCGGAGCTGGGTCACTCCATGATCCAACATCTCTTCCTCTCTTCTTCCGTCCAACTCCTGCAGTAATTTAACCGGTCTATCTCTATTCCACTTGGGCGTGGAAAGATATACTCTGTCTCCTGAATTAAGCCCCTTTTGGATGACCACTTCATTGGAATTGGACAACCCTAGTTTCACTTCCTGTTTGGTACCATTGTTCAATAGCACATAATTAATGCTGTCGCTTTCTACATGTACAGCTTCAAGCGGTACGTATACCGCCTCGGCGAGCTCTTCCGCCACAATATTATTGCTGGTAGTCATTGCTGGTCGCATCACTGGGTCGTTTTCATTGACAAGGATGGTCACCTCAAATACCTTAGCGTCTGAATTTGACCTCTGCTGACCTACATTCGCCACACGGATCACCCTTCCGGAAAGTTTTTTCTCAGGAAATGCATCCATACCCAGCTCAACCTTCTGACCTACTTTTACTTTTCGAATATCGACCTCATTCACATAAGTAATGCTTAGCATGGAAGAAAGATCAGGCAAAGTAGCTACTACAGGGCTCCAAGCACTGATGCTCGAGCCCGGCCCTACCTTGTTTCCATCCCAGCCATTTTCATAGATGACCATCCCGTCTTGAGGGGCATATATGGTAAATTCATCCAACATGGCTTCCATCTGCTTAAATTCGCGTTCTTCTTTACGGAGAGTAGCTGCCACTTCTGCCATTTTTGCAACAGCCTGGTTAAATTTAATCTTATAATTCTCCTCAGCCTGTCTCAGGTCACGTTTGGCCTTTTCCACGTTGTATTCGTACTGTTTGATAGTCGCAGGTGGTTCATATTGGGATTGATCTAGCACCAGTTGCTGCTCTTCTACCTGATAATTAAGATTAATCAGATTGTCTCTTTCCTGGCGCAAAGAAAGAGCGGTATCTAACTGCGTTTGCTCATATTGAGACTTGACTTGATCAAGTTTTCCTTGGGCATCACTCACTTTACCAAACAGATCCGACTTGTCCAGAGAGGCAATGAAATCCCCTTCTTTAACCACCGTTCCTTCGTCTACGATTTGCTCCACCTTTAATTGGCTGAGCCTAAATTCACGCGCCCTTTGAGGTCCCATTACTTTGACGGATCGTTGAGCCCTCAACTCTCCCGTTGTCATGATTTCCACTTTGAATTTGCCTTTTTTAGCAGCGACAATTAGGTCTGATCCCTCCGTACTTGTTCCAGGGGAAAAGACTTTATATAAAATCAATATGACGACAACGGTACTACCGAGTACTATCAGGAGATTTTTGGCCATAAATTTAGTTTTGAAGACAGTAATTCCTTGGAGTATTGGATCAACTTAGAAAACGTAATCCGGATTCACCTCAAAGTTAAGTCTTTATCCTCTAAATCCCAGCCCGATGGCAAGACCATTTTGCCATTGAAAGAAATATCAAAGTCCATAACCCCTACACTCTTTTGCTATATCTTTAGTAACTTGCCCTAAATTTATTTTATCCCATGAAATCAATTATCAGCTTTGTTATCCGATATGTTCCGCGAAAATACCTTCAACTTGTCAGTCACAAGGTGCTCCGTATTATGGCTGTCCTGTACAAAGGGAACAAAGTAAGCTGTACTGTTTGCCAAAGCGGATTCAAGAAGTTTCTTCCCTATGGGAGAAAAGGACGTGATAATGCTTTGTGTCCAAAATGCTTAGCCTTAGAAAGGCACAGGTTGATGTATTTATTTCTGAAGGAAAAAACTCCATTTTTTGAAAAACAGCTAAAAGTGCTTCACGTAGCTCCAGAACTTTGCTTCATTGACAAATTTGAAGCTATGGGTAACCTGGAATACATAACTGGAGATTTGGAGTCCCCACTTGCCAAAGTAAAAATGGATATCCACCAAATTCCCTTTGAGGATGAGACATTCGACGTGGTTTTTTGCAACCATGTAATGGAGCATGTGGACGATGATATTTCCGCATGCAAGGAAATCAACCGTGTGCTCAAAAAAGATGGATGGGGAATTGTGCAATCTCCGGTTTATCAACTTCCGGAAACCCTAGAGGATAAATCCATTACCGACCCAGCCGAAAGAGAGCGACTTTTTGGCCAACGTGATCATGTGAGAAAATACGGAATTGACTACGCCTCACGCTTGAGCAAATCAGGGTTGAATGTAATTGGGGACAATTATGTAAAAACCCTTCCCAAGGAAATGGTGGAAAAGCACGCCCTGCCAATAAATGAAATCATTTACTATTGCACAAAAGGTTAGGCTATTACCCTTTACTGGCTTTGCGTAAGCTTTCACTTGCCAAACCTGCACCATAAGCCAGAAGTTGCCCAAAGGCCACAGGGAGCGAAAGTAGACCTATAAAAAAGGACCTATTTTCAATTGAAGAGGTGACTATTATACCCACGCTCCAAAGGCCTAATACAAAAACACCAAGGTAAAATAGGTTTTCCCTGAAAATGAATAATCCAGGAAGGCTAAAAATACCTAACAAGAAAAAGAAAGGCAGCAAATGCACCAGCTTAATGGCTTCCGGATGAAAACGACTTACATTAACCCTGTTTTTGCCAAAGGAATAGCTTTGTTTAATGAATGTCCAAAAGGTGTTCCGACGCTTATGATAAACAAATGCGTCTTGAATTAACTCAAGTTTAAAACCTAGCTTTTTCAATCGGATACTTAATTCAATATCTTCTCCTTTGTTGGGATCCACAAAACCCTGAGTTGCTTCAAAAGCTTTTCTAGACAAACCCATATTGTACCCCCTAGCTTGGTATTTGGAGGGATCAGGAAGTTTGCCTCTGATTCCTCCAGTGGTGAATAAAGATGTCATGCTGAAATTAATAGCCTTTTGAAGGGCTGAGAAATTTTCTCCGGCCGCATCTGGTCCCCCAAAGGCATCCAATCGCCTGATCTGAAGATTTTCCGCAACAACCTTCAGGTAATGCGATGGGGCTATGCAGTCTGAATCTAAAAGGATAAAGAAGTCACCTTTGGCTTCTTTCATTCCAAAATTCCGGGCAAAACCTTGTCCAGTATTTCTCTGAACGTAATATTTTAAGGGAAAGACAGACGAAAACTCTTTGCAGATCTCCTCGCAGGTAATTGTAGACCCATCTTCTACGATAATCACCTCAAAATTCTGAAAGGTCTGGTTTTGAAGACTTTCAAGTAATTCTTTTATTTCCTGAGGACGATTATATACTGGGATAATTATGCTGAAAAACATCAAGCATCGAAATTTACCTCATTTTCAATATTGTAGTCAGCTTTCCTGACATTGTTAGAAGCCATCATATCAGCCAAAAATCCGGTCAGGAAGAGTTGTACACCAATTATAAGTGCCACAAGAGCAAGGAAAAAAGTGGGTTGTTCTGTAATTTCTCTAACAGGAATCCCTTTTTTTAAACCATAGATTTTTTCAAAGATTAGCCAAATAGTAATGATGAATCCTGTAAAAAATGATAAAGAACCCAAGGCACCAAAAAAATGCATAGGCTTTCTTTTGTAACGGTTAACAAAAGACACTGACATCAAATCCAAGAAGCCGTTTACAAACCGCTCCATGCCAAATTTGGTATAGCCATATTTACGGGGTCGATGTTCTACCACCTTTTCGCCAATCTTACTAAACCCGTTCCATTTAGCAATCAAAGGAATGTAGCGGTGCATTTCACCGTAAACGTGGATATTTTTGACAACTTTTTTCTTGTAGGCTTTAAGGCCACAATTGAAGTCATGGAGATCAATCCCAGAAATCATGCTGGTGACTCCATTGAAAAATTTGGATGGAATCGTTTTTCCTATGGGGTCGTGGCGCTTCTTCTTCCAGCCCGACACAATATCATACCCTTCCTTTGCAATCATGTGATATAGTCCAGGTATTTCATCAGGACTATCTTGAAGGTCGGCATCCATGGTAATTACCACCTCACCTTTGGCTTTCTGAAAACCAATATCTAAAGCTGCTGACTTTCCGTAGTTCCGGGTAAATCCAACACCTTTTAAATGCCCATTTTTATAAGCCAGACCTGTGATTACCTCCCAAGAATTATCACTACTCCCATCATTTACGAATATAACTTCATAGGTGAATCGGTTTTCCTCCATTACTCTACCTATCCATTCGGCAAGCTCTGGGAGGGAATCTTCTTCATTATAAACAGGAATAACTACTGAAATCTGAAGCATGTATTAATAATCCAATGTTTTGTCTCTTTTCTTAAGGATGGCTCCTAAGATCAACGCAAGTATGGCTGAAATGATAACAGAGATTCCAAGACTTTTCACCATTCCAACCACTGTGTAATTTTCATAAAACCCTTCCCGCATTTTATCAATCGCATCACTATCCAATGCCCCTGCCCCACCAAATCTTTCCATGATGGCCAGCGTGTTCTCAAGTTGGGTATCAGCCAACACAGTAGGCAAATTAGGATCTATGACATGAAAAAGCAATATATTTCCAATTGTACTTATTAATGCGCTAATCACAAGAGCAATGAAAGCAAATTGGAAGGCAACACCAAACGTCATGAATCCTCCAAGTTCCTTACGGTATTCAATCCCAAAATACATGATTACTGCCACCATGACCACAATTAGCCCAAGCCCTACATAGCCTGAGGCAAGTAAGCTTGAATCAATAAAATAAAGTGCAAAATAAGTCACCACAGTAATGAGACCTAATACTACACCGGTTTTTAAAGCTGCTTGGAATGGTGTTGTTACCTCTTCCATTTCAGGATTCACTCTGAGATTTTCCATAAAAATTAGACTTTGGATTGTTTAAGAATAACTGAAATAATAATTGTAGATAATAATCCAAATATGGTGATTTTTGCCAAATAATCTAAGAAAATATCCGATACCGTATTGTTTAGAGAGCTTTGATATAAGCTTTCATATGTTATCTGACCCATTTCTCCAGAAATTTGATCTTTCCTCTGTACAAGAAAGTCTAAATTCATCTGAATATATTCGTTGAATATTTCAGGTTGTATAAACAAGTACAAACTTATCATGGTAGCCAAGAAAACCCCGAAAATACTATAAATAAAGAACCCTACGGTCATCCCTTGAGCAAAGAAAAGCTCTTGGTCATTATTGTTGTCCCTGAAGTTTTTTATCCCCAGAAAAATAAATACTGGTATGACCATATAGCCAAAAATCAAGGTATAACTAACAGGCTCCAATCCTGAAATTTTCAAAATCCAAAATGCTAGAGCACCAAGAACACCGCCCGCAAGCCCAAACTTGTAGGAGGAAAGTAAATATCTATTCATCAATTTTAATATACTTTTCTCCGTTGATTACATATTTGACTTTTCCTGTTAGTTCCTTGCCAAACCATGGAGAATTATTGGATTTGGAGGTATTGTTTTTTGAATTAAACGTCCATGTTTCAGAGGGATCAAATATCACTAAAGTGTCATTATCGTTTTGACCCAAAACCTGGTTAGGCCCATCAGTGATTTTATCTATTAATAGTGGCCAACCCAGTTCTTTTTCCAATTGAATTAAGCCTGGAAGAAAAGTCTGCAACCCTATCATTCCATGCCCAGCATAGTCAAACTCTATATGCTTGGCGTCAAAGTCTTGGGGCCTGTGGTTGGAAACAATCGCATCGATAGTTCCATCTATCAAACCTTCAATTAAGGCCTTGCGCTCATCCCTACCTCTAAATGGAGGCTTGACCTTCATATTGGTGTCAAACGTGACTAAATCCTCATCACTAAACAAAAGCTGGTAAAGAGAAATATCTGCTGTAACATACAATCCATCCTTTTTAGCTTCTCTAATTAGATCTATTGATTTTCTTGAACTAACGGTTTGGAAATGGATTCTTCCACCTGTGTATTTAAGTATTTCAATGTTTTTTTGAATAGCCACTTCCTCAGCCAAGGAAGGAATGCCCTTCATACCTAATCTGGTACTTGCTTCACCTTCGTGCATTTGGCCAAAAATTGCTAGCAGGGGATCATAGGAGTGATCAAAAACAATACCTTCAAATTTTTGAAGATACTGTAGAGCTTTCATCAACCTATCAGAATTGGACAATGGACGTAAGCCATCGCCAAAAACTTTAACCCCACTATTAGCAAGGTCGAGGATTTCTGTAAAATCCTCTCCTTTGGCGTCTTTGGTGAGAGCTGCTTGGAGAATTATATCAGAGAAAAAATTGCTGGTTTTTGTTTTTAAAAACTCAACATCATTCTTATTTTGAATGACAGGGTCAGTGTTTGGAAGCAGGACTGATTTAACAAACCCGCTCTTAGCTAAGCCATCTCCTAACGATTCAAGGTCTTCCTTATATTCAAGCCCAGGTTCGCCATTAAAACACTTTAAATCTACCCAACCCTTGGAAGCAAGAAAACCACTGCAATCTATTACCTCTATTTGATCTAAAAAACCAGAAACATCTTCATGCTTGCGTAGCCCCTTCTCATCATATATAAAGTCTGCAGGATCTTTAATTCCAGATGATTCAATAAGGGTTAAGGATTGAAATAAAATAGCCATGTCAATAATTATTTGGTGCAAAACTGCAATTTAATTCCCTAAATAAGAAACAGGAAGCACATTAAAACACCGAAAACACAATAATACCCCAATACTACCCTCGCGGCAGACAGTACCCAGTCACAGTTGGCAGGCCTCGGCGGTGCAGGGCTTTCCGCCACAGTAGACGAAATAGGAACAGACGGTGATTACAGCCAAAATAAACTTCTAATCCGCACCGCAGGGGCAATAACCCCCTAAACGCAAAAAAGCCTCTGGATTTCTCCAAAGGCTTCTGTTAATAAAGGAAGGCGGCGACCTACTCTCCCGGATGTGACTCCAGTACCATCGGCGCTGCAGGGCTTAACTTCTCTGTTCGGGATGG
>NZ_VMKN01000002.1:0-41913 GCF_007483685.1 Litoribacter populi
CCCGAAAGATCGAATCCCGTTCGACTTGCATGTATTAGGCCTGCCGCTAGCGTTCATCCTGAGCCAGGATCAAACTCTCCATAGTAAAGTGTTTTTCGATGGTCTTAACCCATCATTGTTTCTTGCCTGGATCCAAGCATATTATGCTTGGATGTTTTGTCGTATTTTGTCTTACAGTACTTCAAAGAACTTCTCGCCGGACGTTTCCGGCAAATGAGGTTAAATCATCAACCTGTGGGTTTTACAATGCCATTCCTGCTGAACGGGTTGCAAAGGTAACTCCTTTTTTCAAACCTGCAAAATTTTGGAGAATAAAATTTGTAATATTTTTATCCGCGTTTTGCAGTATTTCAATTTTTCCGCCAGTGGACTTTTCCACTGAACAACCCTTTTTCCGATTGGGTTTGCAAAGGTGCAACCCTTTTCCTAAACTACCAAATCTGAAAAGGAATTATTTTACAAATTCTTAAATCAAACTTAATGTTTATTACACTATCATAACAATAAGGCAAAGTAATTGCAAAATCAATAATGATTCAGTGTATATCAGAATTTCAATAGAACAACAAAGGGATAAAAAAACTCTTACATCAAATAAGGATGATGTAAGAGTTTTTGTGACCTCGTCAGGATTCAAACCTGAAACCTCTTGAGCCGTAATCAAGTGCTCTATTCAGTTGAGCTACGAGGCCATTCCGTTGAACGGGAATGCAAATGTAGTTATTAAATTTAAATCTGCAAAGACCAAACACAAACTATTGATAAAAATTCCTATCCATATATTAGCGTTAAGAATAATTAAGATAAAAACAGAATGTTATCCATGAAGTTTTTCTAATTTAGCCCGCTGAAATTTATTAGACTCCAATTCTTTCATGAAAAGACTTACCTTTATTTTATTTGCCCTATTAATAACATCTTCCTCTCTGTATGCTCAGGAAAGAGCCCGAACTCCTATAGGAGGAAGACCTGATGTAAAAGGCGACCTGTTCCTTGATTTTGGTTTTAATCTATTAAACAATAGACCAACAGATTTGAACACCAGGTTTTTTGCCTCTCGAACCTTTAATGTATATTATCAAAGACCATTTAATATAGGTGAGAACACCGGGCTTACTTTCAACCCCGGAATTGGCCTTGGTTTGGAAAAATTGTCCTTTCAAAGAGACCAAATGCTGATCAATGACCCGGAGAGAGGGCCTAATTCCAGCGAACTTGTGAATATTACAAGTGTATATGGTGAAAATATATCAATAAACGGCCACACTACCGCTGCTAACTATATTGACATCCCGTTGGAATTACGATACCACCTCAATAAAACTGATTATAGCAAAGGATTTAGATTTGCTGTAGGTGCTAAAGTCGGGGTTCTGTTTGATGCACACTCAAAAGTATCATTTGAAACCGAGGAAGGCTTGTCAAGAACAGTAAAAGACAAACAAAACCTAGGCTTCAGTCCAATTAGATATGGGGTATATACGCGGGTCGGTTTTGGAGGCTTTAACGTATGGTCTTATTACGGGCTTAATTCAGTATGGAGAAACGAACAAGGACCTTTTAATACTGAAGCCAATCAGTTTAACTTCGGAATCTCTGTGGCATTATTCTAAAAAGAGAACCTGACGAAGTAAAAAAAAGGAGCGACTAAATCGCTCCTTTTTTTATTTGCCTTGAAACTCAGGTTTTCTTTTTTCTAAAAACGCCATAACCCCTTCTCTAAAGTCGGAAGAGCTACCGGCCTTTTGTTGATAAACGCTTTCCAACTCCAATACCTCTTCCAGTTTCATCCCTGTGGATTGATTAAGCATTTCCTTAATTAGACCTATTGCATAGGTAGGGGCAGTGGTGTAATAGTCTACCATTTTTTGGACTTGAACATCCAGTTCCAATGCAGGGACTGATTTATTCACCAAACCTAGGCTTTCAGCCTCTTTTCCAAAAACTTTTGCGCCAGTTGTCGCAATTTCAAATGCCTTATAAGAGCCCAAAGCTCTAGGAAGGAAAAAAGTAGATCCTGCATCCATGATAAGGCCAATGTTTACGAAGATCTCGGCAAGATAAGCTTCATCTGAAGCAATGATCATATCACAAGCTAATGCCAAGGAACAACCGGCCCCTGCTGCTACACCATTAAGTTTGCAAATAATTGGCTTACTAAGAAAACGCATTTTTAGGATCAATGGATTATAGTATTCCTTAATGATTGACTCGAAAGGCACATTACTTAAGTCCCCTCCTACTGATTTGAGATCTTGCCCGCTGCTAAAAGCTTTATCGTAACCGGTAAGCACAACACATCTGATTTCGTCTGTCTTTTCAATTGTCTTGAATGCTTCCAATAATTCGGATAGCATTTCAGGATTCAGCGCATTATAAACAGTTGGCCTATTGAGTTTCAATTCGACATATTGTTTATATTCTGAATAGATGATGGTGTTATATTGCATAATGTTCAGTTAAAAAGGTAGATATAATAACCAATGAAACAAATGGAAAATCCAAGTAGGAAGCCTCCAGCCACTTCCGCGGGCTTGTGTGTATTAAGATAAAGCCTAGAGGACATTACTGCTCCACAAAGTAAAATAGAAAATATTAGGGGATAAAGTAGTCCGTCAGAATTATACTTCATATGAAGTACTATGACAAATGCTAGCAATCCCGCAAGACCTGTTGTATGAGCGCTTATTTTCCAAAAGGCTGTAATAACGGTCAATATAAGGATGCAGAGGGTAATAAGCCCCAATGTATACCCAATAAGTTCATCAAAATCCATTCTAAAATAAAAAAAATAAGTGGTCAAACCATAAAAAAGCGTAACCATCGAGAACGGGAATACCCGGTCCTCAATGGTTTGCATATGAATACTTTTGATAGCCTTGGTAAGCCGCATACCTATCACGCTGATCAAAGGAATGACCAAAGTGGTAAGCACAATAAGGTATAGAATTGTACTTTTTGCTTGTAAGGGTACGCTTGTGGCTTCAGGGATTAGGTAAAACACAAAAGCGAATACTACCGTGGGAACCAACAACGGCTGGAACACTACGGATAAAATCAGCGCAAGAGTTCTAATCACTATTATAATTCTTTTCTTAATCGGGCTACAGGTATCTGCAATTGTTCCCGGTATTTGGCCACAGTCCTTCTTGCGATATTATAACCTCTTTTATTTAGCAGTTTCACAAGTTTATCATCGGACAAAGGCTTTCTTTTGTCTTCATCACTCACCATCTTATTCAAGACACTTTTCACTTCCCTGTTACTCACATCCTCACCACCTTCAGTAGCAATTCCTTCTGAGAAAAAGTACTTTAGTGGAAAGACCCCAAATTCTGTTTGAATAGCCTTACTATTAGCAACCCTGGAAACGGTAGAAATATCCATATCAATCTTTTCGGCGATATCTTTCAGAATCATTGGTCGCAATTTGGCTTCATCCCCTTCAACAAAGAATTCACTTTGGTAATCTAGGATAGCTTGCATAGTTCTTAATAATGTTTGTTGCCGTTGTTTAATAGCATCTATGAACCACTTGGCTGCATCTAGCTTTTGTTTTACGAAAGTAACAGTCTCTTTGAGTTTCTTATCCTTTTTATCACTTTTATCATAAGCATCAAACATATCCGTATAGGATCTGCTTACCCTTAGATCCGGAGCATTTTTGGAATTTAAGCTAATTTCGAACTTCCCGTTGACATTGTTGAGGATAAAATCTGGTATGATATATTGTGTTTTCATCAAGCCCTCCGACACCCCTCCAGGTTTTGGATTAAGTCTTGTAATCATGTGGATCACATCCTTAAGTTTGGTCTCATCGATACCACATTTCTTTAAAATTTTATCATAATGCTTTTTGGTAAACTCCTCAAAACAATTATTTATAACTGTAAGGGCATACTGTACTGTCTCGTCTTCTGGATGTTCTTTACGCAACAATTGTAATGTCAAGCATTCCTGAAGACTCCTTGCCGCGATTCCAGCAGGGTCAAAAGATTGAATTTTTCTCAATACTTCCTCTACCTCATCAATATCGGTCTCCACATTTTGGCTAAAAGCCAAATCATTAATAATTGCCTCTAAATCTCTTCGAATATAACCGTCATTTTCAATACTACCGATAAGCTGTTGGCCAATCATTCTTTGATTGTCGTCAAGCCTCATAAAATTCAATTGAGAAATCAATTGCTCATGTAGCGAAGTACCACTTGATAAAGGAATCTCCCTATCCTCATCATCGGGACTGTAATTACCGTCCCCTTGCATTTTATAACCTCCATAATCATCTCCGAGATAATCATCTAGGTTCAAATCACTCTCCTCTTTACTTCCTTCATTTTCATAATTATCCTGCATCTCTTCATTGGAATTGTCATCATCCTTACCTTCCTCCAATGCTGGATTAATCTCTAACTCCTCCTCAACCCTGGCTTCCAACTCGGCAGTCGGAACCTGCAACAACTTAATGAACTGTATTTGCTGTGGAGACAGCTTCTGAGATAATATCTGATTTAAATTCAGTTTTTGCATGTGCGTATGCTAATAGAAGTTATTAAAAATTGGTTACTCGATACAGATTATAACAGGGCTCTCTTTTACATATGTAAATTTAGGAAATTACCCCAAAATTTTGATAAAAAGCTTATTATATCGTTTTTTTGCATTCCTTTAATCACAAAGGTAATCACTTATTCAGTTTTGATTGGACACTTTAAATAAATTACCTAATGGCATTTAACAAGCGCATCAAAATTAAACATCTGCTAGACAGCGGAAAAGTCGGCGAACAGGTAACTCTCATGGGCTGGGTAAGAACCAAGAGAAGCAATAAAAATGTAGCCTTTATTGCTTTGAATGACGGCAGCACCATCCATAATTACCAAGTAGTAGCTGACCCCAATGCCATTTCAGAAGACATTTTGAAAAAAGTTACCACCGGTGCTTGTATCAAAGTACAAGGTGAAATTGTAGCATCACAAGGATCAGGCCAATCCACAGAATTGACTGTAAAAACAATTGAAATATTAGGTGAAGCAGACCCTGAAAAGTACCCCCTACAGCCTAAAAAGCACAGTTTAGAGTTTTTGAGAGAAATTGCACATTTAAGGATGAGGACCAATACTTTTGGTGCAGTCTTTAGAGTGAGACATGCCTTGGCTTTTGCTGTCCATAAGTACTTTAATGACAAAGGTTTTTTCTATATCCACACCCCCATCATCACGGCTTCGGATGCCGAAGGAGCAGGTGAAACATTTAGGGTGACCACCTTGGATTTGAAAAACCCTCCGTTGGATGAAAAGGGAAATATAGACTACAGAGAGGATTTCTTTGAGAGAGAAGCCAACCTTACAGTATCTGGACAGTTAGAAGGGGAACTGGCTGCCATGGCACTTTCTGAAATCTACACCTTTGGCCCAACATTCCGGGCGGAAAACTCCAACACGACACGCCATCTAGCGGAGTTTTGGATGATTGAGCCTGAAATGGCATTCTATGATGCCGAAGACAATCAAGATTTGGCCGAAAACTTTCTTCAGTATGTTATTTCCTATGCTTTAGAATATTGCAAGGATGATTTAGACTTCTTGGACAAAAGAGCCGCTGAAGAAGATGCTGGTAAAAAAGCAGATCAAAGAAGTGATATGGGTCTTTTAGAGCGCCTTCAATTTGTTACCCAAAACGATTTTGAAAGAATCACTTACACCGAGGCAATCGATATTTTGAGAAACTCAAAACCTAACAAAAAGAAGAAGTTCAACTATTTGATTGAAGAGTGGGGAGCAGATCTTCAATCCGAGCATGAAAGATTCTTGGTAGAAAACCATTTCAAAAAACCAGTCATCTTGACCGATTATCCAAAAGAAATTAAGAGTTTCTATATGAAACAAAACGATGATGGAAAAACAGTAGCCGCTATGGATATATTGTTCCCAGGAATCGGCGAAATTGTGGGTGGAAGTCAAAGAGAAGAGCGCTTGGACAAACTCACCCAACGAATGGACGAGCTAGATATCCCCCAAGAAGAAATGTGGTGGTATCTGGAAACCCGTAAATTCGGGGCAACTCCGCACTCGGGGTTTGGACTAGGCTTCGAGAGGCTTGTCCAGTTCGTGACAGGCATGGGCAATATCCGAGATGTTATTGCTTTCCCAAGAACACCTGGAAACGTTGAGTTTTAACAAAAATAAGCCACAATTGACATTGTGGCTTATTTTTTGACCTTTTATAAATTTTTATGAATAAATTTAATAATGGAAAAATTTTTAAAATTTCTCAAAACTGAAACTATTGGGGGATTGATAATACGGTTTTCGTTGGCCGGACTCTTATTATTCGGAGGATTTACAAAATTTACACTTATTGGAGCTGAAGGCTATAGCTTACAAGGTGCCATATTAATGGCAGGGATAGAGACTATCAGCAGCTTTTGTCTAATTTATCATTTCCGCAATCCCTTGATGGGTATAGTTGGTGGCCTGCTTGCACTTCTTAGTGTCGTAGTGAGATTCATATTTACTCTATACTGGATAAGAACTGAAGTGTCAAGCATCAACTCATTTTTCGAGTCATTTAATATAATGACCTTAATTTTTAACAATGGCATGTTCCATATTTTCCTACTAATAGGGGCAGCAGTGTATTGCATTGGCAATAGCTACAAGGCATATATTACAGAAAGAATCACGAAGCCTTGGCCACATTAATTTCCTTTATGAAAACGAAAGGTTTTCTTTTCTTGAGTATCCTTATCGGTAACACTTAAGAAATAAGGCCCTGGTTGAAGCCTGTTGATCTCAAAACGATATAATCCTTTCTCAGGAATTTGAAGGTAATAATTTTGCTTATTGCCAATTAAGCTGTAAATCTCAAATTCAAACTTTCGGTCTAATGAATCGGTTTGAAAATATATGAAATCTGTGGCAGGATTGGGGTAGACTTTATCATGAGAGAAAGTCTTGTCATCTAACGAAGCAAATAGGCTCGTCGAAATTGCGAATGTAAATATTAAGAAGAATTTTAGAAAGTAGATTTTTACCATAGAATATATTTTGCTCAAATGGAGCAAAAAACCTACCAAATGAAATAAAAATCAAACTATTATGACAAACCCAAATTTTTATATGTTTCCGGTATTTTTTCAATGACATCTGAGGCGATAGTCCCCCTCCGAAGCGTTTCACCTGCCAATTGCCCAGCTAGTCCATGATGATAAACTCCACACAATGCCGCATTTTCCACACTATAGCCCTGGCCTAAGTAAGATGCTACCACACCCGTCAGCACATCACCTGTGCCACCGGTAGCTAAAAACTGGGAACCAGTAGGATTAAAGTATTGGACTCCCTTGGGAGTAGTAATAAGACTATGTAGTCCTTTTAAAATTAACACACAACCATAAGTTTGACTGAATTCTACTGCTTTTTCGATTCTGCCTTCTGGGTATTTAACATCGTCCCCCACCATTCTTTCAAACTCTTTCAAATGAGGAGTTAAAATCATTTTATCAGTTATCAATTCTTTCAAATCTTCTCGCTCGGAAATTATGTTTAAAGCGTCAGCGTCTATCACCATTTTTCCCTTATAGGACTGCAGAATTTCCTTCAAGGCAATCGCAGTTTTATCATTTGTACCCATTCCGGGACCTATAGCCACGGCATCATACTTATTTAGACTTTCTGGAGTAGAATCTAGTAGATCCATACCCGCACAAGTTTCGACCATCACTTCATGAAGACTCGACTGAATGATAGGCAATCCAAACCGAGGCACAAAAGTAGAAACTAATCCACTGCCAGTTCTCAATGAAGCTTTAGCTGATAACATAATTGCACCTAGCTTACCTAAGGAGCCTCCTATAAGCATCACCTTGCCGAAATCCCCTTTATGGCTGGCCTTATGAAAAAACCGATGCCTTTCTGAAATATCTTTCTCTTCAACAAAATACCTTGAAGATTTATATCCTTTGAAATATTTTTCATCAAGACCTATATCTTTCACAACCAATTCTCCTACGTAAGCAGCATGCTCAGGGAACAAGGCACTAAGTTTGGGAGTTTGAAAAGTAACTGTGAAATTTGCCTTAAAAGCCTCCCCTTGTACTAACTTATCCGCCGGTAAGCCAGTTGGCATATCTACCGCAATACGGGTAATTTTTTGTTTATTTAGACATCTTATCGCTTCAAGATAGTTCCCTTCCAATGGCTTATTCAAACCTATCCCCAGCATAGCGTCAATGACCACATCACATTGAAACTTATCCCAATCAACCTTTTCAACTGGTTTATTAACAATATTGGTAGGCAAAATACTTAGATTGGAATTATAATCTGCTGTACCCTCATGTGAATCACCTAAGGTAAAAACGCAAACAGGATAGCCTTGACGGGATAATAGTCTAGCTATAGCCAAACCATCACCACCATTGTTACCAGTCCCACAAAAAACAGCTATGTTTTGCCTTCTGTTGAAGTTCTGCATATACCAGTGGCAAAAAGCCTCAGCTGCAGTCTCCATAAGTTCTAAGGAAAGAATTCCTCTATCTTCCAAGTAAGATTCTTCGAGGCCTTTAATCTGTTGGGCGGATAAGATTTTTAACATTGCAAAAAAGTTTTTTTGTCCAGATGCCCATAATAAATCAAAAAATGAACCAAACAAAAAAAGCCGATTTTTCAATCGGCTTTTTTTGTATTAGATAGTTTAAATCGCTATTAATCTACTCGACCTACTGCGGCATAAAGAACTCTTCTGGCGTCAACTTCTCTTAGTTCAAACTGAACATCAGAGATTGGACCCATTTTAACTTCTCTATCAGCTTTCATTGAAATTGTAATCTGATCTCTTTCCGCCTCAGACAATTTGTCTCTTTCTTGGTTTACCCACTGAGCGATGTCATTGGTACCGATGAGAACATCGTTGGCCTGAATTCTAGGCTCTGTACCATATCTGCTAGCATCCTTAGGTGCACCAACATACAGGTAGGAAATCAAACTTTTCTTTTCAAGTTTCTGAAGCTGTGTCGCCTGAGGGATTCTTTGCTCCACTAGGATCTCTTGCTCTCTCAATACGGTGGTTACCATGAAGAAGAACAAAAGCATAAAAATAATATCGGGCAAAGCTGAGGTAGGGATATTCTCCGATACCTTATTCTTTTTCTTAAACTTTGACATATTAGTTTCCTCCTCCTATTTTATCAGGTTCAGCAATAGAAATCGCCATAGGGATTCCTTCTTTACCTCTGTCAATTAGCTCCTTTTCTGCGGCATTTCTTCCGGAAAGGGCTCTATATTGATCGGCGGTAATACCTACTCGCTCTGCATAGATTTCAAAATAAGCTCTTTTGGCAATATCGAGAACTTCAAGATAACGCTCATAGCTAGTACCCCTGTTGGTTTTGATGGAAATTACTGCTCCACCAGCCATTGGGTGATCTGAAGATCTGCTGTCTCGTTCAGCTTGATTTCTTAAAGATGCAGGCAAGCTATTGAACAATGCTTGTGCCTCTTCATCCGGCGCACCGAAATTCAAAAGAAATGACTTGATTTCATCTGATAAACCAGCGGTTGTCTGTCTCACTTCTCCTTCTACCAACAACTGATCGTTAGCATTAACAAGAATGTTGAAGATATTACGCTCGTTCAATTTAATTTCTGGCGGCGGCTGATTTGGATCTTGCTTAGGAGGAAGGATGTTCAAAACCCCCTTGTCCGAAGCAATCGTCGTAGTGACCAGGAAGAAGATAAGGAGCAAGAAGGCGATATCCGCCATAGACCCTGCATTCACTTCCTGAGCCATTCTGCCTTTCTTTCTTGCCATTATTTAATAATTTTATTGATTTCAGTCACTATAATCCCCAAGATTGCGAAGCCGAATAGGAAGTAAACTGTGATCAGAATTCCACCTACCAACTGGGACAATGCCGGAGTCAAGTTGAATGGTGCCGCTGCATATCTTGGTATCACTTCGCTGTCAGCGATGCTGTAAGCAATGAAGAATAATACAAGTAATGCTACGATACCTATTCCTGTTTTTATTAGACTTTTTGGATTATCTAATGATTTGATCAAAGGCATGACAAGAGCTGCCACCACTCCAACCGCAATCAAAAGATAACCTACATATAAGAAAATATCCGTAGTATCCATATTGATTTGATTCTTAAGTTATTGATAATTTGAATAAGTTACAAGATTAACTAGGATTATCTAGTCAACTTGTACTTCACAAGGATATCTACCAATGTGATAGAAGCATCCTCCATATCATTAACCAAAGAGTCGATTTTAGCTACGCAATAGTTGTAGAACAACTGAAGGATAATCGCAACGATCAAACCAGCAACAGTAGTCAAAAGGGCGATTTTAATACCACCAGCCACAAGGGAAGGAGAGATATCACCCGCTGCCTCGATAGAGTCAAATGCACCAATCATACCGATTACAGTACCCATGAAACCAAGCATCGGAGCCAAAGAGATAAATAGAGAGATCCATACTAGACCTTTTTCCAATCTACCCATTTCTACTGATCCGTAAGCGATAATGGATTTTTCTACCATGTCGATACCTTCGGAGTATCTCATCAAGCCTTGAGTAAAGATAGAGGCAACAGGACCTTTAGTGCTTCTGGTCACGTCTTTGGCGGCTTCGATTCCACCTTGCTCTAATGCTTCCTCAACTCTAGCCAACAATTTCTTGGTGTTGGTAGTAGAAAGGTTCAAGGTAATGATTCTCTCAAGCGCTACAGCAAGACCCAAAATCAAACAGATCAATACTGGAGTCATGAAAGTAGGATCACCTTCGATAAATTTGTCTTTAATTACTTGGTGGAATCCTCTATCTTCTTCGATGACATCATCATCTGTAATAGCCGGACTGGTTTCTTCCACCTGAGCTTCTTCTTCCTGTACTACTTCAGTAGTATCGACTACAGCTGTATCTTGATCAACTGCGTCTTGAGCTTTCGAGATCACCGGATTCATCAGAATTCCGGATAGCATGAACAAAGCGATTAACTTTCTCATAATTTGGTTTTTAATAGACTTTAAATAAAGGTTAAACGGTTTCTAATTGTAATGATTTAATTTTAAAGTTATCATTTTTTCCATTCAAATAGCAAAATTTGTTACCATTAATTTCAAAAATAATATCTAATTCCTCCACTTTCGATTCTTGGCACAAGCTAAAACATCTTTTCTAATATCTATAAAGCTTTTTATGTAAAAGGAATCGTAGTAAGTTAAGCGGAGGATTTCATTTATGCTATTCTATCAACTTCAACAATGAAACTGGAATAAAGCTAGAAAACATCATTGGGGATAGGTATGCAGAGAGGAAGGGATTCGAACCCTCGATACCCTTTAGGGGTATACACGCTTTCCAGGCGTGCTCCTTCGACCGCTCGGACACCTCTCTGTATTTGTGTTGCAATCGTGGCAACAAATAAATATATTAATTTCCCCCCATGCAACATTTTCTCCCCTTAATTATTTAAAAAAATGCCTTTGAACGGATTTAAAAGAATGACAAAATTTTACCTCCTTGATGATCAAGCTCTTAAACAAGCCCCATTTTCAATGAAAATTCCATTTCTTATCCCCCTAATTGCTCGTTAAAGACATTTCTCCTGCTAATGGGGTCACCAGCTTTCTCCTGATCTCCTGCTCACTGGTCTCGTTCCCTAGCAGGTACATCATTTTCGTTACTGCGGCCTCCGTCGTGATATCACCACCACTTAGTACGCCTACCCTTTTGAGGTCTTTACTGGTTTCATACCTCCCCTGGATCACTCGCCCCCCATTACATTGGGAAACATTGAAAATATGGACACCTTTCTTCATGGCTTTTTCCAGGGTTTTGATAAACCAACTCTCACTTGGACTGTTGCCCGAGCCGTACGTTTCCAAAACAACTCCTCTCAACCCTTCAATATTAAAGCAGCTATCAAGCACCTTTTGGGTAATGCCCGGAAAAAGCTTAATCACCATTACATTGTTATCCATTTTACTGCTATAGCTAAGGCTTCCGCCCTCCTCAAATGGTCTGATGGCAGCAAAGTTATAGTCGATCACAATCCCTGACTCTGCCAAAGCTGGATAATTTTCAGACTCAAATGCATCAAAATGTACACTCTGAACCTTTTTTGACCTATTGCCTCGAAGCAACATGTGATTAAAGTATAGGCAAACTTCCGGCACAATTGGATTTCCGTTGGCCTTGGAAGTAGCAATTTCCAAACTCGTCATCAGATTTTCCCGGGCATCTGATCTCATGGCTGATATCGGCAATTGGGCACCAGTGAAGATGACAGGTTTTCTCAACCCCTTAAGCATGTAACTCAACATAGATGCCGAATAGGCCATGGTGTCTGTGCCGTGGAGCACCACAAAACCATCATAGGAATCGTAGTTCTCATATATTATATAAGCCATGTCAATCCAGTGTTGCATATTGACATTGGAGCTATCAATCGGCTCAGGGAAGGATATCACTGTAATGGCAATATTCATATGGGTTAGAGTCGGGATTTTCTCTAAAATTTGTCCGAAATTAAACGGAACCAATGCTCCGCTTTCATCATATGCCATACCCAAAGTTCCTCCCGTATAGATTATCAATACGGAGGATTCTATATCGCTTTTGGCTGCTGTATTGAGCCTTACTATCTTATAATTCATGATTTAACAGAGCTAAAGAGTTCTTCTGTATTTTGGGTGGTTACCTCTGCCACTTTGTCGAGAGTGTTTTCGGTTAAGTCTCCTACCCTTTGGGCAATGATTGGAATGTACTCTGGAGAGTTTCTCTTGCCCCTATACGGCACCGGGGCCAAATATGGCCCATCAGTTTCCAAAATCAATCTATCCAAGCCCACTTCTGGCAAAACTTTGTCCAACCCACCATTCTTAAAGGTTGCCACACCGCCTATTCCCAGCATAAAACCCAGGTCCAAAATCTCTTTTGCTTGCGTCAGGTTTCCCGAAAAACAATGAAATACACCGGTAAGCCCTTCCTTAAACTCTTCCTTCACCACCTGTATGGTCTCATCAATAGAATCCCTGCAATGCAGCACTATTGGGTATCCTTTATCTACTGCCCATCCAATCTGAATCCTCAAAGCCTCCTTTTGATGTTCAAAATAAGTTTTGTCCCAATATAGGTCAAGCCCAATCTCTCCCACTGCTGCAAATGGACGCCTTTTCAACCAGTCTTCCATCACATAAAGCTGCTTTTCAAAATCTTTATCCACATCGCATGGATGTAGGCCCATCGTAGGGATGCACACCTCAGGATATTTTTGCTCTGCCTCCAACATGGCATCAATGCTCTCCACGTCGATGTTAGGCATATAAATTTTATTTACCCCTTTACCCAGACAACTTGCTATGACCGCATCTCGGTCTGAGTCGTATTTTTTGGAATAAATATGGGCATGGGAATCCACTAGGTACATAATAGGTTTATTTTGGGTTATTGAATGGATAGGTCCTCCCTTTCCAAGTTATTTTAGCAGGCCAAAAATAGTACACTATTGTTGACCATGAAATGATTAAATAATAAAATTCAAAGAGCAGTAAGCTACTTGCGGCCAAACGTGTATTTGTTTTTAATGCAAAATACCTTAAAAATACCCCTTGGATAAATATCTTTAAGCCCCAAACCACCCCGCCTATGAGAGTGGATTGCAAAATCAGAAAGATGATAGATGGAAAAAATAACACTTGAATTGCCAGTAAGGCTTTCCAGAAAATACCCAACCCCATAGCTCCACGCATCCAACGTTTTCGTTGCTGCAACAAATCTTTATAACTTGGGATCGCATTGGTAAGAACCAAACTTTGCTCCGAAACCTGATGGATGCTTTTATACCCAAAGGATGAAAAGGCTTTGGCCAGCTCAAAATCTTCAGTTACGGAAAATGGCAGGCTTTCAAAACCTCCCACACTTTCATATGCCTTTCTGCTTACGAGCATATTATTTCCCATCGATGTGACATTATTATTAAAGTCAACCATTACCTTAACCATACCTAAAGTCAGCCACCAATCCAGAGATTGAAGTTTCCCAAATAAGCTAACCTCCTCCAAAGTAGTAATCCCAGTAACTAAAGATGCATTGGCGTCCAATACAGCACTCACCATTTCCTTAGCCCATTGGGACCCAACCCTACAATCTGCATCAGTGAAAAGTAAAAAATCCCCTTCAGCCAGCTTTGCCATTTGGGCCAAAGCATTAGCCTTTCCATTCATATTGAAATTATCAGGAGAGGGCAAAATGTTCAGTAACTCCCAATTTCTTTGAGACTCTGTCCAACCTTGCATGATATTGCCGGTATTGTCAGTGGAACCATCATTACCTAATATCACTTGAATTTTGTCGTGGGGATATTCCAAACGTGCAACTGCTGCCAAGCAATCTTGAATATTTGCCTCCTCATTTCTGGCTGGCACCAGAATGCTTATGCTAGGCCATACTTTTTTATAAGATTTTACATGGTTTTTAAACCTGAAGGCCAAACAAATGAAAAGCAATATGAATTGAATAAGTAAAAAAGCAACTATAAAGCTGGCCACCCAAATCATAATGCATCGAACTCAAATCCCTTATCGCTCAATTGAAATAACACCTGCTCTAAAATATAGGGAGTCTTTTTAGCTGTCTTTTCCTGGTCATGAAACACTAACACACTACCGTTTTGGGTATACTTCACTGTTTTTAAAATGCTTTTTTCTACAGAAAGACTTTGGGAATAATCACCGGAGAGCACATCCCACATGACGATTTCGTGAAATTCTCTCACGGCTTTCCATTGCCTTTTTTTGATCTTCCCATAAGGAGGGCGAAAAAAAATGACTTTTTGCCCCAAAAGATCCTCTAAGTAATTTCTTCCCTTATGTACATTCTCAAGATACTTTGATGCTCTTGTCCACAGCCCATTCAAGTGATTGAAGGTATGGTTGCCGATTGTGTGTCCTTGGTGTTGCACTTCCTTAGCCAAAGAAGGATTTTTGGAGGCATTTGCCCCCACCATAAAAAATGTGGCTTTTGCCCCGAATTTTTCCAATACCTCCAGCACCCCGTCAGTGACTTGAGGCACGGGGCCATCATCAAAAGTCAAATATACTTTTTGATGCTCGCCGCTCTTCCGCCAAATGAATTCCGGAAAGGTTTTTTGGACTCGTTTGGGCACTTTATGGATAAACATGCCAGGGAAATAATTATTTAAATCTCAAACTCATCAGGGTAATGTCATCCTGACGATTTTTACCATTGGAAAATTCCTGTAAATCCTGGAGAAACTTGTCGTGGAATTCAATTGGGTCCATACAAAGATTTTCCTTTACAAACTCCCCAAACCTTTCGTCTCCATATTCTTCATCCTCATCATTAAAAGTTTCAGTCAATCCATCAGTATAAAGATGCAGGGTAAAGCCCTTAAGTCCGTCCCTTTTTCCAACTGAAAGAAACGGTAACTCCTCAAAAGCACCCAGAATAGTAGTGCCCGCCTCGAGCGGTTCAATTTTCTTCTCTCCTTCCCAACAAAGAATCGGAGGATTGTGTCCTGCATTTACATAGACAAGCTCTTGCGTCTTGTAATTATAATACCCCAGAAAGAAAGTGATAAACCGCTCCCCTTTGGTGTTTTCAAAAATGGTATAATTCAATTGGTGTACTATCATTTCCAAATCAGAACTACTTCGCAAAAGTGTGCGAAGTGCTGCTTGGAAATTTGACATCAACAACGCTGCAGGCATTCCTTTACCGCTTACATCAGCTATACAGAAAAAAACCTCGTCTTCAGATTTTTTGACAAAATCATAATAATCTCCCCCTACAGTACTGTGGGGCACATAGGTGACTTTTGCCTTCAATCTATCTGTTTCGGGAAGTGATGAAGGGAAAAGCATGCGTTGTACATTGCTGGCAATCTCGATTTCCTTCTTAAGCCTCTCCTGTTCAAGTTGCTTTCTTGCAAAACGTTTATTCTCCAAGGCCACCACCAGAATATTGGTCAAGGCCTGGGTATAATCCATGTCTAGCTCCCCATCTTTTCTTTTCAGTAGAAGGATTGCTAGCATTTTGTCTTTATGATATACTGGGATATAAAAATCGAGTTCGGAAAAGGAATATTCCTCAGGCATCACTAAGCTGAGTTTCCCCATTTCCTTGTTGTCTTCTACATCTCGGTAAGGAATAAGTTGCGGGATTTTCTCTTTAACGCCATGTGAAACCCTCGCCTCGAAACCATCCTGATTGGCCACATATAGCACCAATGACTTAATATTAAGATGGACAAGGGTGGTGAATTTATAGATATTCAATAGAACTGACTCAGACTTATTTTCATTAATAGCCTGGGTAATTTCCAACAGAGCTTTAAGTTCAAGCTCTTTTCTTTGAAATTTTACCGTTTCAGCTGTCAGTTCCATAAAGGGGTTATTCTCGAGTATTGTGATACATTAGACCTTTCTTAGTGGCAAGGTAAAAGTATTCCTTTCCATCTTGTAAAATATCGGCCTTTTCAAACATTTCACTGTCCGGCTCTATCATACATTTGATGTAGCCTTTCCCATAAAGTTGTTGCAAGATAGCCAAAAGCTGTTCATCATCCCAACCCATGGCCTCCTTTAAGTAGGCAAATGATTGTACAAAATACAGCTCGTCCATAAGATCAAACTCAGCTTCAGACATGTTGTTTTTCATCTTTTAACGTGGGAAATACCGCTCTCCCTTTCCAATATAGCGTTGTAAATAAAACCTTCCAAACTATCAGAAGGGTATAGACTGGATGAATTGCACTTGCTATTAGGAGGGTGGATTTGGGAAATTGAGGCAGGTAGTGATTAAGCCCCTTTCCTAAATAATAGCAGTCAGCCAAGCCTTTGAATATCCAAATTACAAAAAAATATCTTGAATTTTCATTCAATGGAAAAAGTAAACTAAAAGAAAACAGAAATAATATAGAAAAAACTGTCATAATCATCGGTGGAAGCTTATCAACCCAATTTTTATTTACACTCCATTTGCTAGCCCATCTAGCCCTTTGGACAAGAAGGCTTTCCCAACTGGCCTCGGCTTTTGTTTTCACAAGCAGATCTAAGGAAGGATCCCAAAGGATGGACTCCGAACCCCAATTTCTTTCTATTTTCTTTAGCAAAAACTCATCATCACCACTAAGGATATCCTTATTATCCTCATACCCCCCCACCTCTAAAAATGCCTCTTTTTTATACCCCATATTGGCAGCGCTGCACATAAGGGGTTTCTTTACCGCAAAACCAAAATTGGTTACTAGCAAGATACTCGCCCATTCACCAAGTTCAAACTTACCCAACCAACCGAACCCCATAGTAGGCAAAACAGGGCCACATACCATTTTCACGTTTTGGAATTCAAATCGGGCAGTCATATATTTCACCCAATGTTTAGGCAAAATGCAATCTGCATCCGTCACCAAAACCACATCATGTTTAGCTTGAGCTACTCCTAATTCTACTGCATCTTTTTTCCCAATTCCATGGCTATCAATAACCCTCCAATCAGTTAGGCTTCTTCTTTCAATCTCATTTTGAAGGAAAAGATCACCGCTGTCTGTACTTCTGTCATTCACAAACAACACCTCTGCTGGCTCATTTTCCTCAAGGCTATCAATTAATGTTGGAAGATTATAGAGTTCATCTCGGAAGGGAATCACAACAGTTTGTTTGTGACCGCTTCCTCCCGAGTGAATCCTCAGAGATTTTCTGGGCCATTTGGACGCCAAAATCCCAAGGACCAGAATGTAAATAAAAATCGCACCTATATATAATATGAGCATTGTTAAAAAGTGAAGGTTCCCTTTCTACCTATTTTATAAAGCTGCAGACATGAGAAAATCATGCATTTATGAAGGCACATCATAGGAATTGCATTAAATTGCGACGATGGTCAAATTAGCGAAATTAAAACCGAAAGAAAAAATAATCCTTGGCATTGACCCAGGCACCAATGTAATGGGTTATGGACTGTTACTGGTAGAAGGCAGTAGTTATAAGATTTTGCAATACGGAGTCATCCATCTGAAAAAATACGGCTCCCATGAGTTGAAGTTGAAAAAGATCTTTGAGCGGGTCACTGGAATCATTGATGAATTTCTTCCTGATACTATGGCATTGGAAGCACCTTTTTTTGGGCAAAACGTACAATCCATGCTCAAGCTTGGCCGTGCCCAAGGGGTAGCAATGGCCGCAGCTTTGGCTAGGGACATCCCAATTACCGAATATTCCCCTAAAAAGGTGAAGCAATCCGTAACGGGTAATGGTAACGCATCAAAGGAACAAGTGGCTCAAATGCTGAAAACCTTGCTTAAGATCGAAGAATTGCCAAAACTACTGGATGCGACAGATGCCTTAGGCGTGGCCCTCTGCCACCACTTCCACGAAGGCCGCCTTCAATCCCGCGGCCGCACCGCCGGCTGGAAGTCATTCTTGGAGGAAAACCCGGACAGGGTGAAGTAAAGGGACGCCGAGTTTCGCAGATTTTTAAATGGAGTTTCGCAGAGTCTGTTCTACCCCAAAAACTCACTTACTTTTTAAAACCCTCCTAATTTCTGATTTTAAGCTTTCGACTTGGAAATTCAACAATAACCCAACTTTGCACCCCGTCAACTTTAAATAAGTTAAAACCTGAGCAACATGGACTTCTGTTAATTTCTCAACTGCTTTAACTTCTACAATCACCTTGCCCTCAACTTGCAAATCGAGACGATAACCATGTTGCAACTCAAGCTTTTTGTAGGTTAAAGGCAAAATTTTCTGCTACTCCACTGACAATCCCTGCTCAATTAACTCATATGCAAGGCACCTCTCATATGTGCTTTCTAAAAGACCGGGGCCTAATTCTGAGAGCACTCTAAAAGCACAAAACAGAATCTTTTCTGTGATTTTATCTATTTTCATTATACCTGCTAAAAAATTTAGATTAAAAAACTCAGTGCTTCCTCTGTGCTCTACTCAGTGTCACTCTGTGAAAAAAATCTGCGAAAGGGCTCTGCGAAACTCTTGGCTAAACTCTGCGGAACTCCGCGTACCTTTGTTTATAAAGCTTCCCTAATCCGCTCCGCAATTTCCGCCAACTCATTCTGCTCGAGCTTTAACTTCGGGCGGGTGAAGTTGATATCGTCCATGGTGCGGAGGGGGACTAGGTGGATGTGGACATGGGGAACCTCCAAACCGATTACCGCCACCCCTACCCGGGTACACTTGATAGACTTGTCTATTGCCTTGGCCACTTTTTTGGCAAAGACATTTAGTCCCGCAAGCACATCGTCCTCAAGGTCAAAAATATAATCCACTTCCTGTTTGGGCACTACCAACACATGTCCTTTAACAAGGGGCTGAATGTCGAGAAAAGCAATGTAATAGTCATCCTCGGCCACGATATGGCCTGAGATTTCTCTGTTGATGATTTTAGTGAATATTGATGCCATAGTTTTATTACAAAAAAATCCCGGTTGAGCTACAACCGGGACATGATCTTAATAATTAATTTCCAATACTTCAAACTCAACAGTACCTGCAGGTGCGTTGATTTGGGCTATTTCACCCACCTTTTTACCCATGAGGCCTTTTCCAAAAGGGGACGCCAATGAAATCTTGTTTGCTTTCAAATCTGCCTCTTCCTCCGAAACAAGCATATAGGTTACGGTCATACCGTTTTTGACATTCTTGATCTTTACGGTACTCAAGATACCTACCTTGGAAGTATCCATTTTGGAATTGTCCAACACCCGGGCATTTCCTACTACTTCTTCAAGCTTCGATATCTTAAGCTCCAAAAGACCCTGGGCGTCTTTGGCAGCATCATATTCGGCATTTTCACTCAAGTCCCCTTTGTCGCGGGCCTCGGCAATCTGCTTGGCAATATCATGTCTGCCTTTTGTCTTCAACTCTTGAAGTTCATCCTTGAGTCTCTTCAAGCCTTCTTCAGTGTAGTATTGTATTTTTCCCATGTCTATTTTTGAATTACTATGGCTATGAAAAACAAAAAGAACGGTCTCATTGCTGAAACCGCCTTTCCCTAAATTTCTTATAATCTGTATTACAAAGGTATGGTATTAGTAACGTATAAGCAATTTTAAGGTTTAAAAAGTAGTTTCAAAGCCTAATCTCACCCAATTGAGCAACCAATGGCCTCAAAGCTTCCCTATCCATTTTGTCTTTACTTTCCCGAATTCCTTTAAATCGAAGCATCAACTTATAAACAAATCCAATCTTTTTAAAATCAATTTTACCGTAAATCTTATAATAGCCTTTCAACCCGTTCCTGACATGCTCTGGTATCAAAAGATAGGAGGCCTTAGATTCCTCAGAATCCGAAGGAGACATTCCAACCACCAATAAATACACATCCTTTTCCTTTAGCTGATCCCAATTATCAACAAGAAACTTCATGCCCCCCACTTCCCCTACATAGATTGAACTACAAACTACAATCCTGTCGTAATCCTGCAGCTTGCCAGTGTCAATGTCTTTCATAGCTACAAGGTCACCCTTACCCAGATCTTCCTGCAGCCATTCAGCATACTGCTTGGCACTGCCAAATTTGGTTTGATATAGAATTAAAGTTTTCAAAGCATATTTGATTTTTAGTTGAACTTTTTCTTGTCAGGTGACTGATGTCATAAAACCAAAAACTGTCATATCAGCTGTGTATCAATCTAATCGATAAACATAGAATTTTCTATAAGTATCATTGCTGACAGGTCTTATCTAAATAAATCCTTACTTTTTACCTTAACGAGATAATGCTTTTCGTAGTTTTTTCTCTAGGTAAATTGAAGTGGAAAGCCTGCCTTTTAACTGCAAATTGAAATTCTATATAATGCTTAAAATACGAATGATGAAAAAAATGAATTCCTACCAAGCAATCCCATAATCCTCTCCATGGTTACTACTTCCACCCCAGAAGGTGCCGTGCTCCCAATCAAACCAGATTGCATTGATCGGGCCAGAAGTCCTCTCTTGGAAATCCATTTTAAAGCCTCGCTTTTTCAGGTCATTTCTTATCCAATTGGGAGTCTCGGAACTCAAGGTAATGGCTCCCGGCTTGCTCTCATGGGCGCCAAAAGAAGACTGCATCTGATAGCTGTTGATATTGGCCGCCTCTGCAGCTTCCTGCACGTTCATATCAAACTCCACCACATTAAGGAAAAATTGCAGCAGGTTTTGATCTTGGGTATCTCCACCTTGCACGGCAAAAGAAAGGAATGGCTTACCATCTTTCAAAGCCATGCTTGGGGTCAAGGTTACTCTTGGGCGCTTACCTGGGGCAAGTACATTGTACGGATTCAGCTTTTCATCCAGCACAAAACTCTGCATCCTTTGACTTAGACCAATTCCGGTTTCCCCCGCAATCACTGCTGGCACCCAGCCTCCACTTGGCGTAATGGATAAAACCCAACCCTCTGCATCGGCTGTCTGAACAGTGGTGGTCCCTAACAGAAACTCTTGCAAGAATGGATCTTCCAATCCCGAAATAGGTTTTCCAGGTTCATGGAAACTCAAGGACTCACCCCTTTTTTCCAATAAATGCTTATAAGGGTTCGATCCCCCCTGAAAAGGATAAGGCTCCCCTGGCCCCATATCCTCCACATTGTTCTCTTTAATCAATTTAGACCTTTCCTTAGCATATGCTTTGGAGAGAAGTCCGTCCATAGGGCTATAGGGTTCAAAATCTGGATCTCCATAATAAAAATCCCTGTCAGCAAAGGCTAAACTCATGGTTTGATAAATGGTATTGATATAATTAGCTGAATTATACCCCATTTTTTTCAAATCAAAATTTTCAAGGATATTCAAGGACTGAAGCAATGCCGGCCCCTGCGTCCATTCTTTCAATTTGAAGACATCAATCCCTTTATAATTCACATGCAATGGATCCTCGATTTTAACCTGCCAGTTTGCAAGGTCTTCCATTTCAAAAAGCCCCCCCTGTACCTGAACGCTCCTTACGATTTCTTCAGCGATGTCGCCGGTATAGAACCTGTCATATGCCAATTGAAGCGCTTCCTTCCTGCTTTTCCCTTCCTCCAAAGCCTTTTGCTCTGTATCCACAAGCTTTTTCAAGGTTTGGTAAAGATCCTCTTGCACGAATATTTCCCCTGCCTTCGGAGCTTCTCGTTCTTCACCCAAATGAGGCAAAAAAACAGCTTTGGAGTAAGACCAATCTTTGATTTTATCTTTGTTGGCTTCAATTTGATTGGCCGTTTGCGCTTCTATAGGGTACCCTTGTGCCATCTGCATAGCGGGAGCCAATACTTCCTTCAGGCTCATAGTCCCATATTCAGCAAGCATGGTAATAATACCGCCAAATGTCCCAGGAGTAGTAGCTGCTAAAGGCCCAAAAGCAGGCGGGTATTCCATATCGTTTTCTTTGAAATATTCAACTGTTGCCCCTGATGGTGCTACTCCTAATGCATTAATACCAAAAACCTTCTTTTGCTTCGGATGATAGATCAGGGCCTGTGTCTCCCCTCCCCAGCTCAACACATCCCACATTGTACAAGTGGCCGCCAACATAGCACATGCCGCGTCCACTGCATTGCCCCCTTTCTGAAAGGTCATCGCTCCCGCTGTAGCAGCCAGAGGTTTTCCAGTGATTGCAACCCAGTTTTTACCATGTAAAACTGGCTTTTGAGTAGTTTGGGCATTTAGGTTAAACGTAATGATAATTAGAAAGACTGATAAAAATTTCTTCATGGTTATATTTAAGGTAAGCGAATATTAGTACTGAAAAGATAAGAATTGAATTATTCGGAAGGCTCTGGCCAAAGTGGCTCATAGCCATCAAACAATGAATTGTAAAAGCTAAAAACCATGTAAAGGCTATTGTTTTCGTTTAGGTTCAGCTTATTTGTCGATATAAACCCATGAACTTCACTCTCATTCCCTTCAAAAATCTTTATAAGCTTTTTCTTCCTCCTAGGCACTTCCAACAAATGCTTACCCTTTACATAGTAATAGATATTCTTCTTCTTGATCTCATCATCCCTATTCCCAATCATCAAAGCGGTGTTATAGTTAGCACGCTTCAAAGAAGTGACCGTCCGCCGAACTAACGGAAGCTCCCCATCAACCAAGATCTCAAAAAATCCAGAGACAGGAGCATTATCCTCCAAAAACTCCATTCCATTGACAAAATATCGCGGTACTTGGTGGACAGAATCAATCCACACCAAATTGTGCACCCGCAATCCTGGGATGGTTTTGACCTTGTCACTATTTGGGGAAATCGCCTCAAATTGATGGCTTTCTATATTATATCGCACCAGGTGATCGGTGAGAATTTGCTCATTCTTATAGAGCATGAGCGTTGTTTTGTTCCATTTTGGATCTAAATAAAAATTCCCCAATACACGTTTGGGCTCTTCCGGGATGCCATACACCATGTTTCCCCCTACAAAATTTGGGCGGTTGCGTAGCGTTTCCTGGATATTGGTAGCCCTGATCGTTTTTTGCAAACCTTCGGTCTGGCCTAGTACTGGGGAGATTATTCCGAAAAAAATCACCACATTGAATATTACCTTTTTCATATCCCTCTCATTTACATTTAAATATAAGACTTCTCATTAAAAAGTAATAGTTCGGCACACATAAAATCGTAGACCAACTAGGTAAGGAAGAATAACCTTTTATGCCTCCACCCCTTCTCCATAAGTTTTCTGTGATATACAATAAACCCTTAACTACGAGAAAACTCCAACTATCCTGGGCTATACCCACTCCGTATCCACTCCGAATCCAATCCGTACCCTCTCCGTATCCACTCCGTATTATATCATAGTGGATACGGTTTAGAAACGAGTTGAAAAGGATGTGGATTTGAAGTGAGTTTATTGCAGGGTATACTAAAACATTTCCCTGACTTATGGCAGAATTAAAGTAAACCAGGTTTTAAAGGCAGGCAGACCCACTTAAGTATAAGGTAAAAAATGTTTAGAATGCTCTTTTGATTTTTTGGGCCAAAACCTGGTTGATTTTTTCATAGGACTGGTGGGTCCAGCCAGCGACGTGGGGGGAGAAAAGCACATTTTCTCGTTGAGCTAACTGCTCGAAGGATAATTGCTGGGCTTGGGTCATGGTGCCGAATTTTTCGTTCTCCAGCACATCTAGCACAGCTCCTTTCAGGATTTTTTCCTGAAGGGCTTCATTGAGGGTATCGAAACTGATGAGTTCGCCCCGAGCGGTATTGATAAAATAGATGGGTTTTTGGAATTTCTCCAAGAGGGCAATATCGATAAAATTTCTGGTTTCAGTGGTTAGGGGAACATGAAGACTTAAAATATCGGCCTTTTGAAAAATCTCTTCCCATGAGGATTCCGCAGCATATTTGTCACCGTAAGCGGTTCGGTATTTGTCATATGCAAGCACTTCTACATCAAACCCACTTAGGCGCTTGGCAAATGCTTGCCCCATATTTCCGTAGCCGATGATCCCTACTGTTTTGCCTGAAAGTTCTTCGCCTCGATTTTCTTCACGCCTCCAGATCCCTTTCCGAACCTGTTGATCTGCTCTATTGAAATAATTGAATAATACCAAAAGCATCCCGACGGCATGTTCGGCCACTGCATCCCGGTTCCCTTCTGGCGCGTGAAAAAGTTGTACATTTTTAAAATCTAAAAAGTCTATATCAATATTGTCTAACCCAGCTCCGGCCCGGCCGATAAACTTTAGATTAGTAGCCTTTTCCAAAAGCTCCTGGTCCATTTTTGTTTTTGATCTTATGATCAGGCCTTCATATCCACCCACGCATTCTATGATGCCCTTTCGGTCGACCTCAGGCTTATAATCCACTTGATGCCCCAATTCCTCTAAAAGAGGAACAATACTCTCATGCATTTCATCAATGATCAAAATCCTCATATCCTTTCAGTCAGTATAAATAAAATTTAACCATATCAATGTTCATCACTCATCTGAAATCGAGCAACGGCCATCCTTCATTCTACAAATTCAACAACAACATGGCCACTCCAAAATAAACCGCCAAGCCCAATAGATCATTAGCTGTGGTAATAAATGGGCCTGATGCTAAGGCGGGATTCACACCCATTCTATTTAAGACAATAGGAGTAATCGTACCCATAAAGGAGGCCATCAAAACAACACAAAACATTGCCAGTCCTATGGTAACTCCAAAAATAAACTCATGTTTATATACTAAAACCACTACGGCAAGCACAAAACCTCCCAAAACTATTCCATTAACCAAAGCTATCAGAAAACCTTTCACAAATCTTTGCCAAGGCGTATCGCTAAATATGGATTTGGCCGCCAAGGTTTGTACAACAAGGGATGAAGACTGGATTCCGACATTCCCTCCGGTGGCTGCAACCAGTGGGATAAAGGACGCAAGTGCGATCACTTTCTGCAGGCCATCTTCGAAGAAGTCAATGATTCCCGCACCCATCAACCCTCCAATTACACCGATAAGCAACCATGGTAATCGAGCCTTCGCAATACGAAAAATGCTATCACTTTCCTCCACATCGTCAGAAAGACCGGTCATCGCTTGAATATCCTCTTCAGATTGTTCTCTAATCACATCAAGAATATCATCAATGGTGATTCTTCCGACCAGTTTATTCTTGACATTAACAACGGGAATGGATTCCAAATCATATTTCCTCATGATTTCAGCTATCTCTTCCTGCCTCATGTTCGTAGGAACCGATATTTGGTCATCTTCAAAAATATCGGCAATCTTGGTATCAGCCGATGAAAGAATAATTCTTTTTAGGCTGACCCTACCCAAAAGCCTTTCCTTATTATCCACCACATAAATGGAGTAGATCTTCTCCACATTTTCCGCCTGTCTACGGATTTCGTTGATGGTCTGCACTACTGTCCAGTTCTGGTTTGCCTTGATAAATTCTTTGGCCATAAGACCACCCGCACTGTCCTCGTCGTAGCGTAAAAGGTCCAGAATATGGGCAGACTTCTCCTTTTCTTGCAGATGGCTTATTACATCTTCCCGCTCGTTTACTCCGAGTTGGTTGAGGATATCCACGGCATCATCAGAGTCCATGTGGTCAATGAGGGCAGCCAGTTCGGTCTGCTCCATGGCTGTGATGATTTTGTATTGGTCATCTTCATCAAACTCAATAAGGATATCTGCCGCTAACTCATCATCCAGCACCCTGAGCACGTACAAGGCTTCCTGCATGGGAAGTTCGTCCAACAAGGCTGCTACATCAGCCTCATTTGCTCCCTCCATGGATTCCTTGATAAATACCTTATCCTCGGCCTCTATGGCCTGCCGGAGTTGCTCGAGGTACTCTTTTGAGAGTTCAAATATTTTTATTTGTTCCAAGTTGCTTGAATTTGATTCGTTAAAAATATGAAATCCTGCACGCCCAACTGCTCGGCCCGCTTGTCTAGCAATGGCAATTCCCTAACCTCTTCGGCCATTCCCATTGACTTGAGTGCATTTCTTAATGTTTTTCTCCTTGTAGAAAAAGCCTGTTTGACTACCCTAAAAAACATTTTCTCATCACAATCCAACTTTTCCGTATCATTTCTTTTAAGCCTTATGACGCCACTGTTCACCTTTGGCGGAGGATTAAATACCCCTGGAGGCACGGAAAAAAGATATTCTATATCATAAAATGCCTGAAGCAATACACTCAATATGCCGTAATCCTTATTACCTGGAGGGGAAGCTATCCTTTGGGCGACCTCTTTTTGTAACATGCAAACCACCTCAGGCACCTTGTTGCGGTCTTGCAACACTTTAAAAAATATCTGTGAAGAGATATTATAAGGGAAATTCCCCACCACAGCATAATTCCCTTCAATTACCTTTCCAAAATCATGATTAAGAAAATCTGCTTCCACAATCTTTTCCCCCAGTTCTGGATACTTCTTGTGAAGATAGGCTATGGACTCTGTATCGACATCCACAAGGTATAAGTCCCAGGGCTCCTGCAGCAGAAAATCCGTCAAAACCCCCATCCCTGGTCCGATCTCGAGCACTTTTTTTACTCCCAGATGACCAGTCATGCCTTTGGCTATTTTTTCGGCTATTCCCAAGTCTGTTAGGAAATGCTGGCCTAGGTGCTTTTTAGGTTTGACTTTGTCCATCTTAATTTCTCTGATAAAAATTCGTTAAATTGCGTCTCAAAATTAAGATATTATATGTTAACTGCCATACGTTTAAAAAAGAGCCTTGAGAATAGCTCCTCCCTTCAAGGAATAATCTACCTCTCGAAAGAGGAAGACCTAGAGGCATATCCTTTTGAGGAAAAGGAAAAAGCCTTCATCAAGGATAGACTTTTTATTAAAAACAAAGAGCAGGTAACATTTGCAAACGGCACCCATCAATTATTACTATTAAAGCAAAAAGAAAGCTCTTCAGACACATATAGAGCGGAATACGCCAGAAAGGCTGGTGCGAAGGCTTGGGGATTTCTCAAAGAACTAGGCAATCCATCTATTTATGGCTTCGGTAAGGGCACCCACTTGGTTGCATTTATTGAAGGATGCATGTTGGCCTCTTATTCTTTTCAGAAATATAAAAGTGAAAAGAAATCATTTCCTTCCTCTATTGAAGTTATAGCAGAGAGCTTGTCTCAAGAAGAGTCGGACTACCTTCAGCTTTCAGTCAACGCTACGTTCATCGCCAGAACCTTGGTCAATGAACCGGCCATCTATCTGACAGCTCCACAGCTTGCGGAGGAAATTGAAGCTTTAGGAAAAGAATATGGGTTTGAAACTGAAAGCTATGATGAAGCCCGCATAGCCTCCCTTAAAATGTCCGGACTTTTGGCCGTCAATGCCGGAAGCGAATTACCGCCCACTTTCAACATCATGTGTCACCGTCCAGAAAAACCAATTAATAGCAAACCCATTGTACTGGTTGGCAAAGGTGTGGTTTATGATACAGGAGGACTCAGTTTGAAACCAACAGCCAACTCCATGGACCTCATGAAGTCAGACATGGCTGGGGCTGCCACTGTGGTGGGCACCATGTGCGCCATAGCTAAACTAAAACTTCCCATAGAGGTAATCGGCCTTATCCCGGCCACAGACAACAGACCTGGCTATAATGCCGTCACTCCAGGTGATGTGATTGAATATCCAAATGGTAAAACTGTAGAAATTCTCAATACCGATGCTGAGGGGAGGTTGATATTGGCCGATGCACTTATCTTTGCAAAGAAGTACCAACCTGAATTGGTCATCGATGTGGCAACACTGACAGGGTCAGCTATGGCGGCCATTGGAAAGGAAGGCGCTGTGATGATGGGCACCGCCTCTCAGGAGTGGAAAAGTCAACTGCAAGCTGCAGGTGAATCTACCTGTGAGCGCTTAGTGGAGTTTCCCATTTGGGAAGAATATGACGAGCAGTTGAAATCAAACATTGCTGACATCACAAATTTGGGTGGGCCGACCGGCGGGGCAATCACAGCCGGAAAGTTTTTACAACATTTCATAGATTTTGAGTGGATACATCTGGACATTGCAGGTCCTGCCTATTCTAAATCCACAGAGAGCTATAAGCCCGCTGGGGGAAGTGGATTTGGAGTCAGACTGCTAACCAGGTTTTTATCAAATTATACCAATAGCACTAAATGAGCAACCGGAAAAACAAACCCGTAATCGGGATTACAATAGGAGATATCAACGGCATCAGTGCCGAAGTGACCATGAAGGCCCTTTTGGACAACAGACTACAAAAACTCATTACGCCTGTCATCTATGCTCATGGCAAAGCAATCACCTATTACCGCAAACACTTACAGCTGGATGATTTCAATTTCATGCAGATCAAAAACGTGGATGAAATTCACCATAAAAAAATTAATGTTATAAATGTGGTGGAAGAATGTCCAGAGGTGATTCCAGGTGTGGAAACTATGGAAGCCGGTAAGATGGCCTTGGCGGCAATTGACCAAGCCATTTCAGACCTAAAGGCCAATAAAATCCAAGCTATGGTCACCGCTCCACTTAATAAAAACAATATCAACAGCGAGGAGCTGAGCTTCGTAGGCCATACCGAATACCTGACTCAGGCTTTTGAAGCTAAAGACAGCATGATGTTTATGGTGGCAGATGACCTTAGGGTGGGGTTGGTTTCCGGGCATGTTGCCTTGAAGGATGTACCAGCGCAAATCACACAAAAAAGGATCCAAGAGAAGCTTCAAATAATGATTAAGTCTCTTCAGAATGATTATGGGATAAATAAACCAAAAATCGCCGTGTTGGGTTTGAATCCACACGCTGGAGAAGATGGGTTGTTAGGCGCCGAAGAGGAGGAAATCATAAAGCCGGCCATCCGAACGTTTAAGGACAAGGGGGAAATGGTATTTGGACCTTATCCTTCTGATGGATTCTTTGGAATGATGCACTTCAAGAAGTTTGACGGAATTTTAGCTATGTATCATGACCAGGGGTTGGTGCCATTTAAGACTTTGGCCTTTGAGACAGGAGTGAATTTCACTGCTGGCCTGCCTTTTGTGCGAACTTCACCAGACCATGGTACTGCCTATAATATCGCCGGAAAGAATATTGCCGATGAGGGATCCATGCGTTCAGCCATCTTTTGCGCCTATGATATTATCAGGCAGAAGGGTGACTGGGAAGAAGAGGACTAAAATAAATGCGGTTCAGTTTTAGTTTCTGAAAATACTTCACTAAATTTGCGGTCTTAAATTAGAAGGAGGAAGCGTGAAATTCTTTAAAGCTTACGATATTGAAATCATCAAACTTAAGGAAGGGAAGCATGAATTCACCTTTCCGGTTACTGATGAGTTCTTCAAACACTTTGAGGACAATGTAATTGTAAACAAGGGGGATTTAACAGCCTTGATTACAATTTCGAAGGAGGCTAATTTAATAGATGCGATATTTGACATCAAAGGGAGTGTGGAGCTTACCTGCGACCGGAGTCTAGAGCTATTTGACCACCCACTGGAAACCAGTCAACGAGTCAGGTACAAATACGGTCCGGAGGAAGCGGAGATCAATGAGGAAATCTTTATGATCACCAGAGACACTCCGAACATCAATGTCGCCCAATTGATATATGAATTTATAATATTGGCGATCCCGGCCAAAAAAATCCATCCGGACCATGTATATGAAATGGATGAAGATGATTTTGATGCAGAGGGTGAGTTGGTATACAGTTCCGACGAAATTGATGAGAATGAGCCTGAGCAGGGCGAAGAATCATCTGATTCAGAAGAAAATACAGATCCCAGATGGGAAGCGCTTAAAAATTTAAAGAAAAAAGATTAATCTAAAAATTGCATAGAGATGGCACATCCTAAACGAAAAATTTCGAAAACCAGAAGAGATAAGCGAAGAACGCATTACAAGTTGACCGCTCCTGGCTTGGCACAATGCCCAACCACTGGTGAATTCCACCTTCCACACAGAGCTTACTGGTTGGACGGTAAATTATACCACAAAGGTCAAGTGATCATGGAAAAAGAGGTTTTGGCTTAAGCTGACCTTTCTACATACTAAAAAAAACCATCTGAAAACCGCAGATGGTTTTTTTTTCATCTTTACCAAAATATGAATTGGTCTTTCCATCCTCTCAAAAGCATTTATAGATATGTTTTTCTTGGGGTATGGGACTTTAGGTCATGCCTTTACAATTCTAGTGACCAAAATCCTTGGTGGTAAAGTACTTTTTAAATAATTTTGAAGGCCGTAATGTAGAGTACTTATATATTAAAACTTATAATTAGTACTTTACAACAATTATAAGGGATATACTAAATAGAAATAGCATCTTAATCATCCACTATTTCCAGGGTATTTCCCCAAATCAAAAGTAAATGGAAAAAATAAGAGCTGTAATAGCCGGAGTACATGGTTGGGTCCCCGAATATGTGTTGACCAACAAGGAATTGGAAACCATGGTAGAAACCAACGATGAGTGGATTATCTCTCGAACAGGAATTAAAGAAAGAAGAATTCTAAAAGGAGAAAATCAGGGTACTTCGGTGATAGGCACCCAGGCTGTAAAAGGCCTATTGGAGAAAACAAACACAAACCCTGAAGATATTGACCTAATTATCTGTGCTACGGTAACACCTGACATGGTTTTTCCGGCCACTGCTAATATTATAGCTGATAATGTGGGTGCAAAAAACAGCTTTAGCTTTGATATCTCTGCAGCTTGTTCTGGTTTTCTATATGCATTGACTATAGGCAGCCAGTTTATTGAGACAGGCAAGCATAAGAAAGTAATTATAGTCGGTGCAGATAAGATGTCGGCCATAGTAGATTATACTGATAGGTCTACTTGTATTATCTTTGGTGATGGTGGTGGAGCGGTTCTTTTGGAGCCAACTACCGAAGAAGTCGGTGTTATGGACTCTATTCTTCACTCAGATGGATCTGGAGCCCCTTTCTTACACATGAAAGCTGGTGGAAGCGCCAGACCAGCCACATTGGAAACAGTAGCTGCACGTGAACATTTCGCTTATCAGGAAGGCTCTACGGTGTTCAAATTTGCGGTAACCAACATGGCTGAAGTAAGTGCTAATATTATGGCCAAAAACAATCTCTCCGCTGAAGATGTATCTTGGTTAGTACCACATCAGGCCAATAAGAGAATTATTGACGCCACAGCCAATAGGATGGGCGTAGGACCTGAAAAGGTGATGATGAATATTGAAAAATACGGTAACACCACGGCAGGCACTTTACCACTTTGTCTTTGGGATTACGAGTCTCAATTGAAAAAGGGAGATAATATTATTCTAGCTGCATTTGGCGGCGGGTTTACCTGGGGATCCATTTACTTAAAATGGGGCTATGACCCGAAATAACTAACGAAACTAAATAACCTTAAATAAATGGCAAGTACTGCAGATTTCAAAAATGGTCTTTGCTTGGAGTTCAACCATGATATCTTTACCATCGTGGAATTCCAGCATGTAAAACCTGGGAAAGGCGCTGCGTTTGTGAGAACAAAGCTGAAAAGCCTGACAACAGGAAAGGTCTTGGACAAGACCTTCAATGCGGGCGAAAAAGTGACCACTGCCAGGGTGGAAAAAAGGCAACACCAGTTCATCTATGCAGATGACATGGGCTATCATTTCATGGACACAGAAACTTTTGAGCAGATTCCAATAGAAGAAAAACTGATCGAAAGACCAAAACTTCTTAAGGAAGGCCAAATGGTGGATATCTTAATCCACGCTGAAAACGAAACTCCTCTAGGAGTTGAATTACCACCATTTGTGGAGTTGATGATCACCTATACCGAGCCAGGCATCAAAGGAGATACAGCAACCAATGCTCTGAAACCTGCTACCCTCGAAACAGGGGCAACTGTAATGGTACCTTTGTTTGTAGACCAAGATATTATGATCAAGGTAGACACAAGAGACGGTTCTTATTCAGAAAGAGTTAAATAAAAAATCTTTTAGCCATGCATACTCCTATTTGCATGGCTTCACTGTTTTTATACACACAGAAACTGACAATCAAAACATAAGTTTCCTAACTTCAAAAAATTATGAAAGCGCAAGAAATTCAAGAACTAATAGATTTCATTTCTAAGTCAGGTTTGGCTGAGGTCAAAATTGAGACTGATGAGTTCAAACTTTCCATTAAAAAGAACTCAGAGGTAGTGCAGGTGAAAGCCGCTGAAGCATCAGCCCCAGCACAATCAAACCCAGCTCCAGCACCATCTAATCCAGCTCCAGTAACCCCTACCGAAGCTACAGCTCCTTCAGCTCCAGCTGCAGACAATAGCAAATACATTGAAGTGAAGTCTCCGATGATCGGAACGTTCTATAGAACTCCTAATCCGGATACTGAAGCATTTGTAAACGTGGGAGACACAATCAAAGCTGGTCAGACGGTATGTATCATTGAGGCAATGAAGCTGTTTAATGAAATTGAATCAGAGGTTTCTGGTAAAATCGTTAAGGTATTGGTAGAGAATGCCACACCTGTTGAATACGACCAACCATTGTTCCTAGTAGATCCGGCAGGATAAACTTCAATTTTGTTTAAACTAACTTAATCAACTGTGTTTAAGAAAATACTTATTGCAAATAGAGGAGAGATCGCCCTTAGGATAATCCGTACATGCAAAGAAATGGGGATCAAGACGGTGGCGGTATACTCCACTGCTGATAAAGACAGCTTACATGTTCGTTTTGCTGACGAGGCCGTTTGTATTGGCGCTGCTCCATCAAGGGATTCCTACCTAAATATTCCACGTATAATTGCTGCCGCAGAAATCACCAATGCGGATGCCATCCATCCTGGATACGGCTTTCTTTCTGAAAATGCCGAGTTTTCCAGAATCTGTGATGAATATAACATCAAGTTCATCGGTGCAAGTGCTGAAATGATCAATAAAATGGGTGACAAGGCCACGGCCAAAGCTACCATGAAAGAGGCCGGCGTTCCGACTATTCCAGGTTCTGAAGGACTTTTGAGCTCTTTGGAGGAAGGTATTAAAATTGCCGGGGAGATGGGCTATCCAGTTATCGTTAAGGCTACCGCTGGTGGTGGCGGTAGAGGGATGCGTATCATCAAACAGGAAAGTGAGTTTAAGAAAGCTTGGGATGACGCCCGCCAGGAATCTGCCGCTGCTTTTGGCAACGACGGCCTGTATCTTGAGAAATTTGTGGAAGAACCGCGTCACATTGAAATCCAAGTGATCGGCGACAGCAACGGCAGAGCATGTCACCTATCTGAAAGGGATTGTTCTATACAAAGACGTCACCAAAAGCTAGTGGAAGAAACCCCTTCACCGTTTATTACAGACGAACTCAGAGATGCTATGGGTAAAGCTGCTATCAAAGGAGCTGAAGCCATTGGTTATGAAGGAGCGGGAACTATCGAATTTTTGGTGGATAAGAACCGTGACTTTTACTTCATGGAGATGAACACCCGAATTCAGGTAGAGCACCCTATTACAGAAGAGGTAACCGATTTTGATCTTATCAAAGAACAAATCAAAGTAGCTGCAGGCGAAAAAATAAGCGGCAAAAACTACTACCCAAAGCTTTATGCCATGGAATGTAGGATCAACGCTGAAGATCCAACTAGGGACTTCAGGCCTAGCCCAGGTAAAATCGTCAATCTTCACCTCCCAGGTGGACGTGGAGTGAGGATTGATAGCCACGTATACGCAGGCTACGTCATTCCACCTAACTATGACTCCATGATAGCCAAGCTAATCGTAAGTGGACAGTCAAGAGAAGAAGTTATAGTAAGGATGAAGCGAGCCTTGGAAGAGTTTGTGATTGATGGCATCAAGACCACCATTCCTTTTCATTTGGCATTGCTAGATGACCCAGAATTTAAAGCTGGAAACTTCACAACCAAATTCTTGGAAACGTTTGACTTTTCACTCATCAAAGGTTAAAAGATCAAAAGGCTGCTTTCAGAAAGCAGCCTTTTTTATTTTGAATAGTAGAGCTCTTAAAGCTTCTCTCCCTCTATTTCTCTCACTAAGTCCTCGTACCAATCCTCCCCATATTTCCTAATCAATGGTTCTTTCAAAAACTTATAAATAGGCACTCCAAGCTTTTTACCTAATGAACAGGCTGGATTGCAGATTTCCCACCTATCATAATTCAAAGCATCAAAATCATCGTATTTTTTGACTCTTATAGGGTATAGGTGGCAGCTAATTGGTTTTTTGAAATTGGTTTTCCCATCCAGATATGCCTGCTCCATTCCACACTTTAGAATTCCTTTTTCGTCATACAATGCGTAGGCACATTCACGGTTGTCACCAATAGTCGGTGTACCTTTTTCTCCCTCTTGGTCATAAACCCAAACACCCTGTTTTTTGATAGCAGCTTTTCCTTCCTCTGAAAGATATGGCTCAATGGCAGGATAAGCCTGCTCCAAAATCGCAATCTCATCATCTTCCAAAGGTGCCCCTGCATCACCTTCTACGCAACATGCACCTTTACACTTTTCCAAATCGCACACGAAAAAGTGATCCTTTATATCATCACTCAGCACAGCTTTCCCCACTAATATCATATTCTTACTCTTTAATTATATTACAAAGGTAAAGAATAAATTGCGGACTGACCTTACAAAAAAATAGCCGCCCCCAAAGGAGCGGCATAACCCTGCACTATGAAGTTAAAGCATGAAATGCTTTGTAATTCTAACCTATTCAGGACCATTATGTTTTAGAATCTAAACTCAAACCCAGCGGTAATAAACCTAGGCAAGCCAACCCTGATCCCTTGTGGTCTTCTATTGGAAATATAGCGCTCATCGGTCAAGTTTTTCACCGTAAGGTTGAAATTGGTGTTCCACTTGGCCACAGTATAATTTACAACTGCATCCATCACAAAATAACTTGGAAGTTGTCCTGTTCGTCCGTTTGCTGAAGGAGCAATACTATTTTCCAAATCGGTAAACTGCTGTCCAACGTAATTCCCAACTAACCTAGCACCCCATCCTGATTCAGTTTCTAAAGTCAGGGCGGTGTTGATTAGCCATTCCGGTGCATATGGAGTCCTATTACCTGAGATATTCATTTCATTTATAAATCTGTCTTCAGAGAAAGTAGCATTAATAAATGTAGCATTGATATCATACAATAATTTGGTTCTGCTTAAACCCAATACCTGACTAAAATCCATCACTAGTGCTGTCTCCAGTCCCGAGTGTCTTGTAGCCCCACCATTGACCACCCCGAAACCGACACCTCCTGAAGATTCTGAAACTGGGATGATTTGGTTTGAAAATTCCATATGGAAAGCAGTCATTTCCATAAATATCCAACTTAATAAATCTGACCTAAAACCTAACTCATAGTTCCAGCTTTGCTCAGCGTCCAATTCATACACATCTCCTACGTTGGATATAGCATCTTTAATTCTAGGAGGGGCAAAACCTTTATGAACACCACCAAACATATTTAATTTTTGGGTGGGTCTATAGTTAAATCCCATGCCTGGGATCACCTCAACAATATGGCTTCCGGCTACCAGGGAGGTATCTCTGATACCAACACCGGGGAAACTTCTTCTATTAATGTCTCTAACATAATCGAAGCTCTCCATCCTTACCCCACCACTGAAGCTGAACTTATCGCTCAGGTGAAGTTTATTTTGCGCATAGGCACTGATCGCGTGCCCAGTTCTAATTTCATCCTCTACCAGATCCCCGCTTCTAACACCAGCCTGAGTACCATTTATTCTCTGCTCAAATGCTCTTTCATAAAGGAATCTAGTCCCAACGATCAGTTCATTCTTTTTGGAAAAAAGGTTATGATCAATTTCCAACCTTGGCTCTATACCGGCCACTTCAAATTGTCTATTTCTATTTCCAGTAGAGTTTCTCATATAAAGAGCTCCGCCTGCGACTTCTGTGTCGCCCCACACCGTTCCAGTCCAGTTTGCAGGAGGTGTATAACCTTCGCCTCCTCCTACTGCGAAATCTTGACGGTTCCAGTTCCTGGTAGTAGTGTAGCCATAAGCTATAGTCCTTAATCTTACCTTTTCGGAAATCTTGTATTTATGACTGAAACTTAAAGAATATCTTTTAACATCAAGTTGGTCATCTGGCGCTATTCTCACATAATCCTGCCCGCCTGCATCAAACATCGTCTGGGTAAGGCCAACGTATGTGGAATTAGAAATCTCATTATACACGCCAAGTTTTACACCCAAAGTAGACCTCTCGTTAAGGTCAAAAAGAAACTTGGTATTAAAATCGGTGATATCAAACTGAGTGGGACCTACATTGTCCGCTCTTTTCTTCAAAAGATTAACTTGTACTCCGGTGGTTCCAAAAGTATTGCCATAGCTAAGCATACCGGTAAACAAACCACCTTGTCCCCCTTGAATTCTCACTGCACCCTCCTGCTCTTGTGGAGGAGTAGCCGTAATATAGTTTACGACCCCACCAATTGTTTGAGGACCGTAAAGAATTTGACCGGAACCTTTCAAAATCTCCACACCGCTCATACGATCGATCGCTGGCGTATAGTAAAGTTCAGGTTCTCCATAAGGTGAAAGAGCTACAGGTACTCCATCTTCTAAAACTAAAACTGAACGACTACGGTCTGGGTCTAGGCCTCTGATACCAATGTTTGCCCTCATCCCCATACCTTCCTCATCCACTACATGGACGCCTGGTGATCTTCTCAAAGCTTCGTTGCCACTTAGCGGGTTCAGTGCTTTTAATTCCCTTTTATCTATGAAAGTAACCGCACCGGGGACCTTACTAAACATTCTATCTTTCTCGGAAATTACGGTAATCTCCGGCATATCAACTCCTATTTCGGCAAAAATCAAATCGAGTTCTTTAATAACCCCATTTTTCACTTCCACATCCCGAGTGATGGCCTTATACCCCATAGCCGACACCTTCACCGTGTAAACTCCATCTTCAAGATCAAAAATCTCAAATGAACCATCAATATTGGTGAGAGTACCTTTCACCGTACCCAACACTTGGATATTAGCATAAGGAATTGGTTCGCCATCTTTTGACTTAACTTTTCCCGTTAGAGCCAGATCTTTTTCTTCTTTAGAAATTAATGCAAAAGAATGTTGGGAAGAACTTAGGACAAAAACCAAGGTTACCAAACAAATGCCGAGTAATGTACAGATCCGATTCATATATCAATCAATCCTTATTTAGATTTAATTTAATTAACGTTACAAATGTATTCTCTATTTAAACTTAATCCAAATAAGGTTTTAGGAATTTTTAATAGATTTTTTTTATCAATCTCCATAATTAATTTGAAGACTAATAAATGGAATTATTTATGGAACAATTATTGTTATCTTTGGCAAAACTCAGGCAGAAAAATTCATTTTTGCCTAGGGTAAATCATCTAAAACATTGTAATTTGCAAGATGCAAGCCGATTTGTCGCCGTCCCGTCTTTGGGCGGGAAGGAGGAAAGTCCGGGCAACAAAGAGCGCCATACTTCCTAACGGGAAGGGCCCCACTCCTATGATGTGGGGTACAGATAGTGCCACAGAAAACAAACCGCCGCGAAACGATGTCTCGGGGTAAGGGTGAAAAGGTGGGGTAAGAGCCCACCGCTCCTACAGTGATGCAGGAGGCAGGGTAAACCTTATGGGTTGAAAGATCAAATAGGCTCCGGTCCAAGGGCTGCTCGTCCAATCCCGATCCGTCGGGAACCCGGAGTGGGTAGATCGATAGACCCTGCTTGCGAAGGCAGGGCTAGATAAATGACAAATGGCTTTTGCCCTCGGGCAAAGGTTACAGAACCCGGCTTATAGGCTTGCATTTTTTCTTTTATTATTAATAACACATACACATTATGCCTAAAATTTTGATCGTTGATGACGAGCGCGTCATCAGGGCTACCCTGAAGGAAATCCTAGAGTATGAGAAGTATGACATCTCAGAGGCTGCAGATGGAGAAGAAGGCCTAAAGAAAATTCAAAACGAGGAATTTGATTTAGTGCTTTGTGACATTAAAATGCCAAAAATGGACGGTTTGGAGGTTCTAGAAAATGCTTCCAAAATGGAGCGTCAGCCCCAGTTCATTATGATTTCTGCACACGGCTCGATAGAGTCAGCAGTGGAAGCCACCAAAATGGGGGCATTTGACTTTATCCCCAAGCCACCCGATTTGAATAGGCTACTACTTACGGTAAGGAATGCTTTGGAAAAAAAGAACTTGGTCACAGAAACTAAAGTCCTAAAGAAAAAGCTATCCAAGAAGCTTGACATGGTAGGAGCTTCTGCGGAAATTCAAACCGTAAAAGACACTATAGAGAAAGTGGCTCCCACTGAAGCAAGAGTCTTGATCACTGGACCAAACGGAACGGGTAAGGAACTTGTGGCACATTGGCTCCATCAGAAAAGCAACCGCTCCACTGCTCCATTTATAGCAGTTAACTGTGCAGCCATTCCGGCTGAATTGATTGAAAGTGAACTTTTCGGTCATGAAAAAGGTGCTTTTACCTCTGCAAACAAACAGCGACAAGGGAAATTTGAGCAGGCAACTGGTGGTACTTTATTTTTGGATGAAATCGGAGACATGAGTCTTTCTGCACAAGCCAAGGTTTTGAGGGCCCTTCAAGAACATAAAATCACTCGTGTGGGTGGCGACAAAGATATTAAAGTGGACGTGAGAGTTCTGGCCGCAACCAATAAAGACTTAAAAAAAGAAATCGAAGACGGAAAATTCAGAGAAGATCTTTACCATCGTTTGAGTGTAATCCTTATTCAGGTTCCGGCGTTGAAAGACAGAAAAGAGGACATCCCTTTGCTTGTTGATAAATTCTTGGGTGATATAGCTCAAGAATATGGAACGGCTAAAAAGACGGCCGATCCGGCAGCTATTTCTAAACTTCAAGAATTTCCCTGGACAGGTAATATCCGGGAATTAAGAAACGTAGTAGAGAGGTTGGTAATCTTAGGAGGTCAAACCATTTCGGAAGATGATATAAAAAAATATGCTGACTATTAAGTCAGCATATTTTTTTTATCCTTTTACCTCTTCGGCAATTTCAGCCTTAGCGTAAGCCGGACAAGGTTTGCTAGAGGCACATGCTCCTAGGCCCAAAAAGCCCAATGCCAAAATAACAGCTAATAATCTTCTCATATCTTTAAAATTTTTACAGAAACCCAAATATGTTTATTTCTCAATGGAATACAAAATTAAATTGAAAACTTTTCATTCCCTACCAAAACTAACGATGGATGAAACCGATTAAATATCTCTCCTGTGCTTGTATACGAATAATTTTTTCGAATTTTTAAAACATTCAGCCTTCACAAAATATTTCAAAGTTAGGTTCAACATAAGAAAACAAACCATGCTTAGTATCTTTAAAAAGAAATCGAAAATAGAAGTGCTGCGTCAGAAGCACAAAAAGCTTTTAGAGGAAGCTTTCCAGCTTTCCAAGATAGACCGACAGAAGAGTGATCATAAATATGCCGAAGCAGAGGCAGTGGCAAATGAGTTAGAAGCTATGAAAACCAAGGCGCCCTAATTCTTACTATTGGCGTCAGGATAGAATTCCAGTTTAATAATTATAGGAAAGTGGTCAGAACCAAACTTGGCCAACTTGTTCAAACTGATCAATAGAAAATCTTTGGTATAGAAAAAGTGATCCAAGGGATAGCGAAAGAAGGGCACAAAAACATTATAGGTATTGAAAAAGCCCCTTCCCTCCCGGGGGTCCCATAAACCAGACCGCTTCTGAAACAACTCCGAAGTTGCGGACCAGGCAACATCATTCAAGTCGCCGGCCAGAATAGATGGCTCATTCTCTTCTTCCTGTTTTCAGCGCTGGGACACCCAAGGCTAAAAACCGAATAAATCAGCCAATTTTCTTTGACTTTCGTTCAGGATTATTGTTTTAGAAACGGTCTGCTGGCTCGAAGGAATGGTTACTCTTACCGTGTAGATGCCTTTTGCTATGTCAATGGCCTTTTCTGGACTCAGTTCCGACTGCTTTTCCTTCAACAGCCTTTCCAGCTCCTTGTACACTTTGTAGGCCACGAATGCTATACATATATGGGCTTCTATTCTTCTTTGGGCCCTATGATATACCGGCCTTATTTTTAGGTCACTTTTGGCTATCCTGAACGCCTTTTCTATTTTCCACAGATTGTTGTAGTTTTCTATTATTTGGTCTTTCCCCAGTCGTGTATTGGTGATATAGCCTTTCAGGCCGTCCCACCTGGAATCCTGTTCAAATCTTGCCCGGTCGATCTCAATTTTGATTTCGCCCTCCATTTTTAGGTACTTGTTGTAGCCCCTGTTGTTGATGTGCGATTTATTGAGCTTTCCCGACCTGAGCTGCTTCTCCAGCTTCTTCAGGCCCCTTTCCCTGTTGGACCGGTCTTTTCTGGCCCGCTTCTCAGAATAGCTGACAACCATTTTGAGCCCTTCTTCCCAATCCAGGATGGTGCTCTCCCCGTTGCACAGCTCAAGTGAAAGAACCTTTGATTTTTGGCCCTTACCGCCGGTCTTCAGCCTGGCTCCCAAAATGAACTCATATCCCTTTTCAACGAGGTCTTCAATATTCTTTTTTGAAAGCAGGCCCGAATCAGCTATGATGACGGGGGCGGGCAGGTTATATTTAGTCTTGAACTTCTCAATAACCGGGATCATCGTGTGGCCTTCAAACTTGTTTCCCTCGAAAATTTCATAGGCCAACGGATATCCCTCCAGCCCGACAAGAAGGCCCAGTACGATCTGTGGATTCTGATGTTTTCCCTCTTTCGAAAAACCTGTTTTTCTAAGGTCATCTTCCTGGTCTATTTCAAAATAGAGAGTGGTCACATCATAAAACACGACATTGATCGATCCCCCGAGTATTTTCCTGGTATGCTCAAAGCTGATCAGCTGGACGGTTTCTTTATAATTGTTGTACAGCTTGTCCATATACCTGTACAGGGCATGGACCTCGATGGAAAGCCCATGGAAATTGAAGAGGTACTCAGTGGTCTTGAGTTTACTGCCCGGAAAACACAGCCTTGAAAAAACCAGCCACCTGAATAGTTCATCCTTGACAGCGTTAAAGCCAATCATGTCAAAAATTTTCCCCAATAAAAGCTCTGTTCCGGTTACCGTAATTCCCGCAATATTGTCGAGAACGTTTTGAACAGCCTGCTTTTCGTTGTTGAATGGGAGCTCCAGTAGCCCACGTTGGGACTTAATCCACTGTTCTCCTTCCTTGACAAGTCTTTCTACTGTGTCCAAATCCGGGCTGCTGCCGACGGTTTTGACGACTTTATATTTACCAGATTTTTTCTCGATTACCTGGACACTGATTTTCCCGCTTTTATTGGGTTTTTTCCGGACAAACATGGGTGAAAATAAGGAAAAAGAAGGCTGGGACACCCATTGTCAACCACTAAAAATTATGATTTAATTGAAAATCAATTATTTAATCAAAAATGGGACTGACGACTGTCGAAAACAGG
>NZ_VMKN01000002.1:41923-145851 GCF_007483685.1 Litoribacter populi
GGGTTTTTTCCGGACAAACATGGGTGAAAATAAGGAAAAAGAAGGCTGGGACACCCATTGTCAACCACTAAAAATTATGATTTAATTGAAAATCAATTATTTAATCAAAAATGGGACTGACGACTGTCGAAAACAGGAAAAAGAGGCCCCCACTTATTACTAAATGGAAGCCTCGGGCCTGGTCATTTTAATTGATCATTTTTTCCTCGCCATTATTGTAATTACAGCGGAAATGATTGCAGCTGTAGTACCTATTTTGATGGCTAATCTTTCAGGTTTAAGTCGCCACTCTGCTTTCCACCCCTTTTCTGCAAAAATATTTGGGATATATCCATTTTTTAAATCATCAACAATTCCCTCATACTCATTAACTCTATCGGCAAAAATCAAAGTAAGCCAGTGGGTATAAGTATTTTCGCTAAATTGGAAAGCAAATCTTCGGAGCTTGCCGCTTAAACCGGTAGGAGGCATGGATGTCCCAAATACTGCCGAAATATTCGGCCTTTCTATAGACCTTAACACTTCCATATTTACAAGTTGCTGTTTAGGCCGCTCCCAATTATAGCCTTTGTGTTCTTCATTGGTGCGATTCTTCAAGGGGTAAGTGGGGTCATTTTTTGGGTCTGCATCAATCCCCCAACCTTTTATATGCGAATAATCTTTTGGTGTATTTTCCATAACATTTATCTTTATCTATTTGCAGATGGTGGAATAAGTACCGGTTTGATACAATTATCTAGCTTCTCGGAGAAAATATGGTATGCATCCGAAATCTCCTCCAATGGAACCCTATGGGTGATCAAACCTTTTGGATCCAAAACGCCATTTTGAACATGTTCAATCATTTTGGGCAAAAGCCTTTTTACGGAGGCCTGGTTGGCGCGGATAGTTATTCCTTTATTGACCACATCGCCAATCGGTATCAAATTATCGGTAGGCCCATATACACCCACTATAGAGACGATCCCTCCTTTCTTCACACTATTGATGGCCCAATGGAGAGCAGTAGCAGAACCTGCTTGCAATATTAGCTTTCTCCCTGTGATAGTCTGCATCACATCGCCCGCTGCTTCGGCTCCTACTGCATCGATGCATACATCAGCACCCATCCAGTCGGTTTCCTTTTTGATGAAAAGAACTGGGTCGTCCATTGACTTGAAATTATAGGCCTCACATTGGGCATAATTTCGAGCAAATTCCAACCGGTATTCAATATGGTCAATCACAATCACACGCCCAGCTCCAAAAAGCCAAGAACATTTAGCAGCCATGATACCAATGGGTCCAGCTCCAAAGATCACTACGGTATCTCCTTTTTGTATGCCCCCCATTTCGGCCGCTTGGTAGCCCGTAGGCACCACATCAGTCAGCAATACCGCATCATCCGGGTCCATTCCTTCCGGTATCACGGTTGGGCCGACATTCGCATATGGCACACGGACATATTCGGCTTGCCCTCCATCGTATCCACCAGCTGTATGGGAATATCCAAATATCCCCCCAACAGCCGTAGCCTGGGAATTGGCCTCGTGGCAATTTCCAAAAAGCCCCTGCTTACAGAAAGCACATTTGCCGCAGGCTATATTGAACGGAACTAATACTTTGTCCCCGACTTTGACATTGGTGACTTCACTTCCTATTTCTTCCACCACGCCTACAAACTCGTGGCCGAAAGTGGAACCTACCCTGGTATCGGGCACCAGCCCATTATAAAGGTGCAGATCGGAACCACAGATACAGGATCTCGTCACCCGTACAATGGCATCTTCGGGGTGCAATATGGTCGGTTCCGGTTTTTGGTCTATACGGACCCGTTTAGGGCCTCGGTAGTTCATTGCTAACATAGCGGTTGGTTTTGTGGTTGTGAAAAATTGCACGCCTTATACGGCAAACATCAGCCGTCAAGACCACTTGATGTAAAGCAAAACCATGCCACCTCAATTCATAAAAATGTTCAAATCATATTTTCAAACTGGTTTAAATCCAACAAATTCAACTCGCAACCTCCACATAATCAGATAATAGGTGACTAGCATGTAAAAGCAATTTTAGACCCTACCAAATTATCTTTTTCCTACTCCATTATTGTGCTCTTAAAAAATAACTTTAGCTTAGCATACTTAATTTAATTACCGCCCTTATGATGTATTCGTTTATTTATAAGTCAGCCACCGAGTTGGCTACTCTCATTCGTGAGCAAAAAGCCAGTAGTGAGGAAATTGTCAAAGAACACCTAGACTATATAAAATCTACCAATAATAAATTTAACGCCCTGATAAGTATTTTTGAGGAAGAGGCTTTGGAAACGGCCAAAACCCGTGACATTGAGGCGAAAAATGGACAGTTTTTAGGACCACTCCACGGTGTGCCCGTCACTATTAAGGAACAGTTTTGGATCAAGGGAAAAAGCAGTACGGCCAATTTCAAAATGCTCAAGGATTTTATTGGGCCCGAGGATGCTGTTGTGGTCCAAAGGATTAAAGCGAGCGGGGCGGTCATTCTTGGACAGACCAATGTACCTCAAAACCTGTTGGATTTTCAAGTTTGGGGTGATCTTTATCCTGAAGGAAAAAATCCGTACAATTCAGACCACACTCCGGGCGGAAGCACAGGAGGTGGGGCAGCAGCCTTGGCGGCAGGCTTTACCCCATTGGAGCTGGGAACGGACTTTGGCGGATCAGTAAGGATTCCGGCTAGTTTCTGTGGCCTTTATGGCTTAAAGCCAACGGATAAAACTGTACCCCTACACGGAAACCTACCGCTTCCAAAAGGCGCAAATACATTTTTAATCCACATGGCTCAGGCAGGCCCGCTAGGGCGAAATCTGGAGGACGTGGAAACCCTCTGGAAGGTCATCAAAGGGCCACATGAAAGTGACCGGAACATCCCACAAATAGATTGGAAAGAACCTGTGGACAAACCGCTGTCCGAATTTAAAATCGCTTGGACGGACGCATGGCCTGGTTATGAAGCCAGCAACGAAGTTTCTTCAAAGCTCAAAGAGCTTATAGACAAGCTTGACGCCGAAGGCACCAAAACCCATAAGCAAACCCCATCGGACAACCTGCATGAGGATAGCTTAAAGCTTTTTATGAGCCTTTTTCCCTACGTGATAAGCAACGGCACACCATGGTTTGTTAGAGCGATTATCAAGTTCCAATTGAAGAAAGGGTTGCTCAAAGGAAGCCCGCGATACTGGGAAGTGCTGAACAAAGCTTTCAAACTTCATATCAACCATTATGCGGAGGTCATGCTCACCAAAAGCCAGATCACTCAGAAATGGGAAGAGTATTTCAGAGAATATGATTTCCTGATCTGTCCGGTATCATTTGGTCCAGCTTACAAAAGGTGCAAATTGGGAAGCAAACTCACTTACGAAGGAAAAGAGCTAAAATACTTAGACTATGTATTTCCTTACTTAGCCTGCTTCAATGCCTCGGGCAATCCAGCGGTGACCATTCCGCTAGGATTGAGCAAGGAAGGGCTACCGGTCGGTGTGCAAATTGTAGGCCCCCATTGGAGTGAGCCCCAACTCTTGGCATTTGCCAAAAAAGTAGCGGCGCTGACCCCTGGTTTTGTCCGACCTGAGGGACTTTTGTAATGAGAAACAATTGGCTAGCAATCCCGTGTTAAGGGATTGACTAACCTTGAATAAGCTACATGCAATCCATAGATATAAAGGCCACTGACGGCTTTCTGATCAAAGCCAACTGGTTTGCCCCCACCACCCCAAATGAGCGGGTGGTGGTCATTTCTGCAGCTACGGGGGTTAGGCAGGAATTTTACGGCCCTTTCGCAGCACATCTGGCCAGTCTGGGCTACACGGTTTACACTTACGATTACAGAGGGATCGGAAAGAGTAGCCCGCCAAAGCTCAGAGGTTTTAAGGCAACCATGAGGGATTGGGCAACAAAAGATTTCAAAGGTGTCACCGATTACATACAAACCCGACACCCATCCTTCAGCAAATTCATGGTTGGCCATAGCGTAGGTGGGATTTTCATGGGCTTAAGTGATGCTCATCAGGCCTATGACGGCCTCATTACCGTGGCGGCCCAACATGGATATTGGAAACATTTCCATCTTCATTACAAGCCCCTAGTCCTTTCGCTTTTCCATGTAATACTGCCCACCTTCAATAATCTTTATGGCTACTTCCCATCCCATTATGTTAACCTTGGGGAGCCGCTACCTTATGGTGTAGCCAAGGATTGGCGCACCCTGATCACCCACCCTAATTCCATCATGAAACTGGCAGCCATGTCCGAAAATCATTACGCTGATATAAGCCAGCCCGTTCTTTCCATCAGCATTGACGACGACCTTATGGCTCCCAAAAAGGCCGTTGACCGCTTTGCCCAATCCATCCTAATTAATGCCCCTGTGAAAAGGGTTCATATCCTACCTGCGGATCATGATGTGAAATCCATTGGGCATATCAATTTCTTTAGGAAAAAATTCAGTGAGAGTTTATGGAAAATCCCGCTGGAATGGCTGGAAGATTTCCCAAAGTGATTAGTGTCACCAAGAGTCCACAATATTTCCCCTAATTTTGAAGATTAATATATTTACGTATAAATGGATTGGAAGAAAGAGTTTAAAAGCTGGGGAATAATACTGGCGGTCTTTGCCTTATTATATTTTACGGGCTTGATCACTCCAATTGTGGGCGGACTTCAATCCGTGATGCTTTCCACAGGATTGCTAAAACCAAACGTACTGCTTGAAAACAAAGAGCACCAAAACTTTGATTACAGGGGCCGACTCACTGATATGGAAGGGAACGTGGTGGATCTGAAGGATTTTAAAGGTAAAACTTTATTTATCAACCTTTGGGCGACATGGTGCCCTCCTTGTCGAGCAGAAATGCCGCATATCGCAGAATTATACAAAAAAGTCAATCATAAAGAGGACATAGCATTTTTGATGATTGCGCTGGATGATGACTTTCAAAAGAGTAAAAACTTTCTTGCCAAGAAAACATGGAAGTTTCCCGTATACCACGCCAGTCATGGTTTAAACGGCTCCCTACAAAGCCAATCCATCCCCACCACCCTCGTAGTTAACCCTGCCGGAGAAATTGTTTTCTATCATGAAGGCATGAGTAATTTTAATACGAAAGACTTTGAGGAATTTTTATTAAATCAGTCAAATCTTTAAAAGACTTGCCTTTTTTCCCCAAAAAAAATTGACTCATAACTAAATATAATTTAATTTTAAAAAACCATTAGTTATGAATAAAGTTCTATACATTCCCATTTTGTTCCTTCTGCTAGCTTGTGGCTCAAAAGTAGAAAAAAACTCTTCTAACCCCACCTCCTATGTTCTTGAGAAAGTGGATTCCTTTCTGGTGGACCACCTGACCCATGTTCGTATCATGGACTATAGCCCTGAAGAGGACATATTCTTGGCTTTTTCTGAAGGGGACGACAATTTTATGGAGTTGGATCTCAGCGGAAAAATTCTTAAAACCGTCAACAGAAAAGGAGAAGGACCCGATACTTATGGCGCACGCAACCCTGTAGCTCTAAGCTTTGGTCCGTATGGAGACCGGATGGTCCAAACCTCTTTTCAATTAATCAGCTATGACAAGGATTACCGCCAAACCCATAAAAGCGGTATCCGAAATATGTTGCCAGTAAGAGCCAATGTACCTCTGGGGAAAAATCAATATTTTAAACTGGATGGAGAGTATCATTACCTTGTCGGCCCAACTACCTATCTATCAAGTCACGCTCTCATCCATAATGAAGAAGGAAGGGATACGCTTCAGAATTTTTTGGTTCTAAATTTTGAAACTGGGGCATTAAAAAGCGCCGTACCTTATGGCCCTGAAGGTGTGTATAAAGAAACGGACCAAATTTTTTATAACCTTATGGGAAAATCATATTTTATCCAAGGTGATGAATTGTTTGTAGCCCAGAATTTAGGCAGTTCAATCCAGGTTTATGATCTCCAAAACGACTTTGAGCTTTCCCGCCAAATACCAATTTCGCATAAAACCTGGAAAAAGGCCTCTCCACTGCCTCTTGGCAGCAATACTGATAATGAAAAGGTAAATGCCATCTTTCACACTTCAGGTCGAAATAAATCTTTATACCCCATCAATGAAAACACCTTCTTATTGAGCTATTATACGGGTATATCTCAAAGTAAATATGAAACCTTCCAATCGGAAGGCACTTCTTTTATGCCCAAGAATCTATTGGAAGAAAACAAACTGCTAGTTTTTCACGACGGAAAACAACTTGAGGGTGAAATCGACCTCCCTCCTGGCACCATTTTATTCCCCCTTCCTGATGACCGACTATTGGTCCTTGATGAGGTCAGCGAAGAAGTGGAAGAAGAGTTTACAAAGTATAGTATATACCAGTTGAAACAAAGTAATTGAGGATTTTAAAAAAGGCTTAATACTAAGCCTTTTTTTTACCCCCGCTGTTATCATATCGCTTTCCCTCATCCTTTCAATAATTTGTTTAATTTTGCAACCTATCTCAAAACCGTAAACAATTCGCTGATAATGGCTGAATATAATTTTCAAGAAGTAGAAAAAAAATGGCAGGCATACTGGGAGCAAAACCAGATTTTCAATGCCCAACCGGACACTTCCAAACCTAAGTTTTATTCCCTGGATATGTTTCCCTACCCCTCCGGCGCAGGGCTACATGTTGGCCATCCACTGGGTTATATTGCATCCGACATTGTGACCAGATTCAAAAGGTCAAAAGGTTTCAATGTGCTCCACCCAATGGGTTACGATTCTTTCGGCCTCCCGGCAGAGCAATATGCCATCCAAACCGGTCAACACCCCGCTCTTACCACTGAGGAAAATATTGCCCGCTACACCCAGCAGTTAAAGAACATCGGTTTTGCATTTGATTGGTCCAAAGAGGTGAGAACTTCGGACCCAAGCTACTACAAGTGGACCCAGTGGATCTTCATGCAGATTTTTAATTCCTATTATGACAATAAGGAAAGAAAGGCCAAAAGCATAGCATCACTGATTCAAATTTTCAACGAAGAAGGAAACCTGAACGTTGACGCCGCTTGCGATGAGGATACACCATTCTTTACCGCTCATGAATGGAATGACTTTACTGAAAAGCAGCAGCAGGAAATGTTGCTTAAATACCGCTTGACTTTTTTAGCGGAAACCACGGTGAACTGGTGTTCTGCTCTGGGAACCGTCCTTTCCAACGATGAAGTGAAGGATGGCTATTCCGAAAGAGGGGGACATCCAGTGGAAAGAAAGAAAATGATGCAATGGAGCATGCGAATCACCGCTTATGCCGAAAGATTGCTGCAAGATCTTGAAACTGTAGAATGGGCCGAGCCGATCAAAGAAATGCAACGCAACTGGATAGGAAAATCCATAGGTGCGGAAATGACCTTTAGGGTAATCGGAAAAGCTGAAAAAATTAAAGTTTTCACCACCCGCATTGACACTATATACGGAGTGACTTATTTGGCTTTGGCTCCGGAAAGCGAACTTGTGGACAGTCTTGTGACGCCTGAGCAAGCTGAAGAGGTAAAAGCCTACGTGGAAGTGGCCAAAAACCGCTCCGAAAGAGACCGAATGACTGATGTGAAACACATCACAGGGGTCTTCACCGGTTCTTATGGAGTAAATCCTTTTAATGGAGAAAAGTTGCCTATCTGGGTGGCGGATTATGTACTTGCCGGATATGGAACTGGAGCAGTGATGGCCGTTCCGGCTCATGATGATAGAGATTATGCTTTTGCAAAGCACTTTGGACTAGACATTCGCCAAGTGGTGGAAGGTAGTATGGAGGACGGCGCTTTTTCCGCCAAGGAGGGCAAAATCATCAACTCTGACTTCCTCGACGGGCTCACCGTACAGGAAGCCTTGAAAAAAGGCATTGAACACCTAGAGGACAAAAAACTAGGCAAGGCTAAAATTCAATACAGAATGCGTGACGCTATTTTCACGCGTCAGCGATATTGGGGGGAGCCACTTCCTGTGTATTTCAAGGATGGCTTGCCTTATTTGATCGAAGAAAAAGATCTGCCACTGGTGTTGCCTGAAGTCGATAAATACTTACCAACTGAGGATGGAGAGCCGCCATTGGGAAGAGCCACGGATTGGACTTACAAAACTTCTGAAGGGGAGTTTCCTTTAGAAAAAAGCACCATGCCTGGATGGGCTGGGTCAAGCTGGTATTTCTTCCGCTACATGGATCCCAAAAATGATGATGTTTTTGCTGCTAAGGACAAACTTGATTATTGGGGAAATGTGGATTTATATATCGGCGGGGCGGAGCATGCTACAGGGCACTTGCTTTACAGCCGTTTCTGGACCAAATTCCTTTATGATTTAGGGTTGGTAAAGGTAAAAGAGCCTTTCCAGAAGATGATCAATCAAGGTATGATCCAAGGGAGATCTAATTTTGTCTATAGAATTAAAGGCACCAACACATTTGTCAGCTATGGTTTGAAAGACCAACATGACACTTCTGCCATGCATGTGGATGTCAACATTGTTTATAATGATCAACTGAATTTAGAGAAATTCAAGACTTGGAGACCGGACTTGAAGGATGCTGAATTTATTTTGGAGGACGGCAAATACATCTGCGGTTCAGAAGTGGAAAAAATGTCCAAATCCAAATACAACGTGGTGAATCCTGATGATATCATCGCCAGGTATGGAGCAGACACATTAAGGTTATATGAAATGTTCCTTGGCCCATTAGAACAGTTTAAGCCATGGAACACCAACGGAATTGATGGGGTTTTCAAGTTTTTAAGAAAGCTCTGGAACCTATATCATGACAACAATGGGAATCTGGCCATTTCGGAAGAAAAGGCAAGCCCCGAAGAATTGAAGTCACTTCATAAAACTATCAAGAAGGCTGAGGATGACATGAAGAATTATTCTTTCAACACTTCTGTATCGAGTTTTATGATCTGCGTCAATGAGCTGACGGCCTTGAAGTGTAACAAGAGAGAAATTTTGGAGCCTTTGGCAATAGTAGTTGCGCCATATGCCCCGCATATTGCAGAAGAGCTTTATTCAAGACTTGGACACACAACTTCTGTGGTAGAAGCCAGCTATCCTGAGTTTAAGGAAGAGCATTTGGTGGAAAACAGCCATGAATATCCGGTTTCCATCAATGGCAAAATGAGAACAAAGCTTGCGTTACCCTTGAGCCTCACCAAGGCTGAAATTGAGGAAGCTGCCATGCAGAATGAGGTGGTGCAAAAATGGCTTGACGGCAATCAGCCGAAGAAGGTCATCGTGGTGCCAGGGAAAATCATTAATGTAGTGGTGTAATTTAAAAAGGCCAGGCAGGATTTTTAAAACCTGCCTGGCCTTTTTTTAAAAGAATTCAAAGAAAGGTCCCTGATCGTTGATCTTGTCGGTAGTCCTTTCACTTCTTTTGATTCTCCCTTCCTTCATCCAAGTACTGAAGTCGGTATTCACTTCCTGTTCAGATCTTTTGGACCGTATGGAATAATCCTTGGCGGAAAATACTTCGCCTTTTTTGTAATATTTATCCAAGTCGTAAGGCATAACTATTTGGTTGTTTAGGGTTTAAAATAAATCACATAGGCATCTTTTTCTAAGTAAAGCCTTTAATTATTTTAACAGTCAAAGAAATGAATTGTTATGTCGAACGAATGGTGTTAGTCTGAGGTTATTCTATATACACTTGACTACAAACCTTAATGTATCTTGAGGACAACTATAGTTCTCCCTTAAAACCAATCTTTATGAAAATCACAGAAAAAACCATCGTGGGCCTAACTTATGAACTCAAAGTCACTAAAGAGGGAGAGGAATCCGCTCCATTTAGCGTGGAAGTTAGAGATCAAGAAGACCCATTCTACTTTGTCTTCGGATTGAGTGGGCTGCCAGAAAAATTCGAAACCCTGTTAGAAAATAAACAACAAGGTGATACTTTCCAGTTTACCTTAAAGTCTGAGGAGGCATATGGACAAGCTGATGATGAGATGATCATGTCCATACCTAAGGAACAATTTACCACCCAAAACGGCTTTACCCCTGAAATGCTAGAGGAAGGAAACTTCCTTCCATTAGCTGATGAGGATGGGAATACCATGCAGGCTAAAGTGGTGAAAGATCTTGGCGAAGAAGTTTTACTTGACTTCAACCATCCTTTGGTAGGATTCGACCTTCATTTCGATGGAGAAGTGCAGGAAGTAAGAGAAGCATCTGAAGAGGAAATTGCCCATGGGCATGTGCATGGTGAGCACGGACACCAGCATTGATAAGTACGAAGTACGAAGAAGAGGAAGAAGAATACATTAAGCCAAGGCTGCGCATGCGTCTTGGCTTTTTTTATTGATATTCAAATGGATATGTAGTAAATTCAGTTTATGAAGGAAGAGGAAACCAAAGACCAGACCCAAGAACCATTCACCGAATATGGTCGCTATACCTATGCCGATTATCTGACTTGGCAGATGGATGAGATGGTGGAGTTGATAAAAGGAAGGGTTTTCCGGAATGCTGCTGCTCCAAGGAGGATCCATCAGGAAATTTCTGGCAAAATTTACACAAAAATCTTCACTTTTCTTGAAAGCCACCCTTGCAAAGTTTATAATGCTCCATTCGATGTACGTCTTCCTGTTAAGTCCAATAGGAATGAAGAAATTGACACCGTAGTCCAGCCAGACATTTGCGTAGTCTGTGACAAAAGTAAATTGGATGAAATGGGTTGCATTGGGGCTCCTGATCTGATTATCGAAATCCTTTCACCTGGAAGTAACAAAAAAGAGCTTAAGCCCAAATACGAGGTGTACGAGGAGTCCGGTGTGCAGGAATATTGGGTCATTCACCCAAGCGAGCAGACCGCTCTTGCCTACACTCTTGTAAATGGCCAATACCAACCATCCAAACTTTTTACTTCAGGCGATTTTCTTGAATCCAAAAGTATTCCTGGATTTAAACTTGACTTGGAGTATGTCTTCAGAGACTTGGAATAGCACAGTTTAAGGCCTAAAACCCTCATTCGTGGCATTTAAGCCAATACATTTTCCCCAGACTTTTCGAAGGAAATAATATTATCCTCCAAAAAAGAAAGCTGAATCACATCCCCTTTTTTGTAAAGCCTTTCTTGATCCTCTATTTTCCAAACAACCCCCGATTCTTCTAACCGGACGGTAAGCTGTGTGTAATGTATTAGGTATTGGGCTGTAATGATTTCAGCTTTCAAAAGCCCGCTTTCTTCAATTTTCACATCTGACGGTCGAAGGTATGCCCCCTCGTTTTGAGGCAGTGGATTTAGATGGCTAAAAAGCTGTGCTGTATACAGGTTTTTGGGATTTCTGAAAATCTCTTTCGGGGAACCATGCTGGACCAGTTCTCCACTTTTAAGAATAAATAATTTCTTACTCATCAAAAGCGCATCATCCAGATCATGTGTAACAAAAACGACGGTCATCTCTGAATCCACAAAAATATGTCGTAATTCCTCTATCAAAACTCTTTTTTGGATAGTATCTAAGCTACTGAATGGCTCATCCAACAATAGCACCTCAGGCTCTATACTTAATGCACGTCCGATTGCCACTTTCTGTTGTTGCCCGCCAGAAAGTTGCTTAGGGTATTTGTGTCGAAAATCTGAAAGATTAAGCATCTCCAAAATTTCCTCCACCCTTTCCTTGCGGTACTCTTTATCGTAAAGCAAAAGTGGTCTACCGATATTTTCTTCAACTGTAGAATTGAGGTAAAGCTTATACTGCTGGTGAATCAACTTTATCTCATCATAACCGGCAACAAGTTTCTCTGAAGGGTTTAATATTTTCTCATCTGCCAAAAACACCCTGCCTTCATCCTGAGTCTCCAGCCCTGCGATAATCTTCAACAAGGTGCTTTTCCCAGAACCACTTTCCCCCAGCACAGAGACTACCTCCCCTTTCCCAAGCGAAAAGCCCACTTGTTTTAAGGCAATATTCTTTTCATCATACTGCTTGGATAAATTCTCTATATTGAGGTAACTCATTTGATTATTTCAGCTTGTGTCTTTTTGGGAAGGCTTTTGAGAACTAGGTCATAAGAATGATCCGTGAGCTCTAGTATTAGCTTTTGAGATATGGATCCATCGCAGGATACCGTATTCCAGTGTTTTTTGTTCATATGATACCCAGGAAGTATTCCTGTGTACAACTCCCTTAACTCCACAGCCTTTTCCGGATTGCATTTAAGGTTAATGCTCTCAAAAGATGTAATATCGGTAATGGCAAAAATCTTACCCCCAACCCTAAAACATAGGGTGTCTTCATCAAAAGGTGTATCCTCTGTTACCCCGGGGAGTCCAAGGCAATAGTCCCTAAAAATCTCGATATCCATTTCTACTTAAAACATTAACGCAGAGATAAACTATACCTCTGCGCTTTAAATATCAACAATTACATTAACCTCCGGATGATCCAAAATATAACCGCAAACAGAAACACTAGAATGGAAATCTTATTGATTCCGTGCATCATTCTTAGGTTAAAATTGCTTTTTTGGTTGGGGTCAGGTTTCCTGAAAACTCTGAAGAAGTAATTCCCAACTTCACCTAGCTGGAAAAACTCCTGAAATCTATTTTTTGCCATAATACCTTCCAATTTACCTATTAACCCAACTGCTCGATTTCGGGTTCAATCCACTGCCCATCTTTTCGGATAATGTTAATCAGCTCATCCACGGCTTTTTCTGAAGGCACAGACCGCTTCATCACCTCTTTTCCTTTGTATAGGGTAATTTTTCCTTTTCCCGAACCTACATACCCGTAATCCGCATCAGCCATTTCTCCTGGCCCATTTACAATACAGCCCATGATGCCTATCTTCACGCCTTTCAGATGGTCAGTACGCTTGCGAATCATAGCCGTGGTCTCTTGCAGATCAAACAAAGTTCGGCCGCAGGAAGGGCAACTAATGTACTCAGTTTTGGACATTCTGGTTCGAGCAGCCTGCAACACACCAAAGCTAACCGAGTTGTGAAGCTTCACTTGAGCGAAAGCCTCCTCACGGTCATTCAATTCGCTACCGGCCAAGCCCATCATCACTCCATCACCCAGGCCATCAATTAGCAAACCGCCAACATCCGTAGCTGCATAGAGCATAGTTTGATCATTGTCCAGGCCTTTGTAATCAGTTTTGATTATCACCGGAGCCTTTATCTTTTGATCCATAATATTCACCATAGCCCTTCTTAACGCGGGCAGCTGGTGGCTATTTCTGGAGAAAAGAATCAGCACGACATTGGTCTTTTCAGCAATATCACTTGGTAGATTATCGGCCTCCTTATCTTCTAAAAGCACAAAGTTCAATGCCGTATGCAGATTTTCGGCAGCTTCGAATTCCTCCAAAGAGAAAACAGGAAACTTGTTGGCAACATCGCTACTTTTTTCCCAAATGCTAAAGTCTTGAATTTCTTTCAACCCATTGGGCAGCATAAAGGGAATAGAGTTTTTGTAGGTAAACACAAAATCAGCCCCTTGGTCATTCATTTTCCATTTATCTAACTCGGGAAGATAAAAATGGCCTATATTTTTCAGCTCCTTAGGAGTGATTTCCGAAAAAGATGAAAGGTCCGCCAAAACCCGCGGGACATTGCTTCCTCCCAAATTGAAAACCTCCTGAGTCGCTCTTCGACTGTATTCGAATGGATTCAAAGGATAGTCCTTAATATCCTGGATGGGTTCATGACCAATTCTTTTTTTATATCTATCGATCAAGGCCTGAGCTACCGGAGCTTCAAATTCCGGATCTTCGGTCAGGGAAACCCTCACTGTATCGCCCAGCCCATCTTCCAATAATGTACCAATGCCGACCGCCGATTTCACACGACCATCCTCGCCATCCCCGGCCTCAGTGACACCAAGGTGCAATGGATACGGTTTGAATTCACCTTCCTCCAGTTTCTGCACCAATAGTCTGTAAGCCTGCACCATGACTTGGGTATTGGAGGACTTCATGGAAATGACAATATTATAGAATTGCTCATCTTCACAGATGCGCAAAAACTCCAAAGCTGACTCCACCATTCCAAGTGGCGTATCCCCATAACGACTCATAATCCTGTCGGACAATGACCCGTGATTGGTTCCAATTCGCATGGCAGTGCCGTGCTCCTTGCAGATTTTCACCAACGGCAAAAAACGCTCTCTGATCCTATCAAGCTCTTCTTGATAGCTCTCATCTGTGTATTCAAGAACCTCAAATTTCTTCTTATCAGCGTAATTTCCAGGGTTGATTCGGACTTTCTCTACAATTTTGGCTGCTATTTCAGCTGCATTTGGGGTAAAGTGAATGTCCGCCACCAATGGCACTTGATAACCTCTCTGGGCAAGACCATCCTTGATGTTTTGAAGATTTTCCGCCTCCTTCATACTTGGTGCAGTGATTCTGATCAGCTCACAGCCGCTTTGAATCATCCGGATGCATTGCTCGATAGACCCCTCGGTATCCATGGTATCCACGGTGGTCATGGATTGCACCACAATTGGATTGTCCCCTCCAATTATCACATCTCCTACTCTTACAGGGATAGTCTTTCTTCTAGAGTACGAGGTAAGACTATTACAATATTTGACCTTATCGATTATATTCTTAGTATCCATTTTATCTTAGATATCACCCAACTGGGGTCTGATCACAATTTCTTCCACTACTGATTGGGGCGACATGCTATAGGCTGACCATACCGCCTCGGCCACATCGCTAGCCTTCATAAATCTCTCTTCAGGTATACCAGCACCTTCCCAACTTGCGGTAAAGGTCGCCCCCGGCATGATAGAAGTCACTTTGACATTATGCTCCAGCATCTCTTGTCTCAAACACTTGGTAAAGCCCAATAGTGCCCATTTGGAAATGGCATAAGTTCCACCATTGCCATATGCTGTCATGCCGGCAATAGATCCCATGCTAAAAATATGACCACTTTTTCTTTCGACCATAGCCTGCGTAAAAGCTCTAGTCAGGTAGTAGACGGAAAAAAGATTAGTGTGCATCATCAACTCAAAATTACCTTCAGGCTCCTCATGAATTGACCCAGGTAGAAAAACCCCTGCATTGTTGATCAAAACATCAGGCACGGTGTGTCCCTTCACCCATTGGGCAAAAGCCTCCACTTCTTCTTTCTTGCTCAAATCTGCAGTTTTGGCAAAATAGCCAATACCTGGGTATTCAACTTTCAATTCTTCTCCTAAGGAATCCAAATCCTGTTGAGTTCTGGAGCAGGTGTAAATATCAAAGCCGGCAGCGGCAAACTTAAAAATGATGGCTCTGCCAATCCCTTTGGTACCACCGGTAACCAGTATGCTTTTGGACATTTTGTTGTTGTTTTAACTGTTAGTACACTAACTATCTGCAGCTGGCAAAGTTATCATTTTTGAGGGAATTGTCAGAGAGCAAACGGTTTTTTATTGAGGCAAACGGGAATCATGCCCTCGAAAACAAACTCCGTGAAACTCAAATTATAACTCGGTGAAATACTGAGGCCTTTTGCTTCTAGCCTCTAAAACAACGCCGACACCTGCATCCTCCCCACATGAATAATTCGCCCCAAGCCTTCAGAATTTCTGCCTTCATAAACCATGTTCAGCTGTAATCCCTCTCCAATTTTCTGAAGCCAATTCAAATTCCAGATGAAATTGTTGCCCGGGGTCAAGGCCTGCAGCATTTCATAACCCACGGGAGAATTGGTCTCTCCGTTATAGTTAATGTACGTGTAGTTAAAGTTGGCGTTCAAAGTTGTTTTGATTGCCCGTGCAAAACGAACATCAAACGACATTTGATGAAGGGAGGCTATTTCCTCAAACTCCACATTCTCCAAGTTCCTTTTTCCGGTAAAAGTGTAATTGGCGGTGGTACGGAAAACCGAGGAAGGTTGGAAGGCCAATTCAGGTCCATAACCATGCTGAGCGATGGTATAATTGCGGTTGTCCAAAAAATCAGAAGCCGCAGCCCGCTGCCCACGATTGGCCATCACCCTTAAGTTGACTAGTGAATTCACCTGATAGCGGGAATTTAGCCTCAAATCATGTTGAGCCACATCTTCAAATCCTCCGGAAAGCAACTGCTTGAACTGGCTATTAAATAAAGAGAGGTCAAAACCATACTTAGTAACGGCCCTATTGAAAAACATAGAAGACCTGATGGATTGTCTAATACTGACAAGATCCTCATCGGCGATACCATTCGCAAGTGGAAGTACCCTACTTCTAAAGTCATTGGCGGTTACTTTTTTGTCCACGTTCCAGCTATTATTGTTGGAAAAACGCGAAAGAAACTTTCTTATGCCCGCTGATTTTCGCCAAGCATCGGGAAACTTTGCATTTAGCCTATAATTGAAAATGGTGTTGTAAGCCTGAATGTATTCATCCGTGGGCACAAAGATTTTTACATAGTTTTTTTCCTCCGGATTGATGGCTATATAAAATTCATTGAGCTGCTGAATGCCATCCCCATTGTCGTCCCGCCAAGTGTGAGTCCCTTCCCCCGGAGGCACCGGAACGAACACAAATTCCCGCCTCAATTCCCTTCCGTTTCCAATTGCATAACTTAATTCATTGCGCAGATTGTGGGCAAAAGCACTTCCCAAGTAGTCCAACCGACCCATTATAGTTGTCTCCATAGGCAGGTCCCGACTCACATATTCCATCTGTCTATAGGTAAAAGTACCTTTCAGGTCATGTACACCAAATTTCCGTTGCAAACCGTATTGGGTGGTAAAAGCCTTGGTATCCGGCAACATTTCTCCCTGAATAGGGAAGTAATCCTCACGCCAAGATGCATCCGCAAAAAATGAATACGGAAGGGTATCATTGCTTTTGATGAAAAACTTATGCTCCTCAAAGTTCATGGCGGTACTCACTACACTATCGCTCTCAATTGCCGAAACGGCATTTCTATCCACATGAAAACTATAGCCGGGAACGAACACTTTACTCCTATAGGAAATATCCCCCCTATATCGAATCCAATCGGATTGAAATTGCTGAATCTGACTGTTTAGGTTGAAAAATTCGTTTCGTAGAAATACCCTCTCTCCTATCTGCTGATTGAATTGAGCCAAATGTTGGTAACCATTCAACACTTCCCCTCTATTTCGAAGATTTAATCTATAGGATAGCAAGTTGTCGGCATCCTTCACTGCTTCTGCTTGGGCTGAAAACAGCTTTTCCGATGCGGCAAATATCAAATCCTCCTGCTGCAAACTCCAGTCTCGATCAAATTCAATGTACCTCACTCGGTCGATGAAGGAGAAATTGACAGAATTGTATTCCACTTCTGCCTGCCCTTTGAAGGCATAATCTGGAAGCCATCCTATTTTCCTGTTTTGAGAACGAACTCCGGACTTGAATGCGTAGCCTTTATTTTCATTGTTATCTATTTCAGAAAATAGATTCTGGTCATTGGTGGAAAGCGCCACTTCGGAATATAGCTGCTCGTAAAGCCCAAGTTTGATCACAGTCCCAGCCGTCACCATTTCCTTTTTGCTTGGGGCAGGCAATGGTGCCTGAATAGAATAGTCGCCTTGCCTGACTCCATTTATGGGCTCCACAAATTCATACACCACTCCATTGGCAAGTTGCTGGCGTCTCACATAATCCCCGTTGCCTCGTCCTACCTGCAGAAAACTCGGGATGAACCTTGCCTCTTCAGCCTCGGTGCTGTAAACGTAGAACGATTCTCCACTCTCCCTAAATTGCCGCATATACATCACCCTGTTAGCATCAAATGCCGCGCTGTCCACACGAGGAATGACAGCTTGGTCGATATTATTGCCGACTGATGACAGCAATTGTTTATCCTGGTCCGAAAATTCAAAAAACAAAGGCCTGTTTCGGTTATCCTCCTCTTTGTAGTAATTCAAATAAAACTTCACATGTTTGTTTTCCTGAATATGGTTGGCCGACAAAATAGAACGTTGAAAATTCCTTTCCGCATATTCAAAATCAATTCTTACCCTTGAATATTGGGTGATCAGCACGTTGGTGGTAAAGGTTATTTCCCCTTGGTTGTAATCAATGACATAATCATAATTGAAGCCCCGCTTCAATTGCCTGCCATCCAAAAACACCTTTTCAGAATTAGCCATGATGATGACAAAGCGTTCGTTTTGGGGACCACGAATGCGGTAAGGCCCCAACACACCCTCAAGAATGGGGATCTCACTGGATGCAAATTTCCCTTTGGCAAAGGATGCCGCCACTTGCGTGGAAGCCTTCCAGTTTTCGCCCATTTCGTAACCGGTGGTGAATTGTAACCCTTGTACGTTCTTGTAATACCTCAAAAACTCGGATGTCCTGTTTTGCAAGACCACATCCCCGGCCGCCAGACTCATTTTGTCATTGTAAAGCTCTATCAATACGTTATCAAAATCCTGTAACTGCTGAGTGTTGCCTTCAGGCTGAAATGGTACATTTTGATCGGTAATGCTGGCACGCACGTACAAGTTATCGGCCAGTTGCCCATCCATCTGCAAATTCAAGGCGCTGTTTACAAACACGTTTTGAGTATTCCCGAATGATATTCCCCGGGTTAGGTTTCCGGATTTTTGCAAGTTGGATGTAGGAAATATTTCTTCACGAAAATCAAAAACCTCGGAGGCCTTCACCCGATTATCTTTAAAAAGTGCAGCTGAGTCATAATGCTCGGCAAGCGTCCTATGGGCAAATTTTTTCCCCAAGTCAAAAGGAAGGGTCTGAAAGCAAACCTCCAAGGAGTCAAAGGTCAAAGGACCTTCTAACTTCAAAATGCCAGTATTGATATTAAATGAATGGACAAAATCAGCGGTATCAGGGCTTTGAAAGACTATGCTTTCGGGCACCACTGTCAGGGAGTCCAGTCGCACTCCTTTCAAGAGGTCATCTTTTCCCAACCACCTACAAGAGATATCCTGGGCTGCCGCCGAAAAAACCACCAATAGCAGAAGCACACTACTTTTTAAAAAATGCCTTGCCCAGATCATATCACAACACTAACTTCCGCTAATGTAGTAATTTCATGGATATTTTAGGGAATGATAAGTAAAAAGAAGTTCCTACGCCCATTTCTGTTTCAAACCAAATTTTGCCACCGGCCGTATCCACACCCCTTCGGGCAATAGCCAAACCTAGCCCTGAGCCTTCTGATTTGGTACTGAAGTTAGGAACAAATATTTTATCCTTCAACTCTTCAGGAATACCCTTACCATTATCCCTGATTTCAAGTCTGACATAACTGTTTTTAGAAGAAAGATGAACACAGATCTCTGGTACCCTATCATCAGGCACAGCTTGAATACCGTTAATGATCAAGTTGGAAATGATCCTGCTGAACAGCTTCTCATCTCCAATGATGGAAATGATTTTCTCCGTGGTGTCATCTTGGAAGGTAACCTTACCCTTTTCATTGTTTTTGAAAAGCTCCACGGCCTCATGCACCACAAACTTGAAGTCTATCGGCTCACTTTGCGGTAAAGGCATTTTAGCGAAAGTACTGAAGGAGGTTGCAATATCGCTCAAGGTGTCCACCTGAAGGATCAAAGATTCTACTGGTTTCACGATCTGGGTAGGGTCCTCTATTTTTCCAGCAGCCTGAAGCCTTAGCATATGCTGCAAAGTTAACTTCATGGGAGTAAGCGGATTTTTGATCTCATGAGCCACCTGCTTAGCCATTTCCCTCCATGCAGATTCCTTCTCTGTACTCGCCAGCACTTTTTTACTGGACTCTAACTTGTAAAGCATGTTATTGTACTCATTTACCAATAGTCCAATCTCATCTTTACCTGGCCAGTACATTGGTTCGTTACTTTCCAAGTTGGTTGTCTTCAGCTTTTCGGTCAAGAGGCGGAATGGGAAGATCAACTGTTTGGAAACGAAGAAGGATACCACCAAGAATATCACAAATATGACTACGAAAATATTGAGGATGTTGCTGAACACATCAGCAATCACCATGTTGAGTTCACTTTCTGACTCGAAGAATGGAATAGAAATGATTCCCAAAATCCTTTGTCGCTCATTGTCCCTTAAAGCCAGATAGACGGTCTTGTAATTTAGATTCCCTACCTGTTCATCCAGAATCAGACGGTTATTCTGAGTTTCCAATATTTCACCCACGGCCAAAGGATGTAGGTAATCCGTAAGTACTTTTTTCTCAAAAATACTCGGTTGATTGGTAGCCATCAGTCGGCCATTAGGCATATATACATTGATATCTGTCCCTGTGGTGCCCGCAAGTCGGTGGACTTCCTCTAGAAATTGCTCCCTGTCCATGGCCCCTTTGGTCTGCTCTTCTAAGTAAGATGCGAGGTTGTTCCGGATGATGGTAGCCTTGTTGAAATATTGACGGTGAAGGTCATCGGTATAGCTATTTGTCAATAGACCAATAGAAATGATACTGATGATCAACATCGGGAAGAAAAAGGCAAAGTTGATGTAGAACTGGAGCTGTGTAGTGTAGTTGAATTGCAATCGGCCAAATCCTTGGAATAGCGAATACCCAAGAATACACACTAAGGTGAAAAGTAAATAAGCCACAAAGAACAAGGACACATCTGCAAGCACATAATTGGACGGGTAGATCGGTGATGTCACTATTATGGTTTTGGTCGGACCTTTTACACCAAAATGGTGGTGATTGTTCTTATAAACCCCTGTGGTGTATAAAGTTGGGTTATCAATCAGGTTTTCATTCTCTGGATTTCTATAATTATAGATACCCAAACTCATTTTGAATATTCCATCCTCATACACCGCATAGTCATACTTCTCAGAATAAAGGTTATTGGCATATTCCTGATCTAACAGCAATTTTGGAAATACACTGGAAGGCTGCACGCTTCTCTGCACCAGTTCCAACATGATCGTGCCCAAGAACTGGTCATCATTGTATAGACTGACGAAAGAGTAAAACTTATTCCCACCCGTTTCGGCTGTATTTCGGATAAAATAGAGATTACGAAATGGCGTTGCATAATCGCTCTTCATATGCTGGAAGCGATAATCTTCGAGTGTCTCCTCGGTTTCGCGCTGTGAGATCAGTTCACCCCGAGGGTTAAAGATTTTGACACTAAGATCATACTGATCAAAGTAATTGCTCATGAACACTCGACGGATCTTTTGCTCTATAGGGTCTTTAGACTGCAGAGGGTCGCTCATTCGGGATTTGATGAAGTAATCCTCCTCTATATTTTTCATGGCCTCAGACAGCAGGAATTCGGCCATGACGTCATTTTCAACCATCAGCTGGTTGGCGTATTTTATCTTGGACTGAATTTCCTTTTTGCGGTTATCCTGATATGCACCCGCACCGGTGATAATAGCCCCAATTAGGCATCCATAGAAAAAGGTCAGAAAAGTATTGAAGTCAAGTTTGAAAACATTCTTGTGTAGTTCAAAAGTGATAATGGACACCAACAAGATTAGATGAGCTAGATAAACTACAAGCAGTGTAAGATTATCATACCCTAAATACGCCACAATCGGTACCGAAAAAATCATCAAATGGGTCAAGACCGTTCTTCTACTGGTCTTATTCTTATACAACACCATCGTAATAGCTATCAATGTAAATAGCAAATAGGCTGCACCTCCTAAGAAAATTATGAATAGACTTATCCCCTGGAAATACGTGAAGGTGGGTACTGTCAAAATGTTAAGTTCCCATTGAGAGTTGTTAACTATATTGGTAAACAACCTGAAGAACAACATCAGCAGGATGGTGGAAAGCAGAAAGCTAAGATAATGGAAGAACCACTCTTTGTATTGTCTCTTGAATTTAAAGAATAGCACTAAGTATACCTTTCTGCTAAGCATAGCTATCAGTAAGAAAAGCAGAATGGCCGCTGTCAAAACATTTAAAAGCAAATCCCCCAAGCTCGGATTGATCAGCGAAGAGGCGTACTTGGAAGGATTGAAAAGTTGTGTATCAAAGTATTCTTGGGGGAAATGAAAGAAAATCATAATTGCCCTGATACTTATAAGAATCACTGTAGTATAACTGATGGCTAAACTTTTCTTACCTTTCTTCCATAATGTTCTTACAAAATCACTCCCCAATATTATCACCAACCCCATGATGGAAAAGAAAAACACCAAAAGCACGGTGCCGCTTTGATAACCTACTTGCTGGTAACCCGTCCTAAAAAGTACCGAGAAATAATATTCCCCATTATCCTTGAAGAGGTCCTGGAACCCTTCTTTGGGAGAAGATGAAAGAATAAACCTATCATTTCCAAATATGTCAGGGTTTTCCCCCTTATCAAGATACTCGTTATTAATGTCGATTTTATCATACAGGGTATAAACCTGGACCATCCAGAACAGCTGCCCCAATCGATTGATTTTTCGAAGCTTAATAAAATAAATACCCTTTTGATTTTCCAGCAATTGGTATTTCCGGGTGGTATCTAGATCCTCAAACTCAGGAATCATAGTGATGGATGACCAATAAAGCAATCCACCATTCACCGTAAAGAGATAAAAAGGGTGCTTGGTGTCTATATTCAGCGTTCTAAAGGAAACCTGCTTATCTGGCCGGTTATTCATCAACAATGTGATGTAGTCATCGTCAAATTCATCAACCACCCGGTCCATTTGGTCATTGACAAATTCAGCCTGTTCTTCATCAGTCCGGATGGTTGTTGTAAAAAAATTTACTCCCAGTAAAACAGCCAGGGAGGCGATGGCTATAAATAAGATTAAACGTCTTTTCTTTAGCATAATTTCGCTAAAAGTAAAAAAGCAAAGTTGATTTTCAAACTTTGCTTTTCAATTTTATCTAGGAATTTTGAAATTTCGATGTTTGCAGCTTCCTCTTTTTAGAATTTTTATACCAAAAGTACCCAACTATCATCGCCAAAACATATGGTGCGGCAAATAGGTACATAATCCCATAATTGAGGCCTGCACCCACTGAGGTCTCTCCTGAACTCACATTGTTTTCGACTGTGGCCCTACACATTGCACATTGGGCAAGGGCAACATTTGCCTTACCCATCATGAGGATTAGGAACCCGGACAATATCGATATTTTTTTATTGAGTTTAGCTAACATGGAATCTTTTGGTAAGACATTAGTAAAACGCCAGATTTTTGAATTTAGTTTACCCGCCGTAATATGGGCTAATCATTAGGTACACAATTACACCACTGATGGTCACATATAGCCAAATAGGATAAGCATACTTTACCACTTTTCTATGTCGCACATAATTACCAACCAATCCAAAGTAGTATGCTAGCAAAATCGGGAAAAGTGCAATCGCAGCAAATAGAATATGAGTGATCAGGATGACATAGTAAATGGTTTTGATTAATCCTTCTCCACCAAAAGTAGTGCTTGGCGCACTAGCATGATAGATCACATAAGAAACAAGGAATACAGCACCTAAACCAAAGGCTGTGGTCATGGATGCTTTATGTGCTCCAATATTTTTCTGCTTGATAAAATATAAGCCCACCAGCAAGGCTACTGTTGAAGCACTATTTAACACTGCATTCAAATGTGGTAGAAAATAAACCCAATCTTGCGCCAAATTAAGCTTTGCAGGCATAAACAATAAAATGGCCACTACAATAGGAATGGCGATAGAGATGGCCACAATCCAACCATACACTTTTTTTTCTCCCACAGGAGAAGTAACATTATTTGCTTCCATTTAACAAAATCTTTGTTTCTAAAATCAATTCATCCACTTGCTCACGGGTAGTACCGCTATAATAGCCGCGTATTCTCCCCTGACCATCTATCAGTACAAATTTATCGCTATGGACAAAATCATCAGGCTCACCCATTCCGTCAATGGTCGGCAAAATAAATCCGCATTTGGCAAGCTCATATACCTCATCTTTTTCGCCATGGAGAAAATGCCATTTACCCGGGCGGGCTTCATGCCTTTCAGCATATTCGGCCAAAACTTCAGGTTGATCATACTCGGGATCAATACTTATAGAATAGATCTGAACTCCCTCCTCATCTCTGAAGGCATCCTGCACCCTAGTCATCTCATCGCTCATTGCTGGGCAAATACTCGGGCAACTTGTAAAGAAGAAATCCACAATGGTGATCTTATCATCCATTTCTGTTCTACCTACAGCCTCCCCCAGGTGGGATGTGAAAGTAAATTCGGGAATGTAATGTTGCTGATCAGAGACAGGGCACTCCGCATAGGCATTGTCCACGCCATCTTCGAAGTATATTGGAATCTCGTAAGTATTGCTGCCAAAAGCCCTGAGAAAAACGATGATCAACACCGGTATCATAAGGATACACAACAACACCATAAATTGTATTACTCGTAACGGTTTCATTTCAATCCTGTACTTCAGTTTGTTTAATCCTTTAACAAAAAAGAAGGTTGAAGATTCCCCTCCAACCTAACTTTCGTAAATCTCTATAGAAAACGGTAGTCTACCATCTCATCAAGAAGATGTCTGTACCTTCTCTCAGCAATGCGATGATCAACCAAACCAAAAATATCAATGGCAACATGATAGACCAAACCAAAACCTTAGCTTCATCTTTAAGGTGCATGAATTCCATCATGATATATCCAGCTTTAACCAATGTAAGCCCGATAAATATCGAATAAAGCAATACGCCTCTTTCCATATTAAAGGCAAATACGTATTCTATCAAAGTTACGATCAATAGAATGGCCGCAATCTTCCAGATTTTTTTGATCTTCTCCGCGTTACGTGGAGCTACTTCCAAAGTGCTTTTGTTATCTTGAATATCCATAGTCTTCTAATATTTTAAAGTTAGATAAGGTAAAAGAAGGTAAATACGAATACCCATACCAAATCAACAAAGTGCCAGTACAATCCAATTTTTTCTACCATTTCATAGTGGCCTCTTCTTTCATACACACCTACAGCAGCCTGATAAAAAGCAAGGAATAACAAGAAAACACCAATAGTAACGTGAAATCCGTGGAATCCTGTGATGAAGAAAAACAGTTGTGCAAATGCCGCAGGACCGTATTCATTCACGCTCAAGTTGGCGCCAAAGACGGTTTCAGAAACCATATTGCCAAAATTGCCGATGAAAGTAATGGTAGCACCACCGTCAGTTCCATGAATAAAGTGTCCCCACTCCCATGCCTGACAGCCTAAGAAAGTAAGACCACCTACAAGCGTCCAAAGCAACCATTTAGTTACATCTTTTCTGTCATTTCTATGTCCAGCTTCTACAGCCAATACCATAGTCACGGAGCTCATGATGAGGATAAAGGTCATAAGACCTACGAATACAAGCGGGGCATGGATACCGTGTACGAATGGAATGGCGTCAAACACCATCTCAGGCACCGGCCAGTATTCATTTGATCCTACGAAAGAATCAGCCGGTCCACCGTATGGAGGATAACTTACCCTAATCGCGCCATAAGCCACCAAAAATGCAGCAAAGGTAAAAATATCAGAAAGCAGGAAAAACCACATCATCAGTTTCCCGTAACTTGCATTAAGTGGTTCGTTTCCACCACCCCAAATTCCTCTCTTGGAACTCAAATTAATCGATGTTGTCGCTGTAGACATAAATTTTAAAATTAACTAAAATTATATTTTAATGATTCAATAACAAGAACATGAACAAGTAAACCCACAAACCTCCAAGAAAATGCCAATATGTGGCACACATCTCCATTCGGGTCATACTTTTGGAGTGGATTTTATAATTAAAGGACGAAATTAACACAATAATCAGAAAAATCACACCACTAATCAAGTGTAATGCATGCAGACCTGTAAAAACATACAGAAATGAGCCGGCAGGATTTCCTACAAAGTACACATCTCTATCCACTAAAGCCACCCAGCTATACCACTGACCAATCAAGAAGGCTACTCCGAGAATAGATGTAAGCACCATTCCAAGCTTTAGACTTTTCATATCGTCACGTTGCGCGGCAGAGTAAGCCCAGTGCATAGTACCACTGCTCAATACGATGATCGCTGAAGTCCAATAGAAAACCGATGGCAAGTTGAATTCCAACCAGTTCCCTTCAGCCTGACGTACAATATAAGCACTCGTCAAAGCAGCAAACACCATCACAGTACTCACGATGAACAACCACAATGCAAACTTTTTAGGATGCATAGATATGGGTTGTTCCGCCCCCTCAATATATTCTAATCTCTCTTCCATTATGGTATTTTATCTAGCATGTATGCAATCTGAACTATCGGCAAATAAAGGAATGAGCCAAACATGATCTTCAAAGCTGACTTTCTAGAACAGTCCTTCATCAATGAAAAGGTCTGAGCAAGAAATAAAGCCCCGCAGACGGTGGCAACAATACCTGAATTCAACCCTGTCAAGCCAAAGTAAGTAGGCAATAAGCCCAATGGCAACAAAAACAGGGTATAAATCATAATCTGAATTGCTGTATTAAGGTCTTTTTTTCCACCGCTTGGAAGCAATTTGAACCCAGCCTTCTTGTAATCCTCATCACTTACCCAGGCAATGGCCCAGAAATGCGGGAATTGCCAGATAAACTGTATACCAAAAAGGATCATGGCCTCATAACCGATGGTCCCAGTTGCAGCAGTCCATCCTAACAATGGAGGCATAGCCCCAGGAAGAGCACCAACAAAAACCGCAATTGGTCCTACTCTTTTCAAAGGAGTATAAACCAACACATATAGTATCATGCTGAGAATTCCCAAACCAGTGGTAAGTGGGTTGGTGTACATCCAAAGGATCCACACCCCTAGTATGGCGATTATGCTAGAAAACCAAATGGCTTCCTTAAGGGATATACTGTTTAGAGGGAGAGGTCGGTTCTGAGTTCTCTTCATCAGTTTATCGTAATCCCTTTCGAGGATTTCGTTGAAGGCACCGGAGGCACCGCTGATAAGGAACCCTCCTAGCACCAACGCGAAGAAGGCAGACCAGGAAAAGATAGAACCCTTGTCACCTAGGAAGAACCCAAAGCCGGCAGAAAAGGTGACCACTGCCGAGAGTCTGAATTTGATTAGATCGTAATAAGCCTTGCTTCTAGAAGTAATTAAATCTAAAAGCAGGTTTTCACTAAGATTTACTGTTCTCATGAATTAGCGCTTTCTACTATTTTCTTTTGGTCATTCAATAAGAGTAAGATCACAAACTGTAGCCCCACAATCAACGAACCGAGCAACAAATGGAATGGCTGCAAGAAAGCAGGTATTCCAAAATATGCTAAACCCACACCTGTGATTATCACAAATAAAATGAGCAAAATTAAAATTTGGGACCATTTAAAGATGCTCGCAGACCTTACGGAATATTTGTAAATCTTATAAATGAACACCAAATGAATTCCCAACAACACCAGAGAAAAGGACCGATGTATTAGGAAATTAATACCTAGGTGATCAACCCACTCAGATCTGAACAGGTTCCCAAACCTAAAGGCAATTGCATCTATTTCCTCCCTCACTTGAGTCCCCAACACAATTTGGATGATCATCAGGGTAAACCCCACTCCAAGCAGGTAAAACAGCCTGTTAGGTTTCTCTGTCTTAAACACTATTGGGTAAGCCAATCGGTAGGCCCGGTAGTGTATGTAAAGAAGCAGACAAACGATAACCAATGCCAGTACCATGTGAAGGGATATCATCCACTCCAAAAGGTTTGTTGAAACCACAATGGAACCGATCCAGCCTTGGAAGATAACCAAGAGCAGGTTGGCGAAGGATAAAATAGGCAATGTTATATCAGTGCTCCATAGAGGGATAGAATAAAGGAAAGTGGCAATTACCAACAATCCAATTACCGCCCCAATGAGCCTGTTCACATATTCGATCCAGGTCTTGGTGGCGTTAAACTCCTCCTCGATTAGGATTGATTTGTCATTTTTAATCTCTTCGGCTTTTCTATCAAAACCTAGTGAGGAAAGCATCCCTACAAACTTCTTGTTTTTAACAAGACGCTTTTCAAGATAAATGTCCTGATAATTTTTTGGGAGCTGATCCACACTTGTGGGTGGAACCCAGCTCCCAAAACATTTTGGCCAATCAGGGCAGCCCATACCGGAACCGGTACTTCTGACAACCCCTCCTACCAATATTAGGAAATAAACAGCTATCACGGATATCAAGGATATCTTGCGAAAGCTGCTTATCTGTTTATTTCTTTGATTCATTTGCTACCAAAACTTGCCCTTCTTCCGCCATGATTTGCTTTTCCAATTTCACCAACTCCTCTTCATGAGGAAGATTGGATTCCGGAGTAGCAGACAATGGAACAGTTTGAGGGATAAAGTCCTCCGCAGAACCTGGCTTAGAATAATCATATGGCCATCTATATACGGAAGGAATCTCACCTGGCCAGTTACCGTGACCTGGGTTGATAGGCGTAGTCCACTCAAGGGTATTAGATCTCCAAGGGTTGTGAGGAGCCTTTCTTCCTTTGTACATGCTATAGAAGAAATTGAACAAGAAGATAAACTGTGATACGAAAGTTACGATAGCAGCAATCGATACAAACATGTTCAAATCAGTGTACATGTTGGCAAAATCGAAGTTTGTCCAGCTGTAGTATCTTCTTGGGAAGCCTGCAATACCAATGTAGTGCATCGGGAAGAACACCATGTAAACCCCTATGAAAGTTAACCAGAAGTGGATATAACCAAGCTTACTGTCCATCATTCTACCAAACATCTTAGGGAACCAGTGGTAAACACCAGCCATAAGTCCAAAGAATGAAGCTGAACCCATTACCAAGTGGAAGTGAGCCACAACGAAGTACGTATCGTGAAGTTGAATATCAATAGCAGAGTTACCAAGGAAGATACCTGTCAAACCACCAGAGATAAAGAACGATACTAGGCCTATTGAGAAAAGCATCGCTGGAGTAAATATCAAGTTACCTCTCCAAAGCGTAGTCAAGTAGTTGAATACTTTCACCGCAGATGGAACCGCAATGATCAAGGTCAAGAACATGAACACTGATCCCAAGAATGGATTCATTCCCGAAACGAACATGTGGTGAGCCCATACTACGAAAGATAGGATGGTGATACCCAACATGGAAATGATCATGGCCTTGTAACCAAAGATTGGCTTTCTGGAATTTGTAGCGATTACCTCAGAAGTGATACCCAATGCTGGAAGCAATACGATATAAACTTCAGGGTGACCTAGGAACCAGAACAAATGCTGATAAAGAACCGGGCTACCACCTGTGTGAGGAAGTGCCTCCCCACCGATATAAATATCGGCTAGGTAGAAAGATGTACCAAAACTTCTGTCAAATACCAACAATAACGCAGCAGCAAACAATACTGGGAATGAAAGCAAACCGATTACGGCAGTAAGGAAGAATGACCAAATAGTCAAAGGAAGCCTGGCAAAAGTCATCCCCTTAGTTCTAAGGTTGATGATAGTTGTGATATAGTTAATACCTCCCAAAAGTGTTGAAGCAATGAAAAACACCATGGCGATCAACCAAAGGGTCATACCCATACCGGATCCAGGTATAGCTTGTTCCAATGCTGACAATGGAGGATAAACTACCCAACCACCCCCGGCAGGACCTTTTTCCAAGAAAAGGGAAGCAAACATGATCAAACCGGAAACAAAGAAGAACCAGTAAGAAAGCATGTTCATAAATCCGGAAGCCATATCACGAGCACCAATCTGCAACGGAATAAGGAAGTTGGAGAAGGTACCACTCAAGCCTGCTGTCAACACAAAGAATACCATGATGGTACCATGCATTGTCACCAAGGCCAGGAAGAAGTTTCTATCTAATTCACCGGATTCATCAATCCAACCACCAAGAATAGGTTTTAGGAAAGACATATCCATATCAGGGAAACCAAGCTGAAGCCTAAATAAAATAGAAAGAAAACCTCCTATTAGTGCCCAAAAGATACCGGTAACCAAAAATTGCTTACCGATCATTTTATGGTCTGTGGTGAAGATATACTTCGTAATGAAGCTATCGTGATGCTCATCATGAACTTCATGAGCATGAGAGTCACCCGTTGCTGTATTAACTACTGCCATAATCTGTATATTATCTTAATTACTTATTTTCTTCAATCATGATTTCAGCAACCTTTTTCAAATCTGCAGGAAGGTTAGCCACTAAATCAGGATTCTGAACAATAAAAGGCTTCTGCTCAGCTAGCCATTTTTGGTACTCCTCAGGAGTAACTACTTCAATTACCTTTCTCATGGAAAAGTGACCGCTACCGCAAACCTCTGTACAGGCAATTTCATATTCAAACTCAGGATTACCCGTCTCCTCTCTCATCTCAGCAGTGGTCTTGGTGGGTGTAAACCAGAATCTGGTTGGCATACCTGGAACCGCATCCATTTTAAGTCTCATATGAGGGGCAAACACCGAGTGTAATACATCTCGGGCACGGATTCTGAATAGAACCGGCTCGCCTTTAGGAATTACCACTATATTAGATTCAAAATCATCAAGTGCCTTTTCGTCAGTGAAGTCAACACCTCTAGAGTTGGTAGCATTGGTCAATCTGAAATCATGTCTTCCAAGCTGGTTGTCCTGTCCGGCATATCGGATATCCCAGGCAAACTGGTAACCCAATAGTTCAATAACGTGGGCATTTTCAGGAGCAGGGGAAGTGATATCCTTCCATGCTTGCCATCCAGAGATTACCAACACGGTAAGAACCAAAGCAGGAACCAACGTCCAGATGATTTCCAATTTATTGTTGTCAGGATAGTAAGCAGCTCTCTTGTCCTCTTCGTATTGATATCTATAAGAGAACCAAAACAACAAGATATGTGTAAGGATAAAGATGAAACCGGTAACAGCCATAGTAATCCAGAAAAGATTATCTGTGATCTGTCCGTGTTCAGAGGCAATCGGCAACTGGTAATTGTCAAATTCCTTGACCGAATACCAAGCCATTAGAACAAAAGTACCTACCAGGAAGACCATGAACATAGCAGCGTTCACCTTATTGCTTCCTGAAGCTCTTTTCTTGTCGGAACCTTTCATCACAGACACTAAAGTCTGCACTCTGTACACCATCCAAATGATGGAGACTAATAATAAAAGGCCAAGTGCTATAAGAAATCCGTACATAATTTTACTTTTTTCGGATAAATTTTAAATATGATGATGATAACTCTCTTCCAACATTGGGTTGTTTTTGGCTACCAGATTATGCTTAGCTAGGCCAGTAAAGACTACAAATGTAACGGCTGCACCAAAAACCAAGAACATGCCTATTTCCATGAATCCAACACCACCATTATGTCCCAGAGTTCCAGGCTGAACCATCAGAAAGTGGTCAATCCAATGACCTACAATAATTAGAGTACAAACGACTTTCAAGAAGATAGAATGACGCTTAGAATCTCTAGTCATCAATACAAAGAACGGAAGCACAAAGTTAAAGATCAAGTTGGCAAACAACCATGGGCTGTAGATATCGCTTTCAAGTCTTTCAACAAAGTAAACCGCTTCTTCAGGAATGTTAGCGTAATAGATCAACAAGAACTGAGAGAACCAAAGGTACGTCCAGAAGATCGAGAACGCAAATACGAATTTACCCATGTCATGAATATGGTTTTCATTAACCATAGTCAAGTAACCTCTTTCTCTTAAGAAAATAGCGATCAAAGTCATTGCAGAAAGTCCGGCAACAAACCAGGATGAGAACACATACCATCCAAATAGAGTAGAGAACCAGTGGGTGTCAATTGACATAATCCAATCCCAAGCACTAATTGAAGATGATACTGCGAAAACTACCAAGAAGATAGCAGACCATTTTCTGATAGCAAACCAGTTGTGAGTTCCATCTCTAAGGTCTTCATCATAACTCAACGTTCTAAGTTTGTTGAAGAAGAAGATCCAAAGACCTAGGAAGGCAACCATTCTGACGATAAAGAAAATCGGGAATGAGCCTTTTTCCATTGGCCAGAAGAAAAATGAGCCTTTTCCATCGATGATTCGGTCGTAATGAGGATCATTTACATCGAATAGATAAGAGTGAGTCCAGTGGAAGATGTCGTGATTTACAACAAAGAAAGAAACGATCATCAATACAGCACCGATTGGCAACCAGTAGCCGAACGAAATCATAATCCTAAGCAAACCTGCTGACCATCCTGCCTGAGCGGCATATTGGATGGCAAAGAAGAACACTCCAATAACGGCAATACCAATGAAGTAAACATTGTTAATCCATAGGTTTGCAAACAGCCTCTGCGTCCAGTGGAATGCATGACCGGCGTCATCGCCATGGCCATGGTCTCCGCCCATAGCGGCGAAGATGATACCCAAGATTAAAAGTACAGCGCCGATTCCACCCACGATGAAGATTGCCTTCTTGGTGGCGGCTGTAAAATCAAATCTCTGATCTAGATTATAGTTAGTTTGATGCGCCATTATTATTAGTTCTGAATTTCTTGTTTAACATAGTGAACAATCTTCCATCTTCTGTCGATAGAAATCTGAGAACCGTGAGGAAGCATTCTTCCTTTACCATGAGTAATCACATGGAAAATATGTCCTTCAGACAGCTCCAGGTATGCACCACCTTTTAGGTTGGCAACACCACCGACCACTTCGCCGGCAAGCCCGTCACCTTCACCACCCGGTCCATGACAAGTAGAGCAATACTGGGTGTAAAGCTGTCTACCTTCAGCGATCACTTGATCAGTTGGTTCAAGAGGATTGGTGATTTCATTGGATGCCTCGATATCGTCGACACCTAATCTGTATGGCAAAAATCCGTCTTTGTTTCTCGGAACGGTATTAGGAGCTGGCTCCCTCATGTTCATTCCGTGTGGGTTATTAGGGTTACTGTTGTGGAATTCCCCTATTTCATCTTCTCTGTTTGACAACCAGTTGCCCTGATCAGTATCCCTGATCTGAGTCAATGGCTCATAGGCTACCGAGTGATACATCTGAGGGGCATATTCAGTCCCTGGATTGTCACCTGAGGCACTACATGAGGCCAACCCGTAGGATACCCCCATTACAGCTAATAAATATATTGATTTAGTAAATTTCATATCTACAAGGATTACCTATTCAAAACTTTTGTTATTCACCTCTGTAGCACCAGAAGCTTTCAATACTTCCACGATTCTTTCACGCTCAAGGTGGGAATTGTTTACCAGGTCGATAGCCATGACATGCTTATCATCGGTGCTTCTGATATCAAATATCCTAGGTTGGCCCCATGGTTTAAGATTGCTGCTCACCATGAACACTCCTACCATACCGAAAGCCGCAAGTAGTACGGTCAATTCGAAAGTAACCGGAATAAAGGCAGGGAAGGATGCGTGGTCCTTACCACCGATGATCATTGGCCAGTCAAATTTCATCATGTAAAACTGCATGGTCAAAGCCAAGGTAGTACCCAATAATCCGAAAAGAAAAGCGGCAATAGGCAATCTACTTCTTCTGTAACCAAGGTTGTGCTCCAATCCGTGTACCGGGTAAGGAGAGAAAACCTCGTGGATTTTCACACCACTCTGTCTAATCTGGGTTACTGCGTTCAACAACACATCCTCATCATCATAAATACCGAGGACAAAATTCTTATCTCTTTCCATTTTATCTTTTTACTTTTTCAGATGAAGACTTTAATACAGATTTCACCTCTGCCATGTTGATTACCGGGAAGAATTTGGCAAACAAAAGGAAACAAGTGAAGAACAATCCAAAGGTGAACAAGTAAACCCCAACATCAGAAAGCGTAGGATAAAACATCACCCATGAAGAAGGAAGGAAATCTCTGTGTAGAGAAGTCACAATAATTACAAATCGCTCAAACCACATCCCGATGTTCACTACAATTGAAAGAATGAAAGTAGCTACAATTGAAGTCCTGATTTTCTTGAACCAGAATAGTTGTGGGGAGATCACGTTACAAGTCATCATTGACCAATATGCCCACCAGTAAGGTCCAAACATACGGTTGACGAAAGCGTACTGCTCAGCTTCTACTCCTGAGTACCAAGCGATGAAGAACTCAGTGATATAAGCTATACCTACGATAGAACCTGTGATGATAATTACAATGTTCATCAATTCAATGTGAACGATGGTGATGTAATCTTCAAGCTTGAACACCTTTCTGGTGATAATCATCAAGGTCAAAACCATGGCGAAACCGGAGAAGATCGCACCTGCCACAAAGTATGGAGGGAAAATCGTGGTATGCCATCCTGGTATTACAGAGGTTGCAAAGTCAAAAGATACAATAGTGTGTACAGAAAGTACGAGTGGAGTAGCTAGACCGGCAAGGATCAAAGATACTGCTTCGTATCTCATCCAAGTCTTTGCAGCGCCATCCCATCCAAAGCTCAAGGCTCCGTAGATTGTCTTTCTAATGCCTGTAGCTCTATCTCTAATAGTGGCAAAATCTGGGATCAAACCGATGTACCAGAATACTAAGGATACAGAGAAGTAAGTAGAAATCGCAAACACATCCCAAAGTAGCGGTGAGTTAAAGTTCACCCAAAGAGAACCAAATGTGTTGGGTAAGGGAAGAGCCCAATAAGCACCCAACCAAGGTCTACCCATGTGTATAACCGGGAACATGGCCGCACAGATTACTGCGAAAATGGTCATCGCTTCTGCTGCTCGGTTAATGGAGGTTCTCCATTTCTGCCTGAAAAGCAGCAATACCGCTGAAATCAATGTACCAGCGTGACCGATACCTACCCACCATACGAAGTTGGTGATATCCCAGGCCCAGCCTACGGTTTTATTTAACCCCCACATACCGATACCTTCCCAAAGGGTCGCTACCAGTGCAATGCTTCCTAATAAAAGTGCTCCAAGTGAAACGGCCATTCCAAGTAGCCAGCCAACGGTCGGCTTGCCTTCCACTTGGCGGGACACGTCACTGGTGACGTCTTTGTAAGTTTTACCGCCCGTAACTAACGGTTCTCGCACGGATGAAGTAACCTGCATATCTTATAAAATTATTTATTTACGCTTCGTTTTTGTCCTTATTTCTGATCTTGGTGAAGTACCATACGTTAGGGCTCACGTTGATTTCCTCCAACACGTGGTAGGCTCTCTCTTCGTTTACCTCTTTTACCGCTTCGATAGATTCTTCTATCTTGAGTACTTGAGACACCTTGCTATTCGGATCGTTCATGTCTCCAAATACTAGCGCATCTGTAGGACAAGCCACGGCACATGCCACGTTGATCTCTCCGTCTTCGATTTTTCTGTTTTCACGCTTGGCAGAAAGTTTACCGGCCTGGATTCTTTGCACACACATAGTACATTTCTCCATTACACCTCTAGATCTTACCGTCACGTCTGGGTTAAGTACCATCTTACCAAGGTCAGAGTTTTGCGCTACGTTCACAGCTGCAAAGTCCTTGTTGTCATGGTATTTGAACCAGTTAAACCTTCTCACTTTATATGGACAGTTGTTAGCACAATATCTAGTACCAATACATCTGTTATAAGTCATTTGGTTAAGACCTTCTGAAGAGTGCGTTGTTGCCACCACAGGACATACTGTCTCACATGGAGCATTGTTACAATGCTGACACATCATCGGCTGGAATACAACCTCAGGGTTGGCAGCAGCACGCTCAAGATCTTGGTAGGAATCCGCTCCAGCCTCAGAGCTGTAGTAACGGTCGATCCGGATCCAAGCCATTTCTCTTCTGTTCAACACCTCTTGCTTACCTACAACAGCCACATTGTTCTCTACCTGACAGGCAACCGTACAGGCACCACAACCGATACAAGAGTTCATATCGATGGCAAGACCCCAGTGGTGTTGGCTGTATTTGTGACCTTTCCATAAAGAAATCTTGGAAGGCTTCACAAATTCACCCTCAGCATATACCTGTGGCTTGTATCTACCAGCTGAAGCGTCTTCTCTATATTCTCCTAAAGTTGCTTCCTGCACTACAAATTGACGGCCCATATAGGTGTTGGCTGTCTGAGTTTGAGGCAACTTATAGTTGTCATTTACAAGTTCAAGAGTTACACCCTCGGTGATTTCAAAGTTGTTGTATCCTCTAGATAAGTCAACCAATTCATAGGCATTAATACCAATTCCGTCAGCTACTCTTCCAGCTTTGGTTCTACCATATCCAACAGCCAAACCTACAGTTCCAACTGCTTGACCTGGCTGAACCACTACGGGAAGGGTATAGGTCTTGTTACCAACCGTGATGCGACCCATTTTGGTGTTGCCTTCGCTCATCTTAAAGTTGTTTTCGGCAGCCCAGTTTTGGGAAACAGTCAGGTAGTTGTCCCAAGTCACTTTGGTGATCGGATCAGGCATTTCCTGCAACCAAGGGTTGTTGGAGTGATAACCGTTCCCGATACCTACTTTTTGGTAGATTACTAATTCAACATTTGCGTTGTCAGCAGAATAAGTTCTTCCGATTTCAGAAGCGGCACCACTTACATTGCCAGTTCCGCTTACTGATGCAGAACCTGCGTTTTCCGAAGTGAACACACCGTTGTACAAAGCTCTGTCCCAGAACTCCTGGAAATTGCCGATCTCATTTTGACCTGAGAAAAGACCATTTGACCAGCTAGTCTGAAGGTAATCGTAATATGATGTATTGTTTCCAGACCAAGCAAGGAAAGACTCCTGTGCCTGTCTAGTATTGAATAGCGGAGTGATGGTAGGCTGTGACAAGCTATACTCGCCAGCCTTAGGATTGAAGTCATTCCAAGACTCCAAGTAGTGATGATCTGGAGCTACAATCTGCACCAAAGAAGCAGTCTCGTTCAACGTTTCGTTGGTAGAGATGGAAACTCCGGCCTTTTCGATTCCTTCAGCGATTTCAGCTCCTCTTGCGTGATCGTATACTGGGTTACAGTTGAAGAAGACAACTCCTCCTACTCTCCCAGCATTAAGATCAGTCACAAACTGGTTCATTTGCTCATCATTGCCTTTTCTGAAATATGCAGGCTTAGAGAAATCAACAGTTTCGCCACTGTTACCTAAAAGATCGTTGATTGCATTGATTACCACCTGAACATTTGGATCATTTGATCCAGCTACCACGATAGAGCGGCCTCTGTTTGCCCAAAGTTCTTCGGCAGCTTTCTCAAGATGAGGAATCTCTACAGCGGCAGCATTCACCGCAGCAGCTCCGCCTCTTCTTGCCAAAAGGTTGTATAACGCCAACACAGCTAGCCCATTTTGGGAAGCCTTGATTGGTGTTCTGTAGTCAGCGTTAGCGCCAGTAAGAGACATGTTAGACTCAAAGTGGAAGTGACGCGACATGTTAGGGTTTTCCTTGGAGATCTTTCTGCCTTTGCTGTATTGCTTGGCAAATTCGATAGGGGAAATCCAGGTACCCAAGAAATCCGCTCCGAAGCTGACAATCACATCAGCTTTGTCAAATCTATAGCTTGGCAAAGCACCGCCTGCCTTGATGATACCATAGTTAGAAACCGGATCGTATGTAACCACTTCAGCACCGAATGAACCTGCAAATTCCTGCAAGGCGCTCTCAGTGGAAGGAGAAATCAAAGTATTGGTCACAACGCGAACGTTTCCGGCATTTCTCAAACGAAAAACCACCTCAGAGTCAACTGTTGGCCAGTCAGACTGTTGTCCGTCCACCATTGGACCGGTCAAACGTTGCTTGTCATATAATGAAAGGACTGAAGCTTCCACGACGGCACTTACCCCACCTTGAGTGATGGCAGAAAGCTTATTGCCTTCGATTTTGATCGGTCTACCTTCTCTAGTTTTTACAACTATTGAAGCGTAGTCACCACCAGAAGCAAAAGTAGATGCATAGTAATTAGGCACAGATGGGTTGATGTCCACCGGCTTGTTTACATAAGGGATTGCTTTTCTGACAGGAGCCTCACAAGCTGCCAAAGAAGCTGCCGCCAAGCTGAATCCCATCACTTTAAGGAAATCTCTTCTGGAAGAGCCGCCTTCAGAAGCTCCGTTTGTTGGAAGCTCCTCTGGGAATTCTCTTTCCGCTTTTTTTACAAACTCAGGATCGTTGGTCAATTGCTCGAATCCGTTCCAGTATGTTTTATTATTTTCTTTCATGAGAATATTATCTACTTTTCATTTTTCCCAAAGCCCGATCTGATTGCTGATCAGACTCTTGCAAAGAAAAGATGTCTGTTCTTAAAGATTAAATTAATAGTGACACTTAGCACATTCCAACCCTCCGATATCCTTCACTCTTAAGGACTCTTTTGTGTCTGAATGCAATTGAACCAACTTGTCATAGTACTCATTGCCGGCAGTGACGATCTCGGTCTGTCTGTGACAGTCGATACACCATCCCATAGTCAAAGAGCTGTGCTGCGAAACAACTTCCATCTCTTCAATCGGGCCATGACAAGTTTGACACTCAATGCCACCAACTTTTACGTGCTGGGAGTGATCAAAATAAGCCAGATCCGGAAGGTTGTGAACCCTTACCCATTCGATAGGCTGATCATTTTCGATAGCTGCATAGATTTTTGCAATCTCTGGAGACATGCCATCCTGCCCATCCACATTTTGGATGTGCGTGTGACAGTTCATACAGATATTAGCTGAAGGAATATTGGCAGATCTTCCTATCTCTACGCCGGTGTGACAGTACTGACATGGAATTTCATACTGGCCAGCATGAAGTTCGTGCGAGTAAGCGATAGGCTGCTTAGGCGCATATCCTTGCTGAACACCCACACTATATAATCCGTCCAAGGCGGTCTTAACCACAAAGGCCAAAATTAAAGTAGTAAAGATTAAAATGAATGCGTCACTCTTGAATACACCTTTCCAATCAGTCTTTTGTGAAATAAACTCTCTGTCATCCTCTTCTAGTGGTTGCTTTTCCAAGTATTTGGAAAGAACAGATACGATAAGGCCTAAAACAACCAAGATAAGCAACAACACCAATACCAATACACCAAGGATGATAGTTAGGTATTCGCTTGGCACTCCACCTGTGGCAACTTCGCCGTCGACACCCTCTGCACCTGCAGCAGCGCTGGTATCAGCAGTATCGCCGTACTCAACATATGCCAAAAGGTTCATTAAGTCATCGTCGCTCAAGAAGTTATGAGCAGGCATCACCGTGTTGTTGTACTCTTTGAACAACGCAACAGCAGTCTGATCACCCGCTTGGATCAGTGCCTGAGAGTTAAGGATAAACTGCTTGGTCCATTCCAAGTCTCTTCTTTCAGTCACACCTCTTAGGGCCGGACCTACACTTTTCGAATCAAGCCTGTGACAGGCTTTACAGTTCGCATTAAACAAGGATCTACCCGCTGTAATAGCCTCGTCACTGTCCGGCACACTTGGATCAGCAGCGAACGCTTGTACCCCCACAAAAAGGAAAAATACCAACGCCAGATTACTTAATCTTAACGGAACACTTAATAATGAGCGTTTGATTGACATATTTATTACTCTTTAATCAGTTTATTTCACGGTTTTCAATAATCCCCACAAATGTACTATCGAACTTCTTATTTTCAAACTTGTATAAATTCAGGCCATAGCAACCCACTTTAAGCCATATCGTTATTTAATCAGTTGATAATAAGTAACTTAACAGTTGTTTACATTTGACCACACTTATTTAGAACCCTTATAAATAACTTTATTTTTAAAAATGGCAAAACACCATTCTTATACGAGTGAAAATTTTTATTTTTCCTAATAATCACATCAAATATTCCGAACTCAAATCTGGCATTATGTTGCATAAATTTCTGAGCTAAACTTTGCACAAACAGAGAATATCTTTACATTTGCATTCCAATTACGAAATGGTCGCGTGGCCGAGTGGCTAGGCAGAGGTCTGCAAAACCTTGTACAGCGGTTCGAATCCGCTCGCGACCTCCAAACAGGCAGCATAGATCTTATGCTGCTTTTTTTATTCCTATTCTACCCTGATTGATTGGACTGATTTTTGAGCCTAATTTGTTTAAATTTTTCATTTATGAAGGCAGTGACTAGGGCAAGCCTCTTCTTTTTTTTGTTCATACCTCTATTCTCCTTCGGCCAAGAAGAGCTTAGGGAAACCAATGAACTGGAGCAAGGAGGACTCTACTGGATCCGATATTATATAGAGTGGGAGCTTTCTGATAAGCTGCAACTAGATGTGGAAGCTGAAAACAGGAGGTTTTTCAGCCCTTCAAGGCAATATCAATTTATCACCCGCGGCACACTCTATTACCTTCAATCGGACGCATGGAATTTTGGTATAGGCATGGCTTACTCGCAGATGCACAGCCTCTGGACCCCTCTTGTAGAACCAGAAATCCGACCACATCAGGAAACGAATTACACCCATGAGGCTGGAAGATGGAACTTCAACCATCGGCTTAGGATTGAACAGCGATTTAGAGGTGACACCACAAGGACTTTCGTATCACCCGAGGAAGTGGAAGAGGAACTGGAATCTACTTATTCCTTTAATATGAGGTACAGGTATGAGTTCACTACCGATTTTGACATTATCGACAAAGGCAGAAAAAAGGGGCATCTACATGCCCAGGGTTTTGCGGCCATCATGGTGAGAACTGACGAAGATGATATATTCGATACTTTTAGATATTACGGAGGTCTCCGGTATTATTTAACAGATAATCTAAGGCTAGAACTTGGCTATCTGAGGCATTTGGAGAAAGAGCATACCTATGACTTCCAATACAGCTATAGTACGCTGAGGTTTACTGTAAGACATAAGCTTTGAGAGAGGCCGGGACTTAGGGATTATCATTCACCTATCCATGAAGAATCTAAGGGAAAGCCAGACCTAGATGTGCATTTGATAGGTTGGGCAAGTTTTGGGGAAGGGAAATTGAAAATGAAGGGAATATAATGAATGATGGACGCTGAATGATGAATGATGAAGTATTAAAAAAGCCTCCCTTTTGCAAGGGAGGCTTCATATTTAGAATGGGATCAAGAATTACTTCTTGTCTCCACCGTCCATTTTCTCTTTCAAAGCAGTCAATGCGTCCAAGTCACCAAGGGTAGACTTTTCTTGCGGCTGCTCAGATGCTTTCTTCTTAGGTGCAGCGGCTTTCTTAGCTTTTGGAGCTTCGACAGCAGCTTCCTTGAAGGTAGCAGTGTGAGAAAGAACAATTCTCTTGTCATCTTTAGAGAATTCAGTTACTTTGAAATCTTCAGAGTCACCAACTTCTACTTGAGATCCGTCTTCTTTTTCCAAGTTTTTGATGGTAGCAAAACCTTCAAGTCCGTAAGGAAGCTCAAGGACTGCACCTTTGTCATTCTTAGAGTTGACAGTACACTTGTGAACAGAACCTACTGGGAACACGTTCTCGAAAGTATCCCATGGGTTTTCTTCCAACTGCTTATGACCTAGGGCCAATCTTCTGTTGTCAACGTCAAGTTCAAGAACTACAACTTCAAGCTCATCTCCTACTTTAACGTACTCAGATGGATGCTTGATTTTCTTAGTCCATGAAAGGTCAGATACGTGAACCAAACCGTCGATACCTTCCTCTAGCTCAAGGAATAGACCGAAGTTAGTCAAGTTTCTTACCACACCTTTGTGCTTAGTACCCACTGCATACTTAGCAGACATGTCGCCTTTAGTCCAAGGATCTTCAGTAAGTTGTTTGATACCAAGAGACATTTTTCTGTCGTCTTTGTCCAAAGTCAATACTACTGCGTCGATCTCGTCACCAACTTTAACGAAGTCAGCAGGGTTTCTCAAGTGCTGTGACCAGCTCATTTCAGAAACGTGGATCAAACCTTCAACGCCTGGAGCCAACTCAAGGAATGCACCATAGTCAGCAACGTTAACGATCTTACCTTTAACCTTAGAACCGATTTCAAGCTCAGCAGAAAGTGAATCCCATGGATGAGCAGTAAGTTGCTTCATACCCAAAGAAATTCTCTTCTTATCATCATCAAAGTCAAGAACCACAATCTGAACTTTGTCGTCAAGATTAAGTACTTCTTCCGGATGATTGATTCTGCCCCAAGAGATGTCTGTAATGTGAAGTAGACCATCCACACCACCAAGGTCGATGAATACACCGAAGTTGGTCATGTTCTTAATCACACCTTCCAATACTTGACCTTTCTCAAGGTTGTTAAGGATTTCAGCTTTTTGCTTCTCAAGATCTTTCTCGATCAAGACTTTATGAGAAACTACTACGTTATCGTTAGCGTGGTTGATTTTAACCACTTTCACTTCCATTTTCTTCCCTACATAGACATCAAAGTCTCTGATAGGCTTCACGTCAATCTGAGAACCTGGCAAGAAGGCTTCCACACCGTAGATATCCACGATAAGACCACCTTTAGTTCTTCTCTTCACAAGACCTTCGATCACATTGTCAAACTCCAATGCATCTTCGATATCCTGCCAAGCACGTACCATTTTGGCTTTCTTTCTAGAAAGAACCAATTGGCCAAGAGAGTTTTCTTGCTCTTCAATGAAAAGTTCAACCTCATCACCGATTGTAAGATCCGGTAGATCTCTGAATTCGGTTCTAGGCACCAATCCGTCTGATTTGAAACCAATGTTGATGATCACATCCTTATCATTGATACCTACTACAGTACCTTTGATTACTTCCTTCTCAGTGATCTCATTCAAGGTGTTGTCATAAAGCTTCTCCATTTCGGCTCTCTCAGCCTTAGTGTAGCCTTCGCCAAAACCTTTGGTCTCAAACTTTTCCCAGTTAAAATCTTCTTTATTAGACATATTATTTAATGACTCTGACTTTCAACAGCCCTAGAGTCCTCAGGCTGAGGTTTTTAGTTTGTTTTTACCCAGATACCTGGGCCCATTCACTCGAACGGATTGCAAAGGTACAAATAATAACAGGAACGAGTCAAAGATATCCGAAGAAATTATCCTGTCTACTTACACTTGGAAGCCTTGTCAGCTTGCTAATTATGAGCATTTTACGAAATACCTGCTTCTTTTTATTTTAAAAAGTTTTCTTAAAAACCGATGATCCTGATAAACTTTATTAACTTAATCTTCAGTCGAGGCTTTTTTCACCAACCACGTGACAAACGTTATCTAAATCATGGAATTCAAAACGAACCGAAACAACTGGCTTGCAATAACCTGGATTGCCCTGCCTCTAATTTTACTTGCGGCGATGATATGGCATTTTGAGGAGTTAATAGCAAAACCCTACCTAATAATCAGTTGGGTAAATATAGGATTGCCTCTTTGGTTGTATTTTGACAACTACTATAAAATTGACGATGAATACCTACACTACCGCTTTGGCTACAACAAAGGGAAAATCCGGATTAACTCCATCTGCGAGATTAAGAAAAGTAGAATTATGAGACAAGGCCAACAAAATGCCGGCATTGCTTCCCACGGACTCTCACTTCAATACAATAAATTTGATGAGATTTTCATCTGTCCCAAAAAAGAGCAGGAATTCATAGAGGCTTTGGTGGGAGTTAATCCTGAAATTGAGGTTTCAGTGGAAATGGAAAATACTGATATAAGGAAATAGAGATAAGAAATATTTTATAACTGGAAATAAAAGCATTGGACAATACTCAACAAAAAAAAAGGAGGCTCCCACCTCCTTTTACGTTTAACTTGTCAATTGTTGCATTCTCTCAATGCGTCCCTCTCACTCTCATCTCTAAGGTATAGACAGAACCCATTGCGGTGATGAAAAGAGTTCTTCGCTCCGGTCCTCCGAATACTACATTGGTTGTCAACTCCTCATCAATCGGAATTAGACCTACTTCTTCACCTTTTCGGTTTATAATAGTAACACCTTCCTTACCGGTAAGGTAAAGGTTTCCCCGGTTATCCAAGGTCATACCGTCAGAGCCTTTTTCGGTAAACAGTCGACGATTGATCAAATAACCATCCTCCTCAACATCATATACATAAGTCTTATCGTCTCCGATATCGGCCACGTATAACTGCTTTCCATCCTGCGAGCCTATAATCCCGTTAGGTTTAACTAAGTTCTCATCCACTCGGATAAACTGCACATGGTCAGGGGCAAGATAGTAGAGATGTTCTCCATCTTGCTGCATCTCCGGGTCTCTTTTCCAATAATCTCTTTTATAATGTGGGTCTGTCATATAAATGCCCCCATTTGGCGCCACCCACACATCGTTTGGCCCGTTCAACCTTTTACCTCTAAAGCTTTCAATAAGCACTTTCTTCTCACCTTTCGGAGTGATTGACCAAAGTTGGTTTTCCATATCGGCACATGCGATCATCACATCTCTGCGATTGTCATAAAACAACCCATTAGAACGGCCGGCATCTTCCATAAACACAGTGATCTCACCAGTGTTAAAAGCCCATTTGTGAATCTTGTTATTTGGTTGGTCGGTAAAATAAACATGGCCCTCGCGGTTAACGGCCGGTCCTTCAGTAAAAGCAAAGCCTTCACCTACTTTTTCAAGTTTGGCTCCTTTTGAAGCTAAAGATTTCTTGCCTTCAATTTGCGCCTGCCCTTTAAAAACAAATGCAATGGACAGCAAACAGATAAGGCTTAATGTCTTTTTCATACTCTTAAATAAATAATGTGAATCGAACAGACAAACTTGTGCCTGCCACAATGAGGCTCGAAGATAATAAAAAATACTACTTAGCCCATTTCTTTCACTCCCAAAAAGGGCATCCACTCTTCCGCATTCTTTTCGGCGTACTCTGCCAGAAATCTTTTGAGGGTTGGGCGGCAAGGTGGTTGCTGTAGGCGAAACCCAACTTGCTCCACCGTCCTGTCTCCCTTTTGGGTGTTACAGCGGTGACAAGCGGTGACCAGGTTTTTCCATTCGGTCTTCCCTCCTTTAGATCTAGGGACTACGTGATCTATCGTAAGGTGCTTAGATGAACCGCAATATTGGCATTCATTTCGGTCCCGGCGAAAAAGATTGTGACGGCTAAGCATCACTCCTCGGTAAGGAACATTTTTATATTCTCTAAGCCGAATCACAGCTGGATACACAAACTCACGGTCAACCGTGCGGATAGATAGGTAGGAATAAGTGGCTAAAGGGGAAGCTTTATCAAGAATCGTAAGCACTATTGCCTTTTGGACTGTGACGATTGCCACTGGGGTATGGTCCAAATTTAACACTAGCACTTTCTTTTCCATGACGCTTCAAATTAATAATCTGACTTCTTGAACGTTAGGAAAGCCGGAAATGTTTTTTTGACCAGATTTAGGCATAAAGCTTATCTGCTCAATCCGAACCTTCCCTCTCATATGAATAATACGTTCTCCTCCGATATATAAGCCCATATGCTCAGGTAGCTGCATCTCATTGTAAAATATCAACAAGTCCCCTGGCTGTGCTTCACTGGGTTCGATTCTTTTGCCGAAAACCATCAGTTGGCTCAAAAATTTTGGCACCTTATATCCAGCTATCTTATAAACAAGCTGAATAAAACTACCTGCACCTAAGCCAAAAAAACTCCTTCCACCGGATAAATAAGGTACATTCACAAACATCTTGGCAATCTCCATCAACTCCTCTCTATCCGCCTTTTGAAACCTAGGTCTGGAACTTCCACTGAATTGCAGAGATTGGCTAAGGTCAAAAAGCTCATTTTGGGCGACATGAAGATGGCTGCCTGGCAAAATATAGATCTTTTGATTTTTAAACGTAATATGAGAGACAGGAGAAGTGGTCAACTGATAATCGGACTCGTTAAAGGCCTCAAATTCCTCTGGCTCTATTGATTGATGCTGGGTAGCCAAAAGCCAGCCTTGAATCTTATTCTGATTACACTCGATCCGAAGGTATCTTTTGCGGGGATCAATTTCAAGCACACGGTATGTTTCCCCAAAAAGTAATTGGGTAATCAGCCCAGCACCTGGACGTGCTTCCTGATAAACAGTCGCCACGGAAAGCCGGCAAACGCCGTACCCCAAGTCAATAGGCCATTCTGTCGAGGTCTCTTTTTGCATCTTTGTTTTTAATATCTTGACGTTTATCGTGTATTTTCTTGCCTCTACCTAGAGCAATTTCTAGTTTGGCCAATCCTTTTTCATTGACAAATAGACGCACTGGTATAATAGTCAGCCCTTTTTCCTGAAACTTGCTTTCCAGCTTGTCTAATTCTTTCTTATTGAGCAATAATTTCCGTTCCCTCACCGGGTCATGATTATAGGATGCTGCAAAGGAATAGGGGGCAATGTGCATCTGTCGGATAAAAAGCTCTCCGTTGCGGAAAAAGCAGAATGCCTCTGTAAGAGAGGCCTTTCCTTCTCGCAGGGATTTGATCTCAGTTCCTTTTAAAACCAAGCCGGCCACATATTTATCTATGAATTCAAATTCAAAACTGGCCTTTTTGTTTTTGATGTTGACTTTTTTCTGGAATTTACTGGTTTTCGCCATAGGTTAGTTTCCGATTTTCATTTTGGCCAAAGGACTGGTGTCCAGGCCGCAAAAAGAATTGCTTAAAAATTTATAATGGGCTGCCATGGCGATCATAGCAGCATTGTCGGTACAGTACTCGAACTTAGGAATATAAACGTTCCAATTCAAATCCGCTGCCAATCTGTTTAGTTCCTCCCTCAGTCCGGAGTTGGCACTCACTCCACCTGCTATGGCAATATCCTTCACTCGGTGTAGTTTGGCAGCCTTTTTCAGTTTCTGAGTTAGCATCTTGATTAGAGTGAATTGAACCGATGCAGAAATATCGGCAAGGTTTTCTTCGATAAACTGAGGGTTTTCTTTGATTTTGTCCCTGAGGAAATAAAGAACCGCCGTTTTTATCCCGCTGAAGGAATAATTCAGTTCTGGCATATCCGAAACAGGAAATGGAAACGCTTTTGGGTTTCCCTCTTTCGCGTATTTGTCTATGAGTGGCCCACCTGGATAAGGCAAGCCCATAAGTTTGGCAGTCTTGTCAAAGGCCTCCCCTACCGCATCATCCAGCGTTTCACCGATCACTTCCATTTGCAAGTAGTCCTTCACTAACACTAACTGGGTGTGTCCACCGCTAACCGTCAAACAGATGAAGGGAAACTTGGGTTTTGGATCATCTATGAAATGGGCCAAAATATGTGCCTCCATATGATTTACTTCAATCAGTGGAATGCTTAAAGAGTAAGCAAAAGCTTTGGCAAATGACACTCCAACCATCAGGGACCCCATCAACCCAGGACCTCTGGTGAATGCCACAGCAGAAAGCTCATTTTTGTCGATTCCTGATGTTTCAATGGCCTCATGTATCACTGGCACGAGGTGTTGCTGGTGTGCTCGTGAAGCCAACTCAGGCACTACACCACCATATTTTTCGTGTACAGATTGCGTGGCCACAATATTATTAAGTATTTTGCCATCAGAAATCACCGATGCCGACGTTTCATCACAGGAAGACTCGATAGCCAGAATATTAATTTTCATCTCATTCATTGGAAAAGAACCCGAAAGTTACGCAAATTTTAGCGAAAGCACTCATGGTGCTCTTGCGGGTAACTTTATTTCTTGTTCTATTGCTGGCCTTGGTGGCTGCGCTTCTGCAGGTCCCATCGGTACAAACCCGCCTGACAAAAGTCCTCACCACTTACATCACAGATAATACAGGCTTCAAAACCAGCATTTCCAAAGTAAACATCCGATGGTGGGATGCCGTCAGCCTTTCAGATGTGGTTGTATATGACCACAACGATAGTCTTATGGCCAATCTCGAAGAGGTCTACATCGATTTCTCCCTTCAAGGATTACTTAACAGCGACAACCCATCTATAGACGAAGTACAACTCAACCAAGGTCAGGTGCGACTCCTCACCCACCCCGATGAGAATGACATCAATATCACGGTCTTTGTGGCTAGAATAAATGCCTTGCTCAGCCCAACAGTTTCCAGGCAGGAAAAAAGACCGGTGAAATTCTCAATAACCGAACTTTCACTGAAAAACACTTCACTGGATATCTTAGATTATACCCTGCCAGTGTTTGAGACGGGGTTTGATTATGGGAAATTAAGGTTTAGAAACTTGGTGGCCAAAGGTGAGGATTTCTATGCCAAATCTGACACCATTGCAGTCTCGGTAGAAAGCCTGAGAGGATTGGAGTCTACCTCCGGGCTTGAAGTCCAGCAGCTGCGAACCGACTTTCTGTATTCCAATACGGGCATGGTATTCGACAATCTGTATTTACGCAGCAATGAGACTATTGTCAAAAACTACCTCGAGTTTTCCTACGATGAGGTCAGGGACCTAAGCGATTTTAACAATGCGGTCAATATCAAAGCAAGACTGAGTGAGGCAGTTTTGGATATTAAGGACCTAAAATATTTCGCAGAGCAAATCCCTGATTTTGATGACAAGGTCTATCTCAGTGGGGAAATTGTTGGGAAAATAAGCGACTTATCCTCCGAACAGCTTTTGATAAGGTTTGGCGCCAGAAGTGCCATGTTTGGGAAATTTGACATTGAGGGACTTCCTAATGTGGAAGAAACCTTTTTCAGACTTTCTTTGATGAATTCAACCCTGACGAGTGCAGATTTGGCACCTTACCTTTCCGAGGAGGCACGCAGGCAGGTCAATAAATTTCGGGATATTCGCTTTGATGGGGATTTCACAGGGTATTTTGAGAATTTCACGGCAAGTGGAAGCTTCAGAACCGGTATAGGCAACATGATTGGAAGGCTTAATTACAGGCGAGCGCGAAATGTACCAACATACAGCGGGTCTGTAGAGCTGCAGAACTTGAACATCGGACTTATCCTTGACCAACCGGAACTCTTTCAAAGAGTGACCATGAAGGGCCAACTTAAAGGCACAGGTCTAACCGCAGAAACAGCCATTCTTTCTCTTGATGCGGACATCAAAACCATCGGCATTAATAAATATAATTATGCCAACATCCGCACAAATGCCACTTATGGAAAGGACCTTTTCAGCGGAAAGCTCAATATCCGGGACCCAAACCTAAAAATGCAGCTTGCCGGAAAAATGGACCTTAGAGCTCAAAAAGACAGCATACGTCTGGAAGCAAAGATTGACACTGCTTTCCTCAATAATTTGAACCTAATTGAAGAGGATATTTTCATCAGCGGTAAGTTCGATTTGGACACCAAGGGTGTAGAAATCGATGATATCGAAGGGGCTGCCAGGTTTGAAGACATGCTGTTCAGTTATGAAGGGAGAGACCTGCATGTGGACCAATTTATCTTTCAATCCCTTTTCACCCCAGAAGGCCGGGTGATTGCACTTAATTCCGACCTGTTGGTAGCTGGAATCACCGGCAATTATAAGCTGAAGGAATTGGGAAATGACCTGACTACGTTGGGACGGGAATATTTTGCCCTGATTACCAGCCAGCCGGAGACAGCACCAGCCTTGACTGAAAATGACCTAAAAGGTTCCTATAATTTTGATATAAACATTAATCTGATTGACCCTAATCCTGTAATCAATTTATTGGACCCTTCACTTTCAATATCAGATAATACCATCATTGAGGGAGCCTTTTATCAAACTCCGGAAAACACCATACTAAACTTGTTTACGGATATCGACACCGTATATTTCAACGGCCATTATTTCCTTGATAATAATATTGATTTCAATACATCCAAACTTCGGGGAGATCCAGATGTATTAGCTTCTTTCTATATTAATAGCAAACAACAGCAACTATCGTCCGGTATCAATTTCAATGATTTTTCCCTTGAAGCACTTTGGGACCAATCAGCGATTGACTTAAGTATAAACTTCTCCCAGGTAGAAACTGATAGTTATGCGAGAATCAAAAGTAATATTGAGGTAGGTCCAGAAGAAATACACATGGTGTTTCAACCCTCTGAATTTAAGGTTTTGGATAGATTTTGGGAAATAGAGTCGGACAACCAGCTGGTATATACTCTGAGAAGTCTGGAGATCATCAACCTCAAACTTGTGGAAAATGGGCAATTCCTTGCTCTCAACGGCAAAATTTCCAAAGACCCGGAAGAGGTGCTCAGTATGGAAATGCATCAAGTGGATATGAGCTTGCTCAACACATGGGATATCAAAGAGTTTGAAGGAACTGCCAACGGTCTATTCGCTATATCCAACATCCTTGAAAATCCCGTGGTCATGGGTAACCTTACCGTGGACGATTTTCACATCAACAATTTTCTGATTGGCAATCTGGAGGCCACCACTTATTTTGATAATGATAACGACAGGATCCACCTTGACCTTACCAATAATAGGCTTGGTAAGAAAATCATAGCCGTAGAGGGCTTTCTTGGCACAAAAGAGGATCAACTTGACCTAGTTGCCAAATTTGAAGAAGCAAACTTGTCCATAGCAGAACCTTTCCTTTCAGACTATATCACAAATCTCGGAGGTACGCTTACCGGTGAACTCGATATTCGCGGCAGGATGTATAATCCTGAAATCACCGGCTCAGGCAGGCTTACCTCTGGTAACCTTCGCATTAATTACCTAAACACAACTTACACGGTAGATGGGAGGGTAAATTTCTCCCCAAGTGAAATCAGTTTTCGAGGTCTGGAGCTTACCGACGTCAGAGGCAATAAAGCAAATATGCGCGGGGGGATCAGCCATGACGGATTCAGTAACTTTATCCTAGATATAAGCTCAGACCTCAATAATTTCCAGGTACTTAACACCACCATCCGCGACAATGACCTGTTCTACGGAACCGCATATGCCTCGGGTAAGCTCGAAATATTCGGAGCGGCAAACAACCTGGACATCAATGCCCAGGCAACCAGCCAGCCAAATACCAGGATATATATCCCAATCGGCTCCTCGGATGGGCAGTTTAAGGAAGATTTCATTAATATCATCAATGTAAGAGACACCACCCAACTACGAGCCTCTGTGGATGAAGTGGAGAAACTTGCCCTACAAAACGTTCGGATGAATTTCAACCTGGACATCACACCCGATGCCTTTGCCGAAATCATCATTGACCCTCGAACAGGTGAATCTATTCAAGGAAGGGGACGGGGTAATCTGAATCTGGGAATTGATACTCAAGGGAATTTCACTATGAGCGGTATTTATGAAATCGTAGATGCCCGCTATAATTTCTCCCTTTATAACATCATCAACAAGGAATTCACAATTCAACCTGGGGGAAGGATTTCATGGTTTGGGGATCCGTATGAGGGTATTCTCAACATCAAGGCCATCTATGAGGAAAATGTTTCTCTCTTAAGTCTGCAGCCAAACCAGACAGCAGGCACTAGTGATATGATGGATTCCCAGCTTAGAAGGCGTTATCCAGTAAAAGTCATGATGGGCTTACAAGGCCCATTACTTGCTCCGGATATCAATTTCGATTTTGATTTTAGCGGTTTTCCTGAAGGAGAAATACAAACATATATTTCTGCCTTTAGAAACCGAATCTCTAATGATGAGCAGGAGAAAAATCGGCAAGTCTTTTCTCTCATCATGCTGAGGAGGTTTTCGCCGGAGGGCCAGTTTAGTGGCGCGGGGATTGGCTTTAGTAACCTCAGCCAGCTTATCTCCTCCCAGCTCAATGCCTTAGTGGCACAAGTAGACCAAAATCTAGAAATTGACTTTGACCTTGCCTCCTTAGACCAAACAGCTTTAGAATCATTCCAATTGAGGGTGGCCTATACTTTTCTCGACGGGCGCTTACGGGTGATGCGGGATGGCGGTTTCACGGATATGCAGGGGAATACTGATTTAAATACCATCGCTGGGGATTGGCAGGCTGAATACCTCCTTACTGAGGATGGGCGCTACCGATTGCGGGTTTACAACCGTAACAACTTCAATAATGCCTTCACTTCTCTGAATCTTTCTGCAAATGTCATCACTTATGGCGTTTCGGTTTCCCAAACGCTTTCCTTCAGCTCGTTTCAGGAACTTCTAGAAAATATTGGAAAAAAGCGTAGACAGAGGTTGCTGATTAATGATATAGATGATTTCCTTAGATATGATATGGAAGAGAGTCTTCTAATTCCTGATGAAGAAGAAAATCAGGCCCCAATCAAGATAATCGACAGACCATTGGATTTAAAGCCGGAGGAAGAGGAATTGCCTAAGTCCCAATAAAGAGAAATTGATCTAGACTTTTTCACGAATAGTCTCAAAGCTTTTGAACAAAAGTGCTTCTGGTTATTTTTAATAGGCACAACAAAACCATACATATTAATAATGGATAAAGTTTCTATTTACTGGATGAGGCGCGATCTACGCTTGAATGACAACACAGCGCTTACTGAAGCATTAAAATCCGACTATCCAGTCTTACCGATTTTCATTTTTGACAAAAATATATTGAGTGAACTTCCTGAAGATGATGCAAGAGTTACTTTTCTTCACAATAGACTTGAAGACCTTAATGAAGCCTTGGCAAAAGATTACGACAGCTCCATTAATATATTTTATGACACTCCCAAGCAAGCTTTCGACGCGCTACTGAAAGAATATGATGTGCAGGCAGTTTTCACTAATCGTGATTACGAACCCTATGCCAAGGAGCGTGATGAGATGACAAAGGAAATGCTTGAGGAGAAAAACATAGAGTTTATAGACTTCAAGGATCAAGTGATTTTTGAGAAAGACGAGATAAAAACTGGCAGCGGAGATGTCTATAAAGTTTTTACTCCTTATAGCAGAAATTGGCTGGACAAACTTACCAAAACAAAGAACGCACTTTCCAAGAGTAAGCTTCAAAGTAATTTTTACACTTATACCTCAAAGGCCATCCCATCTTTGGAAGATATGGGTTTCAAAGTATCCTCTACGGAATTTCCTTCCATGCACATTAACGAAAGCCTAATTAAGGAATACCAAGACAATCGTGACTATCCAGCTAAGGATGCCACTTCCAGGCTCGGTATGCATCTTCGATTTGGTACGATAAGTATTCGATATTTGGTTAAAAAGGCCATGGAGTTGGATAAAACGTTTTTAAATGAGTTAATTTGGAGAGAATTTTACATGATGATTCTCGATGCTTTTCCAGAAGTGGTGGATAAGGCTTTCAAATCCAAGTATGATAACATCAACTGGAGAAATGACGAGAAGGAGTTTAAAGCTTGGTGTGAGGGCAAAACCGGCTATCCGCTAGTGGATGCTGGGATGCGTCAATTGAACGCAATCGGTTTTATGCATAATCGGGTGCGGATGGTTACGGCAAGCTTCTTGACCAAGCATCTGTTGATCGATTGGCGTTGGGGAGAAGCCTATTTTGCGGAAAAGCTTCTTGATTACGAGCTTTCTTCCAATAATGGCGGCTGGCAATGGGCGGCAGGTTCGGGTACGGATGCTCAGCCATATTTCCGGATTTTCAATCCGGAATCCCAATTAAAAAAGTTTGACAAGGATCATGAGTATGTAAAGAAATGGGTCCCAGAATTTGAAACCGAAGATTATCCCAAACCGATTGTGGAACATAAATTTGCAAGGGAAAGGGCATTGGAAGAATTTAAAAAGGCAGTAAAAAAATGAATATAGGCGACAAAGTACGCTTGCTACACGGCAATGAAGAAGGCACCATCACCAAAATCTCCTCCGGTGGAAGGATTGAAATTGAAATCGAGGATGGTTTTCGCATTCCGGCCATGAAAAGTGAAGTGGTGATAATCGATTCTGCTGAAAGGCAATATTTCGGTGACGGGGTGGTCGAGGAAAAACCAACCATTTCTACAAAAAACGTAGTCAAGTCCGCCGAGGGCGTTTTCCTTTGCTATTTGCCATTAAATGACCGAGATCATAGCGTGTACCTCAGTAACAATGCCGGCAAAAATTACCTTTATATGGTTTCCGAGGTATTTGGTGACAACAGTCGGACCGTGTCAGCTGGAACCCTAAACAGTGGCTCCTATGTCAAGTTGGACGAAAAAAGTATCGCCAACTTTGAGGATTGGCCCGCTCTTCACCTTCAGATGATTCCCATCAACCTGAGGACAGAAAAAACTCAAACCCCTTTCGAGAAAAAGATCAAATTCAAAGCTTCCGCTTTCTTCAAAAGCAAGGGAAAAGCGCCTTTATTAAACAAGGACGGCTATATTTTTAACCTTACCCTTACCACCAAGGACCTAGACATAAAAGCACTTAATGAAGACCTCACTGGTGACAAAAAGCCAAAAGAAAAGCCTCACCAGTTTGAAAGACCTGCTCAATCAGTCGATTTGCATATTGAAAAACTGACCAAAGACCACCAGTTTATGAGTAACAGCGAAATGCTGAAGCTTCAGTTGGACACCTTTGAGAAAAGCCTGGATGCGGCAATAGCCACTGGTATGGATGAGATTTCCTTTGTCCATGGGATCGGGAATGGGGTTTTAAGGAAAGAGATTCACAAGACCCTTTCTCAAATGAAAAACATCAAGTATTTTCAGGACAGTCAACAAAGCAGGTTCGGCTATGGCGCCACCCTGGTGAGAATCAAATAAGCGATGAATCCAGAAAAAACATCCCCGGTATTTCAGCTTTTCGCCCAGCAATACGACGAAGGGCACCGTCTGTTCGAGGAACTTAGCAAGATGGTGAAAACTAAAAAAGCTATTATTCTGGAGGAAAAACTGATTTTTATTGAAATCTACTTGCAGCTTTTGGGCAAAATCCATTTTGAAGATGAAAACCTAAAATTTAAGCTGTTTAAACCGTTTTCCCAATTATTTAAATGCCTGAAAAAAATTCTTCACCTGAGGTTGATTAGAGAAGAATTTCAGGCTAAAGCTGGTGATAATACCTACAACTCCTTCAGCCTATTTCTGGAAAAAGAGAAAAAGGAACTTTACACGGAGGTCTTCGACATGCTTCAGAGGTTTCCGCACAATGCTTGGGAAGAACTTTATGACAAGGTATTAAAGCGGAGTAAAGGTCTTAAACCTTTGATGATAAACACTGCGACTACCAAAATCATTAACGAGGAGGTAGAGTATTCGCATTTTGATAGCCTTCATGAGATGGACGCTTTATCTATAAAAGATATCTACGAGTCCTTACAGACCATTATTGCCGTGGAGAATTTCCGGATTGTTTCTGGGCTCAATCCGGTTTTCACAAGCTCCATCCACGATGACCTTAACAAATTGAGTCAATTGTTACTCAAATGGTACCAAAATCACCTTCTTTTTCAGCAACTTACCTTTTTCTTTTCAGAGCGAGAAAGCATAAGCGAAAAATACAAGAACCTACTGGACGGCATCAAAAAGGATAAAAAAAAGCTGACCACCAAAGTAGTCAGCCAAAGTAAAATATTATTTACAGAACGCCTGAGTTAGATTTTATCCATGGCCCTTGCAAGATCTTCTTTCAGATCCTCAGCATCCTCTACCCCAACACTCAATCTGATAAGAGAGTCCGACAGGCCAATTTTCTCTCTGTCCTCTTTCGGAATGCTGGCGTGAGTCATCGTAGCTGGGTGTCCGCACAGGGACTCTACACCCCCCAACGATTCCGCCAAAGCAAAGTAATGCAGGTTTTCTAACACAGTGGTAGCATCCTCGATACGGTTGTCCTTTAAAGTAAAAGAAATCATACCGCCAAAGTCTCTCATTTGCTTTTTGGCAATGGCATGGTTTGGATGGTCTTCAAAACCTGGCCAGAAAACTTTCTCCACCTTAGGATGCGTTCTCAGGTAAGCAGCAATTGTTTTCCCGTTCTGGCAATGTCTTTCCATTCTCAAATGTAAGGTTTTGATGCCTCTTAAAACCAAAAAGCAATCCTGGGGTCCTGGAATGGCTCCACAGCTATTTTGAATGAAGGCTAACCTTTCTGCAAGTTCATCATCATTTACAATCAACGCTCCCATGACCACATCAGAGTGCCCGCCCAAATACTTGGTGACGGAATGCATCACAAGGTCTGCTCCAAAGTCAAGAGGATTCTGCAGATACGGCGTGGCGAAGGTATTGTCCACGCCCAGCATGACATGGTGTTTTTTGGCAATTTTAGCTATAGCCTCCACATCAATGATATTCATCATTGGGTTGGTTGGCGTTTCGGTCCATATCAGCCTGGTTCTTTCATTGATATAGGGTTCGATGGAAGCAGGGTCATCCATGGAAACAAAGTGAAACTTGATGCCATATTTGGTAAAAATCTTGGTAAAGATTCTATATGAACCACCATACAAATCATTGGTGCTAATCACCTCGTCACCCGGGGAGAGAAGCTTAATTACAGCATCTATAGCACCAAGGCCTGAGGAAAAACAAAGCCCATGCTTCCCATTCTCTAAAGCGGCCAAACTATCCTGCAAGGCTGTTCTAGTGGGGTTATGTGCCCTGGAATATTCATAGCCTAGGTGATCACCTGGAGACTTCTGCACATAAGTAGACGTCTGATAGATAGGCGTCATGATAGCACCTGTGGAAGGGTCTGGTTTTACACCTGCGTGTATGGCTTTAGTTCCAAATTTCATATTGGGTCTAATTATTTAAGGTGAAAAGAGGTGTGATTTTAAAAAACACTTAGATTTGCCCCAAAGATGGGTAAAAAAGATTCTATTTTCAAGCGATTAAAAATTATACTCATGGCCAACCCGGTGATTATATGGGCTATGGCTTGGGTGAGTTTCATGCCTTCGATTGGAAGCTTCTTTTTCATCAATCACCTTTACAGCAACACCGAAAAATTCCGGATGTACCAAATTTTAGACATAGAGGTATTGCTGTCCTTTTTATTTGTTTCCGCATTGGTGATGGGATTGGCCCTGATGCCTACTACCCTAGTGGCCATTATCTCCGGTTTTCTTTTTGGTTGGGAAGCCTTGCCTGTCCTAGCCGCTGCCTACTTATTGGCTACCTGCATAGGCTTCCTTTTGGGGAAAAAATTAGACCAAAACAGCCTTGCAATCCTTATGGAAAAATACCCCAAAACCAGAAAGGTAATAGCCGAAAAGAAGGACGAAATGTCCCAGTTAATATTCTTTGTCAGAATCAGCCCCATCATCCCTTTTGCCCTTTCCAATTTGTTGTTTGCTTTGCTAAAGGCAGATTTGAAGAAGGTGGTCTGGATTGGATTTTTGGGTATGTTACCACGAACCTTACTCGCCTTTACTTCCGGCATTATGGCCAAGTCCCTTCTGCAAGCATTTCGCGAAGGCAACAATCTATATCAGATGCTCCTCTTTTTTGTCCTTCTCCTAGTCAGCATATGGGGTATTACTAAAGTCGTCCTTAATTTCGCCAAAGCCAGTAAGTAAAAAGGCCGCTTTAATGATGCAGCCGTTATGATTAATTCTTGTTGAGTTCCGTTTGTATAAACTCATTGAGCTTTTGCTGATATTTGGTGTTATCATAAGTTGGAGTAAAGCCTTTCTTTTCAGGGAAGGTTTCCATATGCAAGGTCTGGGTAGGAAACGCAAACCTTACTCCTATCTTGTCGGCCAATTTCACTGTTTGTATTAATAAGTCATGTCTTCCTTGAAGTTCCTCCTGCCAAGTACCTACTTCAAAAAACACATAAAACATTACGTCTAGACTATAGGCCGAAAGATTATTAAAATAGATGTTATAGTAATCTTTTCTGGTGGAGGGATGTTTGATTACCATCTCTCGCAATCCTTGCACAAACATATCTACCAGTTCTGGAGGCGTATCGTAAGTAATGGTAAGGGTGGTGTAAAACCTCCTATATTTTCTTAACCCATGATTATCAATAGTCATGTCTGCAAGCTTTCCATTTGGAATATACACAAGCGAGTTGCGAAATGTACGTACCCTTGTGGAGCGGAAACCCACTTCTTCTACTGTACCATCAATATCTCCACTGCTTATCCAATCGCCCACTTGAAAAGGTTTGTCAATGAAAATCATCACCGACCCAAAAAAGTTTTTGATTGTATCCTGAGCTGCCAATGCAAAAGCTAAACCACCAATGGACAAGCCCGTCAGGAATGGAACGATATCCACCTGCAGTCCGTCTTTGAGGATAAAGAGTACCCCGACCACAACCACAAATGCTTTCATGGTTTTTCTCACCAGAGGCACCAGCTGGTCGTCCAATGTGGATTCGGTCTTCAAAGCCAACTTTTCCAAATACAGGGAAAGTATATCAACCAATTTGTAGAAAATGATGGTTACAATAAATGGCTTGACCGCATTCAGAAGCAATACAACCCATGACACTACCTCGATAGGAAGCTGTAGTACTCTGATGAAAATAGCCAGCAACACCACGATCAAATAAATACTCACCAACCGATCTACTGGAAGTAAGTATTTTTCCGCAACGCCACCATAACCAAACTTTTGTAAAGCAAAGAATAGAACCCTATCTACTATAAAAGTAAAAGCTTTGTGCGCTGTAAAAATCAACAGAATCAACAAAAACATTCCTATTAATTGCCACAGCTGGAATCCCACATACTGACGCTCGCCTAATTGGGGAAGGACTCTCAATAGGGTAGCAGCACCTAAAGGGTAAGTTTCAGCATGCATTTCCTCGATATGTTCTACAGTAAAGCGGGAGAATTTCCATTCACCATTTATTTTTTCCAGAAATACCCTAGGCAATCTATGCGTATCGAAAAAGAATTTAGATTCCTGATTGTGCAAGCTGTCTATAAAATCTGCATGAGTCGGAATCTCCTCCATCCGGACCAGCACCCCATTTCCATCGAAGATTTGTTTCAACTTGACAGCAAGCTCCTGAGCATCCTTGTGCGGGACACTTCCGGTCTCCAAAGTCTTGGCTGCAATTTCAGGACGAAAAGTATCCTGCTGGAGATTGTATAAAAATGTGAGTGTTGTATTGTATGGAGTGGACAAGTTGTCGTATTCCGCGGGATCTACTGGCAACATGGACTGATCTGTAAAAACCTGTCCTTCTCCTTGATGCACAATAAGAACTGATGCAAGCAAGCTGAAAAGTAAACACTTTAATAATCTCATTATTTTATCACTTTTTGACATCCGCCTCAATAAGGCATTTGAAATTCAAAGAAAGTCTTTTCGTGGATATTATAAATTCTGTATTCATTACGGCTGGAGGAAAAACGAATATCCACAGGCCTATTTCCGCTCAATGGCTTGGTATTTAAAAGCTCACCTTTCAAGTTATAGAGATAGATAAACTCTTGATTTGCATCAATCACCACAAAGACATTCTTATCTCCCCCGAAAGAAAACAGCTGAAACTTTAACTCAGGGGAAGAAAGGTTCTTCTCAAACATCACATTGGTCTCTGAGTCCATTACTGTCACTTTATTATAGTCATGAACAACAAACAAATAACGGTCGGCTGCTTGGTCTTTTACCAAATGGAAAACACTACTTCTGTCGGGCCTAAAGAGCTGCTTTCTATCCGTAAATTCTCCTTTAAAATTAACCCGTATGACCTCTCCCTCATCGGTGATTGTCACCAGCTGATTTTCGGAAGTCTTGCCTCTCTGCTGAAGTACGTAATCAGTTTTGACTCCAGACCCAAGCTGCAGGGGATCTCCAATCTGATTTTCCCCCTTTCTATTGAACATGTGCAATTGGCCATTTTGGTTGAGGGCTACCATAAAATCTCCCGTACCTGGAATAATATGATGAGCGGGCTTACTGGCTAATGGACCCGAGGTGCTTTTAGGTGTCCAGCCTTCCAGAAGCTCTCCATGTTTGTCAAATAGATAAAGTTCTCCGGATATAGAGGCGGCAAATATCCTATAATCTCGGGTATTCTCATAGTCCACGAGGTTTACATATTGTATTAGCTGTCCATCAGGAAGTTCAAAAGGGAAATTAGGTAAGGGGTTGCCTAAGCGATCAATGCCATATATGTACCGATCGGTGGCAAAAACCATCTGTAGTTTACCATTTCTATAATAATCCATTTGGAAAATTTCAGTTCTTATCGGCCCCTCAAGCCGCTGACTGAACACTAAATCACCATCATGAGTCACTAGGTGCACCCTGTTCAAGTCGTCTTGCAAAAGAAATTCGGGGTTGCCGTCGGTAAAATTACGCTGTACCTTAGGTCCATATACCAAGTCTGCATTGAAGGTCACTGAAAGGTTTTCCTCCAAGAATATATCTTTACTGGTTTTGATGGGATTTAAACCATATCCGAGTTGAATATGAATGTCCTGATTTTTACCCTTGTCTTCCAACTTCACTGAGATGACATCAAAGGCTTTAATGTGAGGAGCGTATTTCTGCAGCGTAGACGACCAAGTAGGCGAAGCATGATGAAGCAAGCTGTTCCATACCCTATGAACATTGGCCACGAAATTATAGCCAGAACCCTTATCCACCGCTTCCATGATTTTTCTTTGTGACAAAGTTTTGCCCCAGGTGTTGTCATTCTCCAAATCATCTAAAAATCTGCGCACCGCCTGAATGTTGTTTCCCCACACCAAAACATCCTCATGGGAGGTCACAAATGTGTTGGGAAAACCTACAAATTGCCCTTCGAAAAGATGTGCAGGAAATTCTTCATCTCGGATAGCAAAGATTTCTTTATCTCGATGATAATCATATATCCGACTTACCGAATTGGTGGCAGAAAAATCCTTCAACCCTTGTAGCTGTGAGGCTACATCCTCAGTTTTTAATAATAAAATCTTGTCACCTGCACCCGCACCAGTTTCTTCCATATGAAGGAAGGCCACATCTCCAGTCAGTTTCTGAAAGAATTTTTCTTTTGAAAAACTTTTGTCTATGTCTCCAGCAAGTGTACTTTTTGCATCAAAGGCCTTGTTAGACATGTCATGAATCAGACGGGGATCCTTGACTTTGTATTGGGTAAAAAGGGCCGTACGATTTGGAGTAATTGAACCAAAAACATGCTGTCGACCACTATTGAGGCGAGGGAACTTCACTTGATTGCCACCTTGATATATGGAGACCCCGTGAAGGTTAATTGAACCATCGCTGAAGCTAAGATGCAAGTTGGCGGACATCTTATTCTTTTGAAAAGTCTCTACTACTCCAAGGCTGCTCTCCCGATTTACCGCCTGTATCAGTCTTGCCAATCCTGGTGTACCCACACGGATAAGGCCTGCCTCGGTGGTGCTGATTTTGCCATCATACAGCTCACTAAATTCTTCCTTGAAACTTTTTTGCTCATTTGAGCGGGCCCGACGGATAGCATCTTCTACCAAAAAAGAGGTATAACTAGCAAGAAGTGTATTATTTATAAAAGCTAGGGAAATAGTCCTATCATCTTCCATCCTGTGCTCAAAAATCCGAACCCCACTATAGGCACGGGAATTTTTAGTAATATTTTCCAAAAAGTCATTTTCAAGGTTTGAAAGAAACCTCTCGCGCTCGCTGGTATTTTTAAAGGCCAGACCAAACAACACGTCCAAATCCTCTCTTCCCACAGAATGCAAGGAAAGTCCTAACTGATTTCCTTTCAGGGAACGGTCCAATTGCCCACCCCCACCAAGAAGGCTGTCGAGTGAAACCAATTGAGATTCTAGGTTTTTCAAAGTAGGTATCTTGGAGAACCTTTCCCAAATAGGCTGGTCCACTAGCTGATTCCAAGCATAAATGGGGTCAGAGGTCTCGTATAGTAGAATGGCATCGGAAGGCACGAGGTCCTCAAAACGATACTGCTTTTTCTGTGGGGAAAACACCAAATAATAAACACCACCGGCAACGATGATCAATAGGCAAAAAGCAAGCAGCAACTTGGCAGTTCTCACTGATAGGTAAGGTTATGATTCTGTGAAAATAAAACTGGGAAAACCCCTTGAAATTATACCCAGATGCAAATAAATAAAAATTCCCGACCTTATCGGCCGGGAATCCTTTAAATATTCTAAGAATTTGGACTTATTTGTTGCCCAAATTATCCAATACTTCCATTACTTCTTTCACGTGAGTTCTAGAAGTTTCCAAAAGCGCTTTCTCATCTTCATTCAGGTCAAGTTCGATAACTTTCTCGATACCGTTTTTACCCAAGATTACCGGTACACCAAGGTAGCAATCGTCGATTCCGTACTCGCCGTCAAGCTTGATACAAACCGGGAATACTCTCTTCTGGTTTTTCACGATAGACTCCACCATCTGTGCAGCTGCTGAACCTGGCGCATACCATGCAGAAGTCCCCATCAATTTAACTAATTCACCACCACCAAACTTGGTTCTTTCGATGATAGCGTCCAATTTATCTTTAGAGATCAATTCAGTCACAGGGATACCTGCTACAGTAGTGTATCTTGGAAGCGGAACCATGGTATCACCATGTCCACCCATTAGGATAGCCTGAATTTCTTTTGGAGAAATATTCAACTCTTCAGCAATGAAAGCTCTGTAACGGGCCGTATCAAGGATGCCAGCCATACCCATCACTTTTGTTCTAGGCATTTTTGAAGTGATGTGTGCCTGATAAGTCATTACGTCCAAAGGATTGGACACTACGATAATGATGGCGTCAGGAGAATGTTTGATCACATTCTCAGTTACAGACTTCACGATACCAGCATTGGTTTCGATTAAGTCATCTCTGGTCATCCCTGGTTTTCTCGGAAGGCCTGAAGTGATTACCACCACGTCAGAGTTAGCAGTTTTGCTGTAATCATTGGTGCTACCAACAGTTCTGCTGTCATATACATTGATCGGTGCTTTTTGCCAAATGTCCAAAGCCTTGCCCTCAGCAACGCCTTCTTTGATATCTACCAAAACGATCTCTTCGGCAATTTCTCTATAAGCCAATACGTCAGCGCAAGTCGCTCCAACATTACCAGCTCCAACTACGGTTACTTTAGTCATATTATATATTATGGATTAATTTGTTAAAAATTTGAAAAGCTCCGCTAAGATATTAAAGAATGCCTGTTTTTTAAAGTTTTCAGAAGAATAGTTGGCTGATAAGTGCCTCACTTTTAAAAGAAAAAATTTCTCATTAATAGATGCGGAAAAATTACTCAAACATTTGGGAAAGGTTGAAAAAGCCGAATGAAGATTTGTAGGACTTGAACATCCTCAAGTTGTTGTCATTATAATACTCAGCAAGCGCGGTGATCATTTTTGATTTTATCTGGGGACTGTTGGCAAAAATTTCATGAATAGCGTAGCTCGGAAATACCATCAGTTCCACCTCCTCGGAAGCGATGATAGCGGTATAAAGCCGTTTTTTATCTTCCAGCAGAGCGTTCTCTCCAAAACAGCCGAATTCCTCCAGAGTAATAATTGTCTCAAAATCATCCTTAATATCAATAGTCAACTTTACCTGACCATGCTTGACGATATAAATGGCCCCGCTGGGATCATTGCTAAAAAACACTACCTCATCCCGAACATATTTTCTATAATGAATTGCAGGCAGAAAGCGCTCCATCTCGCTATGGCTCAACCCTTCGAAATATCGCACGCTGGATAAAAAGTCAAAAAGTTCCAATTCTGATTCTGTATATTTTTTATTAAAAGGGTTCAGCATGATTATTTCTTTTCAGTTTTCTTGATATGCAATACGGTTTGGGTCCCCTTCTCCACTTTGAAGCGGTCATCTACTCGATAACCAACCACCCAAATTACCTCCCCCTGGGAACACAACACTTTCACCTGGCTTTTGTAAATCAAGGGAACTTTCAAATCTATTAAAAAATCACTGATTTTCTTAAAATTCTTCATTCCCAAAGGCCGAAACCGCTCCCCTTCCCTCCAATTTCTCAATTCCAGGGGAAAAGTCACCTTCTCCAAATTAAACATTCCGCTAGAGGATTTGGTGTCGAGTTGAGAAAAAGGTGTCATCGACATTTCGAACTCCTCCCCGTTTACCTCAAAGCTATTATCAGAAACCTGGATAAAGTGCGTACCTGTTTGACCATGGAGCCTTTTTCCTAAGATCAAGTATTCCCTGTCAATATTCAAAACTGCTTCCGGCGTATTGAAACTACCACCGGTATTCCTGTTCCTGATTGCCTGGGCCATATCATCCACTTGAAAATAATTAAACCCAAAATCTCTTAACCAGTAGAAAAGTACGCTTTTAAACCCTGGCACCTTGAGCAAATCCAATATTGGGAGCTTTTGAAACGCTCCCTCCTTTTCCAAATGTTCTTTGAGCCATGCTTCCTGAAAATGGAAATAAGCCTTTCCGGTATCCTTCACTCTGCCAAAGCTTCTGATCAGCACCTCCATTGCTGAAGGGTCATCTTGAGTTAAGAGAGGTAGAACTTTATTTCTAAGAAAATTCCTTTTATAGTCACTTTCCAAATTGGAACTATCCTCGCGCCAGGTGAGCCCTTCCTGTTGGGCAAAACTTAACAATTGCTGTTTGGTAAATGGCAGTAAAGGCCTTATCAATTCCCCTTTTACCTCGGCCATGCCATACAGTCCTTCAATTCCCGTCCCCCTTAGCAGATTTAACATGATGGTTTCCACTTGATCATCCAAATGATGAGCAGCCACGGTTCCCGCGAGATTCTGCTCTTCTACCAAAACATTGAACCAGGCATACCGTAGTTCTCTAGCTGCCATTTGCGTAGAAACCCCTTTTTCGGAAGCATATTCTTTTGTCTCAAATCGAATGACATGAATTTCTTTCCCAAGGTTGTCCGCAAAACCCCTTACAAACTGCTCATCGCTGTCACTTTCATTTCCCCGAAGCCCAAAATTACAATGTGCCAAAATGAATTTTATTTGGGCTAATTGCATTAGGTAGGTTAAAACTACGGAATCCAGTCCACCGCTGATCGCAACAAGGTAGGTTTTATTGGAATCCAAAAGGTTTTTTTTCCGTATATGACGGATAAAATGGTCAAGCATAAATCAAAAATACCATTTTCTATTAATTTTGGCGTTTAGTCTTAAGAAATGATCATAAAGAAAATAATTACATGCTGTGTTTTCATTCTTGCCGCCCTACCCCAAGCCTGGGCTCAAGGCAGCAACCAGCTTGAAATTCTCAATGCCGAAAACCTCTATGGAGGCAAAGGGGTCGAAAGATTGCTCGGGGATGTGAGGATGAAGCATCAAAATTCCTTAATCTACTGTGACTCTGCCCACTTTTATAGCCAAGACAATTTTGCCAGGCTTTATGGAAAAGTTCGCATTGTAGACCAGCAGGACCCCGTAACGACCACCAGCCGCTATGCCGAATACGATGGCAACACCCGGATCGCCAAGCTTAGGGATAATGTGGTTTTTAAAAATGAAGAAACTACTCTTTACACAGATTACCTAGACTATGACCGCTCTACCGGGGTGGCCAATTATTTCAATTTTGGCCGGGTGATCGATGATATGAACGTACTCACCAGCGACAAGGGCGTGTACGAAACCCAGATAGAAAAAATTACTTTTACTGATGATGTGGAATTGGTAAACCCTGATTACACCCTAAGATCCAACATCCTTTTTTACTACACTATCCCCAAAACTGCCGAAACTGTTGACATCACCAACATTGTATCTGCTGAAGGTGACAAGCTCAACGCACAAAAAGGTAGTTTCTATGACACCCAAAACAAGAAATTCCGCTTCTATGAAGGGGATGTGGAAAACGAGACGAGTATTATTTACGGGGATGTGCTCTATTTTGACGAAGCAGAGCAATATTACGAGGCTCAGCGCAACGTGAGCATCTTCAATAAGGAAAGAAAGATGGAGGTCTTCGGTGAGGAAGGCAAATACTGGGAAGAACGAAAATATTCGAAGGTTTATGGAAATGCCCTGGTCATGAAATACTTTGAAGCAGACACCATGTACCTAATCGCCGATACACTTATCACCCAGGACAGTGAGATTGACACAGAGCGCTACATGACGGCTTTTAATAACGTCAGACTCATCAAAGGAGAACTTTCCGGAAGGTCTGATTCTTTAGCTTACATTTATTCAGACTCGACAATCTACCTTTATGATGACCCTTTGCTTTGGAACGACAAAAGTCAGATCAAAGCCGATAGTATCCACTTCACCATAGCCAATGAAAACATAGACCGGGCTTACTTGCGCAGAAATACATTTGCCATCACTAAAGACACTCTTTCCAATTTCAACCAGATCAAAGGCCGCAAGATGACCGGATTTTTCCTCGATGGTGAAATGCATAAACTCGATGTGGAAGGCAATGGCCAGTCCCTCTATTATGCCTTGGAAAAGGACACTGTACTGAAAGGACTGAATAACCTACTTTGCGGTAGGATCATGATGCATTTTCAACAAGGCCAGATACAGCGCATCAATCACGCTGGAAAACCTGAAGCGAATTTCAAACCGCCCCACCTATTCAAAGAAGAAGACGAGCGTTTGGAAGGTTTCGTATGGAGGGAAGAAGAGAGACCGACCATGGACATGATGATGGCTTGGAGAACGCCAGTATTTAGAAACAGGGAGGACGAATATAACTTCTTTGATGTGCTTGATATCAGACTTCCTTACCCCACTGATGACATCATACAACCCTACCTTATCCAACAAATGCCTATTAATATCCCTATCAGGAAGGATGAATAAGCCTATTTCGCCCTAACGAGTCTATTGTAAAAAAATTTCATAATGGTTAACGAAATTTAACCGATAATGCTTTAAAAGTACAAACCTTATCAGTAGTTTTATAGTATATTATACTTAGTAACACTATTGATTACCAGGCTTATCGATTAAACTTTACATGAACCGTGTCTTTCTACTCTTCTGCATGCTTATTATGCTTGTGCAGTATCCTGCCGAAGCGAGACAGGTACGTATGCTCAATGATGCCCTTGAGTTTGTAGGTCCAATAAATACCACCCAACGAAAATCCCTCATCCTCCAAAACGAAGCTAGTACAGATAAAACCTATACCCTGAAATTTCTACGTGGAAATATAGGCTCAAGTCAAAACCTCAAACTCTGCATCGGCGACAATTGCTACAACCTTAAAAAGGACTTAGGGAAAATTAATTTGAACTTAAAAGCCGGCGAGTTGATTACTGACCTATACTTGGAATTTGATATGGGCATTACTGAAACTAAAGGCACTTTTGACCTGCACTTCAGCAACATCGACAATCCTCGTGACGTGTTCATTCTTGAATCGGTCTATAACGTCACCAATGGGGATAGCGGCAACGAAGTACAACATAAGGATATTGCTATAGGCGCTGCTTACCCAAATCCGAGCAACAACATAGCTCAGATAGATTATGAATTAAAAAACCCGAATGCACATGCTCGCATTGTGGTCAACAGCTTTATTGGAAATCCAGTCTATGACTTTTTGCTGGACCCTAGACAAAGCAGTCTTGTCATCAATGTGTCCGACCTCAACCCAGGGGTATATTTCTATACCTTAATCGTGGACAACAAAAATATTGTCACCAAAAAGCTCGTTGTAAAAAAATAGGAACAGACAAGCACCTGCTTAGAAATTTGATACAGAATTAAAATCCGCTATATTTGCAGTTTAAATTATGATGAAAAGAGTATCTTTATATATAATCGCTTTACTTATTACCGCAACCGTGAGTTCCTGTGGGAAATTCTACAAATTGGAGAAAAGCACCGATTGGGACAAACTATATAGTGCAGCTAATGAGTACTATGAAAAAGGTGATTATAATAAAGCAATCATCCTTTACGACAAGGTGTTGCCAGTAATCAGAGGGAGTGAGAGGTCAGAGTTGGCAGAGTTTAATTACGCTTACTCCCACTTCAGGATCAAGCGCTACATTGAGGCTGCAGGATATTTTAAAAGCTTCTACGACACTTACAACCGAAGCCCGATGGCTGAAGAAGCTTTATTTATGAATTCTTATGCACTCTTTCTCGATGCTCCTGATTTCAACCTAGACCAGAGAAGTAGCCGGGACGCGGTAAATGCCATTCAGCTTTTCATTAATCGATTCCCACAGTCTGACTCATACGAGCGGGCCATGACAATGATTGATGATTTGCAGAAGAGATTTGAGGAAAAAGCTTATCAGGAATCCAAGATGTATTATAGACTTACCGAAGGACTTTTCCCGGGTGAGTTTTACAGAGCATGCATCATCAATTTCCAAAACTTTGCAAAAAGCTACCCTGACAGTAAGTATAATGAAGAGCTTGCGTACAAACTAGTTGAAGTAAGTGCGGCATATGCGGAAAGAAGTGTATTCAATAAGAAAGAGGAAAGGCTTAATCAATCAATTAATTTTGCCGACACCTTTCACAGAAGATATCCGAACAGTGAATTCCTGAAGAAAGTGGAAAACCTCTCCACCAAAACCCAGGCGGAATTGATGGCCCATCAAAAACTCAAAAAGGAGTATGATGAGCGCACGACTGCTGCCAAGGAAGCCGCTGAAGAGGAAAAGAGAAACAAAGAGGCTACAGAAGCCCTTAGAAACGCAGATAATCAAGGAAATTAACAAAACATATAATATGGCCATTAATCCTTCAATCATTACCAGAGATCTAGAGACTATCGCAGAAAAGTCCGGTAATCTTTACGAATCTCTTCACGTGGTGTCTCAAAGAGCTAAGCAGATATCTTCCTTACAGAAGGAAGAGCTTAACAACAAACTTTCAGAATTTGCTTCTACTGTGGATAACCTTGAAGAAGTGTTTGAAAACAAAGAGCAGATTGAAATCTCCAAGTTCTACGAAAGGATGCCAAAGCCAACCACCTTGGCAATGGAGGAATTTATGGAAGGAAAAGTATATTTCAGAAAGGTAGAAACTCCTGAAGAATAAGCATGCAATTGCAAGGTAAAAGGATTCTATTGGGCGTGACTGGTAGCATAGCTGCTTACAAGGCCGCCCATCTTACCAGGTTATTAGTAAAAGAAGGGGCAGAAGTACAAATCATCATGAGTACTTCTGCTCTTGACTTTATTACCCCCCTAACTTTGGCCACCCTGTCAAAAAAACCCGTATTGGAGGCATTCTACGATCGCAAAAGCGGTGATTGGAGCAACCATGTGGATCTTGGACTTTGGGCCGACCTTTTCCTTGTAGCACCTTTAAGTGCCAATACCCTCAGTAAATTTGCCAACGGCGGTTGTGACAACCTGCTCACGGCAACCTATCTCTCGGCAAGATGTCCCGTGATGGTGGCTCCGGCCATGGACTTGGACATGTACCAACACCCATCCGTCAAAGCCAACCTTGATAGACTTGCTTCTTTCGGCAACATTATACTCGAAGCAGAAAGCGGTGAACTTGCCAGTGGCCTGATGGGTCAAGGCCGGTTAATGGAACCTGAGCATATTGTGAAGCGAATCCACGAGCATTTTAGCGCCCAGCAAGATTTCAAAGGTAAAACTGTACTGATAACAGCAGGTCCAACCCATGAGGCTATTGACCCCGTCAGATTTATCGGCAACCATAGCAGCGGAAAAATGGGTATAGCCTTGGCCAACGCACTTGCTCAGCATGGGGCTGATGTGAAGTTAGTCTTGGGGCCGAGTAGCCTATCCCCTTCCCACAGCAATGTTTCTACTTTCCGGGTGAAAAGTGCAGATGAGATGTTTGAGATTTGCAAAAAGCATCATTCAAAGGCCGATTTCTGTATTTTTGCAGCAGCGGTGGCTGACTACACCCCTGAGGAAGTGGCTACCCAGAAAATTAAAAAGAACGATGACGACATGGTCATCCGCCTAAAAAAAAATGTAGATATTGCCGCAACTCTGGGGAAAAAGAAAAAGGCTTATCAAGTACATATCGGTTTTGCGCTAGAAACAAATCAGGAAGAGGAAAATGCCTTGGGGAAGCTAAACCGAAAGAATTTTGACATGGTCGTTCTCAATAGCATGAATGACAATGGCGCCGGATTTCAGCATGACACCAACAAAGTGACATTCTATTTTAAGGATGGCCATAAAGAGCCTCTAACCCTGTTACCTAAAACAGAAGTGGCTACTCAGATTATACAGGCGATAAAAAAGATCAGTTCAAAAAATTGATTTGATCATATTTCGTTATCTTTAATGAGATTTGAGCCGCCATTGGCTCCTGTTCGCTGGCATTCATGAAACACACCTTTCTCATATTGATCTTCTTTGTCTTGGCAAACCAATTGTTTGCTCAAGAGCTCAACTTCACCGTCACCATCAACAGTGATCGGGCAAGGACGCAGGAAAGGGAGATTTTTGAGACCATGAAAAACACCTTCGAGCAATTCCTCAACGGCCGAAACTGGACCGATGATGAGTTTAGGCCTGCCGAAAGGATCAAAGGCAACATGCTCATCACTATCAACGACATGCCTCAGGTTGGACTTTTCAACGCGACCGTACAGGTGCAGACAGTTAGGCCAATCTACGGCACGAATTACGAAAGCCTGATTTTCAACTTTGCCGACAGGAGCTGGACTTTCGAATTCCTGGATTCCCAACCTTTGGAATTCAACAGGAACACCTTTCTTAACAATATCACTTCCCTCTTGGCCTACTATGCCTATGTGGCTATCGGAGTGGATTACGATTCCTTTTCCCCAAGAGGTGGCGACCCCTATTTTGAAATCGCTGCCAATATTGTCTCAAATGCTCAGCAATCACCACGCCCGGGATGGAATCAAAGTCCAAGCGACCGAAGAAACCGCTATTGGCTTTCCGACCAACTTTACACCTCCCAGGTGATGGTTCCTGTGAGGGATGCTTACTATTTATATCATCGCAAAGGCTTGGATATTTTAGGCAACAATCCCGAGGAGGCATACAAAAACATGTTGGAAGCCATCAAAAAAGTGGCCGCAGCCAATGATGCCCAGCCTAACAGTATTCTAGCCATCACCTTTATGGACGCCAAAGCAGATGAGATCAGCAAGATTTTCAAAAACGCTTCCATGGACATCCGCAAGGAGGCCGTGGACGTTTTGCTAAAGGTGGACCCAAACAATTCAAGAAAGTACAACGATATTTTAAAAGGATAGTCACTGCATGCTTACAAATCTTAGCATTTCCAATTACGCCCTTATTGAATCCTTAGAAATGACGCCTGACCCTAGGCTCAACATGATAACCGGGGAGACCGGTGCGGGTAAATCGATCATGCTCGGGGCAGTGGGACTTTTGCTTGGCAATCGGGCGGATGTCAAATCCTTATTTGATGAGGAAAGGAAATGTGTGATCGAGGGGCAGTTTTATATTGAAGAATATGGCTTGAAAGACTTCTTTGAGTCTAGCGATTTGGACTACGAGCGGCAATGCATCATCCGTCGGGAGATAGCCCCATCCGGCAAATCACGCGCATTTATCAATGATACCCCGGTAAAACTAGAAGCTTTAAAAACTTTAGGCAAGGCGCTGATGGATGTACACTCCCAGCACGACACCTTATTGCTAGGAGCTAATGAATATCAGCTTTCGCTGGTGGATGCTTTTGCACAAAATCAGGAAATAAAAACACAATATAACCAGGCATTTAAGTCTTTCCAAAAGGCTAAAAAGTCTTACGAATCCATTTCTTCTCAGGCTTTTGAACTTAAGAAAGAGGCGGAATTCAATAAATTCTTGTTGGAGGAGCTTTCTGCTTTACAGCTGAAGGAAAATGAGCAGCAGGAACTGGAGGAGGAGCAGGAAATCCTTGACAATGCCGAAGACATCAAATCAAAAATCCACGAATCCCTGCAAGTGTTCAACGGGGAAGAACTGGGTCTCCAAATACTGATTAGCCAAGTGCAGCAACAATTCAACCAGCTTTCAAAGTATGGGCATCGCTTTGCTGAGCTGAAAGAGAGGTTTCAGAGTGTGGCCATTGAAGCAATTGACATTGCTGCTACATTGGAGGACGAAGACGGCAAGATAGAAGTAGACTTTGAGAAACTGGAAGCCATCCGAGAAAGACTGAGCAAAATCTATCATTTACAGCAAAAACATGGTGTAGAATCTGTTGAGGCATTAATGGCAATCGAAAGTAACTTAGCTGACAAAGTGCTTAAGGTTGAAAATCTGGACGATGAGCTTGAAAAATTAAAGGCCGACCTTCAAAAGGCTAAAGAACAACTTTTGACCCAAGGAGAAAAACTCAGTAAATCCAGAGAAACAGTTTTCCAACCATTTGCCGTGCAGGTAACCGGCTTACTTGCGGGACTGGGTATGGAAAATGCCAAAATTGAGGTTAACCAAAAAAACATTGAACCATCAAATTCAGGTATGAATGAGGTGGAGATCCTTTTTTCGGCCAACAAAGGCGTAAAACCACAGCCAATCAGGCAAGTTGCCTCCGGGGGTGAATTTAGCAGGTTGATGTTTGCCATTAAATATATAATGGCCGACAAGATGGCTTTACCAACCCTGATTTTTGATGAAATCGATACCGGGATTTCTGGTGAGGTGGCCCTCCAGATGGTGAAAATAATGCAGGATATTGCGCAAAAGCACCAGGTGATCTGCATTAGCCATTTGCCGCAAGTTGCTGCAAAAGGAGAAAAACATTATTTCGTCTACAAAGATAACAGTACAAACCGCACCATAAGTAAAATCCGACTTTTGGAAAATGAGGAAAGAATCCAAGAAATCGCCAAAATGATTGCTGGGTCCAACCCATCAGCCACTGCTTTTGAAAATGCGAAAGAATTGTTGAGTCAATAAGTTAGAAATCATATAACTACCTTATTCTCAGTTTTATTTTGCCATTTTCTGGTGACTTACCACTACTTTGTTATCGCTAGAATGGTGGGTTTAAGTTAAAATTATTTAATTTTGCCCTTCATTCAACCACCAAATTTAGATATACAATGTCTATGAATTTATTAGAAGGAAAAAGAGGAATCATCACTGGCGCATTGGACGAAAACTCTATCGCTTGGAAGACTGCCCTTAAAGCCAAAGAGCAAGGTGCAAAGTTCGTCTTGACCAATGCCCCTATTGCCATGAGAATGGGAGCTATCCAAGACTTGGCTAAGGAATGTGACACCATTGTGGTGCCAGCGGATGCCACCTCTGTTGAAGATATTGAAAAGCTTTATGCAGAAGCTAAGGAGTTTTTGGGCGGAAACTTTGACTTCATCCTGCACTCTATCGGCATGTCACCCAACGTAAGAAAAGGAAGAGAGTACGGTGACCTCAATTATGATTGGGTCCAGAAATCTTGGGATGTGTCGGCACTTTCATTCCATAAGATGATGCAGGTGGCCGAAAAGCAGGACGTGATGAACGAATGGGGATCTATCATAGGTCTTTCCTACATCGCCGCACAGCGTGTATATCCTTTCTATAGCGACATGGCGGAAGCAAAAGCCATCCTGGAAAGCATTGCCAGAAGCTACGGCTACAGATTCGGCAAGCTTAAAAACGTAAGAGTCAACACCATTTCCCAGTCTCCTACAAAAACCACTGCAGGAACGGGCATCGGTGGATTTGACGCTTTCTACAACTATGCAGAAGCTCTTTCCCCACTAGGAAATGCCCCTTCTGAAGCCTGTGCTGACTATATCATCGCCATGTTCTCCGACCTCACCCGTTATGTCAACATGCAGAACCTTTTCCACGACGGTGGCTATTCCTGCACCGGAATCACCGAAGCAATCGTCGACAAATTCAGCGATAAATAAACTCTAGGACAAAAAAAATCACTAGGTCGAAGAAGTTTTAAAGAAGTCGCACAAAGTAAAATGATGTACTTTGTGCGACTTTTTTTTTAAAACTTAGTGCGACTTGGTGATCAATTTTAACTAGTAGTACTTGGTGACCCATTTAGAGCCAATTTAAAAACCACTTCATGCATCACCAGACCCTGCGCTGGTACTGAGTAGCTCAGCGGGGACACCTCTTGGCTCTGCAATGCCTCCCGGATGTCCTCCAAGGTCAATTTCCCAATTCCCAACTCCACCAATGCCCCCATCATCTGTCTTATCTGATGGGTGAGAAATCCTGTCCCCTTGACTTTATAGTAATACACCTGCTCGGGAGCAAAATATCCCATAGGCTCTTCAAGTTTGAGGATAGATGACTCCAGGATGAGCCTACGGTAATTTTCCACCTTTTTGCGGACGCAAAACCTACGAAAATCTCGCTCACCCACAAAAAGTTTAGCCCCTTCTGCCATCAGGTTCACATCCAGACCTCCATCAAAATTTACAATATGTGCCGCATTGAATGGATGGTATTTGGCACCGGAGGAAAAGTAATAGCGGTATTCCTTATACTGTACATCCTGAATGACATTAAAGGTCAGAGGCACGGGTTCTATATCTAAGATCCGGATATCAAGGGGGAGGTATTCATTTAGTATTATAAGGAATGATTCAAGATCAATAGGTTTCACCGTAAAAAGTTCAAAAGCACCCCTCTGACAGGAAACCCCCGCATCGGTACGACCGGCCGGCAGAATTGTGAAATCATCATGTCCCAAAGTCTTACCTAAAACCCTCTCCACCTGTCCCTGAAGGGTTTTTACCCCATTTTGCTTCTGCCAGCCGTGATACTTGAATCCAAGATATTGAATCCAACATAGGTAGGTGTGGGGGCGTCTTTGCATGGGATAAAGGTACCATAAAAAAAAATAAAATATAAAGAGGGAGCTAGTAACCCTCTCTTTATATTAATCTTCATCAAACCCCCTCCTTTTCCAAAACCTTTGCCGCAAGCCAATCCCCCACTGCTGAGGTGCTATGCGATTTACCGCTTTCCGCAATATCCTCCGTCATCACTCCTTCTTCCAAAGAAGCATTCACCGCATCACTAATGGCTTTAGCTTCATCTTTCAGCCCAAAGGCATATTCAAACATCATCGCCGCTGATAATACCATCGCTAATGGATTAGCTATATTTTTGCCAGCTGCTTGTGGGTAGGAACCATGAATGGGCTCGAAGAGCTTGTTTTCCGTCCCCAGTGAAGCTGATGGCATCAGCCCCATCGATCCGCTGATCACGGAAGCCTCATCGGTGAGGATATCGCCAAACAGGTTTTCGGTGATGAGAACATCATAAGCTTTTGGCCATTGGACCAGCCGCATGGCCACAGCGTCCACAAATTCATATTCCACCTTGACGTCAGGATATTCTGGGGCCAAACGCTGTACGGTCTCCCTCCACAATCTGGAAGTAGCCAGAACATTTGCTTTATCCACGCAGGTAAGCAGCTTACGCCTTTTCTGGGCAAATTCAAACCCCATTCTTGCAAGCCTCTCAATTTCCTCCACTGAATACACGCAGCTATCGAATGCCACCGTCCCCTGCTCGTTCCTTCCTCTGGGTTCACCGAAATATATCCCTCCGGTAAGCTCTCTCAAAAACACCAAGTCTGTCCCCTCAATCCTTTCCTGTTTCAATGGGGACTTATAAAGAAGGGAAGGAAATGTAAATGTTGGCCGCACATTGGAAAACAGTCCCAGTTTTTTTCTCATCAACAACAACCCCTGCTCAGGTCTTACCTTTGCCTTTGGGTCATTATCATATTTTGGGTCACCAATAGCACCAAATAGAATTGCGTCGGCATCTAGACATACCTGATGGGTTTCTTCAGGGTAAGGCAGGCCAGTGGCATCAATGGCCGCAGCTCCCACTTTAGCCTCCTGATAAGTAATCTTATGGCCAAACCTCTCGGCAACTGCATTGACAACTTTAACTGCTTGGTCCATCACCTCTGGACCTATGCCATCACCTGGCAATAAGGCTATTTTCAATTCCATCTTTAATGTCGTTTTTATGGTTGTCGGGTCCCAACTGTTCTATTATGTTCAGCATCTTTTCGGTTGCTTTCATAGCAGCCACGGTTTGGTCACCGTCCAGTCCTTTTGTTTTAAATATTTTATGCGTCTGCCAAGTGATGACAGTTTCCACCAAGGCATCAGTTTTCCCCCCTGGAGGGATGGTAACATGAAAATCGGTCAGTCTTGGCAGTTCCTTGCCCAGAGTTTTATATATTTTCTTAAGAGCCTTCATAAAGGAATCATATTGACCTATTCCGGAAGCATAGCTTTCATAAGACTTTCCGTAAATGTTCAATTTAAGTTGTACAGTCGGTTTCAGATCCTTTGAATGCGTCATATGATAGCCCTCAATCTTGATATCATGCCGAATCGATTCCTGCTGCAACACATCCGAAATAATATAGGGCAGATCCTCTTGGGTAACTTTTTCCTTCTGATCACCAAGCTCTATCACCTTTTGAGTAACTTTCTTCAGCTCTACAGCATTTAACGAAATTCCAAGCTCGCTGATGTTTTTTAGGATATTGGCCTTTCCAGACGTCTTTCCAAGTGCATACTTTCTGGTTCGCCCAAACCTTTCCGGCATCAGATCACTGAAATATAAATTCTTCTTTTGATCCCCATCAGCATGAATTCCGGCCGTTTGGGTAAACACATTTTCTCCTACCACAGGTTTATTTACCGAAATGCGTAAGCCTGCAAACTGTTCTACTAGTTTACTGACCCTGAAAATCTTCTTTTCATCAATAGAAAGAGGCTGCTTGCAGAAATCATTTAATGCTGCTACGATGCTCTCCAATGGTACATTCCCGGCCCTTTCCCCCAATCCGTTGACAGTAGTATGAATACCTCTAGCACCAAATTTTACTGCATCCAAGGTATTGGCTACAGCCAAATCATAATCATTATGGGCATGAAAGTCGAAATGCACCTCAGGATATTTCCGAGTCAAATGACCCATAAAAGTTCTTACCTCCTTCGGCTCCAACAAACCAAGTGTATCAGGAAGCATGATGCGCTTAACAGGAAGTTTATGAAGAAAATCAATCAACCCCAGAGTATAACTCTTAGAATTTCTCATCCCATTACTCCAGTCTTCCAGGTAAACATTCACTTCCAGCCCATGCTGGGTGGCATAGTCGACAGCTTGTCTAATTTCTTCAAAATGCACAGTTGGAGATTTTTTCAACTGAAATTGTAAGTGGTTTAAAGAACCTTTTGTTAGCAGATTAATCACCTTCCCTCCAGCCGCCATAATCCAGTCGACTGACACAGGAGTATCCACAAAACCCAGCACCTCCACTTTTCCCAAGCAACCTTTATCTGCTGCCCAGGAGGTGATTTTTTTCACCCCTTCCAGTTCCCCATCAGAAACACGAGCAGAAGCGACTTCTATCCTATCCACGTGCAATTCTTCCAGCAGCAGCTTAGCTATCTGAAGCTTTTCAGCCGGAAGAAAGGACACCCCCGAGGTCTGCTCTCCATCCCTCAGTGTCGTATCCATGATCTCTATTTTCTTATTCACTTTCATAGTTGAATAACTGCAGAACTTGTCTCGAAGAGCGAAGCAAATCGGAAGCCCCAGAGAGCGAAGAGCAAATTCCATCATCCTGATAAACTAAAACTCTGTGCCCTTTGCATTTCTGTGGTCATCTTTTTACCTACTTTTTTCAAACTTCACTATCTTTTCCTTCAAGTGGAGTAGGTAATCAATATCATCAAAGCCGTTCTGCATATTATCTTTCTTATAGGGATTGATATCAAATGATTCACTTCTTTCGGTTTCCTGAAGGGTAATAGTCTGCATTTCAAGATCTACTTTAAGGGTAGTTGCTGGGTCTTTTTCGACTGATTCGAAGATTTCTTCCAAAAACTCCGGGGTTACCGTGACCGGCAAAATGCCCACATTTAGTGCATTGTTTTTAAATATGTCGGCAAAGAAACTAGAAACCACACACCTGAATCCATAATCGTAAATCGCCCAGGCAGCATGTTCTCTACTAGAACCGGATCCGAAATTTTTTCCAGCTACCAAAATCCTGCCCTCATAAGTGGGGTCATTTAATATAAAATCCTTTTTGGGTTGTCCCTGTGAGTCATACCTCCAATCTCGAAAAAGATTGTCGCCAAAGCCCTCCCTTTCGGTCGCTTTTAGAAATCGCGCAGGAATAATCTGGTCAGTATCCACATTTTCTGCAGGCAGGGGGACTACCCTGCTAGTAAGCACATTAAATTTATCGTAAGCCATTATTTCTGTTTTTCAAAAATCCTCAAACATCAAACTCCTGCATAATCTACCACCGGCAACTCTCTAGGGTCGGTAATCACTCCGGTGATAGCAACTGCCGCCACAGTCAAGGGGCTCGCCAAAAGTGTCCTGGCCCCCGGTCCTTGTCTACCTTCAAAATTGCGGTTTGAAGTGGAAACCGCATATTTTCCTGCGGGAATCTTATCATCATTCATAGCCAGACAAGCTGAACAGCCAGGTTGGCGAAGCTCAAAACCGGCAGCTTCGAGAATATCGACCAAACCTTCCTCATGAGCGAGTTTTTCAACTTCTTTTGAACCCGGTACGATCCAGGCGGTAATGTTTTCTGCTTTTTGCTTACCCTTGACGTATTGAGCTACCGCCCTGATGTCCTCAATCCGGCCATTGGTACAGCTACCTACAAAGACATAATCCACTTTCTTACCTTTGATAGGTTCTCCTGCTTGAAAACCCATGTAGTCTAAGGCTTGTTGATAAGATTTTTTATTGCTTCCCAATAAGTCAGCTCCTGCCGGAATGTTGTCTTTTATCTTGATACCCATTCCAGGGTTGGTACCGTAGGTTATCATTGGCTCTATGTCCCCGGCATCAAAATGGTGTTCTACATCAAAACCAGCGCCCTCATCTGTTTTCAGGGTCTGCCAGTACGCTACCGCATCATTCCATTCTTTTCCCGCAGGTGAATACTTCTTCCCTTTCAGGTATTTATATGTAGTTTCATCCGGAGCAATTAATCCTCCTCTAGCCCCCATTTCAATACTCATGTTACAGATGGTCATCCGCGCTTCCATGCTCAGGGAAGTAATGGCCGAACCCGCGTATTCAAGAAAATACCCTGTACCGCCACTGGCTGAGATTTTTGAAATCACGTATAAAATGATGTCTTTGGACGTCACCCCCTCGCCAAGTTCCCCATCAATGGTTATTCTCATTTTCTTAGGTTTAGACTGCATGATGCATTGGCTGGCAAAAACCATCTCCACTTCACTGGTACCAATCCCAAAAGCAATGGCCCCGAAAGCACCATGAGTTGAGGTATGGCTATCCCCACACACAATGGTCATCCCAGGTTGGGTCACTCCTAATTCTGGACCTATGACATGTACAATCCCATGATGCTCTGTCCCTAAATCGTGGAGTTCAATGTCGTATTTCTTACAGTTTTCACGGAGCCTTTCAACCTGCATTCTTGAAAGCTTGTCCTTAATGGTTTTATCTTGCCCTTCGGTGGGCACATTATGATCAGGTGTGGCAATAGTCCTATTGGGAAAAAGTACCGTATTACCCCTTTTTTCCAAATTTAGGAAGGCCACCGGACTGGTAACTTCGTGTATAAAGTGCTTGTCGATAAAAAGGACGTCTGGACCTTTCTCAACAGACTTAACCACATGGGCTTCCCATATTTTATCGAACAATGTTTTCTTTTCCATAATTTAAAGGGTCACTTGTTGTTTGATGGGTAATTTATTTAAGGCATCCACAAAGGCTTGGGCGGAAGCTACAACTATATCGGTATGGCAAGCGAATCCATGATAGGGTTTCTTGTCGCACATCAGGCGCATGTGCACCTTGCACACATCATCACTTCCTTTGGCCATAGACTGTATTAGAAATTCATCAAGTTCTATTTCTTGATCCACATGCTTTTGAATAGCCTTTAGCACTGCATCTACTGGACCGTTGCCTTCAGCTGTTGCCACATTGGTTTTTTCTCCAACTTTCAATTCCACTTCAGACCGAACAGTGTCGCCATATTCATATCGAACTTTTCCAAGTTCGACAAAACCGCTTTCATCCACATACTCACCCAAAAGCTGAAAAAGATCTTTTCTTCCAATATCCCTTTTGACATCGGCCAACTGAAGGAAATCCTTATAGATTTTTTCCAGCTTTTTTCCTTCACAGGTAAAACCCAACAGCTCAAGATGATGTTTCAAGGCAGCCCTTCCACTTCTTGCTGTCAGCACAATAGAGGATTCCTCTACACCCACTTCCTGGGGGTCCATGATTTCATAGTTTTCTCTATGTTTCAAAACTCCATCCTGATGAATCCCAGAAGAATGGGCAAAAGCATTCCTCCCTACAATGGCCTTGTTTGGTTGCACGGGCATGTTCATGAGTTTGGAAACCAAACGACTCGTTTCATAGATTTTGGTAGTTTGGATACTGGTCTGCACCGGAATATCCTTGTGACACTTGATAGCCATCACCACTTCCTCCAAACTGGTATTTCCAGCACGCTCCCCAATACCGTTCATGGTAACTTCGACCTGCCGGGCACCATGTTGCACACCGGCTATGGTATTGGCAGTGGCCATTCCCAGATCGTTGTGGCAATGGGTGGCAATGATGGCTTGATCAATATTTCGTACATTTTCCTTCAAAAACCTAATCTTGTCCGCATACTGTTCGGGCAAACAATAACCAGTCGTATCGGGGATGTTGATCACGGTGGCGCCGGCCTTAATGGCTGCTTCCACGATACGGGCCAGGTATTCATTTTCTGACCTTCCGGCATCTTCGGCATAAAACTCTACATCCTCCACATACCGCTTAGCAAGCTTCACGGCCTGCACAGCCCTTTCAATTACAGCCTCCGGAGTAGAGCGCAACTTATGATGGATATGGTAAGTCGAGACTCCAATTCCAGTATGAATTCTTCCCTTTTTGGCATATTTCAAGGCATCTGCGGCCACTTCAATATCCTTTTCCACTGCCCTAGAAAGGGCACAAATCACAGGATTACTTACTGCTTTGGAAATCTCCACAACAGAATTGAAATCCCCAGGGCTAGAAATGGGAAAACCAGCTTCAATTACATCCACCCCCAATGATTCCAGTGCCTGTGCCACCAAGATTTTCTCTCGGGTATTTAACTGGCATCCGGGAACCTGCTCCCCGTCTCTTAAGGTGGTGTCAAAAATCCATAATTTCTCCATGGTCTTAGTTGTTTTCAGGTCTTAACTTACGGACGACAGCTCCAGCTTGCCACATCTCCGACTCCCTCAATTCTTGAAGCTCTCCTTCCAATTTACTTCTATAATCGTCTTTACTGTTTGAGTCAATCGACTTCACAGCCTCTTTTCCTTCCTTTACACTACTATATAATTCTTCAAAAACAGGTTTTGTGGCATCTCTGAACGGCTTCCACCAATCCAAAGCACCCCTTTGCGCCGTAGTGGAACAGTTAGCGTACATCCAGTCCATCCCATTTTCGGCCACCAGCGGCATCAAACTCTGGGTCAGCTCCTCCACAGTTTCATTAAAGGCTTCAGATGGGGTATGGCCGTTGGCTCGCAGTACCTCATACTGGGCGGCAAATATGCCTTGGATAGCTCCCATCAAGGTTCCTCTTTCACCAGTTAAGTCAGAAGTTACTTCCTTGTAAAAGTCCGTTTCAAACAGGTAACCTGAACCTACACCTATTCCCAAGGCAGTAACTCTTTCCTTGGCTTTTCCTGTAGCATCCTGATAGATGGCATAAGAGGAATTTAAGCCCCTTCCCTCTACAAACATTCTTCTGAGGGAAGTCCCCGACCCTTTTGGTGCCACCAGGATCACATCTACATCTTTGGGCGGTACTATGCCGGTTTTATCTTTGTAGGTCACACCAAATCCATGGGAAAAATATAAAGCTTTACCAGGTGTCAAATGTTTCTTCACGGTAGGCCACAAAGCAATCTGCCCAGCGTCTGATAGTAAATATTGCAGGATTGTGCCTTTTTGGGCTGCTTCCTCCAGTTCAAAAAGTGTCACTCCGGGCACCCAGCCGTCATCTACTGCCTTGTCCCAGGTTTTGGAATTCTTCCTTTGACCAACAATTACATTAAAACCATTATCCTTTAGATTCAATGCCTGTCCAGGCCCTTGCACTCCGTAGCCCAATACGGCGATTACTTCATCTTTGAGCACCTCTTTCGCTTTCTCCAGAGAAAATTCCTCTCTGGTTACTACATTTTCTTCGACTGTTCCGAATTTAAGCTTCATAGTTTTGATGGTTTGATTATTGTAAATATTGATCTAAAGTTTGCATGGGTTTGGACACCGCCACCCTTCCGGAGCGGGCAAATTCCATGATGTTGAATTTCTTTAATATGCTCAGCAACTCCTGGGTATCTTCTTTGTGGCCGGTCATTTCGATAACTACAAAGTCTTTTTCGGCCGAAATGATCCGAGCACTGTATTGGCGGATCACTTTCTCCAAACCCGGATCTAAACTGCTTACGGGCAATTTGTATAGGGCTATTTCCTGAAACACCACCTGATCATCCTCATAATAGAAGGCCTTGATCACATCAATGATCCTCTCCAGCTGATTGACTAACTGCACGATCTGTTCATCAGTCGTGGTCACCTCAATGGTAAGCCTGTAGATACCATCCTCCCTACTTTCCGAAGCCGTGATCCCACTTATATTGATTCCCCTTCGGGTAAAGATGATCGTGATCCGATTAAGTATCCCGATGAAATTTTCCGTGAATACTGATATAGTGAATTTTTTCATATGCTTAGCTTAACCTGATTTCATCCACCGAACAGCCCGTGGTGATCATTGGGAATACATTATCTTCCTTTGCCACAACCACTTCGAGAAAATAGGGTCCATCATGCAAGAGCATATCGGCAACAGCCTCACTCAAATCCTCTCTTTGCTCTACTTTGCTGCTTTTTATTTTATAGGCCTCTGCAATTTTGATGAAATCGGGATTTTCGAGTTCTGTAAAACTGTATCTTTTGTCAAAAAACATCTGCTGCCACTGCCGGACCATGCCTAGAAAATTATTGTTAAGAAGTATGATTTTTACAGGCGCTTTGGTTTGCATGATAGTCCCTAATTCCTGCACGGTCATCTGAATCCCACCATCACCCACCACACAAATCACCTGACGAGAAAGGTCGTGCAACTGTGCCCCGAGAGCTGCTGGAAGACCAAAACCCATTGTACCAAGCCCTCCAGAGGTGACTTGGGTTCGACTGCTTTTAAAGGCAAAATACCGCCAGGCAATCATCTGGTGTTGCCCTACATCTGTCACCAAAACAGCATCATCATCCTTGAATTCATTCACGTAGCGGACCACCTCGCCCATGGTCAAGCCTGTCTTAGTCGGAGTAAGGTCTCGCGAAACTACAGCCGCTTTCTCTTCATTTTCAAGTTGGAGAAACTCATCAAGCCATTCCTGATGGGAATTAGGTTGGACCTTTTCTATCAAAAGAGAGAGACTTTCCTTGCAATCACCCAGTACAGGCACATCTGCTTTTACATTTTTGTTAATTTCAACTGGGTCAAGTTCAAGGTGGATAACTTTGGCTTGCCGGGCGTACCTAGATAAATCGCCCGTCACCCTGTCATCGAAACGCATCCCCACTGCTATGAGCACATCACATTGATTAGTCAGTATATTGGGAGCAAAATTGCCGTGCATCCCTAATTTACCCACATACAAAGAGTGGTCTTCGGAAAGTGAGCCGGAACCTAGCAAGGTGCAAGCTGCCGGAGTACCTGTCTTCTCCAAAAATGCTTTCAGCTCTTCCTCTGCCTGGGCCATCAACACCCCTTGACCGTAAAGGACAAATGGTTTTTTAGCTGAGTTTATCAGCTCAGCTGCCTTGGCTACCATACTATGGCTAACTTGCGGAAATGGTTTATAAGACCGGACTTTGAATGTGGGGGTATAGTTAAATTCACCTAAAGCAAATTGCGCATCCTTGGTGATGTCTATCAAAACAGGGCCCGGCCTACCTGACCTGGCTATATAAAAACCTTTACTGATGGCCGGAGCGATATCCTCCACCCGCCTGACCTGTATGTTCCATTTTGTGCCTGGCATAGAAAACCCCACCACATCAGTTTCCTGAAAGGCATCTGTGCCCAGCAAGTGAGAAGCTACCTGGCCAGTGATGCAAACTAGCGGTGTGCTGTCGATCAGGGCATCGGCTAAGCCAGTAATCAAATTAGTGGCACCTGGCCCCGAAGTCACCATGCACACCCCAACCTTACCGGAAACTCTAGCAAACCCTTGGGCGGCATGGATTGCCCCTTGTTCATGTCGGGTAAGCACATGATTCACCTGATCAATATAGTCGTAAAGGGCATCATAAACCGGCATGATTGCCCCGCCTGGGTAGCCAAACAAGGTTGTCACTTTTTCTGCCACCAAGGATTTGATTACAATTTCCGCTCCTCTGATTTTAGTATCGTTCATAGCTTATGGATGTGGGTGAGTTAGTTTATCGGTCTGTCACACAACCTTCGGAGGCTGAGGACACTAAGGATTGATATTTTTTCAAGGTGCCCTGCAACTGCTTTTTGCTTGGGGCAACCCAAGCTTTTTTTCGTCTTTCAAGCTCTCCGGAGGAAAGCTCGACTTCTATCGAATGGGTCGCTGCATCAATGGTGATTTTGTCCCCATCTTTCAAAAGCCCAATCGGACCACCTTCATAAGCTTCCGGAGTAACATGGCCTACTACGAAGCCATGTGTACCACCTGAGAATCTTCCATCTGTAATTAGTGCCACCTCAGCACCTAAACCGGCTCCGATAATCATGGAAGTAGGTTTGAGCATTTCCGGCATACCTGGCCCACCTTTTGGCCCTACATAGCGAATGACGACGACATTACCTTTTACAACATTTCCATTCTTTATGGCATGATTAGCCTCTGTTTCACTATTAAAAACTTTTGCAGTGCCGGAAAATGAACTGCCCTCTTTGCCCGAAATTTTGGCCACTGAGCCCTCTGGTGCAAGATTACCTTTGAGGATGCAAAGATGTCCGTTGGGTTGCAGGGGTTGGCTTAATGGATGAATGACATTTATCTTTGAGGCCACGATCGGGGCTACATTCGCAAGGTTTTCTTCCAGCGTTTTTCCCGTCACGGTAAGACAGCCTCCATGGAGTAAACCTTCATTAAGCAAGTACTTCATGAATGCCGGTAAACCGCCTTGCTCGTGCAGATCTTCCATTAAGAAATTTCCGCTTGGTTTGAAGTCCCCCACCACTGGCGTGGCATCATTAATCCGCTTGAAATCCTCTAGCCCGAACTCTACGCCTGCTGTTTTGGCAATAGCCAAAAGGTGAAGCACCGCATTGGTACTCCCACCCAAGGCCACCACAACTCGTACTGCATTATCAAGGCTTTTTCTAGTGATGATTTTCTTTGGTGTGAGATCTTTCTCTAGGAGAGTGGCAATGTATTCGGCTGCCTGTTGGCATTCAATGGCCTTTTCGGGGGATTTGGCAGGATTGCTGGCACTGTATGGAAGCGACATCCCCATAGCCTCTATGGCAGATGACATGGTATTGGCCGTATACATTCCTCCGCAAGCCCCGGCTCCTGGACATGAACTCTTGATAACCCCCATGTAATCCTCATCAGTCAAAAGACCTTTAACCCTTTTCCCGTAGGCTTCAAAAGCACTGACCACATTTAGCTTTTCCCCCAAATAATTTCCGGAACTGATGGTACCCCCATAAACTAGAATGGCCGGCCGGTCAACTCTCAACATTCCCATGATGGCACCTGGCATGTTTTTATCGCAACCGGCAACAGCGACCAACGCGTCAAAGGAGTGACCCAATATAAAAGACTCTATGGAATCTGCGATGATCTCGCGGGAAGGCAGGCTGTAATGCATCCCTGAAGTACCCATGGAAATACCGTCACTAATCCCGATAGTATTGAACTTCAATCCGGTGAGTTTCTGCTTATTCATTCCGGCCTTGATTTGTTCTGCAAAACCATCTAAATGCATGTTGCAGGGGTTGCTTTCATAGCCGCAACTAGCCACGCCCACAAAGGGTTGCTTCATTTTCTCAGCCGAAAGACCTGTTGCATAAAGCATCGCCATTCCTGCCGGATGCTCCATATTATCACTTACTTCCCAACTGTGTTTTTTAAGCTTATTCATAGGTTTGGTTGATAGAAGGGTATAAAAAAAAGTGCCTTATGGATGAGGCACTTCATTTAACATTCAGGAATGGGGTGGCCTCATCTGCTATTGAAATAGAGAATAATAAAAATAAAGAGACCGAAAAGAGATTTCACTAGAGACATCATCTGTGTTTTTACGTTTGACATTACAATCTTAAACATCATTTCGGAAACAACCAATATTAAATTCTTAATTAATCCAATTTATCAAAATATATTATTTTAAGGATTTTTAATTTACCTAAAATATTTTAGCAATGATCAATTTTAGCAAAACTTCTCTCAGAGAAACTTTAAAAAATGAATAGTCTTCCAAAATTTTCTTCTTATTTAAGTATTTGTAAAAAAATAATTTTATTCAATGAATTGTTCTAATAAGAGAGGTCTTTATTTGCCTAAAAAGTAATTTTGATAGCCGATTTATAAATTCTCTCACAAGACCTATTCTCCGATAATTGTCTTAATTTTAACATTTCAGGATAAAATCAACAGAAGAATGCTCAGTTTCCCCAACGCCAAAATCAATTTAGGACTATATGTGACCAGTAAACGTAAAGACGGCTACCATGAAATTGAAACCTGTATGGTGCCGATTCCTTTATTTGACGCTTTGGAAATTATCCCTGGCAAGAAAACTGAGTTTACCACTACTGGACTTTCGATTCCTGGCAAAGAGGGAGACAACCTAATTTTAAAAGGGCTTAAATTGATGAGAAAAGACTTCAATGAACTGCCTCATGTGCATGTCCACCTGCATAAAAACATTCCAATGGGTGCTGGTCTAGGCGGGGGATCGGCTGATGGGGCTTTTGCGCTGAACACATTCAACACACTTTTTGATCTGCATTTGGAAAGTTGGTTTTTGGAAGACTACGCTGCCCAACTTGGAAGCGACTGTCCCTTCTTCATTGAAAACACACCAAAAATTGCAACCGGAAGAGGAGAAATCTTGGAACCTATTGAAATAGACCTGAAGGGCAAATGGATCCTTTTGATCAACCCAAACATCCACATCGGAACCAAGGAAGCCTATCAAGGCTTGACTCCTAAGAAACCAGCCAAACCACTTAAAGAAGTTCTTGGCAACACTTCTCTGTGGAAGGATGATTTGGTTAATGATTTTGAAACAAGTGTTTTTGCACAACATCCCCAAATCCAGGAAATTAAAGATAGTCTTTATGAAGAAGGGGCTTACTATGCTTCAATGTCGGGCTCGGGTGCTACGGTTTATGGTTTGTTTGATAAGGAACCCACTGTCGGAGATTGGCCTGAAGAATATTTTACCTTCAAGGCGCAATTGTAATTACTGTAGTCTCAAAAGTTGCTTGGCTTTTCTTCTTTTGTAGAAATAATTGAAGATCGGGTAAAGACACACAGAAAGCAAAATGATGCCGGTACCTACGTAAAAACCAATGGTCATCTTCTCACTTTCTCCAAAGATCATAAAAGCAAGAATAATCCCATATACCGGTTCCAAATTAACCGTCAGGTTTATGGCGTAAGCAGTCAGCCTTTTCATCAGCTCAACTGAAGCTGAAAAAGCGTACACAGTACACACGCCAGCCATAAGGATCAACCAAAGCCAATCATAGCCTTGCCAACAAAGTTGCAAGCCATTGTCGGTGAGAAAAGTCGTATAAATAGGGAATAGCAGGACGGTAAACAGACAGGCACCACCCATTTCGTAAAATGTCAGGACATAAGGGCTATGAGTTTTGGTAAACTTGCTGTTGATGATCATAAACACAGCGCCTAAAAATCCAGACCCTACAGCCATTGTTAGGCCTACCCAATAGCCAAACTCAAATCTAAAAATCACATAAAGCCCAACTATCACCATTAGGCCAAGTATCATTTCATACCATTTAATTTTGGACCTATTTACCAATGGTTCCAGAAAGGCCGTCCACAGGCTACAGGTAGCAAAACCCGCCAAGGCTACAGAAACATTGGAAATCCGAGCCGCCCAAAAGAAAAGAATCCAATGGAGAGAAATGATAAAACCTGTGCTGACAATTGACATCAAGGTCTTGGGAGGTAATCTAAATTGGTTTTGTTTAAACCATAAAATCGCACCCATGATCAGACATGAAAACAGGGTTCGGTAAAAAACAATCTCCACTGCCGGAAAGGAGAGTAACACACCCAGAATGGCCGTAAACCCCCAAATTAACACCACAAAGTGGAGTTTAAGGTAATCCTTTACAGAGGCGTCCATTATCGTGGAACCGTTTTATACATCACAAAGCCGGTAACCATAAAGACCAGGTTGGGGAGCCATACCGTCAATAGCGGGAATTGCGAACCAGATTCCGCAAAAGTCCTAGAAAGCAGAAATAGAATAATATACACGAAGGCCAATCCAAAGCCCATGGCAATCTTAAACCCTGACCCTCCTCTGGTCTTTTTAGATGATACGATCACACCAATGAATGTCAAAATCACCGCGGCAAAGGGAGACATAAAGCGTACGTATCGCTCAATACGGTAAAAATTCACATTATCGGCTCCCCTTTCCTCTAAAATGACAATCTGTTTCGAGAGTTCAGGAAGAATAAGTGTCTCGTGGTGGTTTTTGGGCAGGTCAAAGTCTTTTGGGGTAATGGAAAGCACCGTATCCATATTTTCCCCCACGGAATATACCTCTTTCATTTCCTGCAATTCTCGAATTCTCCAATTCTTCACTGTCCAAGCCCTCTTGGCAGTATCCCAGACGATTCGGTCAGCAGAAAGCTTTTTAAGAAGCTGTCCTTCCTCGATCTGCTCCATGGTAAAGGTATAGCCGATATTCCCTGAAGTGTAGTACCTTGAGAGGTAAGCGTAGGTATCTGGAGCTATTTTGATATGAATATTTTGCTTGTCAAAAGTCCGGTTATCTTCCAAGTACTCAGCCTTAAAGTTATATACTCCGGCAGTAGCAATAGGAAGTACCCAGCCATTCAGCAGAAAGCTGGCAACGCCTATAAGAATCGCAGAGGCCAGAAACGGCACCAACACCCTGGTAAAACTCACTCCCGAGCTCAAAATGGCGATGATCTCTGTTCTACCTGCCATCTTGGAGGTAATAAAAATCACGGAAATGAAGACAGTGATTGGAGTCAAAAGGTTGTTGAGGTAAAGCCCATAGTTGAGCATATACTTCAATATCTCGTTGCCTGGAACATTGTGTCGGATAAACGCATCATTCTTCTCGGTAAAATCCAGTACCAAGACGATCAAAATCAACATCAAAACTACAAAGAAGTAGGTTTTGAGGAAGTCCTTGATGATTAATTTATCGATTAATTTCATTCAGTTAAGTTAATCACTTTAATTCATTGCATTTATCACAAAAGCAAACACTTTTGAAATCAATGCTTAAATTCCAATATTAGTTTCAAGTCCCTACAACCTCCTACTTACTTTCTCCACCATCACATTTTTCCAACTAGCAAATTCTCCCGACTTAATCTTCTCCCTTGCCTGGCCAACCAACCAAAGATAAAAGCTTAAATTATGTATACTCGCAATCTGAGCAGCAAGGATTTCTTTGCTTACGGTCAGGTGACGCAAGTAAGCCTTGGTATAGAAATTACTTACATAACTGTTGAAACCGCTGTCAATAGGAGAGAAATCATCCTTCCACTTTTCGTTTCGCATATTGATGATGCCCTCGGTGGTAAAGAGCATGCCGTTTCGCGCATTACGGGTCGGCATGACACAATCAAACATGTCCACACCCAAGGCAATCCCCTCCAAAATATTGGTCGGAGTACCTACTCCCATCAGATAACGTGGTTTATCACTTGGCAAGATATCGGTTACCAGTTCGGTCATTTCGTACATCATTTCGGCAGGTTCACCTACCGAAAGTCCGCCAATCGCATTCCCCTCCTGATTGCAGGATGCAATAAATTCCGCCGACTGCTTTCTTAAATCTTTATAAACACTCCCCTGAACAATCGGGAATAAAGTTTGGCTGAAACCATACTTGCCCTCTGTACTATCAAAGCGGTCAATACACCTTTTCAACCATCTGTGCGTCATTTCCATGGAATTCCGTGCATAACCAAACTCACATGGATATGGTGTACACTCGTCAAAGGCCATGATAATGTCCGCCCCAATGCTCCTTTGAATATCCATCACACCCTCAGGGGTGAAGTTATGCTTGGAACCATCGATATGGGATTTGAACATTACTCCTTTCTCGGTAATTTTTCTTGTGCCCGATAGTGAAAAAACCTGATACCCTCCACTGTCTGTCAAGATTGGCTTAGACCAGCCGTTAAATTTATGCAACCCTCCTGACTTTTCAAGGATATCCAACCCTGGACGCAGGTAAAGGTGGTAGGTATTTCCCAAAATAATCTGGGCTTTCACGTCATAGGTAAGTTCCCGCTGATGTACGGCCTTGACAGAGCCAGCCGTACCCACAGGCATGAAAATAGGTGTTTCTATATCTCCATGATCCGTTTTCACCACACCGGCTCTCGCCTTGCTTTTCGGATCCGTATTTTCAAGTATAAATTTCATAATCTTTTTTTACCAAATCGCCCCGCCTTCAATGTCCTAGATGATAAATTGTTGGGCAGGTTTCTATTCCACACAGATTTGTGAGCCACAAAAATATAAGCTTATACTTAAAAGAGTTGTGGAAATTGATTTTATATTTACGGTTTATCAAATAATAACATGATCTTTCTGGTTTTGGGGTTACTTTTCCTAACCGCACTTTTATTTCAGTTAATCTACCTGGTCTGTATATATGGACGTTTGGCCTTCTTTTTCCGTCCTGTAAAGGAGAATACGAATAAGGACTTTAATACCGAAGCCGTCACCATGCTAATTGTAGCCAGAAATGAATTTGACAATCTTCAAAAGCTGATTCCTGAATTAGCAAGGCAAGACTATTTCAAATTTGAGATCATGGTGGTCAATGATCAGTCCAGTGACCAAACAGCAGAACTGCTAGAGGAGTACATGGAAATCTATCCCAATCTTAGAACGGTCACTATTAATTATACCCCATCACACGTAACCCCTAAAAAATACGCCCTGACATTAGGCATAAAAGTGGCCAAATATGACGTGATTCTGCTCACTGATGCAGACTGCAGACCAGCCTCAAAAAATTGGACTAGGCTGATGACTGCACCCGTAAGGTTGGAAAACAAGACTTTTGCCATCGGCTATGGCGCCTACCGCAAGGGCAAGGGCTTTCTTAATTGGCTCATCCAGTACGAAACAGTATTCACCGCTTTGCAATATTTCTCTTTTGGCCTTTGGAAATCGCCTTATATGGCGGTGGGAAGAAATCTTTGCTATCGCAAAAGCTTCTTTTTAGAGAAAAAAGCATTTAAGAATTTTTGGCATGTATTGGGAGGTGACGATGATCTTTTCGTCAACCAATACGCCAACAGTTCCAACACCAGCATGGTAATCGACCCTGAAAGCATCACGGTTTCGGAACCTAAAAGGACATTTAGTTCTTATAATACACAGAAGAAGAGACATTTCCAGGCAGGGAAATTTTATAAGACTCTTGATAAACTCAAAATCGGCCTATTTGCATTCAGTCATCTGTTGTTTTGGACAACGGGTGTTGCACTGATGGCCGTTTCAAAAGACCCGATAATCATTGCCAGCATCGGGGGCGTGTTCCTGATCAGGACAGCCATCGCCTATGGAGTTTTCCGTGGCGCCTATCGAAAATTTGAGGGCCAGACCAAAGTGTTTTGGACTATATTTTTCGATTTGATCTATTTGGGTTATTTTTGGGTCATGGGTACCAAAGGATACCTATCAAAAACAGTTAAATGGAAATAAACGAAAGAGGTTTCTCAGATAAAGCGCTTGAAGATTTTGAACTGATCGACAGGGCCGTTGGGCATAAAGACCAGCAGGCTTTTGCAACTCTGATGAAAAGGTACAAAAAAGCAGTTTACTTCATGATCCTCAAAATGATCAGGGATGCCGACGACGCCGATGACCTGACCATGGAGGCTTTTGCAAAGGCATTTAAAAACCTGCATAAATTCAAAAAAGACTACACTTTCAGTACTTGGCTTTTCCGGATTGCCACCAACAACACAATTGACTTTATCCGGAAAAAGAAACTGAAGACCATGAGTCTCAACAACACCCTGACCGACGATGGAGGCAATAGTGTAAACATTGACGTAGAAGACGACGAAAACAACCCTCAGGATGAGTTTATCAAATCCCAAAGAATTGAAATGGTCAGGATATTTGTGGATAAGCTTCCAGCAAAATACCGAAAACTAGTTCAACTACGATATTTCGACGAGTTATCCTATGATGAGATTGCAGCGGAACTGGATAAACCCTTGGGAACCGTCAAAGCCCAACTGCATAGGTCCAGGGAGCTTCTATTCGAAATCGCTCAGGGTAAAAATAAGCACATTTAAATAAAATATTAATAACCGCAGAGGAGCTGAGGACGCAGAGAAAATTTCTTCCTCTGTGATCTTTATGCTTCTGCGGTTTCTTTTTTCTCTCCATGAATTCGCAATTAGAAACCATATTCAAATACTTCCCCAACCTTACAGATAAGCAAAAACAACAGTTTGAACAGCTTGAGGCGCTATATGAGGATTGGAACAGCAAGATCAACGTAATCAGCCGTAAGGATTTTGAAAACTTTTATACCAAGCACGTGCTGCATTCCTTGGGCATTGCAAAAGTGATGGAGTTTCAGCCAGGCACCAAGATTCTAGACATCGGTACGGGCGGAGGCTTTCCAGGGATTCCTTTGGCCATCATGTTTCCTGACACCCATTTTCACTTAGTGGACTCAATTGGTAAAAAAATCACTGTGGTCAAGGACGTGGTCAAGCAATTAGGCCTGCAAAACGTGGAAGCCCAGCAAACCCGCGCCGAAGACCTTGTCAGAAGGTATGACTTCATAGTCAGCCGGGCGGTCACTCGGTTTACTAACTTCTACCCATGGGTGAAGGGCAAATTCAAAAAAGAAGACTTCAACGAATACCAAAACGGCATCTTTTACCTCAAAGGGGGCGATGTGGACGAAGAGATGGAAGAGGTGCACGTTTCGTACGTTTCCTATCATTTGGATGACTACTTTGAGGATGAGTTTTTTGAGACTAAGAAAGTTGTTTATGTGCCTTGGGAGGGAAAAAGGTAGTTTTGGTTACAATGGACAAAGTACAATGTACTAAGTGCAGCAGGTGTCACGATTTCTTACTTATTGGTGAGCTAGATGAATGACATGTTGTCCCGAGGGCTTGCCTCGGGACCTTAAATATTAAGGCTTTCCTTATTTTTAACCCTATTTTTCCCAGCTTTTTTGTATTTTAGATATCTAATCTAATTTTTATCCTCATGCTATTATAACTGCTTCAATCTGCCATTTTTATTTTCATCCCCGCATATGGAAAACCCAAATCAAAAAGAATTAACATCAGGGTTGCATAAAAGTCACTACGGGGATATCTATTTTGAAATTCTGCCGGAAGATGAAAAACCCATGGTGATTTTTATTCATGGTGTAGGAATGGACCACAGCACCTTCGATGTGCAGCTCAAAGCACTCAGATCAAACTATGGCTTGCTAGTTTGGGATTTGCCAGGGCACGGCCGTTCTACTTTAATAAATTACAATAAGCGATTTACGGAATTGTCCGCGGAATGTCTGAGTGGTCTGATGGAGGAGCTTCAAATAAGAAAGGTAATTTTAGTCGGGCAGTCTTTGGGCAGCATGATTGTAAAGCAATTTCAGATCAAGTTTCCGGGAAAAACAATTGCCACCATCCATATACCCGGCATCAAGTTGAAATCTCATGTGGGATCTTGGGAAAAAAAACTTGTACCCCCGCTTATGTTTATGTTCAAGCTTATACCTTCTAAAATATTCTATTCTGCATTTGGGAAACACCGGTCTGAGAAGAAAAATGTTCAGAATTATTTGTCTGAAACCATGAAGAGAACAGGCAAAAAACTAGCATTGAACATTACCGATGACATGGTATATGACTTGATTGATCACTCCCCCGCTCCAGAAAGTTCCCCTTCCCTAATCGCCTATGGCCAAAAGGATCTTATTTTCATTAGAAACGCAGCTCGACAATGGCATAAAGAAGAGCCTGGCAGCAGATGTGTTGAGATCTCAAATGCTAATCATATTGCCAATTAAGACAATCCTGAAGAGTTCAATAAGGCCTTAGTAGATTTTTTAAAAGAGGTATCAACACTTTGCTAATGAAACTAAAACTACCTATTTTGTAAGGTATTTCCCCATAACGACACCTAAAATGAAAAGAAAACTTTTTATGATTATCACACTGGCCCTTTTAAGCCAGATTGGTTTTGCCCAGGAATTTGACAAAGAAAAGTTAGACCAATATTTTGAGGCCCTCGAGAAAAACGACAAGTTTATGGGGAGTGTGGCAGTGTCACAAAACGGGGAAATCATATATACTAAAACGCTCGGATATTGCGATTTAGAAAACAATTTGAAACCAGACGAAAACTCCAAATACCGTATCGGCTCCATATCCAAAACATTTACGGCAGTTTTGACCCTCTTGGCTGTAGAACAGGATAAGCTGAAACTGGAACAAACTTTAGATGAGTTTTTCCCCACGATACCAAACTCAGACCGGATAACCATCAAAAATCTGCTAAACCATAGAAGCGGCATCCATAATTTCACCAATGACCCGGAATACCCCACCTGGCTCACTGAAGCCAAAACAGAAGAGCAAATGGTAGATATCATCACCAAGGCCGGAAGCGATTTTGAACCCGACAAGCAGACTGCTTATAGCAACTCAAATTATGTGCTGCTCTCCTATATTCTAGAGCGGGTTTTCAATCAGACTTATGCTACCTCATTGAGGGAATTTATTACCCAGCCATTTGATTTGGAAAACACTTTTTTGGGCCGAGAGATCAATACCCAAAACAATGAATGCAATTCCTACCGCTTTGCCAACAGTTGGAAAATTGAGCCCGAAACGGATATTTCTATTCCTCTGGGTGCAGGTGGGATAGTTTCTTCTCCAAGCGATTTAGTGAAGGTCAGTGATGCATTGTTTGGAGGCGAAATTCTCAAACAGGAAAGCCTTGAGAAAATGAAAACTATCCAGGACAACTTTGGTCTGGGCCTTTACCAGATGCCATTTAATGGCAGAGCTGGCCTAGGACATAGCGGGGGAATAGACGGGTTTTCCTCCTCATTTATTCATTTCACTGATGGGGAAATTTCCTACGCCATGATTTCCAATGGTTCAAATTACAACAATAATAACATCTCCATTGCAGTGTTGAGTGCAGCATATGGAAGACCAATTACTATCCCAGAATTTAAGTCGTATGATGTCAGCGATGAAGAACTCGACCAGTATTTGGGTGTATATGCCTCTTCCCAATTCCCAATGAAGATCACCATTACCAAAGAAAACGGCACCCTGAAAGGCCAAGCCACCGGCCAATCAGCCTTCCCTCTTAAGGCAACCGATAAAGACAAGTTTGAATTTGATCAGGCGGGATTGGTTTTGAAATTTAATCCTAAAGAGGAAACAATGGTGTTGAAGCAAGGTGGGGGAGAATTTGACTTTAAAAAGGAAAAGCAATAAGCAGAATTTGGCCTCAATTCCAATTTCGAAGCCTATGGTGACCAGGTCACAAAATTAAAGATGGAAATTGAAATCAAAATTTTAACCCAAGATGACCTGGAGACTTTCCAAGAGCTTTTGGATGTGTTCGACCATGTGTTTGAGTACAAGCCTTACACCCGACCGGACATCAACTACCTCGCAGAGGTACTCAGGAAAGATGGCTTTATGGCAGTTGTAGCCACTGTTGATAACCAAACCGTAGCCGGACTGACCGCCTACATACTTACTCAATACCATACCACTAAGCCATTATTATACATCCATGACCTGGCGGTGTTTCAGCCTTTTCAGAGAAAGGGAATAGGCAGCAGGTTGTTGAAATTTGTAAAGAAGCATTGCCGTAGCAACGGCTTTCAGGAAATTTACCTTCAGGCTGAATTGGAGGATGGTTACGCGCTTGATTTCTACCGCAGCACCCTCCCCAGTGAAGAAATCCAGGCCGTGAATTTTAATTACAAGACATCAAAAGACTAGACACTCTTCAAGTTTAGACCTTATACCAGCCTTCCCCCTTCCCCTTATGTCTATGTCCACTCCTTTTCATTTCAGACATTTGGCAGAGGCATAGGCCATGGAGTATAGGGAGGGTTTGGCAATTTGGCAAAAGCCATCAACTCTGATTGGGAGTACCATTATATTCCGGACGTATGGGATCTGGCTTCATCGGACTTTACTTAATATCCATGGGGGTGGTCATGAAAATAATCGACAAATTCTTTTCATTTCGAGTGACAAACTTGGATATTTAAATCAAGTCCGAAAGAATTTAATACTTTATGATAACATACATTTCCATATTGAGAGGAATAAATGTAAGCGGAAAGAAACCCATAAAGATGGATGCTTTGAGGGAAATGTATGAAAACCTGGGATATATGGATGTCATATCCTACGTGCAGAGTGGAAATATCATTTTTTCAAGTGACGAAATAGACCCCAAAATTCTGGAACAAAAAATATCCGGCCAAATAGAAACTGATTTTGGATTTGAAGTGCCTGTAATCGTATTGACCGTTGACAAACTGAAAAAAATCATTGAATCCAGTCCTTTTGTAAATGACAAAAACAAAGACCCTGCATTTTTGCATGTCACTTTTCTTGCTTCACCACCTACCACTTTTGATCAAAGGGTAATTGAAAGCAAAAAACAAAACGGGGAAGAAGTAAGCTTCTCAAATACTGCCGTTTATCTCTATTGCCCAAATGGCTACGGAAGAACCAAACTCACCAACAATTTTTTGGAAGCAAAGTTGAAAGTTGGAGCCACCACCAGGAATTGGAAGACAACAAGAGAGCTATTGAGAATTGCAGAGCAAAGTTAAAACCGTTCCAGCTGGATGTGAAGTTGGGATGACACATGACTCCACTTGGATAAAGTAAAGGGCACTTCTACCTTGATATCCTTTTCTTGTTCCTTCATTTTTCCCAGATAAATTATTCTACTTTCCTAAAAATATCCTCCAAATCCAACTCAAAACCAGCTATACAGGTAGACTTCACCACATCACCATGAGTAAATAATCTGGAGGGAACAAATTTCCCATTTTTCAAAATGTAAACCAGCAAAAACTCTCCCTCGGGCTGAAATATCCAATATTCCTTAACCCCACTTTCCTCATAAACTTCGTATTTGCTTTGAAGCTCTTTTCTATTATTTCCGGGAGACAGGATTTCCACCACCAGGTCAGGAGCTCCAATACAGCCTGCTTCATCTATTTTCTTAGGGTCACATATTACGCAAATATCCGGCTGGACCACGGTAGTAATATCCTCATCTTACTTAGAATTAACTGGTAGCCGTACATCAAACGGGGCTGCGAAAACGCTGCAGGTCTTCTTTTCTAGAAAATAAAACAACTTACTCGTTACATTTGCAGAGATTGCCTGATGTCTCATTTTCGGCGCTGAAGCTTGCTTGAAGACCCTCCTTTTATCAGCTCCACCATCCCATCTATCTCCCAGGTCAGATAATCGGCATAAGAGTACCTCCCATATTCTGTAAAAGGCTCCTCCAATTGACTATTTTTGTTTTCATCTTCCATTATTCCTTTCTATTCTATTGGAATACTAAAATAATCAAAATTCAGACAAATCCCTCGGACCAATAAACCATAACCCACTTAATATCAGTACCTATGAACCAAAACACACATTATTCCCGGACAATTTCCGTCACACCTCTAGCACTTGAAAAGTTTAAGGGTTAATTTAGAATCCCCAAATCAAAGCAAGCTGCATGTACTTAATTTTTGATACCGAAACCACAGGTTTACCCAGAGACTACAATGCCCCCATCACCGACCTGGACAACTGGCCCCGGCTGGTTCAGCTAGCCTGGCAATTGCATGATGAGCGAGGCAATCTGATTTCCAACAACAATTTTATTGTCAAACCGGAGGGTTTTACCATTCCCTATAATGCAGAGAAGGTTCACGGGATCTCCACCGACCGCGCACTGAAGGAAGGGCATGATCTAGAAAAGGTATTGAAAATTTTCCATGAGGATGTGGAAAAGGCCAAATACCTGGTCGGCCACAATATCGGCTTTGACATCAATGTCTGCGGATCGGAATACCTTAGGAAGGAAGTACCGATGCAGCTGGTGGACATGGAGGAGTTGGACACCAAGGATATTTCCACCGAATTTTGCGCCATTCCAGGAGGAAAGGGAGGCAAATTCAAGTGGCCTACCCTGACCGAACTTCACCACAAACTTTTTAATATTGGCTTTGAGGATGCCCACGATGCAGCTTATGATGTGGACGCTACGGCCAAGTGTTTCTTTGGCTTAATCACCCAAGAGGTGTTGGCTCCCGAGCCGGGTATTTCTCCAGATGAAGTCATCTATGAGGCTCCAAAACTCGACATTGCCAATTTTGCCAATGCCAAAGATGCTACTAAACAGGCTGCAAAAGATGTCCTGAAAGCAGCAGGCAAGGCAGATATCAGCGACCTGGTGGATGTGCCGTTTACACACCTGCACGTACACACGCAGTTTTCAGTCCTCCAGGCTACCTCTGAAATTCCTGCACTGATCAACAGGGCAAAGGAATTGGGAATGCCGGCCATTGCCATGACCGACCATGGCAATATGATGGGGGCTTTCAACTTTGTGAAAGAAGCTTTAAATGCAAACCTTACCCCAATCCTCGGCTGTGAGTTTAACGTGTGCCGTGACCGTAAAAACAAGTCCCAAAAAGACAATGGATATCAAACTGTCTTGCTTGCCAAAAATAAAGCAGGATATCATAATTTAGCCAAATTAGCTTCTTACGCCAATATTGAAGGGTTTTATTACGTCCCCCGGATTGACAAGGAAGTTTTGGTTCAATATAAAGGGGATCTGATCGCTACTACAGGAGGATTATTTGGAGAGATCCCATTCTTGATCCTCAACGTGGGGGAAACCCAAGCGGAAGAAGCCTTTGTCTGGTGGAAAGAGCAGTTTGGAGATGACTTTTATGTAGAGTTAAACCGACACGGGATCCCGGAAGAAGAAAAAGTAAATGAAGTTTTACTTCGCTTTGCCCATAAATATGGCGTAAAATATTTCGCTGCAAATAATACATATTATAACCAAAAGGCAGATGCCAACGCCCATGACATCCTACTTTGCGTCAAGGATGGGGAGAAAACCGATGGACCGGATAGAAAAGAGAAAAGATACGTAGGTAAAATGGGCCGGGAATTCAGATTCGGATTTCCCAATGAGGAATTCTACCTCAAGAGCCCTGAGGAGATGAAAAAGCTCTTTGTCGATCTTCCCGAAGCTATCATCACTACCAATGAGATCCTCGGCAAAATCGAGCGATATAAGCTGGCCAGGGAAGTCCTACTTCCCAAATTCGACATTCCGCAGGAGTTTGTTGACCCACAGGACGATGTAGATGGAGGCAAACGGGGAGAAAACGCTTTCCTCCGTCACCTAACCTATGTAGGCGCCGAAAAGCGTTATGGTGAAATTACGGATGTTATCCGCGAAAGGCTGGATTTTGAATTGGCCACCATTGCCAACACCGGTTATCCGGGTTACTTCCTTATTGTACAGGATTTTACCACGGCGGCGCGGGAAATGGGCGTTTCGGTGGGTCCCGGAAGGGGTTCGGCGGCGGGCTCTGCAGTAGCTTACTGTGTCGGAATTACAAATGTGGACCCGATCAAGTATGATCTCCTTTTTGAGAGATTCCTGAATCCGGATAGGGTTTCCCTTCCCGATATTGATATTGATTTTGACGACGAAGGCCGTCAAAGTGTAATTGATTATGTAATCAAAAAATACGGTGCCAACCAAGTGGCCCAGATCATCACCTATGGTACCATGGCAGCGAAATCTGCTATCAGGGATACCGCAAGGGTATTGAACCTCCCTTTAAGTGAAGCTGATAAACTGGCCAAATTGGTACCGGATATCAAATTAAAGGCTCTTTTTGACTTAGCCAATGACAGGGCTAAGCTAGTAAACAAGCTAAAAAACAATTCTGAAAGTGTAGCCCAGGCAGAAGAGTTGATCAGGATCTCCAAAGGAAGAGATGAGACGGCCAGAACCATAAACCAAGCGACCGTACTGGAAGGCTCGGTGCGTAACCTAGGAATTCACGCCTGTGGGGTAATTATTACCCCGAGTGACATCACCAATTTTGTTCCTGTGGCTTTGGCCAAGGACTCGGATATGTTCTGTACGCAGTTTGACAATGCCGTGGTGGAGAGTGCTGGCTTGTTGAAGATGGACTTTTTGGGGCTAAAAACCCTGACTCTGATCAAGGATGCCGTGAAAATTGTAAATGAGCGTCACGGAATTGACCTTGATCCAGAAGCTTTCCCCATTGATGATGAGAAGACATACGAGCTTTTCCAGCGTGGTGAAACAGTAGGGATCTTCCAGTATGAATCCGCTGGTATGCAAAAATACATGCGGGAGCTCAAGCCTACTGTGTTTGCGGATTTGATTGCTATGAACGCCCTGTACCGCCCGGGGCCTTTAGAGTATATACCAAGCTTTATTAAAAGAAAGCACGGTACGGAGCCAATTGCCTATGATCTTGACGACATGAAGGAGTACCTTGAGGAAACTTATGGTATTACTGTCTATCAGGAACAAGTGATGCTCTTGTCTCAGAAGCTGGCCGACTTTACCAAAGGTGAGGCCGACGTCTTACGTAAGGCTATGGGTAAGAAGCAAAAGGACGTACTGGACAAGATGAAGCCCAAGTTTGTGGACCAAGCTGCTGCCAAGGGCCACGATAAAAAGAAACTGGAGAAAATCTGGAAGGACTGGGAAGCTTTTGCCTCCTACGCTTTCAACAAGTCCCACTCCACCTGTTACGCCTGGATAGCGTATCAGACAGCCTACTTGAAGGCCCACTACCCTGCCGAGTACATGGCTTCCGTGCTTTCCAACAACATGAACGATATCACCCAAGTGACATTCTTTATGGAGGAATGTAAGCGAATGGGCATTGAGGTTTTGGGGCCTGATGTGAACGAATCCAAGCGGGGATTTACCGTAAACCAAGAAGGACAGGTACGGTTCGGTTTGGCAGCCATCAAGGGTGCTGGCGGTGCTGCCGTGGAATCGGTGATAGTGGAAAGAATAGAAAAAGGACCATACAAGAATATATTTGATTTCACCAAAAGGGTGAATCTAAAAGCTGTCAATAAAAAAACCTTAGAAGCTTTGGCTATGGCCGGGGGCTTTGATTGCTTCAAAGACTATCATAGGCGATTATTCTTAGAGGCTCCCGAAGGCGAGGTTACCCTGCTGGAAAAGGCGGTTAAGTATGCACAGAAAGTGGCAGCTGAAGCTGACAGTTCTCAGGTAAGTTTGTTTGGAGGAGCCAGCGGAATGGAAGTTCCTATGCCGAGTATTCCACAGATGGAGCCATTCAGCCAGCTGCAGCAGCTAAACATTGAGAAGGAAGTAGTAGGGCTTTATATCTCTGGCCACCCATTGGACCAATTTAGGGTGGAATTTGACTCATTTACAAATACGCCGCTTACTGAGCTAAATAACATCGAGGCACTAAGAGCCAAAGGTGATGTTAAAGCCGCGGGGATGGTGACTTCTTTTGCCCATAGGACTACCAAAACAGGAAAGCCATTTGGCACCTTGACCTTGGAGGATTATCATGGAGGGCATACCTTCTTTATTTTCGGAGAAGACTATATCAAGTTTAAGGAGTACTTCATGACAGGTTGGTTTATCTACCTAACTGGGTCTGTTCATCCAAACAAGTGGAAGGAAAATGAATTTGAATTCAAGATCAACACAATGTCTCTGCTTGACGAGCTCAGGGGCAAAATGGTAAAGGGGCTTCGAGTTAACATAGATTTGGATGACCTAACTTTGGACCTTATGGATAAGCTGGAAGGCATTACCCAAAAATATAAAGGTGATGCAAAACTCCATATTAATGTCACTGACCGAAAGGAAAACATTACTTTGGACCTGATGTCGACTAAATACACCATTGACCCTACTAATGAGATGATAGAGGAGTTAAAGACTATGCCGGAAGTGATGTATAAGATTATTTGATGGATCTGGGTGATGTCCGATTTTGGATGACCGATAGGGGTTAAGACTGGAGAGGGTGGCTATTTAATAAGCTTATTACTTAAATAAATATGTTTTTTCTGAGGAAAAATTTGAACTTATTCCCTCCTAAAAGCCTTTTCTATTATATTTGAAAAAATGAATCTAATAAACACAACCAATAAATAATATGGCTAAAGCAATCGAAATCACAGACGCTAATTTTGAGGAAATAATCAAATCCGAACAACCTATCTTGGTTGATTTTTGGGCTGAATGGTGTGGACCATGTAAAATGATCGGACCTGTAGTTGAAGAAATAGCGGGTGAGTATGAAGGCAAAGCAGTAGTAGGTAAAGTTGATGTAGACTCCAATCCTGCAGTTGCTCAAAAATTTGGTATCAGAAGTATCCCTACTTTATTGTTCTTCAAGAACGGTGAGATTGTAGACAAGCAAGTTGGCGCTGTCCCAAAGACGGTGTTGGCACAGAAGCTTGATGCTCAGATATAAATTAGTGAAGATTATTAAAGAGCCTGGCGGTGTAAAACTGCCAGGTTTTTTTTATGAAATTTTTAACCCAAAGTATTCCTGAAACCCATAGGGATGAAAAAGTCCTGTTTTCAGCGCTGGGACACCCAAGGCTAAAAACCGAATAAATCAGCCAATTTTCTTTGACTTTCGTTCAGGATTATTGTTTTAGAAACGGTCTGCTGGCTCGAAGGAATGGTTACTCTTACCGTGTAGATGCCTTTTGCTATGTCAATGGCCTTTTCTGGACTCAGTTCCGACTGCTTTTCCTTCAACAGCCTTTCCAGCTCCTTGTACACTTTGTAGGCCACGAATGCTATACATATATGGGCTTCTATTCTTCTTTGGGCCCTATGATATACCGGCCTTATTTTTAGGTCACTTTTGGCTATCCTGAACGCCTTTTCTATTTTCCACAGATTGTTGTAGTTTTCTATTATTTGGTCTTTCCCCAGTCGTGTATTGGTGATATAGCCTTTCAGGCCGTCCCACCTGGAATCCTGTTCAAATCTTGCCCGGTCGATCTCAATTTTGATTTCGCCCTCCATTTTTAGGTACTTGTTGTAGCCCCTGTTGTTGATGTGCGATTTATTGAGCTTTCCCGACCTGAGCTGCTTCTCCAGCTTCTTCAGGCCCCTTTCCCTGTTGGACCGGTCTTTTCTGGCCCGCTTCTCAGAATAGCTGACAACCATTTTGAGCCCTTCTTCCCAATCCAGGATGGTGCTCTCCCCGTTGCACAGCTCAAGTGAAAGAACCTTTGATTTTTGGCCCTTACCGCCGGTCTTCAGCCTGGCTCCCAAAATGAACTCATATCCCTTTTCAACGAGGTCTTCAATATTCTTTTTTGAAAGCAGGCCCGAATCAGCTATGATGACGGGGGCGGGCAGGTTATATTTAGTCTTGAACTTCTCAATAACCGGGATCATCGTGTGGCCTTCAAACTTGTTTCCCTCGAAAATTTCATAGGCCAACGGATATCCCTCCAGCCCGACAAGAAGGCCCAGTACGATCTGTGGATTCTGATGTTTTCCCTCTTTCGAAAAACCTGTTTTTCTAAGGTCATCTTCCTGGTCTATTTCAAAATAGAGAGTGGTCACATCATAAAACACGACATTGATCGATCCCCCGAGTATTTTCCTGGTATGCTCAAAGCTGATCAGCTGGACGGTTTCTTTATAATTGTTGTACAGCTTGTCCATATACCTGTACAGGGCATGGACCTCGATGGAAAGCCCATGGAAATTGAAGAGGTACTCAGTGGTCTTGAGTTTACTGCCCGGAAAACACAGCCTTGAAAAAACCAGCCACCTGAATAGTTCATCCTTGACAGCGTTAAAGCCAATCATGTCAAAAATTTTCCCCAATAAAAGCTCTGTTCCGGTTACCGTAATTCCCGCAATATTGTCGAGAACGTTTTGAACAGCCTGCTTTTCGTTGTTGAATGGGAGCTCCAGTAGCCCACGTTGGGACTTAATCCACTGTTCTCCTTCCTTGACAAGTCTTTCTACTGTGTCCAAATCCGGGCTGCTGCCGACGGTTTTGACGACTTTATATTTACCAGATTTTTTCTCGATTACCTGGACACTGATTTTCCCGCTTTTATTGGGTTTTTTCCGGACAAACATGGGTGAAAATAAGGAAAAAGAAGGCTGGGACACCCATTGTCAACCACTAAAAATTATGATTTAATTGAAAATCAATTATTTAATCAAAAATGGGACTGACGACTGTCGAAAACAGG
>NZ_VMKN01000002.1:145861-149441 GCF_007483685.1 Litoribacter populi
GGGTTTTTTCCGGACAAACATGGGTGAAAATAAGGAAAAAGAAGGCTGGGACACCCATTGTCAACCACTAAAAATTATGATTTAATTGAAAATCAATTATTTAATCAAAAATGGGACTGACGACTGTCGAAAACAGGAAAAAGTTAAAAACAGAGGACCTGTTTTTAGATGAAAGTCAATATGCTAATTAATCTCTTTGGAACGAATCACTTTTTCACAGTACTTTCAAAGTTTTCATCTAGCGGCTGGAGTTCTGACACTCCACCAGAGACGATGAACTTCATAACGTCGGCATTGTTGATGTTTTCTACTACTTTAATGTTTTCTTTGGGGATCATATAGAGGTTGCCTGAGAAGTTGTAGGAATGGGGAAAGTAAACAGCTGCTAGGCCAGGTTCTGCGATCATGCTCATGTCTTCTTGGGTTAGGAAACCCAGTCTGTACATGTTGTCTGAAAGCTTTACCACCACGGTAACATTAAACTTCTTCTTATCTCCCACGAAGGCCTGCATGAGGTCCTTTATACTGGTATATACTATATTCACCAAAGGAATCTTGAAAAGCCACTTTTCCATCAGGTCAAATATGGGCCTAGTTACAAATACGCTAGCCATATAGCCCACAAAGGTAATAAACATCAACATGACCAAGATACCCAACCCTGGTATAGGCAATGGGATGATGCTGTCCAAAAACACTACTAAGGAAATGATTATATAAATCGTAAGCGCCAATGGAACCACAAAGAGTAATCCTTTAAGGAAGTATTTCAAAAAGCGTCGAGTAGTGAAAGATGACATGTTTTAATCGGGAAAAGTATGGATAAAATTACGAGGAAAAAACGATGCCAAAAAATGGTTTTTAGAAATAAATACCCCAGTAGTTTCAGTAAGAAGTGAGAGGTGGAAAGTAAGAAGATAAGATGCAAATGTGCGATGTACATTGTACCTGGAACTTGGCACTTTATTTTTGATACATCATTTCATACAAATACTTAAAACGTACAAAGCCTAAAGATCTGTAAGCGGTAACCAACAATGCACCAAAAATGGTAAATGGGAGTGCACCAAAAATGGCAACAGGCGTGCACCATTTTGTAAATATACGCTGCCTATTCTTCCTGTTCAAAGAAAGTTTTCCTGTTTTTCATTCTATAACTTTTCCCCGATAAATTTATAATATCGCAACGGAACAGCAGGCGGTCCAACAATGCCGTTGCCAGGACTTCGTCATCAAGCATTTTGGCCCATTCTGCAGGCATTTTGTTGGTGGTGATGATGAAGCAGGTCCGCTCATAGATTTGGTTTATAAAGTTGAAAAGGGAGACGGCAACGCTTTTTTCCACCGGAAAGAGCATGATATCATCTATTATGATGAGATCCGCCTTCTGGAGCCTTTTGTATTCGGCCATTGACGACCTGGTCATGTCCTTCAGCTTCAGGATGTTTGTAAGGTCTTCCATTGTCTTGAAGTAGGCCTTGTAGCCCCTGTCCACCGCATCGGCACCAAGCCCCGAGGCCAGGAATGTCTTTCCCGTACCGGAAGGGCCCATGAGCATGAGGTTGAACCCCTGGTCGAGCCAGTTGAGCTCCCGCAGCTGGTTTATCCTTGTCAGGTTCAGGCCGTTTTCGGCTCCCGGATCGTACTGGCCTAGGTCGTTTTTGAGCGGCAGTCGTGCGGCCTTTCTCCGCCTTGCCACCTCGTTTTTGAGCCTAAGGTTCGATTCCTCCCGGAGCAGTTCAAGGAAGAAGTCCGTGAACCCGGAGCGCTGTTTTTCCGCTTTGGCGATGACCTCGGGCAGGCTGTTGGCCATTCCGGTGATCTTAAACTGCCTGCAAAAGGCGTTGATCTGTTCTTTTTTCTCCATTTTCTGTCTGGTTTTGGGGCCGTGGAAGGCATCCAAAAGATTGCTCCCACGGCCTGTTTTGGTTAACTGTTGCTTTTTTTCTTGCTCTTCACGATATCCTCATACTCCCCGATATTGCTCTTTTCGGGCTGTACCAGGGCGCTGTCGGGCATTTTTCCGCTCAGCGGGTTGAGTACCCTGATGTTGGTTTCCTCCTTCCTTGAGGTGTCCTGTAGCTCCAGGATGGATATAAAATCCGACGCACTGCAGATTGATTGCTCAAGGCAGTACCTCAGGGTGAGCCCGGTCTTTTCCGGATCGGCGCCTATAAGGGCTTTTTCGATCATGCTGAGCTGGTCCCTGACATACCGGGGCTTCTCGGCGCGGATCATTCCTATCCACCGCCGGGCCTCCTCGCTGTCCCTGAACATTCCGGCAACCAGGGCGGCTTTCTCCTCAAGGGAGCCGCTTTTGTCCCTCCTGTGGTCGGTTTTGAGGACTTTTTGGCCTGTTCCCACAGGTATGTCGTGGCGGCAGATTTCCGTGGTGCCCCCGGGTTCATAGATAAAAAGGCCATCCCCCTGTGCCTGTACAGCCACTTCGCTTCCTTTTCCTTTATAGGTGCCCAGGGGAAGAGAGTAGAAGTTGCCCCTGTAAGAGACGGTGTTGTCCTTCCGGACGGCAAAGAGGGCCGGTACGGCGGGTTTTGGGGCACAGGGCCGGTACGGGGTGAGAAAGGGCAGCTCGATGTAAAGCTCTGACTGCGGCTCTTTTTTGGTCACCGCATGGGGAAGTGCGTTTGCGGTACGGCCAAGCCATCCCATGGCCTCGTCGTTGAGGGTTTCGATATTGTGGAAGGTGCGGTTGTAAAGAAAGCTTCTCTTTACGTACCTGACCACGTTTTCGACCTTCCCTTTGGTTTCGGGATCGGCTTTCCTGCAGAAGTAAAGGCTGAAGGACTGCTCCCGGGTATAGGCCCTGAAGGCGTCCGTAAGGATGAGGTCCCCTCCGTTTTCGCTTACCATGAACACCTTGTCCTGGTCATAGACCATTTCCAGGGGGATGCCTCCGATGTATGCAAAGGCATTTTCATGGGCCTCTATGGCCAGCAGGGAAGTGAAGTGCCTGTCGGTGAACCATACGTACTTGAACCGCGAGCGGGAAAGGACAAGTGTGAAGAAAAACACCTTTACCCTCTTTCCCGTGCCGCTTCGCATGTTGTATTCGCCAAAGTCGACCTGGCCCTGTTTGCCGTACGGAAGCTCTTCCGTCATTTCGTACTCTCGGGGGAGTTTGACAAAGGGAAGGTTGTGTTTGTCCCTGACCCAGGAAACGAAGTTGAAGACGGTCTTTGGGGAGACCTTTGGCAGGTCCGGAAAATGTTCCTTCAGCCAGTCATGCATCTGGGCTGCAGGTGTGTCCCTGAAGTTTTCCAGGCGTTGCCTGACAAACTCCTCATAGGGAGCAAGGACCTTGGGGCGCTGTGACTGCTGTATCAGCATCAGCTCATAGTCCTGCTCGCTCATGGATAGGTACCTGCTTACGGTTCGCCTGTTGAGGACAAGGTGCTCGCTGATCTGCCGGAGGGAAAATCCCTCCCTTTGGAGGCGGTGGATTTCGAAATAAGTCATAAATTTGTCTAAGTACACATTCATAAAATGCTAGTTTTGGTAGACCAGCAAAATACTCTAAAATCCTCTTGGGGCATGCCCCAAGAGGATTTTTAGTGGTGCA
>NZ_VMKN01000002.1:149451-682509 GCF_007483685.1 Litoribacter populi
CCCTTTGGAGGCGGTGGATTTCGAAATAAGTCATAAATTTGTCTAAGTACACATTCATAAAATGCTAGTTTTGGTAGACCAGCAAAATACTCTAAAATCCTCTTGGGGCATGCCCCAAGAGGATTTTAGTGGTGCACTATTGTTGCCAAATTTGGTGCATTCTTATTTACCGAAAGTGGTGCAGTTTTATTTACCGATTACAAAATCTTATGTATAGCTCCTTGGTGACAAGATTCTTAGCTTTAAGTCGGTAGTAATCAAGAAAGGTTCTGTAAATCAAGAAGTAAAATAGAAACAACCCCGCAAAAACTTCTATTCCCACCCATTTGTACACGTAGCTCAGTATGAGTATAAAAATTGGTAGATAAGAGGCGATTTGATATATTTTGACGTTTTTCATGACAAAAAATAAGCCTTTCCATCCATAGATGAAAAGGCTTATAAGTTTTTTATTTAAACCTTAAAGGTCGATACCCATGAAAGACATAAAGGCGATACCCATAAGTCCTGTAATCAGCATGGTGATACCCAACCCTTTCAATCCGTTAGGAACATTTGAATACTTAAGTTTCTCTCTAATGGCAGCCAAAGCCACGATTGCTAGGAAAAAGCCTGTACCTGAACCAGCACCGTAAACCGCTGCTTCCGCTAGGGTGTAGTCTCTACCGGCCATGAAAAGGGAACCACCAAGAATCGCACAGTTTACCGCGATCAAAGGAAGGAAGATCCCCAAAGAACCGTAAAGAGCTGGTGCAAATTTTTCGATAATCATCTCAACCAACTGAACCATGGCCGCAATTACTGCGATGAACATGATAAATCTAAGGAAAGTCAAATCGATAGTGGCAAACTGCTCACCTAGGAAAGCCAATGCTCCCTCTTTAAGGATAAATTCATTCAACAACCAGTTTACCGGTACGGTAACTGAAAGAACGAAGATAACCGCTGCACCTAGACCAAGGGCTGTAGACACTTTCTTGGATACTGCCAAGAAGGAACACATACCTAGGAAATAGGCAAATACCATATTATCAATAAAGATTGATCTGATAGCTAAATTAAATAATTCCATTTCTTAGATATATTTTAATGTTCTACATAACCAGTTTTGGTACGTTGTACCCAAATGATCAATCCAAGGATTATAAATGCACCTACAGGGGAAACCATTAGACCATTTGTAGCCAAGGAGAAATCATCACCGAACAACCCAGAGATGTTGTCAAATACAGGGTATCCGAATACGGAGCCTGAACCCCAAAGCTCTCTAAAGAACGCAACTGCAAGGATAATCCAAGAGTAGCCCAAGGCACTACCAAAACCATCAAGGATGGAATCATACGGTTTGTTGCCAAGCGCAAAAGCCTCAAGACGACCCATTACAATACAGTTTGTGATAATCAATCCAATGAATACGGATAGTTCTTTGTACATATCGAAAGCAAAAGCTTTCAACACCTCGTTTACCAAAGTCACCAAAGAGGCAACAATAGCAAGCTGCACAATAATCCTAACCCTAGAAGGGATAGTGTTTCTCATTAGAGAAATGGTAAGGTTAGCCATTACCATTACAAATATTACAGATAGCGCCATTACCATGGTTGGTTGCATCTGTGTGGTTACCGCTAGTGCTGAACAAATACCCAAAACCTGAATGGTGATTGGGTTGTCATCCACTAGTGGATCCGATATCAATTTCTTTCTTCTCTTAGATAAGAGTGCCTCTGATGGCTTTTTTACTTCAGCTGTTTCTGTACTCATTATATTGAAATTGAAACGTTCAAAATTAATTTAAAGCAACAGGAGCGTCACCAGTTCTTTTTCTTTCTAGGTAGCTCTTGTAGTGGCTCAAGTAGCGCTCCAACATTTTGTTTACCCCTTCAGCAGTAATAGTAGCCCCAGAAAGGCCATCAACTTTATGCGGATCGGCAGAGTAGTCTTTACCTTCACCTTTTTGCATTCTTACCGCCTCAAGTTCTCCAGCTTCGTTGAAGATCTCTTTACCTCTATACCTAGCCTGCACATCACCTGAAGTGATTCTTGCACCAAGCCCTGGAGTTTCAGCGGCGTGAGCAAAAGTTACACCTTCGATAGTGTTAAGGTCAGTTTGAAGAGCTACATAACCCCAAATCTCATCCCAAAGTCCATTACCATATACCGGAAGGATGATAGACTGAACATCCTCTTCATTACCTTCAGCATGGTAGATAAACACGGGGTAAAGTCTATCTTCTGGGCTTCTTTTATAGTTTTTAGCGATGTTTACATTTTCAGCGACAAGTTGGTTTCCCTCCTCATCCTGCTCAACTTCCTCACCGTTGATGTTGACTACTTTAGAAGAAATTCTGGTTTCGTAATAGTTTATTACCTGTTCAGATTCCATTCTGTTTAATTCCTCGGCGGCCATCACGGCCCCAAGAATTTGCTTTTTGGTATCCAATTCTTCAGCTTTCTTCTGAATTGGCCCCAACAACTCTGATGTACCTGACAATAATAGTCCTAAGACTACGGTAAGGATGACAGAGAATGTGATAATATATCCGTTAGACTGTTGCACGTTGTAACCTCCTTTTCTTGTTTGCTTTTACTACATAGTGATCAATAAGTGGTGCAAATACGTTCATGAACAATACCGCCAACATAATTCCTTCCGGATAGGCTGGGTTCGTCACTCGTATGATGACAGTAAGAACACCAATTAATAACCCGTAAATCCACTTTCCAGTTTCGGTCTGAGAGGCAGAAACTGGGTCGGTAGCCATAAACACGATACCGAATGCAAGACCACCCATCACCAAATGATAATGTGCAGGCATAGCCATGTATTCATTCACTGCGAATAGCTCCATTACCAAGCCCATAAGCCAAGCACCACCAAATGCACTTACGATGATTTTCCAGCTGGCTACACCAGTTAGAATAAGTATGGCTGCACCGATTAAAGCCATCAAAGCCGATGTCTCACCGATTGATCCAGGGATAAATCCGAAAAACATATTTGCAAAGCTAAACATGTTGTCCATAAAGCCTGCGTTGTGGGTAGCCAATGCCGAAGTCACTGCCTCGCCCTCCTGGCCAGCCTGATATGCTACTGCAAGGGCAGTGGCTCCAGAGAATCCGTCAACCACACCTTTTTCACCTACGTAAGTCCATACCTGGTCACCAGAAATCTGCATTGGGTATGCAAAGTAAAGGAAAGCTCTTGCGGTCATGGCTACGTTTAGAATATTCATACCGGTACCACCAAACACCTCTTTTGCTATCACCACAGCGAAAATTGTCGCTAAGGCAACCTGCCACAAAGGAATGGTAGCTGGTACCACCAATGGAATCAACATCCCTGTCACCAAGAAGCCTTCATTGATGGGGTGTTTTCGTACTACTGCAAAAATGGCCTCTACAATACCACCTGCAGCATAAGAAACCAATACAATAGGTAATACTAGGATAGCGCCCAAAAGAAATTTGTCTGCGAAGTCCGCTGTCTCACCTACCGCTAAATAATGCATGTTGCCGGTATTGTACATACCAAATAGCAAACATGGAATCATAGCGATCACTACAGTGATCATCATTCTTTTTAGATCGATGGCATCCCTGATTTGGGCACCTCTTGGATTAGTTGTATGTTTTGGTGTGAACATGAACGTTTCACCTGCCTCATACAAATAATACAAGTTCTCCAATTTGCCGCCCTTTTGAAAAAGCGGCTTCTGCTTATCTAACAGATCGCGTAGAAACTTCATATTAATTAACTATATTGTATTAGTTCAATTCCTTTTCTTAATATCTCCTGTACTGGATGCTTGGACACGTCCACAAATTCACAAAGGGCAAGGTCTTCCTCCACCAACTCATAAATTCCTAGCTCTTCCATTTCATCATAATCCTCGGCCATGATGGCTTTCAATAGATATACCGGGTAGATGTCCATCGGAGTTACGTTTTCAAACACACCTGTCTGAACAAAAGCCCTCTCTTCACCTCTCATGTTAGTATCCAACACAAACTCTTGGTTTGGTTTCAAGAAGCTGAAAAGACCCAATGCCCTGTGGTAGCTAAGTCGTGCCGAAGTTGGTTTCATCCAGCCTAGGAACTCATACTCATCGCCTTCAGGAAGTACGGTGATTTGATTATCGTAATAACCCAAATAACCATCGTTATTGATTCTTTGTCCTGTAAGTACATTACCGGAAACCACTCTGTATTTACCTTCTTTGGTATTTCCCGCCAAGAACTTATCCACGCAAGCACCCAAGTAAGTTTTTGCGTAAGCGGGCTTAGTAATGTGTGAGCCAGAGATAGCAACAATTTTGGAAGCATCATAGACGCCGTCCAAGAAAAGTTTACCGATCTGCGCTACCCCATATGGGTTTACAGTCCAGGCAATATCTCCTTTATTGATGGGATTAATGTGGTGGATTTGCACACCTACGTTTCCGGCTGGGTGAGGTCCAGAGAACTTGTTAACCTGTACATTTTGTACATTATTGTAAACCGCTGGAACTTCAGCGCCTTCCTCCAAATTGAGGTGAACCACTCCAGGAGTCAACTTTTTCAATACGTTGATACCGGCTTGGAAGTATTTCTCTTGGCCTTTTAACAAAAAACCATAATCCGGAGCTAATGGGTGGGTGTCAAAACCTGAAATAAAGATGGCTTTAGGCTCATCCGCTGGATCGGCCACTACGCCAAACGGTCTTTGGATGATCTGTGGCCACACACCGCTCATCGCCATGTGATTAACTACATCTTCCCTTTTGAGCGCTTTCAGGTCAGAATCATTGTATTTTGTAAACTGTTCGAATTCAAAGGTCTGATCTGCCTTAATCTTAATCTCGAGCAATCTCCTTCTCTCTCCTCTTTTGATTTCTACGACTTCTCCGGAAACAGGAGATACGTATTGAACTTTGTCAAGTTTTTTATCAAACAAGATTGGGGTTCCTGCTTTCACAGTATCTCCCTCATTGACAAGAACTTTAGGGCGTTGCATCCCTATGAAGTCGGTAGGTTTGATTGCAAAGGTCTGAGCTGGCTGGAAATTTGCAAGTTGCTTATCAGCTCTTCCGGCAAGCTTAATATCAAATCCCTTCTTAAGCTTTATTAGTTTTGACATATTTATTTTTTGAACTATATGGTCCCTTTAAAAACGCCTCAAATCTAAGAAAATACATTAGTTATTAGAAGATAATTGCTCGATTATTTCCACGAAATAAGTATACTTGGCAATTATTTTGTTTGAGGCATATCTAATTTATGTTGTAATCAATCCCTCTTTATCCCAATTTTTTACATGGTTCATCACCAGTTCCATGAGCCACATAGGGGTGGAAGTAGCTCCACAAACGCCAACACTGTCATCGACTTTGAACCACGCCCTGTCTATTTCTGACTCGTTCTCAACAAAATAGCTACGCTCATTTTGTTCTTTACAAACTTGGTATAGAGCCTTACCATTGCTACTTTTCTTTCCTGAGACAAATATAATGACGTCGTTATCTTGAGAGAATTTTCTGAGTTGGGGTTCTCTGTTGGACACCTGGCGGCAGATAGAATCATTGGCATTGAAGTCCACTTCCTCAACCGATCCCTTGGCTTTTTCTATTCGTTGGGAGATTTTCTCTTTAAGGTCATAAAACCCCTTGGTGCTTTTGGTAGTCTGGCTGAAAAGAGTGATCGGAAGGGTGTAGTCAATTTTCTCCAGATCTTGTTCCTCCATCACTACAATGGCATTTTCCCTGGTTTGCCCAGTCAGGCCGATAACTTCGGCGTGTCCCTTTTTCCCATAAATGACAATCTGCCCCTTTTCTCTCTCCATTTTGTCGAAAGCATTTTTTACACGGTGCTGTAACTTTAACACCACTGGGCAGGAGGCATCTATGAGTTCAATATTGTTTTCTATAGCGGTGCGGTAGGTTTCAGGAGGTTCTCCATGGGCACGGATGAGGACTTTACAATTACTGATTTCCTTAAGTTGCTCACGGTCGATGACTACAAGCCCCTTCTGGCTGAGTCTATTTACCTCCATATCATTATGAACTATATCTCCCAGACAGTATAAAGTGTCAGCACCTTCCATTTCGTCCTCGGCCATTTTAATGGCAAACTCCACCCCAAAGCAATATCCAGAATTTTTATCTATAGTTACCTGCATGACATAGTTGTTTAAGCCTCGATTTTCTCTTTGGCCAATTTTACAATTTGGGTTACCTGGTCGTCAAAATCCAAATAACTTGTATCTATTTCCACAGCGTCATCTGCCTTTTTAAGTGGGCTGATTTCCCTGCTGGAATCTATTCTGTCTCTTTCTCCTAAGTTGTGGATAATTTTATCCAGTTCTACAAGGTCTCCTTTTTCCAAAAGCTCCTGCTGCCTTCTCTCCGCACGAATGTTAAGATCGGCAGTCATGAATACTTTCAATTCCGCATCGGAAAATACTACTGTACCGATATCGCGACCATCCATTACCACCCCTTTGTGTTTACCGAGCCGCTGCTGCTGTGCAACCAACTCTTTACGCACCTCTTTAAGCTTACTCACTTCGCTAACTCTCTCCGAAACCTTCATCGTCCTGATCTGTTTTTCCACATTCAGACCATTTAGAAAAGTCTCTTGGAAACCTGTTTCTTCATTCTTGTGAAACTCAATTTTCAGGGTGGATAGAGCCTTGAGCACCTCCTTGGGATTGGTGAGATTTGTAAAACTATTGATAAAATGGAGCGTCACCGCTCTATACATGGCCCCTGAATCTATATAGGTATAACTCAAAGTTTTAGCTACGGCTTTGGCTGTTGAACTTTTACCACAACCCGAAAAGCCATCAATAGCAATTACAATTTTCTTCATCCAATCTTTGTTAATTCCGGAAAGCCGTGTTTTCCGGTGCAAATATAAGAGTTTTAAATCTTTTATTAGTCCTGAGGCAAAGGTATCTTCAAAAGTCCAAAAAGCGTAATTTTCACAGCAATTAATAACAACTTTCGGAAAGTCCTCCGGCTTTCGTAAATTTGGTTTTCAGATAGACACCGAAGGCCTATCTGAAATTTCATTTTCTGCTTAACCCCATTTTTATGAAAAAATTTTCCCTTTCCGGCCAGTTTGTAGACATTCCCAACCGCCAAATCTTTCCCGCAGAAGTTAGCATCGAAAACGGCAAAATAGGCCAGGTGAAGAAAGTGACTCAAGCTCCAGATGAATATATAATGCCCGGATTCATCGATGCCCATGTGCACGTGGAGTCCTCCATGTTGGTCCCATCCGAGTTTGCCCGTCTAGCAGTGGTCCACGGGACGGTGGCTTCCATCTCCGACCCACATGAAATCGCTAACGTTTGCGGTATGGAAGGTGTGGAGTATATGATTGACAATGGCCACAAGGTCCCTTTCAAGTTTTACTTCGGCGCACCTTCCTGCGTACCCGCCACTCCATTTGAAACGGCAGGTGGAGAAATCAACACTGCCGATATTGAAAAACTAATGATTAGGGAGGAAATCACCTATCTAGCCGAAATGATGAACTGGCCAGGAACGGTCAACCGTGACTCAGAGGTAATGGAAAAAATTGCCATAGCACAGAAATTTGGGAAGCCCATAGATGGCCACGCTCCAGGCTTGAAGGGAGAACTGGCAGAAAAGTATATTTTAGCCGGCATTAGCACCGATCACGAATGCTTCACTCAAGAGGAGGCTTTGGACAAGTTAAAGCATGGTATGAAAATCTCCATCAGAGAAGGTAGTGCTGCTAAAAACTTTGAGGCACTGATCGGACTTATCGATGAACATGCAGACAACATCATGTTTTGCTCGGATGACAAGCATCCCGATAATTTGGCCGTCAGCCATATCAACCACCTCGCTGCAAGAGCAGTGGCCGAAAACAAGGATTTGTTTGATGTGCTAAAAGCCGCCTGTCTCAACCCAATTTCTCACTATAAAATGAAAGTTGGCTCATTGAAAGAAGGTGATCCAGCAGATTTTATAGTGGTGAAAGATTTGGAGAAGTTTGAGGTGTTGAAAACTTTCATTGACGGAAATTTGGTTGCGGAAAATGGCAAAACTCTCATCGAGAGTGTATCCAACGAAATCATCAACAACTTTCATACAAACAAAAAATCCGTTGAAGACTTTGCAATAGATGCCAAAAGTCAGACGGTTAGGGTGATCGAGGCTTTGGATGGGCAATTAATCACGCCAGAAATTAAAGGGGAAATCCTGATTAAAAACGGAAAGGCAGAATCTAACCCTGAAAAGGATATTTTAAAAATAACAGTAGTAAACCGTTATGAGGATGCTGCTCCAGCAATGGCTTTTATCAAGAACTTTGGATTGACCGAGGGTGCTATTGCCTCTTCAGTTGGGCATGACTCACATAACATCATAGCTGTAGGCGTGGATGATGAGAGCATAACCAAGGCAGTTAATCTAATCATCGAAGCTAAAGGTGGAGTATCTGCTATCAATCTCAATCAATCCATAATTTTGCCTCTTCCTGTGGGCGGAATCATGTCGGCTGAAGATGGATACAAGGTTGCAGAACAATACACCACCATTGATAAAATGGCCAAAGAAATGGGGTCTAGCTTACAGTCCCCTTTCATGACCTTGAGCTTTATGGCGCTGCTGGTAATACCTGATCTGAAACTAAGTGACAAGGGATTATTTAGCGGTCAGGAATTCAAATTCACAGACCTTTTTCTTTAAATCAAAAAAGCGGTCAGAAGTAATTTCTGACCGCTTTTTTGATATGCTATCACCTACAAGGGTTTAATTTTTATATTTTTGAAGTAAACTCTACTATGCATGTCATGCGCTTGCAAAGCAATTGTACCACCATTCAATTCAGCTTCATCAATCTTGTATTTGTTGACCACCTCATCATTGATCTTGATGGTAACCATATTGTCTTGCACAATGATATGTTGGGTAAACCATTGCATATCCTTTACATAGGTCTCTCTTTCTGAAGTTTCAAGGCCTTTTTCATTGGCCCGATTGATACATTGGCTAGCCTCATTAATTTGGATTTCATATCCTTTATTCGGAAAACCTTTCTCGGTATATTCTGTATGGATATAGATTCCCGAATTGGCTTTGGGAAATGTCATTATATCAGCCTTGAGTTCAAAATTCTTCAAGTCTTTCCCGATTTCATCTCCATTGTAATACAAATGTGCTCGCGGACCATGGGAAACCAACATTCCGCTAAAAACTTGAAACGCCCTAGGATTTTCAGTTACTGTCCATCCCTCTAGGCTCGTACCGTCAAACAGGCTTATCCAGCCCTCTTCATCCTCATTGTTGAATCCAAACCCACTAAGGGAGACCCAAATCACTCCGACTAAACCTAAAATTCTCAGTATCTTCATTTTTGCTAAAAGTTATTGGTTTTAATAATTGGTAGTTTGCAATAACCTTTCCAAAAAACCTAGTTGACAAAATGAATTCATCAGAAAAAATAAATTTGTTTTCAGAAAGGAATAAAGGACCTATTTCACCTGGTAATAAGTCGAAAACTAGAGTTAAAAAATTAAAAACATCAGTGACTAGCGATTTGCTGTTTCCTTTTAATATCGCGGACAATGGATTCTGCGTGAGCGATAGAGTTTTCTATAAAAAACTCACGGGTATTCAAACCACCACAAACCACCCCAGCCAAATACACTCCTGGAATATTTGATTCTTGATTTGCTTCATCATAGCAAGGTTGCCTATGCTCATCCAGGTTCAGGCTGACCCCAATCTGTTCAAGCAGTTCAAAGTTGGGCTTATAACCTGTCATCGCAAGCACAAAGTCATTTTCGACACTTTCCTCTCCACCCGGAGTGTTTAGAACAACAGTCGATGGTGTGATTTCCTTGATAGTGGTATTGAAATAAGCTTTAATACACCCCTCTTTTACCCTATTTTCAATATCAGGTAATACCCAATACTTCACATTCCTATCTACCATACTATCTTTCATAACCATGGTGACGTCGGCCCCTTTTCGCCAAGTCTCTAAGGCTACATCCACTGCAGAATTCCCGCCCCCTACCACAAGTATTTTTTGACCGATATATGGCCATGGCTCTTTATAATAATGACTTACTTTTGGAAGGTTCTCACCTGGGACATCCATCAGATTGGGTAAATCATAAAAACCGGTTGAAATAATAATATGGCGTGCCTGATAAGTGGCTTTCGAGGATTTTATTTCAAAACCATTTTCTAACTTGGTTATTAACTCTGCTTTTTCATAAAGTTTGACTTTGAGGTCGTAGTGTTTCTGAACCCTTCTATAATATTCCAAAGCCTCTGTTCTGGTGGGCTTATTGGCAAGTGACATAAAAGGTATTTTCCCCATCTCTAGTTTTTCAGAGGTGGAGAAAAAAGTCATGTTGACTGGATAGTTAAACAAAGAATTGGTTAGGGTTCCTTTTTCCAGGATTACATATTTGAGGTTGGCTTTTGTGGCTTCAATCCCACAAGCCAAACCTATCGGGCCTCCCCCGATAATCAAGACATCAATGTTGTTCATCTAAAAAGGTGATTTTCTTTCTTTTCATGTAAAGAAACCCATCTTAAGTTATAGAGTTCAAAAAAATCGGCTTCTTTTAGTACGGAAGACAATTGTGTTATTTTCAGTCTCTTCTTTTTCAACATAAAACTTCTCAGAAATAACCCCACTGCCATCGTGGCCCCAAAGAATCGCTGTAGTATTCACAGTACCGTAATAATCCTCCAACCTCACAAATTGTGCAGATAGTGCTCTCTCCTGAACAAGAGTCACACCGGTATCAGGCAGCTTTTCGTCTGGAGTAATTTCTTCACTTTTTAAGGTTTTCAGCATTTCCCCAGGCTGAAGTTTGTCCAAAAGAATAAGTTCATGCAAATCCTCCTTTGCAAGTTGTTCTTTAGGCCAGTCAGAGTTAAGCAGTTCATTACTGAGGGTGTGAAGACCTGGTTCAATTTCTATAATGTCTTCCCCATAATTACTCAGATAATACATGTTCTCAGAATCTGCCACTAGCAGATTGAAGCCATCATATTTATCCATTTGGGAGGAAATTTCGTCGAGGTAGTCATATGGGGACATCTTACCTTCCAAAAAGTTTTTAACCAAAAAACCTCGGCTTACTGGATTTTCTTTTAGGTTGTAGAAATCTCTATAGTTTGTGATTGCTGCAAATCTTCCTTCTGGAGAAATGCCCATCCAAGCGCCTCCACTTTTGAGGTCCTTACCTCCAAAGAAGCCAGATCCCCATTGGTGGATAGGTTTGGAAGGCCTATCAAAGACCTCATCTCTATTTCCTACTAAAATCAACCTATACTCAGGGTGAGCAAGCCAATTAAACGTGATCAAACACATAAAGTTTACGCTTTAAAAAGCCAAATATATTATTTCTTCCATATATCCAGCCGTTATTTCAAGGGATTTACTAAAAAAATAATTCCCAGACTTTGGTTTATTTTCTATCCCGTACTTAATCAAACTATAGGCCAATTAAATTTTAAGAGATTTTAACAGGAATTTTCTACCTCCCTATTGTATCTACGACACAAATCGTATACCTTTGATACGATAAATATCGTACAACAAATATGAGCGTAAAACCCACAGAATCAGAACTGGAAATCTTAGGCCTAATATGGGAAATGGAAAAGGCAAGTGTGCGGGAAGTCCATGAAAGGCTGAGCGCCAGTAAGGACACCGGATACACCACCACCCTGAAACAGATGCAGGTTATGTTTTCCAAAGGGCTATTGGAAAGGTATGAGGAAGGGCGTGGACACATCTACAAGCCCGCAATCAGCCAAAAAGAAACTCAATCCTCATTGGTCAAGAATTTCATGTCTTTAGCCTTTGGGGGATCTGCCAAAAAGCTTGTCATGCAGGCCTTGGGACAGAGTGAACCATCCAAAGAGGAAATTGAAGAAATAAGAGCGTTTTTGAACAAATTGGAAAATGACAAATAATGGAAACCTTTGACATTATATTCCCAGAAGCAACCAGGATTGCGCTGGGTTGGACTCTAATGCATTCCATGTGGCAGATATTAGCCATCAGCATTTTGTTTTTTATCTTCACCAAAGCCTTTTACAAAAAAAACCCAGTAGTTAAATACAAAGCAGGATTAGTCGCTTTGACCAGTATAGTAGTGACTACAGTTGCAACATTGATTTACTTCCTGTCACTGGCTCAAAATGAAGGTAGCATGGTGATGGTAATGTCCAACACAGGCTGGAATACTGTTCCGGCTGCTGCAAAGGCCAGCTATCTCCTTTCACTTAAGGCTTACCTTGCCCAACACTTACATTATATAGTAAACTTCTGGATAATCGGAGCCGCGTTGTTTTCCATTCGCCTCATTGGCAACTTAGCGGCATTGCAGAATCTGAAAAAGGATTTGAAAAGCAATCTCCCTGAAAAGTGGGTCAGTTTCACAAGTGCTCAAGCAAAAAGAATGGGCATTAAAAGGTCTATCAAGTTTGGAACTTGCAATCCATGCTTCACCCCTATCACTTTTGGGGTATTCAAACCAGTCATACTGATTCCCGTAAGCCTTGTTTTTCAACTTACTCCATCCCAATTGGAAGCTATCATCACACACGAGCTAGCCCATATCAAGCGAAATGATTATTTGACAAATTTAATGCAGTCCGTTTTGGAGGTGCTATTTTTCTATCATCCATGTTTCTGGTGGCTCAATGCCAACATCCGTGAGCAACGGGAACATGCCACTGATCAAATGGCCATTGCTAGTGGAATAGAACCAAAATGCCTAGCTCAAGGTCTAGCAGAAGTTCTCAACCATAGCGCACAAAACAGTCCGGAAGTAGCATTAGCTGCCGGAAGCCGTAAAAACACAACACTTGAAAGAATCAAGCTCATGCTTGGCTATTCAATCAATCAACCCAAATTCCCATCTATAATCTCTTACACTATGATAGCTACATTAATTCTTAGCGCCACACTTGTCGCTGCATCAAACCCTAGCCCCAATAACGAGTTATTGACTACGATTTCTGATAATATTCATCTGGAGCATCCTCGATTTGAAATCTCTTCTGATACAGTACCACAGAAAAAAGTAATGGAATTCGAAATCATAGAGGAGACTGAAGGCAATCAGGAAAAGGATGAGGACGAAAAAGTGATGGTAAGGACCATTATCATCAATGGCGATACGCAAATGACAAGATCTCCGAAAATAATCATGCGAAAGCACCTTGATGACAGCGTCTTTTATAAATTGGACACATCCATTCTTGATGAAGAAAAGATAAAAAAAATAGAAAAACTCTTGGAAAAAAACGCTGCCAAAATGGAAATAGCCGGGGAAGATCTGCACAAAAGAATCATGATCTGGTCAGAAGAAAACCATCCTCGTATGGAGGAATTCGTGAAAAAAATGAAAGGCAAGGAAGTGATGATCATGGAAAGGCACAAAGAAATGACTACCAAACTGGAGCCTAAACTTAAGGAATTAGAAGCCAAAATGGAGGAATGGCAAAAGGAATTCGGACCTAAAATGGAGGAATTTCATCAAAAAATGGAAGAGTGGCAGCAGAAAAACGACCACCACTTTAAGGAGTTGGAAAAACTTATGAAAGATGCTTTCAAAGAAGAAAAGCCTGCTAAAAAAGAGTCTTAATTGCCAATCTTTTCTTATTGATAATAACTTCATCCCCTGTGGTCTTTCCCAATAAGGATTGGGCCACAGGGCTTTTTATGGAAACTGCAAATACCTGCTCTCCTTCCACCACAAGTTTTCCAAAGGGAACACATATAATAAGACTCATTCCTTCAAGCTCAACCAAAGCTCCAAGCTCCACTTTTTGTCTTTGAGATTCAGGAGAAATGCTATTCACCACCTGAAGCTGGGAAGTTAAATCATGCAAGACTTGGGAAAATTTGGTTCTTTCCTGATTGATCATCTCACGTGAAGTCTCATACTTATCGCCTGCACTACTCTTAGTTTCCCCTTCTCCAGAGTCGTCCAACGCCTGCAAAGAAGTTTTCACCTCCTGAATCTTACTTTCCAGTGTGGATTTCAGAACTTCCAATGTTTTACGTTTCTTATCAAGCATATTAATAAAATGTCTCTAAAATAAAAGGGAAAGAGACTTCATTTGAAGCCTCTTTATTACTTTTGCAGCATGTCGATCAAAGCCGGTTTTATTTCAGGAATTATAGTCTTTCTGACTTTTATTTTGTTCAAAAACACCATTGAAGATGACACCATGCAGATGGTGTTTGCCATTTCATTTGTGCTGGCAGAACTCCTTATAATCGGATTGGTTTATAAAAAGATCCGCTGATTTTACTGACAGCCTTCTTTTCTGCGGGTATCCATGACATAGGTAATTTTCCAGTCGCCCTTTTCTTTGATCAATTGAAAAGAGTTTACACCACAGTGCGAAAAGGCATCATTTACGTAAAACTCATATGGAGTCCAAGCTGACGCCATTTCTCCATCTACCTTGATGTGATATTCCAAAATCCGCTCATCCAAATTGATTTCCGCAGGGGTGACAGCAATCCTATTCACAAAATCTTTAACTGAATTAGTTCCTAAAGCAGCTTTTCCCCCATTTTCAGTGACCGTGTGCATAATGGCTTTTTCGTGAAAGACAGATTCCAAGACCGCTTGATCTTTATCTCTCATACCTTCGAAAAGTTTTTCAATCACATTTTCGATTTCTTTATCGGAATTGACCTGTCCAAATGACAACCCGCAGATCATCACCAAAGAGATTAATAAAACTGATCTACTCATTTCTTCTGATTAAAAGACCCAGCCGTATTTTCTTTCACTTCTAGTTGTCTTGGATCTCCATGATAGGTGATTTTAGCACCTGTTGCAGCACTTCCTTTAAGGGATTCTTTGACGATAAACTCAGCCTTACCAGTGGTATTGGCAAAGACCTCGGCATTCTGGACTTCTAAATCCTTACCGTTTATTTCACCGCTGGTCACCGAGCGTAAGTCAAGGTTTTCAGCGCTACCTTTCACATAGATTTTGGCATTGGAGGCCGCATCAAGCTTTAAGTTTTGAGCATTGACCCTTGCCTCTATGTAACTGCTGGTGGATGCGGTGATTCTGATGTTCTTGGCATCCATAGGATCTTTGACAAAGACTCTAGAGCTGGAGCTTGCTTCCAATTGGTCAAGATCAGTATAAATAATTTTGACCTTTACTGAGGTAGATCTGAAATTGCCTCTGCCCAGTTTAACTTCTAAGGTTCGATCTGATACGTTGCTTTCCACCTTTTCCAGATCGACGCCACTGGCCACGATATGAATTTCGTTACGGTCTCCTTTTTCCAGTTCGGCTTCGATGGCGTTGGAAACTTTCACACTGTTAAACCCCTGCAATTTGCGGGTTTCCTCACTGGTCTGCGCCATTACTTGAACTGAGACCAAGATTGCACAAAAAAGCAATAAAGTGATTTTTTTCATAGTTTGGTATAAATTATACTCCTCCATAGAGTTTGAAGGTCATATTTCTTAAGGCCTTATTGGTAGCGGCATAATGCATTGCCTCCGCGATATCATAAGCACTCACCCATTCTTCAAAGTCACCATCCGGCATAGCTTCACGGTTCTGTGGGGTATCGATAATGCTGGGTACAAAAACATGAGAACGCACTTTCAAGTCTTTGCACTCCTGTGCCACCAAGTCGGCGAGCTGAATAACCAGCCCTTTACTCAAAGCGTATGCCACTACATCCTTTCCGTCCTCCGGTTGAAGGGCCGGCCTAGCTCCAACGAAAAGAAAGTTCCCTTGGTTGGCTTTTTTCATGGTTGGAAGAAAATATTTCACCATGTTGAAGGCACTAAAAAAGTTCAGTTTAATCATCTCCTCCACATCTGACTGAGAAGTCTTCTCAAACCCACCGAAGGCAAATCCCCCAACCAACATGGCTATCGTGTTAATTTCCCCATATTGAAGGCTGATTTCTTTAGAAAACTCCAAAACGGCTTTCTCATCCGTCACATTCACTTCATAAATATCATCCACTATTTCCTCCAGGTCATGCTCGCTGTCAGGCTCTACCATCGCAATTACTTTAAAGCCCTCTCTTTTGAATTTTTCAACTACTGATTTTCCCAAATTACCCGCTGCTCCGGAAATGATAATATTTCTGTCCATGTTTAACTATTATGATTTAAAAATCCACCGAATCGTTCCATATCGGCAGCCTCCATTATTCAAATTTACAAAACTTACCGACAATTGAATCACATTGAGTGCAAAGTTCAATTCCCATTTTCTCAACATCATCCTTTATCTTTGTGGCAATTGTAACATTTATATTTATCAAATGGAGAACCAAAAGTCCCAAATCCAGGTCAAAGAAAAACATAAACGCAAGGTGTTTTTGGCCAAAATACTAATATACCTGCTGCTATTTGTTTACAATGAATTTTTTGCTCAACTGATCAATTTTCCAACTGAAGCAATAAAAGCTACCGCCCACCGCATTTATGACGCGGCTACTTTCTTTTTGGCAAGCAACATCCTAATATCCTTGGGCAGAATGGTCTTGGTAAGATTTTACCTTAGAAAAAACCACCTTGAAAGTCTTCATACCAATTTTGTACTAGGGGTAAATATGATCGCCAGTATTCTAAATGGGATCATTTTCTTAATTACTTTGATGTTATTGTTTGGCATCAATCCTTTCACTTTTTTCACCAGCATCACCATTGTTGCAGCGGCCGTTGCTCTGCTTTCAAAGGATTATATCACCAATATGATCAATGGTCTGATTATAATGTTTTCTGATCAACTCACCCTTGGAGACAATGTGAAGATAGGGGAACAAAAAGGCAAAATATTGGATGTGACGCTCATCAATTTAGTGCTGCTCAATGAGGACGACGACATTGTGATGATCCCAAACAACACGGTCCTTACTAGTCTGGTAATTAATCACAGCCGACAGTACATCAAAAAATTAAGTTTTGAATTCGAAGTAAAACCTGGAAAACTGGATCTTGATCACTTCGAACAAAAGCTTCGGGAAACTCTGAATCAATTTGAGGAAGAAGTCACCGCAAATTCCTTCAGTATGAAAACCGTGCATATCCAAAAAGATGCCGTGAAACTGAAATGTCAATTTCTGCTCAACAACAATGACAAGCAGTCCGAGAGAATCATCAAAAGGAAGATTAATCAGAAAATAATCGAGCTTTCTAATGAAATCCAATAAAGAAAACCTTTACGCCAACATTTACGAGATTGTCAGATTAATACCGGAGGGAAAAGTGACCACGTATGGTGCCATTGCCAAAGCTATTGGGCTAGGAAGTGGGGCGCGAGTAGTTGGTTATGCCATGAATGCCTCCCATACAGAAAATGTTCCAGCGCACCGAGTAGTTAATCGCAATGGTCAATTGACTGGAAAGCATCATTTCCCCCACGCGACGACAATGGAAGATTTATTAAAAAAAGAAGGTGTGAAAGTAGTGGCTGATCAAATTGTTGATTTTGAGCAACATTTTTGGGACCCTGCCTCGTTGGAAGGAGAAATATGATAAAAACACTAGTCATGCCGTCATATTTTAAGTATATTTATTAAAGATTAATCCACATTTACCTATAAAAACTCTGCAAATACAAAAATTTAGTAAAAATTTCTTTATATCACAGCTTTTTAAGTATGGTTTTTGTTTATGACATTAATAAGTCAAAATCTATAGAAAACATGGAAAAAGAACTTAAGAGCCATATAGCAGAAAACCTTAGAAAACACAGAGTTTTAAGAGGTTACACACAGGAATACATAGCAGAGTTTTTAGGCAAAAAAGATTATACTGCCTATTCTAGGTACGAACAGGGTCGTTCTAACCTCAAAATGGAAGATGCCATCAAGCTTGCCGAACTTTATCAAGTAGATGTACAGGACCTGATATCGGTATCTCCCACCATAGCTGGCAACATAGAAGGCGGGAGCTCCAACGGACACCACATATCGGTACTAGTGGAACTTGATGGAAGCAACGAAAAGCTGGAAAACAATATTAAAAGACTGAAGAAGATTAACGAATTGATGAGTAAAGAGGAGCTTTAAACCTTTACCTTTTTATCTTTCTTTCTTGCCGCCATCAGGCCGAAAAACATCAGCAGTCCGTTTAGAATCAAGATTTCAAATCCGAACTTGTAACCTGCAAGCCAAGCTTCGGAATTCATACTGATTATGAAGGCCACAGATGGAGCTGCCACTGCAAGGTATGGCACCATCTTGTCATTGACCTGCCATCTGGTGAATAGTCCAAAAGCATATAGCCCCAACAAAGGTCCATAGGTATATCCTGCGATGGTAAAAACTGCGTTGATGACACTTTGATCATTAATCCAGCGGAAAAGCAAGATGACTAAAAACATGACTCCGGTAAAAGCCAAGTGGACCTTTTTGCGAATTGCATATTGCTTACTCTTTTCATAATTCTTCTCTATTTCTAGAAAGTCATAGCAGAAAGACGTGGTAAGTGCTGTAAGTGTGGAATCTGCGCTGGAATATGCCGCTGCAGTTATCCCCAATACGAAGATAATTCCTGCAAATGCGGTGAAATGCTGGGTTGCCAGGAAGGGATATAGGTCATCGGATCTTAATGGGACTTCTATTCCGTTGGTTTCAGTATATAGATATAGCAATACCCCTAGGACTAAGATCATCAGGTTAACAAAAACCAGGATTATAGTAAACCAGAACATGTTTTTTTGAGCATCACCTAAATTGCGACAGGTAAGATTCTTTTGCATCATGTCTTGGTCAAGCCCAGTCATCACAATGGTGATAAAGGCTCCAGCCAAGAACTGCTTGAAGAAATTAGTCCCTGACTTCCAATTCCAGTTGAATATTTCTGAACGGGTATCAGTACCCACTCTGTCTACCAAATCACCCAATCCCGAAATGTTGAGATCTTTGGAAACCAAATAGATACTCACCCCTATTGCCGATAGCATAAAGAAAGTCTGCAGGGTATCGGTCCAAACCACGGTTTTGATCCCTCCTTTATGCGTATAGAGCCAGATGAGACCAACAGTAATCAGCACCGAAACCCAAAATGGAATCCCCCAAGTATCAAATAGGATCAACTGAAGCACACCAGCCACTAGAAAAACCCGGATGGAAGAGCCCAACGTCCTGGAAAGAATAAAGAAAAAAGCACCTGTCTTATAGGACCAAAACCCAAAACGCTGCTCGAGATAAGCATAAATGGATACCAAATTCAACCTGTAATACAGCGGCAATAGCACCAAGGCAATCACAGCATATCCCAAAGTGTAGCCTAGCACTACTTGGAAATAATGGAAACTGGTATTGCCCACCTCACCTGGTACAGATATAAAGGTCACCCCAGAAAGAGATGCTCCTATCATCCCAAAAGCCACTAAAAACCACGGTGATTGCCTATCGCCAGTGAAAAACGTTTCGGCAGTAACCTTTCTGCTGGTAAACCAGGAGATGAGGAACAACAAGAAAAAATATGCGGTTATGACTAAGAGAACTAAGGTGGAATCCATACTGTATTATTATAAACAGCGTTAAAATTGTCTATAATTATTAACTTTGCAAAACTCTGCAGTGATCAATGGGGGATATATAAGTCTCAAGCCTATAAAATCACTGAAAACGGTGAGAACTGCCCGATTTTTGCGACGAATAAATTGAGCACTGAAAACCCTAACAACTAGATATGAAACCTTTAGAACATACCTTAGAAGAAGAAGTAGAAGTCTTGATTGAAGACTTGGTGGATAAGGAAGAGTATGACCTTGTGGTATTTAATGACGATGTTAATACGTTTGAGCATGTGTCCAAAGTATTGATCAAAGTCTGCAAACATTCTCAGGAACAAGCTGAGCAATGTACCCTGATTATTCATTATAAAGGAAAATGCGCTGTCAAGAAAGGGAGCCAGTCCACATTGAAGCCTATGTGCGAGTCAATTCTGGACGCAGGCATTCAAGCGGCCATTGTATAACAAAACCTGAGTGAACTTTCCATCCAAACTAATCGAAGATGCAGTCAGTGAAATAAGCCGGCTACCTGGCATCGGCAAAAAAACAGCCTTAAGACTGACCCTGCATCTTCTCAGGCAACCCGAAACTTTCTCCCAAACCCTTACCGAGGCCATTTCTAAGCTCCGGACTGAAATCCAATATTGTAAAAAGTGCCATAACATCTCCGATCAAGACGTTTGCTCTATTTGTCTAGGCGCCCGTCGTGATAGATCTACGATTTGTGTGGTAGAGGATATTCCCGATGTGCTGGCAATTGAAAACACCTCGCAGTATAACGGACTTTATCATGTCCTAGGAGGTGTAATCAGTCCTATCCAGGGTATAGGACCAGAAGAGCTAAAAATCGCTTCACTTTTGAGTAGAATTGATTCTCAGAAATCTGATGATCCAGTTCAGGAAGTAATTCTAGCGTTAAGCGCAACCATGGAGGGCGATACCACTTCCTTTTTTATAACAAGGAAACTTAAAGAAAAAGGGATTAAGGTCAGCACTATTGCTCGCGGTATTCCAATAGGTGGAGAACTAGAATATACCGATGAGGTAACTTTAGGCAGAAGTATTCTAACAAGAGTAAATTATAATCTCGAATAATTTCGAAAAAACTTAACTCATTTCCTTTGTGGAATTGATCGCACTCTCTATATTTGCACTCACAAAAAGGGGGATTAGCTCAGTTGGCTAGAGCGCTACACTGGCAGTGTAGAGGCCATCGGTTCGAATCCGTTATCCTCCACATCAATAGCTTGTCATCTGACAAGCTATTTTTTTGTACTTACCCTAACACTATCTACCTATCTATCAAATACTTAAGGTAAAATTTGGAAATAGAAAAAAAATCAAACTATTTTGCACGCTAAGTATGTTAAGGGGGTGAATACCGCCAACCAAACCACTATTACATGAATATCAGAGCCATCTGCACAGATATCGACGGCACTTTATTGAATAAAGACCGAGAAATTTCTAGAAGAACCATCCAAGCCATCCAAAGCCTTCCCAAAGATTTTCCCATTATTTTAGCCTCCTCCCGTATGCCGTCAGCCATGATCCATCTCCAAAAAGTTTTGGACCGGATTGAAAATCCGCTGATCTGCTATAATGGTGGTTATGTTGTCAATTATCTTTCTGCAGATCGGCATATATTGGGGGATGTATGTATCCCTTTAAATATCTGTGCAAAAATTCAGGACTTTTCCTTAGACACTTCGATTCACTTGAGCCTCTACGGTAGAGATGATTGGTTTGCTCCAAAAATGGACTTTTGGACAGAAAGAGAAATCCGAAACACCAAAGTCAACCCTTCAATCCAGCCTTTTGAATCAGTAATTGATCACTGGAACGACCGGGGCTGTGGAGCGCATAAGGTAATGTGTATGGGGCCTGCTGAAGAAATACAGACCCTATTTGATCAACTTCAAGACTCAGTAAGCCACGAGGTACATCTTTACAGATCCAAAGATACCTATATTGAAATTGCCCCTAAGAAAATATCAAAAGCCTCAGCTTTATCAGATGTGCTTAGTTTCAATTACGATATCGATATGTCTGAAGTAATGGCATTTGGCGATAATTATAACGATATAGACTTGCTACAGGCTGCAGGACACGGTGTGGCAGTGGGAAATGCGAGACCTGAAGTCAAGGCAATTGCCAATGAGATAACGACTGCAAGTATCGATGATGGCGTAGCTGAAATGATCGAAAAATATTGCTTAAGTTAAAGCAGACCATCTCCACTTTCGGCTTCATCTGTAGCCCTATATAGAAAATCCATGTAGGGCTGCATTTTATTAAAGGTGTCCAATGCAATATCAACAGTATTCCCCTTTTCAATTTCTTGGTCGGAAATTTTCGTAATGACTTCAAAGCTTTTGTAACGAAGAAGGTCAATGTGCGGGTGGTCGAGATCATAATCTCTAGGAGAGGTCTTTAGCTTTTCACCATAAAGTCCGCCAAATCTTTTCTTAAAATCCGGCTCACCCATGATCCTTTTGAGCTCTTCACCCGAGTAATCAATTTCCTGCCGCACCTGCTTTAACAATTGCGCGGGAGGATGATAAAGCCCTCCCCCTACAAAGCTCCCTTCTGGCTCTACGTGAAGGTAATACCCCGGTCCGATAGACTTTTTACTGCCTCGGGAAAAATATGCTGCCATGTTAATTTTATATGGCATCTTGTTGGGACTAAAGCGCATATCGCGATTTTGCCGAAACACACAATCTTTTGGCATGAGACTTTCCAAACCCGGATCGAGGTGCTTTAGGCCGTTGAGCAATTCACCCGTCTTTTCCAGAAACTCTTCCTTTACTTCTAAAAACCAATCCCTATTATCATCCATCCATCCCTTTTCATTGTTTTGGGCTAGGGTATTCAAAAATTTTAGTGTGTCTGCAGTCATTAAGTCTAAAGGTTATCAGCTTTTGTTTAGATAAAGTCCACCAAGGTTTCCATTTTCATTCCTCGGCTCCCCTTGATCAATATTAGGTAATCCTCAAGAGCGGAATCCTTCAACCAGTTTCTCAAAGAAAAAGGATCAGGAAAATATAATGCTTCAGGTGCATGTTTCAGTGCGGACTTGGTCATCTCTCCGGCAAAGCATACTTTGTCAAAATTGAGTTCCTTCACCAATTGACCCAATTTCTCATGTTCCTCCTCCGTCTGCTCACCTAATTCATACATATCTCCGAGAATGACCATTTTGTGCTTCTTACCGGTCATGGCTCCAAAGGTTTTGATAGCTCCTTCCATACTGGTAGGGTTAGCGTTGTAGGCGTCAAGCACTATCAAATTGCTTCTTTTTTCCACCAGCTGTGAGCGCATATTGGACGGGGTATATGTGCATATCGCTTCCACAGCCTTTTCCTCCTCCACTCCAAAGAAACTGCCTACCGCCAAAGCTGTGGCTATGTTTTCAAAATTATAGATCCCCAACATTTTACTCTGGTGTATCTTTCCATCAGATGACTTGAACTTTACAAAAGGGTCCGCACTAACGAATTCCACTTGATAGTCATCTCCTTGTTGAGGATATAGAAAAGGATCCCTCATCCGCTTGACCATATTCATCAAAATAGGGTTTTCACTGTTCACAAAGATTTTCCCGTCATTTGCAATGAGGTGCTGGTACATTTCAGTTTTGGTTCTTAATACACCGTCAAAACCTCCAAAACCTTCTAAATGGGCTTTGCCAATATTGGTAATCAATCCATGAGTAGGCTCGGCAATGGCACACAGCTCAGCAATATCCCCAATTTTGTTGGCTCCCATTTCCACAATACCTAGTTCCACTTTCTTGTTCATACCCAATAATGTCAGGGGCACGCCGATGTGATTGTTTAGGTTACCCTTGGTGGCAAAGGTTTTAAACTTCTGGCTCAAGACTGCATTAAGTAGCTCCTTAGTTGTTGTTTTCCCATTTGTTCCGGTTATAGCAAGTATAGGAATCCCAAGCTGCCTACGGTGATGAGTCGCCAATTGCTGCAAAGTAGTGAGTACATCATCAACGAGTATATAGCTGTCGTCCTTTTTCCTGGGTAGATAATTTTCATCATCAATCACCGCTACCGAAGCCCCGTTTTTCAAAGCAGTTGCCGCAAATTCATTGGCATTAAAACTTGGCCCTTTGAGGGCAAAAAACATATTTCCAGGCTGGATATGACGGGTATCGGTACTGATGCCGGAAGCATCTTTATAGGCTGAATAAAGCTTCTGCAGGTTCATGGTTACAAAAATTGGGTTCTAACTCCCAAAATAAATCAATGCCGGACATCTTCGCATCAATTCTTCCGTTTATTTTAAGTAATTTTAGTATCTATTCTTGCTAAACCGATGAAGTACCCACTTGTTTTCACTTTTCTCTTACTATACACCTCCACTTATTCCCAACAGCTTTTTGAATTCAATACTTCCGTACAACTAGAAATAGAGGGTAACACACTTATAAACCCCTATGCCGGAGGTATCAATGCGGCTCAATTTCAGACTTTGGATGTGACTGGTGATGGCAATGAGGAATTAATTGTTTGGGACCGAAATACCCGAAATCTGTTGGTTTTTGAAGAAATAGAGGGGCAACATGTGCACAGACCGGAACTTACCTACTTGTTCCCATTAGACTTAGGCGGCTATTTGATCTTGGCAGATTTTGACAATAACGGTCAGAAGGATCTATTTACCAGCAGTCCATTCGGAATTAAAGCGTACAAGAACACCGCCCCTGCTGGCTCCCCTCCTACTTGGGAAGTTGCCAGTGAATTTTTACGACTTGAAAACAACTCCAATCTGCAGGCGAACAACTTGGATATTCCAGTCATCATCGATTTGGATGGAGATGGAGATTTGGACATTCTTACATTCAATTTCGCCACTGGAGATTATCTGGAATACTTTGAAAACACCAGCGTGGAACGAACAGGGCGACCTGGGATTGATGGTTTTGTTAGAAAGACAATCCGCTGGGGGAATTTCGAGTTTTGTGGCTGCGAACACTTTGCCTTTGGCTTCACCTGTGGGGGGAATCCCATTCAAGAAGCCCACACTGGGGAAAATCTGCGAACAGAACACCTCGGAGGACACAGTTTGCTTTTACATGATTTCACAGGAAACGGGGCAGTTGATATGCTTCTAGGTCAGGATCAATGCAACACGCTTTACTTTCTTCCCAACACCGGCACTAATACCGAACCGGAATTCAACTCCTTCTCTACCTCGTTACCTGGGTTGGGAGAATTACCAGAATTCCCAATCTTCCATGTGGGTAGTCTTTATAAAAACGATTTGTTGATTTCCACAAATGCTTCCAGCCAAGCCCAAGAATATGGAATCGACTTTTCGACCAGCATCAAGAGGTTTATTGGAGAAGGTGACGGCTGGGCTGCTCAAGGGCAACCTTTTTTACAGTCGGACATGGTTGATCTAGGAGAAAATGCCAGACCTTTATTTAGAGGAAACCAGCAGGATGGGGAGCTTTTGGTTACCAGCAATCAGTCCATTGGAGAATCCACCGTTGGAGCTATTACCAGGTTTACACTTGGGCAAGATGGTTTTGTCTTAAGTGATAGGGATTACCTTAACTTTTCACAATTAGGATTCTTGGACCTACAACTTTTGGAAACCGATGGTTATTATTTTTTCTCGGGGGTTCAAATCATAAACTTCAGCCCTGTAAGAAAGCTATTTTGGTCAAGGAATGGTTTTCAGCATGTAGCTGAAAATGAAATCAGCCTTCCTGAAATCAGTTTGAGGGGTAATGACCACTTAGAATTTTTTAAAGAAGACGGCAATCATTATTTACTCGTATCAAGGCAAACTGGAGAATTGATCTTGTTTCGGGCCAATCTTTCCGACAGTCCTTCTTTCGCGCTCTTGGAAAGAAATTATCTAGGTTTCGGCGATAATCCCGTCAACCGAAATCGGGCTGTAAAGGTGGTGGGCAATGATCTTTATGCCACCGACCAAAGAGGAATTCTAACCCACTATCCTAATTTCAGACAGGGAGCCAATGGAAATGATAATCTTTTGCAAATAAATGGAGCAGCCACAATCACTAGATTGGGAAGAAGTACATGGGTTAGCTCAATTCCCTCTTCTCTGGGCGGAAATGAAGATTTACTTTTGGGGACCGGTGCTGGTGGGTTGATTTATTTGTCCCCTCTTGGTGATCAGGGAAACGGAGAACCTTCTAGATTGCAAATAAAAGTGTACCCTAATCCCACAACAGACGTGGTACAAGTCATTACCAGTTTAACTGGCGAGCTTCAGCTGATAAATCCTATGGGACAGATCCTCCAAGACGGATTGCCAATTCAAAGTCAACGCTTAACCGAAATTGACCTTAAGCAATACCCGAAAGGTATTTATATTATAAGAGTCTTAAGTCCTGATGGAGGCCGTGCCAGCAAAAAAGTAATCAAACTGTAATTTCAAAACCATCCGCATCTTCCAACGCCGGAAACTTCTTGCGGAAAGCCAAAAGTGGTTCTTTTTCTAAGGTGATGGTTGATATTTCTTCTCTGTCTTCTAAAAAGCAAATTGTTTCTCCTTTGAAAGTATAAGCGCCAGTATGACCGACATAGGGCACCTGATTGCCATCAGTACCGATTCGGTTGACACCAAATGAGTAGCTGACATTTTCCATCGCCCTTGCCTGAAGAAGCACATCCCAGGCATTGACGCGTGGGGCGGGCCATGAGGCAATAAAAAATATCACATCATAAGCTGGCTCTCCGTCTTTCAACCAATTCCGACTCCAAATCGGGAAGCGTAAGTCATAACAGATTTGTGGCAATAATTTCCAACCTTTCAATTCCACGATGATATTTTCCTCACCGCGGCTGAAATGCTCATCCTCCCCTGCCATTCCAAATAGATGTCTTTTGTCATAGTGCTCTACCTCACCTTCAGGTGTTACCCACAAAAGCCTATTGTAATAATGGCCTTCCTCTTTGATAATAACACTTCCGGTAACCACTGCTTTGGTCTGGGCCGCCATTTGCTTCAGCCATTTAGTGGCATGAAGGTTCATGGGCTCGGCAAGCTCCTGGGCATCCATGGAAAAGCCCGTGGCAAACATCTCCGGCAACACTATTAAATCAACCTGCTCCTTGATTGACCAGATCTTCTCTTCAAACATGGCTAGGTTTGCAGCTTTGTCTTTCCAGTACAGATCCGATTGGATCAGGGCAATTTTCAGGTTGTCGTTCATAGTTTCGTTATAAAAAAGATAACCGCTGAGGCGCAGAGGGCCCAGAGTAAATATTTCTCTGTGACCTCTGGATCTCTGCGGTTTAATTTATTTTCTTTTCTTTATCTTAATGGATACACCATGCGGTAATCCGTAGCTATTTTCCCTTTACTTACATCGATCAGTTTACTTTTGATCAGTCTTTTCTTCAAACCTTTGACATAGTCGACAAAAAGAATTCCCTCTAAGTGATCGTACTCATGCTGAATCACACGAGCAGTCATTCCAGAGAATTCTTCTTCCTGAAGGTTCCAGTTTTCATCAAAATACTCAATTGTTAATTTTTCTGGTCGAATGATTTCGGCTCTGACATCGGGAATACTCAAACAGCCTTCCTCAAAACCAAAATGGTCTCCATATTCGTCCAAAATAATCGGATTGATAAACGCACGACGGATTCCTTTCTCCTCCTCTTCCTCATCCAGCATCAAGGAGCTATCGATTACAAACAAGCGAATACCTTTGTTTATTTGTGGTGCAGCAAGGCCTACGCCTGAGGCATGTCCCATGGTGTCTAACATGTCAGAAATCAAACCAGAGACATCGTCCCCTTCCTTGATTTCTTCCGCTTCTTTCTTGAGTATAGGGTTTCCGTAAGCAACTATCGGATAAATCATAATTGATCTAAGTAGGTTTGTAATATGATGGCAGCACTGACTTTATCCAGGTTGCCCGCTTTTTCTTTTCTGTCTTTTTTCTTGCTTCCCATGGTGATCATGGATTGCATGGCCATTTTTGAGGTGAATCTTTCGTCCACTAGCACGACCTTTTTATCGGGGTATTTGTTAGCCAATCTACCTTTTAGGTTGATGGCTGGCTGGGTCATTTGCGTGTCCGTCCCATCAAGTGATTTTGGGTGACCTACCACGATGGTGTCCACCTCTTCCTTGGCGAAATAATTCTCCAAGTAGGTAAGAAGGATTTTGGTATCCACAGTCTCCAATGGATTGGCCGTAATCTTCAGCATATCGGTAACGGCTATGCCGGTCCTTTTTGTTCCCAGATCAATGGCTATAATTCTCCCCATTAGTTCGATTGGATTTTGATCTTGACTTTTCTTTTCACTTCCCTTTCCAGTTCCAAAGCTTTTGGAAACAGCAAGTCATTTTCAATTTTGGCGTGGATGGCCAGCTCTCTTTCGAAATTCTGTAAGTGGTAATAGAGTACTTTTATCTCCATCGGTGCACTGACTTCTAACTGGTAATCCTCGGTAAGCTTGCGGATTCCTTCCATTTCGTCATCATGCACCTCATGGGCATGAGCTAAGTGAGCAATACTTTTCACCTCCAGAAACCTTAATGCATCCACCAAGTTGTAGTCCCCCTCTTCCAAGTGATGTAGTAGAGCAATCCTTTTGAACAAAGTATCTTCCTCCTCATGAATATGGTGGACAAAATCATCCACAAACAGAGGAAACATCAACCCCATGTCAGCAAGCAGTTCCTTATATTTCCCCTCCACTTTTATCCCTGCTATCATGTTAGAGAGGAAAGGCAGTTGCTGGCAGACGAAATCATAGTGTTTTTTTCGCAGGTATTCCACCAACACTTCAATGGGATGGAGATAGAGTTCCTCGGCGGAGGGTTCCTTCTGGGCAGCCCATATTTCCAACTCCGCCATTACCTGGGAAGCCTTAACACGAAACTTGCCACAGACCTCTTCAAGTGATTTTTCTTTGTATTGGAAAAAGCTGATGCCGAAGTAATGCAATACCGCCGCAAAGACATAATTATCTTTGACGAGATCTGCAATCGAGAGGTGAGAACTGTGTTTAGCATTCGGCATACAATTACAAAAGTAAAATTTTTTGATGTAAAAAGAGGTTAAAATGGTCACCGAAATTGAATTTCTTACGTTTATAAAAACGAAATAGGGTAGAACCTTGTTAAGTTGTATATTTGGAATTATGCTTATTCCAGCCTTTTTTTAATTTAATAGCCTAAAGATACCGTGAGCGAAGAAAAAAATAAATCAAACCACGAAGACGTGAATCAAAAGAAAAACACCTCAGCTCAAATCCGATTACCTATCATTTTGGCCTTGGCCATATCTGCTGGTATTTGGATTGGGGCGACATTTGCAGAACCGAAATCAGATCGTAACGACCTGAAAGCGGCCCTTTATAAAATTCAGGAAATCATCACCTACATCAACCGAGATTATGTGGACAGTGTCAACACCAACGAACTCGTTGAGCATGGCATTGAAAAGATGTTGGAGAAACTAGACCCGCACTCTGCTTATATTCCTGCCAAAGACGCCCAGTTGGCTAAATCCCAACTTGACGGCGAGTTTGACGGTATAGGGATTGAGTTTGGCGTATTGAGGGATACTATATATGTGGTGGCTCCACTTACAGGAGGGCCTTCAGAGAAAGTAGGACTTCAATCAGGTGACCAGATTATTAAAGTGGATGGTGAAACCGTGGCTGGAACTGGAGTGACAAATAGGGATGTATTTGACCTATTAAGAGGACCGAAAGGAAGCAAAGTTGAACTTACTGTAAAAAGGAAGACCAGCAGTGACCTAATGGATTACACCATTACTAGAGATAAAATCCCACAATACAGTGTCAATGCGACCTATATGGTCAGTGATGAGATCGGCTATATCAAAGTGACAAGGTTTGCAGCCACTACTTATGAGGAGTTTAAAGCTGCTGTTGAAGAATTGAAGGAGAAAGGTATGAGCAAACTTATCCTTGACCTTCAAGGCAATCCAGGCGGTTACATGGGAGCTGCCATCAACATGGCTGATGAGATTTTGGGAGAAAATGCCATGATCGTATCCCAGCAGGGCAAATTGAACAGATATAATCAGAAAGCCTTTGCGGTGAAGCCAGGCATATTCGAGGATGGCTCAGTGATCGTATTGATCAACGAAGGAAGTGCTTCTGCATCAGAGATTGTTGCAGGTGCCATTCAAGACAATGACCGTGGACTGATTGTGGGTAGAAGATCTTTTGGAAAAGGACTAGTTCAAATGCCTATTGACCTTTCGGATGGTGCTGAGTTAAGATTGACCATTGCCAGATACTATACGCCTTCCGGTAGATCTATCCAGAAGCCTTATGGCGATGGTGATGATTATGGAAAGGATTGGCTTAACCGTTATGAGCATGGAGAATTCTTCTCCGCTGATAGTATCAAGTTTGATGACAGCTTGCGATATGAGACCAAAGGTGGTAGAGCCGTATTTGGTGGAGGTGGTATTATGCCAGATTACTTTGTGCCACTGGACACCACTATGAATAGCCCTTATGTAGGCAAACTCTTCAGCTCTGATTCAGCAAGAGAATTTATCCTTGGGTATGTGGACAATAATAAAGACAAATTTGAAAACATGACCTTTGAGGAATACTACAACAACTTTGAGGTTTCCGAATCCATGCTGAAAGAACTGATCAAAATCGGTGAGGAAAACAAAGTCAAGTTTGACGAAAAGGATTACAAAAAATCGAAGGATTACTTGAAGATTTTGGTGAAAGCCCATATGAGTAGAAATATTTATGACGACAACGCTTTCTATAAAATCGTCAATGACATAAATGAGGTTTATCAGCGAGCACTCAATCTTTTTGATGAGGCGGCTAACCTTGCTTTTCAAGAAAATCCTTAATAGAAGATAAATAGTAAAAAGCGGATAGATTATTTTATCCGCTTTTTTATTGTCTATTCATTTCTACCAAACTCTGCTTCTATGAAACTCCTTTATCTATCTCTTTGCCTTTTAGCATTATTGCCTATGACTACTAACGCCCAAGATATTCAAGTCAGACTAAACCATCTTGCCTTACAGGTAAAGAATTTGGAAACCAGCAGGGAGTTTTATAAAGATGTGGTTGGCTTACCCCAGATATCAGATCCTTTCAATGATGATATTCATGCCTGGTTGGACATGGGAGGCAGTCAGCTACACTTGATAGAGGGCGGCAAGGATGAAGGAGAAAAGGATAAAAACAATCATTTATGCTTTAGTGTAGATGACATGGATGCTTTTATTGAGAAGCTGAGAAAACATAATATCACTTTCAGCGATTGGCCAGGTAAAGAAGGCGCCATCACTACCCGACCAGATGGTATCCAACAAATCTATTTCCAAGACCCTGATGGTCATTGGATCGAAGTGAATGATGATCATTTTGGCTGAGGAACTTCAAACCGCACACGTATTTACATACTAACCCACTCATAAATAATGGCTACCCAATTAAGGGTAGCCTTTTATCATTTTGGTAATTACTATTAAGATGCAATTATGGTCAATTTAATATTGATCCAAATCTGCTTCACTATCCTAAAACCCATATGGACCCGAAGAGGAGGTGCATAGGAGCCGATTTGGAAATAAGTTTAGCGTAAGGTTACGGTAAACTTTTTCATTGCTTTAACTTAGTCTTCGTTACTATACAGATCACTTGGCCATCTGTCATTACTACTGTTGATATCAGGAAGAATGCGATCAGGATCTATTTGGATGGAGGTAACTTTTTTGTCAGTAGAAATCATATGATTCCAGCTGTCCCCTCTTTGCCAAATCTCTACAGGAAGCATTTTTCTCTCCTTTGAGCCATCATCAAATGTGATCTCCATCAAAACCGGCATAGGTATCCCTCCTCGGTTTGAAATAGCCACAACATAATTTCCAGGGCCATATGGGTACACGCCGTCAATAGCTAAATCTATGTTTTCTGTGCCATAGAACCAACCGTTCCAGAACCAGGAAAGGTTTTCTCCGGCCACATTCTCCATGTGGTTGAAAAAGTCGTTAGGTTGAGGGTGTTTAAATGCCCAAGTTTTAATATATGATTTGAAAGCATTGTCAAAACGCTCCTCCCCCAAGATATATTCTCTCAACATAATCAGCCCCATCGCAGGCTTCATATAGGCAATCATACCCAAATTTCTTACGTTAGCTACATCAGGATAAGTATCAATTCCTTCTCTGTCTTTACTGGTCAGCCAATTGGTAAATCTTCTGGTCTGATTTAAAGTAGAGCTGTACTCACCTTCATTGAAATCCAAAGTGCTGTAGTGGTTGATAAAAGTATTGAACCCTTCATCCATCCAAGCGTACCTTCTTTCGTTGGTGCCTACGATCATCGGGAACCAGTTGTGTCCAAACTCGTGGTCTGTTACACCCCACAGGGATTCTCCGGTGGATTCATACCCACAGAAGTTCAACCCTGGATACTCCATCCCTCCAATGTCAGCAGCTACGTTTACTGCAGCAGGGTAAGGATATTCATACCATTTTTCAGAATAATGCTCGATTGAGGCTTTGCTGTACTCGGTAGATCGGCTCCAGGCATCTTCCCCGTCACTTTCCTTCGGGTATGCCGATTGGGCTATAATTTTTTTACCGCTTGGTAAATTGATTCTAGCTGCATCCCAAATAAAGGCCTTCGAAGAAGCAAAAGCCACATCTCTGGAATTGCTGATTTTGTAATGCCAAGTCACCTTACCATCCTGACGTGGACGGGTAAGGCTCGTATTTCCAACCTCATCCGGACTAATGATATAAACCGTAGAATCGCTATCAGCAGCTCTGCTCAACCTGTTTTGCAATTCTCTCGGGACTACCTGATTCGTATTTTGAAGCGCTCCAGAACCTACCACGATATGATCGAAAGGCACGGTAACTTTATAATCAAACTCACCATAACCAAGATAAAACTCTCCAGCACCAAGATAGGGCTCAACATTCCAGCCCGTCACATCATCAAAAACCGCAACTTTAGGATACCATTGGGCCAAAGCGTAAATCACGCCATCCTCAACCTCAAGTCGCCCCATACGGTCCATGCCTTGTACAGGAATCTTGAATTTGAAATCCATGGAGATAGTCGCCTGACCGCCGTTGGCAGGAATAGGCTCATCAAAGAATACCTGCATTCTGGTATCGTCAATCAAATGACGGCTAGAACTTCCGCCTCTTCTACCTACTCTTGCGCTTACATTTTCAATTTCATACCCCCCATCTGTATCGCCGGAATACCGGTTGCCCTGAATTGGGGTAGTCAAAGTACCTCTGCTGTCCTCTTTAAACCTATTTTGCTCCATATGAAGCCACACAAAATCTAGGTCCATGGGGCTATTGTTGTGATAGGTAATTGTCACTGTGCCCCCTAGAGTATGTTCGTCCTCATCTAGTTCCACCTCCATGACATAATCGGCACCGTTTTGCCAATATTGATGCCCAGGGGTACCCATTGCGGTACGGAATGGAGAGCCTTGTCTATAAGTAAATTCATTGAATTTCTCCTGTTGGGTAGTGGTGGCCTGCTGTGCATCCACAGCGGTCAGCATCCCCACAAGAGAACAGGAAAGAAAAATTTTCCGCCAAACGTTCTTCATGTTGTATATGGAATTTTTGTTATCCTGCTAAAATAGGAAAAAAAAATCAGGCAGTGGGGTAAAGACCCCCCTATATACACAAAATGCAAAAAAATTGCATTTAGCTTAAATGACAAATTTATACCTTTGTGGGCTTAATCAACCCTTATTATCTTACTATGAGAAAAGTTTTACTTAGTTTGATTACTCTAAGCGTAGCGTTTGGAGCTCAGGCCCAACAGGATACCACTATGGTAGATTTGTCCGAGGTGGTCATTAAGGAAAACAGAATGGAAATCCCATTCAATAAGACATCGAGAAATATCAGTATCATCGGCCGAAAGGCAATTGAAACTACTCCAGCAAGGAGCTTGCAGGAAGTACTTTCCTTTACTCCTGGCGTGGATGTACGCCAGCGCGGTGTCAGCGGAGTGCAGGCCAATATCGGCATAAGAGGTGGCAGTTTTGAGCAAACCCTTATGTTGCTCAACGGCATCAAACTCACCGACCCACAGTCTAATAACCACATGATGAACATCCCTCTTCCCCTTCAGGGGATAGACCGCGTGGAGGTACTCAAAGGACCAGGCTCAAGAATTTATGGTCAAAATGCCTTTGCTGGAGCAGTGAATATTGTAACTAGATTACCTGAGAGCAAAAGTCTAAATTTTCAAGCTTATGGAGGAGGATTTGGATCGAGAGGTACCAGTTTGGTTACTTCCCTTCCCCTAGCCGGCGGCAAATACAAACAAACCTTAAGCTTTAGCCATGATGCCTCCGATGGGCACTGGCACAATTCTGATTTCAAGGTTAGCAATCTGTTTTACGAGGGCGGTCTTGACCTAAAACCCAGTCATGAGGTCAGAGTAATGGCAGCTTTAAGTGACCGTACTTTTGGTGCAAACGGATTTTACACCGATGCCTTTCCGGACCAGTGGGAAAGCGTACAGACTGGTTTGGCAGCTCTTAGCCATACTTATAAAAAGGATGCGGTTTGGGTACAAACCAGAGCCTACTGGAGAAGAAATATTGATGAATTTCGCTTAAGAAGGTTTGAGCCAGAGTTTTTCACCAACAATCATGTTTCCGATGTGTTAGCTTTGGAAGCCAACGGCCGGTATGAGCACAGCCTGGGTACCACCGGATTTGGAGTAGAAGGCCGAAAAGAGATGATTGATAGCAATAATCTTGGGCAACGAGAAAGAGAGTTCCTAGGAGCCTTTGCCGAGCATAGGATAGAATTTCTGGACAAATTCGACTTCCGAGCTGGTCTTTATTCCAATTATTATGATGAGTATGGCTGGAAACATTTCCCTGGAGCGGAGCTTGGTTATCAATTGAGTAACAGCTCGAGATTTTATACCAACTTTGGGATAAGCTACCGAATCCCATCATTCACAGAGCTCTATTACGAAGACCCCAGTAATCTGAGCAACCCGGATTTGCAACCTGAGCAGGCAAGGAGCTTTGAGTTTGGTTACATTTTTAGCAGAAAAGGATTCAGGTTTGAAACGGTGTACTTCAACAGATACACCGATAATCTTATTGACTGGAACCGCGCTCCTAGCGATGAGGATGTGAACCCTAACCGATGGACGCCAAGAAACGTCAGCGAGGTAACTTTCAATGGATTTGAAACTTCAGTAACCTATGCAGCAAATTGGGGTGGGACCAATGCGATGTTAAAGGAACTGTCCTTGTCCTACAATTTCATAGATGCCAACTTGACTCAGGCTGAAGGAGTGGATAGCAGGTTTGCCCTAAGCGCAATGAGAAATCAGTTTATCGCCGGTATACAAGCACAATTTACAGAAAGAGTCGAGCTTACCGTAAAAGGCCGATACATAGAAAGAATGGCTTTGGATCCGTATTTCCTCATGGATGCTAGGATAGACTTTAATAGACTTAAAACGTTTGGGTTCTTCGCGGAAGTCTCTAATATTACTGATACTGAATATATTGAGGCGGGATTTGTCCCAATGCCTGGACGTTGGGGGCGGGCAGGAATTACCGTAAACCTTTATTAACACAAAAGCTCTCGTCTTAGGCGGGAGCTTTTTGTTTATACCTTATCGTGGAAATTGGGCAAAAGTCCGGGGATTTGAAATCAACCCTTTTCCATATAGATCCTTTCCTAAATTACTGGCAAATCTATCCATTACATTCATACTACTATGGATGGGAGCTCCATGAGCACCTATTTGAGCCAGATACACATTGGATAAATCTTCTTTATCAATGAGAAAGCATTGGAATTCCATGTTGGAACGGAAAACAGAATCCCCATCTATAAATACTTCTTCTTGATAGATAGCCCGAGCATTAACCAGGAGAATAGCTTCCACGTCAATTTCGGCAAGCTTATTCATAAAATCTTGGTAACTGACAGGGCGATGGATGGCAAAATATTGGTCAGCGCTATGGACTTTGGTCCCTTGAAGATTTCTGGATATAGACTGCCCAAGGTCCCTTCTGAATTTTTCTTGAGCTAAGCTATTAAACTGACCATACAGGACATAATTGTAATTTTCTTCATCCCAATCGTAAAACATTTCCTCCGAATCCGAATACAAAAGAAGCACACTGCTGTATCGGAGGGTTTGAGCATTAGGGTCTAGCAAGTGGCTATTGACATTGACGGTAGCGCAGGCAAATGCTAGAAATAAAAGGGGGACTAATAACAGGCTCTTCTTCATACTAAATATTACTTTATACAAAGCAAAAAGGTTGCATATTATTGGCAATAAGTAATTAATTTAAGAATCTTTGACTAGGAGTGATATTTTAACAAGATGGTGCCAAAGTTTTCATTACACTAACAATCCGTTGTATTTATCCAATTTTTTATACAGATAACCATGTAATTTTTCATGAAAGATATTAATTTGCCTCTCTTTAGATTTTTTAAGGATAAACATTAGGCTTAAATGTTTTTTTTCCCGTTTTTCAAAGTGAAGATAAAACAGAGCCCTTAATGAAATACGTGTTGATGTTAGCTTGCCTGATGACAATTGTATCTTGTCAGTCGGACAACGAGGAGAAGTTGAGATTATTAAATTCAAAATTTACACCGGGCTGCTATAGCTTTAGCGGTGATGGCAGTACAATAGCCTTTGAGATTAAGCAGAACTACTCCAAAGTGGAAGGTAGTTTAAGTTATGATAAGGTCGGAAAGGATAGGAACACTGGTTATTTTGAAGGACAAGTTGAGGACAATATGCTGATTGGTACATATACCTTTCGCGTAGAAGGTCAAGAGCGTACTCGGCAGGTTGCATTCCAATACGATCAAGGTGAATTGAAGGAAGGTTTCGGCATACTTAGTCAAGATGGAACCACCTTTAGAAACCCAAAACAACTGGATTATACTTCATCCCCGTCTCTTCGTCGAACAGATTGCTATGCTCCTGTAATGACTGGTGTTGACGATACTAATGAATTGTATTCTCAAGTTCATTTGGCACTATTTAGCCCAGAGCAAGTTGAAACAAAATTAAAACCAGTAAACAAAAAAACCGAAAAGCCAGCTTATTTGATTTTCAACACAGATAATACTAAGGCCGAGATTTTCTTTCCTGGTCAGCATAGAAGTATGGTCTTAAGAAAAACGCATCAAGGCAATTGGGCAAACGCCCAATACACATTGTCTAGCTTAAAAGGTTATACACTTTATCATAATACCGACCCAATCTACAACAGTTGGGAGTAGGTAAAAATAGCGTTAAATTTTCCAGTTCATTATCAATAACTTAAAAACAAACTTTGAGATTTTCGCTTTTTTAATTTGCAGCAATCAAATTTAAAACTACCTTTGCAATCCCATTACAACGGTAATGGGATAAAGAAATCGGGAGTTTAGCTCAGTTGGTTCAGAGCATCTGCCTTACAAGCAGAGGGTCGGGGGTTCGAATCCCTCAACTCCCACCATTATACCTTGCATATGGTGAGGTTTTTCAAAATATTATTTCTTGGGTGTTTAGCTCAGTTGGTTCAGAGCATCCCGACCCTACAGGGCGGGAGAGACGGGAGTTTGATTCCGCCAACTCTTACTAAAAAAAAAATAATAAAAACATTTTGGGAGTTTAGCTCAGTTGGTTCAGAGCATCTGCCTTACAAGCAGAGGGTCGGGGGTTCGAATCCCTCAACTCCCACATTTTAAGCCTCACATGAGGCTTTTTTTGGTTATAAACTATTTTTTTTTGAAAGCCGTTCTCTATATACTTTTCTCTAAAAAACTCGACAGGTTTTATATTGGCCACACAACAGAACCTATCGAGGAAAGACTTCGCAAGCACTTATCTGACCATACCGGTTTTACCTCAAAAGCAAAAGATTGGGAAATCGCACACCTGGAGCCTTTTCCAGACAAGACTCAAGCTTATCGAAGGGAATTAGAGATAAAAAGATGGAAAAGTAAGCATAGAATTAAGAAACTAATCAATCCAACTCTCTAGCTCAGATGGTTCAGTGCATCCCGACCCCACGGGGCGGGAGGGTCGGGGGTTCGAATCCCTCAACTCCCACATTTTAAGCCTCACATGAGGCTTTTTTTGGTTATAAACTATTTTTTTTTGAAAGCCGTTCTCTATATACTTTTCTCTAAAAAACTCGACAGGTTTTATATTGGCCACACAACAGAACCTATCGAGGAAAGACTTCGCAAGCACTTATCTGACCATACCGGTTTTACCTCAAAAGCAAAAGATTGGGAAATCGCACACCTGGAGCCTTTTCCAGACAAGACTCAAGCTTATCGAAGGGAATTAGAGATAAAAAGATGGAAAAGTAAGCATAGAATTAAGAAACTAATCAATCCAACTCTCTAGCTCAGATGGTTCAGTGCATCCCGACCCCACGGGGCGGGAGGGTCGGGGGTTCGAATCCCTCAACTCCCACATTTTAAGCCTCACATGAGGCTTTTTTTGGTTATAAACTATTTTTTTTTGAAAGCCGTTCTCTATATACTTTTCTCTAAAAAACTCGACAGGTTTTATATTGGCCACACAACAGAACCTATCGAGGAAAGACTTCGCAAGCACTTATCTGACCATACCGGTTTTACCTCAAAAGCAAAAGATTGGGAAATCGCACACCTGGAGCCTTTTCCAGACAAGACTCAAGCTTACCGAAGGGAATTAGAGATAAAAAGATGGAAAAGTAAGCATAGAATTAAGAAACTAATCAACCCAACTCTCTAGCTCAGATGGTTCAGTGCATCCCGACCCCACGGGGCGGAAGGGTCGGGGGTTCGAATCCCTCAACTCCCACATTTTAAGCCTCACATGAGGCTTTTTTTGGTTGAAGTACCAATCTCCAGCTCCATCTTCACATCACACCTCTCATATTTTCCACACTCTTTAACCGCGCTTACGAAACCAGCCTTTTGATAAAGCTTTAGAGCAGATTGGAGTTTAGAGCTACTGTATAAAATAATTTTTGCAGCCCCTTTCTCCTTTGCCTTTTCTGTTATTGCCTCCAATAATATCAAGCCTATTCCTTTCCCTTGATGAGAGGGAAGCACACCCATTTTTATCACCTCGTAGACCCTTTCCTCACCGGTTTTGACTAATGCCACGGTCCCCACAATCTCACCATTTAATTTGGCAAACAACACCTCTCCTCCTTTATCCATAATATAGCCTTGAGGATCATCCAGCTGAGCGATGTCAAATGGCTCCAGTGAAAAATACTGCTCCACCCATTCTTTATTGATACTGGCAAAATAAGGAGCCAGATCAGCAGTGTAATCGACTATTTCCAAGTTTTCCATATTCAAATTTAACCATAAAAAAGCTCCCAAATCCAAAGACTTGGGAGCATTTTATTTAAAACGATTAAGGCTGGATTTAGATTAAATGTCAAATTTAATCCCCTGCGCCAATGGCAATTCTGTTGTATAATTAATAGTATTGGTTTGCCTTCTCATGTAAGCCTTCCAGGCGTCAGATCCGGATTCTCTACCTCCACCGGTTTCTTTTTCACCTCCAAAAGCCCCACCAATTTCAGCCCCTGAGGTACCGATATTGACATTTGCAATTCCGCAGTCAGAACCGGCTACAGAAAGGAACAATTCTGCTTCACGCATATTGGTAGTCATGATAGCAGAAGAAAGACCCTGAGGCACTCCATTATGCTTCTGAATCGCTTCTTCCAATTCAGAGTACCTCATGATATAAAGAATCGGTCCAAAAGTTTCATGCTGCACGATTTGGAAATGATTTTCTGCCTCGTAAATACATGGCTTCACATAGCAGCCAGACTCATACCCCTCACCTTCCAGCACACCTCCTGCAACGACTTCTTTACCTCCTTCGGCTTTCACTTTCTCGATAGCTCCAAGGTAGGCGTCTACAGCATCTTTATCGATCAATGGACCCATATGATTTTTCTCGTCCAGAGGATTCCCGATAACCAATTTAGTATAAGCGGAAGCAAGTCGATTTTTCACTTCCTCATATACGCTGTCATGAATGATCAACCTTCTTGTCGAAGTACAACGCTGCCCACATGTACCCACTGCTCCGAAAAGCGCTCCTCGGATAGCAATGTCCAGATCCGCATTTTTGGTGATTATGATAGCATTGTTTCCACCTAACTCCAAAAGTGACCTGCCCAATCTAGAGCCTACTGCCTCACCGACCAATTTACCCATTCGGGTGGAACCTGTGGCTGAAACCAAAGGAACTCTTGGATCGTGAGATAGGTATTCGCCAACTTTGTAATCTCCGATTATAATAGATGAAATACCTTCCGGCAAATCATTGGCTTTGAATACCGAGGCTGCAATATGCTGGCAGGCCAGACCTGAGATTGGAGCTTTTTCAGATGGCTTCCAAACACAAACGTCACCACAAACCCAAGCCAACATGGTGTTCCAAGACCAAACGGCCACCGGGAAATTGAAAGCCGAAATAATACCCACTATTCCTAATGCATGCCATTGCTCGTACATTCTGTGACCGGGGCGCTCGGAATGCATGGTAAGCCCGTAAAGCTGGCGGGAAAGGCCTACCGCAAAGTCACAAATGTCAATCATCTCCTGAACTTCACCAAGGCCTTCTTGATATGATTTGCCCATCTCATAAGAAACAAGCTTTCCAAGGTCCTCTTTTCTTTCTCGAAGTGCATTGCCAATTTGTCTTACAATCTCACCCCGTTGTGGAGCAGGCATTTTTCTCCATATTTTAAAAGCTTCCTCTGCTTTGGTGATGACTTGTTCATAGCCTTCGCGGCTTGAAACCTGTACTTTGGCAATTACCTCTCCATCCGCTGGGGAAGAGGAGGTGATATATTCTCCATTGGTGTCAATCCAATCGTTACCGGTGGAAGTACCCAAGTTCTCATCTTTGATCTGAAGCCTTTGCAGAGCTTCCTTTATTCCAAAATTATCTGCCATGAATTTAAGATTACAATTTTATCAAATAGTACTATTTCAAATCTACTACATTACACCTCCACGCCCAAGGAACCTCAGCAAAAAAACACCTTATCTGCCTAACCCGTCTTTCGAAAAAGAACAGCTCACAAAAAAGGCCGCCCAAAATGGACGGCCCTTTCATCTAACATAAACCAACTAAACACTACCAATAATTTTATTTATCCAATTCGACTTCGAAGTATGCCTGCTGCCCGCTTGAGTAAACACCTAGGATCATTACCTCTTCGCCTTTGTTTTTCTTTAATACTTCAATCAAATGCTCGGCATTTTTTATTTTCGTTCTACCGATTTGAGTAATCACGAATCCTTCTCTAACACCGGTTTCTTTCCATTTGTCATTGTTCAAAGATGTAATCACCGCACCGCCATCAATGTTCAAACGGTCTTTGATATTACCTCTTACATCCTCAAAACCTACACTCTCAAATTCTGTGGTCTTTGGTACCTCACGCTTAACTATTTTTGTGTCGCCGCTAAAGTTTTTAAGAGTCGCCTTTGTAGTCTCTTCCTTGCCATCACGGATATATTTGATCTCTACCTTATCCCCAGGCCGCTTTCTTGCCACCATTTCTTGAAGCTTGGAAGTAGTATAAGTAGTTACACCATCTACTCCAATAATTACGTCTCCGGATTTCAATCCTGCTTCGGCTCCACCGCTTCCTTCATTGACCTCTATCACGTAAACACCGCGGTTTTCTTTGATCTCTTTTCCAAGGTATTCGGCCAACTCAGGGCTGACATCATTAATCTGCACTCCTAATAAACCCCTCTGCACTGTTCCGTATTCAAGTAAGTCATCCATTACTTTCTGAACGATGGAACTTGGAACTGCAAAAGAATATCCGCTAAACCCTCCTGTACGTGAGGCGATGGCTGTATTGATCCCAATGATTTCTCCAGCGAGATTTACAAGCGGTCCGCCTGAGTTACCTGGATTCACCGCAGCATCTGTCTGAATAAATGCTTCTACCTGCAAATTGTTTTCATCGCGAAGAATTCTAATGTTTCTAGCCTTTGCACTGATGATACCCGCGGTCACCGTAGAGGTCAAATCCATCGGATTACCCACAGCCAAAACCCACTCTCCTACTTTTGCCACGTCTGAATCACCAAACCTAATAAAAGGCAAACCGGTATCTTCAATTTTCAACAATGCCAAGTCAGTTGTTGGATCGGTCCCGATCACTTTGGCAGTATACCTTCTGTTGTCCTCAAGAGTTACTTCAACTCTATTAGCGTTCTCGATTACGTGATTGTTTGTAACGATATAACCATCCTGGGAAATTATAGCACCAGAGCCTGAGCTTCTAGCTTCCCTACTAGGTCCTTCACGAGGCTCGGGGGATTTGAACCCAAAGAACTCTTCAAACGGACTAAATCCTCGGCCCTGCTGCCCCACTGTCACCGTGCTCCTAACGTGTACTACAGCAGGAGTAACCATTTCGGCCGAAGCCACGAAGTTAATACCATCGGGAACATTGAAGCGTTCATCGCTTAGCCAGTTGACCAAGCTGGTATTGTTATCGTTATTGAAATTTGTAGTCGCGGGCTGTTGATTGGCAAAATAGCTGGCTCCAGCTAAAGCCACAATACCACCTATCAAGGATGCCAACACTATCCCAAGAAAAAACTGGCTTCTATTCATATTATTCAAATTTTTACTTTCTTTTACTTCAATACACGAAATTTACAGGATTGGGTTCCTATTGGTCAAGTACTACAACTAGTATTTAACACCATTTAACCCACATTTGGGTTTGTTAGCATTCTTCTATATACTTAACCAAAAAACAATAAGTGGGTTTTGCCCACTTACCGTTATTTTACTTCTATTTTATATTTCTTGGTTGCCATTTCTGATTTAGGGAGGGTCAGCTTTAGCAGACCATCCTCATAAATAGCGGATATCTTCTCTTGGTGGACATCATCAGGTAAGAAAAAAGATCTGGTAAAACTTCCGTATTGGGTTTCTATGGTATGGAAGTTTTTACCCTCTTTATTTTCCTCGATCTTTCTTTCTCCAGAAATAGTCAACTTGCCATCAACTAGTTCAATATGAAAATCTTTTTTCTTTAAGCCTGGTACGGCCACTTGGATTTGATATTGGCTTGCCTCTTCAGAGGCATCCACGGCAGGGGAAAATTGCTTTAAAGTACTTCCCACATTTTCATTGAAGAATTTATCCAAAAGCCCACTGAAGGTGCTTGGATAATTCTGCTCCAACTGGTTGTATTTCATTAGAGTCATAACGGTTAATATTTTGGTTAATGAATAATTCCTTATATCACCTTACACCTATACAAATTTGTACCATTTAAATTATTGACTGATTTTAACGACACTTTGACTAGCATTTCAATATATTATTCTTATTTTAAGAAAAAATGTCAGTAATCATTATCAAGAACTGACAATTTATCGGAATGCTAATTGCTGCATGTATATCAATGCGGCCTCACTTAAAGGGTGGCCCTTTACCCCATGCCTATTAATCTATGAAAAGGTTTTTGTTCACAGCGTTATCTTTGATCGCTTTCCTTCAGCCTTACTTGAGTCTTTCCCAAGAGCCCGCGGTGGCTGACACATTTCTAACGGCTACGGACACAGCTAAGACGGTTGAGAAAAAATCAATTTCCTTGGAGGAACTGATAAGAAAAAATGAAACATATACGATCTCTCTCAACCATATCAATGCGGGGCTATCTCGAAAACTTGACACTCTAACCCTATATGAAGAACTCCCCCATATCGAGCAGGTGATCGAAACCGTAGGGGAAAGGCTCCAATATAGAGAGTCTTCCTTGAATCTTCGGTATCTAGGAGCCATAGAAAATCTGGTACAAAATTTTAAAACTCAAGTCGAATCATGGCAACAGACCATCACGGAAAGAAACCAAGATCTTAACAGTATTGGTGAAGAAATTCTTTCTATCCAAGAGGATGAGGATCTCAGGTTTGCTCTTCGAGACACCTCCCTGCTCCCCGAATACCAAAAACAAGCACACCTACTTCGAGAAAGGCTTAGCAAAGCAGATAGCTCATATCATGCCCAACGGCTTAAACTAGCGCGTGCGCAAAGCAGAGTTTCCTCCACCATAATCACTTTAAATGATTTTGACGAAGAGATAGACGAACGACAGAGACAGCTTGAAAGAAGGCTTTTTGCAAAAGAAAATAATTTTATCTGGGAGAGCGCCGAGCAAGTGGAGCAGAAAAGAATCCCCAGATTAATGAAGGAGTCGATTGCCCTTAACGAGTTAATACTTTCCAGATACATGCGTGAAAACCTAGATCGGCATGTGATCATCAGCATATTTGCTTTGGGCTGTTTTATTTGGTTTAGCATTTTGCTGAGAAGAATCAAACGGGAAAAAGATTTTGCGGCCATTATATTAGAAAGGGTATCATTCATTCCAACCAGCCCCGCACTTAGTACGCTTTTAGCAATCCTGCCATTGACTCCATTTTTTTATCTCAATCCGCCAACGGTATTTGTTCAGCTAATCTTGACCTTGACAGCAGCCGTTGCAACTGTGCTAATTAATAAGTCACTGGACAAGAAGGCCTACTATTTCTGGATAGGCATTCTTGCTATTTTCCTGTGCTATTCTTTAAGCAATTTATATGTGGAAATAGCATTTAAGGAAAGGTGGTTTTTGTTATTGCTCAACCTTGCAGGTATTTCTTTGGCTTATCTAGCCATTAGAGTATTGGAATCGCAGCCTGAGAAATACCCTAAATACATCAACTTTTTCATATACCTGTATTTCGGCATGCAGGTGATCTCTTTTTTCGCTAACATTCTGGGTCGCTATAGCTTATCAAAGATGCTGGGGGTTGCCTCCACAAATAGTTTGGTTCAGGCCATTACTCTATATGCTTTCGTCACTATTATTTTGGAGGCTATATACCTCCAATTAGAGTTGGGGAAAAATAACCAAAAAGAGTTTGCTTCTTATTTTGATTTCAAAAGCATACGCAAAAGACTAAAAAACTTCCTTATTGGCATAGCCACCGTCATTTGGGTGTACTATTTCACAAGCAATCTTAATGTTTATGAATATCTTTCCCTACAACTTGGTGAGATTCTCACCTTCGAAAGGCATTTTGGCTCCTTTAATTTCACCTTAGGAAGCATCCTGGTATTCATTGCTTTAATATGGGCCTCCTCCGTGCTTGCTCGAAATATTGCATATTTTGCAGAAATGAAGGATGAGGCAAAAGCTAGTTCCAGGACCCAGAGATTAGGCTCGTCCATTTTATTGATCCGGCTGGGTGTTTTGACAGCCGGCTTTTTACTTGCCATCACAGCTTCTGGAATCTCTTTGGAAAAAGCGGCTATTGTATTGGGTGCACTCAGTGTGGGTATAGGTTTCGGTTTACAAACCATTGTAAACAACCTCGTCAGTGGTGTCATCTTGGCTTTCGAGCGTCCTATTCAGATTGGGGACATGATTGAGATCGGCAATCGAGGCGGCACGGTCAAAGAAATAGGTATTCGGGCAAGCAAGATCAAAGCCTACGACGGCTCCGAGGTTATTATCCCAAACGGTGACCTCCTTTCTGAACATTTGATCAATTGGACCTTGTCAGATAAAACACGTCGAGTGGAGTTGTTTATTGGAGTAGCTTATGGTTCTGACGCTGATAAGGTCACCAATATATTGGAAAATGTAATGGATCACGATGGGATATTAACCATTCCACAGCCTGCTGTATACTTACAGACCTTTGCTGATAGTGCGGTGGAATTCAGGATGCTGTTTTGGGTAGCTGACATTAGCACATGGATTAGCATCCGTAGCCAGATTATGACAGCCATTTATAAAGCATTTAAGGAGCATGAAATTGAAATCCCTTTTCCCCAAAGGGACCTACACATAAAGTCTTACCCTAAAGAAGGTTTTTTGCGTAAAGAGTTAGTAAGAGGTAATCCAATGGAAGGCAAAAAAGATGGTTGAAAAGTATTTTATAATTGGAGACATTCACGGCTGTTTTTTCACCTTTGAGGAACTTATATCACATTGGGATAGGGAAAATGAAATCCTCATTCAGGTGGGAGACCTTATTGACCGGGGAGCTCATTCTCCAAAAGTTATTTCATATTGCAGGCAATTGGCCAGAACTTTTCCTGATTGCACCCATTTCCTTAAGGGTAACCATGAGCAGATGATGCTTAATTTTTTCAGCGAAAAAAACAGTAATTGGCTTTACAATGGGGGAACAGATACCTTCAGGCAATTTGAAGAGACTCAACAAGATCTCGAGGTGGTGTTGCAATGGATTGAATTATTACCGCTGTATTTTGAATCAGACAGCATAATAGTCTCTCATGCCGGAATCACTGATCACCCGGAATACCTCAATCCAAACCATCCATCAGGCATATTATGGAACAGGGGAAAACTAAAACCTTTGGGAAAAACTCAAATCATTGGACACACGCCACTTTCTACCGGAAAACCAGCATTCAACCCTTATTCTCAGGCTTGGAACATTGACACTGGTGCCTATAAAGGAATTTGTCTCACAGGAATAAAGTTGGACGCCAACGGGTCTTTTTTGGAAAAAATCAGCATCCCCACCAAAGAGCAAGACCTAAATGACCTTAATTATTGATAGTTATATGCTAGGTTTTCGGCCCTCAATAAAATTCATCGCAGCCTCAAAACTGAGATCCACCACCCTCAACCCCGAGGCATCGTCAATTATCAAATCCATATCGAGACAGTCCTCCAAAGGCTCAACTGCCAAAATGAAATCATCATTGAGAAATGTGTGGTTATCATGCCTATAAAACATGATGAAATGACCGATATCAAGCAATAATAGCTGAAGGAATTGAGCGGCTTGGGTTTCATCTGGGAGTTCTGGACTCACCATGATCTTTCCACCCGACCTTCTTTCCAATGTAACAAAACAAGTAGAGTTCATAACATATAACCAGGGTAAATAAGTAATAGAAGACATTTCCTTTTTAATACAATCAAGAAACGATGATCTGAATACCTTATTTTGAAAAGAGTACTTTTTAAAAAAAATTACTTTATTGCAGAGAGTAACAAAAATATTTTAAAAGCTTGACTTGAAGTTTTTGACCAGCGCTCCATCTCGCCATTGCGGGCTCACTAACTCAAATTCCAAAATTCCACAACCAGTAAATAAAACCGGTAACCAAAAAAAAGCCTTGCATCTCTGCAAGGCTTCTGCTCCTCCTCTTGGGCTCGAACCAAGGACCCTTCCAGCCAAAGCGGGATCAGATGTTCAAACCAATTTCACCCTTTTCAATTACTTCTTCTATATATTGGCGCGACTTCTTACTTTTCATCAATCTCTCAATTTTAAAGGCCTTTGATCTACTCTCCATTTGAAAAGCACGTTTTAATTCCCAAGGAATCCCCCTTCGGGTCCAAATCCTATTCCTTTCTGCATCGTTGTGAAAAGTAACTCTTTGATCAAGGGCCCCAGTTTGCCCAACATAAAATTTATTCAAAGAAGCGGAGTAAAGAATATACACATAAAAGTTTTCCATAATAATTAACATTTAAAAAATATACAATATAAAAAAAGCCTTGCATCTCTGCAAGGCTTCTGCTCCTCCTCTTGGGCTCGAACCAAGGACCCTCTGATTAACAGTCAGATGCTCTAACCAACTGAGCTAAGGAGGAATTTTTGTTATCGTTAACCCCTTTCGTTTAACGTGATGCAAACATAACAGGTTGTTTGATTTTATCCAAACAACGCCCATAAAAAAACTTATAATTTTTCATGTGAAAAGGCTTTTTATCTCTATTACAGGGACTTATTTTTTATGATTTTACTCCATGAAATCGAGCACTTCTAGATACTTCTTTAGCTGTGGGCCTGGCAGGAATCTATAAACGAAATTAAGTCTATAATTTCCTGTCATCACCGACTGTGAAAATCCTTGATTTTCAATGAGGCGAACACGGTTATGGACATAGTTCGCATTAATTGACCATTTTTCGGAATTATACCCCGCAAAACCTCTGAGAAATAGGTTGGGATTTATTCCCCACTCTGTATTTCTTTCAGGATGTCCTTCTTGCTGAGAGTAGCCAAACCCTAAATTGGCTGAGGCGGCACCCGTGATAAACCAGTGCTTTTTGATAATAAGAGTATATGCATATCCAATATTTGGTCCCAATTCAAAAAACCTCAAAGTCCTGAAGTTTCTTTCTGGATTAAGTACCATCGTTTCGGGCAAAAGTAGACTGTCACTTAAAACCCTACCACCATAGATCTCAAATCCGGCCATAAAACTTCCTGCAGACCTCTTCTGCCATTCATTATTAAGAAATGCAGCTCTGAAAGAGAATTTATCTGGATTGAAAAGGTATTGCCAAAAAACACCTATTTTAGTCAAGCGCAAGTTTGGATCAGTATAATAACGCTCATCAGGTGGTGCGCCAACCTCTCTTTCGGCTAGATGATAGCCACGATAGAATTGTCCAAAGAAGTCCAATACAAAATTTTTGGGATAAGCATGAGCTTGTAGATCCAAGTATTGGGTATCCCCCCTTCCTTTGTTGGGATTCAAGGCATCAAAGCCATAGGCCAAATTAAGTGTAGCCCACTTGTAAGTGGCCCCAACCCCGTGATTAAGGGTGGAGTTAGGCGCAAACAAATAGGATTGACCTTCCACATTATCACGGAGCCAAATAGATGTATATTTTCTGCTCAAATACAACCTTCCCATGATATGATCTGGAAAGGTTTGATAATAGGTATTTTCCTTATCATCAGCCATCTGAGCCTTTGATTCGGTTGGCATAATCACTATAAGTAAGGATAAAAGTATTAAAAACGTTTTCATAAATATTCTTCACAAAAAACCAGGCAATTATGCCTTTTCCGGCAATACAACGGCAAACACTTAAGGTATGTTCATGAAATGAAGAAGTAGACTACTGTTGCGGTAAGAAGCATTGCTATGAGGGAGGAGATTAGATATATTCTAGAAAAAAAAGACCGGTAAATACTCCGGCCTTCAGCCGCGGATCTAAACTTATACTTCAGTCTGTCATAGCTGTCCCTTGGAAAAAATGAAAGGGCACCTAACAGATACACGCCAAAAATCAATAGCACTGAACAAATTAAAGACAACATACTCGGTAAAATTTACTTTCCCTATTAGTCCTACTGAATGGTATTCAAAAACTCCTCCAAAAAAGAATTAATACAGGAATGTAACAAAAAAATCCGGGCTACCCGCCCGGATCTTAATTTAAAATAAACCAAACAAACAAGATCTGGTGATAGAAAAAATGATTCTCGCAATACCGGCCAGATCAGACTCAACATTAAAAAATAAAAAGCGGAAAAAGTTGCTTAATCACCCATTACAAAGGTACAAAACTCATGAGGTACAAATCAATACCGCGATCACGGTATTTTTCGATATTTTAGCAAAAAAATTACACCGATCATTTTTTGACTATTTTAAGATATGTTGTATTTTCCTAACAAATACCCATTACACGCTATCCCGCTGAACCTTATGGAGTGTGCAAACATGAAAAAACATATCATAACAGCATAAAATAAGGATTATTTCGGAATCACGCCTGAATACTATTGACTGAGCAGTCTCTAAAACTAACTCGTGACTGTTCATAATATTGAATCTTATTAAATAATTTTTTATTGAAAAAATCTTATTTTTTTTTTAAAATAACTGAATAAATGTGGGTAAATAACTTGTCAAAAAAATTAAAAATAAAAAAGGCCAACTTGGAAGCTGGCCTTATATGATTATTCGAATTTGAATTTTTTAAAATAAACCACATTGAGCTCTTTAATCTTCAGATTTTTTTCAATAAACCAGATGTTCAGCAACCGTTCGGCTATGAAACCCAAAATTCTTTCCTGATAACCGGTATATTCTTGAAGATTAACTCTTTTTTCAAACTCAAACATCATCTCAAACCACCATTTCATGAATTCATCATAATAGGGCTGTTTGAGAATAAACATATTATTAGCATGTAAGGTATTTCTCTGCTTCAAAACATTATAAGCGCGCAAATATTCGGGACATTTGTCTTTTAAAATCTGCTCGACCACTAGAAGGTCATGAGGGTTGTGGTGGCGACTGTATTGCTTGTCAGTGGTTCTGGAAAAAACCCTTGCCTTAGGGAGCACGCCGTCGTAGTTTTGAAGGATTTCCGAAAGCTGCTCCTCAGTCAACAATTTATCTTCCCAGTACGTGTGATCATTGCTGTAAATAAGACCTTTTTTAAATCGGAACTTTCCTGAAATGAACTTAGTGAGATTGAGTACGGGGTTATTGGAATATTTTTCCGTGAGCGTATAAAACCTGCGGTAATGACAGGCGCCAACAGTTTCATGATTAGTGTTTTTCCACATCCAATATATCCCTGTCAACTCACTGAAATAAGCGTTTTTCTCAGAAATGTGGTCACCCGAATCATCCCCGATCATACCCGCACCCTCTTTGAACCTATAATTCCCGCACATCAGAGGCACATATAAATCATCAAGCTTGAGTTCTGTGTTTTTTTTATAAAACAACACATACAACTTAACTTTAGCTGCTAAATTCAAGATTCCTAAGTTTAAATGATAAGTTAGATTTTGTCTTTTCCTCCCCAGAATTTTTTCCAGTAATATTTAATGGGATTGGAGTATTTGAGCATCTTCCATGGCCTGCTGCCATGGGGTTTATGAAGTACAGGCGTATCCATTAGGATGAAGTTCTCATAACCCAATTCTACCGCCTTATAAGACATGAAGGTATCGTACCAGTCTTTGGAATTATCCAGGTGTTGGAAATCATATTCCTGCATAAACGATGAAGTAAAAAGTGTGCAGCAAAAGCTAAGGCTCCGTTTGGTCTTGACCACAGGTTCCTTTACATCCTTAAATTTTAGATAAGGAAAATTCACTTGGCCGTCGTATCCCACAGTGATAGCCCCTATCAACCCCGACTTTTTATGAAGATTGCTAAAATCCAACATCTGCCGGAAGGTATCTGGCTTCACCTCCACATCAGACTCCACCACGATCAAAGGTAGATTTTTGGAAAGTGCTTCCTTTTGAGCCATCTGCAGCACGACTTTATAATTGGGAGATACTGTATTCACATGATCTTCCAAATTGACCAATCTATAGCCCAAATTCTTGGCATTTTCGGTAAGCGCTTTTGTGGTTTCATAAGAACTGAAATCATTAAAGATCACATGCTCCACTTCCAGAGTGGAAGCCGCAATGGCTTTAGCAGTCTGGAGGGTGTTATCAAGAGCATCTTTTACCGGTGTTATTACAAGAATTTGGACCATAATTTTTGGAAAAGCTTATTTCAATTTGGCCAAAGCTTCTTTAATTCTTTTTAGGGCTTCAGTGAGTTCTGCTTCAGATGCCGCATAAGATAGCCTTACACACTGAGGTGCTCCAAAAGCTCCACCGGTAACTAGTGACACATTCGCCTCTTCCAACAAGTAGATACATAGATCATCTGCATTCTCGATAGTATGCTTACCAGCCGACTTTCCGAAAAAAGAAGTCACTTTGGGAAAAAAGTAAAATGCTCCCTCAGGCACATGAGTCTCCAATCCTGGAATCTCTCTTAAATACCCCAAGACCAACTCTCTTCTCTTCAAGTAGGCTTCCGCCATCTTTTCAGATGGGCCATGATTCCCATTGATGGCAACCAAGGCCGCTCTTTGCGCAATAGTGTTACCACCAGAGGTGAATTGTCCCTGCATTTTCTCGCAAGCTTTGGCTATCTCCAAGGGTGCACAGATATATCCCACTCTCCAGCCTGTCATAGCGTAGCCTTTTGAGAAGCCGTTTACTGTGATCGTTCTATCAAACATCCCATCAAAGCTTGCAATACTGGAGTGAGCTCCTGAGAAATTAATGAGTTCATATATTTCGTCGGCCACCACCATGACATCGTCTTTTTTCTTGACAACACCCGCAATTGCCTCTAATTCTTCCTTGCTAAAAACAGATCCTGTGGGATTGCATGGCGAAGAATAAATGACAGCCTTAGTTTTATCAGTCATCGCTGCCTCTAATTGCTTAGCGGAAGCTTTAAAGTTATTTTCCAAGTTGCCCTCGATCAATACCGGTACCCCACCGGCTAATTTGATGATCTCGGCATAACTCACCCAGTAGGGGCTAAAAATCACGACTTCATCTCCCTCATTCAACAGACACATGAAAATATTGGCAATAGAATGCTTTGCCCCGGTACTAAGCACGATATTTTCAGCTTTGGCTTCGGCAATGTGGTTTTTATCTCTCAGCTTTTTAGCAATGGCTTCCCTAAGATCGTTATAACCAGCCACAGGTGGGTAAGCAAACCATTTCCCTTCGTCTATGGCATCCTTAGCGGCCTGCTGGATATGCTCCGGGGTCTTAAAATCCGGTTCACCCAAGCTAAGACTGATGATGTCAACGCCTTGAGACTTAAGTTCTCTTGCTTTCTTGGCCATGGCTAAAGTGGCCGATTCTTCCATATTGTTGATGCGGTCGGATAAAATCGAGTTCATAAATGAGGTATTTTTTATAATTTGCCAAAATTAAGTATTATGCTTGGATAATCTAAACCTTTGCGGAAATAGAAACCTTTTCGCATTTTTCACAAAAAATAAACCAGCCTGCAATCCGTTGTTCTTTTAATGAGGAAGATATTAATTTTTATGATTCTGACAGCACCCTTGCAAGTGCTATTTGCCCAGGAGTCCGAGTCTGACTCCTCAGGAATCGTCAGCAACAGACTGTTGCCCACCTCTGCCCCTACTCTTTTGTTTAACGAGGCTGACGAGCGCCAAAAAGAGGATAGAAAAAAAAAGAAAAAGAAGAAAAAGAACGTCTATTATAATGTCAAGACCAAGAAATCCTATCTCAAGCAGACATTCCGCAATCAGACCATCTATGAATTCTTCCACTATAGCCTAGAAACCCGACATGTTGACCCTTATATCCGGGATATTTACTGGGTTGACAAAAAGGACAATGTGATCCGGACGAAAAACTTTGATTCCAGCAGAGGTTATCTCCTTCACGGACCTTATGAGAAAAAAAACGGTGATATTGTAGTGGAGTCAGGCATGTTTTATTTCGGCACCAAGCATGGCCGTTGGATGAAATATGATAGTAAAAACATATTGGTCGACAAAGCACATTTTGCCGAAGGGTGGCCAAAAGAAAGTCGGGTAACCTATTATAACCGTACCGACCGGAAAATCGAAAAGGTTACTCCCATGGAGTATGACTTAAAGGAAGGCAATTTTTTTCATTTTTACGAGGATGGACAGGTGGCCGTCACCGGCGAATACCAATATGGGGAAAAAGTAGGAGTTTGGACTGAATATTGGCATACAAACAAGGACAAAACTATAAAAAAGCGTGAAATCCAGTATCAGGAAGCCCCATATACTAAGAATTTCACACCTTTCATAAAAGCCGAATGGGATAAAGAAGGTAATATAATTTATAAAAAAGATACCTAGAAGCTAAACAGCTACAGCCATTATTTTTTTCCAAGAATCCATGGGTTCCCATTGTAAGGGGTGCTCATTTTCAAAAATTCGGTCAAAATATGCCAATGCTTCTTCCTCAGTATAATTTCCATTTCGCACATTTGGCCAATACTTTACATCTTCCCTTTTAACTACTATAGTTGAAAGCTGGATGGGTACATTTGTAAACCCCAACGCCTGCAGAACTGTCATCCGATGTTTGCCTCCACTAACAGCAACGCGATAATCTGACCCATCTCGTACATAAAGCTTACCAGTGATATGCCCACCCATTTTTTCTGGTTCAAAGCCGTTTTCCTTAATGGAGTCGTAAAGACCTGTGAATCTTTGAAAAGTGACTTTACCAAAACTTTTGGTGACAGGACCTTTTTTTAGTTGCCCCTTGATTTCACCAAGTTCACTTAACTCCGACTGAGCCTTGAGAAAGTCATTCCGTTTCATCCTTGCTTCGGAAAGATGGATTTTTTTCTTAAAACCCTGTTCCCATGGCGGAGCGAGTTCTTTTCCATTTTTATAATAACCATCGGAGTCCCCAGGTTGCCAATGTTTATAAAAATTCTCTAAAGGAGAACCCTCATATTTGTCGCACAAACCCTCCCCATACAACCGCAAAGTGGCGATAAACGGATTGTATTCAGCAGCACCGGGAAACTCTATGCAAAAACACTTTTTCACCTTCACATTCATGACAAATGGCGCTCCGCAGGTCCAATAATAACCCTCTAGTGGACTCTTCACTTTTGCTCTTAAATCAACAGTTTGCCTGGTTTTATCAATCTTATTAATCGACAATCCCAACGGCCTTAAAACATTATTAAGCACGTTTTTTACAGCTACTTTCATCCAACTCCACATTTTAATTAAACAAATTATTCCTTGCATTTTCTAAAATATTCTGCACTCCACTTCGGTTCTCACAGGACCTCTTAAATAGTTTGAGCGCATAAAAAAATCACTAAAGTACAGCTAACTATTTTTGAATATAATTATTTCAATTTCAAGTTGCAAGAAATGTATTACAAAATGTAACATTTGACACCTTCAGATGAATTTTCGGATTCTAATCAATACAATTGAATCAGTTTATGAAAAGTTGTATAAGTATTTAAAGGGTGAAATGCATTAAACCTACCACCAAGCGGTTTTTAATTGAGGTTAAAACTAAATATCTCAATCCTCTGAAAATCACATCATTATTAAGTTTTTTTAACTGCATAAAATGAATTATTATTGTAAAAGATTCTTTTGATTAATAGATATATTTATCATATTTGATATTAATGATAGGATTATTGTCATTATGAAGCATTGGTAGGAGGGAATTCCGCCTAAAACCCGAAATAATTTGCCCACTTTGCCCAATTTAACCGTGACTAAACCTTCTCACAGCCTACTTCCAGGATGGATGGTACTAGCTTTGGACTTCTTGGTGTTTTTCCATGCAAGCATTCTCAGCTACTTCGCTATATCCGATTTCAACTTCAGTCTATTAGCTTCTTCAGGATTCTTGGCGGGAGGCATTCTCTTTGCCACCATTGCTACATTTTCCTGTTACCTGTTAAAAAACCATCTTCTTTCCGCAGATGACAACTTAGTGCAAGAGGTGCTTTCAATCCTGAGAACATTGATAGTCAGTACTGTCATGATAGCGATTTTTTCTTTTGTGGATAGACTCATCTTTGGGCTATCCCTCCTTCCCGGAAGTAGAGTGATATCTATTGGATTAGGCGTTTCTCTTTTCGGCCTTACATTTACCAGAATGGCTTTGCGTCAGGGGGTTGATTATCTGTCCCAGACCCACCAAGTACAGAAAAACATTTTAATTATTGCACATAACGCATCCCAGGCTATGTCAAGAAGGGTACTGAAAAATGCAGGGTTTCCCCTTCATTTCATTCAGGCCTATGTATCAGAAAATTTCACAGAATCCGGTAGAAAAATACTTGGGCCTCCCATTTATGAAAACCTTGATGAGCTTCACAAGGTAATTGCCAGACATAAAATCACCGAAGTCTTCATTAGCGAGGAAGGACTATCCTTGGAAGAAAAAAGAACTTATATCAATGCATGCCTTCAAAACGGTATCCACCCCAGTTTGCTAACCCCATCTAATGAATGGGATATTAATGAAGGAGAATATGTTTTAAAAAAAGCCGTGATCGAAGACTACTTGACTCAAGAAGCTCCAGTTGAGAAAGCTACAAGCAGCAAAAAACATTTCTTTTCCAATAAAACCGTAATGATAACTGCTGCAGGAAGCAAGTTGGGATCCGAACTTTGCAGACAACTAATTTATCAAAACCCTGCACATATCATCATTATAGATAGATCTGAAGCTGCAATAGCTGATCTAAGTTTTAGAATTAAGCAACTTAAGCTTAAAAGCCATGTCACCACAGCCGTGATTGATATTCGCAACAAGGGTAGAGTGAGGGCATTGTTTGAGGCCCACCGCCCAGAATTAGTTTATCATGCCGCGCTTTTCCATGATCCGGCGATGATGGAAGTGTATGCTGAAGAAGCTGTCAGGGCAAACGTATTGACAACAAAGAACCTTTCAGAATTAGCACTTGAGTATGATGTGGAAAAATTCATCCTTATTTCATCTCATCAAGCTGTAAATCCAACAGAAATAATCGGAGCCTCCAAAAAACTGGCAGAGATGTATGTGAAATACAAAAATGACCTGCCTAGCTTTGCCCCAAAAACCCAATTCATGACTGTTCGGCACGGGGAAGTGTTAGGTGTAAACGATCAAAGTCTTCAAAAAATAAAAAGTGAGGTCAGAAATGGGGACACGATCAATATACACCACCCGGACACCACCCACCAATACTTCACCTCATCACAAACCTGTAAATTTATACTTACTGCTAGTCAGATCGGGAAGGGAGGGGAAATATATACCATGGAAAAAAACAGTCCAATCAAACTCGTAGAGTTAGTCAAAAAGACCGTTCAGCTAAATGAGGGTAAGATTTCCACTGAACTTAAAGTACACTACAATAAGCACTTGCAACCCAAAGAGGCTTTCCCTCTTTTTGACGAGAGATCCGAAAAGCTGAAAAGAACCCATGTTCCCCAATTGACAAGACTTCAGCCATTAACTGAAAACAACTTTGACATTTCTGAAAAAATTGATGAATTGGAAGATATTTTGAAAAATCAGGATACGCTGACTTTGCATAAGTTTTTCAAAAGTGTCATCCCTGCATTTGTAAGTGACAATAACTTTGTTGAGTTATCTAACCGGCTTAATTAATGTAATTTTTACCTTTGCCCCATGAAGATAACTATAGTAGCGGGAGCAAGGCCAAATTTCATGAAGATAGCCCCCATTATCAGGGCTATCAAAGAAGAGAATAATGCAAAAATTCAATTTCGCCTAGTCCATACTGGTCAGCATTACGACCGGAAGATGTCTGGTGACTTTTTCGATGAACTTGGCATTCCCATGCCAGATGCAAATTTAGGTGCTGGAAGCGGTTCTCAAGCAGAACAAACGGCATCAATTATGGTCGGATTTGAAAAGGAGTTGTTGCAAAACCCTCCCACAGTAGTCCTAGTAGTTGGTGATGTCACCTCCACCATGGCTTGTTCCATTACCTCAAAAAAACTCAACATTCCCGTAGTCCATGTGGAGGGCGGCATACGCTCTGGTGACATGAGCATGCCTGAGGAAATTAACCGCATTGTCACCGACAGCATCTCTGATCACTTTTTTACCACCAGTGAGCTAGCAAACCAAAACCTTCGATATACCGGTATTACCGATGAAAGAATTCATTTTGTGGGCAATACCATGATTGACACTCTTTTGAGTAATCTGAACAGGTTGGAAGACCCAAAACTTAATTTCCAAGATAAACCCCTGGAAGAAAAAAAATACATGGTTTTAACACTTCACCGTCCTGCCAACGTGGATGAGGAAACAAAACTCAAACAAATGATGGACACCATCGTAAAAGGCTGCGCTCCCTTTCCAGTCGTTTTTCCAGTACATCCACGAACAGCACAGATACTACACAGCCTCGGAATCCTATATGACAACTTGATTACGGTGGAGCCTCTATCTTATTTGAAATTCAACTACTTGGTCAAAAATGCCTTGGGAGTAATTACTGATTCAGGAGGAATAACAGAAGAAACTACTGTCTTAGAAGTCCCCTGCATTACTTTAAGAGACAATACTGAAAGACCTGAAACGGTTGATATGGGCACAAATGAACTCGTTGGCACCGACCCCACCAAGCTCCCACCTTTCTTGGAGAAAATAAAATCTGGAAACTGGAAAAAAGGCAAGACTCCTCCACTCTGGGACGGAAAGGCAGCCCAGAGAATCGTAAGCAAGTTGAAGGAAATTTACGGTTAAAGATTATTTAATAGAAAGCATCCTCAAAATGATAATAAGTGAAGTTACCTTCTGGATCCTTTGAAACCGACACAATATCAAAGCGAATATCCCGGTGCCAATCCCGAAGGTGAATAAAATGATCGGCTGCTCGGATTATCAATTGTTTTTTGCGAAAATCTACAAATTCCTCAGGGTGCCCAAAACTGACTCCGCTACGAAATTTGACTTCCACAAAAACCAAAATCCCTTGATGCGTTAAAATAAGATCAATCTCTGCATGCCGGTAACGGAAATTGGAAGCTAGCAAGCAGTACCCTTTAGAAATCAGCCAATCAGCGGCGAGCCTTTCGGCTTCAAAGCCTTTTTGAAGATGCAGTGCCATAGGAAAAATTATTTATGTAATTTTGAAAAAGTAAGCTTAAAAATAGCTGTTCCAAACTCAAAGAAACAACTGTGAATCAAGTTATTAATAAAAAGGTAAAGTTCGTAGATTTAGGGCTAAAAGATTATCAGGAAACCTGGGATTTGCAGGAAAAGATTTTCGCAAAAACTGTGGAGGCTAAAATTGCAAACCGCAAAGCTAGTTCTGAGGAGCAAAAGGCCACTTCAAATTACCTTTTATTCGTTGAACACCCGCATGTGTATACACTTGGAAAAAGCGGTGACCCCTCCCATCTGCTTTTGGATAAACAAGGGCTTGATGAAAAAGAAGCTAAGTTTTATAAAATAAACCGTGGTGGGGACATCACATATCACGGTCCCGGTCAACTTGTAGGTTACCCTTTACTTGATTTGGAAAATTTTTTCACAGACATCCACAAATATCTCAGGCTTCTTGAGGAGGCCATCATTCTTACATTAAAAGATTATGGCCTCGAAGCAGGCCGGATAGAAGGACTAACTGGCGTATGGCTTGATCACTTAGAGCAAAAAAATCCAAGGAAAATCTGTGCCATGGGTGTTAAATCTAGCCGCTGGGTCACCATGCACGGTTTTGCATTTAACGTCAATGCGGATATCGCTTATTTTGGCAATATTGTCCCTTGTGGAATTGCTGATAAGGCTGTCACCTCGCTACATTTAGAGTTGGGTCAAAAGGTGGATGAAAGTAAAGTTAAAGAATGCGTCAAAAATCACCTCATTCAATTATTTGGCATGGAAGAGGCAATAACAGTTACTTCCGAAGATATATTTAATATTTAATCAAAAATGAAAAAGGATATTGACTTTCACCCTGTCTCCGGAGTGAAACTGGCCATTGCAAAAGAAGAAATCAACGGCAATGAAGAGTGGGGAGTTTACATCATCAACCTCAACTTAATCGAACTCAAAACCCTCATGATTACCTCCAAAGGGTATGGCCTCATTAATGGGGAGGAAAAGAAGACCTCTACTCTCCGGCACATGATCGAAGAGCTGGGATCCCAAAGTATTGCCAAAATTGAACCTATCGATCCTGCACTTTTCAAACTGAACAATGAATTTTGGGTAAGTTATTATATATTAGATCAAATCTTCGACAAGAAGTTCATTTTCGTAGTAGGGAGCATGGATGAGGAAAACATCAAACTCATTCCAGAGCTAGGCCTCGAAGGAGTCTTACACTCATAAATTTATATATGGCAGATTTTTTTAACCAACTTAAAAATATACTTTTTCTTGATATAGAAACGGCAACCTCCACGGAGAATTTTGACGAACTCGATCCAAGACTACAAGCCGAATGGCTGCTCAGACATCGCCGAAATGGAGATGATTCTATCAGCCCTCAAGCTTATTATTCTGACAAAGGTGCAATTTTTGCGGAATTTGGACAGGTAATCTGTATCGGGGTAGGATATATCATTTTCAATCCTGAGACCGAAAAATTTCAATTCCGAACCAAAAGCTTTGCCGCTGATTCAGAAAATGAAACCTTATGGGAATTCAGAGAATTACTTGAAAGAAAAAACTGGACCCTCTGTGCCCACAACGGCAAAGAGTTTGACTTTCCATACCTCTGTAGAAGGATGCTGATAAATCAGATTCCACTGCCCAATGCCCTACAGATGGCAGGCAAAAAACCCTGGGAGATCAACCATTTGGACACACTGGAGCTTTGGAAATTTGGTGACTATAAACATTATACAAGATTAGACCTGCTTACTGCTCTTTTCGGCATACCCAGCCCAAAAGAGGATATAGATGGAAGTAAGGTCAATGAAACTTATTATAAGCAAAAGGGTTTAAATATAATCAGAAGCTATTGTTTAAGAGATGTGGAGGCCACAGCAAGAGTTTATTTGGCCTATCAAGGCCTGCCTTCAGACCTGGAAATGGAAGTTTTCAACCTGGACACCCCACAGGTTGAGAATTAAATACCAGGATATTTTAGCTTATTTATTATTAACAATTAATTTTTATGGGAAGAAAATCAGACAAACAATCACCTAAGAATAAAAAAGGAATGGACTCGGCCCAACTGGCCAAAACAGTTTTGAACTTTTTAGACAAAAATTTTGGAGAGGAATTTTCCTCCAAACAGCTAGTAAAAAAACTTGAATTAAGAGATGCCAAAACCAAGTCGATGTTGGATTCAACCCTACATAAACTTGTCGAAAGTGGCTCAGTGAGCAAAAATCCTAGAAATGCCTACTCCTCCACTAAGGAGCCTGACTTCATTACTGGCACTGTGGACTATGTAAATCCACGATTTGCATTCATTATTCCTGATGACAGAGAAAAGTTTCCAAAAGACATTCAGATAAAAGACTCCGACCTCAAAAACGCTCTTGATGGCGACAAGGTCCGCATTATGATTAATCCTAACCCAAACCGTTCAGGAAGACTTGATGGTAGGGTTTTGGAAGTTATAAGCCGTAATAGAGACGAATTTGTGGGAAGAGTTGAAATCTCACCCCGTTTCGCATTTGTGGTAGCTGACTTTAAAAAAATGCACCATGACATTTTCATCCGAAAAGGCGACCTTATGGACGCACAGCACAATCAAAAAGTGGTGGTTAAGATCACTGAGTGGCGCGATGATGATAAAAACCCAACAGGAAAAGTCCTGCGTGTACTTGGAGAGGCCGGTGATCACGAAGTAGAAATTCACTCCATCATGGCGGAGTTTGGTCTTCCTTTCGAATACCCTGAAGAAGTAGAGAAAGAGGCAGAGGAAATCCGTGAGGAGGTACCACAAAGTGAAATTGCCAAAAGGAAGGATTTTCGAGATGTTACCACATTTACGATTGATCCTGCAGATGCTAAGGATTTTGATGATGCTATTTCATATCGAAAACTGGAAAACGGAAACTTGGAAGTCGGTGTACACATCGCCGATGTAACCCACTACGTCCGTCCTAACACCCTTCTAGAGAAAGAAGCATACGACCGGGCCACATCCGTCTATTTGGTGGACAGAACCATCCCAATGCTGCCTGAAAGACTGAGTAATGGGCTTTGCTCTCTACGCCCAGAGGAAGAAAAACTCACCTTTTCATGTGTGTTTGAACTCAATGAAAATGCTGAGGTAGTAAAACAATGGATAGGAAGGACAATCATTTATTCCGACCGTAGGTTTGCCTATGAGGATGCTCAGGAAAACATCGACAACCAATCCGGTGACTTCTACCAAGAGCTTACTCACCTAAATGATCTCGCTAAGAAAATCCGGAAAACCCGTTTTCAGAAAGGGGCAATAAATTTCGAAACTGTCGAAGTCAAGTTTAAGCTTGATGAGGACGGTACTCCCCTGGGACTTATGGTCAAGGAAAGGAAAGACATCCACAAAATGATTGAGGAATACATGCTATTGGCCAATAAGACAGTAGCGGAATTCATTTATAACAAGAATAAAGGTAATGACACCTTTGTCTATAGAACCCACGATTATCCCGATTCGGAGAGGTTAATAACCTTTTCAAACTTTGCGAAAAGATTTGGGCATGAGGTAGACTTGGAAAAAGAAGGCCGCATCTCCTATTCTCTCAACAAATTGATGGATGAGATCCAAGGTAAGCCTGAACAGAACGTATTGGAGCAGTTAGCTATCCGAAGCATGGCCAAAGCCAAATATACAACCGAGCCAAAAGGGCACTTTGGTTTGGCATTCAAGCATTACACTCACTTCACCTCCCCTATCAGAAGGTATCCTGATATGATGGTTCACAGACTGTTGCAACATTATCTTGATGGTAACAAATCGCCTGATCAGGAGGCTTGGGAGGACAAGTGTATGCATTCCTCAGACAGGGAAAAAAGAGCCTCCGACGCCGAAAGAGCCTCCATCAAATACAAGCAGGTGGAGTATATGTCCCTTGCAGAGGAAAAAGTTTATGGTGGAATCGTTTCCGGTGTTACAGAATGGGGTATTTTTGTGGAGATTACTGAAACCAAATGCGAAGGCATGGTCCGACTTCAAACCATGGATGATGATTATTATGAGTTTGACGAGAAGAACATGCGGGTAATTGGCGCGAAAAACAAGAAAATGATAACCCTTGGGGACAAAGTCCATGTACGGGTGGTTGCCACCGACATTGACCGTAGAACCATAGATTTGGAATTTGCAGATAATGACTAAAATTAAACAGATAAACGTTCCGGAATTATTGAAGGAATTGGAAGAGCATCTCACCAGCCTCAATTATGGCCAGGAGCCAACCGAACTTTATCAACCTATAGATTACATCATGCAGCTGGGCGGAAAACGAATTCGTCCACTGCTTACTCTTTTGGCTTATCGCCTATATAAAGACGACCATCAAAGCATCCTTACTCCCGCATCTGCCATCGAGGTTTTTCATAACTTCACTTTGATGCACGATGACATTATGGATGAGGCACCCTTGAGACGTGGCAACCCAACCGTTCATGAAAGATGGAATGCCAATACAGCCATCCTCTCAGGTGATGTGATGCTTGTAAAAGCATACGACATGCTGTTGGAAATCCTCCCTCAATATTTGCCCAAAACCCTCCGGCTCTTCAATAAAACTGCAGCTGAAGTCTGCGAAGGGCAGCAACTGGACATGAACTTTGAAACGAGGGATCAGGTAAGTGAAGCTGAGTACTTGGAAATGATCAGACTCAAAACTGCCGTATTATTAGGGTTTTCACTTCAACTGGGAGCCATTTTGGCAGGAGCAAGCGACGAGGATTCCCAAGCGCTCTATGATTTTGGTGTAAATGTGGGTATTGGATTTCAACTGAAAGACGATCTTCTAGATGTATATGCTGACAAAGCTAAATTTGGCAAGCAGGTCGGGGGAGACATCATTTCGAATAAAAAGACATTCCTCCTTATCAAAGCCAAGGAAACTGCAAAAGGGAAGCAGCTTGAAAAACTGGATAAATGGCTCGAAACTTCTGACACAAAAACCAACGAGGTTAAAGTTAAGGAGGTTACGGCAATCTTTACCGAAAATGCCATTAACACCCTCACTGAGAAAAAAATGGCTGGCTATTTTGAGCAAGGTTTTTCCCAATTGGAAAGACTTGAGGTCCAAAATCAGCAAGCCTTACAAACACTCAAAACTTTAACCGAAGATCTCATCGATAGAGAAAGTTAAATGCAGATTTCCGCTACGTTAGTAATTATTGCACTTACCGCACTTGTTTCTTTTCAAGGCTTTAAAAATCACGGACTTCTAAACCGTTGGATGTTTACCCCTTATTTGATTAAGGAGTACCACCAATGGGACAGATTTGTATTGAGTGGTTTTATACACAAAGACCTCACACACTTGTTGTTCAACATGTTTACATTCTTCTTTTTTGGAAGAGTAGTTGAACAGTTTCTTGGGTATTATTTTAATGGAGTGATTGGAACTGTCTTCTATGTGTTGTTTTACCTGGCAGCCATCATTATTTCCGATATTCCTACATACTTCAAGCAAAAGAGCAACCCTCGCTATCATGCCTTGGGGGCATCGGGTGGAGTTTCGGCCACGGTGTTTGCCAGTATCATGTTGATGCCATTGGCCGACATTTGTTTGTTCGGTTTAATATGTCTTCCAGGATTTATCCTAGGAGTATTGTTCTTAATTTATTCTGTGGTAAAAGGTATGCAAGATAAAGATGGGATCAATCATGACGCCCATTTATACGGAGCATTATTCGGTATTATCTTTATTCTAATTCTAAATCCTCAAAGTGCAGTCAGCTTTTTTGAGCAAATAAAAAACTACAGGCCGTTTTGACCTGTAGTTTTTATCATTTTGCAGTATTCCTGCCAAACCTTATTTGATTTCTTTCAGCGTATTATCTATCAATACTTTGATATGATCTTTATGTGCTTTGGTAGCCAGGTCTCCAGCACCATTACTTACCCTGCCCTTAATATAGTTTAGGTTATACAAAGCGGAGGATTTAGCCAAGTGGTTATATCTCCCACTGCTATCGCCAGCAACCATCGCCTTCAAGGAATTCACATACTCCAACTGAAGGTTTTGACGGAAAGTATTTACATTCTTGTTCATGTCCTCGTCGAATACAGATTTGGTAAGATCATTCATGAAAGCTGCCAACTTATATTCGTTGCCATACAGCTCGGAATCAGAGATTCTCTGCAAAGTATTTGTGTGCAACAAGTGGTTCAGCACATTTTTCTGATAATTCAACACTTGCTTATGGATTTTAGGATCCTCAGGGCCACTGAAGAAATTGAACCCCCTCCTTTGCTGCGCCAAATAGTTGTACAAGTCATTGGACACGTTGAAGGCATCTGGAGCAAAAACATACTTACCCAAAGCATTCATGGCTCTTTTCTGATCCTGAAGACTTACTGGAGTAAACGGCTGATCGGCACCTTCCTGACCCGCCATTGAACGATCAACATAGACACCGCCGATAAACCTTGACACCACACCTGCTGCGGTGGCATATTGCCCCATCAGCACATTGTACGCTTGGTTCAATTCATGGTAAGATTGACCTTCTTTGGTATATTTGGACTTCACATCCTTCATAATATCCTTGACTAGATCCATCCTATCAATTGAATATTGAATCTGGTCATTGGAAAGATCCCCTATCATTACACGTGGGTCAATTCCTTTTCCCGGAGCCCGCATATCATCAGCATCATTTCCAAAGATGTGCTCTGGTTTGGTAGATTCAGCCAGAATTGTATTCAAACCCTCTTCATCCACTTCCGCATAACCAAACTGAATTGCCCATTTATCATAAGGACCGACAGTAGTGGAGAAAAAGTGTCCTTGCTTGTCCTTATCCTTGTTGACGTTTATAGCCAAATAATCCATAACCGAACCGGAAAGTGCTTTTCCCTTAGTGAAATCCCCGTCCTTTAATTCTTCGGGAGAATACAGTTGACTGGCTTTCATGTTGTGGTTCAACCCAAGCGTATGCCCTACCTCATGCATGAGCAACTCGGCCATAGCTTCTTTACGCATACCAACCATTTCCATATCAGAAGCACCGGATGCCATCAACACAGCCTGCCCAAACATCATGTTATGCTGCATTTGGTGTCCGGCCACACAGTATAGGTGAGGGTCATTACCTTGCATTTGGTCGTTTTCAAACACTGTCAAATCATTGAAAATCTTATCCATCACCACTCTGTTGGTATGATAGACGAATTCCAACATGATATCGGAGCCTAAAATTTGCCCTGTTCTTGGATTGACAAAGCTCGGCCCGTATCCTCCAAATGGTGGGTTAGGCGAACTGGTCCAACGGAGTACGTTGTACCTGATATCTCCAGCATCCCAGTCAGCATCGTCAGGCTGCACCCTAACTTCAATCGCATTCTTAAATCCAGCATGCTCAAATGCTTTGTTCCATTCCAAAACCGCCTCTGCAATGGTCTCTCTCCACTCATGTGGAGTTGAATTCTCAATCCACCATACTATCGGCTTAACTGGCTCTGAAAGCTTGGCATTTGGATCTTTCTTCTTTAGATCCCATCTATGTATTAAATCCTTATATGGAGTGGCAGAACTAGAAGTCATATCCGTGACCTCTGTAGTAAAATACCCTACCCTTGGGTCATCATATCTTGCCTGATAGCCATTGTCCGGCATTTCGATCAAGCTATGGTAAACCTTGATACTAACATTTCTTCCATCAGTAACTGCACTTGAACCACCGTTTAAAACCGACGGATTGGTAAATACGTATTCAACCGCCAAATCCGAATTTAAGTCATAGTTCCTTACAGCCAACACTTTTGTCTTATCGCCATCTAGATTACCAAGCTTGAATGCCATTGGAGATTGGCCAGGATAGGAAGGTGGTTTAATGGCTGAGAAAGTCTCTTTAAGAAAAAGGTTATCCGCCTTGATCAAATAAAGCCCATTTTCATCATCACTGGCCTCAATCTTCATTGTTGCCATCATGCCATGGCTGATGTTTGCATCGGCAGATTTACTCAATGGATTTTCAGGGTCGAAATAATGTGAGGTGTTTTGGCTTACAAACTCCAATTTGTTGAAATACTTTTCAACCTTGAAAACCTTGGAATCCTTATAAGCCCCACGGAAGGCAGATGCCTCAGTCACTCCATCCGCCACCTGGCTAAAATAGATAAACTCTTTACCAAGCTGCTCCTTGGTGATGAGCATTTTCAGTTCTCCACTAGTGGTATCCTGATAAAAAGTGAATAGCCCTTCGATTTTTTGATGACCTTTGACAAGCTCATCAATTGATTTTTTTTCGCTTTTCTTTTCTGAAGCAGCTACTGGAGTGGTAGTTTCCGCTTTCTTTTTCTTAAACAACTGCGCCTGGGCATCTTGGGGGGCAAACATAAGTCCGCCTGCCACAAGCACAGCAAAAGAAGTGCTTTTGATTAGGTTCATAAAATTCTGGGTAAAATTCTGGGAATTATTTTAATCAATATAATCAATGAAACCCTAAAATAAAACAGCTTAATTCTTATTAAAAGTTAAAAAACGAAAAAGGAGGGCAAAAGCCCCCCTTTTTCGTTCATTATTAAGAAATTGAACCTCACTATTTACTTTTCTGAAGCTGGCGAACAAGTTTGTCCGTCACGTTTTTCAACATTGGCACATAGTGCTCACCATTTTCTTCCGCAAATGCATCAGGCCCCGGGATGCCCACTTTCATACCCACCTTGTGGTCTTGACCATTGGAACCTTCGGTCTTGAAATAGACATCTACCCAATTGATCTCATGAGTAAACCTCAATAGCTTGTCAATGGAAGACCGGACCTCTTGTTGCACAGCGTCACCTATTTCCAAATTGACCGCCTGGACATCTATTTTAATGCCTTTGTAATTTTCAGTGTAGTTCATAAATGTTATTTTTTTGATTATAAGTGCTGTTTTTTAAAAACCTTTATAGGCAGGGTTTTTGTTTAAATATATATCATTCTAATGAATCTTTTTAGATCACTTTAACCAAGTAAACCTAAAATTTTCCACCCTTATGAAAATATTTCACAACAACCATTTCGAAAATCTTGCCAAAACCAGCGGGGAGTGCGTGGTTTCAATCTATATTCCTACCAGCCAAAAAAGTACAGATAGCTATCAGGCTGATAAAACGCATTTTAAAAACCAACTTGCCGCAACGGAGAATGATCTGAAGAACATCTGCAAGATGGAGGAAGAGGATATAGCAAAATTTCTCAAACCAGGCTACGAGCTGTTAGAAGATTATGATTTCTGGAAATTCAATTCCGATATGCTGGCCTATTATATAATTGATGGAAAAGCGGAGTTTTTCCGATTGCCAATTAACATTGAAAAGGGGATGAATTTTGTCGGCAAAAGGCCATTCCTATTGCCCATAATTCCCGAACTGACCGGAGATGGGCGTTTCTATATACTTCTTCTAAACCTGGACAGAATCAGGTTATTTGAAGCCACCCGAAACACCATAAATGAGGTAGAGCTGGACCCTGAAGAAGTGGCCGTTTCCTTTACTGCTGAAGAGGAGGAAGATGAAAACCAAGAAAGTTTGCAAGGTCAAGGTGGCGTTGGAAAGGCGGGAGCCATGTTTCATGGCCATGCTAAAGGCTCTGACGAAGATAAGAAAGTAACCATCCTGAATTATTTCCACCGTATGACTAACATGCTGGAACCAATATTGAACCAGCATCCTCTTCCATTATATCTTGCGGGTGTTGATTATCTGATTCCTCTTTTCCGACAGGCTTCTAAATACAATAATTTGATGGATGGACATGTTGCAGGTGCACAATTCAACGTTAAGAATGCCGACCATCGTGAGCTCCATCAAAAAGCCTGGACTATTGCCGAACCTCATTTTGAGAAGGAAAGAAAGAGCCGAAAAGAAGATTTCGGTTTCAAATCCTCCAAAAACTTAGCATTGTCCAATGATTATGCGAAATTGATCAAAGCTTCCATCACCGGCGGAGTGGACACCTTGTTGGTCAGCAAAAAGCATAAGCACTTATGGGGAACTTATGATGAGGAAAATTACAAGCTTAGCTTTGATGATGACCCTAATGGGAATAATCATTGTCTTATCGATCTAGCGGCGGTAAAAGTGAAAGAAAATGGCGGTAAGGTATACTTTGTAGAACCTGAAAATATGCCAGACTCTGCCTTGATAGCAGGCACTTTAAGGTACGAATTATAAAAAAAGGAGCGGAGATTTATTCTCCGCTCCTTTTTTATTTTTTTTCATTATTAAGCTGTTGACTTTCATAGGTATAACCGATTTTTTTATTGAAATTTGTAAAGAAATCATTTTTAAATCCTTAAACCTATGAAGAAGATATTTAGAATATTCGCTTTTGTAATTTCTGGGTTGTTAATTATTTTGATTGCTGTGGTAGCTTATATTTCCATAGCCCTTCCCAGAGTGGATGCTGCCCCCGATTTGGCCGTAGACCTGAATGCAGAACAAGTAGAAAAGGGCAGGTATTTGGCCACACATGTGATGATGTGTGTGGACTGTCATAGCCAAAGGGACTTCAGTATCTTCAGCGCGCCTCCCATACAAGGAACAGAACTGGCCGGCGGGGAGGTATTTGATCACGCCATTGGCTTACCAGGAGTTTTTATTTCACCAAACATCACTCCAGCAGGAATCAGCGATTGGACCGATGGAGAGCTTTTCAGGTTGATTACCACAGGGGTGAAAAAAGATGGAGATCCCATTTTCCCCATAATGCCTTATCACAATTTTGGCAGAATGGACGAAGATGACATAAAAGCTGTCATTGCCTACATCCGATCTGTACCACCCGTGGAGACCAATCACCCGAAGTCAAAAGCTGATTTCCCCATGAATCTCATCATGCGAACCATGCCTAAAAGGCCTGCTTTTGAAAAGAAACCTCAACCAGACGATGTGCTTGAATATGGTCGCTACATGGTCAATGCAGCAGCTTGTAATGAATGTCATACTGATTTTAGGGACGGTAAGTTTGTAGGTGAATTCCTAGCAGGTGGCAGAGAAATGCAGTTCCCAGATGGTGCGACCGTACGCTCCGCCAATTTAACACCCCACGAAACCGGCTTAAAAAACTGGACGCAGGAAGAGTTTATTCAAAAATTTAAAAGTTATTCCGCTCCCTCGGTAACATTGGCAAAAGTCTCTCCCGGAGAATTTCAAACCATTATGCCATGGTCCATGTATGCTGAAATGAGCGAGGAGGATTTGGGGGCAATTTACACCTACTTACAGTCGCTCCCTCCAGTTGAAAACAAAGTGGAGCGATTTACACCGGCTCCTTAAAAAGATGTCGGCCTCACATATGAGAGACCGACATCTTTCTTATTCTGCCAATTCATAAAGCTTTTTAGAATGCGGCACTCCTGAAATCATCCAGTCTGGGGCATCCTTATCCATTAGATAGTGATCGAAATATGCTTTCATCCTAACCTGAAAATCCTTTTGATTCGCCTCATTAGTAAGGTGATGTCCTTCCTCTGGGTATGAAAGAAAAATAACTTCCTTGCCCATCCTACGAGCAGCATTAAAGAGTTCTAGTCCCTGAGACCAATCTACCGCTCCATCTTTGGTTCCATGCAAAATCAAGAATGGAGTATTAATATTTTGAATGTGAAACATTGGATTTTCTCGCTGGTAATCCTCCCTATGGGTCCAGGGAGTTACACCTCTACCCATTCTCACTTGCCCAATTTCCATAATCCCGTGATGGACTGTTCCCGAACTACCGTATATATTATTGTAAAAGCTTTCAAGATTCGTCGGTGGAGCTCCGGTCACGATACATTTAAACATATCCGTCTGAGTTAAAATAAATGAAGTCTGGTACCCACTCCAACTGTGCCCCTGCAGCCCTATTTTCTCCTTGTCTGCATAGCCTAGCTCAATTAGTTTGTTAGCTGCTGAAGTAATCCCGTCAAGGGCACTGGTACCAGGACGACCCTCTTCATAGACATTGTCTGGCATGAAAACCATGTAGCCATTACTGGCATAAGTGGACATATGGGGTCTATCATCATATACTGGCATAGAATACTGGTGATGACGATCGGACATTTTTTCGTAAAAATATATGATAGTAGGATAGCTTTTTCCTTCCTCATAATTTGCTGGTAGAGTAAGGGTACCCTGAAGTTTATCCCCCCTTCCATTTTCAAAGTCAACTAATTTTCTTTTGCCCCAGGCATATTCACTATGTTGTGGATTGGCTTCAGTGATCCGTTGAGGTTTGCCAAAATTCAGGTCAGCTATATAGTAATCCGGAAATTCGGTAAAGGTCTGCTTGGTGAACACAAGCTTATCTGCCCCTTTAGCCTTCTGGGTAGAACCAAACATTGCATCTTCATACATTAATTCTTTAGGTTGCTGGCCTTGCTTCAAGATATAAAAACCGCTTTTCTTTGTCCATTCCCCATATGCGGTTAAAATGACAGGCTCTTTCAAATCAACCCATTTTTCCTCATTATCCAAATTGGCAATACGGAATCTAATTTCTTTCTCTGAGCCTACCTTAGTAAGGTTCTCGGCAGAGGATCCGTCCACTGCCAAAAGCCAAAGATCATAATCATGATTCACGATAACATGCTGCCCATCCTTGGTCCATCCAGCCACCCCATAAGGAGGATTTTCGTGTGGATAGGGATGGTCCATATTCATAAAGTTTACCTCTGCCTTTTCGGAAACATTAATCTTTCTGTCATTTTCCAAATCATAAACTATCAGGGCTGAATCCTTCTGATAAATATAAAATTTCCCATCAGGTGACACTTCCAAGGGACGGTTCACCTCGCTATCGATCATTTTTTCCTCTGCAGAAGAAACTTCAATCCTATATAGATCCGAAGGTGACACACCCCAATTGATATCACTCACATAAGGCTTTTCGTCTCTTTTGATTAGGTAGCGGTTGTGGTTGCTCATCACCAGAGATTGGTCTGGGTGATCGGTAAGCTGGGTAAAGGCTCCGCTCTCAAAATCAAAGAGTCCCGTTTCGGTATTTCTTCTATTGCGTTCTGCTCTCACCATTTGCACTGATTGAATCCTGTCATCTTTGTGATGCCACACGTCTACATTGGGGATAGTATCCTTGCTTATTTTCACTTTCACATCCTGAGATTTCAGCCCAACCCAGACTCCCTTTCCATTTTCCTTGAAATATATTCGAGAAAGATCACTAATTACCATTTCTCCCAAGACATTGTTATCTTTTTTCAATGGATGATTTTTAGGCGACTGGTCTAAATCCGTAAATACCATCAAATCATAGGCTGTATGGACAAGAGAATCATCAGCCACACCTTTCAGAAAAGCCAACGTTCTACCTTTTGACTCCCACTCACTTCTTTCTGCTCGATGGTCATCCCATATAAGATGCTTGAAATTGCTTTTTTCCGAATCCAAAACCTTAGTAGACCTGCTATTCAAATCTAACAAAAACACGCCGTTTCCAATTTTATCTTCAGCAGAAACCGTATAGGCAAGCATATCTGAATGCTTGTTAAAAGAAAATTCCTCTACATTTCCCAAAGTCATGACATTGCCTGATTCCAAATCATGAATGACAAGATCAGCGCCTTTATGGGAGTTTTTGTTACCCTCGGGCTTAGATCTATGGACTGCCCAATATTTGCCATTTTCGGAAAACTCCATCTTTTCTGCTTTGCTTACCTCATAGGCTTTCTCCTGGTCCAAAGTTTTAAGATGAGCAGTTTTAATCACGGGTTTCTTTTCCTTCTTCAGTTCTTCGGCATTTTTCTTTCCCGGCTGGGTAAAATAAGCCACGTGTTTAGAAGTGGATGCAAATAAGGGATTGGATCCGTTTTCGATTCTTTCCAACTTTTCAGTGGATAAGTTTTTCAAATGGAGAGTGTCATCACCGCCATTTGGACGAAGCGAATAGGCAAACCAATTGCCATCATCAGCCAGGGTGGGCTGCACTATTCTTGACCAGCGTTTGTAATCCTCAAGTTGTAGGGTTTTCTGCTGGGAAAACCCCTGAAAGGATATGGCAGTAAACAAAAGGAGTAAACAAATTTTTTTCATGGGAACGATTATTAGTCTTTCCCTAAGCTCCCCAAAGTTTTACTATCAAAAAATCTTTTTTACATCTGTGGTTTAATTTCTTTCTCAAGTAAACCTCATTATAAATCTATTATAATGAGCATAATCTTTATAAAAAAAAATAAAACCCACAAAAAAAACCTTCTTCCCGAAGGAAAAAGGCTTCTTAAAATGAAATCTCTGTAAGAATTAAGCCTCTGCAGGCACTACGCTTACATATGATTTACCGTCAAATTTCTTTCTGAACTGTACTTTGCCATCAACAGTTGCGAAAAGCGTGTGATCTTTTCCTAGACCAACGTTCTCACCTGGATGATGCTTAGTACCTCTTTGTCTTACGATGATGTTACCAGCAATAACTGCCTCGCCGCCAAATTTCTTAACGCCAAGTCTCTTACTATGGGATTCTCTACCGTTTTTGGAACTACCGACACCTTTCTTGTGAGCCATAACTTTTAATGTTTTGGATTATAACTACGCTATAATCTTATAGTGAAATATTTTCAATAAGTATTTTGGTGTAATCTTGTCTGTGACCGTTTTTCTTCTTGTAACCTTTTCTCCTCTTCTTCTTGAAGACGATTACTTTGTCACCCTTCACATGTCCAAGAATTTTTCCTGATACCTTGGCGCCTCCTAATAGTGGAGCGCCGATTGATACTGTGCCATTGTCGTCTGCCAACAAGACCTGATCAAATTCAACGGAAGCGTCAACATCACCCTGCATTTTTGGTGCATAGATGTATTGATCTTTAGTTACTTTAAACTGCTTTCCTGCTATGTTAACTATTGCGTACATAATGTTGATATAAAAGACTTTTTATCAAATTGAGGTGCAAATATAAGGAAGAAATACTTTTAATAAAAATACCTTCTTATATTTTATCGCTCACCTACTCCCTAAAACGTACCTATATAAATATAGCTATATTTAATTGGTGATTTTGCATTATAATTGGTGATTTTACACAATCCCCCTTATTCCCTAATTTCCAAATGGTATTCACAAATAAATATCATTTTAATTCGAGCCAATTCTTGCATAAATCAGAACCTTGATATTCAGGCATTTTGGTAAAAGTTTCCAACTAAAGCACTATATATCAACGCCTCAACAGATATTATTATGACCAATAGTTTTCTTGACCAAAAGTCAATCATTGGTTCAAAAAACCAGCTGGAAACTTTTTTTAACTTTTTTAAAAATTCTTCACAGGGCCCAAATGAGGCGAAAACATGAAAGCTACAATTGAAGTAAACCCTTATATATGTATTGATTTCCTGGTATTTACATAGATTTTGACTAGAGGTCAATAAAGCTGCGTCTCTACTTTTTGTCCTTTTTAATTTTAAAATATGTTTTTCATATTTGCTTAACACAGTTCAGGAAGGCTCTCCGGTAATAGAACACATGGAAGAAAAATTTTCACCAACAAAATGTTGGTTTCCTGTCCGAAGCTCAAACGAAAATCTAATTAAAAATGCAAAGACCAGAACCCATATTAGAACAAGGCGACAGTAGCAGATTTGTCCTTTTCCCAATCCAGCACGACGATATTTGGGATTATTACAAAAAGGCAGAAGCCAGTTTTTGGACCGCTGAAGAGATTGATTTAGGCCAAGATGTAAAGGATTGGAAAAACCTGTCTGATGGCGAAAGACACTTTATCTCTCACGTTTTGGCATTTTTCGCTGCCAGTGATGGCATAGTTAACGAAAACCTTGCTGAGCATTTTGTGGCCGAAGTGCAATATACAGAAGCCAAATTTTTCTATGGTTTCCAGATTGCCATGGAAAACATACATTCTGAAACCTACAGCTTACTCATTGACACCTATATCAAAGATGCGAAAGAACGTGACAGACTACTCAACGCCATCGAACATATTGATTGCGTAAAGAAAAAAGCTGACTGGGCTTTGAGATGGATTGATAATGGAAGCTTCCAAGAAAGACTTATTGCATTTGCTGCTGTTGAAGGAATTTTCTTTTCCGGATCGTTTTGCTCGATATTCTGGTTGAAGAAAAGAGGCCTAATGCCAGGCCTTACGTTCTCAAATGAACTTATTTCCAGAGACGAGGGTCTTCACTGTGATTTTGCCTGCCACCTTTATACCGAACATGTAGTCAACCAGCTCCCTAAGGACACGGTTACCATGATCATCAAAGATGCGGTAGAGATTGAAAAAGAATTTGTGACCGACGCATTACCGGTTAGATTGATAGGTATGAATTCCGACCTAATGTGCCAGTATATCGAATTTGTAGCCGATCGACTATTGGTGGAACTTGGATGCAACAAGGTATGGAATAGCACCAACCCATTTGATTTCATGGACATGATCAGTCTTCAAGGTAAAACCAACTTCTTTGAGAAAAGAGTAGGTGACTACCAAAAGGCTGGTGTGATGAAATCAAAAGACAACCCTGAGTCCAGCAGTAAATTCTCCATTGAAGAAGATTTTTAAGCATATTTTTTCCATAAACCATTAAAGTTAAGTAAGCACATGTTAGTAATAAAAAGAGACGGAAGAAGAGAATCGGTTAGATTCGACAAGATCACTACTAGGATTGAAAACCTTTGCTATGAATTGGACGGAAGATATATCCAACCAATCGAGGTTGCAAAAAAAGTTATTGATGGTCTGTATGACGGGGTGACCACTAGCGAGCTTGATAGCCTGGCCGCTGAGGTATGTGCATCATTGACGATTAAGCATCCAGATTATGCAATTCTGGCTGCTAGGATTGCCATTTCCAACTTGCACAAAACCACCAGTCAGTCTTTTTCAAACACCATGAAAAGACTCTACACCTACATCAATCCTAAGACAGGGGAAAATGCCGCTCTTATTGCCCCAGACGTATACGGGGTGATCAAAAAATATGCTGCTAGACTAGATGAAGCCATCGAGTATAGAAGAGACTTCGACTATGACTTTTTTGGTTACAAAACTTTGGAAAAAAGCTACTTGATCAAACTTGACGGCAAAGTAGTGGAAAGACCTCAGCACATGTTGATGAGAGTTGCTGTGGGTATCCACAAAGAGGATATTGACTCGGCTATCGAGACTTACCACTTGCTTTCCCAAAAATGGTTTACTCATGCCACCCCTACCCTGTTTAATGCAGGTACGCCAAAGCCGCAGCTTTCCAGCTGTTTTTTACTAACCATGCAAGATGACAGTATAGACGGAATTTATGACACATTGAAGCAGTGTGCGAAAATCTCTCAGTCAGCAGGTGGAATTGGACTTTCCATCCATAATGTCAGAGCTAAAGGAAGTTACATCAGAGGAACGAACGGAGTTTCAAACGGTATTGTACCTATGTTGAGAAACTTTGATATGACCGCAAGGTATGTGGACCAAGGTGGTGGAAAAAGAAAAGGTAGTTTTGCAATCTATCTGGAACCTTGGCACGCTGACATTAAGGATTTCCTCGAATTGAAGAAAAACCACGGTAAAGAGGAAATGAGAGCGCGTGACCTTTTCTACGCCTTGTGGATCTCAGATCTTTTCATGAAAAGAGTGGAAGCCAATGAAGACTGGTCTTTGTTCTGCCCTCATGAGGCACCGGGACTATCTGACTGCTTCGGTGACGAATTTGAAAAGCTATATACCAAATACGAGCGTGAAGGTAGAGCAAGAGAGGTAATCAAGGCCCAAGACCTCTGGTTTGAAGTTTTGGAATCGCAAATTGAGACCGGAACTCCTTACATGCTTTACAAGGATTCTGCAAACAGAAAATCCAACCAGAAGAATCTGGGTACTATCAAGTCCTCAAACCTTTGTACTGAAATCATGGAATATACCGCTCCGGATGAAGTAGCGGTTTGTAACTTAGCATCTATAGCCCTTCCCAAATTTATCAAGGAAGACAGTAATGGCAAGCGCTATTTTGACCATGACAAATTGTATCGTATCACCAAAGTAGCCACCAAAAACCTGAACAAGGTGATTGATGTCAACTACTACCCCGTAAAGGAGGCTGAAAAGTCCAATTTCCGTCATAGACCAATTGGGCTGGGCGTACAGGGATTAGCTGATGCCTTTATCATGTTGAGAATGCCTTTTGATTCTGAAGAGGCAAAAGGTTTGAATGAGGACATCTTTGAAACTATCTATTATGCCGCAATGGAAACTTCCATGGAATTGGCAAAAGTGGAGGGGACATATGAAACCTATGCAGGATCTCCAGTTTCTAAAGGCGAATTCCAATTTGACCTTTGGGGTGTAAAACCAAGATCAGGTAGATGGAATTGGGATGGATTGAAGGAACAAGTAAGTAAGTATGGAGTTAGAAATTCCCTGCTAGTAGCACCTATGCCAACGGCTTCCACTTCACAAATCCTTGGAAATAACGAATGTTTTGAGCCCTATACCTCAAATATTTACACCCGTAGGACACTATCCGGAGAATTCATCGTTGTAAATAAGCATTTGATGAAAGATCTGATTAGAATTGGACTCTGGAATGAAAATATGAAAAACAGGCTCATCGCAGCCAACGGTTCTGTTCAGGGCATCCCGGAAATCCCTCAAAATATCAAAGACATCTATAAAACGGTGTGGGAAATTTCTCAAAAAATCATCATTGACATGGCTGCCGACAGAGGCGCCTACATCTGCCAGTCACAAAGTATGAATGTGTTCCTTCAGGAGCCAAACTTTGGAAAATTGACTTCCATGCATTTCTATGCTTGGAAAAAAGGACTCAAGACAGGCATGTATTATCTAAGATCAAAAGCTGCTGCTTCTGCCATCCAGTTTACCGTGGACAAATCCCAACTGGCAGGCAAACCGGCCCCAGTCGAGACAGACAGCACAAAAAATACGAAGCAAGAGGCCATTGCCTGCTCTCTGGACAATCCAGATGATTGTGAAATGTGCGGAAGCTAAATCTTGAAAATAAGTGTAGTGGTTAAATGTGGGAAAGAGCGCCGATCAGTATCGGCGCTTTTTTTATGTTCAATTATTCCTTCCTCACTCATATCGATCTTTTTAGTATCCGAAAGAAAAAATAAACCTTTCATTAGTAAAATCAATTGTGTAAATAACAGCATTAACGATTATATAATGAGAGTAGCCTGGATCTTTATCCTTTTAATAATAAGTAGCGGTGTTGCAAATGCGCAAGCATTCAATCAAGAGCAGCGCATCTTTCATCCCTTCAAGGTGGATGTCGGAATAAACTTGACTTTTCCTACCGATCCCAACTTAACTATAGGTGGTGGAGCATTTGCCGAGGCGAGATACGGCATCGATGACCAATGGCATGTTGGACTTAATTTGGGCAGCAACATCTTGGGAGAGGGTCAATTTATCCTTAACAACAGAGACGCAACTATCACCGCTCAGGCTATCGGAAATATCTCCCTTACTGGTGAATATCATTTCAACACCACCAATACCCGGCCATTTCTTGGATTAGCAGCTGGAATGTACCGCCGAAGCGATTTTGAGATCACAGATCCCGACAATGGAAACACTATTACTAATCAAGGCTCTATTGTCAACTTTGGATTTGCCCCTAGAGCAGGACTCATGGCAGGGAAATTCAGAATGATGGTGGCCTATAACTTCACTGGAAGGCAAATAACTAACTTTATCAGCTTAGGGTTGGGCATGCAAATTGGAGGTAACCCCTATATAAATAGATAACTAAATGGATAAACAATTATTCCAGAAACTGAAGCTGTTGACAGCTGAGCAGAAGCCCTTATTCGGAATTATGACACCCCAGCACATGTTGGAGCATCTGATTCTAACATTGAAGCTCTCTCAGGGAAAAATTCAAGTCCCTACAATCAAGCCTTCCCCTGAGGCTCTGGCTATTAAGCATAATATCATTGTGGAAAATGAGGACATTCCAAAAGGTATAAAAGCCCCCGGAACGAATGGTAGTTTATTACCTTTACGCTTCAATAGTTTGGAGGAAGCCAAGGCTGAGCTATTAAAAGCTTGGCAGCAGTTTGAGCTTTATTATTTTCAACATACGGAAGCTACAAATGTGCACCCCTTCTTTGGTGAATTAAATTATGAGGAGTGGAAAAGTTTTCATGCCAAGCATTTTCAGCATCACTTTTCTCAATTCGGGATTGACTACAGGCACTGATTATTCTTCGATAGTCTCGTTGGATTGGGTTTGCTTTTCGTAAAGATCAGCGTAGACACCCTTTTTAACCAAGAGTTGCTCATGGGAACCCTTTTCCACCATATACCCATCATCCAAAACAATAATCTTATCAGCAAGCTTAGCTGAAGACACCCTATGAGAGATAATAATGGAGGTCCTATCCTCCATTATATTTTTCAGAGCGTTCAAAATTGCATTTTCTGTTTTGGTATCTACAGCTGATAAACAGTCATCCAATAAAAGTATTTTCGGTTCTTTGGCAATTGCCCTTGCAATCGATACCCGCTGTTTCTGCCCACCAGAAAGCGTTATACCTCTTTCTCCAAGCCTGGTTTGAAACCCATTTGGAAAGTCCATAATATTTTCATAAACGTCGGCATCTTTGGCTGCTTTATAGACTTTTTCGTCAGCAAGTCCATCGGTCCCGAATCCTATATTATTTTGGATTGTATCGCTAAATAGAAAAACATCTTGAGGCACAAATCCTATCTGTTTTCTAAGCGATTCGATTTTATAGCTTTTAATATTCTTTCCATCCACTAAGACTTCACCCTCGCTGGTGTCATACATCCGCATAAGAATGTTAGCAATGGTAGACTTCCCAGAACCGGTGGTTCCGATAATAGCTAAAGACTCTCCTGCCTCCACCTCAAAGCTCAAATTTTTCAATGCCTGAATACCCGAATCTGGATACACAAATGAAACATTCCGAACAGATATACTGCCTTTTATTTCCTCTTCGAGTTCTTCAGTACTTATGATATGATTTTTTTCATCCAGAAACTCATTGATTCTAGTTTGAGAAGCAGCCGCCCTTTGTACTATACTTGTTACCCAGCCAAGGGAAGTTACCGGCCAGGTTAACATATTAACATATAATATGAATTCGGCGATTACTCCATACCCTATTGCGCCATTGATAACTTCAATACCGCCAACATAGACTGTAATAATCGTACTGATTCCAATCAAGGCAAGAATTAATGGATAAAAAAGGGACTGAACTAACGTAAGCCTAATAGACTTGTCTTTGTAATGTTCACTCGCTTTTTCAAATTCATTAGCACTATCTGTTTCTCTCACAAAAGCCTTGATAACCCGGATTCCGGAAAATGCCTCCTGGACAAAAGTGCTTAAGTTGGAAAGGCTTCGTTGTATTTTTTCAGACCTTTCATTAATAAGGTTATTGACAAAATAAATACTGAGGGATAATACAGGAAGTGGTAAAAGGGAAAAAAGCGTCAATCTTACATTCACGGAAAGCATATACCCGATCACCAGAGGAAACAACACCAACAAATTAATACCGTACATAATCGCAGGTCCAAGGTACATCCTCACTCTGCTCACATCCTCTGTGATTCGCGCCATTAGATCGCCTGTACTGTTTCTTCGGTAGAAGCTTAATGGAAGGTTTTGATAATGCCTAAATATTTCATTTTTGAGATCAAATTCTATATACCTCGACATGGCGATAATGGTCTGACGTACAAGGAATAAGAACAAGCCTCTGAGCAGAGCCATTACCAGAATTAAAAACCCGAAAATGAAAATAAATTTTAAAAATCCACTCCGTGCAACGGACTCAATTTCCGCCCCATCATAGAACTGATAGAAACTGAAGCTTTCCACCACATAATCAATAGCAACCCTAACCAGTTGCGCTGGAATGATTACAAAAATATTGGATATGATGGTAAAGACGATACCAAGCAAAAGGTATCCTTTATACTTAAATAGGTATTTATTTAATCTCCAGAGGGGCTTCACAAAATAAAAACTTTTTATTGACTTGATTTCTTCTAGAATACTCTTTTAATTGCGCTAGCAAAGCCGAACAAAAATATTTAATTTTGTGGAGCAAAGTCACGCATTAAACCCAAATATAACACAATCTAAACTTCAAAGTTCACAATGGTAGATACTAAAACTCAGGAAACAGTAAGGGAGGGAGCTATTTACGGGCAAATCACCGCTTTAGGTCACGAGCAGTTGGTGATCTGTTACGATGAGCCTACCGGCTTAAAAGCAATCATCGGTATTCACAACACTGTATTAGGCCCAGCATTGGGAGGTACAAGGATGTGGAATTATGCTTCCGAGGAAGAGGCCATTACCGACGTATTGAGACTATCAAGAGGTATGACCTTCAAGGCGGCCATCTCTGGTCTAAATCTTGGCGGTGGTAAGGCTGTCATTATCGGTGATCCGAAATTAAAATCAGAGGCCTTCTTGAGAAGATTCGGGAGATTTGTTCAAAGCTTAGGCGGAAAGTATATTACTGCCGAAGACGTAAACATGGGTACTCAGGACATGGAGTACATCGCCATGGAAACCAAACATGTAACCGGCCTTCCAGATGTGAAAGGTGGCGGTGGCGACCCATCTCCGGTAACTGCTTACGGTACTTACCTGGGCATGAAAGCTGCAGCAAAAAAAGCTTACGGAACGGATTCCTTACAAGGTAAGAAAGTTGCCGTACAAGGCATCGGCCAAGTAGGAAAATACCTAGTTAATCACCTGATAAAAGAAGGTGCTGAAGTATTTATCACTGACATCTTTGAAGACAAACTTCAAGTGGTAGCCAAGGATACTGGAGCCACTGTGGTAGATCCAAAATTCATCTACGACATCGACATGGACATCTACGCTCCTTGCGCTTTGGGTGCCACTGTCAATGACGAGACAATCGACAGATTGAAATGCCAGGTCATCGCCGGTGCTGCCAACAACCAGTTGAAAGACGAAGAAAAGCATGGAAAATTACTTTTGGAAAAAGGCATCATCTATGCTCCTGACTTCCTAATCAACGCCGGAGGACTTATCAATGTGTACGCTGAATACCTTGGTGGATACAACAGGGACCTGGCTTACCAGCAAGCTGACAAGATATATGATACTTGTATCTCCATCTTGGACAAATCAGAAAAAGAAAACATACCTGCCCAACAGGCAGCTATCGAAATGGCTTGGAACAGAATCCAGGCTATGGGTAAAGTTAAATTATCTCATTAATACATATCAGAAGGGAACATTTTCGTTTCCTTATTGATTAAGCTTTGGAGGAGGAAATCCGCTTGGATTTCCTCCTTTACATACTATTCTTTTTATAAACACATTAATAATTTACGTTCTTTAATTCAGGGCAATGCTAAACAGGAGAATTTTACGGGTAAAGGCCTTTCAAAACCTCTACTCTTACGAACAGTGTAGAACTTCCAATCTGAATCTGGCCAAAGATTTCATACGAAATGCTTTCCAGCCGGATTTGAATAGTATGGAAGTGCAAGACAAGGCTCAGCTCAAAAAAGATGCTGCTACTACCATTGAACTTTTCCTTAAAAACCTGAACAATCACAAACTAATCTCGGCCACTGAACATAACGCCAAGATCAAATCCACAGCCATCCAAGCGATCAATCAGTTTCACAAGGCCAACGATAAGGACTTGGAATTCATGGAAAAGAACATGATCACTTCGGCTGAAAACATCCCCCAACTTTACCTATATGCCATAGAGATGCTCATCGCATTTGGTGACCACGTGCGAAACGAATATGCCAGAAAAAGGAAACTTTCCGGTGAGGCGATCTCTGCACACGCGGGCGAGTTAAATTTGGCTAACAATAAAATCCTCAAAACCCTTAAATCTGCCCCTCAATATCAAAATGAATTGACAAGGCAGGACGTGAACATTGAGGACCTTGAGCAAGAGATCAAGGAATGGTTCCGTGAATACGTGAAGCCTTCTCCAGAGTATCAAACCTACATGGGAATTCTTGAGCCTACGATCAAAGAAGACAATGACATCCTCAACCATATCCTTAAAAAGATAATTTTCAAAAATGAGGCTATCTTGAACTTTTTCTCAGAAAAGGACCTTAACTGGTCAGAGAATAAGGCAGTTGTCAAAAGCTTGGCTGCTAAGGTTCTGAAAAACTTGGAGGAAACTCCCGAAATGGAGAATTATGAGTTGCCCGAATTGGCCATAAATTGGGAGGAGGACAAGGAATTTTTCCAAAATATATTTAATTTGACTATCGAAAATGATGAGGACAACCGGGAGTTGATCTCTGAAAAAACGAAAAACTGGGACATCGAGCGGGTGGCCTCTACAGACAAGATTATCTTGTCGATGGCCCTTACAGAAATGATGAATTTTCCGAGTATCCCTGTAAAAGTGACCATTAATGAGTATATTGACATTTCCAAAACATACAGTACCCCAAAGAGCAAGCAATTTGTGAATGGACTCTTGGATGTATTGTCCAAGGAGCTCACAGATGCAGGCAGAATCCGCAAAAGCGGGCGGGGCCTTTTAGACAACAAATAAACATTTAACCATGAGCAAAAACAGCAGTTCTCTTTTAGCTTTCGTTTTGGGTACCGGAGTAGGTGCCGCATTAGGTGTTTTGTTTGCACCAGACTCAGGGGGCAACACCCGTGACAAGCTTACTTATCAGTTGAGCCACTACAAGGACGAGTTGGAAGAACTTGTGAAAGATTTGGTGGATGGCAAAAACATGCCACTCAACGAAGCTAAAAATGAAGGAAATAAAGTGATTTCTGAGGCCAAAACTAAAGCTGAGAATTTACTAAACGATGTAAACAAATTGATCGAGCAGATTAATAAAGGCGAACATTAATAAACAATCAATCTATGAAGTACCTAAGTCTTCCTGCATTATTAATAGCAGGATCTATTTTGACTTTTGGCTGCGATTCAGGTGGTAGCGAGAAGGATGAAAGAATTCAAGCCCTAGAGCAACGCATTGCCCAGATGGAGCAAGGCCAGCCAAATGTACCAAGCAATGCCCAATCAGTAAAAACAGCTGATCCATCTACTCTGGGAGCTTTCCAGTTTCCTGAGATCGAGCATGACTTTGGCACCATTGAGGAAGGTAAAGTTATCGAACACAACTTTACATTTACCAACACGGGTGAAGCGCCATTGGTGATTTCTAACATTCAAGCCTCTTGCGGTTGCACAAGCCCTGACTGGACTAAAACGCCAATCAAGCCAGGAGAAGAAGGTTTTGTAAAGGTGGTGTTTGACTCTAAAGCCAAATCTGGTATACAGAGCCCTACGGTATCCATTACGGCCAACACTCAGCCAGCGGTAACTAGACTTAGACTTAAAGGAAACGTAAACAGCAAAAATTCAGCTTCAGCTGCACCGGCCATGGGCCCGGTTAGAAAATAATCATGACAAATTCCATTTTATTACAAGCAGGCGGCGGTGGTTTCGGTATCGAAAACATCGTCTTCCTGGCGCTTATCGGTTTGATCTTTTATTTCTTCATGATCAGGCCTCAGCAAAAAAAAGCTAAAGACGCCAAAACATTCATGGAGTCTATCAAAAAAGGTGATGAAGTGGTAACGATAGGAGGTCTTCACGGTAGAGTTCATACTGTAGATACTGACACTTTCATCCTCGAAGTGGATCGCGGAATGAAACTTAAGGTTGAAAAATCGGCTATTTCGCATGACTTCACCAAAAAAACAGACGTTAAAAAATAAGAAGATTGGACTTTAAGAAGTATTTAAAAAGGTTAAAAGAACAAAAGACTTCTAACCTAAAAGTGGTGGCCCTATGTGTTTTGACGGCCACCACTTTTTGGGTTTTAAACGCTTTGAACAAGGATAGTTACTACACTGTAGTGGATTATCCTATCGAGTTCTTTTACGACCGCCAAGAGTACATGGCCGTCGAAGAGCTTCCTTCCAAAGTCAGAGTGGAAATCCATGGCAATGGCTGGGACCTTATACGTAAATACTTCCGGGTCAATGTCCCCCCTTTCAACATTGAACTGGTCGACCCCTCTCGACAGGAGTTCATTCTGACCCGTAATATACAGCGGGAACTTTCAGATAAGCTCCTACCTAGCCAACTCACGTCCATTCTTACCGACTCCCTGAAAATCAATATTGATAATGTAGTCACCAGAAAGATCAAGGTCCAAGTCGACACCACATCGGCTACGCTTGGGAAAAACATTCGATTGGCCTCCCCTATCAAAGTCGATCCGGAATTTGTGACTCTGAAAGGCCCTACCTCAGTACTTCAACGATTAGGCGGCAGCTTCTCTGTAAAGCTAGAAGATGAAAAGATCAATAAGAATTACTCCAAGCTACTGCCCATCAAGGTTCCCAAGGAGCTTTCTGAATTCCTTACATTACAAGAGGATAATATTTTGGTGGAGTTTGAGGTGGTGGAATTCTTGGAAGGTAATAAAAGGTTAAGGCTGAAAAAGGTAAATTTCCCTGACAGGGTGGACATTGAGTCTGACATCACATCAGTGATCATGACCTATCTGGTAGACGAAAGAAACATAAATGACTTGAAAGAGGCAGAACTGGAGGGCATCCTTAATTATATTAATAGAAACAGGCAAGACAGTTCGGTGAATGTCCAATTGAACAGAAGGCCACCCTACCTCGAAAATATTAGCTTTGAGCCTAACTCCTTAAAATTAAAGTACAATAGTGATCAAGAATAAACCACTTTTAGTCGGACTTACAGGGGGAATTGGCTCTGGAAAATCTATTGTTGCAAAGTTTTTTAGTTTACTCGGTACGCCCGTTTATTATGCTGACGACAGGGCCAAATGGCTTATGAGCAATGATCCGGACCTCAAAAAAAATTTAGTCGATACTTTTGGTGAGGAGAGCTTTTTGCCGGATGGGACGCTCAACCGCGCTTATCTTGCCGAAGTGGTATTTGGAGATCCTGAAGCCACCAAAAAAATTAACTCATTGGTACACCCTGCTGTCAAACTCGACTTTGATAAATGGGCTGAAATGCAAAACACACCTTATGTACTTAAGGAGGCCGCCTTACTTTTTGAGACCGGTTCGTACAAAGAACTTGACAAAATCATCAACGTAAGCTCCCCTATCAAACTTCGCATAAGCAGGATTTTATTGAGAGACCAAAGGTCGGAGACTCAGATCAACGAAATCATCGACAGACAACTTCCGGATGAGGAGAAAAATAAACTGGCTGATTTTGTGATAAAAAATACCGAAAACAAGATGGTGATTCCACAAGTATTGGAAATCCACCATAAACTTATAGGCTAAATGGTATCTAGTTGAATCTGATCAAGGTAAAACTTCATGCGGGTGTGGGATCTGTTTAGATATTCTATCCTTTCAATCCTATCAAGTTTGTGATTATAAAAAACTTCAATATAATCGTCTCCAAGAAGGTAAAGATTAATTTTATACCCGTAATAGCGGATGGCTACTACAAATAGCCCATCCGCATACAGGATCTGTATCTTTTTCTGCAATGGTAACGCTTTAAAATCGTCTCTACTCATTTTTCAATTTCGCTAATTCCATTTCGGATGCTATGTATCCAAAGGCTGACCAATAATTGGTTTTCATTACCCTCATAAAAGTCTCAGTTGCTTCCTGAACCTGCCCTTGTCTCAAATAGTGATTACCTAAACCATAACCCTGGGTGACGTATTGTAGTTTCCCTTGATCAGAATTTAGATCTCCGGAAATCAAATCATCTTCATCTACTTGGCCTTTGTACATCATAAGCCGAGTATGATAGGCGTCGTTTTCAATAATTTCCATATCTGCATGGACATGATCTAAAAGCTCATTTGCCTCAGATTCTCGCCCTAGCTTCATCAATGTCATATAATACCAATCTAGGGTGGCAACTTTCAAGTCATCGTTTACACTCACTTCCATACATTTCTGGTAGGCAAGCAAAGCCTTGTCGTAATCATTCATCAGGTAATGCGCCAATCCGAGATGATACCAAATATTGAATTGAACAGATGAAAGTGGCTTGTTCAGCTTGTTGGGGATCCCATCCTCCTCTATCTGTATTTCCTCACCTTCCATCAATTTGGATGCTTCATTTAAATCTGCTACAGCTTTTTCAAATTCTCTTATGGAAATATAACGATGCCCACGGTGCCTCAAAGCCTCATAACTCTGAGGAAACTTTTCTGAGGCTTTGGTGAAAGTCTGAATAGCTAAATCATGCCTTCCAAGGTACGCCTCGCGACGACCCACCCATATGAGATTATACAACGTGCTATCCTCCTGATATTGCCTCTCTGCCTCTGAAAGGTCTTTTAACTGTTTTTCAAGAGCCGCTGAATCCACCATGGTGAAAAGCGAATCTCCAAGTAGGCTCATTCCTTGAAACACTCCTTGGACATCCTGCTTTTTTTGGACAAGCGCCAGATCATCTGTTGGGAAGGAAACACAAAAGCTAATCATTCCTCCAAGTAAAATATTTGCAAGCATAAAATAGTATCGTTTATAGTGGAAATCAAACCATGTCGGGAAGGACAAATTCTAGACCTAATTTAAATAAAATCATTAGCCCAACCTAAGTTTACTTTTTTTCGTGTCACATTTAAAGTAGCTTGAATCTTGCTACTAGGATTTTTACTTGTTATTATTGAAAAAATAACCTGATTAGAGTAAGAGTATGAGAAGATTTATTTCAAACACACCTAAATTTCAGTTACTATTTTTAGTCCTTATCCTTCTTCTTTCCAGTTCATGTTCTTCCAGCCGCAAGATTCGGAAACAAAACATTGATCAAGTAGTAAACACAGCCAAATCCTTTCATGGCACACCCTACCGATTTGGCGGTACCACCCGTTCAGGAATGGACTGTTCAGCATTGCTTCTGCATTCTTTTTCAAGCGTAGGAGTGAGTCTACCGCGGACCTCAGAAGCCCAAAGCAAGATTGGCAAGAGGGTAACTTCACAAAGCCTTAAGAAAGGAGACGTGGTATTCTTTGCGACGGGCAAAAAAAGAAGAAAAGTTACCCATGCAGGCATAGTCACCTCGAGCCATCGGGGGAATATTCAGTTTATTCACGCCTCCACCTCCTTGGGGGTGACCGAAGATGCCATCAATTCAAGTTACTGGTCCAAAAAATTTGTAGTAGGAAGAAGGGTATTTTAGCAATAAATGCTAAAATAAATGCCATTAGTATCAGTCAAATGGCTTAAAGTGGCTTATGGAAATAAAAATTCAATTCGATGTGTATTTAAATTCAAAACATCCTTTGGTATTAAGGTTTATTAATTAATTTTGCACTCGAATAAAAAAGCATATTTCCCTTTCACATTAAGATATACAAATGGCGAATAATGGTAAGATAACCCAGGTAATCGGTCCCGTAGTGGACGTTTCCTTCGAAGGAGGGGAATTACCTAACATCCTGGATGCATTGGAAATCACCAAGGAGAACGGACAGAGAGTAGTATTGGAAGTTCAGCAACACCTAGGTGAAGACAGAGTTAGGACTATTGCAATGGATTCTTCCGAAGGTATGGTTAGAGGTATGGTGGTGACTAATTTGGGCGCCCCGATTTCTGTTCCCACCGGAGAAGGCATCAAAGGAAGACTTTTCAACGTGATCGGTGAAGCCATCGATGGTCTTCCACAGCCGGAGTCTGCTAACAGATTACCTATTCACAGAAGTGCTCCTAAATTTGAAGACCTTTCCACTTCTTCAGAGGTATTGTTTACTGGTATCAAAGTAATTGACTTGATCGAGCCTTATGCAAAAGGTGGTAAGATCGGTCTTTTCGGTGGTGCCGGTGTAGGTAAGACCGTATTGATCCAGGAATTGATCAACAACATCGCTAAGGCATATTCAGGTCTTTCTGTATTTGCAGGTGTTGGGGAAAGAACCCGTGAGGGAAATGACCTTTTGAGAGAGATGATCGAGTCAGGCATCGTAACTTACGGTGACGACTTCGTGCATTCATTGGAAAATGAAGGCGGATGGGACCTTTCAAAAGTAGATCTAAAGAAACTAGAAGATTCTAAAGCAACCTTCGTCTTTGGTCAAATGAACGAGCCTCCTGGGGCACGTGCTCGTGTAGCCTTGACTGGATTGACTTTGGCTGAATATTATAGAGATGGTGAAGGGGACGGTGCTGGAAAAGATATACTTTTCTTTATCGATAATATCTTCCGATTTACTCAGGCAGGTTCTGAGGTATCCGCCCTTCTAGGTCGTATGCCATCAGCGGTAGGTTACCAACCAACCCTTGCTACTGAAATGGGTGCCATGCAGGAGAGAATTACCTCTACGAAAAACGGATCCATTACATCTGTACAGGCCGTTTACGTACCTGCGGATGATTTGACTGACCCGGCTCCAGCTACTACTTTTGCCCACTTGGATGCTACTACCGTACTTTCAAGAAAGATTGCAGAACTTGGAATCTATCCAGCTGTGGATCCTTTGGATTCTACTTCAAGAATCCTTTCTCCAGAAATATTGGGTGACGAACACTACGACTGCGCGCAGCGAGTGAAAGAAATCCTTCAGAGATACAAGGAACTTCAGGATATCATTGCAATCCTTGGTATGGAAGAACTTTCTGAAGAGGATAAACTTGTGGTACACAGAGCTAGAAGAGTGCAGAGATTCCTTTCTCAACCATTCCACGTAGCTGAGCAGTTTACAGGCTTAAAAGGTGTTCTTGTTGATATCAAGGATACTATCAAAGGCTTTAACATGATCATGGACGGAGAACTTGATCACCTTCCTGAAGCAGCCTTCAACTTGGTAGGTAGCATCGAGGATGCAATTGCCAAAGGCGAGAAAATGCTTGCTGAAGTAAATAATTAATTTTAATGCTCAGGCCTTTGCATTTCAAATTATACCAATATGCGTTTAGAAATCATTACACCGGATAAGAAAGTATTTCAGGGTGAAGTATCAGAAGCTAGCTTCCCAGGAGCTAATGGTGCGTTTCAGGTATTACAGAACCACGCCCCTCTTGTTTCTGCCCTTTCCAAAGGCATAGTGGCCTTCACTACGGCCGAGGGAAGACAAACCTTGGAAGTTGACGGTGGTGTTGTAGAAGTCAAAGAAAACAACATTATCCTTCTAGCCTAAAAGGTAGTGGCATAAACATTATTACAATACACTTTAAAAAAGCGGAGAGTTAATCTCCGCTTTTTTTGTTTCTTTTTATTCTAGGCCTGTCAACACGAGGTAAAGACCAGCAGCCAATGCAGACCCAACAAGCGGACCGAGAATTGGCACCCAACTGTAAGCCCAATCGCTGCTCCCTTTCCCCTTTATAGGTAGAATCTCGTGGACAAGTCGAGGTCCTAAATCTCTTGCCGGATTGATGGCGTAACCCGTTGTTCCTCCTAAAGCCAAGCCAATCACCCAAACCAAAAAAGCTACCGGAAGCGCCCCTATAGATCCTAGCCCAATCGGAGTACCAGTTTCATCCCCTATCATTGGGTGGGTGATGTGAAGGATGACAATAATTAAAACGAAAGTCCCGGTAACCTCGGAAATAAAATTAGACGCATAATTTCTTATTGCCGCTACGGTTCCAAATGGAGCAAACTTAAGACTTGGGTCTGGAGTACGGTCAAAATGATCCTTATATACCAACCATGCCCCAAACGACCCAACAGCTGCTCCAAAAAACTGACTGACAACGTACCCTGGCACCATAGCCCAATCGAAGTCCCCAGTCAAAGCCAGGGCCAATGAAACGGCTGGATTGAGATGAGCCCCACTATATGGGCCAGCCACCACCACACCGATAAACACGCCCAATGCCCAAGCCGTAGTAATTACCATCCAACCACTCTGATACCCCTTAGTATCTTTCAAAACCACATTAGCTACTACCCCGGATCCCATTATAATCAGTAAGGCCGTACCTATAAATTCAGCAACGTAAACGTTCATATCAATCTTCTATCCAATGGGAAGCTCTTTTCACGGCTTTATGCCAATAGTTTAATAGGGATTCTGCTTTTTCTACTGTCATCTCGGGCTCAAACCTAGAGTCACTATTCCACAGGCTTTCTAGTTCAGTAGTATCCTTCCAAAACCCCACTGCCAGTCCGGCCAAGTATGCCGCTCCAAGTGCTGTTGTTTCCAACACCGCAGGTCTCAATATGGTACACCTAACCAAATCAGCCTGAAACTGCATCAAAAAATCATTGGCCGTAGCCCCACCGTCCACCCTCATTTCCTTGGTTGTCTCCCCACGATCCTTTTCCATGGAAGCCAAAACATCCTTAACCTGATAAGCTATGGCCTCTAAAGCCGCTCGGGCAAAATGTGCCTTTCCAGTACCTCTCGTGATTCCAAAGAATGCTCCTCGGGCCTTCGCATCCCAATGAGGCGCACCCAGGCCGGTTAATGCTGGCACAAAGTAAACCCCTTCATTATCCTCAAGTTGGCTGGCGAGAGTTTCACTATCCTCTGCTGTTTTAAATAATTCCAATTCGTCTCTTAGCCATTGAATGGCTGCACCACCAATAAAAACACTTCCTTCTAAAGCATATGTTACCTTACCGTTGATTTTCCAGGCTACCGTGGTCAAAAGTTTGTTTGTAGAAAAAACCGGTTTTTCCCCAACATTCATCACCATAAAGCATCCCGTACCATATGTGGTCTTGACCATTCCATCCTTAAGACATAACTGCCCGAAAAGTGCGGCTTGTTGATCCCCGGCAATTCCCGCAATTGGAATTTTGGCAGAAAAAACATCCCCAGCTGTGGTACAATATACCTCACTTGAACTTTTGACCTCTGGCAACATTGAGATGGGAATGTCAAATAACTCCAGAAGCTCCTCATCCCATATTTCTTCCTTGATATTAAAGAGCATTGTTCTGCTGGCATTGGTGATATCAGTAAGATGCTGGTTGCCACTGGTAAGGTTGTAAATTAACCAGCTATCAATGGTACCGAAACACAATTCCCCAGCTTGGGCCTTCTCCCTAGCCCCCTCAACATTATTTAAAATCCAATTAACCTTTGTCGCAGAAAAGTAGGAGTCGATAATTAAGCCTGTTTTTTCATTAATCAGTGCACCTTTACCTGCTTTTAAAAGTGTACTGCAATACTCAGCGGTACGTCGATCCTGCCATACAATAGCTTTGTTTATAGGTTGCCCCGTGTTCTTATCCCACACCACGGTAGTTTCTCTTTGATTGGTGATTCCGATTCCGGCTATTTGAGAAGGAGTGACACCCGACTTAGTCAAAGCTTCCATAGCCACTGTCGCCTGACTCGTCCAAATCTCTTTTGCATCATGCTCCACCCATCCGGGCTTTGGGAAATATTGCTTGAATTCCCTCTGAGCTACCGTCACAATTTCACCAGCTCGGTTAAAAAGTATAGCTCTGGAACTCGTGGTGCCCTGATCCAAAGCAAGGATATAAGTTTCTTTTCCTTCCATAAAAATCAATTCAAGATGTATTTTTTCGCAAGCTTCTCAAAACTTTTCAATTCGGACTCAATCCACTCCTCATTTTTACCCAGCTCTTTAGCCATTATCGCCGCTACCTTCGGGGCCATCTCTACTGCAACTTTGGCATCTAACACCAAAATCCTGATTCTCCGTGAAAGGAAATCTTCAATATGGTGAGCCATTTCCTTTCTAACGGCCCAAGCTACCTGCCCCTGGATGTAAGGGTATTCTGGGTGAAGTTTCTGCTTAAAATCAGAACCTTCTTCTAAAAGCCTTAAAAAATCAGTCTCCTCACTCCCATACATTGAAAAAGTAGAATTAGGTAATTGATCTTGATAACCAAACAATTTAAGATTTGCGGAATTGGACTTTATCTTGAGACCTAGTACCTTTTGAACTTTGTCGACGGTATCTTCTCCCATTTTTCGAAAAGTGGTCCATTTCCCTCCTACAAGTGTTATCAGCCCACTATCAGAAACGGTAATTTTGTGACTTCTTGAAATCTCTTTAGTCTTTGTCATTCCTTCTTTGGGAGCGGCTAATGGACGAAGCCCTGCAAACACAGACCTGACATCCTGAAGCGTCGGCTTCTGATTTAAATATTTCCCAGCATTTTTTAATACAAATTGAATCTCTTTTTTTAAGGCAACAGGTTCCAATTTTACTCGCTTACGCAAAGTATCTGTAGTTCCCAACATCAGCTTGCCATGCCAGGGAACAATAAATAAAACCCTCCCGTCTGTAGTTTGAGGGATCATCAAAGCGCTATCTCCTTCAAAAAATCTTTTCTCCAATATCAAATGAATCCCCTGACTCGGGCGGATAGATTTTTTCATTTCAGGAGAGTCCAGCTTCATGATTTTATCGGCAAAAACGCCCGTTGCATTGACTACCACACTCCCTTTGATCTTAAAGTGTTCTCCTGATATTTCATCTTTACACCCTACTCCAATAACCTTCCCTTGGGAATTCTTCAGCAATTTATCAACCTTCACATAATTGGCTGAGCAGCCCCCAAGCTCATCACAAGTCCTAACTAAGGCAATAGCCAAACGGGCGTCATCAAACTGCCCATCAAAATATTCAATCCCTGCGCGTAGATTTTTCTTCTTGAGTTGCGGAAATCGTTTAAAAACCTCCTCTTTACTTAAAAGGGAGGACGAACCAATATTTTTACCTCCCGCTAAAAGGTCATAAACCTTAAGTCCAAGCCAATATTTAACCTGATGCCACAGAGAGTAAATAGGAATGATAAAAGGTTGTGCCTCGACCAAGTGTGGGGCTTGTTTGATAAGATAACCACGTTCAAGCAGAGCTTCGCGTACCAAGGCAAGATTTCCCTGGGCCAAATACCTAACCCCTCCATGGATCAATTTGGTACTTCTACTGGAAGTACCTTTGGCAAAATCAGATTTCTCTATTAAAGCCACCTTCATCCCCCTGCTTAAGGCGTCCAAAGCTACACCTAGCCCAGACGCACCTCCACCGATGACGATCAAATCCCACTTCTCAGAAATTAAACGTTGAACATTATTAACTCTATGCATAAAAAATTTGGTGATATAATCCTAATTTGAGCAAAAAAGCTGATTTTTCCAATAAATAAAAAAGCCGAGACTAATTGGTCTCGGCTCTCTCAAGTTTTAATTATTTATTCGCAGATCATCAAATTACTCAAAATCACTAAATTTCTTCGAATCCAACCTCGTGGCTCCTTGATCAGTAATATATACAACGAAGATGTTTTCGTAATCTGATTCATCCAATTCTTCCATAATCTCATGACCAACCAATAAATTGACCAAATGATGAATCGTGTTGGAGTGGCCAATGACAACCACATTATCAGTTTCCTCCTGTAGTTTGGCTACAACTTCCCCATGTTTATTGGTATCATAAAGCTGAATTCCCAAACCTCTTTCATCAGCAAATGGCATGATGGTGTTTCTGGTCCTTTTGGTATCCGAGCTGTAAACCTTATTGATATCCTTATCATTCAATATGGGTTTTAGCCTTTCTGCCCTTGCCTCTCCTTCCGGAGACAAGGCCGGATCATTTTTGTCAGCAAGTTTTTCTCCATGACGGATTATAAAAATGGCTCTTTCATCTTCCTGTGCCTGCCCAAAGACAGAAAAATTCAAATAAAGACTCAATATTAATAAGAAAGGTAAGCACTTTTTAAACATTACTCTTCGATTACGGTAACTGTATATCCTTCGTTTCTAAGCAAATTAAGCAATCCAAGCTCTCCACCCAAATGACCGGCCCCAACAGCAAAAAACTTTTGGCCTTCTTCCATAAAGCTTTTCATGGGCTCTATCCAGTTTTTATTTCGATTATGTAGCATCACATCCTGATAATTTTTGTATTCAGGGCTCTCTCCCACTATTTCTACCATTTTATTCACATCCTTTGTTTTATAGGTATCGATCAGTTTTCTAAACTCTCTTCTACCCTTTTCAAAATCAGAAACATAGTCATAAAGATTTTTGTACTGCTCTTCTAATGGAATGTGCTCAAATACAGACAACTGGTCCTGAATGGTTTCCAAACCCTCTACTGTTCTTTCATTTTCTTTAGCTATCTGCATAAGCTCAATTTCATAAGCCTTTGTTTCACATTCCAACATTTTGGGATATAGCATGGAAAGTAGCATGAATGGTCGCATAGATTTCATCATCGAGATATCCACAGCCGCATTTTCCAAAAGAAAATCTTTAGTAGCGATAAACTCTTCGTCGTCCAAGAAGTCGGTAATTTTTTCCCCATCAGGATTGTTGATATTTGCAAACACAATCTGCATCATAGAGGGATCGTCAAGATCAATTTCCAGCACCAAACTTTGAGATTCAGCAACTTTTTGAACAACCTGATCACTTAGCTCAAAATCCTCCTCACAGATAATATGAATGGTTCCAAATAGGTAGGATGACTTTTCTAGGCCATTACCGCTGATTTCATAAAGAAGTCCCTTATCCTGCGCAAGGCTTGTAAAAACAATTGCGAAGGTCGCCAAAAATAAAAGTAGATTTTTTTTCATTGGAGAAAGATAAATTGTGAATTATCCACTATAGGTATTATCCAAGTGCTGGTCTTTAGCTTTTACATCCTCAAATTCCAGGAATTGTTCCCAAAAGGGCTCTGTAGGCAATCCAGCTCTTAGAAATAATTTTTCGTTTTTTATGGGATGCACAAATACCAAATGGAAAGCATGCAGATTAATGCTTGCATCACTGTTTGGCTTCGCAAATCCATACTTGAGATCCCCTCTGATAGGGCAACCCATTGAGGCTAACTGCACGCGAATTTGATGTGGCCTACCAGTTTTTGGTCTAACCTCAAGTAGCCAATGGTCATTCAGCTTGCCTAATCGCTTGTAGTTAAGTTCAGACTTTTGGCTTCCAGGCACCTCTTCCTCATGGGCAGTCACAGTATTGCGCTTCTCATCTTTTACCAAATAATGCGTGAGTTTACCCATTTCCTCTTTCGGCTTCCTCTTTACGATAGCCCAATAGACTTTGTGGATATCACGCTTTCTGAAAAGCTCCATCATCCTTTCAAGGCCTTTGCTCGTCCGTGCAAATACTACTAGGCCACTTACTGGCCTATCCAAGCGGTGCACTGGATGTAGAAAAACCTCCCCTGGCTTTTCATATTTATATTTGATGTACTCTTTGCAATAATCGGTCAGCGTTTTATCTCCTGTCTTATCTCCTTGAACTAATACTCCCGCTGCTTTATTTACAACCAACAAGTGGTTATCTTCATATACTACCGTAAAAGGCTGTTTTCTCATTTTAACGCAATTTTTTCAAGGCAAAGGTAGCCAAAAAGTAAGTCAATTAGGGTGTCAAATATTCGGGATACTCAAAGATAATTGTTTTATTGACAAAAGCTAAATATTTATTAAAATTTTTATATAAATAACAAAGTACTATTCTGACTGTTTTTACTTAAACCTTTAAACTTAAATGGGCATTTATGTCGAACAAACTGATGACGACTATCAAGGATACTTGGGAAATCCTTAAAACTGCCGTCAAATATTTAAAAGAAGACGAACCAATAGTCTATTGCGCGGCGATAGCCTTTTTTACAATTTTTTCCCTCCCCGCTATATTGATTGTAATCTTACTAGTGGGCATACTTTTCTTCGATGAGGAAACCATCAAAGATGAGATCCTTAATCAAGCGGATGAATTCATTGGCCGGGAAGCCGCAGAGCAGGTTGAAGAAGTCTTGATGAATGTCATGGAAACCCCAAGCGGATTTTGGTATATACTGATCGGGGTTCTAGTGATCATCAAGAGTGCGACGATGATATTTTTCATCGTTCAAAAAGCGCTCAACTCAATCTGGCAAGTTACTTTAAAGAAAAAAGTAAACTATCTCCGCTTTCTCAAGTATAGATCCATCACCTTATTGATGGTTATTGGCTTAGGGTTAATATTAGTGATCGGTCTAATGATGGATACAGTCATATCGATAATGGGATCAGAGCTCCAAAGTATCATTCCAGGGGACTCCCATCACACTATCACAGCCTTAAATTTGCTTTTTAACTTTATTGTTATCTTAACGTTCTTCACTACCATTCACAAAGCTCTTCCTGACGCAAAAATCCCTTGGCAGGATGCCTTGGCAGGTGGAATCATCACTTCTATTTTGTTCATGATAGGTAAGCAAGTCATTAACCTCATCTTAGCAGAAATAGAAATAGCCGATTATTACGCTGCAGCAGGTTCACTCGTAATCATCCTCCTTTGGATATTTTACAGCAGCATAATTCTATTTCTTGGTGGTGAAATTACCAAGGCTTATACCACCCATCGGGGGGTGGAAATAAAACCTAAGCCAATAGCCGTAAAATATGAAAAAAACATACGGTATGGAGATGATGATGAGGAAGACGAAAATGAGGAATAACAACAAAAAAAGGGGCGCTTAGCCCCTTAAAATATTTACTTTACTTCCTACAAATACAGAACGATTAAAATCAGATTTAAGGTCGGTCCAGCCTTTGGGCTCTGTAAAATTTAAAACTCAGAGGTGAAGTGGAATTCAATATCAGGATAATTGTCCTGCACCATTTGAAGCCATGATTTTGATTCAGCCATAAATACCAGTTTGCCTTCCTTGTCTCTAGCAATGTGACGGTTTTTCGACCTCACAAATTCATCGAGGGCTTTTTTATCCGTACTGCTTATCCAACAAGCCTTGTATAAGTTCATCGGGGAAAATTCCACCGTAGCGTTGTATTCATTTTTTAACCTGAATTGGATAACTTCAAATTGAAGCTGACCAACGGTACCAATTACCTTTCTTGATCCCATTTCAAAGGTAAACAACTGTGCCACCCCCTCTTCCATCAACTGCTTTAACCCCTTTTCCATTTGTTTGGTTTTCATGGCGTCCTTATTGATTACCTCACGGAAGATTTCGGGAGAGAAGCTTGGAATACCTTTAAAGGTCATGTTCTCCCCATCGGTAAGAGTGTCGCCGATTTTCAAGTTTCCTGTATCATAAAGACCTACAATATCACCAGGAAAAGCCTCATCAACAATTTCCTTGTCTTGTGCCATAAAGGAAGTGACATTAGAAAACCTTAAAGGCTTAGTCCCCCTCACCTGGTTATAAGGTTTGTTTCTTTCAAACTTTCCAGAGCAAATTCTTAAGAAAGCAATTCGGTTTCTGTGATTCGGATCCATGTTGGCGTGAATCTTAAACACAAACCCAGAAAAGTTTTTCTCATCAGGCACCACTTCTCTATCTTCAGTATTTCGGCTTTTTGGACCTGGAGCAATCTTAATGAAAGTATCCAACATCTCATTCACCCCAAAGTTATTCACGGCCGAACCAAAAAACACAGGTGCAACTTTACCCTCCAAATATTCCTTAGGATCAAAATCCGGGTACACACCCTCGATCAATTCTACGTCTTCACGCAGTTGCTCGGCATAGTTAGGACCGATTTTATCAACTAGCTTACTATCCTCCAAGTCTTTAATCTCCAACCGATCATCACTTAGCTGTCGCTGACTTGGGGTATATAAGTTTAATTTTTTATCATAAAGGTTATAAACCCCTTTAAAGCTTTTCCCCATCCCTATTGGCCAGGAAAGTGGACGTACTTTGATATTAAGTTTTTCCTCCACCTCATCCAACAAATCATAGGGATCTCTACCTTCCCTATCCAGCTTGTTGATAAAACAAATCACTGGGGTATTTCTCATCCTACAGACTTCCATGAGCTTTTCTGTCTGAATTTCCACACCCTTTACACAGTCTATTACCATGATCACCGAATCCACCGCCGTCAAAGTCCTATATGTATCCTCTGCAAAATCTTGGTGACCCGGGGTATCGAGAAGGTTGATCTTGATCTCCTTGTATTCAAATCCCATCACCGAGGTGGCCACCGAGATACCTCTTTGTTTCTCGATCTCCATCCAGTCAGACTTGGTCGCCGTGTCAATTTTATTTGATTTTACCGCACCGGCGGTCTTGATGGCTCCCCCAAAAAGCAGAAGCTTCTCGGTAAGAGTAGTTTTACCGGCATCAGGGTGAGCAATAATGGCGAAGGTTCTTCTTTTTTGGATCTCTTTGGTCAGGCTCATTTCTGGTAGGATTCTATTAATCAGGGGGCAAAGGTAAGCTTATTATCCTTAAATCGGAAACAATCTTAATCACCCTTAACTGTATCGGCTGCGTGTAAAATAATCCTAAAAGTCGTACCCTTCCCCAATTCGGAATTTTTAACAAAAATCTTCCCTTTATGGTAGCCTTCCATGATTCTTTTGGCCAAAGTAAGTCCCAATCCCCATCCCCTTTGGCGAGTAGTAAACCCAGGGTTAAACACCCTTTTGTACATACTTTTCTCCATGCCTTTACCTGTATCTGTGATATCTACAATAACAAATTTATCGCCATCTCTAAGCAACTGAATGGTTATCCCTCCCCTGCCTTTCATGGCATCCACAGCATTCTTACAAATATTTTCCACCACCCATTCAAACAACGGCTTGTTCACCATTGCCATCATGTTGTGGTCAGGAGCTAGAAGATTGATTTCCACCTTGCTCGATAAGCGGGGGCGGAGATAGTTTACCGTATCCTCAATAGCCTGAAATACATTTTCCGGCTGGATGACAGGCGTGCTTCCGATGTTACTAAACCTCTCCGTCACCATACGCAGTTTAATCACATCCTTGTCCATCTCCTCGATTACCTCCTTGTTTTCTTCCCAAACTGGGGAGTTTTTCAAGTATTCGATCCAGGCCATTAAAGAGGCTAGTGGAGTACCTAACTGGTGGGCTGTCTCTTTCGTCAAACCTGCCCAAACCCGATTCTGCTCAGCTATCTTTGACTGATTAAATACGGTGTAGGCCAGCAATCCAAACACGAGGATAACGGAAAGTTGAACATATGGGTAAAATTGCAATCTTCTAAGCAATTCAGAATTACGGTAGTAAATAAAAACTTCCTCAGTAGCCATTATAGGCTCATATTCGGCTTTCATTCTGAGTAGCTCCAACCTCAGCTGCTCCTGTATTTCGCTATCAGTACTTTTTGGAGGGAGTTTAATGTTTTTGTGCTCATAAGGATCTCCTAGAGCATCTGCTATTATTACAGGAATACTGGTGTTTTCTACTATAATCTCTTGGTAGATCCAAGTAAGATTATCATCCCCACTAGCAGCATACTCAATAGCACTAGCAAAGAGATCTACTTGGCGTTTTTCCCTTTCCTTCAATTCCACTACCAAAAGGTCTGTATAATATATGGAACCTATACTTATGATAATGGAGACAATAAAAATGATCCATTTCACCTTACCGCGATTTTGATAAAGGTCAATGGATTTGAGATCCTGAAATCTATTTTTCATAAAAGGGGAATACGCAACACAATGTAGAAACTGGTTTAATAACTCTGCTTACTGATAGTTATTATCTATTTCGAATAGAAATTAACAGTTTGACCTATTTTAGGTATTTTTATAACTTGTGGTAAATTAAGAAAAACCAAAATAAATCACCATATGAAAACCAACGATATTGGACTACAAGTTAAAGAAAGTAAGGTTTTGACCGAAAAGCTAAACAGCCTGCTGGCCAATTATGAGATATATTACCAAAATCTACGCAATTTCCACTGGAATGTAAGCGGACCCAACTTCTTTGAGCTGCACAACAAGTTCGAAGAACTTTATAACTCCGCCATTGGAGCAATTGATGAGACCGCTGAGCGCATTCTTACTTTAGGAGAAAGACCATTGTCTTCTTTTTCAGAATATATCCAACACGCAGAAATAAAAGAAGCCATGGAGATCACAGATCCCAAGCAGATGGTGGAAATTGTTAGGGAAAACCTCAATACTTTGTTGAAGATCGAAAGAGATGTTCTTGCCACTGCAGGTGAGAAAGAAGATGAAGGTACTGTAGCTTTAATGAGCGAATACATCACTGCCAAGGAAAAAGTGGTGTGGATGCTTTCAGCTTACCTGAAATAATAAACTATTTTTAAAAATTAAAGCAGCCGAAATAGACCGGCTGCTTTTTTTTAGGCTGTTTTCACCCATCTCCATAGGGTGCGGTAATTAACCTTGGTACCATGAACAAGGATCCCAATACGGTAAATTTTGCCCGCGAGCCAAGTAGTGAAGAGAAATCCAATAATCAACAAACCCATAGATAAGGCTAAGTCAAAAAATGGAACCCCATAACTCGCCCTTCCCATCATCGCAATCGGAGAGGTAAATGGAATAATGGAAAGCCAAAATGAAATATTGCTATTTGGATCATCCAATACGAAAATAAAAAGTCCAAAATAAGCGACCAGTAAAGGAATTGTCACAGGAAACATAAACTGCTGGGCATCTGATGGTGTATCTACCGCCGCACCGATGGCAGCAAAAAATGCCCCATATAATAGGTATCCCCCAATAAAGTAAAAGATAAAGGTCAAAACTAATTTAACAAAATTGATATCCTGAATAACCTGCATATACTGTCCCATATCTGTAGTAGAGGCCTCCATCATTTTACCTGCTTCAGGATTGGCAAGTTCTAGGGCTTGCTGTTGGGGCATTTGCATACCGAAATACCCCATCACTAAGGTGGAAATCGCCGATATCAGAATAATCCAGATGAGGAATTGTGTCAATCCCACTGCCCCTATCCCGATAATCTTGCCGGTCATCAATTGGAAGGGCCGGAGTGAACTGACCAAGATCTCGATTATTCTGCTGGATTTCTCCTCAATCACCCCCTGCATGATTTGGTTACCATAAATGAAAATGAACATGTAAATCAAAATACCGGTAATAAAACCCAAAGCATAATTGACCATGGCATTTGTCATCTTTTCCTCTCCCGCATTATCTAGGGTGATAGCCCTGATATTTACGCTGGTGCGGAGGCCTGAAATTACTTCGGGGTCGATACCGGAATTATACAGCCTTATTTCCTCAATCTTTCGCTTCAGGGCGCTTTCCAAATTCCCGATCAAAGTCATACTGGGATTCTTTTCAGAATAATAAACGATTCCCAAAGGCTTTTCCAGATCTATAGGCGGAATGTATAGCGCACCGTACCTCTCCCCGCTCTTGACCATTTCTTTAGCTTCCTCTCTGTCTCTATCAGAAAAAGAAAAAGCATATTGCCCTGAGCTTTCCAGTCTGAATTGATTGGATTCATCTATCACCTCAATTATCCTCAAGGATTCAGAATCTCTTTCGGACATGGCAATCCAAAGAAACAATCCTAATATGGTGGGAAATATAAGTGGAGTGAGCAAAGTGGCCAGCAGAAACGATTTCTTTTTCACTCTAGCCAAATACTCTCTTTTGATCACCAAAAATATCTTATTCATGATCTGTGTCTTTTGCGCGTTGTATAAAAATATCGCCTATACTCGGGATCACTTCTTCAAACCCTAATATATCCCCAAACCGAATAGCTTCTTCAATCACCTGGTTGGTAGTATGTCCGTTAAGCTGGATCAAAAATTTATCATAGCCAAAATTCCCCTCCACTCTTTGCCAGGTTGGCGGAAAGGTAGACGCTTGACTATATATTTTTAAATGATATAGGTTGGTTTTGGACTGCTGCCTAATATCCACAATGCTCCCATCCAGCACCTTTCGGCTCTTGTTGATCATCGCAATATGGTCACAAAGCAACTCGACCGACTCCATTCTATGGGTAGAAAGAATTACCGAAACCCCCTTTTGCTTTAATTCCAGAATTTCATTCTTGATAAGTTCAGCATTTACAGGGTCAAATCCTGAAAAGGGTTCATCCAATATTAGCAATTCAGGTTCGTGAATCACGGTCGCTATAAACTGAATCTTTTGGGCCATGCCTTTTGACAAATCCTCGATTCTTTTCTCCCGCCACTCCCATATTTCCAATTTGTCCATCCAGGCTCTTACTTTCTTCTTGGCTTCAGAATTACTCAGACCTTTTAATTGGGCAAAATAAAGCAACTGCTCCCCCACCTTCATTTTCTTATACAGCCCTCTTTCTTCAGGAAGGTAGCCTATAAGTTTGATGTGGTCTGCTTTGAGTTTTTCACCCTTGATCCGGATTTCGCCAGAATCGGCATCGATGATTTGGTTAATTATTCTAATTAGGGTAGTCTTACCCGCCCCATTGGGGCCCAGCAAACCAAACACCTTCCCTTTCGGAACTGCCAGAGAAACATCGTTCAATGCGGCTTTGTCGCCGTAATATTTGAATAAGGATTGAACCTCAAGAATATTGGACATGATCAATTAATCTTTCTCATATAAATTTCATTAGGATAATACCCGAAAACAAATTCCGTAACAGGACATAACCACATTTCATGGTTAATTTTCTTTCCCTGAAGTTCCTCTACGAAATAGTCGGCTCCACCTTCCTCAACAATATTTAAAAGTGATAGTTTGGCACAATTATTCAATTTATCCAGAGACACGTGTACTTTAACTTCGGCCTTCTCCCCTGCAAGCATGTCCAAAAAAGTATCGGCCCCACACACCAATTCAAGTTCCGCTTTGGAACCTTGCCAATCAGGCAAATCGACATACCATCTTCCCTCTGATTCTTTATAAAATTCCAATATGCCTACTATAAGTGGTTCTCTCATTTTCAAGGTCTCCGGTCCTCGGCCTCCGATCTCTCAAATTTATTTGAGTGCCACCGATCCTACAGAAACATCAATTTCAATAATCATCAGGTTCTTGGCATTCTCTGAAAAGCCCTTGCTGACATAGGTTTTGCTACCCACCTCGCGGAGATAGGAAGGAATGGATGTTCTACACATGGCGGTGCTTTTCACTTTCACCTTGTAAGGCAAGGATTGGTCAGGCAGTTCTATGAAGACGCTTCCAGCACCAACTGACGCTTTGAGGTGGCTAGCTTGGGGCATTTCTCCGTTAAATGACAGGTTTACTTTCCCATAGTTCACATCGAATATCATATGCTTAGCATTGGAAAAATTGAGGTTCTGAACATCTACATTTCCCATATTTATAATCACTGACATGGTGTCCATACTAATAGGATTGGGGGCTCTCCTACCATATTTGAGAGAAACGTCTGCTGTGGCAGTTTTCACCTTACAATTTGCCACGTTGATATTGGAAAGATCAAGTATTGCCTTGCCAATTCCAAAATAGAAGTCAAGGTCATACATAAAATTGGAGTTCAGCCCAACTATCCATTCATGGTCAAAATCATCATTGGTGTTGGAAAAAAGTCGAGAAGAGAGGCTTTTACCCAGGTTTTCAGACTCCACGTTAGCATGGTCAAGGGAAGCAAAAAGGATGTTGTCTTCTATGGAATGGGAAAAAGTTGGCAATATGTTGACTTTGGCTAGATTGGCCTGGATGCTCAGCGGATGACCGGAATGATCTCTCTGGATATGGGAAATACCTTTATACGAGGCAAAATCCAATTTGACTACGTTGAAACCACTCCTTTCCTCTACTACGAAATCCTTTGAAATCTGGGCATTTGATTCTGCATGAAAAGCCCAAATTGTCCAAACCAACAAACATACTTTTCTCAACATACGGATAAATTACGGAGAGCAAGTAAAAAGGTTTGTTTTAAATAGAAAAAAGCCGGACAATTGCCCGGCTTATTAGAATCTTAAAAGAATTCCTTCATTTTATCAAAGAAATTCTTCTCTGTTTTTCCTGGATCTGGAATGAAATTTTGCGATGTTCTCAGGTTTTCCAACGCCATTCTCTCCTCTTTGGTAAGTTGAGTAGGTGTCCATACGTTTACGTATATAAGTTGGTCGCCTTTTGCATAACCATTAAGATCTTTGATTCCTTTACCTTTCAGTCTCAATACTTTTCCGCTTTGAGTGCCTGGATCAAGTTTTATCTTAACCTTTCCGTCAATGGTAGGAACTTCAATCTGAGCCCCTAATGCAGCGTCAATAAAGCTTACATAGAGGTTGTACACCACATTATTCCCATCACGCTGAAGCAACTCATCTTCGATTTCCTCAATCACGATCAAAAGATCACCCGGAATACCACCTGGTGTTTCGTTACCTTTACCTGACATGCTCAATTGCATACTGTCAGCCACACCTCCCGGAATGTTAATAGGAATAATCTCTTCTTTGATCACCAAACCCTTTGCATCCGCATTGGCTGGCTTCTTATCTACGATCTGACCGTTGCCGCCACAGCTAGGGCAAGTGCTTGCTGAAACCATCTGACCCAGCATGGTATTCACCACCTTTTTGATCTGACCGGAACCTTGACAAGTGCTACAGGTTTTGAATGTCACCCCATCAGCCAGGACATGACGCTTGACCTTGATCTTTTTCTCTACACCGTTTGCTACTTCTTTTAAAGTCAGTTTAAGCTTTACCCGAAGATTAGTACCTTTCTTAGCCCTTCTTCCGCCTCGGCCACCGCCACCGCCAAAGAATGACTCAAAACCTCCACCTCCAAAAATATCCCCAAACTGAGAGAAGATGTCGTCCATGTTCATTCCGCCACCGCCGAATCCGCCGTTACCGCTGACTCCTTGGTGACCAAACTGGTCGTAGCGCTGCCTTTTGTCCTGATTACTCAAAACTTCGTAGGCTTCAGCTGCCTCTTTAAATTTTTCCTCTGCCTCTGGGTCATCCGGATTTTTGTCAGGATGATATTTGATGGCCATTTTACGATAGGCCTTCTTTATCTCATCCTGACTGGCGGTCTTGTTAACCCCTAATACTTCGTAATAATCTCTTTTAGTCATAATATTATGATCCAATTACCACCTTGGCATATCTGACAACTTTGTCACCAAGGGTATATCCTTTTTCAATTACATCAATCACTTTCCCTTTCATCTCTTCCGATGGGGCAGGTATTTGTGTGATGGCTTCCTGCTGGTCGGCATCAAAAGCATTTCCAACCACATCCTCCATTGGCTTAAGGCCTTTGGATTCCAAAATCTTCAAAAGTTTGTTATAAATAAGAAGATTGCCTTCTTTCACAGTTTCTACAGCCTCTTCTTTCTCTGAGGCTTTAATGGCTCGTTCAAAATCATCCACTACAGGAATAATGTCCTTCAAGACATCTTCAGAAGCGGTTTTGATCAAATCCAACCTTTCCTTGCTTGTTCTTCTTCTGTAATTTTCAAATTCCGAATAAAGGCGCAAATGCTTGTCCTTCAATTCTGCTAGTTCAATTTTCAATTTCTCCTCCTGGCTTAAATCCTCCTTCACTTCTGGTTGGCTCTCAGCATTTTCCTGGGCCTTGACATCTTGTGTCTCCTCAATTTGCTCCTCGGAGGTCTCTTGGGTCTTAGTCATTTCGTCCTTCTCTAAATTTTCTTTTTCAGCCATAATCTTATTGGTATTCAAAAGCTTTCTGATAAAACTCAATATGTTTGCCATTCCCTTAAAACTGACAAACTGGCATTATTCCATGATCGCTTGCCATATCAAATCTTTCAATTTGTCCAGATTGTGCTGACTGACCGATGAAATAAACAGGGATGGCACGTTTTCCGGCAGTTCTTTTTTCATCTCCTCAATCAGCTCTTCATCCAGCATATCAGCTTTGGATATTGCCAGTAATCGTTTCTTGTCCAATAACTCAGGATTGTATTTCTTCAGCTCATTAAGCAAAATATCATATTCCTTTTTGATATTGTCAGCATCAGCTGGGACCATAAACAAGAGTATCGAGTTCCTTTCTATATGACGTAGAAATCTGATCCCAAGTCCACGCCCTTCTGCAGCACCCTCAATTATCCCTGGAATGTCAGCCATCACAAAAGACTTGTCATCCCTGTAACCAACCACACCCAAGTTGGGAACCAAGGTGGTGAATGGATAGTCACCAATTTCTGGTTTTGCAGCTGAAATACTTGACAGCAAAGTGGATTTTCCTGCATTAGGAAATCCAACCAAACCAACATCAGCCAGCAGTTTAAGTTCCAAAATGATCCATTCCTCGACACCTTCTTCACCAGGCTGTGCATAGTGAGGAGCCTGGTTGGTCGCCGATTTAAAGTGGTCATTTCCAAGGCCCCCTCTCCCCCCTCGGGTCAAGACAACTTCTTGCCCATCTTCTGTGATCTCACAGCGGACTTCTTTAGTTTCGGCATCCTTGGCTAATGTCCCCAATGGGACCTCCAAGATGATATCCTTGCCATCAGCTCCTTTCCTTCTACCTCCTTCTCCACCTTTTCCGGCTTCCGCGATCACATGTTTTTTATACTTTAAGTGAAGCAGCGTCCAATGTTGGGCATTGCCTCGTAAAATAATGTGTCCACCACGGCCACCATCACCACCGTCAGGACCACCCTTGGGCACGTGCTTCTCTCTTCTAAAATGAACAGAGCCTGAACCTCCTGCTCCAGATCTGGAACAAAACTTCACATAATCTATAAAATTGGAATCCGCCACAGCTTCTTTTGATTTTGATAAAACAAAATTGGCCAAGCAATGCAGCTTAGCCAATTGGGTTACAAAGTTATGAAAATTCGTCGATTAATAAGAATCAATCACTTTGCAGATGTTTTCAAAGATCTCATTGATCTCACCTACGCCATGGATCTTAGTGAGTTTCTCTTGACCTTTATAATAGGTGGCCACCGGCAAAGTCTCATCCAGATAAACCTGAATTCTGGTTTTGATTTTCTCTTCATCCTGGTCATCTACTCGGCCTGAAGTCTTCCCTCTTTCACGGATCCTTTCTTTGAGCACTTCTTCAGGCACATCCAAAGCTATCATACCGGAGATAGACATTCCTTTTTCATCAAGTACGGTGTCCAAAGCTCGAGCCTGGGCCACCGTACGGGGAAAGCCGTCAAAGATAAAACCATTGCTATCTTGGCTGTTTTTGATCTTGTCGTCAACCATGCCGATCACGACTTCATCGGGAACCAGTCGGCCCTCATCCATATATTTTCTGGCCGTTTGGCCTAACTCGGTCCCTTGACCAAGATGCGCCCTAAAAAGATCCCCGGTGGAAAGGTGGGTCAAATTGTATTTGGCAATCAGTTTTTCACTTTGAGTACCTTTTCCTGCACCTGGAGGGCCGAATAATACTATGTTTAGCATAACAACAAAATTATGTAGCGATCAATATTTTTATTTAATAATTATTCCTTCAATTGGTAAATTTCCTTCAGATTCCTCCCAAACCCATCATAATCTAAGCCGTAGCCGACTACAAACTTGTTGGGTATCTCAAAGCCCACATAGTCTATCTCCAATGGTTCTTTCAATGCTTCTGGCTTCAGTAAAAGGGTAGCGATAGAAACTTTGCTCGGATTTCGATCAGCAATCAGCCCTAATATATACTTCATGCTTAATCCTGTATCCACGATATCCTCCACCACGATAACTTCCCTGCCTTCTAAATCAACATTTAGGCCAATCAGGTTTTTAACCTCCCCAGTTGATGAAGTAGCTTCATAAGAAGCCACTTTAATAAATTGAATTTCAACAGGGATTTCGATGGCTTTGGCTAAATCGGAAATAAACATAAATGCTCCGTTAAGTATTCCGAGCAAAATCGGTTCTTTTCCCTGAAAATCCTTATTTATTTTTGCACCCAGAGTAGCAATCCGTTGCGATAGTTCAGCTTCGGATAGGTAGGGAACAAACTGCTTATCTTTAACTTCTACCATATCTTAATTAAAAATCCCCTAGGACAGGGCGGTACAAATATATAAAAAAATGGCACCCCCTCGACATATTTCTTGCTAAACCAGCATACATTTAAAGGTGTTTCATCAAATAACGGTACATCTGCAGCATGCAGTCCAGATCATGCAGGGATACTTTTTCATCCGGCGAGTGAACGTTATCTTCAGGGGCCCCCACAAAACACCAATCCATGGGATATGGACTCATCTGAACTTCACGGCCATCACTACTCCCCATCCCCTCTACTTCGAGTTGGTGGGGGATTCCGCTTTGGGCAGCCAGTTCAAGGATCCTATCTATATAGCATTTACGAGGAATATTTCTATCTCTCAAAGAGATGGCTACCCCTTGATGATGATGAACACCTTCAGTCACCCAGGTGATGTCGGAGATTAGGGACTGACGGATCTGCCACTTCTCGTATATAAAGCGTAGTAGAAAAGGCATGCTCCCTCCATGATGCTCTTCGTAGGTGGAAAAAACCACAACACCATCCTCCAAAGTCTCACACAACTTCATCGCATTATAGACTCCAAGCCTGTTGTCCAAGTAAGCGGCTTGGATAAATTCCTCGTCCACTCGGATATTTTGCTTGAAGGAGAGATTTGTTCCTCTTTCTATAGCTCGAGGGAGATCATAAAATAACTGCCCATTATTTTTTTTTATTTTACATTGAATTGGACCTAAAGAATCTTTTCCTACCAGCTCAAACCCGTCTTCAGCCTCGGGCCCACCGACAGTAACTAATTGATTTTCATATCTAACCGTAAACCCAATAGTGTCCATATGAGCAAACACAGCAGTGCGCGGATTACCGAATTTTAGGACGATACAGTCCTGCAATTCGTCCCCAAAGTATATTTCAGGTGAAACCTTCCAGTTTTCTTTTCGTTTAGACACCCAACCCAGAATGAACTTAGAAATGGTAGATTCTTCACCCGAAACCCCCTGAATTTGGAGCAATTCCCTCAAAATTTCCATATTGGCATTATTTATGACCAAATCATTTTCAAAAACTTAGCACAAACCTACGTAAAAAACATTTCATAGAAAGTTTTACGTTCTAAATAAAAAATTTACATTTGCATACAGTTACAAGTAAACAAGTTTGGAATTAAATCAATTAAACACTTAATTTTGGAAAAAAATTTTTTATCATGAAAAAGTTATTACTATCTACATTAATGGCTGGTGCTTTAGCAGTTGGAGCTAATGCCCAGGACGACTTTAACAAGTGGTCGATCGATGTTAACGGTGGGTTCAATAAAGCTATGACGCCAATGACGCCAGGCTATTATTCTCCTATCCTTAACCTTGGACATGGTGACGTTGGCGTCAGGTACATGTTCAATGAGAAATTTGGTGCGAAACTAGATTATGGTTTCGGAAGATTCGCTGAAGCAAGCCAGGACAACAATCCTGAGTTTGAGACTAATTACTACAGATTAAACCTCCAAGGGGTGGTTAACCTGGGTAGAATGATGAACTGGGAGACTTTCTCTCGTCGATTCAATCTATTGGGTCACGCCGGTGCTGGTATCGGTAGAATTACTCCTCAGCAGAACCTACATGCTGATTTTCAGGACAACGTGTACAACTTGATGGCAGGTATCACCGGTCAAATCAGATTGAGCGACAGAATTGCCCTTAACGGTGACATCACCGCTATTGCAAACGGTCGTCAAGATGTGGCTTTCGATGGTGCTTCTGCAATCACTCCTGAGCACTTCAGCTACTACGGACCAAAAGCAACTTGGTGGACTGGTACTCTAGGTCTTTCATTCTACCTAGGTGGTAACTCTACTCACGCTGACTGGTACGTAGCTGCAGACAAGTATGCTACTAAGGAAGAATTAGCTACTCAAATCGGTGAAATCAGAGACATGTTGAAAGACTCTGATGGTGACGGTATCCCTGACTACCTTGATAAGGAGCCTAACACTCCAGCTGGCGCTAGAGTAGATGCATTCGGTAGAACTTTGGACTCTGACGGTGACGGTATCCCTGATCACTTGGATGAGTGTCCATTCGTACCTGGTCCTGCTTCTAACCAAGGATGTCCAGTTGAAGATGACGAAGACAGAGAAACTGACTTCTTCAAGCAAGCGATCAACGATGGTTATGTGAACGTATACTTCGCATTCGACAGCGCTAAGCCACTAGGATACTCTTCTTCTGCTGCTAACTATGTAGCTAACTTCATGAAGAGAAACCCAGGTGTTAGTGTTGAGTTGAAAGGTTACGCTGACGAAATCGGTCCAGAAAACTACAACCAGAGACTATCTGAAAGAAGAGCTAAGTCTGTTTACGATCTATTGATCGCTACAGGTATTGATGCTTCAAGATTGACTTACAAAGGTTATGGCGAAGACACTAGCGTAGACAAGAAGTCTGCTGATGCTCGTCAAATGGCTAGAAGAGTAAGCTTCGAAGTTCAATAAGCTATTGAAATAAGAAAATTAAACCCGATCTTTGCTGATCGGGTTTTTTTTTGTTCAAATACTTAGTACCAATGTTTATATTAAACCAGACCACCTCCATTGCCAACCAGTTTTTGGCGGATCTACGCAATGTTAACAGACAGCAGGACAGGATGCGATTTCGGCGTAACCTCGAGCGCTTGGGTGAAATCATGGCTTATGAAGTTTCCAAAAATCTCCCTTTTGTAACTCATACTATCTCAACCCCTTTGGAGGATACAGAAGCAAAAAAGCTAAAGGATAATCCTGTAATCATCTCAGTTATGAGAGCTGCCATCCCTTTCTACCAGGGAATCCTCAATTACTTTGACGAGGCTGACAGCGGTTTCATAGGAGCATACAGAAAAGAAATTGAAGGACAGAGTTTAAAAATTGACCTGGATTACATAGCCGCTCCATCCATTGAGGGTAAGGAGGTCTTGATCGTAGACCCCATGCTCGCCACTGGCGGTTCTCTCCTCACTAGTATCAATCATCTTTTGGCTAACGGCACCCCTAAAAAACTTCATATCATAGCAGCTATCGCAGCCCCGGAGGGCATTGAGCATGTAAAGCAAAATCTTGACCTCCCTCATGAGTTCTGGCTTTGCGCTCTGGATGAAAAATTGAATGAAAAATCCTACATCGTTCCAGGATTGGGCGATGCCGGGGACTTAGCCTTTGGACAAAAGCTCTAAGAATGGTTTACTTATTTTTATTGGTTGGCCTCCTAATCCTATTATTAGGAGGAAAATATCTGGTAGATGGAGCTTCGGCTATCGCCGGTAAACTTGGTCTTAGCCCAGGGCTAATCGGCCTGACAGTTGTTTCATTTGGCACCTCGGCACCTGAGCTCTTGGTAAGTGTCTCCGCCGCCCTCAAAGGCAATAGTGACATTGCATTGGGCAATGTCATCGGTTCCAATATATCCAACATTTCATTGGTGCTAGGCACCAGTGCCATAATCTTTCCCATATCACTTCCAAGGTCAGTCATCAAGTTGGATTATGTCTTCACTTTGGTGGTCAGTATTCTATTCTATCTATTAGCCATCAACGGAATCATTTCCTATTTCGAAGGGATTATTTTGGTCACTTTACTGATTTTGGTCAATTTCTACTTTTTTAAAAAAATAGAAAGAATCCCTGAAGATCCCGATGACCTAGATATGGTCAAAATCAGAGAGGCATCCATTTGGAAATCTATAGGGCTAATTTTGTTGGGAATTGCCGGCCTATACTGGGGTTCTGATCTTTTTGTGGAAAACAGCATAGTAATCGCCCAGACCTTCGGCATAAGTGATCGCGTGATCGGGGTGACCATCATTGCGATCGGCACTAGTCTTCCTGAGTTGGTCACCTCAGTAATGGCGGCTTTGAAAAAACATACAGACATAGCCTTGGGCAACATCCTTGGCAGCAATATGATGAATATCCTGGCCATCATCGGCATCACCGCCATAGTGAGCCCTATTGAGGTTTCTCAGATATTTCTGACAAATGACTTCATTTGGATGTTAGGGTTTACCATAGTATTACTACCTATTATCCTGACTAAACTTAGGATCTCCAGATGGGAAGGGGCGCTACTAGTGGGTGGATATATTTTTTATATCGCCTTACTTATATGATAGAGTATATCCTGACTTATTTGACCATTTACTTTTTCTGCTTGTTCAAATTTATCGCAGGGCCAGTTTTAGGTACTGCTGCGGGCTTCTCTATATTCGAAATGGTCACTGTTACCGTTGCAGGAATGATGAGCAGTGTGGTAGGCTTTACCTATCTTGGGCAGAGGTTAAGAGTTAGGTATCAGAGAATCTTTAATCCCCAAAGAAAACTCTTCACCAAAAATAACAGAAGAATAGTCAAGGTATGGCGAAATTTCGGTGCCATCGGGGTAGCAGCCATTACTCCTTTAATACTTACCCCGATTGGAGGAACTATAATAATGAACTCATTTGGGATAAAGAAAAAGAAAATTTTCATCTATATGTTTGCAAGCAGTATACTCTGGGCTACTTTCTTTTCATCCTGTCTAGATTTGCTTCTGCAAATTCCTGTATTGAGGCCTTACCTTACTCAGGCAGCTCTTCATCTGGGAGAATTTCAATATCTTGAATCAATACCCGCTTGGCAATTTGCTGTCCTGTAAGAGTGGCAGCTAGTCCTCCCAAAGCTGTTTCCTTGTATTTGTTTTCCATGCTCGCGCCTATTTCTCCCATTGCTTCCACACACTCATCCACCGGTATTACGGCATCCACATCTGCTAATGCAATTTGAGCAGAAGAGTTAGCGATAGCCGCTGCACTGGCATTTCTCACCACACAAGGGATTTCCACTAATCCTGCAACGGGGTCACAGACCAAGCCCAACATACATTGGATGGTAATTCCCACAGCGTTAAATACCTGCTCGATTGATCCTCCCAGACAAAAAACCATCGCACCGGCCGCCATTGCTGCAGCAGATCCGGTTTCCGCTTGACAACCTCCAACAGCACCTGCCAAACTCGCATTTTGCTCAATGATCAAAGCAATACCTGCACCCACCAATAATCCTTCGACTATTGACTCATCCGGGAGATCATGAATTTCCTGAAGGGTGTAAAGGGTCCCAGGCAGAATTCCCGACGCTCCTGCAGTAGGCGCTGCCACAACTCTGCCCATACAACTGTTGACCTCTTTAGCGGCCAAAGCCCGGGAAATTAGCTTTTGAAATTCAGGGGATAAAACTGCCAATTTATGATTATAAACTTTTTTAGCCCCATTGTTGATCATTCCTGATCTACTGGTCATTTCTTCACGAAGCCCAGTATCCACCGCTTCCCTCATCACTTGGTAAGCTTGGAGAATCCCAGCACGTATAGCATTTTCCTCCTTGTTCTTTTGCTCTACCTCATACTCAATCACGGGTTGATAAAGGGGGACATTTTTATCTTCACAATAGGCCTTCCAGCCCTTGAATGTTTCAAAAAGAAAACTCATGTTATTTTGGGTTTAGATGATCGTTACTTTTAAAACCTTACATTTCGGTAAGGAATTCCAAAGCCTGATTCTTTATACAAACTTAATTAAAATTATACTGTTTCAGCATGCCTGGCTTAAAACAAAAAACCCCGATCAATTATGACCGAGGTTTCCAGAAAATCTACTGCCTGTCGCTAGGCTAGCAACACCCAAGCTTAATCCGCGTTTCGTTCTACCTTTTTTATCGTTGTGTTAAAGCGAATAGGTTCAAAAGGTCTAACTCTATCCAAAATCAACTCCCTTTTAAAAAGGTCCTCTCTGATAGTATGGGGAATAACCTGTGTACTTGCGCCATAAGCCAATTGTGAAGGTGCAATGATTTCGAGATGAGTATTTGTTGTAAAACCTTTTACGCTTAAATCCAAAAACTTCAAGTTGTCCGGAACTCCCACACGGTAAGCAAAGCTTCCATTTTCTGCTTCTCCTTTACCGAAGTGCTCCGGATCGCTCAGTTCATAAATCTTATAATTGACAGTGACACGATCTCCGGATGCAACTACCTTACCATCCGCATCCCCCTGCTCAAACACTTTTATATAAGCCCCACTTTCATGCTTTTCAAAACCCTCTATAGAATTTTGCGCGAGATACTGCTGAATCCGCTGATCTTCTATCTCAGCCACCTCCTCTTTGGTATAGACATTGGCAAATTCAACCCGGATATCTAAATTACTATTGGGTAGGATCAATTGTTGATACTGATACTCTCCATAGGCCAAATGGGATGGAGCATACACATTCAAAATCTCACCCTCACTTGCCAATCCGGCCACAAAGTTGAGAACTCTAGGGACCATTCCGGCTTCACCATGCAAGAAAATAAGTGGGTCTCCATCCTCAGGTGAATGTGAATCCACGATTTTGCCATCTAAGGTTTTGATTCTATAATAGATACCTACAATTGAATTATTGGTAATCTGTGGGGCACCATCATTTTCCAATTCTTTAGTATAATAATAGCCCACTTGCGTTTTGGTGGCCTCAATATTATTTGACTCCATATAAGCTTTCAACAAAGCCTCATCCCTTTCCCAAATCTTATCCACTTCATTTTCCATTGGACTAAGACAGGAGCTCATCCCCAAGCCGACTACCGCAGCGGTCACTGTTTTCAAAATAGCATTCATATAGTTATTGTTAATTTATTTTCTGAATTGGAAATTCATCCTCAAGTTGATACCCCCGATGGAAAACTGCTGATCGATAAAGGTCATGTTTCCAAGTGGCATTTTGTAGAAAGGTTCTATTGACAGGAAGGTCCCGTTGGTCAGGTTATGCTCATAGCCGAAGGACAAGTTAAGCATGCGGCCCAAATCCACTCCTCCTTCTCCCCCGTCCGGTGTCAGCTCATTCGAAATTACTGCATCTACCGCATTGGTCTGGGGACCGAATCCAAAACTTGGCTGAGAATAGCTCTCTACCGTGGTCTGGTTGAGATAAACCATGCTCGAAAGGCCACTAATCACATATAGACCCGCTTGTGGCCTGTCCAATACTTTATATTTCAAATTGATAGGTATATCCAGATTGGCAATAGTCAGCTCATAACTCCTCGTAGCCGGAACCGAAGCACTTGCCGAAGATAGCGTCATGGCGCTCGAAACACCTTGAGGCCCCATGGCATTCCTGGTATAAGCTGCACTTACTTCCATCAATTGCTGATTTTGCTGAGGCACCATACTTTGCCGGGCATACGTTACTCCCACATCCACTTTTAGCCGTTTACTTAAAGGAATCTCAGACATCACCCCAGCACCCAGGTTAAGCCCCATGCTGGTATTGGAGTTTGACTGGGGGGCTACCAGCACGCCAAGCCTCATTTGATTCGTATTTTTCTTTTTCTCCAATTCCGCGGCATCGGCCATAGACCAATCCTGCAATTTTCTTTTTGCCTCCTGTTCGGTCATCAGGTTATCAGCCTGCTTGTCTTCTTTATCTGCTATTACAACAATAGTGGTTGCCAAATTATTCTGTAAGTCAGGATTTGCCCTTTCTACAACCTCACCCATTGCCAATGATTTATCAGGCATTTCGAAGCTTCCAAGTTGTGGAAGGTTACCCGTCTCAAGAGGCATAAATGGTTCCGCTTCAATTGGTGTGAAAGTTTCCGCTTCTGCCACCAGTGGAGCTATTGGATTGTTATTCACCTTTGGTTCAACCTTTCGAGGAGAAGGTTTATGTTGTGTTTCAGCAGGAACGGTCTCCAGCTCTTGCTGCTGAGCATCTTCCTCTACATCGCTCTTTTGAGTTGGTTTTGGCTCATTCGCTTTAGGGCTTACATTTTCTGCCACTATAGCCGGCTGATCATTTACTCCCATTTCAGGCAAAAGGAAAACACCCAACACCATACATGCGGCAGCCAAACCTGCTACTAACCATGGCCAGAACAAAACTTTTTTTGTTTTTGGCTTATCGAAAAAGGCATCAGAAAACTTCTCCCATTCCTTGGGATCCGCCTCCTCGTGATAATCATCGAAGGAGGCTTTTATTTTCGCCGCCAGTCGTTTATCGAACTGCTCCTTCATCCCTTATTTCATTTAATGCTATAAATTTTTCTCTCAATTTCTGCTTGGCTCTAGCCAGATAGGTTCTGGAGGAACTGCTAGGAAAACCCAGCTCTTCTCCAATTTCCTTATGCGAAAAGCCTTCAATCTCATACATATTGAATACGATTCTCAGTATTTCCGGCAATTCGCGAAGCATCCCCAATATTTCCTCCTTGGTCAGATCATCCACAGCATCCGAATCATAAGATTCCGCGGCAGCCTTATCAATTTCCAGCACAGCGTAATGCTTTTGGTTCTTGCGGTAATTGTCAATGGATGTATTGATGATTATCCTGCGAAACCAGCCCTTGAAGCTGCTTCCTGTGGAATATTGGTCCAGTTTGTTGAAAGCTTTGAGGTAACTGTCGTTAACTACCTCGCAGGCTTCATCACGGGTATTGGTATATCGAAGGGCAACGCTCATGGCATAGCCATAGAAATGCCTGTAAAGCTTTTCTATCGCTGCTGCATTTCCGCTTTTTGCTTCCTTGATTAAATGTTGCTCCAAACTGCCGTAATTTTCCAACTTCTACTAAGACGAGGTACTCTGGGAGAGTGCTACAATATTATCAAAAAAAGAAAGGATTGATTCACAATCCTTTCTTTTTTCTTGAGAGATTCTTAGTCAGTATCTAAATTGGCCGCTTGATTCGATCTCCGGCCTCCCGTCCTCCGTCTTCGGTCTTCGGTCTTCGGTCTTAAAAATTAAAAACCACATTTTGCTTGATGGCTGGGTCAATGCTCAATGCCACAGGGCAAGTCTTGGCGGCATTTTTCAGCTTCTGCAAAAGCTTGGAATCTTCTGGCGCATTTTTCCAGTGAAATTCAACATGGATTTCAGATATTTTTCTCGGATCAGACTGCATGACCTTGGTAGTTTCCCATTCCAAACCGTCAAGATCATTCCCGTCGCGACGAGCCACAATTCCCATTATGGTAACCATACAGTTCGCCAATGCGGCGGCTACGAGGTCGGTAGGTGAAAAAGCCTGTCCCTGGCCGTTGTTGTCAAGTGGGGCATCGGTCAGAATGGAGATTCCGGATTGCAGGTGCTCGGAGGTAGTGCGTAAATTTCCTAAATAGGAGCTTTTTATAGTCGGCATAAACAGTTACTTTTAATTTAAAGTTTATAACTTGAGCGACAAAATTAGCGTTAAATTCCATAGAAATATATGGCAAAATCAGCAAAATATCTTTTTCTTTTCCTGCTCTTGGGTATCAGCCATTTTTCCTTTGCCCAGCGAGAGGATGCCGGAGACTACGATTATGACCGGGAAGTTCTCTTTGGTGTCAACAAAAACACTAATGGAGGCCTGATAGGTGGGGTAAATATCAAAATCGGAACCCGTTTGACTGATGACCTATTTCAGTTTTATGGTTTGGAATTGGTAAATGTGAAAAATCCCAAAGAAGTGCGGGAGAATACCCCCTATGGGAACAGCTATATTTTTGGAAAATCCAATTACCTCTATTCAATTAGACCCCATTATGGGCGGGAACTTATACTGTTTAAAAAAGCTCCCCAACAAGGCGTCCAAATTTCCATTCTCTCGGCGATAGGCCCATCTATTGGAGTGATTGCGCCGTATTATGTGGAATATTTTGCCAGTAGAACAGAAACAGTCAGGGGTCAATATGATCCTGAATTAGTGAGAAGCAGGTTTGATATTACAGGCCCAGGCCGGATTTTCGAAGGCATCGGAGAGTCTGAGCTCGCCATTGGGGGACATGCCAAGGCGGCCCTTTCCTTTGAGTTTGGGGTTTTCAAAAGCAATGTAACCGGAATGGAACTAGGATACCTGTTTGAGGGTTTTCATAAAACACCGGAAATCATGCCTACAGTAGAAAATAGGCAGTTTTTCCACTCAGTTTACTTCACCCTTTTCTATGGGTTTAGGAAATAGGCAAGGATGTTGGGTTTTGCGCCCATTATCCTTAATTTTGCGATAAGCTAAGACAATATAGATGATCGAATTACCAGTAATATCCGAGGAGGAAACCAGAAGAAAAAAGCCAAATTGGCTTAGGGTAAAGCTTCCTGTAGGAAAAGAATACGCCAACGTCAGAAAATTAGTAGACCAGCACAAGCTTCACACTATCTGTGAAAGTGGTAACTGTCCCAACATGGGCGAATGCTGGGGTGCCGGTACGGCTACTTTTATGATCCTTGGCAATGTATGTACCCGATCTTGCTCATTCTGCGCCGTGGCCACTGGCCGACCGCCGGAATATGACACCGACGAACCGAGAAGAGTGGCCGAGGCCATCAAGCTGATGCAGGTCAAACATGCAGTAATCACATCGGTAAACCGGGATGAATTGAAAGACCGAGGTGCTGAAATCTGGTATCAGACAGTAATAGAAACGAAAAAACTTTCTCCGGAAACAACCATTGAAACCTTGATTCCGGATGTGAAATCCAACTGGGACGCACTATTCCGAATGATCGAAGGCGGTCAAGAAGTGGTTTCCCACAATGTGGAGACAGTAGAAAGCCTATATAGAAGGGTAAGACCTCAGGCCAAATATGCCAGGTCTTTGGAACAGATCAAGCGCACAAAAGCTCATGGTATGCGTACCAAAACGGGCATTATGCTTGGACTGGGTGAGAAGCAAGAAGAAGTTTATAAGGCGATGGACGATCTGGTTGCCCATGATTGTGATATCCTAACATTGGGGCAGTACCTTCAGCCGACCAAGATGCATATCGAGGTAGCCGAGTTTATCCATCCGGATTTGTTTGACCATTATAGAGAAGAAGGGTTAAAAAGAGGATTAAAATATGTAGAATCTGGGCCATTGGTAAGATCTTCTTACCATGCAGAAAGACATGTTAACGTCTAAGGTGAATTAAGCTTCACGAAGAAAACAGAATCCACACCTAATGCAGGTGTGGATTTCTTTTTAATCTAAACCAAACTTTACCATCCCCCCTCCTTAACGAAGCCCTCCCCTATTCTTCACAAACCCCTGAGATAATTCACCTCCTAATTAGTCAATCTTCAATTCCAAATAAAATTTTGCCCACTTACTGACAAATCAACATTTAATCGGGACTTGATCAGTAATTGATCAGCGACCAATCAAAATTTTATTTGCTTTAGGACCATTTTAACCCGGTTTAACCAAATCCTCAAAAGTACCTAATATCCGGCCCTGCAGTGTCGTTTTATCTCTTGCAAACCAACTTCATCCCTCTCTGGTCCTCAGTGAATATCTTTATATTCAATATAAACTAGAACAGACTTTGCGGTCCTTAGTACCCTTTGCGGTAAGTTTTTTTTTTATCCATAAAAAAAGTGCCTGAAGATTCCTCCAGGCACTTTTGCAATTTATATTGAGAATGGCTTAAGCCATTGCTTCCTCTTCGCTTTGCTCATATTCCGTTACAGGAATACAGCTACACATCAGGTTTCTATCACCAAATGCGGAATCAATTCTTCTAACAGATGGCCAGAACTTATTGGTTTTCACAAAGTCCAACGGATAAACCGCTTGTTGTCTACTGTAGCTGAAACTCCACTCATCTGCCAAAGCTAACGTGGCCGTGTGCGGAGCGTTTTTCAGCATGTTGTCTTCCTTGTCCAAAGTCCCGTTTTCGATAGACTTGATTTCTTCTCTAATGGCAATCATAGCATCACAGAATTTATCCAATTCAGACACAGTCTCAGATTCGGTAGGCTCGATCATAAGTGTACCGGCCACTGGGAAAGAAACTGTAGGCGCATGGTATCCATAATCCATTAATCTCTTAGCAATGTCCTCTACCTCGATTCCAACTTCCTTAAATGCTCTGCAATCAAGGATCATTTCGTGGGCTGCTCTACCTTTTGTTCCTGTATAAAGGATTGGGTAGTGAGTTTCCAACCTTGCCTTCATGTAGTTGGCATTAAGGATTGCCATTTTGGTAGCATTGGTCAGGCCGTCTCCGCCCATCATTGCGATGTAGGCATAGGAAATAGGCAAGATGGATGCACTACCAAATGGGGCCGCAGAAATTGCGTGGATTGCTTGCTGTCCGCCTGTTTTCACTATTGGGTTGCTTGGAAGGAAAGGCACCAAATGTTCTGCCACGCAGATTGGACCCATGCCTGGTCCACCACCACCGTGAGGGATACAGAAGGTTTTGTGCAAGTTCAAGTGACAAACGTCAGCACCGATTCTGCCCGGGCTGGTCAAACCAACCTGTGCGTTCATGTTGGCACCGTCCATATAAACCTGACCACCATTGTCATGGATAGTCTGGCAAATCTCTTGGATGGATTCCTCAAACACCCCGTGAGTGGATGGGTAAGTTACCAACAAGGAGGATAAGTTTTCTTTATGCTTTTCAGCCTTAGCCTTCAAGTCTTCAAGGTCAATGTTACCTTTATCATCGCACTTCACAATCACTACCTTCATACCCGCCATAACAGCAGATGCAGGGTTGGTTCCGTGAGCAGATGAAGGGATCAGGGCGATATCTCTGTGGTGATCGCCACGGCTTTGGTGATAAGCTCGGATCACCATCAAACCTGCGAATTCACCTTGAGCACCTGAGTTTGGCTGAAGGGAGGTGTCAGCAAAGCCAGTAATTTCGCTCAACCAGTTTCTCAAATTTTGGAACATCTCATAATAACCGGCAGCTTGATCTTGGGGCACGAATGGGTGCATCTGACCAAACTCAGGCCAAGTCACAGGAATCATTTCCGCCGTGGCGTTGAGTTTCATAGTACAAGAACCCAAGGAAATCATGGAATGAGTTAAGCTCAAATCTTTTGCTTCAAGACGCTTGATATAACGCAACATCTCATGCTCAGAGTGGAATTGGTTGAATACCGGATGCTCTAAGTAAGTAGAAGTTCTCTCCAAACCATCAGTCAATTCCAGCTTAAGGTCTGCTGCTTTTTCCTGAATATCAATTGGAGTTTTGTTGGTTGACTTTGCGAAAATGGCCAAGATGTCTTTAACATTTTTCAATGTTTTCACCTCGTCAAAGGCAAGGTAAATGTAGCCAGTCTCGTATCTGAAGTTCACTTTTGAAGAAAGCGCAAAGGCCCTGATCTTCTCCTGCTGAACTTCATCTACTTTAATTTTGATCGTATCGAAGAAATTCTTGTTTTCCTGCTCAAAGCCCAACTCGGCAAGCCCCTGAACGGTCAACTTAGCCAATCCGTGGATTCGGGCAGCAATTTCTTTCAACCCTTGAGGCCCATGATATACGGCATACATACCGGCCATCACGCCCAACAATACCTGAGCAGTACAGATATTTGAAGTTGCTTTTTCTCTTTTGATGTGTTGCTCTCTAGTCTGAAGAGCCATTCGGTAAGCTTTGTTGCCATCACGGTCAACAGAAACGCCAATGATTCTACCTGGAATCTGACGCTTGTAAGCTTCTCTGGTAGCAAAATATGCAGCATGAGGTCCACCAAAACCCATTGGCACACCGAATCGCTGGGTAGTACCCACTACCACGTCAGCACCCATTTCACCTGGAGGGGTCAAAAGGGTCAAGCTCAATAGGTCAGCAGCAAATGCCGTCAACACATCGTTTTCTTTGGCGGATGCCACCAATTTGGAATAGTTAATCGCCTCTCCGTCAGCATTAGGATACTGAAGCATCAAGCCGAAGAGCTCAGGATCAGTCAGATCCAGGTCCGACGACGAACCTATTACCAAATCAACGCCCACAGGCACTGAACGCGTTAAAAGGATATCTTTGGTTTGTGGGAAGATTTTTTCATCCACAAAGAACTTGGTAGCTTTCTTCTTTGATTTTGCCTTTGATGCATAGAGAAGGGTCATGGCCTCAGCAGCAGCCGTACCTTCGTCAAGAAGAGAAGCGTTTGCCATTTCCATTCCGGTAAGGTCCATGACCATAGTCTGAAAATTGATCAGAGCCTCCAAACGGCCCTGAGCGATTTCTGCCTGATAAGGCGTATAGGCGGTATACCACCCTGGGTTTTCCAAAACATTTCTCAAAATCACCCCAGGTACCAGCGTATCATAATACCCTAATCCGATATATGATTTATAAATTTTATTTTTGGAGGCCAGTTTTTTGAACTCATTTAAGAAGGTAGCTTCAGACCTAGCTTCGGGAAGCTGGAGACTTTGTTTTGACCGGATGGCTTTAGGTACCGTTTGGTCAATTAACTCATCGACAGAAGACACACCAATTTTTTCCAACATCAGGGCAATATCCGCTTGGGAAGGCCCATTATGCCGGTGTTCAAATTTAACTGAGGGATCTAGATTAATTTTCATATCAGCTGATAGAAGTTAAATAATTTGGGTTATATCCAGGTATTTTTGGTTGTGCAAATGTATAAATTATTGATGGATAATGATTTCAAAATCCAAAGATTTATACCCATTTTGCCAACCGATCATGGAAATCAATTTTAATCTACTAATTAAAATTTTTAGTTTTAGGTTCAAAAAACAACACGCACAACAAAATAATATGAAGAAAAGATATCTTTTGGCAGGCGCCATGGCATATATGCTGTCATGGCAGGTTTCTGCTCAGGATGCCACGGCGATTAAATACGCCTCCACCATTACTGAAGCAGATTTAGAAGAATACCTCACCTATTTGGCCTCCGACGAAATGGAAGGCCGTGAAACAGGCGAGAAAGGTCAGAAAATGGCCGCAGAATATTTAGTGAATTTCTACAAGGAAATTGGCCTTGAAGGTCCAGTCGATGGAGATTATCTTCAGAAATTCGATCTTGCCAATGTAAAGTGGGGAGACATTTCCCTAAAAGTTGGCAACCAAAAACTTACCAACAACGAAGACTTTGTTTTCATCGGTGACGGTGATATGAGACGCTCTGCGAAAAAAGACTTAGTATTCCTAGGTCTTGCCAATGAGGAAAACCTAGCCAAAGTAGACGTGAAGGATAAACTGGTAGGCATCTGGGCCATTGGTGGCAGAGCCCAAAATGTGATCCAAGACATAAGAGATGCCGGTGCCGCAGGTGCGGTAATCGTAACCATGGAAGGCCAGGCAAACTTTGACCGTATCGCCAACCGTTACAAGGCGCTTTCAGGACGTGGAAGACTTGGATTCGACTCTGAAACAAAAGAGCAACCTGTATTCATGGTTAGCAGCAACAAAATGGCCGAAATCTTTGGTACTTCTGTAGAAGAATTGAAAGAAGCTGCCAAAAATGATCCTTCTGTGATCAAAAGCCAAAAGGCAACTTACCAAGTAAAGAAAAACAAGGAGATGGTCGGCACTGAAAACGTGATGGCTTACCTTGAAGGTACTGACAAGAAAGATGAGGTTTTGGTAATCTCTTCTCACTACGATCACATCGGGATTGACAGCCAAGGCAGAATCAACAACGGTGCTGATGACGACGGGTCTGGAACAGTTTCCGTAATGGAAATTGCCGAGGCGTTTGCAAAAGCGGCAGAAGATGGTCACAGACCAAGAAGAAGCATTCTTTTCCTTAACGTAACCGGCGAGGAAAAAGGACTGTTGGGTTCTCAGTACTATGCTGAAAACCCTATCTTCCCATTGGAAAACACCGTTAACAACATCAATATTGACATGGTGGGTAGAATAGACTACGAATATCAGGATGCAGAAGACCAGGATTATGTGTATGTGATCGGTTCTGAGATGCTTTCAAGCCACCTGAAAACCATCAACGAATACAACAACATCACTTACACCAACTTGAAGCTGGATTACAGATATGATGCTGAAGATGATCCAAACAGATTCTACTACAGATCTGACCATTACAACTTCGCCAAAAACAACATTCCTGTGATCTTCTTCTTCAACGGAGTACATGATGACTACCACCAGCACACGGATACGGTGGACAAAATCGAATTCCCTTTGATGACAAAAAGAGCCAGATTGATCTTCCACACCTCTTGGGATTTGGCCAACAGAGAAGAAAGAACGCCTGTAGACGGTACTAACAATAGAACTGATAGATAAAATAGACGGGAGACCGGAGACGGGAGACCGAATAAAAGCCTTCGAGCATCAAGCTTGAAGGTTTTTTATTATCTCAATAGTCATATTTAAATAATACTACCGTCCTCCATTTCTATGATTCTGTCTGTTCCTTTGGCAAATTCATCGTCATGAGTTACGATCAGCATGGTTTGGTGAAAATCCTGGGCCAATTCCTTGAAAATATTGAAAACTATATCACTATTGGTGTTATCGAGGTTACCGGTTGGCTCGTCGCCCATGATGATCAAAGGGTCATTGATCAATGCCCGTGCAATGGCCACCCGTTGTTTTTGACCTCCTGAGAGCTGATGAACTTTTTTGAGCGCATGGCTTTCCATTCCAAAAATCTTGAGTTTTTCCATAGCCCTATTCTCGATTTCTTCTGGGCTAAACTTGCCCAGTTTCATAGCCGGTATTTTGACATTTTCAAGGGCTGAAAACTCATTGAGCAAATAATGAAACTGGAACACAAAACCGATCTTCTCATTTCTGATCCGAGAAAGCACTTTCGCGTCCAGCCCGGTAATCAATTCATTTTCTATAAATAGCTGACCTTCGTAGTCCGTGTCCATGGTGGAAAGAATGTAAAGCAATGTGGATTTCCCGCATCCGGACTTGCCCATCACCGAAACGAACTCTCCCTTTTTAACATCCAGACAAACTTCCTTCAGCACCTGGGTTTTCTCAGGACTAAAGAAATACTTACTTACATTTTGGGTTCTTAGAACACTGCTTCTCTGCATAATCGTAATTATTTCCCCCGGATAATGTCCACTGGGTCTATTTTGCTGGCCTTTCGCGCAGGAAAATACCCGGCGAAATAGGTTGTCACCACACTAAATACTCCTGCTATCATATAATATCTAGGATTGAAATCTACCGGAAACGTCTTGATGGTGGGCAAGGCTTCTGTTTCGAAAGGAATCCTCTCTATTCCCAAACCGGCCATGTAACCTAAAATCAACCCCAATGCGCCGCCAACAACTCCAATAGTGAGCGCAATCATAATAAAAATCATATTGACATCTCTCCCTGAAAATCCAATTGCCTTCAAAATGGCAATAGTGTCCATTTTCTCATAGATCATCATGTTGAGAATATTGTAGATGCCAAAACCGGAGACTACCAGCAGCGTAATCCCTACAGCATAACTAATCATTGACCTTACCTGGGTGCCGGTTTCAAACTGTGCATTCACGGTCTGGATGTCATCTGCATCTACCTGATAGATCTGTGAGAGTTCCTTGGCCATTTCTGGTGCAAGATTAAGATCATGGAGCTTGACCTGTATGTCAGTCACATAAGATGAGGGTTCTCCCAACATTTTCTGAACCGTGTTTATTGAAGCATAACTCTGGACATTATCCACATCGCCAAGGCCAGATTGAAAATACCCTACTACCTTCAGCTGCATCCGGTTACCTTGCGCGGTGGTCACCTGGATCAGGTCGCCGATTTCGGCAAGCATCCTATCGGCAGCGCCTTTTCCCAGAATCACACTATTCAGTGTATTGTTGAGGTCTTGGACATTGCCTGTGGTAATATAATCCTCAAAGGCAAATAGATCCGCCTCCTTTTCCACATTGACACCGTTGATTACCCCGGTGATATCGATGGTACCTACATTGTAAAATACCTGAGTGGTAATTTTAGGAGCCACACCTAAAACGCGCTGGTCATTCTCCAAACTTTCCATGATAGGACCGCTGTTGTGGATATCTAGTCTGGAGGCACTGGGCTTGATAGAGCGAATCACATGATGAGATTCTTTGTCATAAAGCTGAATGGGTTGCTCTGGATTGGGCTTAACTTCATTGTAAAAACGAATGTGTGGTGTCCTGTTAAGTATAAGTCCGTCCAACATGGAGTTGAGGCCATTCATAAAGCCAAGCAGCGCCACAAACATGGTGATACTGAAAACTACCCCTACCCCAGCAATGACTGTTTGCTTGCCTCGGGCCACCATAAGAGCCCAAGCGATTTCGGTTATCAAACCCCACATCATGGTCTTCTGATGAGTTTGGTACCCTCATCCACCCCGTTGAGCAGTTCCACCTTTTGAAAATCCCTGATTCCCATCTCTACCTCCAAAGTGTCTTTGTCCTCCGTTACCACAAACATTTCCTGGTAGATATAATTACGAGGCACCAACAAGGTTTCCTTGTTCTCCCTGATCAAAATATTTGCTTCTAAGGTAAGGAAAGGAAAAAGCTGGTCGGGAGCTACGGTAAACTTGGCTTCCACAGTAAAGCTTTTACTCGCCTGGTTAAGTATAGGGTTGATTTTGGTTATTATAGCCTCAAAACTTTGCCCCCTATAGCTATCCATGCTCACAAAGACTTTTTGACCTGGCTTCACTTTGACAATATCATACTCATCTACTTGGAGCTCTAGAAAATACGCTCCGGCTTGACCCAATACCGCCAAGGGCGTCTGTGGAGAAACCAGCTCGCCTTTTTCCATCAAAACAGAAAACACCACCCCATCCAATCGGGAGGTCACCAAAAAGTCATCTTCCAAAGCCCTGCTGATCTTCAAGTTTTGATAGGCCTGTCTGTCCTGGAAATCTATTTCCCTTTTTAGCTCTTCATACCTGATCTTACTGGATTGATATTGAGTCATGGAATTCCTGTAGTTGAGCTCCCTCCTCTCCATTTCCGTTTCTGTGCCTACCCCTTGATTTTTGAGTCTTTTTTGCCTTTCCAGCATGAGAGAGTCATTCTCTAATTGGCTTTTTGCCAATTCTACGGCAATCTCCAAATCCCTCAACCGGCTTTGGTTGGCCTGTTGGTCCGCAAAGGCTCGGGCCAGTTCTGCACTTTCTCGATTGAGTTTTCCGGACTCGTTGTAAATAGAAATAATCGGATCGCCCTTTTTGACCGTGTCTCCTTCTTGAGCATATACCTCATCTACCAAGCCGGAAACTGATGCATAGGCTTGGTATTGTCCCTGGCTCTTGACGATCCCGGAAGCATATACGGATTCGGAGATGTTTCCCCGTTGTACGGTCGTGGTCTCATAATTTTCCCCGCAGGAAAAAACCAACAACAAACTGCAACCCAGCAAAAAGTATTTTCCAGTTGAATCCATGACCGAATAGTTGTAGCTACTTTTAAAGATAAGTAAAAGTAAGCACATGCCGAACCTTAAAAAATGACCTGTATCATAAAAAAAGCTCCACGAAGGGAGCTTTCTATTTTTAGGATCGTTTTTTATTCTTACCCTGAGTTTTCATCTGGTTTCGGTTTCTCTTGGCTTTCTGCCTTTGATGTTTCCGAGGATCAGCAGCCGGTTTTTCCTGGTAGCTGGATTTGGGCTTTGCTTTTTTCTCATGGAATGCACCCAGATAATCTGGATCGTTTCTTTTCTTTTGGTTGTCAATCTCACGGGCATAGGCCTGTTTCTCAGCAAATGGCGTATCTGGAATCTTCACCTCATCGGGGATGTGACTTTCAGGCACAGTCATCCGGATGATTTCCTCAATCTTTTCGAAATGGAGTTCCTCTACCGGATTGATAAAAGTAATGGCCTTGCCCTCCTGCTCGGCTCTCCCCGTACGGCCGATTCTATGAACATAATCTTCATAGATCAAAGGCACATCAAAATTGATCACGTGGCTGACCATAGAAATATCCAATCCTCTCGAAGCCACATCTGTAGCTACCAGAATCCGGACATCACCACCCTTAAACTGCTCCATGGAGTTGATTCGGGTGTTTTGCCCCTTATTGGCATGAATCACCCTAACCTCTCCCAGTTTTTTTCTCACTATATAATTGAATACCTCTTCGGCATTTTTTCTTGATTTGGTGAAAATCATGGCTCTTTTCACTTCCTCTCCCTGAAGAAGATGTTCCAAAAGATTGATTTTCGCCTTGATGTTAGGCACTAGGTATTTGACCTGCTCGATGGTCTCAGCAGTGGTAGCCTGGAGAGCTACTTCTACCCTTTCGGGGAATTCCAGAAACTCTTGGCTTATGATTTCAACTTTATCTGCAAAGGTTGCCGAAAACAACAGGTTTTGTCTTTTCACTGGGATGATTTCCAAAATGGAACGGATCTGGCGCATAAAACCCATATCCATCATCTTGTCGGCCTCATCCATAACCATGGTTTTGATTTCCTTTACAAAAATCTCCCCTCGGCTATAAAGATCCATAAACCTACCCGGTGTAGATACAATCACATCCACCCCTTGTTGAACTTTCTCGATTTGAGTTTTTGGCCCGATGCCGCCATAAAGACACACATATCTCAAATCTGTATATTTCCCAAACTGGAGGATGGCTTCTTCAATCTGCATCACCAACTCTCTGGTTGGAGCCAAAATAAGTGCACGGGGATGCATTCCTTGGGCATATTTGATCTTCATCAGGATCGGAAGCACATAGGCGGCGGTTTTCCCCGTTCCGGTTTGCGCAATCCCCAAAACATCATGTCCGGCAAGTGCCAATGGAATGGCCTTAGCCTGTATAGGTGTCGGTTTTTCAAAACCTGCCTCCCGAACAGCTTCCAAAAGCTGCTTATTTAATTTAAATTCTTCAAAACTTACGGGGCTGTCCGACATGTTTACTATTTTTAAGGATACAATTTTAGAAATATTAAAAGCAGAAAATCCATAAGTAAGTTCAAAACCTATGAAAAGCATCTTAATAACAAATGCAAATATAGTAAATGAAGGACAGATATCCCGAGGAGACGTGTTGGTAAGGGACGGACTCATCTTTGTGGCCGGGGGCGACCTCAGTGGACACGAGGCTGACATCCGCATCGATGCGAAGGGAAAATACCTGCTCCCAGGAATAATTGACGATCAGGTTCACTTCAGGGAACCGGGGCTTACACACAAAGCAGACATCAAAACCGAAAGCCGGGCCGCAGTGGCCGGGGGCATCACTTCCTACATGGAAATGCCCAACACAGTACCCCAATCTACCACAATCGAACTGCTGGAAGAAAAATATAAGATAGCTTCTGATACTTCCCTAGCTAACTATTCATTTTATCTTGGCGCCACCAATGACAATTTGGAGGAACTCCTAAAAGTAGACCCTCAAAACGTCTGCGGCATTAAAGTTTTCCAAGGCTCCTCCACAGGTAATATGCTGGTAGATAATCTGGAAACTCTGGAAAAAATATTTGAGAAAAGCCCCATCCTCATCGCCACTCACAGCGAAAATGATGATATGATCAAGGCTAATTTTGAGAAATATCAGCAAGAATTTGGGGAGGACATCCCCATTAAATACCATCCATTGATCCGCTCAGCAGAAGCCTGCTATGATGCTTCAAAAAAAGTAGTGGACTTGGCTAGAAAGCACGGGACAAAGTTACACATCCTTCATATCAGTACCGCGAAGGAAGTCAGTCTTTTTGATAACAACATTCCTTTGGAAGAGAAAAGAATCACTGCCGAAGCCTGCGTGCATCATTTGTGGTTTTCTGATGCAGACTATGATGAAAAAGGCACTTTTATCAAATGGAATCCTGCTGTAAAAACCGCAGCTGACAGAGATGAAATCTTAAGAGGTGTGTTAGACAACCGCATCGATGTGATTGCGACTGACCATGCACCGCATACCAAGGAGGAAAAAAACAATAAATATGCCCAGGCACCTTCTGGAGGACCATTGGTTCAACACTGCCTTGTCGCCATGTTAGAGATGTACCACCAGAAAAAAATCAGCCTGGAGACAATCGTGCAGAAGATGTGTCACCATCCGGCCATTCTCTTCGAAGTCGAGAAAAGAGGATATATCCGCCCAAGTTTCCATGCCGATTTGGTATTAGTGGACCTGGACAATCCGTGGAAGGTGACATCTGAGAATGTGCTTTCCAAGTGCGGCTGGTCTCCTTTTGAGGGGCAGACATTTAAGTCAAGAGTGACCCACACGATCGTTTCCGGGCATTTGGCGTACGAAAATGGCGTGTTCCATGAGGACAAGATGGGCGAAAGATTAAAATTTTCCAGAAAATAATTCCTAGACTATTGCGTCGAATAGACCAAAATACTACCTTTGCAATCCATTCAGGAAACAGATTCTGAAAAAGATATTAAACGGTGGTTGTAGCTCAGCTGGTTAGAGCGCTGGTTTGTGGATCCAGAGGTCGCCGGTTCGAACCCGGTCTTCCACCCAAACCCCTTGATTTATCAAGGGGTTTTCTTTTTTCAAGCCAATGGCTAGTTTTATTGGCATTTTAATTGTTCTTGGTGACTTAAATTAAAAAGATAATAGGCAATGTTTACATTATTTAAATCTTCGCCCTTAATCCCAAAGGTTAAACCAGTGGATTTGCGTTTTATTAGTTTATATCTAAACAAGTTTGATGAATCCCTCCGCAATTGGGAGGAGCTACAAAAAGACTCAACTTCAGCAGTTCGATAACAACAAGACCATCTTCGGATGGTCTTTTTTTTGTCCTTTTGTTTTTCTTTCCCTCACAAAAAGGTATTTTTATAGTTGTACAAATAATTGTACTAACTGCATCAAACCACTAACCTATGAGCTGCATACACTTTGATAAGACTCAACTTATCAATTTAAATTATTCTTTAGAAAAAGAAATTATTCGGGCCAACAAATCCGGTTGCTACACCAACTCCACTATAACCGGCTGCAACACAAGAAAGTATCATGGACTATTGGTAGCCCCACAACCCCAAATTGATTCACAGCACCATGTTATGCTCTCCAATGTGCACGAAACGGTAGTCCAACACGGTGCAAGTTTTAACCTTGGAATTGCCAAATACCCAGGCACCTATTCTCCTCGCGGACATAAGTATCTGGAAGATTTCGATACCGAACCCATCCCCAAACTCACTTATCGAGTAGGTGGAGTAGTCTTGCAGAAGGAAATTATTTTGGATTCCAACCGAGACAGGGTGATGATCCGATATACTTTATTGGAAGCTCATAGCCCTACCAAACTTCGGTTACAACCATTTCTGGCCTTTCGCGGTCACCATAGCCTTTCAAAAGCGAACACCTACGTCAACAAGAAGTACAAAAAAGTAGACCAAGGGCTAATGTTTAGGCTATACGAGGCCTATGACCCACTTTACCTGCAACTTTCGAAGAAAGGTGAATTTGTCCCCGCACCGGACTGGTATTACGATATAGAGTATATCCGTGAAAGGGAAAGAGGATATGATTATCATGAGGACTTATACGTACCGGGATATTTTGAGGTGGAAATCACCAAAGATGAGCCGATAATCTTTTCAGCAGGACTTCAAGAGGCAAAAGCGGCCACCAGAAAACAGTCCTTTGAAAAAGAGGTGGCCAGAAGGTTCCCAAGAAACAACTTCGCCAATTGCCTTAAAAACTCTGCCGGACAATTTGTCGCCAAAAGAGACGGAAAAACCCACGTTATTGCTGGATTCCCCTGGTTTGGCTGGTGGGGAAGAGATACCTTTATAGCTGCCCCAGGATTAACACTTACTTTGGGGCAAAAGGACACTTTCCTTGAAATCATGGAAACCATGACCCGTGATATGAAAGGTCCACTTTTCCCCAACGTCGGGAGTGGAGTTAATACCAACATGAACTCCCTTGACGCTCCAATGTGGTATTTCTGGGCATTGCAGCAATATGTGATTTTTACAGAGGACGAAGCCACCATCAAAGACAAGCATCTCAAGTACATGAAGCAGATCATTGATGGCTTTATAGCAGGAACGGATTTCAACATACGAGTGCAGGAAAACGGTCTTCTCTACGGAGGTGAGGAAGGAAAGGCACTGACTTGGATGGATGCAGTAACCGATGATGGTCCGGTAACTCCAAGAATCGGCTGCCCTGTGGAGATCAACGCCCTATGGTACAATGCGCTCTGCTTTTATTATTCTCTTTCAGGAGATGAAAATATCAATGAACTGGCACAAAAAGTCAGGAATTCATTTGAGGAAAACTTTTGGGATGACCGAAAAGGCTATTTGGCCGATGTGGTAAACAATGGTGAAAAAGATTGGTCGATCAGGCCAAATATGATTTTCGCCACCTCCCTTCCTTTTAGACCCTTATCTGACTTTCAAAACGATTCGATTCTGGAAACAGCTAGGGCTAAGCTCCTTACCACACGGGGATTGAGGACTCTTTCGCCTGACGATCCGCGATATAAAGGTTACTATCAGGGGAACCAATATGAGCGGGACAACGCTTATCATCAAGGGACGGTATGGCCTTGGTTGTTAGGTCATTTTATGGAAGGTTACCTGCGTATCCATGGTGATAAAGGTAAAATACTGATCGAGAAAACCATAACGGCATTTGACGATGTCATGACCCAATATGGTGTGGGCACCGTAGCGGAAATTTATGACGGGGATCCGCCTCATCGTCCTAAAGGAGCCATTTCCCAAGCCTGGAGTGTGGGAGAAATGCTTAGGATGATGCATTTAGTCAATAAACTTTAATTTTTTTTGGATGCCCCCTGTCACCCTCAGGGTCATTCATTGAGCCACTTAACCCGAAACACATGAAAGTATTAATGTTTGGTTGGGAATTTCCGCCTCATATTTCCGGAGGACTCGGTACCGCATGTTACGGCCTGGTCAAAGGGATGATGCAAAATAACCAAGAGATTATCTTTGTTGTCCCCAAACTGTGGGGGGATGAGGATCCAGTCGCCGATTTTGTCAATGCCAGTAATATAGAAATTGATTACCGGGAAAGACGATTTCAGGAAGTCTGGAAAAACCTCACCTATTTGGAGGTCAGCTCATTTCTTGTCCCCTACCTCGGCCCGGAGGAGTTTAGTAAGTTTACCGACTATAGCGAACATGACAAGTTTGATGTAGAGGACAGTGTTTTTGCCCAAAAGTATACCTTCAGCGGGAAATATGGAAAGGACCTCTTGATGGAAGTATCCCGGTATGCACTAGTAGCTGCTCAGATTGCCAAAAACAAGGAACATGACATAATTCACGCCCATGATTGGTTGGCCTTCCCAGCAGGGATTGCTGCCAAGCAAATCAGTGGGAAACCTATGATTGCCCATGTCCATGCTACCGAGTTTGATCGCTCTGGCGAGCATGTCAACCAGCAAGTTTACGATATAGAAAAGGCCGGAATGGAAGCCGCCGATCGTATTTTGGCGGTGAGCCAACTGACAAAAAACACCATTGTCAACCGGTACGGGATTTCTCCTGACAAAATAACAGTGATCCATAATGCCGTGATGGATACGAGCATAATCCAGCACAATGCGGTGAAAAGGGTCCCGGAAAAAATCGTAACCTTTTTGGGAAGGGTTACCTTCCAAAAAGGCCCAGAGTACTTTATCGAGGCGGCCAACAAGGTCATCAAGCGGGACCCGAATGTGAGATTTGTAATGGCAGGATCCGGAGACCTTCTCCATCGGATGATCTCTAGGGTAGCCGAATTGAGAATCAGCACTAAATTCCATTTTACGGGGTTCTTAAAGGGTGCCGATGTTGACGAGATGTTTGCTATCAGTGATGTGTATGTGATGCCATCGATTTCTGAACCTTTCGGTATCTCGCCTCTCGAGGCGGTCAGGCACAATACACCGGTGATAATCTCCAAACAATCGGGAGTGGCAGAGGTATTACACAATGCAATTAAAGTGGATTTCTGGGACATTGATTCCATGGCTGATTCCATTTTTGCACTGCTACACTATGAGGGTATTTCCAGAATGTTTAAGGAGCTGGGAAGCCAAGAACTTAAGAAATTAAAATGGGAGCATGTGGCCAAAAAAGTCATAGACACCTATAAAACCACTATAAACCAATAACCTATGAGAACCATTTGTTTTTATTTTCAAGTACACCAACCCTACCGACTCAAGCCTTACAGATTTTTCGATATCGGCGAGGACCATGATTATTACGATTCTTTTGGAAACAAAAATATAATGAGGAAGGTGGCTGAAAAATGCTATCTCCCGATGAATGCCTTGCTTTTGGAGCTAATCGAGCAGCACCAAGGCAAATTCAAGGTCTGCTTTTCTATATCAGGTACTGCCTTGGATCAATTTGAACAATATGCCCCTGACGTGTTGGAAAGCTTCCAAAAGCTAGTCAAAACAGGTCATGTGGAGTTGCTTAACGAAACCTACACCCATGCTCTCTGTGCTCTGAAAAGCAAAGAGGAGTTTCATGACATGGTCAAGAAACACCAAAAAAGAATTAAGGAGCTCTTTGACGGTTACACCCCAACGGTATTCAGAAATACGGAATTGATCTATTCCGACACTATAGGAGAAATGGTGGCCGAACTTGGATACAAAGCCATACTTACTGAAGGAGCCAAGCATATTTTGGGCTGGAAAAGTCCAAACTTTGTCTACGTGAACGCTATCGAGCCAAAGCTTAAGGTTCTATTAAAAAACTTCCGATTAAGTGATGATATTGCCTTCAGGTTTTCGGAAAGAGGCTGGCCGGACTGGCCGCTTACCACGGAAAAATTTGTGGGTTGGATAAACCAGTTACCCGAAGAAGAGGAGGTTATCAACCTATTTATGGATTATGAAACCTTTGGAGAGCACCAGTGGGCAGAAAGCGGGATATTCGACTTTATGAGACATTTGCCAGAGGCGGTGATGAAATATTCAAATTATACCTTTTCAACGCCATCTGAGGTAGTGGAAAACATTCCTCCGGTAGGGAAAATTCATGTTTCCACACCAATCTCCTGGGCCGATGAAGAGCGGGATCTTACCGCTTGGTTAGGCAATGACTTGCAAGATGAGGCTTTTGACAGGCTTTATGAATTGGAAGAATTGGTAAAAGCCTCGGATGACCCAGACATACAGCGTGACTGGAAATACCTACAGACCAGTGACCATTTCTATTATATGTGTACCAAGTTCTTCGCTGATGGAGACATCCACACCTATTTCAGCCCTTATGAAAATCCTTACGAGGCATTTATCAATTACATGAATGTCTTGAGTGATTTTATGTTGAGGTTGAAAAAGGTGAAAGTGGAAAACAAATTATAATATTCTTAAGCTACCTATTGCAATCACCTTTGGAAAATCCGAAGGTGATTTTTTTTGACCTACCCCAACCAGCTGATAAAATGCCTGTTACAAACGGGAAAAACCGCTAAAATAAAAAAATCGCCTATTACAAGTACTTTTTAACCAATTGCAGGAATAAGAAAATTTTTATTGACCCTATATAAATATAATAATCTATTATTTAATTATATTTAGTATAGAGTACCACTATTTATTCCATATTCAAACACTTATACTAACATGAGAGAACTCTACAAACTATTCTCCGTCGTGTTTTTCCTTGTTTTGACTTCAGGGGGAGCAATGGCGCAGTACGTCGTCACCGGATCGGTGGTAGATGAAAGGTCGGGAGAACCGCTTATCGGGGCCAATATCCTGATAAGGAACACTACCCAAGGAACGGTTACCGATATTGATGGTAACTTTAATTTAAATGTCCCCACAAATGAAGAAGCCAACTTGGCCATTTCTTCATTGGGGTATTTAAGTCAAAATTTTACAGTGAGTCCGACAAACAACACATTGAATGTCCGGCTGCGTGAGGATGCTACCAATTTGGAAGAGGTGGTAATTACTGGCTTGGCATCCAATGTCAAACGTTCAAATCTGGCAAATGCGGTAAGTTCTGTATCCGCTAGAGAGCTTACCGGCACTACCACCATTCAGACTACTGATGGAGCCTTGTATGGCAAAGTAGCGGGTGCGACGATCCGTTCGAATGGCGGTGCCCCTGGAGGAGGGATGTCGATCCAATTGAGAGGTATATCTTCACTAAGTGGGGCCTCCCAACCCTTGATCATAGTGGACGGAGTGTATATCAACAACTCCTTCCAAAGAACAGGTAGGGCCACAGTTTCGGGTGCCGGTGCTTCCAACCAGGATGATGGTGCAAACAGATTGGCTGATCTTAATCCAAATGATATAGAATCAATAGAGGTGTTGAAAGGACCTTCTGCGGCGGCTATATACGGTACTCGGGCCAATGCAGGGGTAATCATTATTACGACCAAAAGGGGAGCAGAAGGTCGGACAAAAGTATCCTTTTCACAAGATGTAGGTTTTGCCCAACCATTGAGATTATTGGGCGTAGACGATTGGAGCGAAGAAAAAATCAATTTCTTCTTTCCTGAAGCCCGGCGGCCTATCGAACTTGAAAGATTTAATCAGGGGACTAGAATTGATTACGAGGATTACTTCTACAATAACACGGCTCTATTGACCAATACACGATTGAACGTGAGCGGGGGAACTGATAAAACAAAGTTTTTCATTTCAGGAAATATCACCAACGAGGATGGCACAGTAAGGAATACAGGCTTTGAGCGGTATTCCATCAGAGCAAACATTGACCATAAAATAACCAATTCAATCAAGTTAGGTGTGTCATCAAACTACATTAAGTCCAATACTGATAGGGGGTTTACGGGCAACCAAAACAACTCAGGAGCCTCTATTGGGTATAGCATCGCCTATGTACCCAATTACTTTGATTTAAGGCCTGATGCCACCGGGAACTACCCTGTGAACCCGTACTTCTCAGAGAATCCGGTTGCAGTGACTGACAATGCGATCAACAACTCGGATGTCAACCGATTTATCCAGGCTTTTACATTAGATGTGGATTTATTCAAAACCAACAACAGCTTCCTCAAAGCTACTATAGGAGGTGGGGTTGATTTCCTACAAAACACCACACTAGTTTATTTACCAGAATTTCTACAGTTTCAAAGAGGCCAAGCCAACCCAGGCGATGCACTTTGGGGCAAGCAAGAAAGTTTGAACACTAATTTTCAGGCAGCATTAGTTTATAACTGGAACTTGGGTCGGGTAAACATGAACTCTCAAGTAGGTTTGGTAAGGTTGGATTTTAAAGACGATGCCTTATTTAATAGAGGACGGGGGCTAGCTCCAGGCCAGACCAATCTTCAACAAGCCTCTGTGCAGGAAATCAACCAGCAGTTTTTCAGCGAAGTACAGGAAGCAGGCATTTTCTTACAACAGGAAGCAAACTTTGACGATAAAATAATCGGTACAGTGGGTGTGAGATGGGACAAATCGACTCTAAACGGCGATCCAAATCTATTCTATGCTTTCCCTAGAGCCTCTTTAGCAGTAAATCTGGCCAATTTTGACTTTTGGAACCCGACTGTGGTATCCCAGTTAAAACCGAGAATTGCTTATGGTGAGACAGCCGGTCCGGTGGCATTTGGAAGCACCTTCACACCCCTTCAGGGTGCAAACATCGGGGGTCTGTTAGGGTCAGTGGTATCAACCCAGATCGGGAACCGTCAAATCCGTCCAGAAACTGCTCAGGAATTGGAGTTTGGTATAGATGCCAATTTCTTCAACAACCGTATTGGTTTGGAGGCCACCTATTATGTCAAAAACACCCAAAACAATATCCAAAACCTAAACCTTGCTCCTTCTACTGGGGTAACAATCACTCCTAGCAACGAGGCTGAGCTTCAAAATAAGGGTATAGAGTTGGCCTTGTTTGGTACTGTGGTGGACAAAGCGAACTTCCGATGGTTTTCCAGAGTACTTTACTGGCAAAACAGGGTAAACCTTACTAGGCTAGGAATTCCAACATATACGGCCGGAGCCTTTGGTAGTGCCTTGGGCACATTCCTTTATGCGGAAGGATACGCTCCTACCACCATTGTGGGCACTCCAGCTGACCCAAGCATCCCAGGTGGTTTTACAGTTTGGGGCAATGCCCAGCCTGACTTCAACATGTCTTTTTACAACTCCTTTAACATTGCCAGAAACTTTGAGCTTTCATTTCTGATCGACTGGAGACAGGGTGGGGACAACATCAACCTTACCTCCTTTCTGACAGATGGGGGAGGAACAACCCGCGGATGGTTTAACGATGACACAGGAGATGGAATTCCTAACGGACGACAACGACCACCAGCTCCGTATAATAATGCCGGAAGATGGGTTCAGGATGCTTCATTCGTCAAGGTTAGAGAGGTAGGTTTATTCTATACCATTCCAAGAGCTACGGTCACTCAGGCCTTTGGAGGAGCGATTGAAAACATCAGGGTAGGTACCTCTGCAAACAACCTGTTTCTTTTCACAAAGTATGAGGGTTACGACCCCGAAACATCCACCTTTGGAGCACAGGCTGTTGCTAATAACGTAGACATTGCCCCATACCCAACGCCAAGAAGGATATTCTTCCATTTGACAGTTGATTTTTAAACCCCTAAGAAGAAACAAATGAAAAATATAAATAAAATTCTCGGGGCAATGGCCATGTCAGCTTTGATGCTGGGCTGTAACCCCTTACAGCTTGACACTATTGATGACCCTAACAACCCTTCAATAGAAAGCGTGTCTTCCAATGCTTCAAGGGAACAAATCCAGTTTTTATTGACCGGATTGGAATTCAGACATAGAGGATATGTGACCAATGTATCTCAGGCTTGGAATACTTTTGGCCGAGAAGTGTGGTATTTAAATGCTTCTGACCCAAGGTTTCAAACTGACTGGCTAGGCCAGGCAGGTAGAATCCCGGACCGGTCCTATTTTGGGTTTGGAAACACAGGAGGTGGATCCTGGGCTGCACCTTATCAGGCAGTTAACCAAGCTAATGTGCTTGTGACTGCAGCTGGAAATACCAATACCCTTTCTCCAGAAGAAACCAGTGCTGTATCAGGTTTTGCTTTGATGATCCAAGCCTACCAGTTTATGATACCAGCCAATTTCGTTTATGATAACGGTATTCGTATAGACGTCACTGACCCCTTGAATCCGGGCCCATTTGTAGGATATGATGCAGCCATGGATCATGTGGCTGGACTGCTTGAACAAGCCGATGCAAGCTTTGCCACGGCTGGAGCTGGAGAGTTTCCATTTACACTTACAAGCGGGTTTTCTGGATTCACCTCCGTTCCAGCATTACGTCAAGTAAACCAAGCAATTTTGGCAAGAGCAAATGCTTATAGAAACAACTGGCAAGGCGTACTAACAGCTTTGGAAGGTTCATTCATGAATTTGGGTGGTAACCTGCAAGCGGGTCCTGCACACCCATTCACAGGCCCACCGGATGCGTTCAACCCATTGTATTATGTTCCTGATGCAGCGGTAAACACCATTATTGTTGTCCATCCATCAGTCCTGGCTGATGCTACTCCAGGAGATCTAAGGGTGGCAAGCAAATTCTTCGAAAGAGAGGTGCCGGTAACTATCACTACCGATGCCACACCACTCGTGGGCACACATCAGGATGCCAGATGGCCTACCAATACGGCCCCAATTCCTTTTATCAGAAACGAAGAATTAATTCTCTTGAAAGCTGAAGCCCATGCAAACTTGAATCAATCCGAATTAGCGGTGGAGGCAATCAACATTATTAGAAATGCTGCGGGAATAGGGGCTTATGGAGGTGCCACAGACCAAGCTGCTCTAATAGATGAGATCCTATATCAGCGGAGATATTCCCTTTGGGCAGAACCTTGGGGGCACAGATGGATCGATGCGAGAAGATATGATCGTCTTGATGATATCTCAACCGATTTTGATCAGGGAACGGTCTTCAGGCAGTTCCCTCATCCTCAAGCTGAACTCAACTGGGATCAATACGCAGGTGGATAAGAAAAATTGTAAAGCAGAAAAGGGATTGAGAAATCAGTCCCTTTTTTTATATTTAATGATGTAAGTATTATTCACCAGTTTTTCAAAACCACTTTTGATCATGAACAGATTTTACCTAATAGCCTTAATTCTAATTGCTCTAGTAACCCTTCCCTCCTGTCAACAAACCACAGACTACCAAGACGATAAGAAAATCAAGCGTTTTGACCGGCCTGAAGCTAGTATTCTTAAGGGAGTCTATGTGCCTGAAGGGGCAGAATATTTTCACACATCAGGGCTTGTGGCTCCGGTGAAGGATGAGAATGCGGAGCCTGGCACTTATCAGCGCTATGGCGACACCAGGGAGCAGAGCCTTGGTATTCTCAATAGGATAAAGGAGACTTTGGAAGAAGGTGGCTTTGTGATGGAGGACGTAATTTTTCTGCGAGTTTACTTAGCTCCAGACAAGGATGGAAATGTGGACTGGAACGCTTGGTTCAACGCCTATGGGGAATTCTTCAACAATGATGAAAACCCGAACAAAGTGGCCCGATCAACTATTGCAGTACATTCCCTCGCCAATCCTGATCTACTCATCGAAATCGAAGCAGTTGCGGCAAAGTAAAAGGGTCACAGAATTTCTTGCCAATATGCATTTAAACAAAAAAAGCCTTCCCGAACATCATTCGAGAAAGCTTTCTTCATCCATCATCCGACATCGGTCATCCGTCATCGGTCATCCGACATCCGTCATCAATTCATTCTCACTCCACATTCACACTCTCCACATTCTTAAAATAAACCTGTCTATCAGCATCCAGGTCTACCAAGACGGCAGAATCGTTTTTAATATATCCCGACAATATCTGCTTGGAAAGTTCATTAAGCACAAGCCTCTGCATGGTTCTTTTCAGAGGTCGGGCACCAAACTGGGGATCAAAGCCCACCTCTCCAAGGTAATCCAACACCTCTTTGGTGGCATCAATTTCAATATTAGCCTCTCCAAGACGCTGCTGTATCTCTTTCCACTGGATGTCGACAATCTTGCGGATGATGCTTTTGTCCAAAGGCTCAAACATGATTGTCTCATCGATCCGGTTCAGAAACTCAGGCCTTACTGATTTTTTCAATAATTCATACACCTCCTGTTTTGTGGTTTCCATCACCTCCTCCTTGTTCCATTCATCCAGAGTGGCAAACCTCTCCTGGATGAGATGAGAACCAATGTTGGTAGTCATGATCACAATGGTGTTTTTGAAATTGGCAACACGGCCTTTATTGTCGGTCAACCTACCGTCATCCAAAACTTGCAAGAGAATATTGAACACATCCGGGTGGGCTTTTTCAATTTCGTCAAGCAAAACCACAGAATACGGTTTTCTTCTCACTGCTTCAGTTAGCTGACCACCTTCATCATACCCCACGTAGCCTGGAGGTGCTCCCACAAGCCTACTTACTGCATGACGCTCCTGATATTCGGACATATCGATTCTCACCATAGCGTTGTCATCGTTGAACAAATACTCGGCAAGCGCTTTAGCAAGCTCAGTTTTACCCACCCCAGTGGTTCCCAAGAATATGAAGGAGCCGATTGGGCGCTTGGGATCCTGCAGGCCGGCGCGGCTTCTTCTTACTGCATCCGATAGAGCACCTATGGCTTCTCTTTGCCCGGCTACTCGCTTACCTAACTCGTCTTCCAAGTGAAGTAGCTTTTCCCGTTCACTTTGGATCATTTTGGAAAGTGGGATGCCAGTCCATTTGGAAACCACTGCCGCAATATCCTCTCCATCCACTTCTTCTTTCAATAATGCGGAACCCTGCTGCATTTCTGTTAATTGCTTTTGAAAACTCTCAAGCTTTTGCTCAGACTCGCCAATTTTTCCATATCGAATTTCAGCAACCTTACCAAAATCCCCAGCCCTTTCAGCTTGCTCGGCCTCCAGCTTAAGTTTGTCAATGTTTTCCTTTTCTCTTCTGATGCCAAGAATTACCGCTTTCTCACTTTCCCACTTCGCTTTTACATCTTGACGCTTTTCGGAAAGCTCGGCAATCTCTTTGCTCAGCACGGCTTCTTTGTCTTTATCCTTTTCCCTTCTAATGGCCTCCCTTTCGATCTCCAACTGCATGATCCTACGGTTGAGCTCATCCAGTTCCTGAGGAAGGGAGTCTATCTCCATTCGGAGCTTGGCCGCAGCTTCATCCATCAAGTCAATGGCTTTATCAGGGAGGAATCTATCAGAAATGTATCGCTGCGAAAGTTCCACTGCGGAAATAACAGCATCATCTTTTATCCTCACACCGTGGTGCAACTCATATTTATCTTTAATCCCTCTAAGGATTGAAATGGCATCAGCGGCATCAGGTTCATCCACAATTACAGCCTGAAACCTTCTTTCTAGAGCTTTGTCTTTTTCTATATACTTCTGGTATTCCTTTAGAGTAGTTGCTCCGATGGCATGAAGCTCACCCCTTGCCAAGGCAGGTTTCAAGAGGTTGGCGGCATCCATCGCCCCTTCTCCACCTCCACCGGCACCGATCAAAGTATGAATTTCATCAATGAATAGAATAATCTCTCCATCTGAATCAGTCACTTCCTTGATTACGGCTTTCAGTCTTTCTTCAAACTCACCCTTATATTTGGCACCAGCCACCAAAAGTCCCATATCCAAAGAAATGATGGTTTTTGATTTCAGGTTTTCGGGCACATCACCGCTGACGATACGTTGGGCTAGCCCCTCTACAATGGCGGTCTTTCCCACTCCTGGCTCACCTAAGAGGATGGGGTTATTTTTGGTCCTTCTGGCCAAAATCTGCAAAACCCTCCTGATCTCTTCATCTCTTCCGATCACAGGGTCGATCTTGCCTTTCTTGGCCATTTCATTCAGGTTTTTAGAATACCGCTCCAAAGACCTGTATTTGGATTCTGCATTTTGATCTGTCACTTTATTTCCTTGTCTAAGTTCTTTGATAGCGTTGATCAGGGTCTTTTCAGCCACTCCCTGATCTTTCAAAAGCTGGGCAGTTTTGTCCGAGCCGGCTAAAATCCCCAAGATCAGATGCTCAATAGCCACAAACTCATCCCCAAAGGTTCTGAGGTAATCCTTGGCTTTAGTCATCACTTGGTTTGAGGCATTGGACAAATAAGGCTGCTGGCCCGAAACCTTCGGAAAGGACTGTACTAATCCATCCAATTTGGTGGTTAGCATGCTTTTATTGACCCCCAACTTCTTAAAAATAAAGTCAGTCACATTCTCATCCTCTGCCAAAATACCCTTCAGAAGATGGGCTGGCTCAATGGCCTGCTGCTGCTCGACCATAGCCAATTCGGCTGCCTTCTGCACAGCTTCCTGGGATTTGATGGTAAATTGTTTAAAGTCCATTTTATAGTGGTTTAAGTATTGTCTAATTGCAAACTATAAAATCCTCATCAAAACCTTAACCAATTGAAAAAACAGGGAAATAGCGGAAATAATGTCCGAAAATAATTAGAAAACGAGATAAAAAAAGACGTTTTGGCAGTTAATTTATACTTAATGAGTAAAATGGTTGAGATGATTGATTAGCTTTTGAACATCTTTTCGGATCAGGTCTGGCCTTAAGGAATTGTCCCACTTATGTTCGGCCCTAACCTGGTAGACAGGCAAAGTATCAGAAATATCAACCTGATATAATGAATATTGGATATCGACCATATGCCTTGATTCAGCGGGGGTGTGAAGCGAAACAAAGCTTCTATCCACATCCTGCCCGGCCGCACTTAAAGCTGAAAGCTTGTTGGTCCGGGCTTTTTTCCTGTTCAGGATTTCCACTTGCAGGAGATATACGATTCCGAGTTCGGAGTACAATCTATCTACATTTCTTTGGATGGAAAAATCACGGATACCTGCTGAAAGCAACTCAACCTCCAATTCATCGCTGGAAAAAACATCTATAAATCCATTGCTGCGCAGTTGCCTGAGCACGGTGGAAGAGAAAAGTTCATGCTCCTTATAGGGAAGTCCATCTAGTCCATTGACGAGCACTACCTGACTGATATCCAAAGGGGTGGCCATGCTAATAACTTCCATACGCTGGACCTGATAGATCCCCGACCTGCAGGAAAATAGACAAAACACCAGTGCTAAAGGTGTAATAATTCTTAAACTGCCTTTCCCCATCGGTTAATTGATTATTGGACTAATAAACTATTAATATAGCACTTTTTCTTTGATATCGCCAATGTTTTCTTTCACAATTAATCTTTCACTTAAAGCATCCTGGGCAGCCGCGAAAGTGTCCTTAACTAAAACCTGCCCCACTCCCAACTTTTTAAGTTCCCTGCCTATCTCTTTCACTTTTTCTTCACGCCTATCACTGCTCACGTTTCTGATATATATCCTTTTTACCCTTCCGGGAAAATCGCGTACCGCCTGCAGATAGATCTCCGGGTCCTTTTGTCCACTGTCGCCGATGAGGATAAACTGCATGTCAGGATAAACTTCGAAAATATGCTCAATCTGCGTCAACTTGTGTAATTCATGGCTACCAGCTATAAACTGTTCCCTAGTCAGCCCTATGTCCCGAAGCATGAGCGGTCCCTTTGGAATTTGGTGAATTTCCAGAAACTCAGCCAAAAAATCATACAGGTTCCATGGGCTACTGGAAACATAGAAAATGGGATTATCAGGTTTATTATCCTGTCCATTAACCAATGCTTTGTAAAACTCCCCTACCCCGGCAAATGGCAGCCTTGTAAGTGCATTATTGAAAAAGGTCGCCTGAAACATCGCATACCATCGTGTAGCTCCTGTAGGAACTATGGTGTCATCAATATCAGATATTATCCCAAACTCTGCGGAAGCAAGTGGAATAAAAACCTTCCCCTTGGCTGTCACCTTGCCTTGACTTGTCACCACCTTATTCAGGAGCTCCAATTCTACGGTTTGGACGTTTCCTATTTCTTCAATAGACTCTTTAGGCTGAAGTTTGAATTCAAAATAGCCTTCTTCATCGGTAACAACGGTTTGCACATCCCCTGCAAAGGAAGCTTTGACGCGCACATTGGGAATTTTCCAGCTCATAAACCTTTTGTACATGGCCTTAAAATTACTCCATCGCCCCTGTCCCTCTTCTGCTGGTTTGATACTACGGTCCTTTATCACCCTTCCGATTAGAAAAACCTCATGCTTGGAGCCCAATCCTTTAAAGGGTAAAACCATTACTTTTCGTACAATACCCGTTTTCTTGCCCACCCATAGCTTGCCTAAGGCGAAGTTTCTTTTAATAAAATACGCACTCCTCAGAAGGTTACTTTTGTTGACCATGATGTGAAATTAAGGTTTGGTTTCAGAAACCAAACTTTATTCCTCTGATGAATGTTTGCCTAGGCACAATTGACCAAGCTGCGCTTATCGCAGAGAATGCTTAACTTTGCAAAATGAATACACCTGAAAAAAGAGATATACGTAAATTCAATCTGGAGCAACTCGAAGAGTTTTTTGTATCCCAAGGGGACAAAAAATTCCGTGCCAAGCAGGTTTACGACTGGTTGTGGAACAAATCGCTGAAAAATTTCGATGACATGACCAATATTTCCAAGGACACCAGGGAGATGCTGAAGGAAAACTTCCTCATCAACCATGTCAAGGTGGATCTTATGCAGCACAGCAACGACGGCACCATCAAGAATGCGGTCAAACTTTTCGACAGTAAGATTGTAGAATCAGTCCTTATTCCCACCTCCAAGCGAATCACAGCCTGCGTCTCCTCTCAGGTAGGATGTAGTCTGGATTGTAACTTTTGCGCTACGGCCAGACTAAAGAGGATGAGAAACCTGAATCCGGATGAAATCTATGATCAGGTGGTGGCTATTAAAGAAGAAGCAGAAACTTATTTCCAGCGACCACTAACCAATATTGTGTTTATGGGTATGGGAGAGCCGCTGTTGAATTACAACAACGTCATATCAGCCATAGACAAGATCACCTCTCCGGAAGGCCTGGGTATGGCACCAAGAAGGATCACGCTTTCCACAGTCGGCATCCCAAAGATGATCAAGAAAATGGCGGACGATGAGGTGAAGTTCAACCTTGCCATCTCCCTCCACTCCGCGATCAATGAGACCAGAAGCCGCCTCATGCCTATTAATGATGTCAACCCAATTGAGGATCTTGCGGATTCTTTGAAATACTGGTATTATAAAACCAAACGCAAAGTGACTTATGAATACGTAATCTGGGACGGCATCAACGATGATAAGGAGCATGCACAGGCTTTGGCGAAGTTTTGCAAAATAATTCCAAGTAAAGTCAACATCATTCAGTACAACCCTATTGACGAAGGGGAATTCCGTCAGGCCTCCCAAGAGGCAGTGGAAATGTATATCAGGGTTCTGGAAAGCCATAACATTATCGCAAAAGTAAGAAAATCGAGAGGTCAAGATATTGATGCCGCCTGTGGTCAATTAGCCAATAAGAATGAGGTAGAGACGATTTTGAAGGACTGACATTTAGGGATGGTTTAATTTTTGTGCAGCGTAGGAAAACTATTTAACTATGAAAAAGCTATTGTTTATTTTCACTTTTGTGATGACCGTAGGACTGGCTGAGGCCCAACAACGCGGAGAGGCCAGAGTTCAGTTTGGCGGCGACTTCGGTTTTACCACCGAACTCTTCGGACTTAATTTTGGAGCGGAGTATTTTCTTGTTGACAGGATCTCACTAGCCCCTAATCACACTATTTACTTCTGGGAAAACGGGAGGGCCAGCAACCTTAATATCGATGCCAGGTATTATTTCACGGAAGGAATTCTCCAATGGTATGGAATGGCAGGCTTCACCAATAATTGGGAAAACCCTGATTTGATAGGAGGTGATTTCAGAACAAGCCGCGCAGGGGCCAACCTTGGAGTGGGAGGCGTCCTGAAATTTGCCGATCGCCTAGCCTTCAATCCAGAATTCAAATACCAACTTCAGAACAATGGCCAGGCTATATTCAGGTTAGGGCTGGTTTACTTGATAAATTAATGTGGAAAGACCGGAGACTGAAAACCGATGACAGGATCAGCGGCCAATTTAGATACTGACCAAGATATTGCAGGTGTTCGTCGTTTACTGGTATGATTTCGAATTCACATACAAAGTTATTTTCAAACACATAAAAAAAGCCCGAGGTTGATTCCCCGGGCCTTTTTTATGCTTTATTGCTAAATTCAAAAAGCTTTCTTTTTTCTTCTTTGGAAAGGCTATCGTAACCCTTATCGGCAATCTTATCCAATATTCTATCAATTTCCTCTTGGGAGGTCAATTCTCCTCTGCTTTTGGATAAGGGCTCTGATTTATACTCGTAGCTTTTTTTTCTGTAAGTAACCTTTACTTTTGATTTCTTGCTGAACAGCTTTTCAAAGAATTGTCCTACTACTTGTACAGGAACCCCCAAGTCACGCCCATTGCGGAGTTGAACCACATAGAAGTAACCTAGTGCTGCCCCACCTAGGTGAGCAAGTTCACCCCCTGCATTGCTTCCTGCAGAGTTGGCAAAAGCCACCAAGACATAGAAAATAGCGATGTATTTGATTTTGACATTGCCTAACAGAAGAAGTCTAAATGATGTATTTGGCGATAAAGTGGCCGCTGCCACTACGATTGCATACACCCCAGCACTAGCTCCCAACATAAGAGAACGGTGCACCACGTCGCTGAAAAGCGGTGCAATGTTGTAAATCAGCATATAAAACAAGCCACCTGCTAGACCACCTAGGATGTAAAGGTTGGCAAACTTGCGGCTGCCCAGGTATTCCATCACCAAAAGCCCAAACCAATAAAGGAAGAGCATATTAAACAGGATATGAAAAAACCTGTCGTGGGTAAACATATAAGTGAAAATAGTCCAGGGCTGGGTAATGAAATATTCTGGTGCGGCAGGCATCATCAGATAGGACCTCATAGCATTGTAGACGGACTCCAAGCCGGCCAAGCTCATAAACACCCAAGCTACCAAGAGCACAAAATACACCAAAAGGTTAATGGCCAATATTTTATAAAGGCTATTCCCATTTTGATTAAATGCATTTTTAATCTGATCCCAAAATCCTGCGTACATATTTGTTAATAGAAACTATCTCTACTTTTTTTCCAATAGGTAATCAATATAAACCCGATCACTAAGCCACTGAGGTGGGCAAAGTGGGCCACGTTGTCTGTAGGGCGGCTAATGATAATGTTGTAAACGGTATAAAGTCCATAAAAGAGTACCAGATATTTCGCCTTTACCGGCATAGGTGGAAACAACAGAAATAACTGGGTATTTGGAAATAGCATACCAAATGCAATCAGTACCCCAAATAATGCGCCAGAGGCTCCCACCATCGGGATATTTGCCACATTATTTCGGATTTTTATCATATAGTTCTTCGCAATGCCCTCATAGCGGTCATCCTCGGGATTACGATCATAATCATCTATGAAATCGTATATCTCCGACCTGAAGTGATGTCGGTTATTAGACACAAACCGATTGAATTCTTCTGGGCTAGGGTCATTGTAAAATCGCTCCACCTGCGTATCAAACTGATTCATCCTATAGAACGTATAGCCAGAATATAAGATTCCTGAGCCCACTCCACAAATCATCCAAAGGATTACCACTTTCTTACCACCCAAAAACTGCTCAAGCATAGGTCCAAATATGAACAGTCCAAGCATGTTGCTGAACAGATGCCAAAAATCGGCATGCATAAACATATAGGTCAAAAACTGAAAGGGCTCAAACCTATCGCTATTGATATAATAAAGAGCAAACCAGCCTTTCAGCTGGGGCAATAAATATGAGGTAATTACAAAAACACCTATGGTAATGATCAGTAGGTTTTTGACTACTGGTGTTAAGGATCTGAACATGTGTTAACGCTGAAAAAAGCTGTGTAATTTATTTAAATCTAATTTGATGAAGGTTTTGTTTCCCGAAACGCCATAATTGGGATTTTGGCAGGCAAATAACTGGCCCACCAGTGTTTCCATTTCTTGTGCCTTAAGCACTTTTCCCTTTTTGATGGAGGATCTTTTAGCCAGGGATCTTGCTAGGTTCTCCTTATTGTCTATAGAAAGCTCCGATTTAAAATACTTAAATTGTTCTAAAAGCCCTTCAAAGAGATCCTTTTCATTGTTGATATAAATATCGGCTGGCACCCCGTTGATCACTACAGTGTGCTGGCCAAATTCTTCCACAAGAAACCCGAGACTGTTGAGCTCTTCATGAAGATCCATAACCAATGAAAAGTCTGCAGGACTCAGTCTAAGACTTTGCGGAAATAGACATTGCTGCGAAGCCCCTTGCGTATTTCTTAGCTGCTTGATGTATCGTTCATACAATATACGCTCATGAGTGGCCTGTTGATCTAAGATAAGCAATCCTGTTGACATCTGAGCTACAATGTATGTTTGCTCCACCTGAAAGGTGGCCCCAGTGGCCGCAATCGGCGCAGGTGTTACTGACTCTTCGTCCCTTGCTTGTACCGGCTCCTCAGAATTCACCTTGCTGGAAAAGGTCATCATTTCGGAACTGTCAGTTTCCTCCTTTTTCCATTGCGCCCTTTCGGAGGAGGCATCCTCTCTATTACTCAAGGCATCCTGCTCAAAGAGTTTTTCCCAACCGGTGGCATCCTGTTTTTTAAAGGATGGCACGGAATGAGTCTTATAACTATTTTCCTGCTTAACCTCTTGTTTCTGACCCTCATCCCGCTTGAAAGTCTCGGTGAAATTGACATCCATGCTAAAATCAAGGGTAGGCACCACGTTGTGAGCCCCTAGAGCCTGCTTAACAGCAGACCTGACCACGGCATATATGGTCCGCTCATCGTCAAATTTGATTTCGGTTTTGGTTGGATGCACGTTGATATCAATGTGCGTAGGATCCAAATCCAGAAACAGGCAATAAAAAGGATGGCTCTCACCTGGCATCAGCCCTTCAAAGGCATTGGTGACGGCGTGATGCAGGTAGTTGCTTTTTATGAACCTGTTGTTGACAAAGAAGTACTGCTCCCCTCTGGACTTTTTAGCATTTTCAGGTTTGCCCACATAGCCATGGATATTTAGATGAGGCGTTTCCTCCTGGCATGGCACAAGCTGCCCCTGATAATTTTTTCCAAATACGCCAACAATCCTTTGACTGAGTTTGCCAGGACTTAACTTGAAAAGCTCCATGTCGTTTTGCATAAGTGAAAATCCAATTTCAGGATAAGCCAAGGCAACCCTTTGGAACTCCTCCACGATGTGCCGCATCTCTATGGGATTGGACTTGAGAAAGTTTCTTCTTGCTGGCACGTTAAAAAACAGGTTTTTGATGGCAATGGAGGTTCCAGTAGAACAAACCACTGGTTCCTGTTTTTTTACTTCCGAGCCTTCAATACAGATCAAGGTTCCCAACTCCTCATCGGCGGTGCGGGTTTTCATTTCCACTTGGGCCACAGCTGCAATGGAAGCCATCGCCTCTCCTCTGAAGCCAAATGTTTTGATAGCAAAAAGATCCTCTGATTGGCGGATCTTGGAAGTAGCATGTCGTTCAAAGCTCATACGGGCATCGGTCGGGGACATTCCTCGACCATTGTCGATCACCTGAATGAGCGCCTTGCCAGACTCTTTGACGAATACCTGTATATTGTCGGCCCCTGCATCCACTGCATTCTCCATCATTTCCTTCAGGGCAGACGCAGGCCTTTGAACCACCTCACCGGCTGCTATCTGGTTGGCGATAGCATCGGGAAGCAGTTGTATAATATCACTCATGTTTCTTTTTTCCTTTTAACCTGAAAAAGACAAGCACCAAAGCTCCTGTAGCAATTAATACAAGGAGCGCATAGAGAGCGGCATTTCCATAGTAAATATACCCAAAAACACCCACCATCAGAATTACAAAAATAAACATCCGTAATAGGCCCGCACTGGACAAACCTGAAGAGCTACTTTTCCGTAAACTAGCTTGGGTAAATGCTCCTCTTAATGAGGAAGAACGACTTTTTCCAAAACTTTCTTCCCCATACTCATCCGGATGCAAAACACCCTTTGACTCCAATTCTTTTTGGATTCTCGAAGTCCGCTGCTCGATTTCTTCTTTTACCGGATCGTAAAATCTGGGCTTGATAGCAAATCGTTGATGAGAGGTGGATGTAAATAATGATGGGAGTTTCATGAGTCAAAATTTTCGGTTGTCACTTGAATACGTTACTTAAATAAACTTATTCCACTTTATCACAATACAATAGGCCTGGGACAAGTTATTGTGTAAGTTTGACGTTGCAGTACAGACAAGTTGTACAACAAAGTTATTTTAAATTTTAAGCAATAAAAATTAAACATTTACATGCAAAGAAAAGTTTGGCAGGCCCTGATGACAGTGATGTTAACTACCTCATGTCTGTTGGCCGGCGGGAAAGGCCCTAATGACCGCGATCCTTTGGCAACAAAGGACAGTCATAGACAGGACCAGTGGGTTGACAGTGTTTTTCATTCGATGACCTTTGAAGAAAGGCTGGGCCAGCTGTTTATGGTGGCAGCCTATTCCAACAAAGATGAAAAGCACAAGCAGGAGATTGCCAAACTCATCCAGGAGGAACACCTGGGCGGACTTATATTTTTCCAAGGCGGCCCGGTCAGGCAGGCCCGCCTGACTAATTATTACCAATCCATTTCCAAAACCCCACTATATCTTGCCATGGATGCCGAATGGGGCATCAGCATGAGACTGGATTCCATGATGCAGTACCCAAAGCAGATGACTTTGGGAGCCATTCAGGATGACAGGTTGGTTTACAACATGGGAAAAGAAATTGCCCGCCAGTTTAAGGAACTGGGTATGCATATCAATTTTGCCCCGGTGGTGGATGTGAATTCCAATCCTCAAAACCCGGTGATTGGCTATCGTGCCTTCGGCGAGCAAAAAGAATTAGTGACCCAAAAATCACTTGCCTATATGAAGGGCATGCAGGATCATGGTATCATGGCCAACGCCAAACATTTCCCAGGTCATGGCGATACAGAATCTGACAGCCATTATACCCTTCCGGTAATCAAGCATAGCGAGGAAAGGATCCGTGACATTGACCTTTACCCCTATCAGGCCCTGATCGATCAGGATTTGATGAGTGTAATGGTGGCCCACTTACATGTACCAAGCTTGGACAGCGAGCCAAACCGAGCCACTACCCTTTCCAAAAAGGTGGTTACGGATATTTTAAAGGACGAGATGAACTTCAACGGTCTGATATTCACAGATGCACTCAACATGAAAGGGGTAAGCTCATTTCATAAACCTGGAGAAGTTGATCTTTTGGCTTTGTTGGCAGGAAATGACATATTGCTTTATTCTCAGGATGTAGCGAAGGCAAAACAGCTGATCTTGGAAGCAGTGAAGGATGGAAAAATCACCCAGGAAGACATTGACGGACGTATCAAGAAAGTATTGCGGGCCAAATATTGGAGTGGCCTGCATCAGCAAAAGCCGATCGACACCCACAGACTGGTGGAAAGAATTAACACCAACCATACCAAAGGGGTGATTGAGGAATTGTATGCATCTTCAATCAGTGTAATTGCAAATCAGAACAATTTCCTTCCTCTGAAAAACATCGACATGCTTAATATGGCATCGATCACAATCGGTGGAGGGCAAGGAAAAGATTTCAAAAAGCAGCTTTCCAAATATGGTAAGTTTTCCCATTTCGATCTTCCCAAAAACCCATCCTCATTGGATTACAGAAACCTTGAAGCCAGTCTGCAGGGTAGCAACACCATTGTGGTGGGCTTTACCGGAATGACCAACAATCCGAAGCGAAATTTCGGATTGAACGAAAGCGATATTTTCTTTATTAAAAAATTAAGTGAAAAATTCAATGTCATCACTGTGATGTTTGGCAACAGCTACGGTGCCAAACAATTAGACGGCCTGCCTCATGTGGTGATGGCTTATGAAGAAAATGAATTTACGGAGAAATTAGTACCTCAGGTGATATTTGGAGCCAGAGCTGCAGAAGGTAGACTTCCGGTGACGGTCAGCAAAAAGTACCCTTTTGGATCAGGTGTGGATACTAAAAAACTATCCCGACTGGCTTATAGCACCCCAGAAACACAAGGTGTGGACAGCAGATCTTTGCTTGAAATTGACCGGAAGATGAATGAGGCTATCCAAAAGAAAGCCACCCCAGGAGGTGTGGTATTGGTAGCTAAGAACGGCCATGTCATTTTCGAAAAAGCTTATGGTCACTTGGATTACCAGAAAAGCCGGCCGGTAACTACTGAAACGGTTTATGACCTAGCCTCCATTACCAAGGTGATGTCCACCACTTCAGCTGTCATGTTTTTGCAAAGCCAGCAATTGCTTGACATGGAGGCTCCTATTTCTCAATACCTGCCTGACCTGAAAGACACTAACAAGGGTAAGATCAAAATTAAAGATCTAATGACACATGAGGCCGGGCTGAAACCTTATATTCCTTTCCACTCCAAAACTCTGGAAGGAGGAAAATGGAAAAATGAATTCTACAGTGCTCACGAAATGGACGGGTACAATGTTCAACTTGGCACCAATATGTTCGCCATCAACACCCTAAGAGACAGCCTTTGGCAATGGTCTTTGGATGCCGACATGAAAGTCCTCCCAAAAGGCCAAACCAAATACGATTATACCTATTCCGACGTCGGTATGTACATTATGCAGAGAGTGACGGAAAGGTTACTTAATCAACCCTTGAACGACTTCATGGAGCACAATTTCTATGAGCCACTCGGACTATACACCTTAACCTATCTACCGCACCGTAAACTTGATTTAGATCTGATTGCCCCTACCGAGGAGGATAAGTTTTTCAGGAAGCACCTTGTCAGAGGATTTGTTCACGATCAAGGAGCTGCAATGTATGGCGGTGTTGCAGGACATGCTGGACTCTTTGGTACAGCTAATGACTTGGCCGTGATGATGCAGATGCTATTGCAAGGTGGGAAATATGGAGATGTTCATTTGCTAGATGAGAAAACCGTTCATGAATTTACTAAAAGGCAGTCTGCCCAAAGCCGACGGGGCTGGGGATGGGACAAACCTGAAGTGGAAAAAGGCAAAAATGGATCTACAGGTAAGCTGGCTCCCAAAAGCACTTTTGGACATACCGGGTTTACAGGCACAGCTGTGTGGGCAGACCCTGACAACCAGCTCATTTACGTCTTCCTTTCCAACCGGGTTTATCCAGATGCTAGTAATAATACCCTGTTGAAAGAAGGATACAGGACTGAAATACATGATATCATATACAAATCACTTCGATACGAATCATTAAATAATTACGCCCAGGTGAACAAAATTGATTAAGATTCGTGTTAAAGGAGTATTGAATAAAAGCTTTACAAAATTTGGAATAGGGCGTCCCTATATTTTTTGGGACGCCACTTTCTACTAACTCCTTACATATGAGAATCGGAATTGTCTGTTACCCAACTTTTGGCGGTAGTGGAGTAGTGGCCACAGAGCTTGGCAAGGCACTTGCAAAAGAAGGTCATGAAATCCATTTCATCACCTACAGACAGCCCTCCAGGTTGGATTTTTTCAGTGCCAACCTTTTCTACCATGAGGTAGACATCAAAAGTTACCCTCTCTTTGAGCATGCACCTTATGAACTAGCCTTGGCCAGTAAGATGGTCAATGTGGTGAGGTATGAGAAACTTGATCTTCTGCACGTGCATTATGCCATTCCGCATGCTTCAGCTGCCTATATGGCTAAACAGATCCTAAAAACAAAAGGCATACATATACCGGTAGTCACCACCCTTCACGGTACCGACATTACCTTGGTGGGCAAAGATCCCTCTTATGAGCCTGTGGTTACATTCAGCATCAACCAATCAGACGGTGTGACTGCGGTATCTGAAGATCTCAAAAAAGCCACTTTTGATCATTTTGAAATCCAGAAAGAAATTGAAGTCATTCCTAACTTCATTGATTTGGAAAGATTCAAACGGCAGAAAAAAGAACATTTCAAAAAAGCTATTTGTCCGAATGATGAAAAGCTGATCGTACATACTTCCAATTTTCGAAAGGTGAAAAGAGTAGAGGATGTAATCTATGTTTTTGACAAATTGCGAAAGGTCATTCCCGTTAAGCTTCTATTGGTTGGTGATGGCCCCGAAAGGGACAAAATGGAACGCCTCTGTAGGGAACTTGGCACCTGCGAAGATGTGAGGTTTTTGGGTAAACTGGATGCCGTAGAGGAAGTGCTCTCGGTGGCAGACCTCTTCGTTATGCCATCTGAAAAGGAAAGCTTTGGTTTGGCCGCTTTGGAAGCCATGGCCTGCGAAGTTCCGATTTTGTCATCGAATGCAGGAGGAATCCCCGAACTAAACATAGACGGAGTGACCGGGTTCAATTGTAATGTCGGTGATGTAGACACGATGACAGATCGTGCTTTGGAAATTCTTTCCTCAAAAAATCTACCTGGCTTTAAAGCAAGAGCTTTGGCCAGAGCCAAAGAATTTGATGTTTCAAATATTTTACCCCTCTATGAGTCTTTTTATAAGAAGACTATCGAAAACTCTCTGGAAACAGCAAAATAAAAACCTGATTTTCACCACATAAATAAATTAAACAAAATAAGATTCCTTTTTACATACTTCTAAAGTAGCTTTACCTCAAATTTCACCATTGTTTGGCATAATATTATCTGTAGATATAGTATAATTAATACTGTTTTTTATGAGAAAGATTGGAAGACTGGACAGACCGGACAACAGCGGATCGGCTAAGATGTTTGATAATCCGGTTTTGGAAAAAATGTCCAGAACGCACATAAGTATCCCGATCGCCATGTTTTTAGGTATTGGTACGCTCTCACTATATTTTGCGATCACCATTACCGAGATACCCTATAGTGTAGGTTTAGGTGTCAGCTTGATAGGATTGCTGGCATTCACCCTAGTGGAATATGTTATGCATAGGTACTTTTTTCACATGGAACCGGATAGCAAATTGAAAGACAAACTTCAATATTCTGTACATGGCGTACACCATGACTATCCTAAGGATAAGGACAGATTGGCCATGCCGCCATTTATCAGTGCTTTTTATGCCTTTGTTTTCTATGTGGTGTTCACCCTTTTGATGAACGACTATGCGTTGTACTTTCTTCCCGGATTTTTGGTAGGCTATTCCCTCTATCTGGGAGTTCACTATACAGTACATGCTTACCAGCCACCCAAAAACTTCCTGAAGATTCTGTGGGTAAACCATGCTATCCACCATTACAAAGATCCGGATGTGGCATTTGGGGTATCTTCACCCCTTTGGGATTATATATTGGGCACTATGCCGAAAAGAGACAAGTGAAAACTTATGGCCTTCCTTATGGGGAGGCTTTTTTTGTTGGGTGACGGGTGACGGATGTCGGATGTTGGATGACAGGTGACGGGTGACGGATGTGATGTATTAACTTCATTGCGCATTTAAAAAAATAAAGAATGGTGATATCTATTATTGGACTGGGCTGGTTAGGGTTACCGCTAGCTAAACAGCTAAAACGTAAAGGGCATCAGGTGAAAGGAAGCACCACAACAACTGACAAACTACCTTTGCTTGAGAAGGAAAATATACCCCCCTATCTACTAAACCTAGTCCCCCACCCCACTGGTCAACAATTCGGAAACCTTTTCCAGACTGATATTTTAATTATTAACATCCCACCAGGTTTAAGAAGCAATCCGGAAACTTATCATCCTGAACAGGTCAAGTACTTGAAAGCCCTAGCCGAGCAACATGGGGTAAAAAAGATTATATACATCAGCTCCACTTCCATCTATCCCTCTCAAGAAGGCACCTTTGATGAAAAGTTTCCCCTTTCGGAAACCAACACCGGAAACCGTGCACTTTGGAAGGCTGAGAATCTCCTCAACAGGGATTCAAGTTTTGATCTGACTATCTTGCGTTGCGGGGGACTGATGGGGGAAAAGCGGATACCTGGAAGATACTTCTCTGGAAAAGATGGTGTAGAAGGCAATGTACCTGTTAATTACATTCACCAGCATGATGTTATAGGCATAATTGAATGGGTAATTAATAACGACAAATGGAATGAAACCTTCAATGCGGTCAGCCCAAACCACCCACTTCGAAAAGAAATATACCTTAACAATTCTGAAAAACTAGGCTTTCCTCCACCAGCTTCCTTTTCACCAAATGAACAAAACAGAATCATTTCTTCTGAGAAACTCCTGCAGAAGGGATATTTGTTTCTCTTTCCCCAACCTTTGGAATACAGGTATTCAACATAATGATTTTCAAAGCTATTGGATGAAAAAATGGAGTTTATAAATATTTTCACCCTTTTAAAACTAAACAAAACGCCCCTCACCAAAAGTCCTGTCTTAATATTAGCATAACACGTCCAAAAATCCGGAAAGAAACCATAAAACAGAATATATTTCGGCAGGATAAAAATAACAGTACTGAAAATCAGCCTAATTCGTGTACACGAATATACAATTTTTAAAACAATACATAACTGACTATATTTGTCCTATAAGAAAATACCTTACCATGGACAAATTCTCATATATTGCAAACGCGCATGTAGCTTACATCGATGAGTTATATGACGAATACAAGAAAGATCCTGAATCCATTGATCCAAGCTGGAAAACCTTCTTTGACGGCTTCGACTTTGCCATCACCAAATACGGTGAGGACGAGGACGGTGGAGCCCAGACTCAAGCAGCCTCCCCAAAAGCTGAAAACGGCAGTCTGGCAACCCGCGGCACCATCATGGACATGGAGCAACTTCCCAAAGAAATCAAAGTAAGGGCACTTATCCACGCCCATCGCTCCAGAGCCCACCTACGCTCCAAAACCAACCCTGTTAGGGAAAGAGTGGACCGGAAGGCCCTCATCGACATCGAAGACCTTGGATTGAGCCAGGCAGATCTCAATACTGAATTTCAGGCCGGCGAAGAAATCGGAATTGGCAAAGCCAAACTAAGCGATATCCTAGCTGCCCTCAAAAAAATATACGAAGGCTCTATGGGTTTCGAGTACCTTTATATCCGGGACCCGGAGATGCTCGACTGGCTCAAGACCAAAATTGAAAAAGAAGCCTTAGCCTTCAACCCTCCTGCTGAAGACAAGAAAAGAATCCTTTCCAAATTGAACGAAGCGGTAGTTTTCGAGAACTTCCTTCATACCAAATATCTTGGACAAAAAAGATTTTCGCTTGAAGGTGGTGAAAGCACCATCCCATTCTTAGACGCAGTCATCAATAAAGGTGCAAACCTTGGAGTGAAAGAAGTGATGATTGGCATGGCCCACCGTGGCCGTCTTAACGTTTTGGCCAACATCATGGGCAAAACCTACGAGCAGATCTTCTCTGAATTTGAAGGTACAGCAAAGCCTGACCTAACTATGGGCGATGGAGATGTGAAATACCACATGGGCTACTCCAGTGACATCCATACACCGGAAAACAATAAGGTAAATCTTAAGCTGGCTCCCAACCCTTCCCACCTGGAAGCAGTGAACCCCGTAGTAGAAGGCTTCTTGAGAGCAAAAATTGACTCCGAGCACCAGCATGATTCCAAAAAGGCATTACCTATCCTTATTCATGGGGATGCGGCAGTTGCAGGGCAAGGCATCGTGTATGAGGTGACCCAAATGGCCGGATTAAAAGGCTACAACACCGGAGGTACCATACATTTTGTAATCAACAACCAGGTAGGCTTTACTACTGACTTTGACGACGCACGTTCTTCCATCTATTGTACTGACGTTGCTAAAATTATAGATGCTCCAGTAATCCACGTGAATGGTGATGATGCCGAAGCTGTAGTATTCGCGGCAAACCTTGCGGCTGAATTTAGACAGAAATTCAACAAAGACATCTTTATTGACATGGTCTGCTATAGAAGGCATGGCCATAATGAGTCTGACGAACCTAAGTTCACCCAGCCTTCACTATATAATGTAATCTCCAAGCACCCTAACCCAAGAGAAATCTATAATAAGAGATTGCTTGAAAGAGGTGACGTAGATGCTAAGCTGGCCAAGCAGATGGACAAAGAATTCCGTCAATTGCTACAGGACAGGCTCAACATGGTAAAAGAACAACCGCTTCCGTATAAGTTCACCCAATTTGAGCAGGAGTGGCAGTCTTTGAGAAGGTCAAAACCAGAGGACTTTGAGCAATCCCCTGAGACCTATATTTCCCAGGAAGCTATAGATAAAGTAGCAGAGGCACTTACCTCACTACCTAAAGGGTTCAAGCCGATCAAGCAGATCGAAGCGCAGATGAAACAGCGAAAGGAAATGTTCTTCCACTCCAAGTCCCTCAACTGGGCTGGAGCAGAGCTTTTGGCTTATGGATCCCTACTTTTAGAAGGTAAAACCGTAAGGTTGACTGGTCAGGATGTGCAAAGAGGAACCTTCTCCCACAGACATGCGGTGCTTCATGATGCAAACACCAACAAGCCTTTCAACTCCCTTAAGGAAATGAAGGACAGTAAGGGTCAGTTCCACATTTACAACTCCCTGCTTTCAGAATATGCCGTTCTTGGTTTTGAATATGGCTATGCCATGGCAAATCCTAACGCATTGGCTATATGGGAAGCACAATTTGGTGATTTCGCCAACGGAGCCCAGACCATGATTGACCAGTTTATTTCCTCCGGGGAATCCAAATGGCAAAAAATGAACGGTTTGGTTATGCTTCTCCCTCACGGCTATGAAGGCCAGGGACCTGAGCACTCCAATGCCAGACCGGAGCGATTCTTGCAGCTTTCCGCCGAATACAACATGTTGGTCTGCAACATCACCGAGCCTTCCAATTTCTTCCACATGCTGAGAAGACAACTAGCTTGGGAATTCAGAAAGCCATGTATCGTCATGTCTCCAAAGTCACTTCTTAGGCATCCGAAAGTAGTCTCTCCTATAGAGGAATTCACTCAGGGAAGATTCAGGGAAGTAATCCAAGACTCTGGTGTAAAAGCTAAAGATGTAAAAAGGGTTGTACTTTGTTCAGGCAAAATCTATTATGATCTTGCTGAGCAGAGAGAGAAAGAAAAAGTGAAAGATGTAGCTATCGTAAGGGTAGAGCAGCTTCACCCACTTCCTAAAACCCAAATTCTAGAAGCTGTCAAGCAATACAAAGACGCTGAAGTGGTATGGGTACAGGAAGAGCCTGAAAACATGGGTTACTGGACTTACATGATGCGTGCCCTTTACAGGGACTTCCCGATGGAGGTGATCTCCAGAAAAGCAAGTGCCTCTCCTGCTACTGGTTACAATAAAGTACACCACCAGGAGCAAGAATCTATTTTGAACAAAGCTTTAAAACTACAATAAACACCTCCAATCCCGCTTTGGTGGGACAAGGGGTTAATTTACAATTTAACCAATGTAAAATTAACCTTAGGCTTTGGCCTGGGGGTAAAAAGAAAATTATGAGCTTAGAAATTAAAGTCCCTGCCGTAGGGGAATCTATCAGCGAAGTGACCATTGGACAATGGTTTAAAAATGACGGCGACTACGTCGAGATGGACGAAGTAATCTGTGAACTTGAATCAGACAAAGCTACTTTTGAATTAACAGCTGAAGCTGCAGGAGTATTAAAAACAAGTGCTAAAGAAGGTGACACCCTTGAAATCGGGGACGTGATCTGCACCATCGACACCAACTCAACAGGGGATTCTGCTTCAGCCGAAAAAGCAAGCAAGAGCTCTAAAGAGGAAAGTTCTTCTTCAAACACTGGAGGAGTAACCGGAGAAGTGAAGGAAATGGTAGTCCCTACCGTAGGTGAGTCCATCACCGAGGTGACATTGGCCACTTGGCTGAAAAACGATGGTGATTATGTAGAATTAGACGAAATCATCGCTGAGGTGGATTCTGATAAGGCCACTTTTGAACTTCCTGCTGAGGCAAACGGTATCCTTCGCCATGTGGCACAGGAAGGCGACACCTTGGAAATCGGCGGATTGATCTGCAAGATCGAAGTGACCGAAGGTGGTGCCCCTCAGGGTGAACCAGCACCGGCTGCCAAGGAAAGCGCTTCAGCAAGTGCATCCGCTTCTGCAAACGAAACATATGCAACCGGGCACGCCTCTCCTGCTGCAGCCAAGATTTTGGCTGAAAAAGGAATCGACCCAAAAGAGGTAAACGGAACCGGTAAAGATGGCCGTGTAACCAAAGAAGACGCTGAAAAAGCGCAGAAGACTGCCAAACCTGCAGCAGCTAAGCAAGAAAGCAAGCCGGCTTCCAAAGCCACAGAAGCAGAAGCACCAAAAACCAGCGGAGAGAGAAACAGCCGTCGTGAAAAGATGACTTCCCTGAGAAGAACAATCGCCAGAAGACTTGTTTCCGTGAAAAATGAGACGGCCATGTTGACCACTTTCAACGAGGTGAACATGAAGCCTATCATGGATATTCGTAAGCAGTACAAAGATAAATTCAAGGAGAAGCATGGCGTAAACCTAGGTTTCATGTCCTTCTTCACCAAAGCTGTCTGCGTAGCCCTTCAGGAATGGCCTGCAGTGAACGCGCAGATTGACGGAAACGAGATTGTTTACAATGATTTCTGTGACATTTCTATTGCGGTTTCCGCCCCAAAAGGGTTGGTGGTTCCGGTGATCAGAAATGCTGAGAAACTTTCATTTGACGAAGTGGAGAAAGAAGTTGTAAGACTTGCCACCAAAGCAAGAGATAACAAATTGTCCATCGAAGAGATGACAGGTGGCACATTCACTTTGACCAATGGAGGTATATTTGGTTCCATGATGTCCACCCCAATCATCAACGCCCCTCAATCGGCAATCCTAGGCATGCACAACATCGTTGAAAGACCGATGGCTGTCAACGGTGAGGTCAAAATCCTCCCAATGATGTACCTAGCCCTCTCCTACGACCACCGAATCATCGACGGACGCGAGTCCGTAAGCTTCTTGGTGAGAGTAAAGGAACTACTCGAGGATCCGACGAGGCTTCTGTTTGGGGTATAAATCATTTGACTTACTAGGTACAAAGTACCAAGTACCAGGTACCAAGTAAATAACCGTGTATCTTGAAATTAGCGGGGAATTAAGTATTTTAACACTTTACTTTTTTCCCCATCTTTTTCATATGCACAGATATCAAGAATTAAAAGTATGGCATAAGGCCATCAACCTTGCTGTTGAAGTGTACAGCTTGACTGAAAATCTTCCTAAAAGAGAGCAATATGGATTAATTAGCCAAATTAACCGCGCCGCCATATCTATACCTTCCAATATTGCTGAAGGTGCTGGGAGAAATTCGAATAAAGATTTCAACCATTTTTTGGGTATAGCGCTGGGGTCAGCCTTTGAATTAAATACTCAATTACTGATTTCCAACAAGCTCAACTACCTAACAATTGATAAATTTGAGGATTTATCAGTGAAATTGGTGGAGATCCAGAATATGCTTGTCAAATTAAAGCAAAGTTTAAAATAAAAATAAACGACCCTGTACTTGGTACTTTGTACTTTGTACTTGGTACAAACAAAAAAATATGTACGACGTAATCGTTATCGGCTCAGGACCAGGCGGGTATGTGGCAGCCATTAGGGCGGCGCAGCTTGGGATGAAGACGGCCATCGTAGAAAAATATTCCACACTTGGAGGTACCTGCCTAAATGTAGGTTGTATCCCTTCCAAGGCTTTACTGGATTCCTCAGAGCATTATCATAATGCTGCCCACACCTTCGAAACTCACGGCATCGACCTGAAAGATCTTCAGGTTAATTTCGGTCAGATGATCGGCCGAAAAAATGAAGTGGTGAAGCAAAACGTAGACGGCATCCAGTATTTGATGAAGAAGAACAAAATCGATGTTCATCATGGATTGGGTTCTTTTGTGGACAAAAACACTGTCAAGGTGACCAAAGAAGATGGAAAAGCCGAAGAAATCCAAGGCAAAAACATCATCATTGCCACGGGTTCTAAGCCTTCTTCTCTTCCTTTCATTAACATTGACAAGAAGAGAATCATCACCTCCACGGAGGCGCTTACACTTAAGGAAATACCTAAAAATCTGATCGTGATCGGCGGTGGGGTTATAGGTTTGGAACTTGGTTCGGTGTATGCCAGAATAGGTTCCAAAGTTTCCGTGGTGGAGTATATGGATTCTTTGATTCCTACCATGGACAAAACTATGGGCAAGGAACTTCAGAAGTCCCTCAAAAAACTTGGTTTCGATTTCTTCCTGAAGCACAAAGTCACTTCTGTTGAAAATACAGGAAATGAAGTTGTAGTCAAAGCTGAGAACAGCAAAGGCGAAATCGTAGAATTGAAAGGCGACTATGTCTTGGTTTCAATCGGAAGAAGACCTTACACTGACGGTCTCAATGCTGAGGCTGCTGGCGTAAAACTTAACGACAGAGGTCAGATAGAAGTAGACGAGCACCTAAAGACCACTGCCGACAACATTTACGCTATCGGTGATGTAATCAAAGGCGCCATGCTGGCTCACAAAGCGGAGGAAGAAGGCGTGTTGGTAGCCGAGCAATTGGCAGGTCAGAAGCCGCACATCAACTATAATCTGATTCCAGGAGTAGTTTACACTTGGCCAGAAGTAGCTGCTGTAGGTTTTACCGAGGAGCAGTTGAAGGAAAAAGGCATCAAGTATAAAACCGGGAAGTTCCCATTTATGGCTTCCGGTAGAGCGAGAGCTTCCATGGACACGGACGGATTGGTGAAAGTTTTGGCTGACGCTGAAACTGATGAGATCTTGGGTGTTCACATGATCGGACCGAGAACAGCGGATATGATCGCTGAAGCAGTAGTAGCTATGGAGTACAGGGCTTCAGCGGAGGATATCGCTAGAATGTCACATGCTCACCCAACTTACACTGAGGCTTTCAAGGAAGCTTGTCTGGCAGCCACTGGTAATAGGGCGTTGCATATTTGATGTCGGATGTTTGAAGACCGATGTCCGATGAGGATGACTTGTATTTATTAGCAAGAAAATATTAAAGAAAGAAAAGCAGCACACCAGGCGCTGCTTTTCTTTTTTACTAAAAATGATAGGCTATGCTGATGTTTCGGATAGGTAAAAACCTAAGTTGCATCCCAGACTGGGTGGACTCCCTCTCCCTCATATCAAAGTTTCTATATGTGGAATTGGCTACTGTATTGTTTTCTAAGACCAGTCCCATTTCGGCAAAAACAGAAAGTCTCGGTAAAATATGGTATTTGGCGCCCCAGAAATAAGTCCCTCCAATTGAAAAATTGCTTTGCTGAAAATGTTGTAACTGGCCGGGAACTACATTCTGATCAAATCGATTAATGGTTTCTCCAAGAACAAAGTCTAAACCTTGATAACCAATAAATTTAGGACTGATGGATTTCTGCATTTCAAGCCCTATAAGCATTTGGTAATTGAAAACACGCTGGCGTTCAAAAGTGGCTGATTCATAAGCAAAATCTGCCGGCGCAGAGGTTAAAGAACCGCCTAATCCTAGTCGGAAGCCCATCATTTTACCCTTAGGTGTCGTATAATTTTTACGATAGAAAAATCGGGCCGGGAGGTCACCGTTTATAACAGGAATGAGATCAACTGAAAATTCATGTTTAAACTTACCATAATCAAAGCCTCGGTCTTCTTGCTCGTCAGTTTGTGCATATGCCCCAAAAGTGAAAGTAAAACATGTCAACAGTAGAATAGCATAAATTATCTTCATAATTACTTGATTTTGTTACTCTTCACCTAACGCACACTAAATTTAAAGGTTGAGGAATTTTGATTTCCCTATTCAAATCTTTTTTTAATAAGCTGATAATTAAAAGTTTAATCAAGGGGATTTTTTTGGGAAGATGTGGGAAGACGGGTGACCGATGACCGATGACCGATGTGGGATGTCGGGTGAGGGGGATATAGTTTTCAATGCTTGAATTTTAGGAACTTATTTTTTATTATGTATAAAATTTTTAGATATGAACGCAAAAAGGCAGCCCCTTACTCTTATAGCATTCTTAATATTTGCGATGTCTTCATGGGCACAAACCGCAAAACCCATTGATCCTTTAAAATTCCTCACCAATTTTGAAGCTGTACCCACAGAAGACGGCGAGGCTACAACCTTTTCTCAGGATTTGCCTCCATGTTTAGTTTACCGGATCAAACACCTTGGATTCAACGAAGTCCTGCTGTATAATGAAGCACTACTATATCAAGGTGAGCCACAGAACTTACAATATTTTATGGGCAAGCTGAAAATACAGGGCCCAACCCTAATCTTTCAAACAAAAACTAACTCAAGTTTTTTAAAAGAGTCGGCTACCTGTTTAGCATAATTTTTGGTCAAATCCTTAAGACTAGGGTAAATTGAAGAAGCGCCTTCTTCTGATTCTGCCTGCAATCCCCTATCTTTAATAAATCAATTTTTAACCTAATATTGAATCCTATTATTTTATGGACCACACACTTCATCAGCAAATTCTTTCCCAGGGAATGTCCCCTGAAAAAGTCCAAGAACAGATTGACAATTTTAAATCAGGTTTCCCTTTTCTGCCGATAGTCGAAGCGGCAAAAGTGGGCAACGGCATCCAGAAATTCAGTGAAGCAGAAATTGAGAGGTTTGGAAAGGAGTTTGACAACATGGTCCAGAGCAAGGACATTCTGAAATTTGTACCCGCCTCCGGAGCTGCATCCCGAATGTTTAAAGACTTGTTTGCTTTTCTTGACGGGGATGGGAACCTCGAAAACCATGCTTTTGCCAAGAAATTTATTGACAACATAGAAAAATTTGCTTTTTATCACGACCTCAACAAAATCTTGGAAAGAGACGGTAGCTCCATCAAAAAAGCGCTGGAAGACAAAGATTATGCCTTGATCATCAGCTATCTGCTAGAAGACAAAGGCCTCGGATATGGAAGTTTGCCCAAAGGCTTACTCAAATTCCACCACTATAGTGAGCAGGACAGGACTCCGACCTACGAGCACTTTATCGAAGGGGTAATGTACGCCAAGGGTAAAGGAGACAGGGTGAAATTACACTTTACCGTCAGCCCAGAGCATGAGGAGAAATTCAAGGAGGAGATAGCTCAGATACAGCCCAAATTGGAAAAAGAGCATGGTGTCACCTTCGAAGTCAGCTTTTCACACCAAAAGCAATCCACGGATACCATTGCCGTAAATCCTGATAACACTCCTTTCCAAGAAGATGACGGCAGTATACTTTTCAGACCAGCGGGGCATGGAGCCCTCTTGGAAAACTTGGATGAGATAGACGCCGATTTGATATTTATCAAAAATGTGGACAATGTGGTTCCTGACAGATTGAAGGACACTACACAGAAGTATAAGAAAGCACTGGGGGCATTGCTACTGAACCTTCAGGAAAAGGTTTTCCAGGCTTTACAAACCATAGACAAGGACACCTTAGTAGCTGAGGAGGTATTTGACAAGGACCTTTCAGGTCGATTCCCTGAGGAGTACAAAGAATGGTCTCAAGACCAAAAAAGAGACTTTTTGAAAAGCAAACTCAATCGTCCAATCAGGGTGTGCGGGATGGTTAGGAATGTAGGGGAACCTGGGGGCGGACCTTTCTGGGTGAAGGAGGAGGATGGATCCCTATCCCTACAGATTGCCGAAAATGCCCAAATCGACCTGCAGGACTCCGATAAGAAAGAAATATACAATTCTGCCACACACTTCAACCCAGTGGATGTGGTCTGCGGCACAAAAGATTATAAAGGCAATAAGTTTGACCTTTTGAAGCATAGGGACATGAAAACAGGTTTTATCACTTCCAAATCCAAAAATGGTAAGGAGCTGAAAGCCCTTGAACTCCCAGGCCTCTGGAACGGATCCATGGCCGATTGGACCACTGTTTTTGTTGAGGTCCCCATCATCACGTTCAATCCTGTCAAAACAGTCAATGATCTTTTGCGAGATGAACACCAAAACTAGACGATACCACACCGCTGGGACAAAACCGGCGGTGTTTTGATTTTATATGAAAACCACTGACGATATTTTAAAACTTGGAGACCCCAGGCTTTATGAAACGTGTGAACCAGTCGATGAATCGGAGCTACCCTTGGTCGCTGCCTGGGTCCAAGACCTCCATGAGGCCATGGAAGATATCCGCCGGAAATATGGTTTTGGGCGAGGAATAGCCGCCCCTCAACTGGGCATCATGAAAAGACTATTTTACCTCAATTTGGACAAACCCTATGTCATCATCAACCCCGAACTCAAAAACTTGAACGAAGACACTTTTGAAATGTGGGATGATTGCATGAGTTTTCCAAACCTGCTGGTAAAAGTCGACAGACACCGTTCTATGACTTTGCAATATTTCGATGAAAATTGGAAAAAGAAGACTTGGGAGGTTCGTGATGACATTTCTGAGCTTATCCAACATGAGTATGACCATTTGGACGGAATTTTGTGTACCATGAGGGCCAAAGACGCCAAGTCCTTTAAATACCGGTAAGTCAGCGTTAAAATTGTTTAATTCAAACAGGCAATATGCCAATTATCAAGCACAACCGTGAATCTCTCGATTATTTGTTTAATTTTGCACCAATTTAGCCAAAAGTTCTCAACAGACTAAAAACCTCTCAACAGCATGCCAAAAGATAGTAGCATCAAACACGTCCTCATTATCGGTTCAGGTCCCATCGTTATCGGCCAAGCTTGTGAATTCGACTATGCCGGTTCCCAAGCCGCAAGGTCTTTGAGGGAGGAGGGTATCAAAGTTACCCTTATCAACTCAAATCCGGCCACGATCATGACTGACCCAGTGACGGCGGACCACATTTACCTTTTGCCTTTGGAGAAAAAGTCCATCGTAAAAATCCTTACTGAACATCCAGATATCGACTGCGTACTCCCAACCATGGGTGGGCAGACGGCCCTTAATCTAGCCATCGACTGTCACAATGCTGGAATCTGGGACAGGTTCAAGACCAAGATGATCGGTGTAGACATTGATGCCATAGATACTGCTGAAAACAGGGAAAAATTCAAAGCTCTTTTGGAGAAACTTGGAGTGGGTGTTTGCCTAGGTAGAACTGCCACTTCCTACCTCCAAGGACATGAAATTGCTCAAGAAATCGGCTTCCCACTGGTCATCAGACCATCCTACACCCTTGGGGGTTCTGGTGGGGGTTTTGTAGAAAAAGCCGAAGACTTTGAAAAAGCATTGGCAGCAGGCCTTACCGCCTCTCCTACCCACGAAGTGCTTATCGAGCAAAGCATCTTGGGTTGGAAGGAATACGAACTTGAGGTCTTGCGTGACAATATCGGCAACATGGTGGTGATCTGTTCTATCGAGAACTTTGACCCAATGGGTGTGCATACCGGTGACTCCATCACGGTGGCTCCGGCCATGACCTTGCCGGATACCACTTATCAAGAATTGAGAAACCATGCCATCCGCATGATGAATGGTATCGGGAATTTTGCCGGAGGCTGTAACGTACAGTTCTCGGTAAGCCCAGACAATAAGCAAATCATCGGAATTGAAATCAACCCAAGGGTTTCACGTTCCTCTGCCTTAGCTTCCAAAGCTACCGGTTACCCAATTGCGAAAGTTGCCGCTAAGCTGGCCATCGGATACAATTTGGATGAAATACAAAACTCCATCACAGGCACTACGTCAGCGTTTTTTGAACCTGCAATTGACTATGTGATCGTGAAGATCCCAAGATGGAATTTTGACAAGTTCAAAGGCTCTGACAGGAAACTTGGATTGTCGATGAAATCTGTAGGTGAAGTGATGGGAATCGGAAGAAACTTCCAGGAAGCTCTTCAAAAAGCCTGTCAGTCTCTAGAGATAAAAAGAAACGGCCTTGGTGCCGACGGCAAGGAACTCAGGAACCAAGATGCACTTTTACACAGCTTGGCCAACCCTAGCTGGGACAGGCTTTTCCACGTGTATGATGCCTTTAAGCTTGGGGTTTCCTTCAAAACCATACATGACCTTACCAAAATAGACAAATGGTTCCTCAAGCAGATTGAGGAATTGATCCATGTGGAGGCGGAGATATCCAAATTCAAATTGGACACCATACCAAAAGAACTGATGCTTTTGGCTAAGAAAAAAGGGTATGCGGACAGACAGCTTGCTCACTTGATGGGCTGTCTTGAAAGCGAGGTCTTTGACAAAAGATACAAAGAAATGGGCATCATGAGGGACTACAAGTTGGTAGACACCTGTGCTGCAGAATTTGAGGCCCAAACGCCTTATTACTATTCTTCCTTTGGGGAGGAAAACGAAAGTATTTCTTCAGACAAGAAAAAAGTTGTTGTCCTAGGTTCGGGACCAAACAGGGTCGGTCAAGGGATTGAGTTTGACTACAGCTGTGTGCATGGGGTACTTGCTGCGAAAGAATGTGGCTACGAGACTATTATGATCAACTGTAACCCCGAAACGGTTTCCACGGATTTTGACATCTCCGACAAGCTTTACTTTGAGCCTGTATTCTGGGAACATATCTACGAGATCATTCTACACGAAAAACCTGAGGGTGTAATCGTACAGCTCGGCGGACAGACAGCCTTGAAAATTGCAGAAAAACTGGACAAGTATGGCATCAAGATCATCGGCACTAGCTTCGAGGCCTTGGATTTAGCTGAGGACAGAGGCCATTTCTCTACTTTGCTGAAAGAAAACGATGTACCTTATCCAGAGTTTGGCACCATCCATAATACAGATGAGGCCCTTGAGCTTTGCAAAACCATCGGATTCCCCCTACTGGTAAGACCATCCTACGTATTGGGTGGACAAGGGATGAAGATTGTAATCAACGAGAAAGAACTGGAAGAGCATGTGGTTAACGTACTTCGTGACATTCCTAATAATGAAATTCTCTTGGATCACTTCCTTGAAGGAGCAATAGAAGCCGAAGCAGATGCTATTTGTGACGGAGAAAATGTTTACATCATCGGAATCATGCAGCATATCGAGCCAGCCGGAATTCACTCCGGAGACTCTTACGCGGTATTACCTCCATTCAACCTTGGGGATTTGGTAATCAGGCAAATTGAGAACCACACGGAAAAAATCGCCCTTGCCCTCAAGACCAAGGGATTGATCAACATTCAGTTTGCCATCAAAAACGATAAGGTATATGTGATAGAAGCCAATCCGAGGGCATCCAGAACGGTTCCATTCATTTGTAAGGCATATAGAGAACCTTACGTCAACTATGCCGTAAAGGTAATGTTAGGAGAGAAAAAGGTTACCGATTTTGATTTCAAGCCCTACAAAAACGGCTACGCGATCAAGGAGCCAGTATTCTCCTTCCACAAGTTCCCTAATGTCAACAAGGAACTTGGGCCAGAGATGAAGTCCACTGGAGAGGCCATTTACTTCATAGACGATCTTCTGGATGATTATTTCCTAAAGATTTACGCCGAGAGGAACTTGTACTTAAGTAGATAAGGTTAATAGTGGGAGCGGTTTTTACTGCTCCCATGTTTTTGATCAAAATACCAAATAGTTAATAAATGGGATTTATCTTAAAATTCATCATCATCACCTTCGCATTGTCATGGGTATTCACCAACCTGCTTCGCTTTTTCCTAAAAAGTAAGCTAAAGCGGTTTTTTGACCAGATGCAAGATGTGCAGCGCCATGAACAGCCAAGAAGCCGCCCTGCAGATGGCAATGTAAATGTAGATTTCATCCCCAAATCAGAAAAAAAGAAACAGCCCCAACGCCGCGAAATAGATGGCGAATATGTGGACTATATTGAGGTGAAGGATTAATTTCCTTCACCTTTTTTATTTTATTATTATCGTACTTCGTACTTGCTTTTGGGTACAAAGTACTAGGTACCAATATCAAGTATTTTTATGAGGACAACCGCTTAGCTTTAGTTTCTTCCTCTTTTTCAGGACACTATTTAAACGTGCTCCTCCTTCGCACCTTGAACTTCTTATTTCGTACTTGAGGTACCCTTCCGAACAGCTAAGCGTTGATAGGAAAATCCCCCCCTAAGCCTCCCCGAAGGCCTCTTAAAATATTTCTCAGTTCCTTAAGAAAATCCCATAAAATTTTATTAAATTCACTCCATAGAGGTTTTTAATATGAGAAAATTTGCTTCCATAGCACTTTTATTGTTTTTCTCCTTTTACCAATTTGGGTATTACTACTTTTATTTATCCTTAACCCATACCATTGAGGAGCAATGGAGTCAATTGGTCTACAGCGAGGATTTTGCTCCGTCGGCCTTGTTGATGGAAGTGCCTATCTCTATTCCTTACATGACCAACCAGGAGGAATTTTCTGAAACTAACCTTACTTTTAGCAAGGATGGGAAACGGTTTAGGGCTATCAAACAACGCTACGCCAATGATACCCTTCAGCTTATCTATACCCCAGACACCGCGCAAAACATGCTGGACACGGTGGTGAAGAACTGGGTAAGCAGCATTTCCGGCGAGCAACTTCCAAACAGCCCCTTAAAAAATTTCGCCTATACCTTTCACAAAGATTTCACTTTCCCTGTTCTTCAGGGCTTACAGTTTATTTTGTTTCACTCAAAAACCGGTTACCCCCACGAGGCTGTGAACATGCTAATTCTACATGCTTCCTCGGTACCTTCACCGCCTCCAGAAGCTTGATACATTTTTGTCTTTCAAAATTCAAAGTATCTCAAGCTAACTTTAACCAAAAACAATGAAACTAAAATTTTTATTAATCATACCTGCCCTTATGTGGAGCGGGCTGGAATCCTATGGTCAGGGTTGTGTGGCAATACGACAGTTTTCCGGAGTGGGAAACGCAATCGGCCAGGGCAATCTCCTCGAAAAAGGGGAATGGAATTTTAACACGAATTACCGATATTTCAAATCGTTCAGACACTTCAGAGGCACCCACCAGGAAAGGGAACGAGTAGCCAACAATACAGAAGTAATCAACTGGTCCCATGCAATTGATTTCAACATCAGTTATGCTTTTTCGCAAAGAGTATACGGCGTAGTTACCATCCCTATTGCTTATAATGAGAGAAGCAGCCTCTATGAACATGGTCGAACAGAGCGACACATGACCTATAGTGGTGGCCTAGCCGATATGAGAATAGGCGCTGGATACTGGCTTCTTGGTGAAGAAAAATCAAAATCGGGCAATGTAGCAGTTGGAGCTGGAATAAAATTACCTACCGGCGATTATAATGCCTTGGGGACCTTCTACAATGTTGGACCAAACGGCAGCCGAGAGACAAGACCCGTGGATCAATCCATCCAACTGGGTGATGGTGGTGTGGGGTTGATTCTGGATTCGCAAGGGTATAGATTTCTTCAGGGAAACTTTATCTGGTATTACGATGGCTTTTACATGCTCAATCCCAGAAACACAAATGGAACGCAGACTTTCCGGTCAAGACAAAGTGAGGCTATTATGAGTGTACCCGACCAATACGCCTTTCGCACAGGGTTTTTGAAAACTATTCCCAAAATCCACGGATTAGGTTTCTCCCTAGGAGGAAGAATTGAAGGCATTCCTGTACGGGATTTAATTGGCGGAAGTGATGGTTTTAGGCGCCCCGGCTATATTCTTTCCGTGGAGCCAGGAGCAAGTTATATGCGCGGCAACTTCACCACTACGCTCAATATGCCTATAGCAATTTTGAGAAACCGGACCCGAAGCCTCACCGACATAGCGGACTCCACACCGGACAACCCACGCCATGGTGATGCTGCATTTGCCGATTACCTGGTAAATGTTGGTCTGGCATACCGGCTGACGAAAAAACAGCCAACACCTTTCAACATCAATTAAAAAAAAACGGAGGTTATCGGCCTCCGTTTGCTCTTATATCATTCCTGCAATTGTCATCCAAAGGCGGAATAAATCCTCCGTCAATGACATTCAAAAGTCCAGCTGTTTCCACTGCCCAATACATCAGACAGCTTGAATTGTCGCAATGACCTCCATGGTTGGGGTCTTCGTGCGGTTCGACCATATCAGAGCCAACATTTACCAGCCCCATCAAATGGCCAATTTCGTGTCTAGTAACTGTGTTTTCCAAAAGGGAACGGGTCGGCCTTCCAGGTATATCTGAATTTTCACGCATCCTTCTACCAAACAAAGCTATGGAGTTGCTTCTATGAACCAGTCCAAAGGTGAAACTGCTACCCGTATCCTCAGCGGAATAACCGTCCAAGATCAACAAATACAACCCTACTCTTCTACCTTGATTGTAAGCGCTTCGATTGGCATCTTCTATTCTTCTAATATCAGCAATGGAATAACTTTCCTGCCTTTCCGGTGCTATAGCTGTAAGATAAATATCTATTCCCCCCGGTTTGTCAGTCAATTCCTCCAAAAACTGCTTAATGTTGTCCACCATACCAGGGGTGGGTTCAAACCCCACCATGTATTGGATTTCCATTTGTATGGAGTGAAAATGTTGGCCTGCAAGAATTTCCCTTGCCGCAGCCCCTATGGGCCTACGGGCCGACCTTAGATCCCGAACAGCATTGTCATCTAAATCTTCTGGAGACACGTTGTCGCATCCCACCTGAAAAAAGGCAATGAATAGAAGAAAAAAAATGTAAAATGGCGTTTTTCTCATGTTTTAATTTTAGTCGGGACTTTCGACGCTAAGTTTTTTCTGGCCAAGGCCATTAGTACTAGAGATAATACACATAAGCTAACTGCAATGATGGCCAGCACATAAGAGCCTGATTGATAATTTTGCCAAGCAAACAAAATTAGCGAGCTAATAGTTACAGCAAACATGAAAAACATGGGGATCAACACAAAATTCGGGTTGATCTGCTGTCTAATCAGCCATACACCTATGGTCAGCAATGCTAATGCGGCCAACAATTGATTTGCAGAGCCAAAAATCGGCCAAAGATTCGCAAAGCCACCTGATAAGAGAAGTAAGGCACTCAACACTACCACCACGAAGGTGGATGCATATCGGTTTTCGGAAAAGAAACGACCGGACCGGCTTTCAGATTGTTCAAAATACTCCTGAAAGGTAAAGCGGGCAAGTCTGGTGCAAGTGTCCAAAGTGGTCAGCGCAAAAGCTGAAACCGTCAAAGCTACAAAGCCTACCGCAAAAGATGGCGACAGACCTAGGGTAGTAACCATCCCTCCCAGCCCGTCGGCAAAAAGACTTACGGGTCCCTCATCGGCAAGTCTCAAATTATATTCCTGCCTGCTGATCACGATTACAGCCCCTATGGAAATTATCGCTAAAAACGATTCTATCAACATTCCGCCAAAACCGATCAGCTTCACATCCTTTTCCTGGTCAATCTGCTTGGAAGTAGTTCCGGAAGCCACAAGAGAATGAAATCCACTTATAGCCCCACAGGCCATGGTCACAAACAAAACCGGGAATAGATAACCCAGATTGTCGGCCTTAAACTGTACCTGAGTATCCATTTCAATAGATGGGTTGGCGACGACCACCCCTACTATAGCAGCCAGCATCAGTCCATAAAGTAGAAAACTGTTCAAATAATCCCTTGGCTGCAAAAGTATGGAGACAGGCGCCACTGATGCCACAAACCCATAAGCCAACAATATCCAGATCCAAAGTTTATAGGAAAGCAAAAATGGGTGTTGCATCCCCAAATACACAAAGTAATACATCAACACCACCCCAATCACCGTAGCAACCACAAACTGCCCTCTCGACCTCAACTGCTTGCTTATCCAACCAAAGATCACTGCCAGCCCTATGAACAATATGGAAGCCGTGGCCACTCCTGGATTAGCTACAAAAGTTTTGGCAATAATATCTGCAAATACTCCAATGATCAATATGAGGGTAGAAAAACTGAACACCACAAAAAGCTGTTTTCCCTTTTCTCCAATATTGTTCTGAATTATCACCCCTATGGACTTGCCTTCATTTCTCAGAGAGGCCACCATACTGCCCAGGTCATGCACAGCTCCAAAGAAAATACCTCCTACCAAAATCCAGATCACGGCGGGAATCCAGCCAAAGGCTACTGCAATGATAGGCCCGACTATAGGCCCTGCTCCCGCTATAGAGGCAAAGTGATGACCCAACACCACCACAGGCTTGCTTGGGATATAATCCACCCCATCCCGGTGTCTATGAGAAGGAGTGATGTTAGCGTTGTTTATTCTGAACTTGCGAAATACATACTTGCCATATAGAAAATAAGCCCCTACCAAGACCACTGCGGCAATTATGTATAGAATTATTAAAGGCATAAATTATCGGATGTTTGATGGGGAAGCCCCTAAGCAAACCTTAATTTACCACATATTATATTTTTTGTACATTTATTGAAGTAATTTTTAACCAACCTATTACAGAACCTATTTACCTATGCAGGACAAACTGATCTTCTTTTCAGCCTTAATCCTAACTTTGCTTTTAAGCCATCTTATAATCTACCTGTTGTTTCCACAGTTGTCCAAGGTTTTCTTCAAACCAAAGATGGCAAAGGCACAAAGGTCGATGGTGCGTTTTTCCCATTCCTTGAAGTTTGGGCTATTCTTCATTCTGTGGCCGATCACTGAACCCTATGTATCTCCAGAGACTATGGCATATATCAGAGGTCATGTGTTCTTCCAGATTTTTTGGATCATCAACCTCGCCTGGATTCTTATCGAGCTTACCAATGTACTCAGGTATTATTTCATTGAGCATTACAATTTTGAGAAAGATGATAACTTAAGGGAAAGGCGGATTTTCACCCAGCTGGATTTTATCCGGAAGATAATTGTATTGATCATTGTAATTGTGGCCCTGGCATTTGTGCTTATGAGTATCGAGACGGCTAGGAAGATCGGGGCAGGCCTGTTGACTTCAGCGGGTATAGCGGGTTTGATTATAGGTTTTGCCGCCCAAAAATCAATTGCCAACCTCTTGGCCGGGTTTCAGATTGCCTTTACCCAACCCATCAGAATTGATGACGTAGTAGTGGTAGAAGGAGAGTGGGGGAAGATTGAAGAAATCAACCTGACTTATGTGGTGGTCCGCATCTGGGATCAAAGGCGACTAATTTTGCCCATCAACTATTTCATCGAGAAGCCTTTTCAAAACTGGACACGCACCACAGCCAATATTTGGGGAACAGTATTCCTCTACGTGGACCATACCGTTCCTATCAAAATAATGAAGGCGAAACTCAAGGAACTTCTGGACTCTACACCTCTGTGGGACGGCAAGGTCCAGGTGCTACAGGTAACGGATGTTCGGGAAAGAGTTGTGGAACTACGCTGTCTGATGAGCGCCAGGGACAGTCCCTCAGCGTTTGACCTACGCTGCTTCATACGTGAAGAAATGATCATTTTCCTACAGGAAAACTACCCCGAAACATTGCCCAAGACTAGGGTGTTAATGGAGCAGGACAAGGCTGCCAAAAACCCTGATCTCTAGCAAATAAATGTAGGGTATTAGAGATAAGGTTTTATTTAATGGATATTACCTATAAATTTGTACTCTCTGAAAAGACATTTTCAGCCTTAAACAGAATAATATGGCTTGGTTTAAAAGAACAGATAAAGGAATTAAAACCTCTACCGAGGAGAAAAAAGACGCCCCTGACGGACTTTGGTTCAAAACCCCTCAAGGAAACATCATTCACACCCGCGAGCTGAAAAACAACTCATACGTTTGTCCTGATGATGATTATCATGTCAAAATCGGCTCTAAGGAATATTTCGAAATATTGTTTGACAAAAACCAGTTCAAAGAACTGAATGCCGACATGACAAGCGGTGACCCGTTGAATTTCGTGGACAGCAAACCGTATCCTGCAAGGATAGAGGCTACCATCAAAAAAACGGACCTTAAAGACGCGGTGAGATCGGCAGTTGGCAAAATCGACGGCCAGGACATCGTGATCGCCTGTATGGATTTCAACTTCATCGGCGGATCCATGGGTTCAGTAGTGGGTGAAAAGATCGCCAGAGCAATCGACCATTCCCTCAAAAACAAGATCCCATTCTTGATGATTTCCAAATCAGGTGGCGCTAGAATGATGGAAGCCGGCTTCAGCTTGATGCAGATGGCCAAGACTTCCGCCAAACTTGCCCAGTTGGATGATGCCAAAATCCCCTACATTTCCCTATTGACCGACCCTACTACCGGAGGGGTAACCGCTTCTTATGCTATGCTTGGTGATTTCAATATTGCCGAACCAGGTGCTTTGATCGGGTTTGCAGGTCCAAGAGTAATCCGCGAAACCATAGGCAAGGACTTGCCCAAGGGTTTCCAAAGTTCAGAATTCGTGTTGGAACACGGCTTTCTAGACTTTATCATTGACAGGAGACAGCTTAAATCTAGGCTATCCACCCTACTAAGGCTATTAAAGAAGTAATCCGGGCACCCCAGATGTTTTAGGGGAAAAAAGGGGCTTTAAATGGCCGTTTTTACCGAATTATAAATATATTTGTACTCCCTTATCCTAGGGTGTATTATACTGAAAAACAAAAAGAAAAAAGTCGTTAAATGAGTTCAGTAATCATTACTTCGATTGTAGCATTTACCTTGATTATCTTGCTACTAGTTTTCATCCTGCTTTTTGCCCAGTCTAAACTGGTACAATCAGGGGATGTTAAAATTATTGTCAACGGGGACGAGAAAAACCCGATCGTGGCTTCTGCCGGGTCGACGCTTCTCAACACCTTAGGCGGTAAAAAAATCTTCCTTCCTTCTGCCTGTGGTGGAGGGGGTACTTGCGCCATGTGTAAGTGTGTCATCGAAGACGGTGGCGGGGAAGTCCTTCCAACAGAAGTTGGTCACCTCACCAGAACCGAGCAAAAAGAGAAAGTTCGTCTTTCCTGCCAAGTGAAAGTGAAACAGGATATGAGGATCCGAATCCCAGAGGAAATCTTCGGGATCAAAAAGTGGGACTGCGAGGTTGTTTCCAACTACAACGTATCCACCTTTATCAAAGAATTTAAAGTTAAACTTCCTGAAGGAGAAAACCTTGATTTTGAATCAGGAGGATATATCCAGATTGACGTTCCAGAGATCACAGTAAACTTTAAGGATATGGACATTACTCCACATCCTGAGTTGGGTCACCCAGCTGATGTTTACCAAAGTGATTGGGATAAGTTTGGACTTTGGGACTTGACCATGAAGAATGACGAAGAGCTCTTCAGAGCTTATTCCATGGCCAACCACCCAGCAGAAGGCAACATCGTAATGCTTACCATCCGTATCGCTACCCCGCCGTGGGACAGAGCTAACAATAAGTGGATGGACGTAAACCCAGGTGTATGTTCTTCTTATGTGTTCTCTCGTAAACCAGGCGATTTGGTAACCATCTCAGGTCCTTATGGTGAATTCCACATCAACCCAACTGATAGAGAGATGATCTACATCGGTGGTGGTGCTGGTATGGCTCCATTGAGATCACACATCTTCCACCTTTTCCACACGGAGAAGTCAGACAGAAAAGTTTCTTACTGGTACGGTGGTAGATCCAAGAAGGAATTGTTCTACGTACCTCACTTCAGAGACATCGAGAAAGATTTCCCTAATTTCAACTTCCACATCGGTCTATCCGAGCCTCTACCTGAGGACAACTGGAAGATCAAGAAGTCATTGGACGATAAGGATGGTGACGGTTATGTAGGGTTTATCCACCAAGTACTCTATGACAACTACTTGAAGGATCACCCAGAGCCAGATGAAATCGAGTACTATCTTTGCGGTCCTCCATTGATGAACTCAGCAGTACTAAAACTGCTAGATGACATGGGAATCCCTAAAGAAAACATCAGATTTGACGACTTCGGAGGTTAATCCGACAACATATAAAGCCCCGCGAGACACGTGGGGCTTTTTTTTGGAAGAATTGAAAGGATCACAATCTCGCACAAAGTTCAAAAAACAAAAGTCGCACAAAGTCCTCACGAAACTCTCCACCCCTTTTTCTGCTAGATGCTAAAAAAACCATGGAATTTCATTAATTTTAGCTTCTATCAATTATTCACCTATGGATTTAGAGTTTTATTTTGATCCGATAGCCGAGTCCATTACCGAGACCGATTATCCCCTAAATTCCTTTTTCAGCCATATCCACCATTATGGTGAAACCTTTCCCGATCTTGAAGGCATTCAGATTGCCATCATCGGACTTACCGACGGAAGGGGCATTAAGGACAACCGGTCTATCGAAAATGCGGCAACCGAAATCAGGTTGAAATTATACGATCTCAAAAGAGGATTGGGACACTACAAGGTAGCCGATCTCGGTAATCTGAGAAACGGGGTGGACCTTAAAGAAACCTACCTCCGAATCCAAACAGTAGGCGAGCATTTGATGAAAATGCAGATCTTACCCATCTACATAGGCGGTACCCATGATTTGGATTTTGGCCAGTACCTTTCCTATGAGGGGATGAAAAAACTGGTGAGCATGCTCACCGTGGATGCCAAGATAGACATGGAAGATGAAGGATTGCCCAACGAAATCCACTCCCAAGACATTATACTGCACCAACCCAATTTCCTTTTCAACTACACCCAACTTGCCTATCAAAGCTTCCTGACCGACCGCGACTTGGTCAATGTGATGGAAAAACTCTATTTTGACCATGTCAGGTTGGGACAGTTAAGAGAGAATTTCAAGGAAATCGAACCTTTGATCCGCAATGCAGACCTGCTTAGTTTTGACATTTCATCCATACAGTCAGCAGATGCCCCCGGAGCAGCAGATGCACAACCCTTTGGCCTTACCGCTGAAGAAGCTTGCCAGGTTTGCTGGTTTGCTGGCATGAATGAAAAGTTGAGTTCCATCGGTATTTATGGTTATCAGCCCTATTACGACGATACCCGCTACAAGACTGCCGCAGTAATCGCCACCATGATTTGGTATTTCATTGAGGGTTTCTATCACCGTAAGGACAGCCTTTCCTTCCAAAGCAACGATTACACCAAGTACACGGTATCCCTGGATGCCAAGCCTTCTACTTTTATTTTCTACAAAAGTAATATAAGTGGAAAATGGTGGATGGAAGTCCCCCATACCGGTAACCAAAAGTATGACAGGGAAACCATTATCCCCTGCAGTTACCAGGATTATCAGATTGCCCAAAGTGGGGAAATCCCGGAGCGCTGGATCAATGCCCAGCTCAAAATGTATTAATTGAATGAAAGATATTACCAGGCAACAGCTTGCCCTTCGCAATGGGCAGGACAAACCTGAAATTTGGATAGCCTACGAGGGGAAAGTGTACGATGTGAGCAGTTCCCGACTTTGGAAAAACGGCAAACATTATGAGCACTGGGCTGGTCAGGATCTGACCGATGAGCTGAAAGATGCCCCCCACACCCAAAATGTATTTGATAAATTTGAGCCCATCGGGCATTTAATATAAAAATGATTTTAATAGCGGATAGCGGTTCCAGCAAGACCGACTGGAGAACAATAGGACACGAAGGACAGATCAACCAATTTAGGACAGTGGGTTTCAACCCCTATTACCAAAGCCTGGAAGAAATGGTAGCGGGGCTCAAGCAGCCCTCATTACTGAACATCCAGGATGAGGTTTCCCAGATCTATTATTATGGAGCGGGATGTTCCAGCGTGAAAAACAACAAAATAGTAGAGCATGCACTGAAGCAGGTTTTCCATAAGGCTAAGATCGAGGTTCATCATGACCTCCTTGCTGCAGCACGTGCCACATGCGGAAGCGAACCTGGTATAGCCTGCATTTTGGGCACAGGGTCCAACAGTTGCGATTATGACGGTAGCGACATTGTCGAAACCCGTCCAGCCCCCGGATACATCTTGGGTGACGAAGGAGGTGGATCCTATATAGGAAGACAGTTCCTTCATGATTTCATCTATGAGGAAATGCCGGAAAATATCCGCGACCTCGCTATTCAGGAATACCAATTCTCCAGCCAGGACATTCAGGAAAACGTCTATCAGAAGCCCTTTCCAGGCAGGTATATGGCCAGCTTCTGCCGTTTTATAACCCAACACAAAAACGACCCCTATTGCTATAAACTATATCAGAAAGCCTTCAATGACTTTTTCCAGATACATGTCATGAAATACGACAACTATCAGGAAAAGCCTGTAAACTTCGTGGGTTCCATTGCCTATTACAACAGCGATATCCTACGATCAGTGGCTTTTGATTTGAATATATCTGTAAATATCATCCTGGAAACACCCATCGCAGGATTGACCCTATTTCATAAAGAGAAAATATGAGTACTACCGAAAGCAATTCCTTTTACGATAATCTTGAAAACATGAGTGTGGCCGAATTGCTCGGCAACATGAACAAAGAGGATAAAACTGTTCCATTGGCTGTAGAAAAGGCTTTGCCGCAAATAAAGGCATTGGTGGAGCAGATTGTACCAAGAATGCAGGCTGGTGGCCGTCTTTTTTATATCGGAGCGGGCACGAGCGGCCGGTTGGGCATACTGGATGCCAGTGAGTGTCCTCCTACCTACGGTGTACCCTTTGACATGGTCATAGGTATCATTGCCGGCGGAGATTATGCAATCAGAAAGGCCGTCGAAAATGCAGAAGATGATGCAAACCAAGCCTGGCCTGACATTCAGGAGTTTGGTTTTAACAAGAATGACACAGTAATTGGCATTGCGGCCTCAGGCACCACACCCTATGTAATAGGAGGACTGGACAAAGCCAGGCAAGAAGGCCTACTCACCGGCTGCATTACCTGCAACTCCGGCACCCCAGTGGCCAAAGCCGCCGAATACCCAGTAGAAGCCGTAGTAGGCCCCGAGTTTGTCACAGGCAGCACACGAATGAAATCCGGCACCGCCCAAAAACTCGTCCTCAACATGATTTCCACCAGCGTGATGATCAAGCTTGGCAAGGTCAAAGGCAACAAAATGGTGGACATGCAGCTTTCGAATGAGAAATTGGTCAAAAGAGGAACCAGGATGATAATGGAGGCCGCAGGAGTGGAAGCAAACCTAGCACATGAGCTGCTAATGACGCATGGATCGGTAAGGGCAGCGGTGGAGTTTTACAAAACAACCAAGGATAACCGAAAAAAGCGCCTATAATGAAACGCTTTAGAGGTTACGGTGATAATTTATTTGGATCTGCTAAAAGCTCCTCCTTTAAAGATGGTGCAGCCTTTGTCCATTGTGGAGTTTTTTGAGTGACAGGCCATGGTGACCTTACTTGGAAAGCCAGTGAGCTCAATTAAATTAAGAAAACCAATGTTTTTTTACCTTCGATGACTTTGCGAACAAGAAAAAGGAAGGAGGATAAAGATCGCATTAAAGCAATCCTTATCCTTCAATTTTATAAATCAACAATATCTCAAAACGGGAATCCGAGATTCGAGGAACTTATTTAATCATTTACATTTTTTTTCTGTATCGCCACCTTGTAATAGGCTAATTCATCCTCTTTTGGCTGATTTTTGGAAAATATAAAAAGCTCATTTTCCAATACCAACCATCTAGTACCCAACTGAGGCTGTAGGTTAGTCAGGTTCACCTCATCTACCTTGCGGAAGGTTATATCAAATAACTCTAAAAAAAGATTTACCCCTTCATTATGTTTCCTCCCCTTAACAACCCTAAAAAAATACCTTTCCCCTAACTGGCCAAAAGAACCATAAGAAACATCATCTTGCCAATCTTTCAGAATTGCCATACCTTGATGATTGGAGTAACTTGGGAGTATCTCTTGAGGCAAATTCTTTGCTAAAGGATATTGTTCAGCATAATGATCATAATTTCTCCACGAATTATACTTTCTGTTATATACATGAAAATTTCCTTTAAAAGCATAAGAAACAACAAGATTATCTCTGGAAAGAAAAACATCAGGGAAATTGATAACACCTAACCCCATTGGCAGTGAGACTGTATTCTTTTTTATTTCCTCATTATCCAATTGAAACTCCATTAATCGAAAATCATTGGACCTGAAATTAAATTGAAGAATACCAGACAACCCTGAATGGACATTTTTGGCTGCCAGAAAAATGTTTCCCGAATCACAATCAAACGAAGGATAATTAAAATTAAACCCATCGCCACGAGAAACAGCAACTATCCCTGATTTACCAAAAAAATCCAGTTCAGAAAAATAGAGCACTTTATTTTCATCTTCATACTTATTAAAAATGGTTATAGACTTATTATCCAAAAAATATAAAGTCGAACCACAAGCCCAAAAATTAATAAAATTCGGAACTCCTAAAGGCCCTTCCAACGGCAATTGATTTCCGGGTAATAAAGTAAAAGAGCCATTATAATAAAGCAACGTATCTACTGATCTGTGAAATGAATCGAAGATCAATACCCTATTATCAGTCAAATAAGAATATTTAAAGGGAACCCCAGAGGAAACCCCTGAGGTCTTGAGTTTAATCTTCTCTTCCCTTCCAATAATTACTTCCCAATTTTCTACTGTTCTATTTTCTACTGAACATGAAATCAGAATTATTAGAAAAAGAAAATAAATTTTCATAACATTCGAATTATGGAGCACAACTAGAATTTTCTCCATCTTCGGGGACCACCAGCAAATATGCTTGCTCGCTACAAACATCATAAAAGGACATGGTAGAACCTTCACAACAATTTAATAGAGCATCCATTCCCATATCAAGTACATCATCTTCTCCGCAGGCATAATACGTACCTCCACAAGGAAACGCTGTTGAAGAAACCATGAACAACCCAAAAGCCATAATTAAAAACCGAAACTTGTTCTTTTTTGTGTAACGCATTTTTTTTAAATTTTAAAGTTGAATAAAAATTTGATTATCAGGCTAAAAAGTGGCCACTAAAAAACCCGTTTAAAAAAAACAAAAAAGAAGTAAAAAAGCAAATATTTCTAAAAAAATTTTACAGACTTTAATTAGACCTCTCCAACATCCTTTTCACCACCTAATCCTATTCAATATTTGACTGTAGGGAAACTAAAAAAACTTGGTTTTAATTGGCAAAATTTCATCATTTTAACCTTACCACCTCTGCATGACTTGAAATTAAATACCTTCGGCCTGAGGAGACCTCCAAACACAATACTCTGGTCCTTCTGACTTCCTCTTTGGTAAACACCCTCCCCCTCAGGGAAAATGAATCCCCTACCTTGATATCCGTAAGGAAAAGGGGGCGGCATCCATCCTCTTGGTACTTTAAATCGTACTTTTTAAGCTCTTTGGAAAGAAAAATATCGGCCCCGCTACTGGCTTTGGGATTTAGCATATGTCTCTTTAAAGGAATCAATACATCCTTGGGAAAAACCAAATCTGAAAACATCGGAGCAAGCAGCTTTTGGAATACCTTCTTCCATTCCGACCCATGGGGCTTTACGCCAAGATCAAAATCCTTATACACACGGTGATGGGCAACCTCATGTATATACGTGATGAGAAACTGGTAAGGGTTTAAATCATAATTAATGGTGATGGTCTGGATCTCCCGGTCCCTCCTAAATCTAAAATCACCTAGTTTGGAACTTCTGCTGCGCGAAATGACAAAACGAAACGGATCTTCAGCCCACAAATCATAGCAATACGCCGCCGCATTCTCCGGCACATGGTCCACAAAAGCCTGATAAATCTTTTTCTCCATTTCCATTCCTGAGCAAATATAGAAAAAGTACGAAGTACGAAAAGACGAAGTACGAAGAAGTAAACAAAAAAAAGCCCCAGTCTCCCGGGGCTCATGATTCTTAAGTGAACTGCTAATTAAGCAGCAGTTTCTTCAGTTTCCTCTTCTTCAACTTCAACTTCCACCTCTTCAGCCTCAACTTCAGCAGCTTCAACTTCAGTAGTCTCGTCGATGATCTCAACGTTCTCTTCAGTTTCAGTTTCTTGAGTTCCACAAGCTGAGGTAAAAATCATACCTGCTACAGCTAATAATGCGAATAATTTTTTCATGGTGTTGCTTACTTTTAAAATTAAGAATCAAAGTTACATACACTTTGCAATTTGTCAAGCTTTCACCAAAAATAATTTATTATTTCTTCTTATACGTAATCTTTATAGGAACTCCTTTGAAATCAAAATGCTCTCTTATTCTGTTTTCCAAGTATCTAGTATATGGCGATTTGATGTATTGAGGCAGGTTGCAGAAGAAGGCAAACACCGGATTTCGGGTCGGCAACTGGGTGATATACTTGATCTTGATATATTTTCCTTTGTATGCCGGCGGCGGATATCTCTCAATTTCTCCCAACATCTTGTCATTCAATTTGGAGGTAGGCACCTTGCTGGTCTTGTTGTCATATACTTCCACGGCAAGCTCAATAGCCTGGAAAATCCGCTGCTTGGACAACACCGATGTAAAGATGATCGGAATCCACTTGTTCTCACCAAGCTTTTCCAACATATCCTCCTTGAATTTCTCCATGGTTTTATGATCCTTTTCGATCAGATCCCATTTGTTGACCATGATCATGATGCCCTTACCGTTTTTGATGGCAAGCGAAATAAGGTTGACATCCTGAGCCTCTAGGCCTCTAGTGGCATCTACCATAATGATCACCACGTCGGACTCCTCAAGAGTTCTCAGGGAACGCATCACTGAATAAAACTCGATATCTTCCTTAACCTTGGCCTTTTTACGGATTCCAGCTGTATCGGTAATGATAAAATCCTTCCCGTATAATTTATATCTGGTATGGATGGCATCTCTGGTAGTTCCGGCCTCATCGGTTACGATTGACCGCTCCTTACCCAAAAGGGCATTAAGGAATGAAGATTTTCCTACATTTGGTCTACCTAAGATGGAAATCTTCGGAATGCCAAAATCGGGATCCTCTAGCCCATCTTCAGAAAGATGCTTGATCACTTCGTCCAAAAGGTCACCTGTACCCGCACCACTAACCGCTGCGATAGGGAACACTTCATTCTCCCCAAGTCCTAGGGAATAAAATTCATTGGCCATCAAAAGGCGCTCCTGATTGTCAGCCTTGTTGGCCACAATGAAGATCGGCTTTTTGGATGACCTAAGTTCATTGGCAAATTCCTTATCCAAGCCTGTAAGCCCATCAAAACAATCCACTACAAACAAAATCACAGAAGCTTCCTCAACGGCAAGCTTTACCTGCTTTCTGATTTCTGCTTCATACACATCATCTGAGCCGGTCACATACCCACCCGTGTCAATCACGGAGAAGAATTTGCCGCCCCACTGGGCATGGCCATAGTGACGGTCACGCGTCACTCCACTCATGTTATCCTCGATGGCCTTTCTTTCCTCTACCAACCTATTAAAAAACGTGGATTTCCCCACGTTTGGCCTTCCTACTATTGCTACTATATTCGACATTGCTATTCTCGTCTCTTATTGGTCGTAACCAAATCTTCTTAATTTGTTTTTATTTTTCCTCCAGTTCTCCTCCACTTTCACGTGGGTTTCCAGGAAAACTTTCTTGCCGAAGAACTTTTCGAGTTCCTCCCTTGCCTGTATGCCGACACGTTTTAGAGCGCTGCCTTTGTCACCGATGATGATGCCTTTCTGGCTGTTTCTTTCCACGTAGATTTCGGCACGTATGCGGATGATTTTATCTTCTTCGAAGAAATCCGCTATTGACACTTCCGTGCTGTAAGGGATTTCCTTTTTGTAGTTGGTAAAAATCTTCTCCCGGATAATCTCAGAAGCGAAGAAACGTTCCGGACGGTCGGTAAGTTCCTCTTTATCATAGAAGGGTGCATGCTCGGGCAACCTGACTAGGATTTCATCAAGCACCTTTTGGATGTTGAAGTTTTCTGTCGCCGAGATTGGTATGACAAGTTCATGCTTGACCTTTTCGGTCCAGTAAGCGGTCACCGTATCCAGTTGCTCTTCTTTGTTGAGGTCGATCTTGTTGATCACCAACAGCACCGGCACGCCAGAATTGTTGATTTTCTCTATAATCTCCTCTATTTCCTCCTCATTCTCATAAAGATCGGTCACAAACACAATCACATCGGCATCCTCCAGCGACATGTTGACGAAGCTCATCATACTTTTGTGCAACTCGTACTTGGGCTTCAACATGCCTGGGGTGTCGGAAAACACGATCTGGTAATTGTCATCGTTCATGATACCCAGGATGCGATGGCGGGTAGTCTGCGCCTTGGAGGAAATAATGGAGAGCCTCTCCCCCACCAGGGCATTCATGAGCGTGGATTTCCCCACATTGGGTTTCCCTACGATGTTTACAAATCCGGCTTTATGAGAAATTTCGGTCATTACGGCAATTTTTTCCACAAAGATACTCTAAAATTCTCAATCTTTGGAATTTAATACCGTTTCCCTCAATGCCCGATTGCGAAATCAGAAGAAAAATAAGGTGGGGAGAGAAAGGAAATAGGTCACAAAGAAAAAAAGGGACACAGAGTTTCGCGGAGTTCAAAAAAAAGAGGATACACACTATCTGACACATCGTACATTTGGCTACGAGGGTTTTTGTAGGTGAAAAACGTGTAAACATGCAGGTTGCCCCTATGCCGGTCAGGCCGATCTACTGTTAATTCCACTTGTCCTTTTACCCTTGACTTACTTTCAAGCACAAAAAAAGCCGCTTGATTAGCCACATCATAAAGAAGCACTGATACCTTATCCCTTCTTTTGGCAAAGCCCATTCCAGAGTTGTCCTCCCACTCAACCAGAACAGTGTCATCATTTTTCCAACTTGCTTGTCCCGTGTCCATTCCTGCGAGGCTTCCCGTACTGATTTTAAGCAAAGCTGGGTCGGGAGACCTTTGTCCATCCCTAAAACCACCTTTTAGAACCTTGCCTAAAGCAATTTTCATAGGAGTCTGCATACCATCTTTGAAATTGACGTACCCAAGCTGCAATACTTTTTTAATTGGCTTAATAAAATGCTGGGCATTTCTAAACCTTCCCCAAACCTCGAGCTGAAGGCTGCTTGGTTTGGAGTGATCCGGAATAAAATGAGCCCTTACAAAGGTTTTATTGCCCACCGTATAATACACGTCATTGCCTTTTTTCCCTCTAAGGCCTTGATTAAATATAGAAGCTCTAGCCATTTTTTTAAATAGTTTAAGATAAAACATACACCCACTATTTCCACCGGCGGGGCTTTACCAGACAAACCTCATCAATTGATAGCCAGTTGGGTACTGCTTAACTAACCTCCCCAATCAAATTGCCCTAAGGTTAATACAAAAAATACATCCCTACAAACGAACACGTATATATGAGCACTTTTTGCACATTTTGACCCTTTATGCGCTCTGGATTTCACAGGTCTCTATCAAGTGTGTATCAGGAGAGGCTCTGGTAAGCATCTGGTTTCCGAGGAACTCTGTGGGTTCTTTATGATAGGAGAAAAAGGAAGCTCTATGGTAATTTAGTAAATAGGGTGCATAAGGAAATTAAAATTACGAGGGCGAAAAACTCCAAAAAAGTATGTGGGGTTAAGGAACTGACAGTCAATTTCAAGGCCCAATAAAGGTATTCTGTTCCATATTTTTTTATTGCCCATCTATTGACTTCTCAAAAAATCCCCTTACATTTGTATCACATTAAAGCAAAGGGGAAACGCAAAAGGCAAAAAAACTCCAGTTTTAATGAACCAAAACAGCGACAAATTAATTGTTAAGATATATCGCGGGATGGAGCAGTTGGTAGCTCGTCGGGCTCATAACCCGAAGGTCACAGGTTCGAGTCCTGTTCCCGCTACTCAGCCAAGCAGAAATGCTTGGCTTTTTTTATGCTCTTTCAGTTCATCGGGCTCATATCCCTACCTACCGTAGGAAGGCGCCGCGGCGGACACTGATCTTAAACGAAGTAGCACTTATCCCGTGTTTATCCCGTGTTCAACGCGTCATCAACCCGCAATCCAGCTCCATTAAATCTGTATCGCACTCCTCGATTTCCCTGGGTTGCAAGGAATGCTTTTCTACATCCTAAAGTTTAATCCATAGAGATTTCTGACAACCTCCAACCCGAAGGATACCCTGTTTCCGTTGATAATCCCGCACCAGCCCAAAGCACCAATTTGCCTCGCATAGCTAATTATAGTATTTTTTCAAAAAAAGTGTTTCTTGATCTTCCGTATATCATTAATTACACTTCAATTTATTAGATTTTTGGAATAAAAAGCATTACTCCTCCTATTCGGACTCATTGATCTGGTCAATAAAGTTGATCAGGTTGGTCTTGAAAACTTCGATATCCTTTCTGACAGGTTTTACTTTGAGGCATGCCTTGTTGAGCGCCTGTCGTGGCCGTAAAATCTTGTGGTTCATGGGAAGCCGGTACTTAAAAGTTTAAGGCTTCAATTTGCTAGATTTTGGAATGAAAAGTAATTATGGCAAAGAATTCAGGTGAAAATATCCTTCTAGAACAAGGGAAAGATGCTTATCCATACAAGAAGCAGCTGAAAGTTGCCAAAAATCCGGTTTATCGTAGATGATTTGTAAGAAAAGTTTAGTATCATTATACCCTGACTACAACCCCTCATAAGCGTGAGGGGGGGTATATAAGTTACAGGCAAGACAAGAAGAACACAATCAATGAAAAAAACAGTTATAATAGAAAGGACTTGAAAATTGCTTTATTTCTGAAATAACGGTTTTTGAACTCAAATATGGAGCAGAGAACAGCGATAATCCCAAAAAATCACACAAAGCGGTTGACAAATTTGTAAAAGGGCTGACCATCATTCCTATTTTTGGAATAGTCGAGCAATACGCTCATAACAAAGTTTACCTGAGAAAAAACGGAACACCTTTACATGAGGAATTTGATTTGATAATTGGGGGTTTCTGCTCTAGCAAACGAAATGACATTAGTAGCCCACAACATAAAAGACTTCCGTCATATCAAAAACCAAAAGCTGGTAAACTGGGCAGAGAGAAAATAACCTGCCTGTAACAGCACCTAAGAAAACATGCGGCAAATATTCCCATACGCAAGGTTTATTTCTCGAATTTACCATTATTATTCGCTTCGAATGCCCCAAGTCCTTAGCCGAGGGACGTTATACACCAGGCTAAAAAGATGACCTCTAGACCATAAACTCACGGATTGCAGGTAGTAAAACACAAGTTTTAGACTTCTTCTGATTATTTAGTTAATTTTAAGAATCAAATAGTCAACGCTATGAATATCAACTTGGAAGAAAAATTTGCCAAAATACAGAGTCATTGGCACCCCTATATCATAGGAGAGTTGAATGAAAACTTCGTAAAACTAGCCAAACTTAAAGGAGAGCTCGTTTGGCATAGCCATCAGGAGGAAGACGAGATGTTTGTGGTGGTCAGAGGCACGCTTATGATGGATTATAGAGACGGGAAAACCATTTCAACCGGACCGGGAGAGATTCTCATTGTTCCAAAGGGGGTAGAGCATAAACCTTGGACTAAAAATGGTGAAGAAGTAATGGTCATGCTTATAGAACCTAAGTCCACGAAACACACAGGGGACTTAAAAGTAGCACAAACAGTGGAAAAGCAGGAGTGGTTATAACTGCTAGCTACAGGAGCGCTAGGCATACATCCTACCAATAAGCTTCTTCAAGGCATGCACCTACTGAGATAAAAGTAAGTACCGCTGTCTTATCTTAATTTGGTATGACAGTATCATATCGCTACAACGGTGTACTATAACCGAACATCTTTTTAATAAAAATTTACATAAGATACTGACTCTTAACCAGTTGGGTTATGGCTCCAACTTTGCCCATACAGTTGGGAGGCAATCCCTTTTCAGTATTTGACCTATCTCTCATTAATAATTAAACACTTTAAGTCTTGCTAAAGAACAATCTAAAAATCGCTTTACGGATTCTCTGGAAAAACAAACTCTTTTCATTGGTCAATATCCTGAGCTTGTCATTAAGCATGGCGGTTGGGGTTATTCTTTTTACATTCATAAAAGCCACTTACGATACAGACCATTTTCATCCAAATTTAAATCAAATTGTCCGGATACTCACTCAAGAATCAATAGAGGGGGAACAAACGAAATGGGCAACAGCTCCATTGCCATTGGCGGCTCAAATGGAAAGCGCCTCCTTTGTTGAAAATACGGTAAAAGTACGTCTGGCAGGAAAACATAATTTGCAAACCGACAAAGGAGATGTACCTATCGACATCAAATTTTCGGAGCCTTCATTTTTTGATGTTTTTGGTTTTAAACTGTTGTCTGGTAATGCTCAAAGCCTTTTCAATAATCCCACAGCCCTATTCTTAAGCGAAAATACAGCTAAAAAAATATTTGGAAACACCAATGCGGTAGGACAAACTGTTCAATTTGAAAACTTAGGTGCTTATACCGTTGCCGGAATTATCCAAGATCCGCCCTTAGAAACACATTTACCCATTGAGGCAATGTTATCTATGAATGCTGCTGAAATGCTTGAAAAAGATGGAGCAATCAGCAATGTTTCTGAAAATTGGGAAGACTTCAAGAGTGCAGCAATTTATGCACGTTTAAAATCAGAAGATAATTTGAAGGAGCTCAATACAACGCTCCAAAACTATGGTCGGGATTTGGACAAGAGCAATCTTCAATTTTTGGCACAACCCGTAGAGGATATTACACCTCGAATAAACAAAGACATTAAAAATGATACTAATGCGGGCGGCACTTACGAGAGCATAAAAACACAGCTGATTTTAATACTATTCCTAACCCTATTATCTGCCTTCAACTATATCAGTTTGGCATTGGCCCGCGCCTTCTCCCGGGCGCAGGAAGTTGGTATCCGCAAAACTGTAGGCGCCAAAAGAGGTGAAATAATGGGTCAATTTTTAATGGAATCAACCCTTGTTGCGCTATTAGCTTTATTGCTTACCGTGCCTTGTGTGAATATCTTATTGCAATATATTCCCGATCCCGATATAAATGTGGCCTTTTCTTTTGATCTAACCTTCATTTTGGGCTTGTTAACCTACACCGTAATCACAGGTTTAGTTGCAGGGGCATTTCCGTCCTGGCTATTGTCAGCGTTTAAGCCCGTACAGATTTTGCGTAAAATGAAGAATATAAAGCTGTTTCGAGGTGTTGCTGTTTACAAAGCTTTGATCGTGGTACAGTTTTCAGTGACTATCATGCTGATGATATTTTTTGTCATATTTGCAGATTATGATAGAAAAACCAATGCCCTTATTAGTGCAACCGTGCCACCCAATGTGCTGATACTTGATTTGGAAGGTGAAAACTATGAAAACCTTCAAAACGATATAAGTCAACTAAGTCAGGTAGAAACGATTTTGGCGACCAACTGGTATTTTGAAGCGAATAAGATGGGGAAATCTTCTGTAGCATTTAATGATAAAGCGCTGGAAATAAACTATGTAAGTATTGATCCGAAAACAATTGAAACAGAAGGTATCAGCTTAAAATCCGGACAAAATTTTCCTAAAATTATGCCTCAAAGTGCTGAGCAATATGTGTTGGTAAATGAAGCTGCCGCAGTAATGCTGGACTCTAAATCGGAAACTTTGGTGGGGCAAAATTTATTACTGGACTCAGCCTATGTGCAAGTCATTGGCATCATGCCCAATGAAATTATCGGCGAAACAAAACCTTTAATCTATCGGTATTTGCCAAATGAAATAGCCACGCTGACTATAAAAATAAAGCCGGATACCGAGTTGGAGGCGACCCAGGCCATTCAAGCATTATGGATAAACCATTTTCCTGAAAAAACAGCAAATCTTCAGAACTTAAAAGATAATTATTCACAAAGCAGTGGAGAAAGAATGAGTATTTTTGGAGGCCTTGCCCTTATAGTCATGATAATTGCTGGTTTGGGCATTTTAGGTATAGCAAGTTACACGGTAGAAACCCAGACAAAAGAACTGGGTATAAGAAAAGTATTGGGGGCAAGCAACACCAAATTGGTGTGGACTGTCACCAAAAATTTCGGCATACTCATCCTTGTGGCCGGACTTATCGGTGTGCCGGCGGGTTTGTTTGGTGGGGATCTATTAAAACAGGAAAGTGGTTATGATGTCGATTTGGGCTTTATCAATATAAGCATTGGCTTTGGTTTGGTCGCCATAGTCGCGCTACTGATTGTCCTATCACAGACCATTCGAGCAGGGCAAATTGAACCAGTAAACGTTTTAAAAGCAGAGTAAAATTAATCCTTGGCAGGTGATCAGGATTAGGAGAGCACAACTGTAAACAAAAACCAGGTCGAAAATTGGGTTGTTTTTGGTTTCCAACCTTTGGTTGGTACAATTCTGATATTAGTAGAGTTCTTATCTGATCGAAGGGAATAGTCTCCTGAAATGCTCCCTACAGATTTATGTCCTCCAATCCTAAACTTCCCTTTCAATTGAGTATTTGCCTGAATAGTATTCAAACATGGAAAAGAGGGCTGTTTAAACTCTCTAACACCCCATTGAATGCGGGATTGAATGTTGCTATCAACGGTTTAGGGCTATATCGAGCAGTAATTTTTGCCAGTCAATAGGCATCGGAAGATCATCCAGTTTGTGAGCTTTTTCATTTATGGAAACCTTAAATATCTGTTTCGCTTTTTCTGACGAATTAGAAATCATGCAGTAGGACCATGGGCAGCGATGTGGGATGAGTTGCAGCATCAAGCATGTCCCTGAATTTGTAGTGAGCCTGAACACCAACATCATTCACTTCATATGATGCTTTATCCATATCGACTGCAATCATTTTGTTTAAACCTGCACCGGCAATACTGTACTTTAAGGAATCAAGAGTAAGAGATTTTTGATGATAAACATCAATCTTTTTGTCTGTTCTCCAACCAATAATTAAATGTCCGGTGCCATTTATGGTGTCATTAAACACCTGAGGTTCAAAACCCACATACATAGTGTCTGGGTCTTTTTCAAAATTGTCCAAAAGCAACTTTTCCATCGGGTCGATTTCTATCGAAATCGGAATTACTATCCCGGAGGGTTCAACGTCAACTCTCGTGTTTTGTGCCATAGGATTATTCACAGTTATAAGCATAAAATGTACTTGAACTCTTATGTGATTCCAAAAATGAAGTTCAATATACTGTCAGCCTTATCAACTTTTGTTTTTCAGGATGTCAAATTAGCAGTCGTTAAATGCGGTCAATTCTAGTATTATCGGATTCATGATACAGAGGATGGGTGAAAAATATTATAAGCTATGAAAGTATGTATAAGTTAAACGCAAATGCTGCAAACTCTAAATCTAACCCTTTCCATTTTTATTCGTAACTTAAGATTCAAAAGAAGTTAACTATGATAGTTCAAGCAACACAGTTGCCAAACATCAAAGATTTGATGCAGACTTTGAGGGGCCAATTCGCCAATTACTCAGTTTATACATTTGAGTCTAAACCTCAAAAAAGTATAATTGTGCGAAAATCTGCCATAATCGGTGCCCAAGTAACAGTTCTATTTCTCCTCCAACCGTTTAATCATTTTTTTCATTTGCTGAATCTCTTTTTCCTGAGCCTTAATTATGTCTTCCGCTAATTTCTTTGCTTCTGGGTCATTAATATTTGCTCTTTCACTGGTAAGAATAGCAATGGAGTGGTGAGGAATCATCGCTTTCATCCAATGTATGTCGCCTATGATTGGTTTTTGCGTTCTGACCAAACCCAAGGCACTAATAAAAAGAAGAATACTACCTAGGAGAATAGCAATATTCTTTTTTTTGTTTTTGTACATTTTTCGCATAAAAAACCACATTATAACTGCCATGCATGAAATACCTAAGCAAGTCATGTAGAAACGGGTTAAGCTAAAATACACGTGGTCTATCGCATACGTGTTTAAGTACATTGTGATGTACATTGCAATAAAAGATGCACCAAGCATTAACATGAATTTTGTGTAATTGCTATTGTGATTATCCTGATTAGAATTTTCCATAGTTATTTAATTTTAAAAATTTGATCTATTCAATTTTAGCAGGCTAGCATTGATTGCAACCACAATAGTGCTAACACTCATTAACACTGCACCCATTGCAGGGCTTAAAATAAAGGTTGGATAATGGATTCCGGCAGCTAGGGGAATCGCTATGACATTATATCCTACTGCCCAAACAAGATTTTGCACCATTTTCTGATAAGTCCGTTTTCCAAAATCAATCATTTTTGCAACATCTCTTGGGTCACTGTTTACTAAAATGATATCGGCTGTTTCGGCAGCCACATCAGTACCAGAACCCACAGCAATTCCTACATCTGCCTGTGCTAATGTCGGTGCATCATTTACACCATCTCCCGTCATTGCTACAATTTCTCCTTCTGCTTGAAATTCTTTAATTTCCTCTTGCTTATTATGGGGTAAAAGATTGGCAAAAAACCGTCCATTCTCAACTTATTACTCGCTGCTGCTGCAATTTTTTCATTTTCGCCCGAGAGCAAGAAAGACTTGATGTGCATTTCTATTAAATCATTAATCGCCTGTTGAGATCCTTCCCGAATGGTATCGGCCAAGGTAATAATGCCTATTATTTCACCCACTATCAGCACAAAGTTTACGGTCTCTGCATCTTGATTGATATCTTTTGCCATTTCAGGTAATAGATGACCTTTGTCCTTGAAGTAATCGGCAGCTACTACAGTTTTGCCTTTTACACTAAAAGAGGGTTTTCTAAAATCACTCCTAGTGGAGTAGTATGGGATAGCGGTGAGGAGGAAGCTCCAAACCCTTATATACCAAAAACTTATACCATTTTTTAACTTAAAATATTTTCACTTTTCTAATATTAATACTATATTCACCCATGAACCTTATTACCGCAATGTTATTTTTCTGTTTATCCACATTTTAATCGTAACAATTACTTTAAGGCAGTAGCGCAAAATTTAAATTTTCATTAGCTAGTTTTATTATAGAGGACCTCTAGGTTGGTTTTTACTCTCTTTTCAAATCCATTTACGTTTCATTTTAAAGTGAAGTACTATGATGCATTTTTTGTTTATTGACGACAAGCTTATAGATTTATTGACTGTAGAAGAAAAGCCCTCCGGCGGGGCGGCAGTACAGGCGCTGGGCTGGATCAAAGGCCTACAGGAAGAAGGCCATCAGGTAAGCATTATTACGCGCACCGAACCGGGTCAGAAATTGAAAAAGGGATTTGCAGGCATAAACCTGATTCCATTTTTTGATGAAAAAAAAGGTATTCGCAAACTTCGCTGGGCAACATACCGCCTTCCCTATTTTTTTAAAAGGCTTAAGGAAGCAAAACCTGATTACGTCTACGTGGGCATCCCTTCCTGGAGTACCTTCTATTTTGGGTTGATGTGCAAGGTTCTTGGCATCAAGCTAATCGTAAGGATTTCAAGCGATGGGCTGGTGGACAAACGTATCTTGAAGAAACACTCCAAAAGCCATAGATTTTTGCAAAAGCTAGGTTTGTCGTTAAGTAACACCATCCTTTGTCAAAACGATTATCAGCTTGAGCAGATCAGTAGTCAGTTTCCGAATAAGAAAACTGTAAAACTTACAAACCCCATCTATCCATACCCACGCCCTGTCAATATGGGCATGCCTAAAAATGCCATAGTATGGCTTGGCCTTTTCAAGCCAGAAAAGAACCTAAAGCTATTGTTCGAAATAGCCACCATCATGCCAGATCAAGAATTTGTGGTAGCTGGAAAAGAAGAAAAAAATATCGACTCCATCACCCGGGCGTACGTAAAACGACTGCGGCAGCTTCCTAATGTGAAGTTTATCGGTTTCCTGCAGCGACATGAGGTCCTCCCCTGTTTAGCACAAGCCAAATTCCTATTGAATACTTCCCATTATGAAGGGTTCAGCAACACTTTCTTGGAGGCCATGTATGTAGGTACTCCCATACTTTCTTCTGAAGGGGTAAATCCGGACGGCATTCTAACCAAACACAAATTAGGAGTCGTGTACCATTCCAGAGAGGACCTGAGTGATAAACTTAAGGAACTTGACCCCAGAAGGCATGGCAAAATGCAGAACCATTGTCATAAATACATTTCCCAACATCATGACCACCGCATGCTGACACAAAAGCTGTTGGCCTTTTTGGAAAACAAAACCCTTATTAACATCGAACCGGCAGTGCCAGCAAAACCTTCGAAGTCGATGCCGGATTTGGCGAGTTGAAATAATGGGTACAAAATACAATAAAAACATCTCCCCGTCCAGGTTGTTTATGTACAGCAACCAAACTAAGCCTAGATGCCTAATACTCCGGTAATACCTGATTTTGAGGATTTTAAGAGAGACATCATAGAAATTTTTGAACACGTTACCCCTCATACTGAGGGGACACCTGATAAAGACCTGTATCCAGAAGGCCTGGAAAATCCGCCATTTGCCGTTTCCATTTGCACAGTAGATGGGCAGTGGCTTCAGTTAGGCGACCATCACTTATCATTTTCCATTCAGTCAATTTCTAAACCCATTAATTATGGGATTGCAATAGAGGAGTGCGGTAAGGAAACCGTACACCGGCATATCGGAAAGGAACCTGGTGCCGAAAACTTTGAAAAAGGAATGATCCTCAACCGGCACAACCTTCCCCATAACCCTATGATCAACTCCGGCTCGATCATGAGTGCTAGCTTAATCAAGCCTAACTTGGACAATGATAAAAAATTGGAACATGTAATGGGCATATGGAAAAAACTCTGTGGAGAAAAACCCCTGGGTTTTGACCAAGATGCATTTAAAAAAGAAATGGAGGCCTCCCATTCTAATTTTGCCTTAGCTCATATTATGATGAAGCATAATGCCTTTCCCGAAAATACGGACTTAAACAAAGCTGTTGAATTTCATTACATGTGCTGTTCCATAGGCATCAATATCGATGACTTAGCTCATGCAGCAGCTACACTGGCTAATTATGGCACTAGCCCGAGCAATGGAATTAAGGTTTTTGAACATGATACGGTAAAAGATATGCTGAGCCTGATGTTATCTTGCGGCATGTACGATCATTCAGGTGAATTTGCCTTCAATGTGGGGATTCCATCTAAAAGTGGTGTGGACGGAGGAATGATTGCCGTGATTCCGGAATTAATGGGGATATCTATATATTCACCTCCATTGGATGAACACGGTAATACTGTACGCGGTGTGAAGTTCTGTGAAAAATTGGTAGAAAAGTTCAACTTTCACAAACACGACGCTCTGTTCAGAAATGTGCATGGAAAGAAAGACCCACGAATTGACCATCGGAAACGGTAAATTTCAATGAATTTCCTTTACCCGCTGAAACTCTTTCCTTCAACAAAAAGTAAATCCCTAAAAGAAAACTTATGGAATTATTGAAAGTGGGGTCAGTGATAGTGACGGCGGTGTTTTTGATAAGGGCAATTATCAAAAAGGTGTTTGAGTGAGGGTTTAGAAGGTTAGCGTCCAGAATCGCATAGCTGCACTGTATACGATTCTGGACTGTTTAGAAGTTTACTATTTAAAAAGGTTTTGCGTCGCTTTGCGGTTTCTAAACTCCTAACCTTCTGGATGCGCGGAGCGCCAATTCAGAAATAACCTCCTAATCCTATTAATTCGGAAGTTTATCCGCAAACCTACCGTAGACCCAAGTACCGGCAATCGCACTCAGCAGGGTCACTGCAACGACACCAAAACCACTACCTATCTGGGCGAACAATGGTCCCGGGCAGGCGCCGGTAAGGGCCCAGCCCAAACCGAAGATGAAACCTCCTATGATTTGACCTTTTCTGAATTCTTTGTTGCCTATTTTAATCTGCTCACCGGAGATGGTCTTCACGTTAAATTTTTTAATCAAAAAGATGGAAAGCATTCCAACCGCAATGGCCGAACCGATCACTCCATACATAAAGAAGCTTTGCAGTCTGAACATTTCCTGGATCCTGTACCAAGAGATGATTTCAGCCTTTACAAATACGATCCCAAATAAGATCCCAACAATCAGGTACTTCAACAGGGACAAGCCTGTCTCGTCCATTTTCTGCATATTGGGTGCCTCACAATCTATGGGGCTATTTTGTATATTTTTTTGCTCTGTTTTCATTTTCTAGTTGTTTTGATGTCGGATGACTGATGACCGATGACCGATGTCGGATGACCGATGTTTCTAGGACCGGGCTTGTTACTTGCCATTTTGGCCATATCGCTATTTAAAGCTAATGGACACCTTGAATATTTATTTTTTTTGCGAAGAGGCTTTTGTAAAACTTTGTGCTCTCCTTTGTGACCATTTCTTTTCCGCGGCGCCTTTGTTCTATTTCTTTAGAATCCAACCAATGCCATGATGTGGGGTAAGATCAAGTGTGTCATGCCGAAACCTCCTAGCATGAAGAAGATGGTGGCTACCAAGGATGGCCACTGCAGGTTACTGATCCCCATGATGGCGTGCCCAGAGGTACATCCACCCGCATAGCGGGTACCGAAACCTACCATAAAACCGCCGATTACAAAGAAGAACAAGCCTTTCAAGGTAAATAGGTTTTCCCAGGAAAAGATTTCGGAAGGCATCAGGTTGCTAAAGCTGGTCATCCCCAAAGCCGCCAGATCTCTCTGGGTGGACTCCGCAACAACTACCGTATCTGGGTTGGAGATAAAAACAGTAGCGATGAATCCTCCAATCAGAACTCCCAGCACAAATACCAAGTTCCACATTTCCTTCTGCCAATTGTATTTGAAGAAAGGAATATTAGCTGGAAAACAAGCTGCACAGGCGTGCCTCAATGAGGAGGAGATTCCAAATGATTTATTACCCAGCAACAACAGGGCTGGCACTGTCAAGCCGATCAGGGGACCAGCAATATACCAAGGCCAAGGTTGTCTGATACATTCAATAAATTGTTCCATTTTTCTATTCTGTTTTAAAATCTATAATCCATTATCAGGTTGAAGTTCCACATATCCACCCGGTTAATCCGGTAACGATCAGGAACCTGGTTGGGGCGCTGGGCGGTCTTGTTGACCACCATAAACCTTAAGTCCATGCCTTGTAGAAAACCATCAAACTCGTAGTCCAGTTCGCCCACGAAATGGTAATAACTCGGCACCCCATATTTGTTTAACCCATAATTGTTAATATCTGGGTTTTTAACTGTGCTAGCCCCCAGAGCTCCTCTCCAATTATTATGGCCTTTCCAGTCATATTTGGCCGTAATAGCCCTCACGCCACCGTTGCCTTCAAACCTTTCCCTAGGCAAACTGGCATAAAACCTCTCCCGCCCCCATTCCCTTGGGAAGAGAAACCTTCCCGAATCGGAGATGCCGAGAAAATTTATCGACCAGGCGTGGTTTCCGTAATACCATCCTGCTTTACCACCTATTCCGTAGGTCTGTTCGCTACTCATGATAAAGGACGTGGATGGATTTTCATTGCCACCACCTGTCGGAGTTTGATAGAAACCTTGCAGTCCCACTTGAAGTCCTTGCTTCTCAAGACCAAACTTCCAGTCTGATTGGGCAAAGGTGGTATTGAACACATTTTCTGCCCAATAATTATATACATGCAAAGAACCTTTCTCATTCAATTTACGACTAACACCCAGCATCCCAATTCCGCTGGAGGAAATGTTTTCTTTATAACTGGAAGGTTCCCCTAAAGGATTGCGTCCAAATGGATAAACTCCAAAAGACTCCTCGATGCTATACCAATCCACGGTGCCCCGCATCGTAACATGCGTAAAGCCTCCACCATATATATCCCAATCATTGGTGGTATACCTAAGTGTCAGCCCACTGAAGGTGTTGGGCCTCATTCGGTTATCCTGTTCATTGAGAAAGGGGGTATTGACACTTTGCCGACCAAAAACTGCTTGGAAACCATCATTTAAGTAGGAAAGGTATAAATGTTCAAGCCTGTCCAGGTCCCGGGTATTTTCCAGGTCGTTCATGTCATAGAGCAGAATCTCATATCGGTTGACATTCCCGGTGACCGGGTCGGCAATCCTGAGATTATGCTCATGGAGCTGAAACACGAAGAACCCGCTGAATCCCACATGGAAGCCTTTAAACGAGGGGCTGTAATATCCCAACCCGGCACCTGTGGCCAGGGAGAAATAATTTAATAAAGCACCTTTGTTTCGGGTAGCCATGAAGAAGTTGCGGACATGAAAGTCCAGCTCCCCATTTTTGAGCCAGTCTCCAAGCGAACCGTACACCTGGCCGGCGCTGTCCATTTGGGCGTGTTTTTCTTGGGAGTAAGCCACAAGAGAAACAAAGAAGGCCACTAGGAACAGATACTTTTTCATCACATTACAAAGATACATCATCATGTTGTGCCATTACAGTGACATTCATCACACTGCAAGTCCTGAAATCAAAAACGGCGAGAACTAGGTCTCGCCGCTTAGGGGTTTGTTTGGTTTAAAATGTTGTACTAGGTACTATGTACTAGGTATTTTTAGGTCAGGGGCTTGTTTTATGCCTTTTTGGCCGATTCGCACAAGGAAATCAATTATCTCCGCATGGAAGCCATTGTGTCCTTCGTGAAAACTTTGTGCCTTTTGACCCATTTTTGCTTCCCCAAAGAGGCCTTAGTGCGACTTCGTGGAAGCTTTGTGACCTTTGTGCCCCATTCCAGCGCTGTGTTTTTACAGCAACGTAGAAGGACATACATACTCGCTCACTTGGAATTTGCCAGAGTCTTTGATGGCTTTAAAACCGCCGGCAACATCAATAAGCTTGTCGTATCCTCTTGCTCTCAATATAGAGGTAAAGATCATGGAGCGGTATCCTCCTGCGCAATGCACGTAATAGGTTTTGTCCATGTCCACTTGGGCCATGTTTTCATTGATGTAATCCAAAGCCACATTTTCAGCTCCCAATATATGTTCACTGGCATACTCACTGTTTTTTCTAACATCCAATACTGATGCCTGGGGATCTTTTTCTTTGATTTCAGCAAGCTCTTCTACCGAAATGGATGTGATGGTATCCACTTCCTTGCCTTCGGTTTTCCAAGCTTCGAAACCTCCTTTCAAATAACCTAAAGCATTATCGTAACCCACTCGGGCCAATCTGGTAATAACTTCTTCCTCTCTTCCTTCATCGGCAATAATAAGAAGCTCCTGCTTCACGTCAGGTATCAAAGTCCCTACCCAAACGGCAAATGACCCGTCGATACCGATGTTGATGGAGTTAGGCACAAAGCCTTTGGCAAACATCTGAGGGGCTCTGGTATCCAGAAGGATGGCGCCGGTCTCATTAGCCGCTGCCTCAAACTCCGCAGGGGTAAGAGCTCTTAGGCCTCTCGTCAATACCTCGTCGATATTGTTATAACCCTGAATGTTCATCATCACATTTTGTGGGAAATAAGACGGAGGAGGAGTAAGCCCGGTGATCACCTGCTTGATAAATTCCTCTTTGCTCATGTCCTGCAAAGCGTAATTGGTTTTCTTTTGGTTGCCCAAAGTATCGGAAGTTTCCTTGCTCATGTTCTTTCCGCAGGCACTGCCGGCTCCATGGGCAGGATACACGATCAAGTCATCGGAAAGCGGCATGATCTTGTTTCTCAAGGAATCATACAGATAACCGGCAAGTTTGTCTTGGGTAAGATCTTTCACTACTTTTTGCGCCAAATCAGGTCTTCCTACATCACCGATAAACAAGGTGTCGCCAGTGAAGATGGCCTCTTCTTTTCCTTCCTCATTAATCAAAAGGAAAACGGAGCTCTCCATGGTATGACCAGGAGTGTGGATCACTTTGATCTTGGCATTTCCAATGGCAAATTCCTGCCCGTCTTCCGCCACCACAGCATCAAACCCAAGTTTCATCTCTGTGGGGCCAAACACGATCGTAGCACCGGTCTTAGCGGCCAGGTCCTTATGTCCGGATACGAAGTCAGCGTGGAAGTGGGTCTCAAATACATATTTGATTTTCACACCGTTTCTTTCAGCCTTCTCGATATAAGGCTGCACCTCTCTCAAGGGATCGATGATAGCGGCTTCTCCATTGGATTCAATATAGTAGGCTCCCTGAGCCAAACATCCGGTATAAATCTGTTCTATTTTCATGGTATCAGTTTTTCTAATTTTATATAACAAAGTTAATCTATGAAATGCTCAAGCAAAATGACATTTGTCACATTACACTTTCGCATGCTGCTTGATCACTTGGACCAACTGCTGGGCGGGCACCACACCTGACTGCCTCCACAAAGGTTTGCCATTCTGAAACAAAATCAAAGTAGGTACGCCTCTAACCTGAAACTTGCTCGCAGCGAGTTGATTTTTATCCACATCCACTTTGATTACTTTCACAGCAGTCCCCATCTGTTTGGTAACATCCTCCAAGATTGGCTGCATCATCTGGCAGGGACCGCACCAGGTGGCAAAGAAATCCACCAAAACCGGCTGTTCCCCGGAGATTAGCTCGTTGAAAGATTTAGGTTTATTTTGAGTGCTCATCTTCTCTTTATTTAATTGAACAATACAAATTTACTATATAAATAAGGTCCAAATCGGTAATTTTTATCACACAACCGACCAAAAGACTAAAAAAAAAATGCCGCAAGAAAGTTTCCCTATTGCGGCATTTTATGATTTCAGTTATGGATATTATCTTCCAAAATGCTGGCCTAGCATGCCTCCGAGAATGGATCCGTAAATAGCACTGCTCCATGGCCTGCCTGTGATGGCGCAACCCTGGTCGCAGCCTACAAACCTATAATATAAATATCCTCCGACCGCACCCACCAAAATTCCCAGCACGGTAAATATAATTGCTCTATTGTCCACAGTTACGCTGTTTCATAAGGCCAGTTCATGATGCCGCCTTTCAGGTTATGTACCTTTTCAAATCCCTGATCAGCCATAATACCTGCAGCGGATCCGCTTCGGTTGCCACTTCTGCAGTAAAGATAATACTGCTTGTCCTTGGGTAGTCCAGCTACTTTTTTAGCAAAATTAGACCCCATCACGTCGACATTTCTGGCACCCTTAATCTTGCCGCTTGCAAACTCACCCCCACCGCGCACATCAATGATGACCGCGTCTTTGCTTTTCATTCCTTCATGAAAGGCATTGGCATCAAGATCAACATATTTTTTTGGTTTGCTTTTAAAGATATCGAAGAACATAATAAATTTCAGTTTAAGTTTAAACAAAGATACCTCTAACCACCTATCCTTACGGTAATTAAAGTCACACAACCATAGAAAAAAGAAAAGCCTTTCCGAAGTGGAAAGGCTTGTCACTAACTAATCGTCTTTTTTCACCAAATACCCTTTGATCTGGTCACCCATGTCAATGATTTTTTCACCTTCCAGTTCATGGTGGAGGATGCTGGCCCCTATGGCAGACCGGTAACCCGTCCCGCAATGCACCACGATGGGTTTGTCAGTCGGGATTTCACCTGCCCTTTCCGCCAGTTCCGGAAGGGGAATGTTTACCGAATGCTCAAACACAGGATTATCCTCATGCTCATCCTCCCCTCTTACATCGACTACGGTAAATGCCTCTGGATTTTGATCAAATTCAGCTTTGTCAAACTGCTGCATTTTCTCTCCATCCATTCTATTGTATACAAAGACTCCTTTGATGCTGGGTCCATATCCCACCGAATCGGCATGGTCCACCAAATGTGAAAGGCGCTCCGGATTGTCGGCCACCACAAAGAATTCCGTATCAGGATCCACCATTTTTTTCAGGAATTCCCCAAATTTGGCTTCTTGAATGTTGATGGCTCCGGGCAAATGGGATTCTTTGAACTTGGCCTGCGGCCGACCATCGATAATCACCGCCCCGCCTTCAGGGTTATAGTTCTCCTCCATTAGCGGTATGTCCTTTTTGGACGGCGCCAACCTCTCGTCCTGTGCAATTGCAGCGTTACCGAACATGCCGGCTAAAGCTGTGAGAATCAGTAGTTTTTTCATATTTATTTTTTTGTACCAGGCACCATGTACAAAGCACCAAGTATTTAAGTATCAAAGGTTAATTTCTTTCCCTTTAGGCCTTATTCCCGACATCCGACATCCGACATCGGTCATCTATCAACCAAACTCCTTAATTGCCTCACTCATATCCATCACCGTTTTGTCAGGAAAGGCATTTTTCACAATACTGCTCCCTGCCGCCGAGCGGTAGCCGCCTGCACAGTGCACTACTATAGGCCTATCTTTAGGTATTTCATTCACCCGCTCCCTCAATTCTGGAAGTGGAATATTGATGGCAGAATTAAATTTTTTGTCCCCTTTTGTTTCACTTGCGTTTCTGATATCCAGGATGGTATAAGCGTCCTTGTTTTCCTTGAATTTCCCTTTATCAAAGGCATCAAATCCCTTTCCATCCGAACCAGTATAAATAAAGGCCCCTTGGATATTGAGTTCATAACCTATCTTGGCCGTTTTCCTGATCAGTTTATTCAAGGTTTGCGAATCTTCAGCCACCAAGTAAAAGGGCTCATTTGGAGCTACTATACTTCCAAGCCAAGTTTCAAACTTCTCTCCGTCCATGATATTAATAGCCCCGGGAAGGTGGGATTCTTTATACTTGCCACTAGGTCTTCCATCCACTATGATAGCTCCTTGTTCAGGCATAAAATTTTCATCCATTTTTCTCACCTTCTTTACGCTGTCCTCATAGTTTGGTGCTCCCTGCTTATTAAGGTCCACATCATAAGGAAAATATTTAGGGATAAAGGGCTGATCCTCGAGTAGAATTTCCACAAACCTATCCTCGCTCATTTCTTGAAGGGCGTAATTAGATGCTTTTTCCTGACCTATGGTGCTGCTGTTAGCATCGCTCATGGATTTGCCGCACAGGGAGCCGGAACCATGGGCTGGATAGACCACCACCTCATCAGCAAGCTTCATGAGTTTTTCGCGAGTACTTTGGTACATCTGTCTGGCCAGTTCCTCTCGTTTAGCCTGCATCTTACCGGATTTCTCACGAAGGTCTGGTCTTCCTACATCTCCAATAAAAAGGGTGTCTCCGGTGAAGACCGCCTTGTCCTTGCCATCCTCAGACACCACAATGCTGATACTATCGGGGGAGTGGCCAGGGGTATGGAGCGCTTTGAATTTCACTTTATCCCCAAGGCTGATTTCATCCCCTTCATCAAATGCCTGATGAGGATAGTCGGCCTCCACCATCTCGCTGATGTAAACGGTAGCACCGGTTGTTTTATGGATTTCGTAATGTGAACTTATAAAATCAGCATGTGGGTGCGTTTCGATCACCCCAACGATGTCCCCCTGCTTTTGCTTTGCAAAATCATAGTATTGCTGTGGATCTCTTCCCGGATCGACCAGGATCACCTTGTTATCCGCTACTATGGCGTATGAAAAATGGGATAAGCCCTTGTCCTCAAATTGCTTGATTTCCATAAATGATAATTGTTTTAGGATTAGGTTAATGGTTTGATTTTATTTAATACAAAAATAGTTCAATTTCTGACAATACTTCGTGACTTGAGTCACTTAATTAGCTGATTACTAAAAGAATTTCAAAAATTTCTTATCCCACCTATAACAATAATTTGATAGTTTCACTATCTTTGTAAATATTTCAAGATTATTTTTAACTATTAGTATTTTATACGTGTAGCTAGTAATATCAACTAAACAAAATTGAGTTGATTACTATCGGGTGGGCCAGCCGGTCTTTTTTATAAGTTTTTTTTATATCCTAAACCTAAAACCCCTGGCCTATGAACTTGGATACTTCCTGACCACACTATTCCCGTACGATTTAGATTTTTGATTTGAAATGGCATCCCACAGGTGCTATACGGGACCCCTATGCTCTTTTTCTATCTATTTATCAAACTGAGAAATTATGAAAACCTTTACAACAAACGCTATCACAAGACTTTTGTATGTTGCCTTATCGGTATTGATGGGAGTCGTGAATTTAACCCATACTTATGGCCAAAGAATCTTCGGTGTTGCATCAGAGGCAGGTCCAAAAGGCGGGGGAACGGTGTTCTCCATGGATCCGTCCGATGGCAATTTTACCGTTGAACATGCATTTGAATTGCCCATTAGCGGACCCTTTGCTTTGTTTGAAGGCATTGATGGAAATTACTATGGTGTAAATAGCGGCGGCATTTATGGTCAGGGCGCCATAAGTAGGTACTCTGCTGAGGGCATGGAAATGGAGGTTTTGCACTATTTCGAGGGCGGAAACAATGGCCGACAACCTTATTCGGATCTAGTTCAGGATGAGGCAGGATATTTCTACGGGGTTGCATTGGGTGGCCAATTTGATGACGGCTTGATTTTCAAGCTTTCACCTGGTGGTGAATATACTATTCTATACCATTTCGATACTTCCAGCGAAGTAGCCGGCTCGCCAGCAGGTGGACTTACACTAGGTAGCGAAGGAAAACTTTACGGAGCAAATAGTTCTGGAATAGGGCGTGGCAGTTATGGAGCTATATTCTCAATAGAAAGGGACGGATCAGGTATGACTGTTTTAAAAACCTTTGAAGACATAATGGATGGAAGTCCCAGGTCAAAATTACATAAGGGGCCAGATGGATTCCTTTATGGGTTAGCTGATTTTGATCCTTTTTTGTACAAAATTGCCCCTGACGGAAGCGGCTATGAGATCATAGGCACCCTGGACCGGAGTTTGGCAAGCTTCTCTTTGGTAAACCATCCTGACAGTTCGACCGGCATTATCTATGGCTTGGCAATTCAGGGCTTTGTGGGTGGGGAAACCAAGATTTTCAAGATAGACACGCAAACAGACGAAATGGAAATACTTTATTCCATGGAATCTCCCCAGAGCGACGGATCAAGAGTTGATACGGGATTGTTGATAGATGAGGATGGATATTTATATTGGCTGACCCGATCGGTTAGGGCCAACTCCCAAATACACCGTTTAGATCCAGGTTCCAAAAATCTCACCATTTACTCCACGCTTGAATCTGAACAAGGCTATATAAACGCTACCTCTATAAATTTTGAACGAGATGGGTCAATTGTAGGCGTGGGTTCTATCCGAGAAAACGTAACCTCCCTGATTTTCAGGCTTGATTCAGATGAAAGCAGACCCAGCATTATTTATGAAAAAGGAATTATCGACCCCTATGGACCTAGAGGTAAGCTATTGGAGACTTCCTTTGGGAAAATTTACGGCGTAGCTGGTGGCGGGAAAGGAACTGGAACTATCTATGGCATAAATGCCGACGGAACCGGATTTACTGTTTTAAGAAACCTGGATTTCAATGAGGATGGCAGAGACCCTAACGGCTTGATTGAAGGCAGTGATGGGAATATCTATGGGATAAATTCAGGAGGTGGAGTTCTCCTGAGTGGCACCATCTTCAAAATGTCTCCAGACGGAACTGAATTTACAGTCCTCCGGCACTTACATCCCAAACTGGATGGGGGCAACGTAAATGGAAACCTAGTGGAAGGGCCAAATGGACTTTTTTACGGGGTGGCAAGAGAAGATGGTCCTGAGGGATTTGGAAGTTTGTTCAGCATCAGCAAGAACGGTGATTTTGAAGTAGTTTACAGCTTTTCGCAAGCCAGAGCCGGTCGTTCTCCAAATGGTTCACTCACCCTTGGTCAAGATGGAAGACTGTATGGTTTTACCACCGAAGGGGCCAGAAATAGAAAAGGCTATAGTATTGGTTTGGACGGTAGCGATCTACAGGTGCTTTACGAGACACCTTTCCGCGACCAGGGCATGTATCCTATCGACCAAATGGTGGAAGGGGATCCCGGGGTTTTCTACGGTGTGATGGTCACAGGGCCGGACGATTTTTTCAGCTTCCTGGATTTTGGACTGGTCTTCAAGCTGACTGTGGAAGATCTTAATTTTGAGATCCTTCAAACCTTTGTGGTGGAGGAGGATGGGGTACCGTATACTGGGCTTGCCATTGATAACCAGGGTAATCTTTATGGTGGGACTGATATAAATTTCCAGCCGTATGACCCGGTAACTCAAGCGGGAGTGATTTTCAAGCTCAGTGCAGGCGATTATAAATACGAGGTATTGAAAAATCTTAATGAATCCTCGGATGGAAAAGGGGTGACTGGAATTAATTTCATCAAAGGTGATCTCCCTGATTGTATTGAAATTAAACTCGGTGAACTCATCATCGACCCCGAAAAACGCGCCCCAATTGGCAAAACAATCAGACCTACTGTGGCGGTGAATTCGATCGGTCCCTCCTCGGCAACCTGGCAATGGGGAAATGAAGAATCATCTGCAGTAGAAATGGGCGAAAATAAAATCGCCGGGGCTTTCAAATATGAAGAAGCCGGGCTTTACCGAATAGCTCTTGAATATGCGGATGGATGTGGTCAAACCAAAACAGTGGAAAGTGACCCCTACCCCGTTTACGACCCAGATGCAGGTAGGCTGATCGGTGCAGGGTGGTTCAATTCCCCTCAAGGAGCCTACATTTCCAAACCGCGGTCCGCAGGGCGGGCATTCTTCAACATCAATGCCCTATACCACCGCAACAGCAAGACTCCTAGTGGAATGGCCAGCTTCAGTACCAGGGATTTCAGTTTCCACAGCACCTATTTCAACTGGCTGGTCATCGATGATGAAAAGGCCGTGCTACAGGGTGTGGGCAAGGTCAACGGACGTGGCAATTTTGGTATTTTGATGAGTGCTGTGGAGGGTAATCTAGAAGGCGAATCCACCGGCAGATTGCGCGTCAAAATCTGGGATCGAAACCGGGATGATCTGCTCATTTATGACAATGACATGGATGCTCCAACTGACGCCTTGGCGGAAAATTCAATTGACCAAGGCACCATCAACATCACAGATAGAAGAACGAAAAAATATCAGAAAGACTATCAGGCTTTGCTCGAAATCAAGGCCTATCCCAACCCAGCTAGCGACAGAATATATATTGACTTGGGGGACATTACTCCTGAAATGATCAATACCCTGCTGACCGATGCTTATGGCACTTTTGAAATCAGGAACTTGCACAGAAAAGTGGATGGTAACAGGCTTGAATTTGACCTGACTACTTTAAAATACGGCACCTATTACATCAGGATACAGACTGAGAATGGGTCTCACAGTATTAAGATTCTAAAACGCTAAATAATTTACTACCGGAGCGACCCATCTGAGCTAGCTCCGGTTTTTTGTGTTTTTCGGCTTTCGGTATGGGGAATTTTTCCATTTAAGTATTCATCAAGGGGCTTTTAGGTCCCAAAATCTTCAAGCTTATAATTTTCAGAAAATGAAGAATCAATTTTACAAATCATTCAGAATTTGGGTGAAAGCGGTTTTGATATGCTTTTGTCTAGTAAGTTTTGTTGGCTTGCCAAAGGTGAAGGGGCAGGATGTCTTTTGGGGAATTTCGGGATTTGGCCCCCTAGGAGGGGGTTCGATTTATTCGATCAATTCGGATGGCACGGATTATCAGCAAAGACATGCTTTTACACCATCACCTCAATTAACCGGCGAACTGTTGGACATTGGAGATGGCTTCCTATATGGTATTTCAACCGGCAGAGATAGAGGTTCCATTGTGAGGTTCAGCTCCGACGGATCTTTTTTTGAGACGATACATTCCTTGGCATTGCAACCTTTTGGTAAGCTGGTTTTGGGCAGCGATAATATGCTCTACGGCACCGCCCATCATTTTGCTAACCAATCTCCTGTGGTGATTTTCAAAATCAATCCGGATGGTTCAGGGTATGAGGAGATATATAATTCCAATGAAGCTGAGTTTAAAATATCCTGGAATGTAGGACTAAAAACAGCCCATAATGGATTTTTGTATTCCCTTTCTCCCGATGGAATCTTCAAGATCAGTCTCGATGGCTCATCAATTTCCATTCTTGAAACCAGCAGCAATGACCTCAGTGATCATAGGATAGCAAGCTTGGTCCAAGATGAGGAAGGGATCTTGTATGGTTTTGAAAGAAGTGACAACAGGATCTTTCATCTGTACAAAATACATCCTGATGCAGGAAAGTTTGAGGTACTTTACGCATTTGAGTATGAACCAGGAGATTCCTTCGAAGCGGACCTTATAGTTGGGGCAGAAGGATTCCTCTACGGCATGTTCGGCCAAGATAGTTGGGACGGAGATCCCACCTCTGGAACAGTATTTCAAATCGGCCGAGACGGAACAGGCTTTTCAGTGCTCCATGAGTTTGTGGACTCAGCCCCTAGCGGCTCTTTGGTTGAATCAAACGGCAATTTATATGGGATTGAAGTTGATGAAGATCGGGACGGATTTTTATTCAGGATTGATGTGGACAGTGGTGGGTTTACACAAGTTTTATCCCTGGAAACTTTCCCCTCCAACTCCAGTCTTACTTTAGGGTCTGACAGCAACCTGTATGGATTATTCGTTCCTGCTGACAGAAGCATTATTTTCAGCATTGTGCTGGACGATTACAGCTACCGAACTATTGTTGCCCCCACTTCCGATGGTTCTTCTCCCAATAACATTGTTGAAGGGCAGGATGGCTACTTCTACGGAACTACAGTAGCAGGGGGCGTGTTCGGAAGAGGTACATTTTTCAGGATCAGTCCTCAGGGGAATGATTTCCAGGTACTTCACCACTTGGAAGTGACCATTACCAAACTCATCGAAGGGACCGATGGCGATTTTTATGGGATAGGCGAAGTGACGGAAAATTCCCATCACCTCTTTCGCATCACCACTGAGGGGCTCCACTCTCTGAGAGAATTCCCTGCCCTTTACCGGGACTTGTTGCAAGATCAGGAGGGCTTCCTTTACGGAATTTTCGTTGATTTAAATGAAGAGGCTAGCATTTTCAAAATCAGTACTGACGGTAATGAATTTGAAATATTGTTTTCCCCCAGCCAGCAACATCCTTACAGACTTCAACAAGGTCCATTCCTATTAGCACAAAATGTTTTCATTTATGTAGGGGCAAGAGTAGCGGGTTCCTTTGACCAAAACCTGATTTTTAGGGTTAACATTGACGGATCAGATTTTGAAGTCCTCAGGACTCAAGAGGACTGGCTGGAAGACATGATCCCCGGATATTTTTTGGAAGGAAGTGACGGATTGATATATGGGGTTTTGTTGGATATAGAAGGAGGCGCACCGTGGCTATTCAGTATGCAGCCTGATGGATCGGGTTTCCAGAGTTCCCAGCTCCCCATTCCTTCTTTTATATACAGTTTAAGATTCGAATGCAGGGATGGATATCTGTATGGAGATGGGGAAGACATAGATGATCCAACTACTTTCCTATACAGGGTGGCTAAAGATGGCACAGATGCCTCAAGAATTTACGTTTCTGAGGGTGGAATCAACCCGGTTGGTCCTTTTGTCCTACAACAACGCGATTGCCCTACCCCATCAAGCCCCGAACCCATAATCTCTGACAGTTTGATCGCTATAGGTGATGAGATTTCCGTCTTTGTATCCATTACCGAAGAAAAGGATTGGCTTACCGCCACCTGGCACTGGGGCGATGGTGAAACTTCCGAGGCCAGCTTCACCGATACCATTGCGGTGGGCACCCATTCCTACACCCAGGCAGGCTCCTATTCAATAACTTTGGTTTTAACCGATGACTGCGGCACGGCCACTTCCCCACCAGTTGCAGTGGAAGTTACCGATGAGGCTCAGCCTAGCACAGGCTCCGTGAAAGGAATCGGAATGTTCGCCTCACCTAGAGGCGCATATGTTGCCAAACCACAGATGAGGGGCATGGCTCACTACAGCATCCACGCCAAAGCCGATAACGGAAAAGTTTCCGGCACCTTCCAGTTCAAGATTGCTGACCTACAGTTCCGAAGCTCTAAATATGATCAGTTGATAATTGAAGACAATAGAGCTTGGCTCTATGGTGAAGGCAAGATCAGAGGAAAGGGCAAATATGGGTTCCTGTTAGCCATGGTCGATGAGGAAGACAGTCCTAATGAGAAGAGCTATAAAAAATGGAAAACCCGAGGAAAGGACAAACTCCGCGTCAAGATATGGAATATCAGCAAGGACAACCGGATTGTCTATGACAACCAACTTGGAGATTCCGATGATGCAGTGGCCGTTAGGAATATTGAAAGGGGCACCATTATCATACTCGAAGAGGTAACAAGCCCCGGGATTGAGTTGGACAAGGACTTCATCATAGAGCAACTTAAGAAGATCAAGGCTTATCCTAATCCGGCTAGCGATAAAATTTACATTGACCTAGGGGATATCACACCCGAAATGATCAATACCATGCTGACCGATGCTTATGGAACCTTTGAGATCAGAAATCTTTATAGAAAAATGGATGGGAATCTACTTGAATTCGATTTGTCTAGTTTGAAACATGGTACTTATTATATCAGGATTCAGACTAAAAATGGATCGCAGAGTATTAAGATTTTGAAGAAATAGAGACGAGAGACCAAACCAGTAAAAAGAAATCCCGCGCCATACTGCGCGGGATTTTTCATGTGGAAACAACAATTAAGAATGACGGATGTGGGATGACGGATGCTCGATGACGGATGCCCGATGACTGAGGAGCCCTGAACTCAATTAATAACCCATATTTTGCAGGATATCATTCATTTTCATTTCTTTCCTCTTCACCTTTCTTTTTCAATTTCGCGAGCTCTTCTTTGCTATAGGCTTTTCTGGAAATCAGCACAAAGAGGACCGGAACCAAGAAAATGGTCATGGTAGTAGCGGCTATCATCCCTCCGAAAACCGTCCAACCGATAGTCTGTCTGGCTAAGGCCCCTGCACCACCTGCAAATGCTAACGGCAAGATCCCCAATATAAACGCTAAGGAGGTCATGATGATGGGTCTTAAACGAAGTTGGGCTGCCTCTCGTGCCGCACGTTTGATTGAATAACCCTGGTCGACTCGCTCCTTGGCATATTCTACGATCAAAATTGCGTTCTTGGCGGCAAGTCCTACCAAGGTCAACAATCCAATCTGGGCATACACGTTATTTTCCAATCTTGGGAAGAGTAACAGCGTGAGAATCGCCCCAAAAGCACCCGTCGGCACAGCTAACAGAACGGAAAAAGGAACCGACCAACTTTCATACAAGGCAGTCAAACATAGAAAAACGAAAACGATGGATAGTAAGAAAATGATGATGGTGCTTGAGCCGGTTTTTACTTCTTCCCGGGTGATGCCTGAAAACTCATATCCATATCCAGTGGGAAGGTGTTTGGCGGCCAAACCCTCCAAGGCAGCAATGGCATCCCCAGAGCTTTTACCAGGGGAGGCTTCACCATTGATGGTAGCCGAGCGGAAGAGGTTAAAATGGTTGATCAAAGGAGCGTTTTCTATCAGCTCCACCTCAGCAAGTGAGCTTAATGGTGTAAGTCCACCCGTATCGTCTCGTAGAAAAAACTGGGAAATTGCCTCAGGCTTTCCCCTGTATTCACTATCCGCCTGCACCAAAACCCGGAAATTACGCCCGTAAAGGATAAAATCGTTCACATAAAAACTCCCTAGATATGCCTGAAGGGTTCTGTATGCTTCACCGATATTAAGCCCAAGCCTAGCGGTTTTCTCCCGATCAAGATTGAATCTATAGGCAGGGGTGGATGCGCTGAAAAAGCTGATGGCATTGTTGATGTCTGGATGGTCATTGGCTTCCTCAATGAAAGCTTGCAGATTTTCTTCAAAATCCTTGATATCTCCTCCGGCTTCCAATTCCTGGAATACAAAGGAAAACCCTGAAGTACTGCCCAGCCCGGGAATTGCAGGTGGGGCGAGTATAACAATTTTTGCCTCAGGAAGCTCTTCTGCGAGAATACCTTCCAACCTATCCCTTACTTCAAAGGCACCTTGACCACTTCCCTTTCTTTCATTCCAAGGAGTCAGCTGAGTGAAAACGGTCCCACTGTTGGACTTAGTGGCAAAGTTGACGGCATTCAGGCCGGTCACAGCAGAGTAATGCAGCACTTCTTCCTGTTCGTCCAATATCTCCATCAGCCTTTTGATGGTAGAAAGTGATCGTGCTGTGGAAGAGCCTTCGGGAAGTTCAAAGGCAACAAAAAGTCGCCCCTCGTCCTCCACGGGAATAAATCCGGTGGATTTTTGTTGAAACATAAAGACAGTGGCCACTGCAAGCACCACCAGGCCAATAATAAAATACAGAGACTTGGAAAAACTCCACTTCACCTTTCTGATATACCAATCTCCCATTCTATCAAACCATGTATTGAAAAGATGGAAAAAGCGGTTCAGACCAGTGGACTTCTCCGAAACCTCGGTAGGCTTGAGCAAGAGGGAACAGAGCGCCGGGGTGAGGGAAAGTGCAACAAACCCAGAAATCAATCCTGATACTGCCACCGCCATAGCAAACTGCTGATAGAGCCTGCCCAGAATACCAGGAATAAAGCCCACCGGAATAAATACCGAGGCCACAATAAGCGACATGGCAATTACTGGTCCTGAAATTTGCTTCATAGCCTTGCTCACCGCCTCTTTGGCCGATATTTTCTCCTTTTGCATGATGGCAGTAGTAGCTTCCACCACCACAATTGCATCATCTACCACAATTCCAATAGCAAGTACAAAACCGAACAAGGTCAACGTATTGATAGTAAATCCGAGGGGAACGAACAATGCAAAAGTCCCGACAATGGATACTGGGATAATCAAAATGGGGATAAGCGTTGCCCGCCAATTTTGCAGAAAAAGAAATACCACCAGGCAGACCAGTGCCAGGGCAATAAATAGTGTTTTCAACACCTCATTGATGGATGCATCCACCACTGATGCGGACTCAAACGGGATGATATAATCCAGGTCTGGCGGGAAATTTTCCTTCAATCTATCCATCGTTTCCCGAATGCCTTCTTCTGTCTCGAGAATATTACTCTCAGGAGTCTGGTAAACCAACAAATAGGCAGCTGGGAAACCGTCTGTAAAATTATTGGGGGCGTAATCAAACCGGCCTAATTCTACTTCAGCCACATCCCTGAGATAGACCAGGGCATTGGTATCTTCATCAGCCTTTAATATAACTTGTTCAAATTCCTCCACGCTTTCAAGGCGCCCATTTGAAAATAAGGTGTACTCAAATGCCTGGTAATCGGGCTGGGGTGGTGCCCCCAATCGACCGGCGGCAATCTGAATATTTTGTTCCTGTAGAGAATTGATTACATCCGAAGCAGTGAGACCAAGTTGGGCCAGACGATCGGGCTTGAGCCAAACACGCATACTGAAATCCTCTGCCCTTGCGAAAATATCCCCCACCCCTGGCACTCTCAACAGTTCATCCTTGACAAAGATATTGGTGTAATTATTCAGAAAATCTATATCATGGGTACCATCAGGGGAAAACAGTGAGACAATTAAAAGTATACTCGGATTCCTTTTCCGGATGGTCACCCCTAGTCTTCTGACCTCCTCGGGCAGGAGTGGCTCAGCGATACTAACCCTATTTTGGACCTCCACTGCAGCCACATCTATGTCTGTACCTACCTCAAAGGTGATATTGATAGTCATACGCCCTTCGCTACTGGCGGTGCTTTCGATGTAGGACATGCCCGGGGTACCATTGATTTCTGTTTCGAGGGGGGTGATGACTGTTTGCTCAATCGTTTCGGCATCTGCTCCAGTATAAACGGCCGTGACTTGAATGGTGGGAGGCGTAATGTTAGGGTATTGGGAAACGGGCAGACCTACGATGGCCAAAATGCCAAAGAGCAATATGAAAATGGATACCACGATGGCGGTATTGGGCCGCCTGATAAATACATCTGCTATCATCTCCTCTGATTTTCTTCTACCCTTACGGCAGCACCATCACTCACCCGCTGGATACCTTTAACAATCACTTCCAGTCCCTCTTCCAATCCCTCGAGCACCACTGTTTCTCCTTCTAGCTTCCTTCCAGTTTGGACTTTAACCTGTCTGGCTTCCCCGTTTTCCACTATAAACACAGAAAATTCACCCATCTGCTCCTGCACCGCCTGCTCTGGAACCAGTAAGACCTCCCTACTTTCCTCCTCTTTTACAATTAAAGTAGCGCTTAATCCAGGTCGTAAGAGATATTCTGGATTAGGAAAAGTAAGTCTGATTTGAATCGTCCCAGTATTTCTATCCACCGCCCGGTCGATGATTCTGATCTTACCTGTGAAAGGATAGCTTTGTCCATCCGGCAATCTGAGAAGGAAAACCGAGTCCGCCTCCGTATCCTCATTAAACTGTAGGGAGGTGAATTTTCGCAGGTATCTTTCCTCCGGAAAAAAATCAACTCCCATGGGCTCGTCGCGGGAAAGGGTATTCAAAAGCGTCTGCCCAGGCTGTACCAGTGTACCCTCCCGCACTTGGGAAAAACCGATGGTGCCGTCAAAGGGCGCATGAATACTTGCATATTGTAGGTCTATCCTAGCGTTTTCAAGGTTTGCTTCAGCAGCGGCAACTTCCTGTTCGGCATTGCGGACTTCAGTCACGGCATTGTCATATATCTGTCCCGCAATGGCATCCTCCTCTTGAAGGGCTTCATACCGGCGAAGATCCCGCTGCGCTCTTTCTAGGTTGGATTTGGCAATGGCAAGGGCTGATTCTGCCTGCTCTTTTCTTGCTGCAAATCTTGTTTGGTCGATTTGATAGAGCAGTTGGCCTTTTTTTACCCGCTGCCCTTCTTCAATATTAATTCGGGTGACATATCCGTTGACATCTGCCCTCAATTCCACTTCCTCCAAAGCTGTGACCGTGGCTGGGTATTGCTGGGTAAAATTTACAGCGGCTTTTCGCACTTTCACCGTTTCCACTACTGTACTTTCATCTTCCTCTTTTTCCTCCCCGCAGGAAGAAAAAACTGCACAAAGCCCTAGTAGGACCAATATGGATAAATATCGGTGATATGTATTATTAGTCTTCAATCGTATAAGTTTACATCAATGGTTCCTCTGGCCCTTAGCACTTCCAGTCTGCTGGTCATCATCCTGAATAGGGCGTTGTAATAATTAATCCTGGCCGTTCTCAAGTCGGTTTCTGCTTGAATCACCTCCAAAAAATTCTTGATCCCTTCTTCGTATTGCAGACTTACCGTATTGTAAATCTCCTCGGCTAACTGTTTGTTGCTCTCCAAAATCCTAAACTCGTAAAACCTGGATTTATAGCCGGAGAGGGCCTCCTCATGCTCCCTGTTGATTTGAAGTAATAGGCCCTCCTCTGCAAACTTGAGTTGCTCATACTCTAGATTGGCGGCACGGATGTCGTGGTTTCTTCTTCCTCCCTGAAAAATGGGAAAATTGAGGCGGAAACCTGCCAAAGAATTGGGGTAAGCCCGGTTAAAGATTTCATTGCCAAATGGCGTTTGATAAATGATGTTATAATTGAAAAAAGCACTCAAGGTTGGGATATATCTTCTCCGAAAATAGCTGACCTCTTGGTCCTGCAAATCCTGTCGGGTCAATAGCAATTGATAATCTGGTCGCTTTCCAGCATCCACGGCTTCCAAGGTATCCAGCGAACTTTGATAAATGAGCCTTTCCTCATCATAAACCAGTTCAATTGGGTGGGAAATGCCGCTTCTCTCTTGTAGAGTTGCCAATCGGGCCTTATAATCCTGTTCTGCTTCAAACAATGCTGCTTGGGTATTTTGAAGGGTAATAGTTGCCCTTTTATAATCAATATTGTCCGTTATCCCCGCTTCATACAGCAATCTAGCATCCTTGAGCTGTCTTTCTTGCCTGGCAAGGTCTTCTTTATTGATCCTGATTTGTTCTTGGCTGAGCAGGGTTTCATAAAATGCCCTCCCCACTTCCAAAATGAGGTCAAGTTTAGATTCCTCCACCTGATAGGCGGCTTCTTTCCTTCTGAGATCCGCTTGGCCTTTGGCCAAAAAAAGCTCGTTGTTGAAAAGGGATTGTTCAACAAAAAAGTTAACGTTGGAGTTGAACGGCACCCCAGTTCTGACTTCCTGAAATTCCCCAGATTCAGGATTGTTGAAATCCGGGAAGATGGCCACTGGCTGCTCAAAGTATCTAAAGTAATCCGCAAATATCCCGGCTTGGGGAAGCCACCCCGACATATCCGATTTCACCTGGGCATCAGCTATATCCTCCTGAAGCCGCATTTGGCGGAAAATGGGTTGGTTTTGGAGACTAAATTCTACTATTTCATCTAAGGAATACGCCACCGTATCCTGATTGGCTGACAATTGGGTTAGGCTTGAAAAAAATAAAATTAAAAAGATTAGTCGGTTCATAAAATCAAGCGTACCGTGGGTAATTAATCAACGGTACGCCAAACCAACCAACATTTTTGGCCTTTTGTTTAACTTTTAAGCCTAGATTCGACTCCTTACTTACTAATCAACTCTTCAAAATCATCCCGAATATAAATAACATTTCTTCCCAGCTCTATCCATTTTTTCTTTTCAAGCTGCTTGAGTAGACGGGATATCACCTCACGGGAAGTGCCGAGTTCGTTGGCTATTTCCTGGTGGGTTGTATGGAGTTCGTTGGCCTTGAACTGCTTCATTTTGGTGACGATGTAGCTCATCAGCCTTTCGTCCATGCGTTTGAAGGCCACCGCATCCAAAGCAACAAGCATTTCCTGAAAACGCTGCTGATAGGTGCTGGACACAAAATCTTTCCATTGCTTGTATTCATCCATCCACTTTTCGTGAAGCTGAACCGGAATTCCCAAAATGGTAGTATTCTCTTCAGCCACTGCCTTGATTTCACTCGGTTTATGCGCACTGCAGCAAGTCAGAGAAAGGGCGCATGTTTCCCCCGGCTCGAGATAGTATAAAAATAATTCGCGTCCATCCTCATCGGTCCTCATCACTTTGATGGCCCCTTCCAAAACAATCGGCACGATTTTGATAAACTGCCCAGGCTCCATGATGGATTTTCCTTGCTCAAAAGTCATCAGTTTGCCTTCGGCATTCAAGGCTTCGAGCAATTGGGGGTCGGTGATAAGGGGAAGTCTTTCCTTCAATGAATCTAATTCCATTATTATATCGGGTTTAACTTTCAAAGAAAGGAGTTCATATACTCTAAGTTAGTGATAAATATCACATAAAACCGCTCAGCCACTTCCAAAAACCAAAACCATTTGAGTCTTTTATGCTTAATCTCTTATTAGCTATCACTTGCGCCTATGAGACTTTTTAAATGCCACAACTGCGAGCAACCGGTATATTTTGAAAACTTCAAATGTGCCAACTGCCAATCCGAAATAGGCTTCGATCCATTAAGCAGTAGGATGAAGTCCCTAAACCCTGCTGGTGAATTCTGGACCGATTCAACGAGTGGAGAATTATTTAAGAAATGCCAAAACCATCAGCATGGGGTGTGCAATTGGCTTATCCCAGCCGATAAACAGGATACATTTTGCACAGCCTGCTCTCTCAACCGTACCATTCCTAATCTCTCCAACCCTGAGCACCTAGAGCGATGGTCCACCATCGAAGTGGCAAAACACAGGTTGATCTATGCTTTGATCCGATGGGACATCCCTGTGATGAGCAAAGTGGAAGATAGAAATGTAGGGTTGGTTTTTGATTTCAAGTCCGATGAAGGAGTTCCGCCCGGTCAACGGGTATTGACAGGACATGCGGATGGGGTCATCACGATGAATATTTCCGAGGCCGATGATGTGGAAAGAGAAATGGCCAGAAATGAGATGGATGAAGTCTATCGCACGGTTTTGGGGCACTTTAGGCATGAGGTAGGCCATTATTATTGGGATAGGCTGGTTATGAATACTGAATATTTGGAGCCATTTCGTGAGCTGTTTGGAGATGAACGGGAAAGTTACCAGGGGGCTTTAGACTATCATTACCAAACAGGTCCTCCTGCTGATTGGCGAGAAAACTTCATAAGTTCTTACGCCACTATGCATCCCTGGGAGGATTGGGCTGAATCTTGGGCTCATTACCTCCACATTGTTGATACCCTGGATACGGCATATTCTTACGGATTGACCATTAGACCATTACTTGCTCCGGAACATCCTGTGCAATCCGGAAAAGTGGATTTTGACCCCTTCACCCAAACCGACTTCCAAGCCATCATCCGGAATTGGTTTCCACTTTCCCTTATGATAAATAGTCTTAACAGAAGCATGGGGGCTAGAGATGCGTATCCATTTGTTATCACGCCGATGGTGCAGAAGAAACTTAGGTTTGTGCATGAGGTGATACATGGTCGGAAGTTGAGTGTCGGATGATCGATGTCGAATGTTAAAGAGAGCGTAAAACTATAGACAATGAAAAACAACTATAAAATACCCAGTCGCACCACCATTGGCCACGTCCATTTAAAGGTATCTGATTTGCAACGGGCGATGGATTTCTATTGTGGTTTATTGGGTTTTGAACTGCAGCAGAAATATGGGGAGGATGCAGCTTTCATTTCGGCAGGCGGGTATCACCACCATATAGGGCTCAACGTGTGGTTTAGCAAAAATGCCTCAGCAGCACCCAAAAATGTACCTGGGCTTTTCCATACAGCCATTTTGTATCCCACACGTAAGGATTTGGCAGAGATTTATGTGAGGATCAAACAAGCCGGATACCCATTTACAGGTCTTGCGGATCATGGAGTATCGGAGGCCCTATACCTGGATGATCCCGACGGGAATGGTGTTGAATTATATTGGGACCGCCCCGTAGATAATTGGCCTAAATCAAGAGACGGCAACTTGGAAATGTATACAAGGGCTTTAAACCTGGATAGCCTTTTAAAAGAGGCTGAAACTTAACACAATCTTATAACAAATTGATAATCAGTATATATTTCAGTAAATTTACCTAATCACCAAATCAATGAAGAAATGGAAAAGGTAATCTATTGCAGAGACGTCGGTTTTGATTGTGATGGAGTGATCAAGGCCACAACTGAAGATGAAGCCTTGAAAATGGCTGCTCATCATGCGCAAACGGTTCATGGGGTTAAGGAAATCACCCCGGATATGGCGGCAAAAATCAAATCAGTGATGATGGAAAATCCTGAAGGCCACGTAATAACCTGATTTCCCAAATTCAAGAGATGAAAGGTTAAGGTAACCTTTCATCTTTTTTTATTCTTACCATATCAGTTTGGCTTTCAGATATATTGTGCTCTGGAAAAATAAATTGTAATTGACCTTTCCCTATTTTGATTTAATATATCTAAATTGATGCTGATAACAACCCAACTATTTGCACCAATGAAAAGATTTTTAATATTGGCGGCTTGCCTTATGACAAGCCTATCAACCTTTGCCCAAACTGAACCACAGATTAAAGGCGAAGTGACCGTCCACGAAACCGATAACAAGGGAAAGCATTTTTCCTACGTAATTGTCAATGAAGGGGAAGAAACCCTTGAAGGTGGGACTTACCGCATTTATCTGAAAGTAAACAAAAAGTACATCAGTTTTGACCGCACTACTTCGGACCTGGAGCCCGGGCAAGCCATCCGATATGAAAGCAATGAGATTTTTATGAAGGATGAAAAAACCGAGGAATTAAATTATTTATTGGAGTTGACCACCCGGAAGCCCAAGAAAAGACATACTTTGGAAGAAGGTTTGGTGAAATGGGACAACTAGAAGATCCATATAATCTAGTTCGCTTTGAAGAAGCTCAAAGTCAAAGTTTGAGTCTGGCAAAAATGGAGCTTTTCAAAGGGAGGAAAACATCTCACTGGATGTGGTATATTTTTCCGCAATTGAGCCATTTGGGGTATAGCGACACAGCCAAATATTACGGCATTAAAAACTTGGAAGAAGCAAAGGCGTATTTTGCGCATCCTGTATTGGGCAAGAACCTGTTGGACTGCTGTAACATATTGCTCCAGCATAACGAAAAATCCGCTTTGGCTATATTGGGTTCGCCGGATAACCTTAAGTTGAAATCATGCGCAACCCTTTTTCTGGAAACTTCTCATGAACCTGTTTTCAAGAAAATCCTAGATGAGTTTTTTGAAGGGAAATCAGATCAAAAAACTTTACAATTTTTAAAATAAAAATTGGCAGCAAGTAACTTCTTAGGTTTTCAATTTTGACTTATTTTAGGTAAATTGCTTAAAGCATTATTTTTATAATTCACTTCAATTTTTCAACTATGAAGACAGCCAAAGTTTTTGTTGACCCGGCTACCCGTATCAATTACAGCACCTATTATTTACTTGGACTATATGATTATTTTGGAAGAAAGTATGTGAATTTTAAAAGAAGTCCCTTTCATACTCTTTATCAAAGCCGGGACAAAAGCGACAATGGCGATTATTTTAATTATATGGCATTTGTTGTAAATACAGCTGGCAAGACAATAAAATATATCATAGACTTTAGAGACAGCCCTGAAATATATGAACATGCTTATCAATGGTGCGATGTATATGCCAAAATTAATATAAATCTGGAAGTCCTAGGGGATCGTAAAGATTTTAACAAATTGATATCGATTGGCCCCGGCTTCAGTATCCGGATTTGGGGAAAATGGAAGACATATTGGACCTGCTTTCAAAATCTCTGGAAGCTGCGGTTCCGAACTGGAATATATTGGAAGACCTTTGTGAGAACTTATGAGAACCAGTTGGAAAAATCTTATCTCAACCAATTTGTGGGGCTCAAGAAAAGTTCACAAGGAAGTAGAAAGCCTTATATCTTCACCATTGCCACCCTTTGGGAACACGCTAACTGTCAAATGGGCACCAATCATTTAAGAAAAGAATTCATGAAAATCTGCAAGAAAAGCCCCTTATGTAAATTTGAGGGGGGATTCTTCTTTTACAAAAAATTCAAGGGTGTGAAGGATTTCAAGGATTTGGAAGTCAAAAAATTCACACCTCATGAAGAGTTCTTGAGGAAAACCCACGACTCAGCATTAGTCTTCAACACCCCCTCAGTCTTCAATTGCCACGGATGGAAGCTGGGTGAATACTTTGCCATGGGAAAAGCTATGATTTCCTCACCTATCGTCAATAAATTACCTGAGAAATTGGTCCATGGGGAAAATGTTCATTTCATTGAGGACATCAGTGAAATGGAGGATGCCTTAAATTACATGCTGAGCAACGAAGCTTACCGAAAGAAATTGGAAATCGGGGCCCGAAAGTACTATAACGACCATATAGCACCCATCAGAGCCATCTGTAGCATCATAAATCGTAGTCATCCAGTAAGAGTAACGCATAGGTTCTCAGAAGTCTTAGCCGGATAAGTTGATTTTTCAACACTCTGTATATCAATAGTTCCAACTCTAATTAAAGGCGTAAAAATTAAAGAAAATTAACATTATAATATCAGTTCCATTTCCATATATTTGCGCGCTTAATTTTATGGAAATATGAAAAAACTCATCCTAGCTTTGGGATTGATTTTCCCCCTTGTAGCCTTTGCGCAAACAGAGCGGGACAGTGTACGTCAGGAAAACCTGATGCTTGATAGCCTTTTTATTCAGGAGGTGGAGAATGTAAGGGGAGAAAAGCCAAAGGTCCTTCATGCCGAGCCCTTGTATATTGACTTGATCCGTGACTTGGGGGCCAGAAAAGGCGAGAAAGAGTGGAACGTGGGGATGGGTATGAAGGCTGGTCGGCATTACAATGAGTTTGAAACCCTGATCGAGTACGAATGGGCCCCGATAGACCGATTGGGTTTTGAGATCGAGCTACCTGTCACCATGTACAGCCAACCAATTAGTATGGCCAATTCTGATGTAAGTAAGCCATCAAATAGATTGGAAAGCTTAAAGCTGGCTACTCAGTGGTCTTTTCTGGTTTCAGAGAAGCACAACACTACTTTGGCACTTGGCTATATTCATGAGTTTGAATTAACCGACTTGAACAGGATGGGCCAAGAAAAAGCCTATCAGGGCAACATCTACAACCCATTTTTTGTGGCAGCAAAAAGATGGGGCAGAAATTACCATACCCTGATCTATACAGGTCCCAAGTTTATACAGGAATTTCACCACAAGGGAAGCCACCAGATATTTGAAATCAACACCAACTTCCATTATATGATTACCGGTACCAGAAATTTTATCGGTTTGGAGGTCAACAAGGAGATTGTCAACAACAAGCTGCTGACCGTGATGCGTCCACAGATGAGGGTAGCCTTGGCAGAAAACCTTATGGTAGGCATTGTATCTGGTATCCCCATTAATACAGAAGTTCAGGGATTGAGCTCTTTTGTAAGGATCATCTACGAACCCGGATTTAAGACTATGCATTAAAAAAAGGCTTCCAAACGGAAGCCTTTTTCTTTGTCCTTTTTAAATAGAAATCATCTAATTACCATCTGATTTCCTACCCGCTTTTGCAGCTTTTTTCACTTGCTTATCAGCTCTGATTCGAGATTTTTGGGCCTTTTTTTCCATGTTTGCAGACCTCCTGGCTTGTTTATGAGCCATTTTGGCATCCCTGTTAGCTTTCTTAGCAACCCTCTCCTTTTTCTTGTAATCTTTGCTCAAGGCATTGGCATCATCCTGTCTCCCTTGATTCTCTCTATCCAAGACATCAGCCCTATTTTGATTCTGCTTTTCTTGGGCCTTCACTTCTTTTTTACTCAGAGGTTTGGTCGTCTGAGCAAGGGCGTGTTGGCCGGCAAAAAGAAATCCTGCCAACATTACCATCGATAAAACATTTTTAATATTCATATTTATATCTGTTCTTGGAGGCTTTTGACCTCCTCTCTTTTTGAACTTGAAACTGGCCTACCCATTTTCTTAAGAAAATTAGAGTGTGACCTTAAAGCGGTAAAAAATGTTTCATTCTCATGGTAAGGCAAATTATGTTCCAAAGCCGTCTCTTTTACAATATCCGATATGGCCGGATAATGTATATGACAAATTTTAGGAAATAAGTGGTGCTCTACTTGGCAATTAAGCCCTCCACAAAGAAATGTTGCCAATTTACTTTTTCGAGAAAAGTTTGCTGTGGTCCTCATTTGATGCTCAGCCCATGCCTCCTCAATATTCTCATTTTCCTCAGGTTGTGGAAATGAAGTCTGCTCCACGAGGTGAGCCAATTGAAACACCAATCCCAACACAAGGCCTTCAGCAAAATTTAATGCCAAGAATCCAATTAAATATTGCCACCAAGTAATATCCATCACTACCAAAGGAAGAATGATGAACAAGGTGTAATAAAGCAGTTTGTAAAAAAACAGGTTGAAGTATTCGATTTTTGGATGGTTATTTTCATGCTGTCCTATTTTTTTCTGAAAAAACTTAACGTAGTCCTTTCTGAAAAACCAAGATATGGAAGCCAATGCATATAAGAAAAAAGCATAGATATGCTGGTATCTATAAATAGGCTTATATTCCTCCTTCGGAGAGACTCTTACCATGCCTGGGGCCACTTCCAAGTCCCCATCATGATCCACAATATTGGTGTAGGTATGGTGGATTTTATTGTGTGTGATATTCCATATATATACGTTGGCACCAATGATATTAAAAAAGAATCCCAAGGATTTATTTACCCAAGATTTGGAAGAATAGGAGCCGTGTAGTGCATCATGACAGATATTAAAACCAATGAAGGCCATGTTCATTCCCAAGGCTATAGCTAAAATAAATGTGATATAAAGAGGAAAAACCTGCAATAAAATCAACAGGTATAATGCTACAAAAGATACTATATAGAACACCGTTTTGGCGATCATAGACGTATTGGCTCTCTTTGATATTCCGTTGGACTCAAAATATTGATCGACCCTTTTACGGACTGCTAGAAAAAAACTTGAATTATTTGAATCAATAAATTTAAGGGGAGACTGCATATTTTAAAGATTGTGTACTTTAGAACAAAATTTCACTAATAATCATTACACATCACAAGACATTCTAATGATTAAAGTTTTTCAAGATATTTTTTTGAACCGTAATTCTACACTTTAAAATTAATAAAAAGAAAATTTATTATTGATCAAAATGCCTAAAATTGGTAACTTCAATGGATAAATATTCAAACTAATTTATCATGAAGAAGCGCCTAATTCTCCTTATAGATTTTTCCAAATTCTCCGAGCCATTGGTAAAGCTCGCAGGTTTGCTTGCCGAGCAACTTGACGCCAAGATCACTTTAGTCCATCAGATCCCAAGTTTAGTGCCATCACTTTCCGACTTGGAAAGTAGAGAGGTGCTCATCAGCCATGAAAAAGAAACTGCAACCTCAAAATTGCTGGATCTTATGAAAGTAGCAGGATTACCTGAGGAGGACGTATCCATATTGGTGACTGAAAAACACCTACCCCAGATCATAAATGAAAGATCGGTGATGGGGCATGATGATATAGTAATGCTTGGTCTCAAGGGATCAGGTTTTTTAAAAAAACTACTGATAGGAAGCACTGCAACAAAAATAATAGATGAGACTAACAAACCCATCATGGCAATACCGTCAACGCTTACCTCATTTGAACCTTCTAAGTTTGTAGTAGCCGTAAGCTATAGATTTCCCATAAATGAAGAAAGTTTGCTTCATTTACTTGAAACCTTCCGAAACTTCAAAGTCAAATTAGAATTTCTAACTGTGATCACTCAGCATGATGACAAGGATAGCAGCTATGCATACTTACTTATTCTTGAGAATAAATTTTCGGAATGGGGGGCCACCTACAAAATTTATCAGGGCACAGATGCATTTTCCGAAATTAAAACTCATATCCAAACCCTTCCTAATTCCTATTTAGTAGCCCAAAAAGGCAGTAGAACCTTAAACGATCAGCTTTTTCGCAAATTCATGCTTAATGATTTAATTCACGACGGTTCCATGCCACTATTGATTCTCCCCAAATGATCTGGCTTTCATCTTTAGCAGAAAACCCCTTCTACGAGTTTGCCATTATTTTATTTTTGGCCGCTGTGATGGGTGGGCTTGGTCAGTTGCTCAAGCAACCCTTGATTGTGATGTTCATTGCCTTAGGTATTTTAGTAGGGCCTGCATTTCTTAATGTCGTAAAATCGGAAGACAATATCCACCTACTCGCAGAAATTGGGATTGTCATCCTGCTGTTTATTGTAGGACTAAAGCTTGATCTCCGCATTATCAATTCTATAGGTAAAATTGCTTTACTAACCGGCTTGGGACAAGTTTTATTCACTTCCCTTATCGGATTTTTCATTGGGTTGGCATTGGACTTCACGTACCTGCACAGCTTTTATATTGCCGTAGCACTGACATTTTCCAGTACTATTATCATTGTAAAACTACTATCGGACAAAAAAGAAATCGACTCCCTCCACGGCCAGATAGCCATAGGCTTTTTGATCGTACAGGACATTGTAGTGATTTTAGTGATGATTGTGCTTTCGGCGATGGGTCAAAGCGAAGGTGAATCTTTCTGGGATGACATGGGCCAGACCTTATTCGCTGGCGCTGTTTTGGGCTTATTGACATTTATCGCGATGAAATTCGTCATCCCTCGGTTGAGTATGTTTCTAGCAAAGTCTCAAGAGCTTTTAACCTTGTTTGCTATCGCATGGGCGCTAGCCATGGCCGCCCTCGGCGATGTAATGGGCTTCAGCGGGGAAGTAGGTGCTTTCTTGGCCGGGGTAAGCTTGGCTTCCTCCCAATTTAAGGATGTGATCAGCAGTCGACTTATCAGCTTACGGGATTTCCTGCTCCTTTTCTTTTTTGTAAACCTGGGAGCAAACCTCGACCTGGGAATTATCGGAAATCAGATACCTTCATCGATGATATTTTCTGTATTCGTGTTGGTGGGAAACCCCATTATCGTTTTGGTAATCATGGGGGCTATGGGATATAGGAAAAGAACCGGCTTCCTGGCAGGGCTTACCGTGGCTCAAATCAGTGAATTCTCCCTGATATTTGCCGGATTGGGCTTATCAGTGGGCCACATTACAGAGGACGTGGTAGGATTGATCACCTTGGTAGGCTTGATCACAATTGGACTTTCCACTTATTTGATCATTTATAGCCATCCAATATATGACTTTATCGCCCCTGCTTTGAGCATTTTTGAAAGAAAGCATCCATACAGGGAGGCAGAGTTTGAAGAAGAAATCCATGCCCGCTACGATTTGATCATTTTTGGATTAGGTAGATTTGGGTCAAAAGTAGCCGAACTATTGGATCAGTACCAGGACATCAAGTACCTGGCAATCGATTTTGACCCCCAGGTGGTCAAGGAATGGCGAAAAAAAGGGGACCATGTGATCTATGGGGACATTGAAGATCCGGACCTGATGGATTCACTACCCCTGGGCGCTGCCAAATGCGTCATCAGCACCGTTCCCAATACAGAACTTTCAATAAATCTCATCCATGCCTTAAGAAGACATAAATATCAGGGCAAAGTATATGTGACTGCCATGCACGAAAAAGACGTGGGCATTCTGCAAGCCGAAAAGCCGGATGTGGTCTTGCTCCCTCATCAGTTGGCAGCCAACACCTTCTACCATGCCCTAATGGAGGAAGTCAAAGCCTAATCAAGTCTCTAAAACTTCCTGTTTTGAGCGAAATTTCCATAACTCTACAGCCTGACCAAGGTTTTCCAGGGAAGTGGAAGCCTGCCTTATGACATTTGCTAAAGTGGAAACCGGAAATAATTCTTGCCTGTTCTTGCGGAGTTCGACATGAAGGAAGGTATTGATTTCTTTAAGGAAAAGTTCGTTCCCGTAGCGCCAAGTATTTAGGCTGTTGTAAGTCAAGGAATCTTTAGCCAAGCTTGCCTCGAGGTCTATCAAACTCTTTTTAAGCTGATTTCTAAGTTTTTTCAAAATCTCAGAAGTTAGTGCATCTTCCGAGTTTTCCATTTGCCGAAGATTATGCTGAATGTCCTTGATATCTTTGGCAGCAAAAATCATAGATCGCATCCCCAGCATCAAATTGGTCAGTGATTCTGCCTCCTCTTCGCTCAGCACTTCCTCCTGAAGGGAAACATGGTAAGCAGTAAGTTCATCCTCAATCTCCTTGAGTTGATTATAATTTTCAATTGGATCCTTTACCTCCCCCACTATCCTTCTCCACGTAGGCATTTTACGAAGATTTTTCCCAGCCTGAAAAGTACCTATGATGAAATTAACAGTTTTTTCAAAAGTAGCGGCCACCTCCTTTTCCACAGCCGACACGGCCACTTCTGGCACTTTGGTAGATACGTTTTTAATGTAAAGGGTTTGCCCTCTAGGTTCAGATTTTGAAAAACGCTGCTTGAGCCATTTCTCCAAGATTCCCAAAAATGGCAAAAACAAAAGTACCCCAAGCACCTTGATTAAAGTGCTAAAGATCACCAAATCAATCAATGGATCCTGCACTGGGAATAGCCTCAAAGTCAAGTTTACCAGGTTTTCTATGAAGGCATAAATCAAGATACCTGTTACAAGGTTGAAAAGAAGGTGGGCCAAAGCCAGGCGTTTTTTGTCTGCCGCCCCACCCATGGCACCGATAGCCACGGTAATAGTCGTGCCGATATTGGCCCCTACGACCATGGCAGCAGCTTGAGTAAGGGTAACGACATCTGCATGGACACCTGAAAGGATGATTACCATCATGGCCGAACTCGATTGGATCAGGGCTGTAACGACAATCCCAATCCCCAAAAACATCCAAAGTCCATATTGCTGATATTGCTTAAAATCTATTTGGGTGGCCACTTCTTCGATGGCCACTTTCATAAAGTCCAATCCCAAAAATAGCAGTCCGAACCCTATACAACAATAGCCGATGTTTTTCAATACGGGACGTTGTTGCAGAAATATCACTGAAAGGCTTCCTAAACCAAGAAATGGCAAGGAAAAATCGGCTACGCTAAGCTTAAATCCCAATGTGGCCACTATCCAGGCAGTGATGGTAGTCCCCAAATTTGCACCAAGAATTACACCCAATGAACTGCGAAGATTGATTACTCTTGCTCCTAAAAAAGCCAATACCATCAAAGTCACCAGAGAGCTGCTCTGCAAAACGGCAGTAATCAAACCTCCAACCAACACTCCTTTCCAGGGCTGGTCGGTTAGGCTTTGCAACATTTTACGGAATGATTTCCCGGCCAGTTCCTTCAGGGCTGTTTCCAACTGGCTCATACCAAAAAGAAACACCCCTATACCGGCTAAAAACCGCCAAAAATCAAAATTTGGTTCTTCCATTAATTTCGTACAGCTAGTAAGCAAATATAAGTAAAGCCTACCGGAATAGAGGAGTATTTTCTTTAGGAATGGTCTTAGCGTATTTTATAAACCCTCCTCCAAAGCTTGAACCCCTCTACCCAAATCACTGAGAAAAATCCAACAACAAAGGCTTGTATTAGAATTGTGGAGTTAATCGGAGCAAAGTCAAATACATCTCTCATAGGTTCGAAAAACAATGCTGCTCCTAATACTAAAAGAGAGGCTGTGAGAATCAGGGGCATTAGTCTATTAGGATAAGACATGGTTTTTAGAATGGAATAGTAAAATGACCTATTTGTCAAAGTCAAAAAAACGTTACTGAAGATTAAGGTGGAAAAAATCACCGTTCGAACAAGATTTTCACTCGCTCCAGCTTCCATGTAATAATAGCCAATTCCCAAACACCCTCCTGTGATGATTAAACCTTGCACGATACTAATTGACAATTCCCTGAGGGAAAAGAATGTATTGGTCATTTGTCTGGGCGGTCGATCCATGGAACCGGGTTCTATGGGTTCATTTTCAAAAACTATAGAGCAAGTAGGCCCCATTACCAGTTCCAAAAATATTACGTGAATAGGTGAGAAAATGGCGGTATACTCCCAGAATAAAACCAAAGGCAGGGTTACTATTAGGATAATAGGGATGTGAATAGAAATAATGTATTGTATGGCTTTTTTGAGATTTTCATATATCCGCCGGCCAAGAGCCACCGCATCTACCATATGATCCAAATCATCATCCATCAAAACCAAAGCTGCTGCTTTCTTGGCAATCTCCGTCCCTCTCAATCCCATTGCAATTCCGATGTGAGCTGCTTTTAAAGCAGGGCCGTCATTGACCCCGTCTCCGGTCATGGCCACAATCTCACCGTTAGCTTTTAAGGCTTCGATGACTTTCATTTTGGCCTGGGGGAACATCCTGGAGAAAAGTTTGGTATGCCGAACTGTTTTGCGAAGTTCAAGAGGATGCATTTGCATTACCTCAGAACCCTGCAGGGTCGATTCATGGTTTTTCATCCCTATCTGTTGGGAAATAGCTTGAGCGGTTTTTGAATAATCCCCGGTAATCATTTTGACCTCTATCCCAGCTTGATAAAATTTGGAAATAACCTCAGAAATATTGCTCTTCGGGGGATCATAAAAGCAGACCAAACCCAGAAACTCAAATTCAAACTCGAACTGGGTCTCCGGATAAGCACCAGCCCATTCCGAGACTTTGCCCACTCCCAATACTCTGTACCCTTTTTGAGTGTAATTATCTACTTTTTTCATGACGCTTTCCTTTTCAGAAAATGTCAAATTGCATTGCCTAAGAACTCCCTCTGCGCTGCCTTTGACAGCTATGATATCATCATTCCTTCCATTTCGGAACACATGGGTCATGATGGGAGGTGTGCCTCCAAGTGGGTATTCATGCACCATCCTATGGGTACTTCTCATATCCACTTGTGTCACTTTGCCGTAGGTTTCATGAATGGCTTTTTCCATAGAATCAAAAGGCAGCACCTCTGAGGCCCAAAGACTATATTCCAACACCTCATTAGGTTCGCCAGGGCTGTCCGAATAATCATAGTGCCTCTGGACGGAGTGTTCATAGATGGCTGCCAGCTCCATTTTGTTTTCAGTCAAGGTGCCAGTTTTATCCACACAAATGACGGTAGCCGCTCCAAGAGTTTCGACGGTATAGGGGCTTCGAGTGATGATCTGCTTTTTGTAGAGACGGTAGGCTCCCAAAGCCATGAATGTACTGAAGGCAACGGGAATCTCCTCCGGCAGTACCGACATGGCAAGTGTCAACCCTTGCAAAAGGCTGTCCCAGATGTTTTTGGACAGATAGTAATTCACACCCCAAACTATAAAAAAAGCGACTGCTCCAATTGCGGCCATTCCTGTTACAAACCTTGAAATCTGAAGCTGCAAAGGTGTCTTACTAACTTCGATTTCCCTCAGACTTATGCCTAGTTTATTCAAGGTGGTGTTTTTCCCGACTGATGAAACCCTAGTCACACAACTACCACCTAAAACCAAGGTTCCCTGATAAACCATTTGCTCTTTATGGTTGGCAGATTTTAAAACCGGGAAGGACTCCCCTGTCAATATACTTTCATTAACTGTGAAATCATGGGGTTCTACCACCACAGCATCTGCGGGTATCAGATCTCCGTCCTCCACCAACATGAGGTCATTTACCACCAGTTGCTCACTGGGAATGGTGCTCAGTTCCCCGTCACGAAAAACTTTTGCCTGAGGGCTGCTGATTTTTTTGAGGGCGTCTATAGCGTTCTGGCTTTTCCTTTCCTGAAAAAGTGAGATACCTGAAACCAAACCTATGGCAATAAGCATGATAACCCCTTCCTGATATTCCCCAAGAAAAAAATAAATGGATGCAGCTGCCAATAGGATTAGGAAAATGGGTTCCAATATCACTTCCTTGAGAATCGCCAACCCACGCCAACTGGTTTCTTTTGGCATCAAGTTGGCACCATGTTTTTCTCGACTGGTCAAAACCTCCGAAGCATTCAATCCGGTAAAACGATGGTTCTTTTTCATTTCCTGAATAATTTACCGCTTATTTTTTGCATAAAAAATGAGTCTGAACAACTCCTACGCTTTTTAAATTTAGTTTAAATAGACTTAATATTTTATCCATGAAAACCAACCTGATTTTTATCTGGGAAATGATCAAGACCAGCTTTTGGTTTATACCAGTAATAATTGTGAGTTCGGCGATTGCCTTGGCATTTTTCCTGATCCATGTGGACAGTAGTTATAGCATGGAGCCCATTGGACTGTTTGATTATCTGATCACAGAGGATGTTGACTCTGCTCGGGCAATCCTAACCACCATTGCGGGGGCTATGCTTAATGTAACCAGTATTGTATTTTCTATTACTTTGGTAGCCTTAACACTCGCCTCTTCTGAATATGGGTCGAGGATGTTGAGGAATTTCATGAATGACAGGTTGAATCAGACAGTACTTGGGACCTATATTGCTACATTCATGTTCTGCCTTCTTATTCTGAGAGTGGTGAGAGAAGGGGATGGGTCCACCGATGAGTTTATTCCCAATATCTCTATTATGGTCACTTTGATCATTGCATTAGCCAACATATTTCTGCTAATAATCTATATCCACCATATAGCCGTAATTATTCAAGCAGATAATATCATTTCAGATGTAAGTGACAAGTTGAACAAAAGCATTGAGAATATATTTCCAACCAAAATCGGAAAGGAAAATAAAGAGCAAGCAGACAACTTTCTGGATGAATACATCCGTAAAATCCCCTACAAAAACTATGTTTTCGCCCAAGAAAGCGGCTACCTACAACTTATAAATGGGAATGACCTGATTAAATTCGCCACGAAAAAGGACTTAATATTAGTAATCCATTTTCGGCCTGGAGACTTGATAGTGAAAGGAAGTGAACTTGTGCAGGTGCACTCCTCTGGGGTATTAGAGGAGGAAGACGCTGAAGTTGTACGTAAATCATTTGTAATAAGCCATGCTCGGACTCCCACTCAAGACTCCCAATTTGCAATTCACCAACTTGTGGAAGTCATCGCACGGGCTTTGTCCCCTGGAATCAATGATCCATTTACCGCAATTACTGCCTTGGATAAGTTGGTTTCCAACATCAGTGAACTGGCAGACAAAAAATTCCCGTCACCATACCGATTTGACGAGGGTAACCATTTGAGATTGGTGGTAAAATGCCTAAATTTTGCGGGGATAGTCGATGCGGCCTTTAATCAAGTGAGACAATACGGAAAAGATAATCCTGCAGTACTTATCCGACTGATGGAGGGCTTGAGTATAGTGAATCAATTTATTAAAACAAAAGATCGAGAAACGATCATTTTAAAGCATGCTCACATGACAATGCGGGCCGGAGAAGGAAGCTTTACAGAAGCCGAAGACCTGAAGGACCTTCGGGGAAGGTATAACCGAGTACTTGGACAGCCTCCTCATGACCTTACCGAGGACAATTGAAATTGCTTATGTTTAAATATAAGCAGTTAGTTTGAATTTAGTTTTCTACTGATTAATTTTCCAAAAAATAATCCATTCTATAAAAGCAATGCTTTCCCTTACCAACCCAGAGAAACAAAAAATCGCCGGATATCTTATCAAAGGCTTGATTTGTTTCTACGAAATCAAAACCAAGAAAATCTATTCCTTGCCAGATGATGAGGACCATTTCAGTTATGACCTTACCCCTGAAGAGGAAGATATTTTGGACGAAATCGAAGACAATCCAGATAATTACGTGGAGTTTGTCAAAATGGAACCCTACCATGAAAGTCTGATCATGGAGGAATTTGCCGACCGGCAAGTCAAGGAGCGATCCATGCAGGAAGACCTCTTCAATGCTTTGGCAAAACCAAAAGCTACTTCGAGTTTCCGTGTAGTGGTTGAAAGTTCTCAGCAATACAAGGCCAAGTGGAACGAATACTTACTTTCCAAATATTTGGACTGGGTGCAGGAACAACTAGACAGCCACAACATAATGGAAAATTAAAAAACCCTTATGCGGATTAAGTTCTCCATTTTCCTGCTTTTCATTCTTCATTCTCTAAATGCTAATGGGCAATCACTCCGCGAAATGCTTTTGCTTCCTGAGCCCATCGTCTGTAGTCACCGTGGTGTAACTGACCCGGAGAAGATGGAAAATAGCATTTTCAGCATGAATTTCTCCCAAAAGGCGGGAATAAAAATGCATGAGATTGATATCATGGAAACCAAGGATGGGGAACTCTTCCTTTTACATGACAAAACCTTAGACCGGACCACCGACCTCAGTGGAAAAATCGCCGAAAAAACCGCTGAAGAAATCCGAAAGGGCAAGCTTTTGATCACAGAGGAGCCAATTGCAAGTTTAAAGGAGACCTTGTCATGGGCGAAAGATAATGAAGCGTTTCTGATGCTTGATGCAAAAGAAGCACCGGTGCACACTATCATGAATGAGGTAAAGACTGCCAAGATGTTGGATCAGGTAATGATTTTGACATTTTCTAGAGAGAGGGCCCGCGAAGCCTTTGATTATGAACATCCATACTTCGTATCCGTACTGATTACGTCTGAGGAGGACATCCAGTATTACAAAGACCTTTCAAAAGGAAGTAATTACCTTATTGGCTACGTAAATAAAAATGCAGATCTCGAGCTTTATGAAAAAGTGAGGAAGGCCAACATCCCGGTAGTGACTGATACTATGGGAGAGTTTGACCTTGCTGCCAATAAAGAGGGACTTGATGTTTATCGTGAGTTTTTTAAACAGCGAAAACCCAGCATTTTGGTCAGCGACTACCCACTCTTACTCCAAGAGGCAATTTCAGAATAGCAGTTGTGGCAGGAATTCCGTATCTTTTCACAAAAGACATTTTATGAAAAGGCTACTTTGCTGCTTAATTCTTTTCCTTTGGGTTAATTGTTTACAAGCCCAAGACTCCTGGACCTGGGGTGGGCCGGTTGATCCCCTTCAGGCAAAATATGAGGTAGAGCACTACACCTTGAAATTGGAATTTTTTCCAGAATCCCAGGAAATAAAAGGTAGTAACACTATCAAATTCAGTTGCCCAGGTAAACTTGATACACTTCGTCTTGACTTGATCAATCAATATCAAGTGACAAAAGTCTTGGTGTACGAGGATGAGGCAGAATTTGCCCATGCGGAGGACGTTCTCGATATCTATATCCCCAACGGTTGCGCAGAAGAAGTAACCGTTTTTTATGGAGGTAAAACACCGCAAGCTCCCAATCCCCCGTGGGTAGGTGGATTTACTTGGACCAAAGATGAAAATGACAACCACTGGATGGGCCTTTCCAGCCAGAATGAAGGTGCGAAAATTTTTATGCCGGCGAAAAACCACCCTTCCAGCGAACCGCGGGAAGGGATTGACTTATACTTAACCGCTCCCTCTCCTTACTTTATCGCTTCCAACGGTCGCTTGGCACAAGAAGAAGAAAAAGACAGGAAGATTACGTACCGCTGGACAAGCACCTACCCCATTAACAATTACAATATCAATTTCACCTTAGGGAAATTTCACAAGGAGAGCAAAGAATATGCATCCATTGACGGAAATCCAATCCAAATGGAAGTTTACGTGCTGGAGGAAAACAAAGCCCAAGCTCCAATGCTGCTTAAGGTATTGGAAAACAGCACACGAACCCATGAAAGCTTTTTTGGCGAATTTCCCTTTCCCGATGATAAGATTGCGGTAGTTGAAACACCCTACTTGGGTATGGAGCACCAAACGATCAATGGATATGGCAATAACTTTCAATTCGTACCCATGGGGGATGTGCAGTACGACTGGCTGCTTCATCATGAACTTGGCCATGAATGGTGGGGCAACAAGGTAAGCGTGAAAGATTGGGCAGACTTTTGGATCCATGAGGGTTTTACGGCTTATGGGGATTGGCTGTTTTTTCAAAAACATGGCGGTGATGATGCCTACCAGCAAAAAGTCCGCTCGGTAAGAAAAGACATCACCAACAGTCAACCGATTGTAAAAGGCACCAACCTGACCGCTGAAGAAGCCTACCATCCTGAAATATATACCAAAGGGGCATATATCCTGCACAGCTTGCGATTCATGGTTGGGGATGAATTATTTTTCCCCATGCTCAAAGGTCTGGTCAACGATGAACGGTTTATTTATCAAAACCGAACATCAACTGATGAGGTAATTGAATTTATGGAAACTTATACGGAAAAAAGTCTGAGGGGCTTTTTTGACCTGTACCTTTTTACAACGGACATACCGAAGGTAAACTTAAAGCGAAAAGGAAGGGGTACCTACCAACTGAGTTTGGAGAACATCGATTTCACCATGCCTGTGGAAATAAAAACGGATGAGGGCATAAAGACCGTAGATTTATCTAAGAAACCGGTTACTATCCGCAGCAACCAAGCCCCAGAAGTGGATCCAAGGGGTTGGTATTTGTTGGAAAAGTAATGGTCAACCTCTAATCAACTCATCTTCCTCTATGGGCAAATCAATGCCTGGCGGCAGATCCAGCACTGGATCGCCGTCTTCTCCTTCATCCCCATCGTCCCCCTTATCATCATCATCTCCGTAGCCTCCTTTCACTATCAACATGACAATTCGCAGCACTATTACCAAGCAAATGATAATGGCTACAAAGTAGTCCGGATGTAAAAGGAAATACTCCCTCATGGCAACTGTAATTTACTGAAAAATTGATAGTAGTAAAATACATAAATTATACCAAGAGGGAGTATTTGGGCAAAGGATTTTTTTCAGAAAATTTTAGCTTTTAGAGGCAAAGTCCTCCACGGCTCTCCATACCCTGAATACGTTGGTGCTGCAGATTTTCTCAATGTCTTCTTTGCTGTAACCTCTTTTTAACAATTCTGCGAAAAGATTGGGATACATGGAGACATCTTTGAGCCCTGTGGGTAAAGAATCCCCCACTCCATCAAAGTCAGAACCCAAGCCTACATGATTGATACCCACCAAGGAAACTACATGATCGAAGTGGTCGGCCACTTTTTGCACATCGGGAAATGGATTGTGCTTGGCAGAATATTCAGATATGTATTTTTGAGCCTCTGGATCATTGCGGCTCAATTCATTTTCAGCCAGCCAATTGACAATATGCTCTCTCACTTCTCCGGTTTTCTCCTGGTAATTCCCATCAATGAAACTTCCTCCAAAGTTGATCATGATTACACCATCATTTTCAGCCAGTTTTTTGATCATATCATCATCCATATTTCTTTCAAAACCCGGAGTAAATTTCCTAGCTGACGAATGGGATGCTATCACCGGCACCTTGGTCAATTCCATTACATCATAAAATGTCTCATCCGAAACGTGGGAAATATCCACCATGATCCCGACACGGTTCATTTCCTTAACCACTTCCTTACCAAAATCACTTAATCCGCCGTGAGTTTTGCTATCATCATAGGAAGAGTCCCCGATCAAGTTATCCTTGCCATGGGTCAAGGTAACATACCTGATACCTCTTTCGTGGAAATATGCCACATTTTCAATTTTATCCTCTATCGGTGCCCCATTTTCCATCCCCATGGGTAGGGATACTAAGCCTTTTTTGAAATTAGCAGCAATGTCACTGGGACTATAGGCCATGGCATATTTGTCAGGCCATGTTTCGGCAATCCTTTCGGTCATCAATATGAGGGAATCTGCAAAGGCTTTCGCGCCACCTTTTTCTTGATAACTGGCAGGGATATAAATCGACATGAAGGGAGCATCCAGTCCCCCTTCTTTTGCTCGAGGGAAGTCAAAATTGCCTCCTTCTGTTCTCTCCGAAACATCCAAAATCTCACGTTGTAGGGTAAACCCGCCTACTTTCATCCTGTAGGGAAGGTCCACATGCCCATCCACCATGATAAACTCTTGAGCCATCGTTTTGGCTGCTTCGAGTCTTTCCTGGTCGCTCATAGATTGGTAATCGGTATCCTGCCGAAGTTCTGATTGCTGACAGGCAAACATCATGGGAATAGCCAGAAACATTCCCAGTTTTTTCAATGCTTTCATAGTATTAGGTTAAGTCAGATATTATCTAAAAAGGAATTTAATACAATCTTTCCATAACAGGAAATGATTATCTACAGACGGTTCTCCTTGGTTATAGAATGGATGAAACCCCTCTCTTTCGGTTTCAAAAACCGGAATAATTCCACGAAACTGAAAACAATTAACGGGTTTTACGTATTGAGCTTTATAGGATTATCCTTAACTTGCTGTTTATACGGGTAAATTATACCCAAATAAACCGAATCATCCCGTTCTGCTAGTGTAATTCGACATTGGAAAGACTGGAAATTTTCTTTTCGAATAGGAATTATAAAGTACCATGAAAGCTATTACAAATCACGAATTAGAGAAAAACATGGAGGTCATCAGTCAACTTGATGACCTAGTCGGCGAAACTGTCGACAATGTATTGGTTGATCCAGATGACTGCTGGCAACCTACTGACTTCCTTCCCAACATGTCAGAGCCAGATGCGCTCGATCAGGTGAAAGCCCTACGGGAAAGAACAGCCGGCATTCCTGACACCATAATCACTTCCCTTATTGGGAATATGATCACCGAAGAAGCTCTTCCAAGTTACCAAACTTATTTTAACCTTTTGGAAGGCATCAACCCAGAGGGTAGTCTTTTGAGCGAAAGGGGCTGGGTAAGATGGTCAAAAGCCTGGACTGCTGAGGAAAATAGGCATGGAGACTTGTTGAATAAATACCTTTACCTCTCTGGCCGAGCTGATATGAGAGCTGTAGAGCAAACCATCCATAGACTTATATACAATGGTTTTGATCCAAGATCTGAGAAGGATCCTTATCAAGCTATTATTTATACCTCCTTCCAAGAAAGAGCGACAAAAGTTTCCCACACAAATACTGGAAAATTGGCAACCAAAGCAGGGGATGATGTGCTTTCACGAATTTGTAAAACAATTGCAGGTGATGAAGCCCGACATGAGAAAGCTTACAAATCTTTCATGAGCAGGATTTTTGAAATTGATCCAAATGGTGCCATGGTAGCATTTGAGAAAATGATGAAAAAACAAATTGTGATGCCCGCAGTTCTAATGGGTGAAGGTGGAAGTAATCCAACCCTTTTCAGTCAGTTTTCGGCCATCACCCAGAAAATCGGGGTGTATACCGGCTGGGATTATGCCAGAATTATAGAGCATTTGGTGAAGCTTTGGGACGTGGAAAATGTAACAGGCCTCAATGATGTAGCAGCAAAAGCCCAAGACTATTTGGCAGGCCTTTCTGCAAGATACATGAGACTAGCGGATAGAATGAAGACCCCAGACGAAATCAGCCTGGCTTGGCTAAAATAAAACACTGAAAAGCTTGAATAACCTTCAAGCTTTTTTTATGCATATTTCACAACCCATGAGAAAAATAAAACAAATTCATCCGGCTGAATTTCGCCCGATTGCGGACTTGATTACCTACAGTCCCATGCCCACTCAATCGTTGCAACATTTAGACCCATTCCTTTTTTTGAACCATCATGGTCATCAAAACTATCCCAAAGGAAATAATGGGTTGCCCTTTGGGCCACACCCTCACCGGGGGATGGAAACGGTTACTTTTATTTTAGACGGGGACATTTCGCACAAAGACTCTTCAGGTTACGAATCTGTGATCGAAGCTGGAGGTGTACAGTGGATGACGGCAGGCAAAGGCCTTATCCATGCAGAAGTCAGCAGTGAGCGATTCAAAAAAGAAGGTGGCCCGCTAGAAATTTTGCAACTTTGGGTAAACTTACCTGCCAAACACAAAATGGCCTCACCCAATTATATAGGACTTCAGAAAGATAAGATCCATTCTTTTACTTATCCAAATGATGAAAAAGTAACTATCCAAATGCTAGCAGGGGATTGGGATGGACATAAAGGGGCTTTTGACACCTTGAATCCCATTTCGATCAGTACGATCCATATGAAAGATGGGGGGCAATTTGAAAAAGAAATACCTGCGGATGAAAACATCTTTTTCTATGTGGTCAGGGGCACGGTTAATATAAATGGAACCGAGGTGAGGTTTAGAAATTTAGTCGAATTTGCGAGGGAAGAAGGTAAACTTAATATCACTGCCAACGAAGATGCAGTAGTTATATTAGGCCATGCTAAGCCATTTGATGAGCCCATTGTGGCCCAAGGGCCATTTGTGATGAATTCGCAACAGGAAATCATGGAGGCCTACCAGGATTACCAGCAAGGCAAATTTGGTCAATGGGTTGAATAAGAAATAGAAAGAAGGAGGTAGAAAAAGTTATTAAAAAATACCTCCTTAAAGTTTCTCAAAAATAATAAAAGCGGAAAAAGTTGCTTAATCACCCTATGTAAAGATAGAAGTGTTTCAACTTTTTTGAAATACCCAATTGGGGGTATTTTTTAACTTTTTATTATGAATAAAATGCAATTTTACAACGATAAAATTTTAATTGACTTTAATTACAGACATTTACCTATTTATTCTATTAGATTTTAAATAAAAAGCAAACCATTTAGCTGACATTTCATGGACTATCAAGAATTAGTGGATGAAGTTTACCACGAAGTATCACAGTTGAAACTCAAAGGAAAAGTAGCCGATTATATTCCTCAATTAGCTGATATAGACCCAGATTTATTTGGACTTGCGGTAGTGGATTTGGAAGGGAATGTGTATGGAGCAGGAGACTATAGAAAAGAGTTTTCTATTCAAAGTATTTCCAAAGTACACACCCTTGCTATGGTTTTCCACGTATTCAAAAGCAAACTCTGGCACAGAGTAAATGTCGAACCAAGTGGCAACCCTTTTAACTCAGTAGCACAGCTGGAATATGAAAAAGGAATTCCAAGAAACCCTTTTATAAACGCTGGCGCTTTAGTGATAACAGATGCTTTGGTTTCTAAATATAAAGATCCAGAAAAGGACATCATTAAGTTTATAAATGAAATTACTGGACACAAATCGGTAAAAGTAAATCCATTAGTACATACTTCGGAACTTGACCACTCCGACAGGAATATGGCTCTGGCCCATTTTTTAAGAGCCAACAAAAACTTTAACAACGGTATAGACAAGGTGTTGGATGTATACACTTATCACTGCTCCTTAGAAATGAACTGCATCGATCTAGCCAGATCATTTAACTTTTTAGCTAACAATGGTCATTGTATTTTTGCGGAGAGAAATATTCTCACCAAAAGGCACACCCAAAGGGTAAATTCCTTAATGCTTACATGCGGGTTCTATGATGAATCTGGTGAGTTTGCCTTCAGAGTTGGTCTGCCTGGCAAAAGTGGTGTCGGAGGAGGAGTTGCTGCCGTGATGCCAAACAAATTTAGTGTGGCAGCATTCAGCCCTCAACTTAACGAAAAGGGAAACAGCCTAAAAGCCATGAAGGCATTGGAATCCCTAACTACTAAATTGAAGTTTTCCCTCTTTTAAGATTCGTGGGCTAGGGCAAGCTTGATTTGACAATAGCTAAACCTGTCCCCAAAATGCTCTTTGATTGGCTTGAGGCGCTTGTCCTCAAGTCTTCTATAAAAAACACGGATGGTGGTTATATCATCTTTAGACACAAATTTTTCAGCCTCCACTTTCCCGTTCTTTACCAACTTGACCAAGTGGCTTTCAATCGTGTTGACTTTCATGTTTCGTTTGCTGGCAATTTGGTAAGTATTTAGACCGTCCTGAAGGTATTTATAGGTCAACCAACCCGTATCAGAAACCCCAGTTGAAGCTTTCAGTTTCACAGTGGCTCTGCTTGCAGTAAGCTTCTTCTTGACTTCAAGGTTATGGGATTTGATATACCTGATTATCATCCCCAAAAATTCTTCCCCATATCGGTCAGCCTTTGTTGCACCAACCCCGGCCATATCCATTAATCCTTCTTTTGTGTTTGGACGATAGGTAGCCATCTCCACCAAGGTAGCATCGGAGAAAACAATGTATGGTGGAATATCCTCTTTTTTGGCAATCTGAAATCTCAAATCTTTTAAAGCTTCAAACAACTCTTTGTTGTAAGACACTTCCTTAGATGTCTTTTTCTGGGGTGCATCCATTGCCACGAAAATTTTTTCCTTCTTTTTCAGCTTATCCCAGGCCATGGTAGTAAGCTTGAGCGTGGGAAATTGACTCCCTGCCTCAGCAATATACCCTTCCTTCATCAACTTCTCCCCTAGCGTTTTCCAAAAATCCTCAGGCTGGTCCTTTCCTATTCCATACACAGATAGCTTGGTATGCTCTTCTTTAATTTTGGCTGACTTGGATCCTTTCAGAATCAATATGGTATAGCCAAGACCATATGATTCCTGCAAACGGACAATGGCTGAAAGCAGCATTTGAGAAGGAACCGTCATATCGCGAGCACTTCCTTGGCTAAAACAGATATCGCAATTTCCACAGCTGTCCGGAAACTCCTCACCAAAGTAATTCATCAGGTATTTTCTCCGGCAAGTTCGGCTCATCCCAAAAGTTCTCATCTTGGCAAGCTTACCTTTCATGATGGCTACATAATCAGGATTATCGGCTTTTTCCAACATCCGCTCTAACGTGATGGAATCCCCCACACTAAAAAAGAGCAATGCCTCACTAGGTAAACCATCCCTACCTGCCCTACCGGTTTCCTGATAATAACCTTCTATATTTTGAGGAAGATTCATATGTACCACAAACCTTACGTTGCTTTTGTCAATACCCATCCCAAAGGCTATCGTGGCCACCATGACCTTGGTTTCATCTTTAATAAACTGTTCCTGATTCCGTTCACGTACTTCTCTAGGCAGCCCGGCATGATAGGGCATGGCAGAAACTCCAACCGACTGTAATTTCTCTGCCGTTTCTTCCACATTCCTTCTGGAAAGACAATAAATGACCCCACTATTCCCTTGTTGCTCCTCGAGAAACTCTAATAACTTCTCAAATGAATTCCGCTTTTGCTCTACTCTATAGGTAATATTGGACCTATCAAAGGAAGAAATAAACCATTGTGGATCTTTCAATCCCAAGTTTAGAGCTATATCTTTTCGGGTCAGTTTGTCGGCTGTAGCTGTGAGTGCAATAAAAGGAATATTTGGGAGTAGTTTTCTCAGCTGACCAATTTTAAGGTATTCCGGACGGAAATCATGCCCCCATTGAGATACACAATGAGACTCATCCACTGCCACAAGAGATAGTTTGCTACTTTGTAAAAAGTCAGATAAGGGTGCCGATTGGGAAAAAAGTCTTTCTGGTGCAACATAGACTAGTTTGATCTTACCCTGCTCCACTTCTTGGAGAATGTACCGCTGTTCACTTTGGCTTTGGGTACTATTCAAAAATGCCGCAGGAATACCGTTGGCATTCAAAGCATCCACCTGGTCTTTCATTAGAGCAATAAGGGGGCTGATCACCAAGGTAAATCCATCAAGAACCATGGCTGGCACCTGATAGCAAACCGACTTACCTCCACCTGTTGGCATGAGGACGATTGTGTCCTTTTTATTCAATACTGCCTTGATGATGGCCTCTTGATTACCTCGGAATTGATTATAGCCGAAAAAACCTTTTAATACTTCAATGGGAGAATTCATATGGGAACAAACAGGTACTTGAGTTTACAAAACTACAAAAATCAAATGACTGCGAGTACGCTAATTCGAAAAGTAAGGTTAATCACTTTTTCACAATTTTAATCCGCTCCACTTTATCTCCCCAATGCACTTCCAAAATCCACAGACCAGGTGTTGCTACACCTAACAGCTCCGCTGCCCCGTGCCTAAGTTCGTCAAGGCCCCTAAAGGACAACTGTGCTGAGCTGGTGGTGGATGAAAAAATCCTGCACACTATTGTTTGGCCGTTATATTGCATTGCATCCAGAAGCTCTAACTGAAATTCCGATCCATGCACAGGGTTGGGATAAGCTCTCCAAACACCCTCTGTAAACACCCCTTGGGGCACCCTAACAGCTACTATTTCGCTATATTCAAAGGTACCGTTAAAATCCACCTGCTTGAGCCTATAGAAAAAATTTCCGCCTTTGAGAGGTAGTTTGTCATCGACATACTCGTACTCGCTAATTGACTCAGCCCATCCGTTGCCTATAACCTGTCCCACAACTTCAAAGTTAGCAGTCCCATTGATGGACCTTTCTATTTCAAAATGGCTGTTTTCCCATTCTTTGGCGGTGGACCAGGTGAGAAAAACCTCTCTAAATGAAGGTTTAAGCTGGGCAGATATGCTTACCCATTCTATTGGTGTAATACTAATCAATTGAAACTTGACAATGACAATACCAGATCGACCGTCCCCACCTTGAAGACTACCTGCTCCACCAGCTGAGCCTGGAGTTTGGCCTGTACCACCTTCTCCAACATTCCTCGCAACACCACCAACCTCACTACCACCCACACCTTGAGAACTTAAATACAAATCCCCTAATGTTGCCGTAGCACCACCTCCAGCAGAATATATATTTCGTATTCCTGAAAAGTCAGACTCTACGCCGGCCCCACCATTTCCTCCCGATACAAATTCAGCATCCAATGCACCACTTATACCTGCAGAGCCGGCTCCCCCACCACCTCCACCTGACCCATCTAGACCATTAATTATACCTACCCCTCCATTATTCCTATCACCATTGCCAAAATCACCATTCCCACTCGCTCCACCACCTGATGCACCATTTCCAGTTCCTGCACTTCCATTGGAATCATTTGTGGAACCTCCACCTCCTCCACCTCCTGAAATAACTGCAAAAGATCCATTCAAATCAAAACTTGATTGACTACCGTCACCACCTCTATTATTTAAATCGCTTGAACCAGCCCCTCCCTCACCCACTACGATAGGGATCCGTACATCAGAACCAAAACCCTGACCATTATTAACATTTGTAAAAGTCAATTCTATATGTCCACCACCGCCACCACCGCCGGCCATTTCACCTCTACCGCCACCGCCGCCGCCACCAACTACCATTACTTCAAACTCAGTAAGTCCAACAGGAGGAATCCATTCACAAACTCCAGTTAAAAATTCAATTATTGCTTCTCCAGTTAATGCTCCATCATCAATTAATGTGGCACAATCGGGCCAATTGGGATCTGCATCAGGACAAGAGTATGATATTTTTACATAGCCATTACCACCTTTACCTCCATGCATATAATTTTGAGCTGGATTATCTGTAACTCTTCTACTTCCGCTACCTCCTCCACCTCTAATCCCATCTGAACCTCCTTGACCTTGACTACTCCCATCGCCACCTTTGCCACCACCTTCTACTTCTCCTCCGGTTGCCCCTTGCCCAGCAACCCCATCTTGGAAAATACCACCCGATGAGCCACCGCCTCCTGAAACAGGGCACGTATTATTTCTCGGAGGACATGTTACAGTGGTTAACCCACCCCCTTTCCCACCGCTAAACCTAACGTCTCCTATTCCTTCGGAAGCTTCTCCACCATTGGCTCCTTCAGGAGAATTTAAGGCTGCTGAATTCCCACCTCTTGCAAGAACAAAAGGGTTATTTACATCTGTCGATAACGAAACCCAAGAAGCTCCTCCTGGATTAGAACTTTCACTTCCTTCCCCTACAAAAACAGAGAGAGTTTGCCCTGGGGTTACTTGATAGGTTTGTCTAGAGTAAGCACCGCCGCCACCGCCACCGCCACCGCCATTAATATTCATGTCAGCTCCTTTACCTCCACCGCCCCAAACTTCGACTGTAACTGATTCAACTCCAAACGGGACATTGAAGGAAAAATTCCCTGAAATAGGGTATTCCCTAAAACACTGTCCTTGCGCAAACCCAGCGGTAAGTATCAAGTAAAAGAAAATTGTCTGAAAAAAGATTTTCATATTGCAAGCATTTACTCCTAAAAATCGGAAAGTAATAAATATGTACTCGCAGAAAAGCCAAATTCTTACAACAAGAATTTAGACCAAAAATAATTTCGCTTGTACAAATATACAAAATAATAAACCTGAATCACCTCCATATTCAAAATTAAACACAGAACAACCAAATGAAAATCAAAATAAGGTATTTGTATAAAACCAAAGGCTGGCTCTACATGCCAGCCTTTGATTTCAAATGTTGCTTTAAAGTAATAGGGTAAAAAAAATGAGTATCAAAAAGCCAGGCCCCTTCATTTCTTTCCATCGATAAAAATTAAATTAAAAAATCTTTAAATGCATTTAGACACCGTTTATTTGCATTACAAAGTAAATATACAGAAAAATTTTAATTGAACAAGGTCTTTAAAATCAATTTTATCATTATTCGAATAATTATTTATCCACACAGTTATTCACATCCTGAGTTTTGTACAAAACGAACTATCCCCATGACCTAATATATTTAATTCAAGCTGGAAGTGCACAAAAAAACGCCTTTCCAAAATGAAAAGGCGATCCCAATATTGACTAAAATTAATTTTATTCTTTGATGACTTTTAAGTATTCAACTTGTTTGTTTGACTGCAATTCCACAACAAAAACACCCTGAGGGATACGTGGCAGCAATTTTCGCAGATGAGAATTCAATTCCCCCTCATCTTTAACAATAAAGGATGCTACAGGGATCTGAGAAGTAAGTATTTTGACCTGAATATTAGAGTTAAGCGGCTCCTCTGCTAACCGAGCGATGTTGAATTCAATACCACGCACAGGGTTCGGATACGCCCTCCAATCACCCTTTGTCACCTGCATCCCAGGCACATTCACCATCATGGTTTGGCTATAATCAAATGTGCCATCGAAGTCCACTTGCTTGATCCTATAATAAATTCTTTCTCCTCTCAATGGCAGGTTATCATCGCAGAAGCTATACTCGGTCATCTCATCCGTCCATCCCATACCTTCCACGCGGCCTATCATCTCATAATTTTTTACCCCACCTATTGATCTCTCAATTTCAAAGTGGCTGTTTTCCCACTCTTTTAGAGTGGACCAGTTAACGGTATTTAATCGAGAAGTAGTTTGAAATTTGGCGGATACTTGGTGCCATTCCACGGGGAGAATATAAAAGCAATCACCGTCTGAAATAATATCATCTTTATACTTATCAGGTATACTTACATTATTCCCGCACATTCTAACTTGAGACCCTGGATCAATCTGAAAACTAGAATTATTACTAACATCAATATCTCCCCCTATTTCCATTTCACTATCCCCACCTATCACTAATCCAGCATCATTCCCTCTAAACTTTACATCACCATCAATTACCACTATTCCATTATTGGCAATATTCAATTTATTTTCATTTCCTGAAATGGTCAAACTTCCAGTTCTGAAAAATCCTTTATTTACAAAGATATCAATATCAGTCCCATTATATTCCGTGTCTCCGGCAGATATTAACCTACCTCCCTCCAAGATATGTAATTCACTTCTATTATTTAAATCTATATCATTTGAAACATTGAAACTACCCAGCCCATTCCCTGATACAAAAAGCTTCGTTTCAGTACCATTCTTCCCCGAGGACATAATCAAATCCTGCCCTACATTTACTCGGCCTCCATTTGTAATTATATTTAATTGATTTTCTCCGCTGATAACCAAATTCCCTGAGATATTTAAGACCGAACCAGTATTAACTGTAACTGACTGGATAGCCTTACCAAGTGTAACATGATTATTTATATCTAAATCTCCATTTTCAAATACTAGGTTAATTGGACAACCGGTAGACTTTTGGAATGACGCCAGCGATAATGGCAAACTTGTGTTATTTACATTCGAACCGGTACAGTTATCGCTCACTGTCCAGCACGCATTGGTACCCAACTGCCCATTACAACCTGCATTATCTGAATTATAGGTAAAGGTCTGAGCCTGAATTGCACCTACCCGCAAAAAACAAATTGCTATAAATAAGATCTTTTGAATCATTTTAAAAATTTTACCACAAATAAAAGCATTTTGAAAATAGATTTATGCTTTTTATAAAAATTTATATCTCTAAATAGAAAAATACACCTATTTATTAATTATACCAAAAAAAAGCACCCCAATCCTGAGGTGCTTTAAAAATTATTTATTTTAAGTAATTCCTACCCGTTCATACTAATCAAAAACTCCGTATTATCCCGAGTGCCTCGCATTCTTTGAAGCAAGAATTCCATAGCTTCTTGAGAAGTCATATCCGACATGAGTTTTCTCAGGATCCAGATACGTTGCATTTCTTCTTTGTCCATAAGCAGATCCTCACGACGAGTACCAGAACCTGGCACGTCGATGGCAGGATAGATACGTCGGTTAGAAAGTTTTCTGTCAAGGGAAAGCTCCATGTTACCGGTACCTTTGAATTCTTCAAAGATCACCTCGTCCATCTTGGAACCTGTTTCCACCAAAGCAGTTGCGATGATGGTCAATGAACCGCCATTCTCCACGTTTCTTGCCGCACCGAAGAATCTCTTTGGCTTGTGAAGCGCATTAGCATCCACACCACCGGAAAGGATCTTTCCTGAGGAAGGTACTACTGTATTGTATGCTCTGGCAAGTCTCGTGATGGAATCTAAAAGGATAACCACATCATGACCACACTCCACCATTCTTTTTGCTTTCTCTAATACCATGGAAGCAACCTTAACATGGCGCTCAGCTTGCTCATCAAAAGTTGAAGACACAACTTCAGCCTTCACTGATCTGGCCATATCAGTCACCTCTTCAGGACGTTCGTCAATCAAAAGGATCATCAAGTGAACTTCTGGGTGATTTTCAGCAATTGCATTGGCAATTTTCTGAAGCAATACCGTCTTACCTGTTTTCGGTTGGGCTACAATCATACCTCTCTGGCCTTTCCCGATAGGGGCAAAAAGATCCAAAATACGGGTAGAATAGTTATCCGGCTTGGTAGTAAGATTCAACCTTTCTTCAGGAAATAATGGTGTAAGATACTCAAATGGTATTCTATCCCTGATCTCTTCAGTAGTTTTGCCATTGACAGTTCCTACCTTCAGAAGGGCGAAATATTTCTCACCTTCTTTTGGAGGACGTATCTGGCCTTTGATGTTATCACCTGTTTTCAAACCAAAAAGCTTGATCTGTGAAGGAGACACATATATATCATCCGGCGAAGCCAGATAATTGTAATCCAAGGATCTCAAGAATCCATATCCGTCAGACATGATTTCAAGTACGCCCTCGTTTTCTATAATTCCGTCAAAATCCTTAATAGAAATGTTTGATTTCTTTCTTGAAGCCTCATTCGGCTGTGACTGCGGTTGGGCATCGTCATCGCGTTGTGGCTTTCTACGTGGCTGATCTTGCTCTGACGCTCTATCGGCAGAACTGCTACTGCTAGAAACAGCCTCTTCCACTACAGCCCTTCTTCTTGGCCTAAAGCTTCTTCCAGACTCTTCCTGCTTTCCTTCCGAAGACTTTTTATCTTCGGCCTTTGGCTGAGGTTTGGTCTGAGCTTCTTTTTTCGGCTCTTTTTTGGGTTCCTCCTTTTTAGGCTCCTCTTTTTTAGTTGGAGCAGCCTTAAGTGGTTCTTCTTGCTTTACAGCTTCTTTTGGTGCCTCTTTTTCTTTTTTCGGCTCCTCTCTTTTGGATTCAGGCTTTGCGTCCTTTTCCTTTTCATCCTTATCCATTTCAGTTACGTTTTGACGTCTGAATTTGGGTTTGGCAGGCTGTTCTTGAGGAGTGTTTTCTTTCTCTTCCGGGGAGGAAGATGTTTCTAATTCTGCTTGGGAGGGCTTTTTCTTAGGGAGGGCTTTTTCCGGAGTGATAGCCTGCTGGTCCAAAATGGCATAAACAAGCTCGTCTTTCTTTAGGGTTTTGAAGTTTTTAACCCCCAGCTCCTCTGCTATCTCTTTCAGTTCAGACAGCAATCTGATTTTTAATTCTTCTATGTTATACATAAAAAGCGTATGATATTACTCGAATTGAATAAATGAAGTAAGTATTGTGACTAATTGTGATTGGAATAAAAAGGTCTTCAGGATAATGTAAAATCACCGGGACCGGGATTTTTGATACTGTGACTTTGCAATATTACATCATCAGAACTTAATTAGCAAATTTTTCTTCTGTAGACAATAAATTCTTAATAATAAATTTACAATCTGCAGACTAGCCAGTAAAAATCTACTTATTCCGAACTTTAGAACCCACACCCCCATAGGATGGCGTAGACCGTTTATTATAAGCAAATCCTCTGCCTAACTGGTGTCAAATTTGCTATCTTTGCACTTTATCTCATTTTTCTAATATATAATCATCCATGTTACAGGTAAACAGCATCAAAGAAAATTACCAAACCGTATTGGCCGGCCTGGAAAAAAGAAACTTTCCTGAAGCCGACACCACCCTTACCCAGGTTTTGGACATAGATCAAAAGCGTCGCGAAACGCAAACCGAAAGAGACCAACTACAAGCCGAATCCAACAGCATTTCCAAACAAATCGGAATGTTGATGAAAGAAGGAAAAAAAGATGAGGCAGAGAAAATTAAATCTAGAACTGCTGAAATCAAGGGCCTTATCAAAGACCTGGAAAATCGCTACGATGAGTTTGAGCAGGAATTGACCCAACTTTTATACACCATCCCAAACATTCCTCATGAAAATGTGCCTGCAGGCAAAAGCGCTGAGGATAACGAAATAGTCTTGGAAGAGGGACAAATCCCCACACTTGGTGAGGATAAAATGCCCCACTGGGACCTGATCAAAAAGTATGACATTATCGACTTTGACCTTGGAGCCAAAATCTCCGGTGCAGGTTTCCCTGTATATAAAGGCAAAGGTGCCAGGCTTCAGCGTGCCCTCATCAACTTTTTCCTTGACGAAGCTACTGCTCAGGGTTACAACGAAGTTCAACCCCCTATTGTGGTAAATGAAGCATCAGGCTATGCTACAGGGCAGCTTCCAGATAAGGAAGGCCAAATGTATGAAATTGCCGCTGACGGGCTGTTTTTGATCCCGACCGCAGAGGTTCCTATCACCAATTTATATAGGGATGTCATTGTTTCGGAAAATGACTTTCCAATTAAAAATGTAGGATTTACTCCGTGTTTCAGAAGGGAAGCAGGCAGCTGGGGAGCACATGTACGCGGATTGAACAGGCTCCATCAATTCGACAAAGTGGAAATCGTGCAGATCACCCATCCTGACAAATCCTATGAGGCGCTGGAAGACATGAGCAGTTATGTGCAGGGTCTTCTTAAGAAATTGGAGCTCCCTTACCGCGTGCTTAGACTTTGTGGCGGGGACATGGGTTTCACTTCTGCCTTAACTTATGACATGGAAGTTTACTCTGCGGCGCAGGAAAGGTGGCTTGAGGTAAGTTCTGTCAGTAATTTTGAAACCTATCAATCCAATAGGTTGAAACTTAGGTTCAAAGGGGATGATAAGAAAACTACCTTGGCGCACACGCTAAATGGTAGCGCACTTGCCCTGCCTCGAATTGTAGCCTCCATTTTGGAAAACAACCAGACCGAAAATGGGATCAGGATGCCGAAAGTCCTAGTACCCTATCTAGGGTTTGATATTATTGATTAGTAGAAAGCCGGTCATTATTGACCGGCTTTTTTTATGAAGATGATTTTTTGCTCAGTCTTTATTATATTTCATGTGTAAAAACCCAATCTCAACTATGGATAAAAAGAAAATATTAGCCCTAGGCCTAGCCTTAGGCTTATTCACAGGTGCAAAAGCACAGATGCAAATGGACTTGAAATACCCTGCGACTACAAAGGGGGAACAAATCGACACCTACTGGGGCGAACAATTGGCTGACCCATATCGCTGGTTGGAAGATGACCACGCTGAGGAAACCAAAGATTGGGTACAAGCCCAAAACAAGGTAACTTTTGAATATCTGAAAAAAATCCCGTTCCGCTCTCAGATAAGGGAAAAGCTAGAAGATGTCTGGAATTATGAGAAAGTGGGAGCTCCGTTTGAATACGGGGACTACACCTATTTTTATAGAAACGACGGTTTGCAAAACCAATCAGTTCTCTATCGCAAAAAAGGTGAAAACGGTCAAGAGGAGGTCTTCCTTGACCCAAACCAGCTTTCTGAAGATGGCACAACTTCATTGGCATCTGCCAATTTCACCAAAGACGGCAGCTTGTTTGCGTATGCCGTGTCCGTGGCCGGTTCTGATTGGAGAGATATCTATGTGATGGATGTCGAGGGGAAAACCTTACTTAAGGATAAAATCGAAGATGCTAAATTCACAGGCATTGCTTGGAAAGGAAATGATGGCTTTTATTACAGCACATACGAAAAGCCGGGCGGAAGCAAGCTTTCGGCTTTGACCAACAATCACAAACTTTTTTATCATAAATTGGGCACCAGCCAAGAAGATGATGTTTTGGTTTTTGGGGACGATGAAAACCCAAAAAGATATGTAGGTGCAAGGGTGACCGAAGACCAAAACTTCCTAGTCATCTCTGCTGCAAATAGCACCACAGGTAATGAACTTTATGTCCAGGATCTTCGAAAAGATGGCAGCGAGATCATGTCAATAGTTTCGGACATGGAAAACACCCACTCTGTACTTACATCAAAAGGGGATGAGCTTTTGATCTTTACGGATATTGATGCGCCAAATAACAAGGTGGTCAAAACAAGTATCCAAAAGCTATCTCCAGAGAATTGGACAGTGGTAATCCCAGAAACTGAGAATGTCTTAAGGGCCAGCACGGCGGGAAAAAACATTTTTGCTTCTTACTTAAAAGATGCCATCACGCATGTCAAGCAATTTGACCTGGAGGGAAAAGAAATCAGGACAGTGGATTTGCCTGGAATTGGTTCGGCTGGAGGTTTCTCGGCCAAAGAAGATGATGAGCATCTATATTATTCCTTCACTTCATATATTACACCTGGCACTATTTACAAATATGAAATTGCCTCTGGGGAGAGCGAACTTCATATCAAGCCGGATGTCAAGTTTAACGCTGATGATTATGAGAGCAAACAAGTGTTCTTCACAAGTAAGGACGGTACTAAAGTGCCTATGATTATCACGCATAAAAAAGGTCTGGAATTGAATGGCAACAACCCAACTATGCTATATGCTTACGGAGGATTTGGGGTGAGTTTGACGCCATCCTTCAGCGTAGCCAATACAGTATGGCTTGAAAAAGGCGGAATCTATGCAGTTCCAAACCTTCGAGGTGGCGGAGAATATGGCAAGAAATGGCATGAGGCTGGCACTAAAATGCAAAAGCAAAATGTTTTTGATGACTTTATTGCGGCTGCAGAATACCTCATTTCTGAAAATTACACCTCATCCGAAAAACTAGCCATCAGTGGCGGCAGCAACGGAGGCCTTTTGGTTGGTGCTACTATGACGCAGCGACCTGAACTGGCTAAGGTGGCTTTCCCCGCAGTAGGAGTATTAGATATGTTAAGATATCACCAATTTACCGCTGGAGCGGGTTGGGCTTATGACTATGGTACCGCTGATGATAGCGAAGAGATGTACCAATACATCAAAAACTATAGCCCCTTACATAATTTGGAAGAGGGAACCGAATACCCTGCTACCATGGTTACTACTGCCGATCACGATGACCGAGTAGTACCAGCACACTCTTTTAAATTTGCCGCAAGACTTCAAGAGGTTCATCAAGGTGACAATCCTGTTCTCATCAGAATCGAGACTAATGCAGGTCATGGGGCAGGAAAGCCAACCAGCATGATCATAGATGAAGTGAGTGATAAATTTGCTTTCGCTTGGTATAACATGGGTATAAACCCATTTGAATAGAATTTTAAGCCGGCTAAAGTTAGCCGGCTTTTTTCATTATCTGTTAGGTACATTTTTCCATCTTAATACGGAATAATACCAGTCCTAAAATACCCTTAAAAACATCATCTGAAATAAGATCACCACCAATCCCACGCACATTTTTTATGCATTCGATATGCCATAACCCATAGTGAACCCGAAGAGGACCCGAAAAGAAGGCATAATGGACTCATATTGGAAGTAAGTTTTGGGTAAGGGATACGGTATTGGACAGGTCCTGAAAATAGCCTTTCATCTTACTTATGATCTGGGCAGTATCGCGTGATGCCTCAAGCTTATTGGAATAGTAAATTAGCCAATTAAGCTAAAAGCTGTAATAGTATTTTGGTCACAAACAGGATGATCCCAGCACTGCCAAATATCCAAATCACCTTCAACCTATTACTCCTATCCAAAAACCACAGGGCATACACCGGTCGTATAAAACCAGCTACCAGGTTGATTAAGGAAAAATAGAAAAGGATGTTAACCAATATGATTAGTGCCTCGACCATGTGCAAAAATAAAAAAAGGCGGTTTGAATAAAACCGCCTTTTTAAATCTATATGTTGGAAATTATTTCTTACGCTTAATTTCTTTCATCTCATAACCTTCGATGATGTCGTCAAGCTTGATATCATTGTAGTTTTTGATTGAGATACCACATTCGTATCCGGCTTTCACTTCAGCAACATCGTCCTTGAATCGCTTCAACTGATCGATTTCACCATCATGAACTACAATACCATCGCGGATGACGCGGATTTTATTCTTTCTAGTAACAAAACCATCAGTAACATAACATCCAGCAACTGTACCGATTTTAGAGATTTTGAAGACTTCTCTCACCTGGATGTTTCCAGTGATTACTTCTTCAAATGTAGGTTCTAGCATACCCTCGATAGCGTCTTTGATCTGGTTGATCGCATCGTAGATGATAGAGTAATGACGGATCTCAATCTCTTCCTGCTCGGCCAATTTCTTGGCGTTGGAAGAAGGTCTCACCTGGAATCCTAGGATAATAGCATCTGATGCAGATGCCAACAATACGTCGGACTCTGAAATTTGACCCACACCTTTATGGATAATGTTAACGCTTACCTCATCTTTCGATAGTTTGAGCAAGGAATCAGAAAGTGCTTCCACGGATCCATCCACATCACCTTTGATGATGATATTAAGTTCCTTAAAGCTTCCGATTGCCAAACGTCTACCGATTTCATCAAGTGTGATATGCTTCTTAGTACGCATGGTTTGCTCACGGTTGATCTGCCCTCTTTGATTGGCAATCTCTCTCGCTTCACGTTCCGTTCCGTACACTTTAAGTATATCACCCGCCTGAGGGGCACCGCTTAGACCAAGTACCTGTACAGGTGTGGATGGTCCAGCTTCTTTTACTTTTTTGCCTGTATGGTCAAACATTGCCTTAACCCTACCGTAATGCTCACCGGCCAACATGATGTCACCTATTCTCAGCGTTCCGGCCTGAACCATCACTGTAGAAACGTAACCCTTACCTTTATCAAGCGAGGCTTCCACTACAGTACCGACGGCATTCTTGTTGGCATTGGCTTTAAGTTCAAGAATTTCAGCTTCAAGAAGTACTTTTTCCAACAAGTCGTCAATACCTTGACCTGTCTTGGCGGAAATTTCCTGAGACTGATATTTACCGCCCCAATCTTCCACCAATAAATTCATATTGGCCAATTGTTCCTTGATTTTCTCAGGGTTGGCGTTTGGCTTATCTACTTTGTTGATTGCAAAGATCATCGGTACACTTGCCACTTGGGCGTGATTGATGGCTTCTTTGGTTTGAGGCATGATATCATCGTCAGCTGCGATTACGATGATGGCCACATCTGTGATTTTGGCACCCCTTGCCCTCATCGCCGTAAAGGCTTCGTGACCCGGTGTATCCAAAAACGCGATTTTATGTCCATCGTCAGTCATCACATCGTATGCACCAATGTGCTGGGTGATACCACCTGCTTCGCCAGAAGTTACTTTTGCACTTCTGATGTAATCAAGTAGGGAAGTCTTACCGTGATCGACGTGACCCATGATAGTCACAATCGGAGCTCTTTCCTCCAAGTCTTCCGGCGCATCTTCTACAACCTCCACATCTTCATCCTCATCAGCTTTAGAGAATTCAACTTCATAGTTAAACTCATCGGCGATGATGGTGATAGCTTCGGCATCCAGTCGCTGGTTGATCGAAACGAACATACCTAGAGACATACACACCGAGATGATTTCGTTTACCGAAACATCCAAAAGACTTGCAAGGTCATTGGCGGAGATGAATTCAGTCACCTTAAGGATTCTGCTTTCCTCCACACCCTCAACTTGGTCTCTACTTCTTTCAGATCGCTTGTCTCTACGGCTGCTTTTCTTGCCTCCTTTGCCACCGCCTTGAAGACGGGCAAGGGTTTGCTTGATTTGATCTTGGATTTCCTTTTGAGTAGGCTCAGCTTTTTGGAATCGGCCGGCCCCTGGACCTTTAGCCCCTGGCTTACCTCTTCCACCTGGCCCTGGTCTTCCACCCGGCCCAGGTCTTCCGCCTGGCCCTGGTCTTCCTTGACCTGGTCCAGAACCTTGTCCTTGACCGCCTGGTCTTTGCTGACCACCACCTTCTCCAGGTTTTTTATCAATTCTCTTGCGAGGTCTTTTCTTTTTCTCTTTCCCTTTTTCATCTGAAGATGCCACAGGCTTGGCCTTTTTCTTGGATCTGTCAGCGGGAAGTTCTATTTTACCCAATACCGTAAGGCCTTTAAGAGCATCTGCTCTGGCAGAAATTACCTGGTCAGGCTTTTTCTCCTCAGGCTTCGCACTTGGCTTTTCAGGCGTCTCTTTAGCAGCAGGTTTTTGTTCTGCTGGCTTTTGTTCTGCTGGCTTTTTGTCCGCTGGTTTAGCTGGCTTGGGTGCCTCTTTCTCCTTAGATGCGTCTGGAGCTGTAGGCTTACTTTTTGAAGGTTCAGTTTTAGCAGGTTCAGAAGTCTGAGGCTTCACAGCCTTAGGTTGAGGAGTTGGCTTTTCCTCTTTTGGTTGTTCTTTTTTCTCAGGTTGAGGCTTCTCCTCCTTTTTGTGAGGTGTAGCTTCAGGAGCAGGTTTGGAAGCCTCTGGCTTAGGCTGCTCGGGCTTTTTCTTTTCCGCTGGCTTTTTGTCCAGGTCTATTTTGCCCAAGACTTTGATTCCAGGAAGCTTTTCGGCTGAAGCCTGCACTTTGTCAGTCTCCGGCTTTGGCTCTTCCTTCTTCTCTTCTTTTTTCTCTTCTTTCTTTTCCTCTGGTTTAGGAGCTGGTTTGACGGGAGGCTCCTGTTTTTTCTCCCTCTCAGGCTCAGATTCAGATTCAGCTTTGATGGTAAACGTCTCGTTGTGACGTTTGCCTATGGAAAGATGGGATGCCTCCTCTTTTTCCTTTGCAGAGGACTTAAATTCCTTGGCCAACATGTCGAATTGCTCAACACTTATCTTGGAATTAGGGTTGCTCTCTACATCAAAGCCTTTCTTAGCCATAGAATCCACAATCGTAGATATTCCTACGTTGAGCTTTCTGGCTACCTGGCCCAATCGCATCATTTTTTCTTCTGACATACGCTAAAACCTTGCTATTTTATTTTTGTGTAAATATAACGTCTTTAAATTAACTATGCGACGCTTTTTTTACTGTTCAAATTCTTGTTTCAATATTCTAAAGACCTCATCTATGGTTTCTTCCTCGAGCTCCGTCCTGCGTAGAAGCTCTTCCTTGGTCACTGCCAACACACTCTTGGCTGTATCCAAACCGGTCTTTTTCAATTCTGTAATAACCCAATCTTCAATCTCATCGGTAAATTCTGTCAAATCAACATCTTCCTCTTCCTCATATTCGGAAAGCTCACGGAACACGTCAATTTCGTAACCTACCAATCGGCTGGCAAGTCTGATGTTAAACCCTCCTTTACCAATTGCCAAAGATACCTGATCAGGCTTTAAAAACACCGAAAGCCTCTTTCCCTCTTCGTTAACTTGTATGGAGCTAACCTTGGCCGGGCTTAACGCACGGGAAACATATAGTTCCAAGTTGTCGGTATAATTGATTACATCGATGTTTTCATTTTGAAGCTCTCTCACCACAGCGTGGATTCTGCTTCCTTTCATTCCGACACAAGCACCTACCGGATCGATACGATCATCGTAGGACTCCACAGCTACTTTTGCTCTTTCGCCTGGCTCACGAACAATTTTCTTAATGGTAATCAAACCATCATAAACTTCCGGCACCTCATTTTCGAAAAGTCTTTCCAAGAAAATCGGAGAAGTTCTTGAAAGTATGATTTTAGGATTGCCGTTTACCATTTCCACTTTGTGGACAATGGCCTTCACAGCGTCACCTTTTCTATATCTATCTTTAGAGATTTGCTCACTTTTTGGTAAAATAAGCTCATTTCCATCACTATCCATCAGTAAAGCCTCACGACCTAAAACCTGATAAACTTCTGCGGAGATAATCTCACCTACCAATTCCTCGTACTGTTGGAAAAGCAAATCTTTTTCAAGATCCTTGATCCTTTGGATCAACGTCTGACGGGCCATCTGAACGGCTCTACGTCCAAAGTCCTCCAATTCTATTTTCTCATATGTCTCTTCACCGATTTCAAAATCCGGCTCAAGTTTTCTTGCCTCAGTAAGACTGATCTTGTCGTGATCCCAAATATCCTCTGAGTCGTCGTCTACAATCTCCCTAATCCTCCAAATCTCAAGGTCGCCTTTGTCGGCATTGATGGTTACATCAAAGTTTTCGTCAGTTTCGTATTTCTTACGAATCATTGCTCTAAATACATCTTCTAGAATGCGGATCATCGTAGGGCGATCCACATTTTTAGATCTTGCAAATTCTGCAAATGATTCAATTAAAACTTTAGCATCCATTGTGTTTATTTAAAAGAGACTAATACAATTGATTTCTTTATCTGGTCAAAAGCCACCTGAACATCTTCCTCAACAGCTTTTTTCCCTTTTTCTTTTTTCTTTGTTTTCATGACCACATGCAAAGACTCCACCGATAACAGTTCGCCTTCCAGCTCCCCACCATCCTCCAGCGTCACCTTTATATTACGGCCTATGTTTTTCTGATACTGCCTTCTGCTGGTCAATGGAAAATCTAACCCAGGAGAAGAAACCTCCAAAACATATGCCTCTTCCAGTATATCCTTGGCCTCAAGCTCCTCCCCTACGGCACGGCTCACCTTGGCACAAGTATCGATCTTAAGACCCTCATCGGCATCGATCAGGATAGTCACCTTCTGCTTTCCCGAAGCTTCCTTCAGGTCCACATCAACCACAAAATGGCTGGCATCGGGCAGATGCTTCTCTACAATTTCTTCTATTGTCTGCTTTAAACTCATGTTCAAATTTCAGCATAATGAAAGAGGGGACTGCTTGTCCCCTCTCTAAATTCGGCTAAGTAGGGTACAAATGTAATAATTTTTTTTCCTATAAAAAAGAAATAATCCTTACAGAAAATTATTCTCTAGGTTCATTTTAAACCTTTTTGCTCTAAATTCGATGTTTTTATTTGGACATTCAGGTAATCTAACCCAAGCACATGGCATGTGTTCATTTCACAGTTTTCTTAATTTTCTCTCTCGTTTTGATAAATTTGTAGGATGCATTCAAAAGACTTAAAAATATACAACACGCTTAGCCGGAAAAAGGAACTTTTCGAACCGATAAATCCTCCCTTTGTGGGCATGTACGTATGCGGCCCTACCGTGTATGGAGATGCCCACTTGGGCCATGCTCGGCCAGCGCTGACTTTTGACACTTTATACCGCTATCTCACCCATCTGGGGAACAGGGTAAGGTATGTCCGCAACATTACAGATGTGGGACACCTTGAAGCCGACGCCGATGACGGGGAGGACAAAATAGCCAAAAAAGCTAAATTGGAGCAGCTCGAACCTATGGAAGTGGCCCAGCATTACACAGACACCTATCACAGGGATATGGACTTGCTCAACACTAAAAAACCGAACATTGAGCCACGTGCTACAGGTCACATCCCCGAGCAAATCCAGCTGGTAAAAGACATTTTGGCAGAAGGACTAGCCTATGAGGTAAACGGCAGTGTCTATTTTGATGTACTCAAATATCATGAGCGAGAAAAATACGGGAAACTTTCTGGAAGGGTGCTTGAAGATTTAGTTTCCGGTAGCCGGGAGCTGGACGGGCAACAGGAAAAACGAAATCCAATTGATTTTGCCCTTTGGAAAAAAGCATCCCCTGAGCATTTGATGAAGTGGGACTCACCTTGGGGACAAGGCTTTCCAGGCTGGCACCTTGAGTGCACAGCCATGAGCTCCAAGTATCTGGGCAAGCACTTTGATATCCATGGTGGGGGTATGGACCTACTGTTTCCGCATCATGAATGCGAAATCGCACAGGGCAATGCCTGCAATCATACCGATCCAGCAAAATACTGGATGCACAACAACATGATTACCATCAATGGCCAAAAGATGGGTAAGTCTCTAGGCAACTTCATTACTTTGCAGCAGCTTTTCAATGGTGACCATGAATTGTTAGAACAAGCTTATAGCCCTATGACCATCCGGTATTTCATCCTGACGGCTCATTATCGTTCCACCTTGGACTTTTCCAACGAGGCCTTAAAGGCTGCCCAAAAAGGCTACAAGAAAATTATCAATGCCTTGAGAATCGCAAGAAACCTGAAGTATGAGTACGAAGAAGGGGTGGAAATCGACGAAAACCAGGTAAAGCAAGTAGAACAAAACATTCAGAATGCTTACCGCGCAATGAATGATGACCTCAATACCGCACAGGCCATAGGTTACCTATTCAACCTGACCAAAAAAATCAACAGCTGCTTTACCGGCCAGCTAAAATCAGCAAACTTGGGAAAGGAGGTTTTTGAGAAAATGCTCAGCGAGTATAAGGTTTTTGTGGAAGATATTTTGGGTTTGGTAGAGGAGAAAACTGACATTCAGTACAATTTGCTTGACGCACTATTAAATGTATATGCTGACGCAAAGAAAAACCGGGACTATGACTTGGTAGATCAAATCCGCGCAACCTTAAAGACTAATGGCATAATTGTAAAAGACATGAAAGATAAAATCGACTGGGCATATGAAGAATAACTGGATAATCGTAATTCTTCTGGCCATGCTCATTTCCTGCGGCCAGGAACAGACTGAGGAACAGGTAGCGGAAGAAGAATTAAGGGAAGTACCGGAATTTAACGCTGATTCTGCTTACAGCTTTATTCAAAAGCAAGTCGATTTTGGTCCAAGAGTACCCAATACTGAAGAGCATCAGGCCACCAAAAGATGGTTGGTGGAAAAGTTCGAAACCTACGGAATGACTGTGACTGAGCAGGATTTTGAAACGAAAGCTTATGATGGAACCAACCTGAAACTGACGAACATCTTCGCTGCGTACAAACCTGAGGCAAGCAAAAGGATACTCTTGGCCGCCCACTGGGACACTAGGCATATGGCCGATAAGGATACTGACGCCATCGACCAGCCTATAGACGGAGCCAATGATGGCGGTAGTGGCGTTGGGGTAATTCTGGAAATTGCCAGGGTATTGGCGACTTCCGGACTGGAGCCTGAAGTTGGTGTGGATTTCATCCTTTTCGACGGGGAAGATTACGGGGAGCCAGAACAGACCAAACCGAGTGATAGAAACCATTCACAAATCTGGTGGGCCTTGGGTTCTCAGCATTGGTCCAAAAACCCTCATGAGCCGGGCTACTCTGCCTATTATGGAATCTTATTGGACATGGTAGGTGCGAAAGGGGCAAGATTCTATCGAGAAGGTTACTCTATGCAGTATGCCCGCAACACTGTGCAGAAAGTTTGGAGAAATGCTCATAGATTAGGGCATGGAGACTTTTTCCCAATGAGAGATTCACATGAAATTATAGATGACCATGTGTTTGTCAACCAAGTGGCAAATATCCCTATGATTGACATTGTGGAATACTCCCCTGACTATGGTTTCGGAAAATATCATCATACCCATCAGGACAGCATGGACCTGATAGATCAGAGAACATTAAAAGCTGTAGGTGAAACCGTTCTCTACACCATATTTCATGAATAATAAAAAAAAAAGATGAGTTTTAGCTCATCTTTTCTTTTTCTTTCAAACTTAACTGCCAATTCCAGGAATCCCTTAAGGCGTCTTCCAAATTCAACCTGGATTTCCAGCCAAGAACCTGATCAGCCTTGTCTGTATTGGCCCAAACCTTTTCTATATCTCCAGGCCTTCTTGGGCCGATTTTATACTTCAAAGTTTCGCCGCTTACTTTTTCGAAGGTTTTCACCACTTCCAATACAGTATTTCCTTCTCCTGTACCTAGGTTGAATAAATCATAATATGTAGAAGGTTTGTCAGCAAGATGCTGGATAGATTTCACATGAGCTTCTGCCAAATCCACCACATGGATATAATCCCTTATGCAAGTACCATCAGGTGTATTATAATCATCACCATATACGGTAAGCTGCTCCCTAATTCCTGCACCAGTTTGGGTGACAAAAGGAATTAAATTGTTTGGAACTCCTAATGGAAGTTCCCCAATAGCAGAACTCGGATGCGCTCCCACTGGATTGAAGTACCTAAGCGCAATTACTCGCACTGGGGCTTTGCTTTTTACATAATCATTCAGAATATCTTCGCACACCTTCTTGGTGTTACCATATGGGCTTTCTGCTTCTTTGCGAGGCGTGGACTCCTTGACCGGATTTTCATCTGGCTGTCCATAGACTGTACAAGACGAAGAAAAAACGATATCGCTGACCTCATGTTTACGCATAGTATCAAGCAAGACCAACAGGGACCCTACGTTATTTTTATAATATTTCAGTGGGTGCTCAGTGCTTTCACCGACAGCTTTATAGGCTGCAAAATGGATTACCCCAGCAATTCCTTCCGTTGAAAAAATTTCTTCCATAAGTTGGACATCATTGCAATCCCCTTCATAAAGTTTCACCTTTTGCCCTACGATTTTCTCAATGCCTTTAACCGCGCTTTTGTCAGAGTTGGAAAAGTCATCGACAATCACCGGCTCAAAACCTGCCTCAAAAAGTGCCACAGCGGTATGGGAACCGATATATCCAGCCCCACCTGTTATTAATATTTTTTTCTTCATAGCTAAAAATCCAATTTTATTTTAAATAAAAAAAGCATAATCAAGGATAAAAATCACCTGATTATGCTTTCAATATATGATTCAATCTTTTAATTAGATACCGATCCCATAATGAGTAAAGCCTAGCTCTTTCAAGTATTTAGGATCATAGATGTTTCTTCCATCAAATATCACCTTATCATTCAAAAGCTTGGTTAACACATTCCAGCTCGGCATTCTAAATTCAGACCATTCCGTCACAAGCAACAAAGCATCCGCATCTACCAAAGCCTCATACGCATCATTGCAATAGGTGATCTTGTCTCCAATGTAATGCTCTTTGGCCTCTTTCATAGCAATAGGATCGTAAGCTTTCACTTGGGCACCTGCGGCAAGAAGTTCGTCGATAATCACACAGGCCGGAGCCTCTCTCATATCGTCGGTGTTTGGCTTAAAGCTAAGCCCCCACATGGCAAAAGTTTTACCTGAAAGGTCCTCACCAAAGTGCTTTTTCACTTTATTAGAAAGAACGTATTTCTGGTTCTCGTTGACATCTTCTACGGACTGCAATACTTTCAATTCGTAGTTGTACTCCCTTGCCGTTCGGATGATAGCCTTCACATCTTTAGGGAAGCAAGAGCCACCGTAACCTACACCAGGATAGATGAATTTGTTACCAATACGAGGATCAGAACCGATACCTCTTCGAACCATGTTGGCATCAGCCCCCACTAGTTCGCAAAGGTTGGCAATGTCATTCATAAAGGAAATCTTGGTGGCCAACATTGCGTTAGCCGTATATTTGGTCATCTCTGCAGATGGAATATCCATATAGATAATTCTGTCACCGCTCAACTGGAATGGCTTATAGAGACGCTTCATGATGGCTTCAGCTTTTTCATCCTCCACACCGATCACGATTCTATCCGGCTTAAGGAAATCCTCCACTGCTGCTCCTTCTTTCAGGAACTCAGGGTTGGATGCCACAGCAAACTCTAGATCGCTGTTTCTTTCTTCCAAGGCCTTTTTAATCGCGTTGTGCACTTTTTTGCCAGTACCTACCGGCACGGTACTCTTTGTGGCTACTACCATGAAATCATCCATGTGTTTGCCTATCCCTTCAGCTACCGATAATACATATTGAAGATCCGCAGACCCATCTTCACCTGGAGGTGTCCCTACCGCGATGAAAGCAACTTCACTACCCTTTATGGCTTCGCTAAGGTCAGTAGAAAACTGCAACCTCCCGCTTTTGTAATTACGCACTACCATTTCCTCCAAGCCGGGCTCGTAGATAGGCATAATACCTTGTTTCAAATTATCTATTTTCTTTTGGTCCACATCTACACAGACCACCTCAACGCCTACATCGGCAAAACATGTACCCGTTACCAAACCTACATATCCGGTACCTACTACTGTAATTTTCATAATTGATTTTTGTAAAATGATTTAGTGTAAAACAATTTTTACCAGTATTGATTAATTTAAAATGAAGCGGCCGGTCACCGCAGTCCAAATCTTCATGGAGTAAAAAATCCTGGAAGATTCACTTAAAAATTCATTTAAGGGTGATTTGCATCCTTCGAAATGTAATCCGAATAAAATCAACAAATTCGAGATCCAATAAACAAAATTTACGCCAACAAATATAAAAGTAAGGTTTCCATAAAAAAACCATTTTCAAAATTAAGTCAAATTCCATGCAAGAATTCAAAAAAAGATTCTCTAATTTGGAATTTTGAACTGTGAACCCAAATAAACTAGCAAAAGTATGATGAGTTTTGAACTCAATGAGAATCAAAAAATGATAGCGGAAATGATCCGCGATTTTGGTGCGAAAGAAATCACTCCCTTTAGAAAAGAGTGGGATGACGAGCAAAAGTTTCCGTTGGAGCTATTCAAAAAACTAGGTGAACTCGGCCTGATGGGCGTATTGGTCCCTAATGAATACGGCGGATCCGGATTCGGTTATTTCGAATACGTGACCGCAATTGTCGAATTGACCAAACTTGACCCGGGAATTGGCCTATCAATGGCTGCCCACAACTCTCTTTGCACAGGACACATTATGATGTTCGGTACTGAGGAGCAGAAGAAGAAATATATCCCAAAACTTGCCAGCTGTGAATTTCTGGGTGCCTGGGGACTGACTGAGCCAAACACGGGTTCGGACGCAGGCAACATGAGAACCACTGCCGTGGAAGATGGGGATTATTACATATTGAATGGCGCCAAGAATTTCATCACCCATGGTGTATCTGGTGACGTGGCCGTAGTGATCGTCAGAACCGGCGAGGTAGGCGATTCACATGGCATGACAGCATTCATTGTCGAAAGAGACACTCCAGGCTTTAAAGGCGGTAGAAAAGAAGACAAGCTAGGGATGCGCTCTTCTGAGACAGCCGAAATGATCTTCGAGGACTGCCGAGTGCACAAAAGCCAGATTTTAGGGGAGGTTGGAGACGGCTTTATTCAATCCATGAAAATTTTGGACGGTGGTAGAATTTCCATCGCTGCCCTTTCATTGGGTATTGCTGAGGGAGCTCTTGAAGCTGCTATCCAATACAGTAAGGAAAGACAGCAATTCAACAAGCCTATTAGCAGCTTCCAAGGCATTAGCTTTAAACTAGCGGATATGGCCACTCAGGTAGAAGCATCTAAGTTGCTCATCTTCCAAGCTGCCGACCTTAAAAACAAAGGTCAAAATGTAACCAAGGAAAGTGCTATGGCTAAGCTTTACGCTTCCGAAGTTTCTGTTTCGGTGGCAAATGAGGCTGTACAGATTTTTGGAGGATATGGATTTACCAAGGATTATCCAGTGGAGAAATACTACAGAGATGCCAAACTTTGCACCATAGGTGAAGGAACCTCTGAGATCCAAAAACTGGTGATCGGACGCCAAATTTTGAAATAATATTTCACAATCAGCGCTTCTTTTTGGATTGACAGAATAATTGGCTACATTTGCACTTCGAAAGGAGGTGTAAAATTATGATCGTAGTAAACGTTAAAGAAAACGAATCTATCGAAAAAGCTTTGAAAAGATTCAAGAAGAAGTTTGACAGAACTGGAGCAATCAGGGAACTGAGAGCAAGACAGTATTTTGAGAAACCTTCTATCAAAAGAAGAACTGAAGTCATCAAAGCTGCATACAAGCAAAGAATGCAAACGGAGGAAATGGGTTAATCATTTTCTTTCTCAAGATAAATAAAGCATATTAGTGTAAATATTCACTAATATGCTTTTGTCGTTTATAGCCTACCTACAACACACCAAACGGGCCAGCTCCCACACCCTAATTGCCTACCAAAAAGACCTGGAGCAATTCGAGGAGTTTTGTCAAACCGCTTTCCAAACCCAACTAGAGGCTGCCCAACATCCTGAAGTCCGGGCGTGGGTAATCGATTTAGTAGAAAGCGAACTTACACCGAGAAGCATCAATAGAAAAATCGCAACCCTCCGCTCCTTTTATAAATTTTTGCTCAGGGAAGGAGTTATCCAGAAAGACCCAACTTATAAAATCCAAGCGCTTAAAACCCCCAAAAGGTTACCGGAATTTATTTCCGAACAAAACGTAGAAGAAGTCCTCTCCGAGATCCAATATAAGGAGGATTTTGACGGGCAGCGAGACAAGATGGTAATGGAGTTTCTGTATCTCACTGGAGTGCGTCTTTCGGAACTTTTGGCCCTACAATGGAAGGATGTAGACCTAAATTCCGACCTCATTAGAGTATTGGGAAAAAGACAAAAAGAACGTATTATTCCTATAACGAAAACACTTAAACAAAATATTATTTCATACCAAAAAACATTTGAAAAAACATTTCATAATCTAGACCATCGTGATTATTTTATCGTTACAATTACTAGAGAGCAGGCGTATCCGATGAAAATTTACCGTATAGTGAAGCATTATCTTGATCTTTTTGCCCAAACTTCCAAGCGAAGCCCTCATATCCTGAGACACACTTTTGCGACCCACCTTCTTAATAAAGGAGCAGACCTTAACGCCGTGAAAGATTTACTTGGACATTCCAACTTGGCCGCTACTCAGGTATACACCCACAATTCTATGGAAAAACTTAAGGCTGTGTTTGATCAAGCACACCCTAAAGCTTAATATAAGTTTAACTTTAAACCGTAACGATTATGAAATTACAGATGCATTCAATCCACTTTGACGCTGACCAGAAGCTCATCAACTTTATTCAGAAGAAAGCGGACAAACTGGACACCTACTATGATCGTATCATCGACGGAGAAGTTTTCATGAAGTTGGATAAAAATGACAGAAGTGAAAACAAAGTCGTAGAGATCAAAATGAATGTACCCGGAAAACAATTGTTTTCCAAAACCCAAAACGGTTCTTTTGAAGCTGCAGCCGACGAGGCTATCGAACAGTTAAGAAGGCAGCTGAAAAAACACAAGGAAAAATCCTTGCTCGCAAAACAATAAATCCCTTCCAAGCCCTCTTATCTTAGAGGGCTTTTTCTTTTATCACCCTTTCGGTTCTGAAATAATCCCTAAATTTGCAGAAAAATTTACGGGGATGAACACCAACCTTGCCAAGCAGACCAACCGCAATACTACCCAGCTTTTTCTGTTGCTGTTATTTGCCGGCCTTTTAGCTACCTATATTTTTGCACTCTTTGTCCCATTGATGGACTCTGACTCTGCCCACCATGCCAATATTGCTCTTCATATGGTATTGACCGGGGACTACGTTAGTCTGATTGACAAAGGCAAGCCGTATCTAGACAAGCCTCACCTTCTTTTTTGGACCAGTGCAGCATCCTTCAACCTTTTTGGAATTAATGCATTTGCATACAAACTCCCCTCCTTCCTTTTCACTCTTCTCGGCCTATATTCCACATTCAGACTTGGAAGTGGCCTTTACGATAGAAAAACGGGTTGGCTAGCTACGGCAATATTAGCCACCAGTTTTGCATTTATTTTAGCCAATAGTGATGTTCGGATGGACGCTATGCTTACCGCAGCAATGATCTTTACAGCCTGGCAGGCTTGGGGTTATTACCAAAAACGATCATGGTCCTATCTAATAGGGACTGCGCTTGGGCTGAGCCTTGGATTCATGACCAAAGGGATGATAGGACCAGCTGTTCCTGTGTTTGCTTTCCTTTTCTATCTCCTTGAAAAACAAGATTGGAGATTCTTCCTTGAATACAAAGTTTACTTCTCTATCCCATTGTTTTTCCTTTTTTCAAGCCCCGTCCTTTACGCTTATTACCTACAGTTTGACCTCAATCCAGACCTTTTAATCCGGGGACGGGAAAATATTTCCGGTATAAAGTTTATCCTTTGGGACCAAAACTTTGAAAGATTCGACGGGGAAACCTGGGGAGGAGACCGTAGTAAGGACTACTTATTCTTCCTACATACCATCCTTTGGGCTTTCTTGCCATGGTCGATTCTTTTCTACTTTGGAATTTTCAAAGGTCTAAGGACAAAGTTTTTAAAACATACCAACCTCGATTGGATGACTATGGGAACATTGATTTTCCTCCTCGGCATATACTCCTTCGCTGGTTTCAAGCTCCCTCACTACCTAAATACGCTTTTCCCTTTTATGGCGATCCTTACTGCGGCAGCCTTGATAAGATTTGATGTCCCAACCTCCTTAAGAAACACTCAATACATTGTTTTGGCCCTGATAATCATGTTGGTGTTGATCATCAATGTTTATGCATTTCCCGGATGGACGACAATAATCCCGACACTATTTGGCATTCTCTATTTTATTTTCTGGAAAAAAACAGAAAAAAGATGGGCAGCCATGATTACCCTCTCCCTAGCCGTGGGAGTAGTGTTCAATATGATGATGCAAATCAACTTCTACCCCCAACTGTTAACGTACCAAGGTGGCACCGCCCTTGCCAAAGAAGCAGACCGCATAGGGCTCGAAAAAGAGCAGACGTATTTCTTCGAAATGCACAGTTATTCGTTTGACTTCCAGCGAAAACACCTTCACGAAAGACTTAATTTTGAAGAAATTTTGGAAAGAGTCGCAGCGGGGCCTTTATATCTGTATGTCAATCCAGATGGATTTAATTTTCTACAGTCCCAATCAAATCTTCAGATTGAAACCTTGGCAGAAAAAGGGGCATTTCATGTATCTAGGCTGAAAGGCAGGTTTTTAAACCCATCTACCCGAGAGGAAGCTTTGACACCTAATTACCTTATCGAAGTTCGTAGCAGCGGTCCATTACTAGCCCGCCAATAAAATCCGGCTTGCTGCCAAGGCAGAAAAAGCGTAAGTTTGGCAAAATTTTACCCTATGCATATCCCCCAGCTTTCAGTAGTTGTCACCGTTTTTAATGAAGAGGAAAACATCAAACCCCTTCTCGAGGCAGTCTATCTCGCCATGGGCACGCTGGACTATGAGCTTATCCTGGTAGATGACGGTTCATCTGACAAAACCATACAGGAAGTAAAAAAGATAGCCAACAGCAAAACCAAGCTGATAATTTTCAACAAAAACTATGGCCAAACCACTGCTTTAGCTGCAGGGATAGATCATGCTACCGGGCAGTATATCGCCACTATGGATGGGGATTTGCAAAACGACCCATCAGATATCCCACTGATGCTCAAAAAGGCAATCAATGAAAATTGGGACGTGGTGGCAGGAAGAAGAGCGGACCGTAAGGATGGCTTCGTACTCCGAAAACTTCCCAGCAAGATTGCCAACTGGGTGATTCGCAACACCACCAAGGTATATCTCAAGGATTACGGCTGCAGCTTGAGGGTGTATAAAGCGCAAATTGCTCAAAACATGGAATTATATGGTGAACTTCACCGCTTTATCCCCGTTCTAGCCAAGCAGGAAGGCGCAACCATGACCGAGGTAGATGTAAAGCACCACCCTCGTATTCATGGTGATTCAAAATATGGCCTTAGCCGGACCTTTAAAGTAATGGCTGATCTTATCCTGATGCTTTTCTTCCAAAAGTATCTTCAGAGGCCTATCCATATTTTTGGAACCTTGGGCTTAATTAGCTTTTTGATTGGTATCTTGATCAATCTCTATCTGCTTATTGACAAAATTTTTGGCGCAGACATTTGGGGAAGACCTATTCTCTTGCTGGGCTTTATCTTTCTCCTGGCCGGAATCCAGCTAATCACTACGGGGATTATTGCTGAGATTATTATCAGAACATATTTTGAATCACAGGATAAGAAAACTTACAAGGTTAAAGAAGTTTACGTTGGAGAATAGCTATCTGACTCCCACTCTCTAATATTTATTTTACGTAAAATTTACCAAAACCTCATTTCTAGACCTTATGGATCATTTTAACCTTGCAAATTTAAAATCATATTTTAAATTTGCAAGGTTAAAACCTCTAACACAACCTTGTAAATTTAAAACACAAATTTAAATTTACAAGGTAAATATTCAAATTCAACCTTGTAAATTTAAAATCCTTATATAAATTTGCAAGATGATTAATAGATATATAGCATTAGAAATAGCCGACCTGTTACAAGATTTCCCTGCAGTGGCAATCCTGGGACCCAGACAGGTGGGCAAAACAACCTTGGCTCAGGATGCTGCTGAGAACCTGGATGGAGATGCTATATACCTTGACCTGGAAAGTCCTTCCGACAGAACAAAACTCGAAGATCCTGAAGCCTATTTTGAATTTCATGAAGGAAGGCTTGTAATTCTAGATGAAATCCAGCGCATGCCTGAATTATTCAGTATACTCCGAGGAGTTATAGACAGGAGAAGAAAGAAAGGATTCAGAAGCGGTCAGTTTTTAATTTTAGGCTCTGCTTCTCTGGAACTGATAAAACAGTCTTCAGAATCATTGGCAGGCCGAATAGCTTATGAAGAACTATATGGCTTCAACCTTTTAGAAATTATAGACGCTGCCGACACCCCACTGAATCAATTATGGTTAAGAGGAGGGTTTCCTGATAGTTTTTTGGCCAAGAGTGACTCCAATAGCTTAAGATGGAGAAGGAATTTTATTACCACTTATTTGGAAAGAGACATTCCACAGATAGTAAGTCTAATTCCGGCAAGTCGTCTAAGGAAGCTTTGGACTATACTGGCACATCAACAGGGCCAACAGGTGAATTTCAGTAAAATAGGAGCGAGCATGGATTTAAGTTCGCCCACCATCAAAAACTATGTAGAGATGCTGGAAGATCTATTATTGATCAGACAAGTTCGCCCTTGGCATAACAATGTGGGGAAAAGGCTTGTAAAAAGTCCAAAGGTTTATATTAGGGACTCAGGCATTACCCATACCTTATTGAACATAGGAACCATGGAAGATTTATTGAGTCATCCTGTGGCTGGATCTAGCTGGGAAGGCTTTATAATCGAAAACATCCTTTCTATTCTTCCAAAAGGCAGTGAATACTATTACTACCGTACTTCAGCAGGGGCTGAAATAGATTTAGTACTATTGGTGAAAGAAGAAAAGTGGGCTATTGAGATTAAAAGAACGCTAAGTCCAAAAGTATCGAAAGGCTTTCTGATTTCATGTGATGACATTAAGGCAAGCCATAGATTTATAGTATATGCAGGCTATGAAGAATTCCCTGCCGGAAATGATGTTTGGGCAGTGAGCTTATTAGGGTTGATGCAGAAACTCAAATCATTGAGATGACCCAATTGTAGCTAACCCCAGCCACAATCCCCAAGGCAATGATCAATGGAGAGGAAAGTTTGGTAAACTGCAGTAAGGCATAAGTGGCTACAATAGCTAAAATATTGAAGGTATTAGCGTCCAAAGGTTCGAAAAGCAAGTAGGCCGCAGCCAAAAGCATTCCGCAACTTACGGCGTTGATACCCTCAAGAGCTGCCCTAACGGGCCTGTATTTTTTTAGATCATCCCAGAACCTGATCACAAAGAAAATTAAAAATGTTCCAGGAAGGAAGATCCCAGCAGCCGCGATAAATCCCCCAACAATCTTTCCACTAAGCCCAAATTCCCGCATTGACAAAGCTCCTATATAAGAACTAATACTAAACGTGGGACCTGGCAATCCTTGGGAAATCGCATACCCAGTCAAAAACTCCTCAGAACTGAGATAATTCTTGAACTCTACAAACTCTGTGTAGAGATAAGGAACTAGAACCTGTCCACCGCCAAAAATCAAACTTCCATTTCGGTAGAAGTTCTCAAACAATCGAATAGGTAGCGATCTTGTGAAATGCCCCAATACAGCCGCCCCAATCAGCACACCTGCCCAAAGGATGAAATTTGCCCATTTGACATTCAGATTTGCCTTATCTTCAACTTTGGGATGCTTGTTATACTTCAAGGAAGTACTCAACCCTCCTACGGCAAGCATCAAAGGAAACACAAAGGGAGAATTGTAAAAGAATGCCACAAAGGCCGACAACATCATTAAAACCATGGCCTCTTTAGTCTGGATCATGATTCGAATGGTCTTCTGGGCGGCAAAAATGATAAACCCAATGGCCATCGGCTGGATAAACTTCGCAAAATCCAAGGCACCTGCCGTGCTTTCCTGCAAAAAATCAATCAATACAGCAGCCATGATCATCAAAATGGTGGCTGGCAATATCCAAACGAAAAGTGAGAGGTAAGCAAGATTTGGTCCTCCTAAGCGGTAACCTATTGCAGAAATCGTCTGAGTAGAAGTGGGACCTGGCAATATCTGACATAGAGCATTGAGCTCCATCAGGTCACTTTCGGAAAGATAGCCCCGCTTTCTCACCATGATATCCAATACCATGGCGAGAAATGCCTGAGGGCCTCCAAAGGCTGTCACTGAGAGAATCAACACATCTCGCAGGTAGACATAATACCGAACTCTCTTGACAGCCACTAAAATTACTTCTTCAATCCCAATTCTCTGAGACGCTCATCCAGGAACTCCCCAGCGGTCACATCTTCAAATGCTTTAGGATTTTGCTCATCTACACAGCTCTCCAGACAGGTAAGGTCCATCTCGGATCGAGGATGCATAAAGAACGGCACGGAAAATCGACTGCTATTCATTTTTTCCCGTGGCGGGTTTACCACTCTATGAATGGTTGACTTAAGTTTTCTGTTGGTCAATCTCTCCAACATATCCCCTACATTCACCACCAATTGGTCAGGCAACGCTGTGATAGGAATCCACTGACCATCCCTTCTCAACACTTGTAGACCATCTGCACTGGCCCCCATCAAAAGGGTAATCAAGTTGATATCTCCGTGTTCTGCGGCTCTCACTGCATCAGCAGGCACTTCATCAGGGTTCTCTATCGGGAAATAGTGGATTGGACGAAGTATTGAATTACCGTATCTCACTTTATCTTCAAAATAATCCTCAGGCAATTCCAAATAAAGAGCTATAGCTCTAAGCATGTTTTTGCCAGCTGCTTCGATAGTTTTATAAACCTCCAAGGTCACCTCTTCAAATTGTGCCACTTCAGACGGGAACACATTCTCAGGGTACTCCGACTTGATCGAGTCAGATTCAGGAATATCGTTCAAGTCTTGCCCCACATGGTAAAATTCTTTTAAATCACCTGTGTTTCTACCTTTAGCATGCTCTTTTCCTTTACCTGTATACCCTCTTTGATAACCGATTTCAGGTCTTTCATATTGGGATTTCAAACCATCTTCCAGTGCAAAAAACTTTTTGATAGTAGCGTATAGCTTATCTTGAAGTTCTTGCGATAGGCCATGGTTTTTGATGGCAGCAAAACCTATGTTGTTGTAAGCCTGGCCTAAGGCCTGTACAAACGCCGCTTTCTTCTCAGCATCTCCGGAAGTAAAATCCGCTAAATCCAAAGATGGAATTTCATTATACAGAATTTCGCTCATGTAAATTGTTATTTTGTATCGCAAGTTAATTCATTTTCGCCTAAAATTAAATATCTTTAACCAAACAGAACCCGCTTTGCTATGTTTAGAAGTGCTATTGGAATGTTAGCTTTTGTATTGGTTTTCACTTTTATAGGTTGTGAAAACAAAAGGGAAAGAAAATCCGAAAACATCGTCACTTCCCCCGCCGAGGGTGATACCGAAGAGCATTCGGTGCAATTTTACACTTACACAGAACATTCAGACTATCCAGATGCCATTCTGGAAATGTATAGCCCTCTCGGCAATCAGAACTTCAGTTCTACCAAGGTCCCATTTGAATTTAATGTCAAAAATTATCCCTTTGGAGAAAAAGGGATGGGTTTTCAGTTAAAAATGATCCTTAATGGCAATGACCCAATTGGGTATAATATGCCCATATTTCAAAAGGAGCTTAATCAAGGCACCTATCGAGCCGTCGCCTATCTAGTCGATGAAGAAGGCTTGGCTTTGAAAGAATTCGGCAATTACGTGGATAGAGACTTCCGGGTAATGGACAGTCAACCTTTCCCTGAAAATGATGAACCTTTTATGATACTAAACTTACCACTCAACGGACAGGAGTATGGAGAAGGGGAAGAAGTTATTGTCGATTTCATGGTATTGGACGGTGAACTGCAAAGTGATGGCTATAAGGTCAAAATCAAGCTTAACGGTTATGAATTCACTACCGATGAGATGGAACCAATAAGAGTGGATCAGTTGCCCGCAGGCGAATATGACCTGGAAGTTGGCCTTATAAAAGCTGACGGAAGCGACCTTGAAGGGGTGTTTACCTCCGCACGTAAGCAGATAAAGGTTAATTAAGGCTTCGGAGCACTTTGATGGACTTTAGTTCAGAAAATCCCTCCACATGGATCTTATAGAAAGCCAAAAGGTCATCCAGCATTTTCTTTCTAAATACGGCAGGCACTTTTAGGTCATTGGAAAACGGGTGGTCCATAATTTCCCCCAAATAACCTTTTTCCTCTTTGATAAAATCATCCTGCTGACTGAGCCCATATAATTGCGAAAAAAGCTCATGAGGATCATCCGACCCAAACCCTAGAAACTTGGCCGTTTCCAATAAAAAAGACTGCGGATAAAGATGAAGCTTGGTGCTTTGCTGGTCCAAATGGCTCAGGGCATGAGTCAAAAAGTCGAACAGGGCTTCATTCTGGTAATCCTCATAGATCACTTTCCCCAACACCTCCCCCACAAACATCGCCACGCCTGAGCGTTGAAAATCAAAAGGAATGCAGTGGTAGGGCAATTTTAGCTTTACTTCAGAAATCCTGTTGAGATTGGCCTTTTCCTTATCGTAAACCACGAGATCAAGAATTGTAAGCGGTTGGAAAAAACCCATTTTAGTCTTGGCTTTTGGACTTCTGACCGAATTCACGATATAACTTTTCAAACCCAACTCCCGGGTGAAAATCCTTACGATAATAGAGGACTCTCTATATTTCAAATAATTGATAACTATGCCGGAAGTTTTTAGGAGCATCAAGGGTTCCTTTTATTTCTTATCCTCATAAAAGCATTTTCGGCACCTGGCCTCATAACTTTCTTTCTCCCCTAGCATCACTTTTTGTTTGCTGTCAGAAAGCCTAAAACTATACGAAGCCAAGCCTCCACATTTCATGCAGATAGCATGTACCTTTGTCACATATTCCGCGATTGCCAATAGTTGTGGCATGGGCTCAAAGGGGTTCCCTGCAAAATCCATATCCAAACCTGCCATAATCACTCTTTTCCCCGAATTGGCTAAAGAAATGGCAACATTAATGATCTGGTTGTCGAAAAACTGAACTTCATCGATGCCCACCACTTCACAGTTGCCGGCTAAAAGCATGATATCATCGGCAAACTGCACAGGAGTGGAGCGGATTGCATTCTCATTGTGCGACACCACATCCAACTCATGGTAACGCTTATCGACAGCAGGCTTGAATATTTCAACCTTCTGCTTTGCTATCAATGCCCTATTGAGACGACGTATGAGCTCTTCTGTTTTTCCCGAAAACATAGAACCGCAAATCACCTCTATATGCCCCTCTTTTTCCTTTAAAGTATTTTTCCCTATGGAAGGTTCTATAAACATGCCTGACCGAACTTATTCACTGTATTCTATATGAGGAAACTTATTTTCTTCGGCAACCCGAATCTTAAGGGCACCTCCCATAATTTTAGCTTGGCAAGATAATCTTTCATTCACTTTTAACCTGCCTTTTTCTGCAAAAAATTGTTCTTTGTCATTCAGAGCACTTAAATTATCCATACCCTCCACAACGACCATTTTACAACTGGTGCAACGCCCCTTTTTCCCGCAAGCATGCATCCAGTCAATGTAATTTTCATGAATAATTTCAATAACTTTATACCCTGCTTTGGGAGCAAGGATTTCCTTGAAATTCATGTTTTCAATAATGATTTTAGGCATGATCCATGTCTGCTTACTGTGAAACCATATAACAATGACTGATAAAATTAATTTCAATTATTTAGAATCCTATGCCCAGAAGGCTTCTGAGTCGGTTTGTGACGAATATTTCCGCACCAAGAAGTATATGACCGGACAGGAGATCATCCAGCTTACCCCCAGCCAGCAGGTCAATTTGCTGACCATCCGCTCGCTTTTTAACGCCTGGCAGGAGGAAATGGAAGAATTGAAAAATAGCCCATACTTCGATTATCGAGATATTGCCGTGGACAATGCCCTGAAAGATTTCATGAACGTATTGTCGAGGTCTATAAAAGTGGAAAGAAAATATTTCGAACCCTTGCTTAAGGAGGCTATCGAAGACGCCATAATTTTGGCCATTGATCCATTCATGTTTTTCAATATCTTGATCGATAAGGGTCAGAATAATGAACAGTATTATAAAGATTCCAAAAAGTATATCAAATGGCATGGCGAGCTTTTGACTCACCTAGGCGACAAGGCTTCCATGGGTCTTACTGTGCCAGATCTGAAGATGGCTCTACGCAATAAGTATCAGTCCATCCACAGGGATTTAGATAACCCTGAGATCCTACTTAAGCCTCTAAACCAAATACACCAACTCGAGCTGATACAGCTTTTTGAGGACAAGTCAGACACCCCATCGACGGTGGAACCTACTCCTAAGCCGGAGCCAACTCCGGAAACTAGCCAAAAAGAGAAAGTTGCCAAAGAAGAGATATCAACATCTAAACAGACAGAGACTAAAGAGACTCAACCTTCTAAGGCTGAACCTCAGGTTCAGGAACCTACCTTTAGAGATCGCGATAAGGCAATTGACCCTGCTTTGGCTTGGGCAAAATTTGAGTCGGAAACGTACTCCTACATGAAAGGCAGCATAGATACGCTAACAGATGGATTGGCTTTAAACCAAAAATTCATGTTTACTAGAGAGCTTTTCCAAGGCAACCATGACCTGATGAAGCATGCCCTGAAGTCCATTGACAATTGCGAGAGCTTCATGGAAGCGATAGAACTGATAAACAAGCGCTATGTGCACGAACTCAATTGGGATAAACACTCCGAGGAAGTCAATGAGTTTTTACAATTGGTTTTCAGAAAATTTGAAAACAAATAAAAAGAGGAGGTCTAAAAGCCTCCTATTTTTATTTAAGTCTTCCCTCTTCCCTCTCCTGTCTCCCGTCTTTTCCTTAATGCCTCCCCAACAACTGAATCCTATGCGAATCCAGCTTGATGAAGATGAACAACAAGATAGTAAAAGACCATAGAGATGATCCACCATAACTGAAGAAAGGCAAAGGAATCCCGACAACAGGAAAAAGCCCAATAGTCATCGCAATATTGATAGTAAAGTGGAAGAGCAAAATGGACATTACACAATAGCCATATATTCTGGAAAACCGAGTCTTTTGCCGTTCAGCCAAAAAAACCAATCTAATCAATAACGCCATAAACAGTCCAATTACCACCGCTGAACCAATCCAGCCAAACTCTTCACCAAGCGTACAGAAAATAAAGTCGGTATGCTGTTCAGGCACAAAATCAAACTTGGTTTGGGTACCTTCCAGGTAACCTTTCCCCATAAAGCCACCTGACCCGATGGCTATTTTGGATTGCGTTACGTTCCAGCCCACACCTAGCGGGTCTAAATCAGGATTGAAGAGCACCATAATCCTGTTTTGCTGGTGATCGGGTAATTTAGAAACCACATAGTCCAAGCTATAGGAATAGGCAACCACAAATAGTCCCAATACTGAAAGTACAGCTATTCTTTGCCAAGACTTTTTACCTATCAATATAAGGCCAATAATAATCACGGCTACACCGGCTGCTAGATAAAGGTTGTTTTCAATACCCAATGACAATAGCGATATGGCCACAAAGCTCAACGCAAGCACATAGTAACGCTGTGGCATGCCTTCTCTGAATAGCATTATTCCAAATGCGCTGTAAACCATTGCCGTCCCCGTGTCTGGTTGAAGCATGATCAAGGCTACCGGTAAAGCGATAATCCCCAATGCACGCATTTGAAATTTGGTCTTGGATAGGTCAAAAGTAGGCGACTCCATAAATTTGGCCAGTGCCAAAGCAGTGGCAAATTTAGCAAATTCAGCTGGCTGCAATCGGAAAAATCCTATTTCAAACCAAGCCCGCTGACCGTTAATCTCTTTTCCAAAAAAGGGTGTGAGTAAGAGAATAAAGAGGAAAAACCCAAAAAGAATCATACTCAGATTGTCAAACAACCTGTAATCTGCCACCATAATGATCGTAATCAACAATATCGCTGTACCGATCCAGACTAATTGCTTACCGGAATTGATGGAAAAATCGAAAATGCTCTTTGCAGCCTGTTCATCATAAACTGCCGCATAAATATTAAACCAGCCCATCGTGACCAATGCGATATAGATCAATATGGTGATCCAATCAATCTTGTTAATATATAAATCGTCCTGTCTCAATTAATAAAGAAATTTACCTGCTAACACATAATCCTCCAACGCAGGCCGCGTAATATGGCCTCTGAGGTATTTTTCAATCATTAAGCTTGCCGTACTGGCGGCGGCACGACCACCAAATCCGCTGTTTTCAACATATACCGCTATGGCAATTTGGGGATCATCTTTCGGTGCAAAAGCTACGAATACAGAGTGATCAGCACCTCCGGGGTTTTGGGCTGTACCAGTTTTCCCCGCTATGGCAATGTCTTTTATGATAGCCCTGTTGGCTGTACCCATCAGTGCCTCTCCCATTGCTTCCTGAATCATGTCAAAGTGGTGGGCATCCACCCCCACCTCTACTTTGGTCCTGAACTTCTCTGGAATATTTGACCTTTCCCCATCAATCGTCTTCACCAAATGAGGAGGATAATACCAACCTTTGTTGGCAAAGATTGCGGCAAGATTAGCCATCTGAAGCGGGGTTACCATCATTTCTCCTTGCCCGATGGAAAGGGAATAGATGGTGGAATATTTCCATCGACCTTCGCCGTAAATCCTATTGTACAAGTTGCTGGACGGTATAGACCCGCCCTTCTCGTTGTTCATGTCGATCCCCAATGGCTGGCCCAACCCAAATTTCATCACCGACTCCCTCCATTGGTCGAGACCAATTTTGGTATCCTTAAAGGTGTTAGAGGAGACTTCCCGATTGATCATCTTGCGGTAGGCCTGATGATAATACGGGTTACAGCTGTATTTTATTGCCCCAAATAAATTTGTAGGATTAGGATGAGGATGACATTTTACCAATGCCTGATTACAACTGAAAACAGTATTGGTTTGTAAAATTCCTTCTTGAAGTCCAATCAGAGATTGAACCACCTTGAATATGGACCCCGGAGGATACATTGCCATGATAGGGCGGTTAAACAAAGGCATGGTTTCATCCATTACAAGATTTCCATAGTTTTTCCCGAACCTAGATCCGGCCAAAAGGTTTGGGTCATAGGTGGGGGCGGAAATCATAGAGAGGATTTCTCCAGTTTTCGGCTCGATGGCCACCACAGACCCTCTTTTGCCAGCCATTAACTTTTCACCATAAAGTTGCAAATCCAAATCAATCGTGGATTGAACATTTTTACCTGCCAAAGAAAGTGTATCGTATTCACCCCCTTTGAAAGATCCTTTGTCTATCCCGCGAACATTGACCATTTTGTATTTGACACCTTTGCGACCTCGCAAGTCATTTTCATAGTATCTTTCCAAGCCAGCAAGCCCGACGTAATCCCCTTGGCGGTAATATTTGGAGGAATCACCTTTCAATTGGTTACCACTGATTTCACCAATATAGCCCAAGGCATTGGCAGCACTTGCCTGGGGGTAGGCTCGGACCGACCTCGTCATCACAAACAGGCCAGGATAGTCAATCAGGAAATCCTGAATTCTTCCAAACTCAGTATTAGAAATGGCTTTTAACAAGGGAGAAGGCTTCACCCAAGAATATTTTCGGGCAGCCTGGTATTTATCGATAAGCTCTTCCTTCTCAATTTTAAAAAGTTGGCAGAAGCGCGCGGTATCTCTTACCTGAAACTCCTTGGGAATAATCATCAAGTCAAAAACCGGGTTGTTGTATACCAACAATTTATCATTGCGGTCATAGACCAGCCCTCTATACGGGTGGTCTACCACACGTTGGATAGCATTTCTTTCGGCCCTTTTCAGGAAACTATCATCCGCCACTTGGATCATAAACAGTTTCGTAAGAAGCACCCCTGCTATCAAAACAATGACAGCTACTAAAATAGCCGGCCTTGGATTGTTCATTATATTCCCCTCTTTTTCTTATAAAACAACATTTGGACTATCACCCCCAGTATAAACGTGAACACTGCACTTGATACCGCCTTCACAATAACTGGAATATATAAATCAGTTCCCAAATTGTCAATATAGAAAAAGGCCAAATGATGAATTAATATCAATGGCAAGGCATACGTTAAAAACCATCCGAATCCCATATTCAATACGGTCGGATCTGTGTTGTCGTCAAACCCTCCCGTGGGGGTATGGACTTTCAACCAGGACTTTCTCAGGAAAGCTACCAGCACCAGACTGGCCGTATGCATCCCTAAGCTGTCATAAAATATGTCAATAGAAAACCCCAAAAGAAAACTCACCAACATCAGTGGTATGGTTTTGATTTCCAATGGGAAAATCAATATATAAATTACATACAAAAAGGCGAAAGCACTCCCAAAGATCACCACGTTTTTAAGCACAAAGGCCTGTACAGCCATGTATGCAAAAAAACCAAGTATCGCCAATATGAAAGTTCTGCTATTCATTATATATGCCTGACGTTTGGTAAAGGGAGTCTAATTCTTCTTCCATTGGGTTTTCAACTAAATAAACATATGTCAGCCTGCTGAAATCAGTGGAAAGATTGATAGTAATGTCCAAATAATTGGTTTCAGTCCCCTTCTTAACTTCATCTACTACCCCGATCATGATCCCTTCAGGAAAAACGGCATTATAACCACTGGTCACCACGGTATCACCTTCCAAAAGGTTAACGTGACGCGGTACGTATAGCAATTTGGCTTGACGGGAGCTCTTTCCATCCCATTTGGTCGAACCAAAAACAGAGGATGATTTGACTTTGGAAGAAAGAAGCAACTCGGTATGCAAAAGGGAAATCACAGAAGAAAAGTTCTCTGTCACACCTTTTACTCTACCAACTACTCCTTGTTCATTAAACACCCCCATTCCCTCTCGTACACCGTGTTTACGGCCTTTGTTGAGGGTGATGTTATTTTGATTTAATCGAATAGAATTGTTGATCACTTTGGCTGAGCGAAATTCATGTTGACCAGCCAAAACGCTGTCAATTTCGAGATAAGCACTATCGGCAGGCTGCATGGTTACAGACAGCCTACTGAGAAGTTCTGCGTTTTTTTCAGCCAATGCCTCATTAGCCGCCCCGAGGGTAAAGTACCCCGTGACACCATCTCTTGCCTGCAGGACGGAGCCTGCAAAGTAGTTGGAGGAATTGAAAAACACCGCCCCTTGAGGGGAGTTGTAGGAAAAGATCAGCCAGATGGCTAAAACTTCTAGACCAATAAAGATAAGAAATACGCGTAAGCTATATAGAAATAATAAGATGCGTTGCATTCAAACATCAGGTCATCAGGACTGTTCTGAAATTATTTATGTTTTTCAAGGCGGTCCCTGTTCCTCGCACTACCGCTCTTAATGGATCTTCGGCAATGTGTATGGGGAGTTTGGTTTTCTGGTGTAGTCTTTTGTCAAGGCCTTTCAGCAAAGCACCACCACCTGTAAGATGAATGCCATTATCATAAATATCAGCTGAAAGTTCCGGTGGAGCAATTTCAAGTGCCTTCAATACCGCTTCCTCGATTTTAGAAACAGACTTATCCAGAGCAAATGCAATTTCGGAATAAGAAACCTTGATGACTTTTGGGATACCTGTCATCAGGTCACGCCCACGGATTTCATAATCCTCAGGTGCATCGTCCAACTCAGTTAAAGCAGAACCAATGGCAATTTTCACCTTTTCAGCAGAACGCTCCCCAATCAATAGGTTGTGCTGCCTTCTCATGTAATCCAGGATATCCTTGGTAAAGGTATCACCGGCAACCCGGATGGACTGATCGGCAACAATTCCTGAAAGTGCGATAAGAGCAATCTCAGTGGTACCACCTCCGATATCCACGATCATGGAACCCATTGGCTTCTCTATGTCGATCCCGATACCAATGGCTGCGGCGATTGGTTCATATACCATGTATACTTCTTTGGCTCCTGCATGCTCTGCGGAGTCACGGACAGCACGCTTTTCCACTTCCGTAATACCAGAAGGAATACAGATCACCATGCGGTGAGACTGTGGAAACATACTCTTTTTGTGGCCGGGGATCATCTTGATCATCCCGCGGATCATCTGCTCAGCTGCGTAGAAATCAGCAATCACACCATCTTTCAAAGGCCTGATTGTCTTGATGTTCTCATGCGTCTTTTCGTGCATGTTCATCGCTTCGCGGCCGACGGCAAGCACCCTATTGGTGGTCTTGTCGATGGCGATGATGGATGGTTCATCCACCACAATTTTATCTTTATATATAATCAAGGTATTGGCTGTACCTAAATCTATTGCTATATCACTTGAGAAAAAGTCAAATAATCCCATTCTTGGTTTGTGCTTTTATTTGATGTTAGTTGAACGTTTTAAAGTTAGCACTCTAAGTGCTTAAATAAAACGGAGGAGTGCAAATTTATTACCTTAATTTAAAATTTTAATGGTAAGCTACGATTTTTTATTTTAAAATATGAACCCAACATAGATGTGCACAAAATTGATTATCAACCATTTGCCTATCAATAACATTTTATACTGTTTAAAAGGCATTTTACACCATCGAACCACATTGTACTTTCTAAAGGCAGATTTATTCCAAGCTTTCCCACCTATTACTTTCCATTCGAGATATTAAATTATTAACTTTGCTTCCTACCCAAATACACACCCCCTATCATGAACGAAAGGTATATGCAGCGAGGCGTTTCAGCTTCCAAAGAAGATGTTCACAAAGCTATCGCCAAACTTGACAAAGGACTTTACCCTCATGCTTTCTGTAAAATTGTAGAAGATACCTTGGGCAACGACCCGGAGTATTGCAACATCATGCATGCCGACGGGGCAGGCACCAAGTCCTCCCTAGCCTACCTCTATTGGAAAGAAACAGGTGACATGAGCGTGTGGAAGGGCATTGCCCAAGATGCTATAATCATGAACATCGACGATTTGCTATGCGTGGGAGCCACCAACAATATCCTAGTCTCTTCTACCATTGGTAGAAATAAAAATTTGATACCGGGGGAAATAATTGCGGCCATCATCGAAGGCACTGAGGAGGTGCTCCAGATGCTTCGTGACAATGGGGTCAATGCGATCCTTACAGGCGGGGAGACTGCCGACGTGGGTGATCTTGTTAGAACTATAATCGTGGACAGCACCGTCACTGCCAGGATGCGACGTGACGATGTCATATCCAATGACCGCATCAAAGCTAATGATGTGATTGTAGGCATTTCTTCCTTTGGGCAAGCCAAATACGAGAACGAATACAACGGAGGGATGGGAAGCAACGGACTGACCTCTGCGCGACACGACGTTTTCAACAAAGTGCTCAAAAGCAAATACCCTGAAAGCTTCGATCCAGCCGTTCCCGATGAATTGGTATATTCAGGAAAATACAACTTAACTGACCCTGCTCCAGGATCTCCTGTCGACATCGGTAAACTCGTTTTGTCACCAACTCGAACCTATGCTCCCATCATGGCGGAGGTACTCAAGTACCTAAGACCTCAAATCAACGGCATAGTTCACTGCAGTGGTGGCGCCCAAACAAAGGTCCTTCATTTCATCAACAACCTTCATGTGATCAAGGACAACCTTTTCCCTACCCCAGCCCTATTCAACATCATCCAGGCGGAGAGTCAAACTGACTGGAAGGAGATGTACAAGGTATTTAATATGGGACACAGGATGGAAGTCTATTTGGATGAAAAATATGCTGAAGAAGTGATTGACATTGCTGAATTCCATGGAGTGGAAGCCCAGGTAATCGGTCGCGTGAGTGCCGGAGAAGGCAAGAAAGTCACTATTTCCGGTCCACACGGCGAATATGAATACACTTCATAATTTGTTTTCCATTTGAAAAGAACCCTTAAAATACTGGCCTGGATTTCAGGCCTTTTACTTTTCCTGACAGTTTTGCTGTTGGCACCTGTGGACCGCTCAGACTTCAGGGATAAGGAATATTTTTTCCAAATGATGGAAGAAATATCCGCTCTTCAGCCTTCGGCATCTAGAAATAAGGTTCTTCTCGGTAGTTGGGGCAGAGAAAACATGACTCCTTCTGAGCCGGTGGACCTGGTCGGATACAAGCCACGTGGCCATTATGAATTTGTGCAAGACAGCTCATATGTAAAGGCAATTTTGATCAGCGATACCCATCAGACAGTAGCTTTCTTAAATTATGAGCTTTTAATCGTTCACCCGCATTTAGCTAAAAAAGTAAAAAATGCTATCGCCAAACAAAACCTCCCAATTGACCAAATCGTGTTTTCAGCCACCCACACTCACAGCGGAATGGGCGGCTATATCCCTGGATTAATGGGAAAGTTGGCATTTGGAGGTCACGATAAAGGGGTGGTGGATCAGATGGTGGTTTCAACCCTTGGGGCTATAGAAAAAGCCATGGAAACTATGGATACCATAAGCCTGGGTTATAATAAAACGCCCTTGCCAGAAGGCGTCAACAACCGCTTGGTACAAAATGGAATCACAGATCCATTTATAAGACAATTGATCATTGAGAAAACAACCGGTCAGAAAGCCACTTTGCTCACGTACACCGCTCACGCCACTGGGGTCCATAGTGGGTTTATGGGCCTATCCGGCGACTATCCATTCTACCTCATGGAAGCCTTAGAAAAGGATCGATTTGAACTTGCTCTATTCAGTTCCGGTGCGGTAGGCAGCCACAGCCCAAATTTAGAGGCAAGGGAGCTGGATAAAGTCAAAACATACGCATCCAATATTGACAGCCTTTTGGAAATCAGATCAGATACCTCAGTCGAGATACTAAGGGACGGGGAAATGTGGGTGGCTGACCTACCTATGCACCTCCCCGAGGCCCATTATCGAATATCCGACAACATCAGACTCCGTCCCTGGGTGTTCAACTCACTTTTTGGAGAAACCAATGCCAATATCAATTTCACCAAAATCGGCAACATCCTCTTACTTTCCACTTCAGGAGAAGTATCCGGTATGTTTATGGAAAAATGGGAAACCTTAGCCAATAAACAGGGTCTACACCTCATTGTCAGCACTTTTAATGGCGGGTATGCCGGCTACATCATTCCCGACGAATATTATGAACTTCGCCACCATGAGGCCAGAGATATGAACTGGTATGGCCCACATGCCGGCACTTACTTTGACGAGGTGTTTTCAACACTAATTCAAAAGGCAGCCACATTAACTGAATAGACCAGTCCGTTTCTCAATCTCCCTCTCCTTCTAATCTACATTAGCCACCCAGCCATCAGAAACCCATCTTTCATGCACGTAAGATCCACCTTAAAACAAATGCTGTGCATTTAATCTTATTACCAATAGACCTTACGTTTTTTCACGGTCTGGTGTAATGTGTTAAAACTCTTTTCAAACAGCAAATGAAGAACTTCTTTCAATCCATTTCCGGCATCAAATCGATTTTAAAAAACCTAGACATAGAAAAGCTAAACAAGCTTTCCCAAAAAGTTGACCTCAATGAGATGATGGGGGCGGTTTCGGCCATGAGCGATGAGGATCTGGCCAAGATGATGAAAATGATGAAGTCAGGAGGTAAGAAGAAGGAAATTCCCCCAATCAATGGTGATTTTTATGAATTGGGAAAAACGCTGCCTGAAAATGAAAGGGAAATCCAGCTGAAGGTCCGCGAGTTTATGGAGAAGGAAATCCGACCAATAGCCAACGAATATTGGAATAAGGCAGAATTCCCAATGCATATCATTCCCAAAATGGCAGAGCTTAACATTGCCGGTTTGACCTACAAAGGGTATGGCTGTCCAGGACATTCTGCTTTGTTGGAAGGATTCATAGCCATGGAGATGGCAAGGGTGGACACCTCCATCTCTACTTTCTTTGGGGTACAGACAGGTTTGGCGATGGGGTCGATATACTATTGCGGCTCGGAGGAGCAGAAACAGGAATGGTTACCTAAAATGCAGAAAATGGAAGTCATCGGTGCCTTCGGGCTTACCGAGCCGGAAGTTGGTTCAGCTGTGGCCGGGGGACTAACGACCACATGCAAGCGTGAAGGCGATGAATGGGTGATTAACGGCCAGAAGAAATGGATCGGCAACGCCACTTTTTCGGACATCACCATCATTTGGGCCAGGGATCTCGATGATCAAAAAGTAAAAGGATTTATCGTCAGAAAGGACAATCCCGGCATACATCCCGAAAAGATGGAGAACAAGATGGCTTTGAGGACGGTGCAAAATGCGCTGATTACTATGAAAGATTGTAGAGTTCCGGAAAGCGACCGGCTACAGGAAGCCAATTCATTCAAAGACACTTCCGTGGTATTGAAAATGACCCGGGCAGGAGTGGCTTGGCAAGCAGTGGGCTGCTCAAGAGGAGCCTATGAGGCAGCGCTGAAATACACCAATGATAGGTTTCAGTTTGGGAGACCTATTGCTAGTTTTCAATTAGTTCAGGACTTGTTGGTAACCATGCTTGGCGACCTGACGGCTATGCAAACCATGGTCACCCGATTATCCGTGATGCAGGATAACGATGAGTTGTTAGATGAGCATGCCTCTTTGGCTAAGGTATTTTGCACGCTTCGGATGCGGGATATCGTGGATCAGGCAAGAGAGCTGTTTGGAGGTAACGGAATCCTGCTGGAGTATGACATTGCCAGATTTGTGGCTGATGCGGAAGCGATATATTCCTATGAAGGTACAAAAGAGATAAACTCTTTGATAGTAGGTAGGGCCATCACTGGTCATAGCGCTTTTGTATAGATCCAGACCATAACCTCTTTTAAAAGTAACTAAAAGACAACCAAAAGAAAAGGCAGCAAAAAGGAGGCTTCCATCCTCTGTCTTGCTGCCTTCCCTTTGTCTAAGGCATTAAAATACTCCAAAGCTTGGACTAAAAACATGATGAGCAATAGGCTGATATGGATATAGTAGAAAGATAGCAGTACCCAATAAAGCGACAAAATAAAAATCAAGCCCAGTCCTGTCCATATTCCAAGTAACCTTACCAATCGTTTTTCTCCCAAAGCTGTGGCAATGGAAGCAAATCCATCGGCATTGTCATTGGGCGCATCCACCCACGACAGAACCCAGAGATTAAGAAGAGCTATGGCGAAATAGCCGATTCCAAGCAACCAGAATGCGGAAGGGAGTTGGTCATCATTTCCATATACAAAAGGCACCAGCATTATTCCGATTGTGTAGAATAGTGCTATGTTGAATTCTTTTAAAACAGCGAATTTCGTCAGGGCATATTTCACTATCACCATATTGCCTAAAATCAGAAAGCCTAAACCTAAGGCAGCAATGGAAAGAGTGGAAATCTGAAAAGTATACCAAGATAACCCAAGTCCTATAAAAACTATTATAATCAATACAATTAAAATCTTTTGAAAATGCTGCCGATGAAATCTATGACGGGAAGATGTAGGCCATGTTTCCTTTTGCTTGGCATCCATCAAATGGTCAAGGGTATAAATGCTCCAAACAGCCAAGCCTAAAAGCACATAGTAAATCAACCCCAACCCAATACCAACCACATCCGCGAAAAAGTACATCCCGGCACAAGCTCCTAAGACTACATCAAGAGAAAGGTATTGGAAGAGACGAAGAGGTTTAAGTTCTTTATCATTAAAATCCATTGTTCAAAGATAAAAATATTAAGGTGTCAATAGGTGTAATGGAATTTTGCTCTTTCATTAAAATGGTCGGAATGAGAGCCGATTCATTAGATAAATCTCTTTTGGGCTTTCAGTCTGTTCCCAATTCAAAATAAGTCTGGAAGAACATGACACTCCCAAAATCCTACATAATTACCACTCAATATTTGAGACTTTGAATTTTCAGGGAGAATGTTAGTTCTGGACAATATACTTATCCCATCAAAAAAAAAGCCCTTAACTTTACAGCTAAGGGCTCTGAATTTTTATGTGTATTTTTTTAATTGCCACCAAGCGCCTCAGCACCGGCTACAATCTCAAGGATTTCATTAGTAATAGCTGCCTGACGGCTTCTGTTGTACATCAACCTTAGGTCTTTGAGCAACTCACCGGCATTTTCAGTTGCCTTGTCCATGGCAGTCATTCTGGCTCCGTGCTCAGAGGCATTGCTTTCCAAAACAGCTTTGTAAAACTGAATCTTCAAGGAAGTAGGAACGAGTTCCTCAATGATATACTCTCTGCTTGGCTCCAAAATGTAATCCACCTCACCATTGGTTGCTGCAGCTTGTTCGCCTTTCGGGGCTGTGTTTTCCATAGGAAGAAACTGCTCAGCTCTTATGATTTGAGTGGCAACATTTTTAAATTCGTTATAAACAATAATCACCTGGTCAAATTCCCCAGAGGCGTAACCTTCCATAGCTCTTTCAGCAGCTTCTCTTACTCTTTCAAAGGTAAGATCTACAAAAAGATCCGAGAAATCGGTGATCATGTTGAAGTCTCTTTTCTTATAAGCGTCAAGAGCTTTTTTCCCAACCGGCATTACCGTTACATTCTCTCCAGTAAACTGGGTGTTGATGGTAGCCATGGAAGCTTTGATGATATTGGTATTGAAAGCACCGCAAAGTCCCTTGTCGGAAGTAACAGGCACGATCAATACATTCTTAATCTCACGCTTTTCAGCATAAACAATATCTGCTTTAGACTCGCTGGCCGCAGAAACATTGTTAAGAATGGCAGTAAGTTTTTGGGAATAAGGACGCATTTGGACAATCTTGTCCTGAGCCCTTCTCAGTTTAGCAGCCGATACCATTTTCATAGCTTTGGTAATCTGCTGAGTAGATACAACCGAGGTGATCCTTTCTTTTACTTCCTTTAAGTTAGCCATATTTACTAGACGGTATATCAAAAACCTCCCGGCACTAAGCCAGGAGGTATATTTTCAATAATTAATTAGAGTACTTAGGTGTAAGTTCTGCGGCAGCTTTCTTAAGGATTTCTCCAGCTCCGTCGATGTTACCCTTCTTGATATGGTCAAGGGCTTCAGGATAAGTATTGGTGATCAATGTGTAGAACTCTTTTTCGAAAGCTCTAGCCTTATCAACCGGCACTTTATCCATCAATCCTTTAGTAGAAGCGTAGATGATCGCCACCTGAAGCTCTACAGCAACCGGAGAGTACTGAGGTTGCTTCAAGATCTCTTGGTTTCTTCTACCTCTTTCGATAGTTCTCTTGGTAGTAGCATCAAGGTCGGAACCGAACTTAGAGAAAGCTTCCAATTCACGGAACTGAGCTTGGTCAAGTTTCAAGGTACCGGCTACTTTCTTCATTGCTTTGATCTGAGCTGCACCACCTACTCTGGATACCGAAATACCTACGTTAATAGCAGGACGGATACCGGAGTTGAAAAGGTTGGTCTCCAAGAAAATCTGACCGTCAGTAATGGAAATTACGTTAGTCGGGATATAAGCGGAAACGTCACCAGCTTGAGTTTCGATGATAGGAAGGGCGGTCAAAGAACCTCCACCTTTCACCAAATGCTTGATAGAATCAGGCAAATCGTTCATCTGCTGAGCGATGGTATCGGAAGAGTTGATTTTGGCAGCTCTTTCCAACAATCTTGAGTGAAGGTAGAATACGTCACCAGGATAAGCTTCACGTCCCGGAGGTCTTCTCAATAGAAGGGAAACCTCACGGTAAGCAACTGCTTGCTTAGATAGATCATCATATACCACCAAGGCAGGACGTCCTGTATCTCTGAAGAATTCACCGATAGAAGCACCGGTAAATGGAGCAAAGAACTGCATTGGAGCTGGATCAGCTGCAGAAGCTGAAACCACTACTGTATACGGAAGGGCACCGCCTTTTTCCAAAGCAGCCACAATACCGGCTACCGTGGAAGCTTTCTGGCCTATGGCTACATAGATACAGAAAACAGCTTCACCTTTGTCATAAAATTCTTTTTGATTAAGAATGGTATCGACCGCTACGGCCGTTTTACCCGTCTGACGGTCACCGATGATCAACTCACGCTGACCTCTACCGATTGGGATCATGGCATCGATTGACTTAACACCTGTCTGTAGCGGCTCTGCTACCGGCTGACGGTAGATTACACCTGGAGCTTTACGCTCTAGAGGCATTTCATACAATTCACCAGCAAGAGGGCCTTTGCCGTCGATTGGGTTACCCAATGTATCGACAACTCTTCCCAACATGCCTTCACCTACTTTGATGGAAGCAATTGTTCTTGTTCTCTTTACGGTATCACCCTCCATTACATTTTTGGAGTCACCGAAAAGTACCGCACCCACATTGTCTTCCTCAAGGTTAAGCACCATGGCTTTCAAGCCATTTTCAAACTCAAGCAATTCACCGGCTTGAGCCTTGGAAAGTCCATAGATACGGGCTACACCGTCACCAACTTGTAGGACAGTTCCTACTTCTTCCAGTTCAGCTTCAGTTCTAGCACCTGAGAGTTGTTCTCTCAAAATTGCCGAAACTTCATCAGGTCTTACGTCTGCCATTCTTAAATATGATTAGATAGTTATTGCTATGTATTAGATATGCTTTTCGTACAGGTTTTGAGAAAACTGTAGACGAAGCGCGTTTAATTTCGAATTCAAAGACTCGTCCAGTTGCTTATCACCAACTTTGAGCACGAATCCTCCGATAATGTCTTTGTTCACTTTTTCGACAAGTTCAACTTCTGACTTGTTAGAAATTTCTCTCACAATCTTTTTGAACTCCTCTCTTTGATTGTCATCCATTTCAAAGGTAGTTGTCACCTCGGCTATTTGGATGCCTTTATGTTCATTGTAAAGCGTCACAAAAGCTTTGGCAATGTCCACAAGTAGAGCTTCTCTTCCTTTTCTTGACAATATATCAAAAAAGGCTAGCGTAATCTCGTGGGCATTTGGGAACAAAGCTTTAAGGGCTTTCAATTTCTTGTCGCCTTTGATTACCGGGCTTTTGATAAGATTGACGAAGTCCTTGCTAACTTCTCCAATCGACAAAAGTCGGTTCATGTCCTGACGCACTCCTTCCAACACTCCCCTCTCCAGAGAAAGGTCTACCAATGATTTGGCGTATCGGGAGGAAACTCTAAATACTGACATGGATTGGGGTTTAGTTTAATTTAAGATCGCTAACAAATTCAGCCACAAGAGCTTTTTGGGAAGATTCGTCTTTCAACTCTCTTCTTAACAATTTCTCTGTCACTTCAAGAGAAAGTACAGCTACTTGGTTTTTCACCTCAGTAAGTGCAGCTTTTTTCTCTGTTTCGATCACCGCCTTAGCGTTGGCGATCATTTGGGCGCCTGCTTTCTCTGCCTCAAGTTTGGCTTCTTCGATCATCCTTGCAGATGTCTCTGCAGCTTTCTGAAGAAGTTGGTCTCTTTCAAGTCTAGCTTCCTGAAGCAAGTTTTCGTTCTGAGCCTTTAAGTTGGCCATTTCGTTTCTTGCGTTCTCAGCGGCAAGGATAGCTGATTCAATCGCTTGCTCTCTCTCTTCCAATGCACCTAGAATTGGTTTCCAGGCAAATTTGGCCAAAAGAACGAACAATATGATAAAACCTAGTGCTTGCCAAATGATTAAGCCCGATTCAGGTAGTATAAGATCCATCTTTATTAACTGTTATATTTCTTTTTCGTATTTGTTCAAATTTAAATAAGGAGTCGGCCTAAAGCCGACTCCCATTCTTTTGTTCTTAGTTGAAAGCGATGTTACCTGCGTTAAGAGCAATAAGTAGACAAACTACTACTGCAAACAGGGACACAACTTCCACAAGAGCTGCAATGATCAACATAGCAGTCTGGATTTTACCAGCTGCTTCAGGCTGACGGGCAATAGCTTCCATAGCTTGACCACCAATTCTACCGATACCAAGAGCTGCGCCTATCGCAACAACACCAGCACCAATACCTGCTCCCATAAGAGCTAGACCTGCAGACAATAATAATGAAGTTAACATACGTGTTATTAGTTATATAAATTGAACAAAGAAATTTTAATGCTCGATTGCTTCATGATGATGCTCAGACACCGCGGCGCCGATATACATCGATGTAAACAAGGTAAATACATAAGCCTGTATAGAGGCTACCAATATTTCAATCAGGTTGATGAAAATCACCATCACAGTACTCACTACACCAATGGCATAGGATTCAAAGATGAAGATCAGGGCGATGAAAGCCAAGATCACAATGTGACCTGCTGTAATGGCCACAAACAAACGGACCATCAAGGCAAAAGGCTTTGTAAACAGACCCATTATCTCTACAGGCACAATTACTAGCAACAATGGAATCGGAACTCCAGGAGTTGCGAATACGTGCTTCCAGTAATCCTTATTACCATTCAGGTTTACCACAATAAATGTGATGGCAGCCAAGGTCGCCGTTACCGCGATGTTACCGGTAAGGTTGGCAGCGCCAGGAATCAAGCCCAACAGGTTACCTATCCAGATAAAGAAGAACAGGGTAAGCAGGTAAGGCATGAATTTTTTATATCTCGGCCCGATGTTAGGCAGGGCGATTTCGTCTCTTACAAACAGTACAATCGGCTCGATGAAAGAAGCGACACCTTTCGGAGCACTATTTGGCCTTTTCTTGTAGTTATTTGCCGTTGATATCATTAATGCTAAAATCACCAGGATTACGATAAACATCATGGCGACATTCTTCGTAATAGATAAGTCAGTGATTGATCTTGACTCATCCACAGCTCTCAGCTTGTCATGATCGTCGATGAAGTAACCCTCATGCTCTTTACCGAAAGTATGAGTTTCAGGATTGATGAAATCGCTTGAGGAAAAGACCTCCATACCTCTATCTTGAGAATATACGATTACAGGGAGAGGTAGCGTCACATGGGTATGGCCTACGGTAGCAAAATGCCACTCATGGGAGTCCTTGATGTGATGCATGATAAAACCAGTCTTATCTTCATCCGAACCAGAGGCAGCAAAGGCCGTTGGTGCGCTCAGCAAGAAGGCTGATAATAAAACACTTAGAAACAGAAACTTACGGATCATCAAATCAATTTTTAGAAACCTACTTTGAATGCGGGCGCAAATTAGTTATTAACCCGTATATATCAAATAATAAATACAACAAATAAACCGCAAAGAAATTAGTTACAAACAGAATAATATTGTCCAATCCCAAAACCACAAAGATCAGGATATACCCCAAACTGAAGAAAAATCTGAAAATAGTACCCCCTAGCACAACTTGAGCGAAATTTTCTTTCCCATTTTTTAATATCAATTGGGATAAAAATCCTGTAACTAAGGTCAGAAAGAAGAAAAACAAAAGAATGTTCCAAACCTTTGCATGAAGCAACTGTTCAAAACCCGTCACATCAATTAGGGCTATCAAGGCGGCAATTCCCAAGGTAAGGCCAATCAATTGGACATACATGGAGGATAGAATTTTCATGTTATTCAAGGTGCTTATTCAGGGCGGCAAAGTTACGGCTTTTTATCTTTGGATTCCGCCCTTTCATCTGCTTTTATCAAGAGAAATAGCTGATAGAAAGCCACTCCGATAGATAGAAATACAAACAAAAGAAGCCAGACGGGAAATTTCATCTGGCTTTTTTGCTGCACTTTTAGGCCTATAAAGACCCCTAATCCAATCACCCCGAACATCTGAAATGCCAAACCTATGTATTTCACATAGGTAGGGACATTATTTGACGAGGAGTTTTTCTTTGGACTGTTCATGGATGTTATTATTATTTGGCTTGGCATTGGCATCCACAGATACCACTTCTGTCATATGACACTTGCCATTGAACACTGCTCCGTTTTCGACCACCAGCTTCTTGGTTACCATATCCCCTTTGATGACAGCAGATTTTTTCAGGTATAACGCTTCACTGCATTTGATCTCTCCTTCAATATAGCCGGAGACTTCCACTTCTACCGCAGAGATGTTACCTACAATTTTGGCCGAATCACCGATCACTACTTTCTTTTCGGATTTGAGGGTTCCTTCAACAGTCCCTTCAATTCTGATATTGCCTTGCGCGATAATTTCGCCAGTGATCTTGGTCTCTTTGGCAATCACGTTACTGGAATTTACCATCTCAGTAACTGCATTCTTTTCTTCATTCTTAAACATATCAATCAAAGGTTATAAATTCCTGGGGATTAAGCGGGGTGCCTTTGTACCATAACTCCAGATGTAAATGATGGCCGGTAGTCTGTTCTCCCGTGTTCCCAATTATAGATATTATCTCTCCTGCCTGAACAAGGTCCCCGACCCTCTTCAATAATACAGAATTATGCTTATATATAGAAATTAATTCATTGGAATGCTGCACTCCAATATTATATCCTGTCTCCAGTGTCCAGTGGGCAAAGATCACACTGCCTGAGGCAATGGACTTGACTGGCTCATCCTCTCCGGCTACTACATCCACTCCAAAATGCTCGGCAGCCGGATCGAAGCTGGAGGTCACCAACCCTTTAAGCGGAGGAAAGAAGTAAACTTCCGTAAATGTGCCACTGTTAAGTCGCTCAAAACTACCTTCGGAAGGCTGGGTTTCAAATTCTTCCAGAATCTTCTGCGTTGCATCCCCTCTTTTATAAAGATCTACCGAGCCTCTGTCCAATTCCAGCGAAGGTTGGTCTTCATTTCTGCCCGTTGTATCCATCAACTCCCCCCGAATGAGATGCATGATATTGGACATATACTGATCTTTGGCATGCACTTCCTTATATAAGGAGTCGACAGTTGCCGAAAGGGCTATCAACTTCTCTGTATTTTCCGATTCCTGATATACAGGATCAAACCATCTGCCCAAAAGTGTTTTGGAAAGGATAAGCGCTAGCCCAAACACTAGGATAAACCCTAGGAATGTCAGCAATCCTATCTTAATTTTGGTCAAACTGAAACTGTTTATTACTGAGAAATCCTCTTCTCTGCGGACAACAAACAAATATTTAGTTTCGAACCAGTTTTTTATCTTTTGGGAAATGCTCAAATTGCAATAATTTTAAATATCCTGCTCTTGCAAAAATAGAATATTAATTTAAAGCGTTTAATATTTTGATACAAAAGAGCTAATTTGCCTGCTGGTAATGATGACAATAAACAGATTCTCAAAGCATTTATTTTCCATTCTCCTACTTGGGACCCTAGTAGCATGTAGTGCTGAAAGAAACACCTTTACCAGCAGGCTTTACCATAACACGACTGCCAGATACAACGCCTACTTTTTGGCCAAGGAGAAAATCGCCGAAGTTGAACACAACATTGAGTTGGCCCACCGGGAGGATTATTCAGAACCGCTGCCAATTTTCTATCCCATAGACAGTGCGATAATCGAACAAAACGAAGGGCTAATTGAAGATGCTCACGGCATGGCCTCCAAAGCCATCGACTGGCACAAGAACAGCAAATGGGTGGATGATAGCTATTTTCTAATCGGGAAGATCCAACACTTGCAGGCAGATTTTGATGACGCCATCAATACATTTAAATACCTAAATGTAAACAGTAAGAAGAAAGACGTAAGACATCAAGCACTCATCCAATTGCTGCATGCCTTTATTGATCTTCGCAAATTCGATGATGCCGCATATGTAATCGACTTCTTCTCTAAAGAAACAGCCATCAGTAAAACTAACCGACAGAAGCTTTATCTGACATTGGGGTATTATTATGAAGTTCGCGGGGAAAGGGATGGAATTGTCTCCTCTTTGGATAAAGCCGTAGAGCTGACTAGAAATCCTAAGGAAAAATCCAGGATCAACTTTATCCTTGCCCAACTGTATCAGCGAGCCGGTTTTGATGCCGTGGCCTATGATTATTATCAAAAGGCACTGAAGGGAAATCCACCTTATGAGCGAGCTTTCTTTTCTCAGCTTTATTCTCAGCAAGTGGTAGAGCTAGAAAAAAGCAAGGATTTCAAAAAAGTACGTAAATACTACGATGAACTTTATGACGATCGGAAAAATAGGGATTTGCGGGATGTTATTCTTTATGAGAAAGCGATGTTTGAACTCAAACAGGATAACCAGGATGAGGGAATCCGCCTGTTGACCTTGGCTGCTAAAGAGGAAAGTCCGAACCAGCGTCAAAAAGGCTACATTTACCATAAGCTTTCAGAAATTTATTTTGATGAAATGAAGGATTACCGTGCTGCCAAATATTACCTGGACAGTGCGGTAGAAAATTTTAAAGAAACAGACCGTCTCTATGCTTCCATCCAATTAAAGAAAAAGGTGTTGGATGATTATGTGGAGAATTTCGAAGTTATTCAAAAGAACGACAGTCTTTTGCACCTATCCTCCCTTTCAAGAGATGAGCAAATTCTAGTGGCTGAGGCTTTTATTAAAAGTGAGGAAGAAAGGCTCATCAGAGAAGCTGAAATGAAAAACCAGGAGAAATCCACTGGTATCTTTGACAACCTGCTGGCCTTCGGAGGGAAAGGAAGTGGATCATCATTTTATTTTGAAAACCCTACTGCCATGCAGCAGGGCTCGATTGATTTTTATAGAATATGGGGCAACAGACCCTTGGAGGACAATTGGAGACGAAGCAACAAAGGCTTCCAAGAAGCTATAGGTGAGACAATGGACCAGTCTGACAGCATTGATAATACCGAAACCGAAGACCAACCAGAAATCATTCTGCCTGACTTAGATGACCTGCTCAACCAAATCCCAAGTGATAGATCCGTATTGAATGAAATGAAAGCTGAGATGGAGGAGTCCTATTTTCAACTTGGCAAAATTCTTTATATAGATCTGAAAGAACCCAATAGATCAATTGGATACCTAAACCGATTGCTGTCTGATTATCCTCAGACGCCGAAAAAACCAGAAGCTTATTACACCTTATATATGGCTTCAAAGGAAGCAGGGCTTCCACATGGCCAATACAAGGAAATACTTAACAAAGATTTTCCAGACTCCCCATTCACCAAGTCTTTGAATAACCCTGCTCAAGGCAACTCCTCCCAAGATCACCGTGCGGCTGGTGAGCAATACAGGCAAGCCTATGAACTTTTCAATCAAAAAGAGTATTTATCTTCTAGACAGATAGTTAGAAAAGCCCTTGACGATTATCCCCTTACTCGAAATACAGAGAAGCTTTGGCTACTTGACATTATGGTTTCCCACAAGCTAGATGGCGAAGAGGCATACAAGCTAAAACTTGAGCAGTATCTTCAAAGCGTGGAAGATAAAGACCTTGAAAAACTGGCAAGAAAAATGCTGACAGTCATCGCAGGCGATGATAAACCCCTTCTAGTTTCCAAAAACTTGGATCAAGATACCGACTTGGACACTGCTGATACCTTAGCCACTTTGGAAGAAGAAGTAAAAGAGCCTTCACCTTATAAGGAAAATCTAGAACAGACCCATATATTTATCTTGGCATTGGAACCAAAGCAAAGTCAAGAGGCAAAAACCCTGACTGCAGACCTTGAGAATTTTCATTCTAGACATTATGCAAATGCCAGATTGAGAACGGGAACCATTTCCATCAACAAGGAAAACACATTAATCATAATCAGCCCATTTGGGAAAGCAGACAAGGCTATGGAATACCGCGAAAAGTTCTTAACTGAATTTAACAGCGACGACCTACCAGCTGAATTAAAAAATAGTAGTTTTGTAATTTCGATAGAGAATTTCCAACAGTTAAATAAGCGAAAAGACATAGAAGAGTACAAGGCTTTCTATAAAGAAGCTTATAAATAATCACATGAGTAATAAGAAAAAAAAAGAACTTGTTTCCGCCTCGACCATTAAGAGTGTCATTCTTTATTTGTGGCTCGGCTTTATTGCTGCAATATTAAGCTTTATCATTTTTATATGGGCAGTAAGTGCCAATTTCCTTGGGCTATTTGGAGATCTACCGGATTTCAAGGCTTTGGAAAATCCCAAAAGCGACCTTTCCTCAGAGCTTTATTCAGCAGACGGGGTACTGCTTGGAAAATACTTTAGAGAAAACCGTACGCCTGTCGAATATAACCAAGTATCCAAAAACCTTGTCAATGCGCTAGTTGCTACTGAAGACATCCGTTTTGAGGAACATTCCGGAATTGACCTTCAAGGCATGGGGCGAGTATTGGTAAAATCACTGATTTTGCGCCAAAGCGGTGCCGGGGGTGGTAGTACATTGAGTCAGCAAACGGCTAAAAACCTATTCAAAACCAGAAATCTTGAAAGTCAAGGTACCCTTAGCAGAGTTCCAGGCCTGAGGATGTTGATCATCAAGACAAAAGAATGGATCGTGGCCACCAAGTTGGAAAGAAGTTATACCAAAAACGAAATTCTAACGCTTTACCTCAACACTTCTGAATATGGAAGTAATGCCTATGGCATCAAAACAGCCTCTACTACCTTTTTTGGTAAAGAGCCCAATGAGTTAAACTTGCAGGAGGCTGCTACACTTGTTGGTTTGTTTAAAGCCCCTTCTTATTATAGCCCAGTTTACAACCCGGAAAATTCTTTGAGAAGAAGAAATACAGTATTGGGCCAAATGATGAAATATGAGTTTATTACTCCCCACCAATATGATTCTATTGCTCAATTACCACTTGAACTCAATTATAAAGTAGAGAACCACAATTTAGGAACAGCCACTTACTTTAGAGAAGTGGTTAAATCAGAGTTGCTAAAATGGACTAGGGAAAACCTACGTCCTGATGGAAAACCTTACAATTTGTTTGAGGATGGATTAAAAGTATTCACCACCATTGACAGCCGCTTGCAAAATTATGCCGAGCAGGCCGTAATTGAGCACATGTCCGACCTACAAAAGACCTTTGAGGCCGAAATGGGCAAGCGTAAGCCATGGATAGATAGTCAAGGCCGAGAAATTCCCAACTTCCTAGAAAACGCTGTTAAAAGAACTGAAGCTTATAGGGTGTTATCAAACCGATATGGCGCAGGTTCGGACAGTCTAAAAATTAAACTTAACGAAAAGAAAAAAATGAGGGTATTCTCCTATGAATTTGGAGAAGTCGACACGCTCATGAGTACTATGGATTCCTTGGAGTACTATAAAAAATTCCTTCAGCCGGGATTCGTATCGCTAGACCCATCAACCGGCCATATCAAAGCATGGGTAGGTGGCGTTAACCATAAGCATTTCAAATACGACCACGTACGTCAAGGAAAAAGACAACCTGGCTCTACATTTAAGCCATTCGTCTATGCAGCTGCCATTGAAAACGGCTACGGACCCTGCTATGAGGTCATGGATCAGCCCGTGGAAGTTAATATTCCGGGTCAGCCTACTTGGAGCCCAAAAAATGCTGACAGTAAATTTACCTATGAAAAAATGAACATCCGTGAGGCTATGGCAAGATCGGTCAACTCGGTTACAGCATTCATGATGAAAAAGCTAAGTCCACAGGTGGTAATTGAAACTGCTCACAGACTTGGAATCACTAGTCAACTGGATCCAGTACCGGCATTAGCCTTAGGTACAAGTGATGTTTCCATTATTGAAATGGTTGGCGCATTCGGAACATTTGTGAATAAGGGCGAGCATATTGTACCTTTCTTTATCGACCGAATTGAGGATAAAAACGGAAACGTGCTACAACAATTCACGCCTAGAAAGAAACCTGCGATGAGCGAGGAACATGCCTATCTGATGGTGTATATGCTCAGAGGTGGTCTTGAGGAAACTGGAGGAACTAGCCAAGGGGTACCTTGGTCTCTAAGAGACGAAGGAAACGAAATAGGAGGAAAAACAGGTACTACTCAAAATGCATCTGATGGTTGGTATATGGGTATGACCAAAGATTTGGTGAGTGGTGTTTGGGTAGGCGGAGATGACCGTGCCATTCACTTTAGAAGCTGGATCGCAGGTCAGGGAAGTAGAACTGCCAGACCGATCTGGGTGAAATTCATGCAGAAAGTCTATGAAGATGAATCCATCGGTATTACCAAAGGACCATTTCCTAAGCCAGACAGACCATTGAGCATAGAGTTGGATTGCAGCATGTACAACCGGGACTCAACTACTGAATTTGATTTTGACTCACGAAGTAATGATTTCTAGAGAGACAGAAGGCCGAAGACGGGAGACGGGAGACGGGAAGATATAAGTAAATACTTCAAATTTATAAGCATATAACAAAACAGCCCTAGTGGCTGTTTTTTTTATATTTGTAATCTATGTTAGCAACTTCATATACACCAGAGGAATACAATCAGTTACCAGATCAGCCCGGCGTTTATAAATATTACAATGCTGAAAATACCCTTATCTATGTAGGTAAAGCCAAAAGCCTTCGAAAGAGAGTTGCGAGTTATTTTGTTAAAAGCGCAGGACTAAATGCCAAGACCAGGAGGATGGTCCGGGAGGTCAAAAAAATAGAGTTTACCATTGTCAACTCGGAATTTGATGCGCTTTTATTAGAAAACAACCTCATCAAAAAAACCCAACCTCGGTATAACATTCTGCTCAAAGATGACAAGACATACCCTTATCTTTTATTAACCAAAGAGCATTTCCCTAGGATTTTCCCTACCAGAAGGGTAATTCCCTCCCGTGGCACTTATTACGGCCCGTTTGCTAGTGTAAAGGCCATGAATAATGTATTGGACCTTATCCGAAGTATATTCACCATCAGGACCTGTAAGCTTGACCTACATCCTCGGAAGATAGCTGAGCAGAAATACAAGGTATGTTTGGAATTCCATATCGGCAATTGCTTGGGGCCATGCGAAGCCCTTATAGGAGAACCTGAATACCTTAAGGATATAGAACAGGCCAAGCACATTTTGAAAGGTAATTTGGGCATTCCAAAATCGTTCTTCAAAACCAAAATGCAGGAAGCTGCCGAAAATCTCCATTACGAACGAGCCCAGCGGTACAAGGATAAACTTGATCTTTTAGAAAAGTATCAGGCCAAATCTCTGGTGACCAGCCCAACGGTCAGCAACTTGGATGTTGCTGCCTTGGTTTCAGATGAGAAACATGCATATGTCAATTATTTAAGGATAAAGAATGGGGCAATAATCTTGACCAAGACCGTTGAGTTGAAGAAAAAATTAGATGAGCCCGATGAGGAACTGCTGCTTACAGCTTTGGTCCGCTTGAGGGATCAATTCCAAAGCGAAGCCAAGGAGATCATTTCCAATATTGAGGTCAATTTGGAGGCTGAGATTCTTGCTATCACCATTCCGAAGATAGGGGATAAAAAGCGGTTGGTTGAGCTTTCTCTGAAGAACGCTCTATATTATAAAAAAGAAAAAGCCCTTGCTGCTGGAGATGTTAAGGATAAAAAAGACCGCATTTTAAGACAACTTCAGGCTGATCTAAGCCTGAAAGACCTTCCTGATCACATTGAGTGCTTTGATAACTCTAATATCCAAGGAACCCACCCTGTGGCCAGCATGGTTTGCTTTCTAAATGGTAAACCTGCAAATAAGGAGTATAGGCATTACCACATCAAAACTGTGGAAGGCCCCAATGACTTTGCTAGTATGACAGAAGTGGTAGGTAGAAGGTACAAGAGACTAATAGATGAGGAGCAACCCTTGCCCAAACTGATTGTCATAGACGGCGGAAAAGGGCAGCTATCAAGTTCAGTGGAGGCTTTGAAGCAATTGGGCATCTATGGAAAAATACCCATCATTGGTATAGCCAAAAGGCTTGAGGAAATTTATTTCCCTGATGATCCATTTCCACTCCATATCGACAAAAAATCAGAGTCTTTAAGACTATTGCAGCGAATCAGGGATGAGGCCCACAGGTTTGCCATTACCTTCCATAGAGATGTCAGAAGCAAGAATGCTTTTGGAACCCAGCTGACGGATATAAAAGGGATTGGGCAAGAAACCGCAGATAGGTTATTGAAGCATTTCAAATCCTATAAAAAAATAATGGAAGCTGACCCGAAGGAATTAATTGAACTTGTCGGTAAAAGTAAGGCTGAAAAAATCTTAGCAGCTATAAAAGAAAAAAGCGGGTAAAAACCCGCTTTTTTAATATTGTCATTTCACCATTCCCATAAGGAATTTTCCCACTCAAGAAGTCCATATTCAAACTCCAAGGAGTTGAGATATGCCTGCAATTGAGCATTTGGATGGTCTGGATCAATCTCATCGACGATCAAGGCATTATCAGGGTTGTAATACTTTCTAACTACTGCCTTGAATAGACGCAAATCAAAAGCCTGCGCGTATGAAAGGTGCTTAGAGGTATTTTTGAAGTTCAACCATTTGGCTTCAGGGTGATCCTTGAAGTGGTTGTAGAAATCTTTATACCTAATATATCCGATAGTTTTCTGACCGGCATTGGAGTTAGTTTCCGATGGCATCACAAGTTCCAGGTATTTAACATCAAATAGAATCTGTGATCTATGCTTATCAAAAACGAAGTCTTCCATTAGATCTAAGTAGTAAAGATTCTTAACAAAGACACTGTCTCCATTGGCCGCAATCCAGAAATTCTCCTGGAATTCACTGATACCAAGTGGCTCTGTAAAATCCTCATCTCTGAACACTTCCAAAGCATTGTCTTCTACAATTGCTTTATAAATATGCGTGATGATACCATCGTCTTTGATGTCTCCGGATCCATATAGAGGCAAGTTATATTTCTCTCTAAGATCAATCCTTCTCCATACTGCCATCTGGAACATCTTGTCGTCATCCCTTATGGAATGTGCCGAATAAGTTGTATCCATTTTAAATTGGCGATCTCCATTGCTAGAGGGCTGCACACTGGTTGCCCCTTGTGCCATCACCTTAGCTCCCGTCAGACTTACCAGAAGGAAAGCTAGGGAGAAAATAAGTTTTGCCTGTAGTTTCATATCAAAAACTATTTAAAATTTCAATTCTTTATTATATCCTTATCGAATAGAGAAGGAGTAAACTTCATTAAGTGAAGTCTTAATTTTATTGCCTTGGAAGTTCGTCCTAGTAACTTCTCTCACCACCACTACAAATCTGTCGCCAGGTTGAGCTCTTTGCCTCAAACTGTTAATGCCACCTACGTTTTCAGAGGAAATCTGAACGGTTTCTCTAGGAACATCATTTCTGATCAACCTTACTTCACCAGCAGTTACTTCAAAATTAGCATCATTAGCCATCGTTCTTCCAAAGTTCGCCTCTGGAATGGCTTTAACTAATAATGTACCTGGACCTGGTGATGCATAAGGAGTAGTTTGGTCAATTGGACCTCTATTATCGTGTAGACGAATGGTAGGTGCTGGTACTGGCTTGATGTCATATTCTACATCACCAATCTTGTTTCCACCACTGCTTACTCCGATCGTTACTTTCCCTGAGTCAGAAGTAGGAATAATAGTTACCTGACCAGGTCTGCTTCCGCTGATTGCTCGACCGTTTGAAACGGTAAATGATGGAGCGTAAGAAGTTCCCAAAGCCGGTACATCAATCATCAAAACGTTGGCAGAATTAGCATAAAGCTGATTCACTGTCTCCGATTCAACCCTAATTACTGGCTTTGCTACGAAATATTCATAATCAACATTAAGTGTACTATCCTTTCCTGCAATATTTACAGTGATTTCACCTTGAAGGGTTTTCTTCGCCAATCCCCTATCATCATAACTTGAGGCTGGAGGAACAGTGAAACTGATTTTACCAAACCCATCCTCTACAGGAACCTCACGACCGTCAACTGTCATTTTTGGCATTGCTGAAGATGAAGCCGAGGCAATAAACATATCCCCTTCAAATTTGGTACCTGCAGCTACTACATTACTACTAGCAGCCACTCTCGCTTCGAACACATCTGATTTGAAATAGAATGTACCGATTGAATTGGTAATTGAGGAAAGAGCCTCACTTTCAATATTCAACACCTCATTTTGGTATTGGCTTATAAGTGCCAAAACCGCACCTACTGGAGATTTCACAAAGTTTAGGTTTACGAAATCCTTATAGTTGGCATTAGGGTCATTTTTGAAAAGGTCAATTTCTCTGGCATCCTTAGCAATTCTTTCAAAGTTTTGATCGATGCCGAGTTCTGCTAGAATGTTTGTGATCTGAACAGGAAACTCGTTTAGCCTTTCCTCCATTTCATAACCTTTCCGGTTGTTGTTAAAGATGTTTCCAGTAATATCCTGGTTTTTCAAAGAACTGGTTTTATAAGTTCCATCTTCGTTCTTGGCGTTAGTCTGATCAATGAGTTCTTGCTTAAGGCTTTCCAAATATGTAAAAATATCGGAAGTAGCTCCTCTGATCTCTTTAGCAGCCTCCACTTTTGGAAGGTCGATGGCATTATTACCTTGCTGATCTACGGTATTCTCAATAGAGCTTACCATAAAGGCATTCTTTTGAATATAATTTTTGGATGTTCTTTCTAACCCATCGTTAAGAAGAACAAACTTTTGAAGTATCTGATTACTTACTTGCAACGCCAAGAGAGCTGTCAGAACGAGATACATCATCCCGATCATCTTCTGCCTTGGTGTTTCCTTACCTCCAGCCATAGTAGTATTTTAAATGGTCAAACATTAATTAAGTTGAAAGATTAGCTTAACCTTTCATGGCTGTTAGCATGCCACCATATACTTTGTTCAACGAACTAACATTTTGGTTCAATTTGGCAAGTTCATTCTTGAAGGCTTCAGTTTCCTTACCCGCCTCATTAAGACCTTCCATTGCTGCTGTAACATTGGAGTAGAACTTGTTAAGCACTTTCACGTGGTTATTGGCATCCTGAAGTTCCATCTCATACACTGCATTAAGTGCAGAGAGGTTTTTGGTTACCGTCACCACTTGCTCATGGTACTCTTTGGCATCACCTGTTGCTGAAGACATTTCTGCCAAAGCAGTTGCCGTCTGCGCATACGATTGGTTCATGTCAGTAAGGGTTCTTGAAGCAGTCTTCACATTTTCAGCGTACTCATTGGTAGCTACTGCTGCATTGGAAAGGCTACCCATTTTCTCAGCTGAGTCAGCCAGGTTTTGAATCCCTCTGCCAAGACTTTCAATTAAGTCATCGCCAATTTTGGCATCAGCTAATACTTTGTCAAATTTTTGAGTCGTACTATCTGCCATTGGAGTACCTCCTGTAGCTGCAGATGGCATAGTTGGAAAACCATCACCATTGTAATCAGGAGCCAATTGTGGATAAACTCTAGACCAGTCTATATCTTCATGCTTAGGTTCAAAGGAAGACAAGAAGAAAATAGCGGCCTCCGTAGTTAGACCTACACCGATCATCAAAGTAGCTCCTGGCCAGTCCAAAATTTTAAACATCGCTCCAAGGATTACCACTGCTGCACCGATACCATAAATTTTCGGCATCCAATCACCGTAAAATCTATATCTAAACGAATTGTTGTTTGCTGACATGTTACTCTAATTTTTTGTTAATGTTGTTGCTTCTTTATTATATAAGGTTGTTTTATTTTCTATCTTCTTCTTCTACGCTTAGATCCTACGTCCATGGAACCTGATCTACCGATGAAGGTCATGGCAGTTCTGAATCCAATGTGAGCAGTTTTCACGTCCTGGTATTCGTAAGTTCTAGTGCTGGTTTCCAAATAATGGGAAATATCTTTCCAAGAACCACCTCTAACCACTTTTCTTGGCTCGTTCGGATCTTTGTAAACCGGGTCCAAGTCCCAGCTTAGAGAGCTTCCTGCAGGATTGTATGCATCTTCAACCCACTCAGCCACATTACCGGCCATGTTGTAGAGACCGAATCCATTAGGAGCAAATACATCGACAGGGGCAGTATAAGCAAAACCGTCATCGATGTAATTACCTCTTCCAGGCTTAAAGTTGGCCATAAGGCATCCTCTTCTATTTTTCAAATAAGGACCACCCCAAGGATATTTGGCAACATCTTTCCCACCTTTGGCTGCATATTCCCATTCAGCTTCTGATGGCAGCCTGAATCTTGGCATATCATATTCAGAGCGGTCATTCGCGTTCATGTGGTAACTTCTCCATTCGCAGTACTGCTTAGCTTGCTCCCAGCTGATACCTACTACTGGATAGTCATCAAATGCAGGATGGTCAAAGTAGTATTCCATCAACGGATCCCCATAGTGGTGAGTAAAGCTTGAAGACCACACGGTAGTATCAGGCAATAGCTCTTCCAAATTGAACTGTGGAGGATCTTCTTGAGTAGTCGGAGTTCCTAACGCCAAGTCTCCACCTCTCACGGCTTCAAGAAACTGACGATACTTGTTGTTGGAAACTTCATACTTGTCCATATAGAATTCCGAGATGGTAATCTGCTTGTTAAAGGCAGACTGGGAGACGGCGATATCCTCGTCGGCCTGGCCCATCCAGAAAGTTCCGGCCTTCACCGGCACCATGTCATATGGAAGGGATTGCTTCCAACCTGTTCTTTTCGGGACACCGGTAACTTCCCCTCTCCTGTTTTCCTTCTCACTGGCAGTACCACTGCTCCCAAAAAGGCCGCAACCTTGAAGTAGAGTTGTTGCCAAAAACCCTACAATCACTGCTAAAAGTCGTGAATTCATTTTTTTATGCATAAATGACACTTATTTAATTGTATTGTTATTTCCATATTTTTCACACACTACAAGCTCGAAATTTAGTAGAAAATATTAGAAAATCGCAAAAAGAATTATAAAATTAAAGAATCTTTTTTTTCCTAAAATCTAAATCTCGGCGTTCGTTGAATCACCCGTTGGATGTCTCGAGTTACGGTGGGCAACTGATAAGCAAGCATGAATTCGTGTGAAGTAGGAGCTTTTGCCTCCACCCCTCCTATCACTAGGTCAAATGCATATCCTAACCTTAAAGAATTATCCCTTAACAGGCTATACCCAAATAATACCGACACTGACTCCTCCCCTCTAAATGCTAGACCTCCGCTAATTTTATCATTATGTGTCGCTATAACGCTAATATCATATGAAAAATTATCCAAGGACACAGTTTTTAACAAAAGGTTAGGTTCAAAACTAAACTGCCCGAATGTCCTAACCCTGTATCCAGCCAATAAGTAACTATGATTTCTCAATTGATTGCCAAACAGCCCCTCTCCAAAATCAAAATCAGGCTCATTAATATGCCTGCTGCTTAATCCCAAATAAAAGTTACCTTGATCATAAAGTGCTCCCCCACCTACATTAAAATTAATTTGGGATTCCCTTCCGGATGCAGGAAGCAATGGATCCGGATTTACGGGGTTAAGCTCGTCATATTTAATAGTGCTGGAAAAAAAGCCACCTGAAGCACCCAAACTCAACACCCCCCGGCCAATTTTTAAATGATAACCTAAAGATACATTCACTTCTTGGTTGGCCGTCGGTCCGATGTCATCATTTACAAAGTTCAAGCCAAAACCCAGATTTGTATTGGCTATTCTTCCTGCTGCTGTCAAAAGCTGAGTATTGATTCCATTGCCACCACCGGAAGGCGCATTGTAACCAAGCCATTGGGTGCGGTGCAAAGCCGAAAAATGGTAGCCATTTTCCTTACCGGCAAAGGCAGGGTTGTAATAAAGCCCATTATACATGTATTGTGTAAACTGGGCGTCCTGCTGGGCCACCACCTCAGTGGTACACCACAGGTTAATCAGGGAACCACAAAGCAAACTCAAAATCAGGTAATTTCTTTTTTTCATGCGTAGTCTCAAATATCATGACCACCTATCCACAGCGAAGAAAAATGGGGCAAATTCACCCCTCCCCTCTGGGAGCAATCAGGTTAAAAGTATCTATAGCCTTTGGAAGAACTATTCTACACAATTTAACTGAAATTACCTGTAAATTGATTAAAAAGATACTATAAATTGTTGGCTTTTTTGATATATAGCTCCAAAGCCCCAGTCATGCTTGGCGCATTAGGCATTGGAGCTTCAATATCCAAGATCAACCCCTCGTCTCTCACCGCCTGGCTCGTAGTCGGGCCAAAGGCAGCAATACGGGTGTTGTTCTGATTAAAGTCTGGGAAGTTTTGCAGTAAGGATTTGATCCCAGACGGGCTGAAGAAAGCCAGAATATCGTACTTTATATCTTTCAGGTCGGAAAGATCCGCAGCTACAGTGTGGTAGATAATTGCTTCGGTAAATTCAATGTTGTTTTTCTGCAAATGAGCAGGAATGTCATCCTTGCGGATATCGGAACAAGGGAAAAGATATTTTTCACCTTTATGCTTCTTGAAATAATCAAACAGATCGCTAGCCGTTCTTACTCCCACAAATAGTTTCCTCTTTCTGATCACTATGTATTTCTGCAGGTAATGGGCTGTTTGCTCAGAGATGCAGAAATATTTCATATCCGCCGGCATTTCAATTTTCAACTCCTGACAGATGCTAAAAAAATGATCGATTGCATTCCGGCTGGTAAAAATAATAGCCGTGTGCTTGAGGATATCAATCTTTTGCTTTCTAAAGTCCCTTACGGAAACTGGCTCTACTTTTATAAAAGGCCTAAAGTCAATTTTCAGGTTATATTTCTCAGCTAATTGGAAGTATGGCGACCGATCATCGGAAGGTTTGGGTTGAGAAACTAGGATACTCTTTACAGGGTTGAATCTGTCTTTTGTAGATTTAGTCATCTTACTTAGGTTTACTTCTTCTTTCTGCTTTCCTTTTATTAAAGAACTACCCTACAATCAGCTTCACAATAGCCAAAAAGGGAATCAATTCCGCGGTGCAAAGGTAAGAAAATAAATGGTAATTCTTAAACGAAACTTTCTTTGTCATAAAAAAGAAAAGCATGGAAACTCCACCTAAATAAAGTATAAAAAACAGAAGCATAGAATAGGTTATCAACTGGCGAGTTTCCATAATATCATTGGCCAAGCCAAGAGTCAGGAAGATTACCAACACTAAGAGGGAGTAAGAGATTACTCTAAGCATATAAAAAAAGTGGATAAACTCTACCCTTCCAACCTCATAGATTGACGTAGTAACCTTAAGCCACATCACCTTGACCACTGAAACCACGAAAAGTACAACTGATCCAATTAGCCAAATCAGAAAAATAAAATTGAGTTCACTTCTTAGAAAGTTTCTTAAAATAGACACCTCCAAATAATACACAGCCAATACCACCATAAGCATCAAAAGCATATTGAATATCACCAGATAAAATATAACATCTGTAGAGAATATCCGGCTTTTGGCATGACTATCCGTAAAATCTTCGGGAGTAAAAACAGATGTGGGTTTCAGCATATTTGAAAAAACCACTGGAAAAACTACCTTATATAAGGCCACCAATGCCAAAACAATAACCAAGGCAATGTAGAAAAACTCCTTTAACCTATCCTTTTCCCTTTTGAACGTCACAGTCTCCGGGTCTGATTCCATTACTACAGAAGGTGCTTCTTCCGAGAAATAACCTTTGTGCAAGGACAGCATCCGTGGTTGTAAGTCTCTTTTTAGAATGCTGATCCTCCTTATTGGGCTCTCATTTGGAAATTGAGCCCTCCACACTTGGCTATCCACAATCAAACTGGTATCAGAATCGGCATGTTGCCAGAGTATATTGTCCACAAAGACCGAAGCTCCCTCTGGCACGCTAATTTTAAAATATGCAGTGGAAAAATCCCTGACATTTACATCTACTGTAGCCCTTTCAGGTGAATAAAATGGCTCAAAACGGTGAGTTATCTCAAAAGCCGAATTGTAATTTTCTAAGACCTGGCCTTGGGTTGGTATCGCCAAACTCACGAAAAGAACCAGCCCCAAAAATACCCATATATGTTTTTTCATCTAAAATCTGCCAGTGTAACCAAAATGTATTTTGGAATAATTGAATGCAAAAGGCTGAGTGGAAGACTTGCCAAGTGCATAAATAAAGCGAAACATCCCCCCTCCGGTATCAAGATTTATACCAGCGCCACCAGCCCTAGGCCAATCGGTATGCACCCTGCCTACCGCATTTTCCAATCTCCCAATATCCGCAAAAATCATAAAATAAGAATAGCTATCAAAATAAAATCTCGGCTCTACATTCAAATAGGCAAATCGGCTGGCATAAAAGAAATTCTCATTGAACCCCCTTATGGACCTAAGACCACCCACGCGGTAGAGGTCATTCAACAGCAGATTACCACTCTCTACCTGCCCACCCCTCAGGCCCGCCCAAAGACCTATATTGGGTTGGAAGTAGAAATGCTTTTCCAGATTAAACTTTATAAAATACTGCAAACTTTCCATTTCCACTCCTTCATAAAGTCTCTCTGGCAAGGCTGTATTTTCCAGCAATCGTTTATTACCGAGCCCAACTTCAAAGCTTGCAAAATATCCTCTTCTAGGAAAGAACACATCATCCAAGCCATTATAATCCATGTGCACGCCATAATTACTGAATCGGAAATCAGCTGCCTCAGGTAATACTTCAGCTTGCTGAAACCTACTTACATCCAAGAGCCCACCTGCCTGCCTACTGTTGAAAAAAGTAAGATAAAGCGCCGGGGACACCCTATATCCCAAATCAATTCTGAAATCCCTGTTCAAAAAACTGGTATCCTGCTTCAAAAAGCTGAATTGAGCCATCACGTCCACATTAGAGCCTAACACCAAGGGTTCTACAGCGTTGACTTCCAGGTTCTGTGAATGTTGACTAAGCCGCTGCCAATTTAGCGTGTAGTTCCGCCCTTTCCCTCCTACATTATATAAAGCGAGGTCAAACTGTCCAGTGACAAGGATCTTGTTCTGCTCTAGTTCATTGGGCAAAAAGCCTATAATCCCATCCAGCATATTGATTTTCCTATCATCAATAGGCAAATAAAAGGTGGCTTCACTGTTTTGAAAACTTAGACTTGGCTCATCGATGATTCGAAGATAGGGCAGATTACGAACTCTAGAAATAGATTCATCAATTTTCCTTTGGGAAAAAGGAGTTCCAGGTGAAATCTGAAGCAACTTGGCAAGAAAGACTGGATCCGTTTTGGAGCTGCCGGTCACCTTTATAGTGTCAAATGATATGAACGGGCCCTTTTCATAGTTTATCGCAGCCGAAAGACTATTACCTTCCAATGCTAAAGAATCCAACCCCACTTCCGCAAAAGGAAACCCCTTACTCTCAGAAGCCTGTATTATTCTCTCAAACAATTTCAAAATAGTCCCATACGAGACTTCCTTCCCATTAAACATTCGGTCATCAAACCCGCTCTTTACTAATACGTCCGAAGGCAAGCCCCCTTGATTCAGCGCAACCCATTGGTATTGGCGCCCCTGATGGAAAGTAACCTGAAGCGTATCCGTCCCCTCACCCCTTTCGGACTTGGCCAACAAATATCCTTGGTCAATCAGATAGGCCACTTCGGCCTTAATGTAATTTTCTCTGGCGAGGCTGTCCTGGAATTCTTTGAAAGTATCAGTTTCTGCGGAAATTTTGAGAATAGCTTTTTGTTTTTGTGCCAAAAGGTTTTGGCTCAAAAGGCAAAAAATCAATATAAAAGCAGCCCTCCCCACAAATGACAAATTAAAGCAGTATCAAATCCAATACAATAATACAGATTTAGACAAATATCCCTACAACTAGATGAAATAACATTTAGCAAAATTGGTTGACTACAAAAATGAAGTCCGAAACTTAACCCCGAAGTTTGCAATAAAGCGTAGCCTCCCGATGCCTTCGGGCCAATCGTGGGCGGATCGGGTGTTGGCAAAGAAGCGCAGAGGGAAATAAGTGAGAAGGAAAAAATGAAGGTAATAAGACATCTGTGTCAATCTGTGCTATCTGTAGTAAATTGCTTATCGGTTTAAGAGCCCGCCTTCCTGGCAAAGGCAGATTTATTTCAATAACCGCTCCATGGACCGGAAAGACGCGAAAAGGTTGATAGTAGTAATATTTTTAGAAAGCCTATAGGGACCTTACAGGGAATTTATAGGGAAATTATAGGGACCTTATAGGGATATTGAGTTAGGGCTGAGCTAGGTCTAACCCCATAGCCGGTTGGGCCAAATTTATAGTTTGTCCATACCTACTCCGTAGCTGATCCGTACCCTGTTTAGAGTTAGGATGGAGATAGAAAGATTCCGATATGAGTTTCGATTGATATAGCTGTGATTGGAGGTTAACTCTCAGCACAACCACCTAATTCCCCTCTCTATATATAAGAAAAAGCCATACCTTTGTGCATTGATTCATGTTGGATGAATAATTCACTCTTACCCCTTAAAATAGATAAAAATTGTCCGGGATCTATCTCCATATTCCTTTCTGTAAGCAGGCTTGCCATTATTGCGACTTCCACTTCAGCACCAATCCTCAGCTGATGGATAAAATGGTGGATGTCATGTGCGGGGAACTGATGCTGCAAAAAGATTACCTGGGGAAATCCAGTCAGATCAAAACCATCTATTTCGGAGGGGGAACCCCGTCTCTTTTGTCACCCGGACAATTGGAAAAACTTCTGGACGCCGTCTATGAAAATTATGCAGTCAGCCCCGAAGAGGTTACCTTGGAGACCAATCCCGACGACCTGACTTCTGAAAAGCTTCAGGCCTTCAAGTCCTTGGGGGTGGATAGACTTAGTATTGGGATACAGAGTTTCAATGACCAAATCCTGAAATTTTGCAACAGGGCACATAACGCTAAGGAATCCGTCCAAAGTATTGAGCTGGCCCAAAATGCCGGTTTTCAAAAACTCAGCATCGACTTGATGTATGGTTTTCCCGCGGAAGACCACCAAATATGGGAAAGGGATTTGCAGAAAGCTATGGAAATTGATGCAGGGCATATTTCTAGCTATTGCCTGACGATAGAACCCAAAACGGCTTTTGGGGTTTGGGCCGAGAAAGGCAAAATCCACCCCAATTCGGATGACTTCAATGCTGAGCAATTTGAAATGCTACAGGAAAAAATGGAATCAAACGGGTATGTCCAATATGAAATTTCCAATTTCGGAAAGCCTGATGCCTTTGCCATCCACAACAGCAACTATTGGAAAGGCGTACCTTATTTGGGGATAGGGCCCAGTGCACATTCTTTTGATGGTAAAAACCGGCAGCACAACATTTCAAACAATGTTAAATATATCAAAGGGATAGAAAACGATTCCCCAGCAATTATTTCCGATCCATTAACCGATGATGATATCATCAATGAATACATTTTAACTTCTCTCCGAACAATTTGGGGGACAGACCTTGAATTATTAAGAAATAGACACCAGCTTGACCTGTTGGGAAAACATGAACCGCTTATTCAAACTTTACAAAATGAAGGTTTACTTGTTATCAGGGAAAGGAAGGTTATTTTGACTAAACAGGGAAAACTTTTGGCCGACCTGATTGCCGAGAAGCTGTTTATTTGATTACATTTACCATATGGCCTATTATAAAGATTACAGCAAACGCAAAAAAGAAATCACCCCTTTAAAGGAGGCTTTTGAGGAATTGCTACAGACCTATAGGCTCAAAGATAGATTCAATGAGCGCATGGTGGTGCAGGCATGGGGGGAATTAATGGGGAACACTGTATCCAGTCGAACTTCAAGCCTTTTCGTAAAAGATAAAAAATTATTCGTCAAGCTAAGTTCCGCTGCTATTAAGCAAGAACTCATCATGAACAAAAGTAAAGTCATGGGCCTGATTGAAGGCAAATTTGGCAAAGGCACCATCGACGATGTAATATTTCAATAGGGCGGCAATTCACCGCCCTATTTTTTTATTCAGCATCTTGGGCTGCAAATACTCTTCTCATCAATGAAGAGGTCCTTTGCATAGGATTTTCTCTGATATTCTTTTCTTCTTCAGCAACTAAGGTAAACAACCCATCTAATGCTCTTTCTGTCACATAGCTATCCAAATCAGGATCAATATTTTTCGTGGTAGGAATGGCATTGTAAGCCCGCACCAAATCCGAATAATGACGGGTAGCCCCTACCTGCTCTAATGATTCCTGAACTCTTGGCATAAAAAGTTCGGTCAGCTCATCTGTAGTTGTTCTACGAAGATAAGTCGTAGCAGCATCATCCTCACCTCTCAAAATGCTCCAAGCGTCCTGAACGGACATTTGTCGGATGGCATTTACGAAAATGGGCCTAGCTTCTCTGGCTGCATTTTCCGCTCCTCGGTTGATTGTGAGTAAAACTCTATCAACCTCACTACCCAATCCAAGAGAACGCATTGTAGATTCCACCCTTCTCATTTCCTCTGGCAGGGCAATCCTAATAAGCTCGTTTTTGAAAAAACCATCCTCCCTAGAGGCGCTTTCTGAACCTTTGGATATCCCTTGAACCAATGCCTCTTTCAGTCCGCTTGCCACGTCATCTTCCGACAAGGCTCCACCAGCTGCACCTCGGAGAATACTTCCAACATCGGCACCTGCGCAAGCCACAAGTAACAGGGTCATTAAAAATACAGATACTTTGGATAAATAATTTTTCATTTTTAGCAACATTTAAAGAGTTTAAAAGGAAACTTTACAAAGAGCATAAAGTCCGCTAGATTATGTATTATTGTAGTGGTTTTTATTTATGCTCAAGATTCTCAATCTAAATATCGGTAGAATTGCCCTATTATTAGCCATCGTCACGTGGTTAGCACTCCTATTTGTGGACTTAGTCCGGCTATTTGGAGTGATTAACCAGATGGATACAGGTTTCTCACCAGAGATCACTTGGATACTACAAACACTATTCTTTATCATGGTGTTTTTATTTTTTCACAATGACATCAAAAAAAATGAGGGAATAAGCTTTCTGGATCTTATTTGGAAAGGCGTTTCTACTGGATTATTTGCAGCAGGAATTACCGTTTTGGTCCGCTTTTTCTATTTTCTGTTAGGAAATAGCCGGCTATCTACGGATCCTTTGCTTCAAAACTTCTTTTATCACGTCAATTTTGGACTAAGCACTATCTTTCTAATTTCGGTTACCCTCATTTGGCGTCAATTAATCCTTTATCAAAAGGACAAGAATGTAGTCCAACAATGGCAGGCCTTTGAAATCATCATGCTAGTCAGCATGTTTTTCGTATTCTTCAACCAGACGACCTTTAACTACAGCTTCATTTTCGGGCTATTTTTTATCTACATTTTCGGAATCATACTGTCAGTGAATTTGAAATGGATACCTTACCTTACTTTTAAGGAAAAGTGGAAATCCATTCTGTACCTGGTGCTGATCCTGTTGGCTACGGGTTTTCTGTTTTTCCATACGGTAACCCAAACCGAGCAGGCGACTGTAGTAGTTAGCCTTACGGAGAATCTTTTCCTTTTGGGGCTCTTTGGCTTTGTATTTATCTATGCCCTTTTCAGTTTTCTGGTAACACTTTTCAACCTGCCAACCTCCTCTGTTTTTGAACAGAAATTAACAGAGGCCATCAATTTCCAAAAGCTCAGCCAATCCATTCAGCCGGGCCAAAGTGAAAATGAAGTTTTAGATATATTAATGGATAGCTGTATGAGTGCAGCTTATGTGGATGCCGCTTGGCTGGAACTATCACCTTTAGGAGAAAATCCGACTGTCATTCACCAAAGATTTATCAGCGAGGAGGACAGAGCCGAAGTAGAGGAGCAACTTAAAAATGCCAAACCTTTCAAGGACTTTTTGATAAAGGTAGAGCCAAAACCCTTTGAACATCTTTCAGGCAAAATTAACCATCCCTTTTATAAGTCAGCTTTAATCATCCCTCTGCGAGTTAACAAAGAGGTTTTGGGCCACATTTATCTACTCAAAGAAGTGAAAGATGGCTTTAACAAGGAGATGATCAACATCATTTCCACATTCGTCGGCCAAGCAAGCATCTCGGTGGAAAACCACAGACTTTTAAGCGAAGCAATTAAGAATGAAAGATATAAGGAAGAACTTGAGATTGCCCAAAGAGTACAAAGAAGCCTTTTGCCCTCCGTTCTTCACAAAAATGAATGTTTTGACATAGCAGGATTATCTGAGGCAGCCGATGAAGTAGGGGGAGATTATTATGAGACATTTCAATTTACACAGGATAGGTTTGCCATCATTATAGGCGACGTATCCGGCAAGGGGACTTCCGCTGCCTTTAATATGTCGCAGATGAAAGGTGTTTTTCACACACTAGTACAGCAAGACCTATCACCTTCCACTTTTTTGTCACAGGCAAATGGGGCTTTGGGAAGGTGTTTGGAGAAAAACCACTTCATTACTACAACTTACTATGTTCTTGACACCTCAACAAAATCTATTATTTATAGTCGTGCAGGACATTGTCCGACACTTTACTACAGTGCGCTTCAAAACACTTGTGCCTATTTGAAAGTAGATGGATTGGGGCTAGGCATACTCCGCAACTCACAATATTCGAAATTCATTAAGGAAAAAACTATACAATACCAGCCAGGAGACATCATGTTGATGTATACCGATGGAATTGTCGAAGCCAAAAATGGTGAAGGAGAGGAATTTGGTTTTGAAAATTTACAAGAAGTTCTTAAACAAAACTATACTTTATCCCCCGAAAATCTTGTCAAAAAAATCATGGAAAAGGTATATGAGTTCATAGGAACCGACACCATGCCGGATGACGATTACTCTTTATTGATAGTAAAGTTTTTAAAATAAACCCTAACCGATTAAAAGCGTATAAAAAACTATGTTGCAGATAGATAAGATACAGGAGAACGACCACACAATTTTGATCCTTTCTGGGGAAGTGGATGCTAGCAACTCTGTCGATCTCGACAATGCCCTCCAAGCCATCATGGAACCCAATAAAAAAATCCTATTGGACGGCAGCAAACTTCAATACATCTCCTCTGCGGGATTAGGTGTGTTCATGTCTTATCTAGAAGAATTTGAAGCTCAAACTATTAAGTTTGTAATATTCGGACTAAACCAAAAAGTATATAATGTCTTTCACATACTTGGACTCGACCAACTCATTACTATCCAGACTACCAAAGAGAAAGCTCTTCAAGAATTCTATGAGGCATAATCTTATCTTAAGTTGTGAAAAAAGCAAGCTTGCCGAACTCCGTGGTTTTCTCAACGGTGTATTAGATAAGTCTCAGCTTTCTGACATAGCCAAAAACCAAGTGGTACTAGCTGTGGATGAGGTGTGCTCCAACCTTATGATACATTCCCATCACTGCAACCCGGATGACAAAATCTTCCTGGAAGTATTTCAGACGGACAATAAACTCATTATCGAGATTAAAGACAGCGGTGAAGGGTTTAACATGCTCGAATACGAGCAACCTGAGCTGGCGGAAGTAAAACGCAAAAGACGCAAAGGCGGATTAGGCATTATGCTGGTCAAGAAAATCATGGACCACATCGAATTTGAATCTTCCGGCAACCAAAACACATGCAGATTGACCAAAATGCTTAATTCCAAATAATTGTTAATAATTTCCACATATACAATCCCACCCCTATTTTTCTTCTATTAAATTTGTAACATTGCACTATCGTTTTCGGCAAGCCAACATATATGAAAATAAAGTATTTCCATTTCCTGTTAGTGGGGGGCATGTTAGCCTGTGCCCCATCCGCAAAGATGGATACCAACACTACTATTGACGACTCACCTCAGCCTCTCCTTACTTTGGGTGAGGAAAAGATCTTTGCTGATGAGTTTATCCACATTTATACTAAAAGCCAGCACTTTGAATCTGCCGAGGATAAAAATACCAAGGACAATCTTGACAAGAGCCTTGAGGCATTCATTAACTACAAGCTAAAGGTAATCGAGGCAGTAAATCTTGGAATGGAAGATTCGGATGAATTTGATAAGGAATTCACCATTTTCAAAGAAGACCTCAAAAAGCCCTATATTTTAAAATACTCCCTTCAGGAAGGGGAAATCAAAAAAGCCTATGCCAGAACCAAAGAGGTACTCATGGCAAGCCACATCCTATTGCAGTTTCCTCCCAATGCCAATATGCAGGACAGCATTGCTGTATTGAAAATGGCTGAAAAATTAAAAACTGAGGCAGAAGAGGGCTCTGATTTCAATAGTCTGGCATTAGAGTATTCGGATGACCCCACAGTAGAGGAAAATAAAGGAGATTTAGGCTATTTTACTGCCCTTACAATGGTCCAACCTTTTGAAGATGCGGCCTATAATTTAAAAGTAGGTGATATTTCCGACCCAATCCTGACCAATTACGGTTATCACATAATCAAACTTCAAGATAGAAAACCCAATCCAGGGGAGGTACGCGTATCCCACATTTTAGTTAGAACAAATACTGGTGATCCGGTATCAGAGGAGAGAGCTAGGCAAAAAATTGCTGACATCTATACTGAACTTCAAAAACCAAACGCAGACTGGAATTCGGTGGTTGAAAACTATTCTGATGACCAGAGCAATAAAAATACTGGCGGCAAGCTACCTTGGTTTGGAGTAGGGGCAATCATCCCTGACTTCGAAAAGGGGGCATTTGCATTGAATGAAATTGGTGAGATTTCCTCTCCGGTAAAAACCCCTTATGGGTACCACATCATCCGTTTGGAAGATATCCGCGAAGTACCTCCTTTTGAAGTAATGGAACCTGCACTTAGGTCAAAAATTCTTCGGGATAGCCGTTCTTCCTTGATTCAAACGCAAGTCGTTGCGATGCAAAAGTCCAAGTTTGGCTATGATGAAAACAGTGTAATTTTGGAAACCATCAAGCCCAAAGTAGATAAAGCGCTTACTAAGAGTCTTCAATCAGTGAAAGATGAACTTGGCGAACAAAATTTACTTGATACCACGCTCATCACTATAGCCGAGAAAAGCCAGACGGTAAGAGACTTCATAAAATTTATTGAAAGCGACCAGGCTGTAGTAAAGACAAAACCACAGCAGTTTTTTCAACCTTGGTTTGACAAATTTGTCCAAACTGAACTTGACAAAGCTGAGGAGCACGCATTGCTCGAAAACAATGAAGAATATAAAATGCTCGTTAAGGAATACCGGGATGGTATTTTATTGTTCAGTTTGATGAATGATCTTGTTTGGCAGAAAGCATTACTTGATACGGCTGGTTTAGAAGAGTATTTCACAAAAAATAGAGAAAAATACCAATGGAAAGAACGTGTACCTGCCTTGATAGTAAAAATGAACAAAGAAGAGCAGCTTTCCAAAATAAGGAGATTTCTATCCAACAAGGCTTATACTTCAAGATTAAAACCAACTATTGAGGATCAGTTCCTCAATGATTACCCAGACCTGTTTGAGCTTGAGGATGGAATATTTGAACATGCCAACCATTCCTTGCTTCAGAAAGTAAACATTTCTGAAAAGTACCATGAACTTAAGCATGAGGGTCGCTCCCATTTTTTGGTACTCGGTTCCACTATAGAACCTAGTCCCAAAAAACTTTCAGAGACCAGAGGGAAAGCCATCCAAGATTATCAGGAAACCTTGGAAAAAGAATTGATTGCTGAACTGAGAGCACGCTATCCTGTTCAAGTGAATGAAGAAGAAAAAGAACGTGTATTTGAGATTATTAAAAAGTAATATTTGTCTTCTGATCCTTGCAGGACTGATTTCTTCATGCGATAACTCGGTCAAAAGGGTCGCTAGAGACGCGGATGACCGCCTTGTCGCTTCCATTGGCAACAACCGCTTATTTAGCTCCGATTTGGAGTTTCTTAGTACCAAAATTTCCCCTGGGGAGGACAGCGCTAAGTTTGCCGACCGTTATGTACAAAGTTGGATCAAAAAACAATTAATGATTCAAGAGGCAGAAAAGAACAGAACTGTCGATGAGGCGGAACTGGAAAGGAAACTCATGGACTACAAATATGCTTTGATGGTGTATGAATACGAAAAGGCTTTTGTGGACAAGAATCTGGACCAGAATGTACATTATGATGAAGTATCCGCCTATTACGATCTACACAGGGAGAATTTTATGCTAAAAGAAATCATCTCTCGGGTCAACTTTCTCAAACTTGAAAGGCAGCTACCACAAAATAAAGAAGTGGAGAAGCTTCTTAAATCCAATAGGAACAACAGTAAAGAAATTAAGGAGCTTGCTCAAAGATATGCGAGCAATTTCTTTCTTGAGGATAGTACATGGGTTAAATTTGACGATGTCACCCAAAACACTCCCTTATCTGGACACCCGAATAAAGTACAATTGCTGAAAAGCAATGACTATTATAAGGTAGAAGATGAGGAGTTTGCCTACTATTTCAAGATTTTGGAATTTAAGCTTGCCGACCAAGTTCCTCCCATGGAGTTTGTAAGGGACGAAATTTCTAAAATCATCCTCAATAAGCGGAAGGTAAGTTTGGCCGACCAATTACATAAAGATATTTATAATCGCGCATTAGAAAAAAATGAGTTTAAGATACATGATTGACATTAAAAAATGCTTTTTTACCATGGCCGTACTTCTTGGCGTGGGGCAGTTGATGGCGCAAGAACAGGATACCGCGGCACAAAAAGCTCCAGATCCTAAGACTGGTCAGATAGTGGATAAAATCATCGCCAAGGTGGATAATTACATCATCTTGGAATCTGATTTACAGAAAGCCTACCTTGAATCCATTTCCCAGCAACAGGAGGGTTTTGATGCCCCTACTCGCTGTGAGGTGTTCGAATCCCTATTGATTAATAAGATGATGGTGGCCAAGGCTGAGATTGACTCAGTGGTGGTGTCAGATGCGGAAGTGATGTTGCAGACCGACCAGAGGTTTTCGATGATTATGCAGCAGTTTGGCGGGGATGAAAACACCCTTGCCGAGGTTTATGGAAAAACGGCTGACCAGTTGAAGGCTGAACTTGAAACTCCAATAAGGGAGCAGTTAATCATTGACAAAATGCAGAAAAGAATCACTGCAGGATTGACCGTTTCACCTGCTGAGGTGAGGAAATTTTTTAATAAGATCCCTAAAGATTCTCTTCCATTTTTTTCAGCTGAGGTAACTGTGGGTCAGATTGTCAAAAAACCCGAAGTAAACCGTGAGGAAAAGGAACGTGTGGTAAATATCCTAAAAGGGTTAAAAGAAAAAATCCTGAACGGTGAAGAGGATTTCGGGCCATTGGCTAAAAAATATTCGGAAGACCCAGGATCAGGCGCTCAAGGTGGAGAGCTTGGCTTTTTCAGAAGGGGTGAATTAGCTCCCGAATATGAAGCAACCGCTTTGTCTTTGAAACCAGGTGAAATCAGTGATCCTGTGGAATCTATGTTTGGTTTTCACATGATTCAGCTTTTGGAAAGAAGAGGTAATACTTTTAACACCAAGCATATCCTAATCAGACCACGTCCTACCGACAATGATATTGCGAAGGCTGAAAGGTACTTAGACAGTCTTAGAACAAAGATTGTTAATGACAGTATCGCCTTTTCAAAGGCAGCTAAAGAATATAGTGATGATAGAAATACTTCTGACAATGGCGGTTTCTTTAGTGATCAGAACACTGGTGCAAATAGACTTACATTGAGAAATTTGGATGATCCAGTTTTGTATTTCACCTTAGACACTATGAAGGTGGGTTCAATCACGAAGCCAATGAGATTCCAAGGCGAAAGAGAAGAAGACAGAGTACGAATCCTTTACTACAAGGAAAAATTCCCAGCACACCGAGCCAATCTCAACGATGACTATGAAAAGCTGAAAACGGCCGCACGAAGGCAAAAAGAGGAAACACTGCTCAACAAATGGTTTATAAGCGCCAAAGATGATGTATATATTGACATTGATCCGGCTTACGACCGCTGTGATGTGTTAAAGGAACGCTGACAGTGTAAATAAAAAAGGAGAGACTTATTATAAAGTCTCTCCTTTTTTATTTACCTGTATTTCGTCAGCTTATTATAGCATTGGCTTAAATTGGCGTAAAAATCTTATATCATTTTCAGTAAATAGCCGTAAGTCCTTAATCTGATATTTCAGCATGGCTATTCTTTCAATCCCCATTCCAAAGGCAAAACCTGTAAACTCTTCTGAGTCGATGCCACAGTTTTCTAAAACGTTTGGATCAACCATTCCAGAACCGCCAATTTCAACCCATCCGGTCCCTTTACAGACATTACATCCCTCCCCATTGCAAAGCTGGCAGGAGATATCTATTTCGGCACTTGGCTCGGTGAATGGGAAATAAGAGGGTCTGAACCTTACTTGGGTGTTTTTCCCGAACATTTCCTTAGCAAAATGGTATAAGGTCTGCTTCAAATCTGCAAACCCCACATTACGGTCCACATACAGTCCTTCCACTTGGTGGAAAATACAATGAGCCCTTGCAGAAATCGCCTCGTTTCTGAATACACGCCCAGGAGATAGGGTCCTTATTGGAGGCTTCTGGTTTTCCATTACTCTTACCTGAACAGAGGATGTATGGGTACGAAGGGCAATATCAGGGTTTTTCTCCAAGAAAAAGGTGTCCTGCATCTCACGGGCAGGGTGATTTTCAGGAAAATTCAACGCCGTAAAGTTGTGCCAATCATCCTCGATCTCTGGTCCTTCGGAAAGGTTGAAACCTATCCTTTCAAAAATCTCTATGATACGCTGCCTTGTGGCAGTCAAGGGGTGAATCCCTCCCACCGGCAAAGTCGTCGCAGGCAAAGTCAAATCAATCCCAGTGGATTGCTGGCTTTTACCATTTTGGTTAATCGCCTCGATCAGTTCCTGGAATTTATCTTCAGCAGCCTGCTTCACAGAGTTGATCTGTTGGCCAAAGGCCTTTTTCTCTTCATTGGGCACGTTTCGCATTTCGGCAAAAAGCTCGCCTACCACACTCTTTTTACTAATAAACCGCATCCTATAATTCTCCAGTTCTTCAGGAGAGCTGGCTTGATAGGCTGTGATTTCATTCAAAAGGGTTTCTATTTTATCGTTATGCATGGAAAACTCTTAATTTGAGATTACAAATCTAAAACTTTCTCGACACTATTCACAGCAATGGCGGATTAAGGCTCTTCAGGGAAGACAATTTCCATCTCCTCCTCCTTTGGAATCCTGGGTTGCCCCAATCCAACAGAGCCTTTTAACCCGGACATGGTCGCCCTCCACCAGTAATTGAAAATAAACCTGCTGTCATCCCGAGGCTCGTAAATGGTAGAAGTTACCAAGTGATTGAACAATCTACGGGGATTGTTGCTTCGAACGGCTAGGGCATTGATTACCCATGAAAGAATTCTCTTGCGACCAGTCCCATGTTCTAGAGTCCTTTCATTGAGCAATCGAAGGTTGAGCTTGTTGTATTTTATTGTCATCTCACCTCTAGCACTTTTATCATCGGCTATAAATTCCCAATTAGCCTCTTTGATCACCCCTCTTCTGGCGGTGGCAAAGGCATTTGTTTCCAAAATAGGATTGATGAGGGCGAGTTCAAACTCACCTGTTTGCGCTCTAACTTCCATGGGGAAATCTCCAAAGAAATACATGGTAACAGAAATTTCCATTGGCGCCACCTCATTCATAAATCCTTCTCCATACAGTTCAATTGATTGGAATTCATAATCTTCGGGTTTTTCTGTAAGTTGAAAAGGAGAAACAGAGATATCCATTTCATTAAATTCAATATTACCCGGCACCATACCCTTGGTTGGGAATTCATGGTATCGGATTTTGGCTTTGGACACAAGTAAAGAATCAACCAAAACATCTACCCCAGCATTCATCATCAGCTTCTGAGGCATAGGACGGTAATTATCTTCCTCTACATCCAATCGTTTGTCTCTAAATATCTCCGCAGATAAATCATGGAGCTCCAGCCTACGTGCAATGAATTTCTTATCATCTACAAATTTATTCAAATCCAACCCTTCAAATACCACCTGAGGAATATGAACATTGGCCACATCAGTTTGATAACCCACCTTCCGAAGGTATTCATATTTACCGAACTTGGGGAAAAGCCTGACATCTTCCAAAATGAGCTGTTCACCTTTCAGTTTGGCCAAACCTACCCGAACGATATTAAGACCATCCTTAAGCTCAAGTTCATAATTAGGAATAATTACTTCATAATCCGAGCTCAGGAAAAACTTAGTATCCACCTCGCCCATTTGAGTTAAATCAAAGTTTAAATCACTCAAAACGAGACCAAGGTTGGTGAAAGATTGAATGTCACGTGCGGTTTCCTTTTCAAGGAGCTGGACCTGGCCTCCACTAATTTCAAACCGGCCAACATAAAGGTTAGTCAGAATCTGTTGAATCGTCTGCTCGGCTTTTTCTACTTTGTCTACCTCCTTTTCGCCATTGTCCAAGTAGAGCGCTATGGCGGGGTCATCAAGTTTTAAACTCGAGATGATAAACTCGCCAGTCTTTTGTATTTCATTTAGAGATTCCGTTTTCATCACCACCCTAGGCACTGTGGCTGAAATGACAGGTCTACCAGGCTGTCCCACAATATTAATGGGAGTAAGGGTTAAATCTGTAAAGACAATTTCCTCATCTCGGGTACTCAAATCAACTTTCGCAAAATTTACCGAGTGAATACTGTCCTGAAATATGAGAGAGAAATCATCAATACTAGCCTCCATATTGCCAAAGAATTCAGCAATTTCTCCTTGGGTCAGCTTTGTACTGTCTAGTAGGAAATTGAAAAATTTGAGATTAATCCCGGTATCAATAAGTTCTCTATTCACCCCATCTATTTGATAGGCAACATTAATGTGGGCATTTTCAGCTTCTATTGTATCTATTTGCACCACGTCAATGGTTCTCGGAAGGTTCCTATCCCGTCCTCTTCTTCCCCTACCATTTCTTCTTTCTTGGCTTTCTTCATCTCTGTTGATAAAAAGCCGCACATCAGTGTCGGTAAGCTTTACCTTCTGAAGTGAGAGCTTATTATCAAAAACAAAAGTTTCTAAATCTACACCCCCAAAACTCATTTCAGGAATATCTGCGCTTATGGAAACCTTAGCTGGCAAATTTCGGCGGGGCCTGAGTCGGACATTGGTGGTAAGTATTTCCTCTCTTGCTGAGTTAAAGCTAATTTTATCTGCTATAATGCTATATTGCCCCTCAGCAAGGTTGAATACATAATTATCCAAACTTATATCGAGTTCTTCTGCAAAGAAGGACTGTAACTCCCTTTCCCCGGAAAACTGGTCGAGATAGAAATTTTTTACTCTAATGGAAACATTGTCCTCCGCAAAAGTCCTGATACGGTCTTCACCTAGGTTTTCATACTCCCATGATCCGGTTACAATATTCAGAGAATCCACCTTTATCACTGAAAAATAAGTGGTCAGCAGATCGTAAATATCCGACTTATCGATGTCTATTTCTTCGCGATCCTCCCTTGCTTCACCTTTTCGGTGCTGGGTAAGTTTGATCACCGGCGAGGGGACATCTATCTGATTAACCAATAATTCACCTTTAAAATAGGCCGATGGAATATCTATTCCTCTTGCAGAGAATTCTGGAATTTCAATATCCAATACTGAATTTCGATCATATCTGTTGAGGTTTTCCAGGATGTTATCTGGGTCAGCAGGTTGAAACCGAAAACCATTAATTTGCAGAAAGTTTTCTTTGGTATCCAAATAAAGCCTGTCGGAGGAAAATAAATGTAGATTATCCGAAAGCTTTAATGCATAATCCTGAATCTCTAACTGTAGTTCCTCCGCAAAGAAAATGCGAGAGGACTGTGTATCAAAATCCTCATCCAAACGAAAGTTTTCCAGCACAAAATTGATTTCCCCAAACGCCAGGCTATCCTGTCTAATTCTCAATCTATTATCAAGCACTAGATTGCCTTTCCGCATTTCCAGCCTTTCCACATAAATGGCCCGCAGAAATTCCCGAGTCAATTCTTGCAGAGAAGTTTGATCTATATTTTGATCACCATCTCCCGCCCTTACATCCTTTAATAAAACGGATGGCTCGTTGATGATCATTTCCTTGATATCAACGATGTTTTGATTGTAAATTTTTTTCAGGTTAGCCTCTGAAAGAGATAGAGAAGGAACATCAATTTCAAATAAAGTAATTTCGGGAGGCTCATTTTCATCATACAAAGGAAAAACTTTGACTCCGGTAATTTCAATAGCATCATCAAATGAAGACAGCAGCACTTTTTGCCCCGTCACCCAATGTACGCCGTCAGCTAATGCTATCCGCACATCGGAAATATCCAAAGCAGCATCCCGAGCATGGAAAAACTGGTTCTTCTTTTTTTCTTCGTCAGGACCGATGTATACTTCTTCCATTTTAAAATCAATAGCTCCTGCCTCTACACGATTACGATTTGAATCACGAATGCTTCTCTGCAGATAGCTTCCCTTATTTATATCCAGGTTTTCTACGGTTATTGAAGCCAAAATATCCTGGATCAAAGGATAAAGATCATACTCAATGGCCCCATCAGCATCATCAGTTACGACGTCTGAGTAAATGGAAAATTTCGGATAATTCAGGGCAAGACGCCCAACATCTACCTCTGAGGTGTAAAATACCTTGTTGATGTCAGCATCTGTCAACTCCAAAAAGTCGAGCTCTACCTGATAATAAACTTCTGATGGGCTGGTTACATCCGGTACCAAACGAACCTGCTGACCTTTAATATACGATTCAAGTGAGGAAACATCAACATGGTTTGCTTTGATAGTATGAATGCTATCTGCCAAAAGCAATTCAAAATTATCCATCTGAAAATTAAACCCTTCAGCGTTGAAAGGAGAAGAAGTTTCCCTTTCGCGTAATATTTGAATATTTACGACATGGAAATGAGTCTTTTCGGCCTTAATGGACTGCTGGCTTATAAAATTCTCTAAAAGAAGATCTGCATTGTCCACATATAAGTCTCTTACGACGATATCTTGCAAGTTGCCCCCAACTGACTTCTTGATCTCGCGTTCCAACATTCTGAGTGGGCTTTTCCCTCTTTCATCCTCGTCCATATCTTCAAGTCGGGATTGGATCATGGGCTCGGTCAACCTTATGGTCCCAAGTACTAATATTTTTTCAGAAAATCGGTAATTAATTCCCTTTACAGAAAACTCAGGAATCTCAATCCGGTGGAATGCCAGATGCTTTTCTCCTTCAAGTGTCTCGTCCGAAGGCACTAAGGTGAAGTTTTCCACATAAAAGCCACGCTCCAAAATGGATAAATAAAACCTCTTAAAATCAATCGTGTACTTCCCCTCAGAGGCAACCTCCACCTGCTCTTTAATATAACGTCTCAAAAGAAAGTCGGAAGTGAAATAAACTGTAACCTGTAGAAAAAGAATAATACCAATAAAAATCAGAAAGTAACGGAGGAATTTCCGTTGCCCAGCGCTCAATTTCAACTTTTGGGGGGTGTTTTCGGCCATACCTAAGCAATCAAACAGCAAAATAATCTATATATGGCTATAAAGATATTTTTCTACGTAAAAATTGTCAAACTTTAACTTATGGAAATAAAAAAAGCTATGGAATATTATCCCATAGCTTTAGTCAATTAACAATAAACCCAAAATAACCTGTTGTAAGAGAAGGATTTGAACCTTCCTGAGTAGCCATTTGCCACTCTCCGTATTTTGCAATACCTTACATCAATTCATACATTTAGTATCAATTGGTATTACAAATATACGGCAGGTCTTTTGAAATTTAAAATTCCTCAAACAATCAAGTAAAAATTTACACAATTTTTATTTTGAATCGTTTTCGGTTACATTATTGGCAATTAATCATTCTATTCAAATATATTTTTTGAAAACTCCATAAAGCCTTTCCAGTTCCTTAGTTGATAAATTAAGAAATTTATCAACACAATATTGTCATTTTTTCAAAAATACACTCATGCTTATATCAATTCCACAATCAAACATCTGTCTGTACATAGTTTTCCCATTTCTCCAACGCTTCAGCAAAATCCTTTGGTAAAGGGGTTTCAAATAGCATGTGTTGATTAGTCACAGGATGCACAAACCCCAGTGAAGCGGCATGCAAGGCTTGTCTAGGCAGAATTTCAAAACAATTCTTAATAAAGGATTTGTACTTGGAAAACTGAGTACCCTTCCTGATTTTATCCCCGCCATACATGGCATCATTGAACAAGGGGTGGCCTAAATGCTTCATATGCGCCCGGATCTGATGAGTTCGGCCTGTCTCCAAATTACATTGTACTAATGAAACGTATCTCAGTCGCTTGAGCACTTTATAGTGAGTGATCGCATTCTTACCTTGACTACCGTCAGGGAAAGTTTGCATCACTTTTCTATCCTTAGCACTTCTCCCAACATGGGCATCTATCGTACCTGCTTCCTCTTTGGGTTCCCCCCACACTAGTGCCATATAAGTACGCTCGATGGTATGATGGAAAAACTGATGAGCCAGATGAGTCATGGCATCTTCCGATTTTGCAATCACCAACAGACCGCTGGTATCCTTGTCGATTCGATGCACTAGTCCTGGCCTGCCAGAATTACCCGGCATTGTAGGAAGTTGGTTGAAATAATAGACGAGTCCATTTACCAAAGTTCCAGTCCAATTTCCATGGGCAGGATGGACAACCATGCCAGGAGGCTTATTGACCACCATTAGATAATCATCTTCATAAACGATTTCCAAAGGAATCTCTTCGGGTACTACCTCGGAATCCATGCGCGGCTTATCAAACATCACCGAGATCACATCCCCTGGCTTGATTTTATAATTTGACTTTACCTTTTCGTCATTAACCAATACATTTCCCTGATCAATGCCTATCTGCACCTTGTTCCGGGTTGAATTGGCAATCTTGTCGGTTACAAACTTGTCGATGCGGATCGCGGCCTGGCCTTTGTCCACCGTAATATTATAGTGTTCGTAAAGGCTAACATCACCGTCTTCAAAGTTTTCTTCGTCCTCTAAATCTTCTTTCATGCTGCAAAAATACAAGGTGTATGAGAAGAAATTGGTATTTTTGACAAATATCTATGAAATCACCACTTTTTGACCCCAAATCCATACAGACCCAAAAGATAACTTTGCCCTCTCTGGAGAAGCAAAATGTCCAGCTACTGATCAAAAGGCTAGATTTGGTACACCCATTTATTTCTGGTAACAAGTTTTACAAGCTGAAATATAATCTGGAAACAGCTAAAAGCGAGGGGTATCACACTGTCTTAACTTTTGGTGGAGCTTACAGCAACCACATTCAGGCCACGGCCATCGCCGCAAAACTCTCGGGCCTGAATTCCATTGGCATTATCCGGGGGGAAAAAGCCGCTGCACTAAACCCTACTCTTGAGGAAGCAGAAGAAAACGGAATGAGCTTGTATTTTATCACCCGAGAGAGTTATAAAAAAAAGGCTGATGACAGATTCGTGGAAGGACTTAAGGAAAGGTTTGGGGATTTTTTTCATATACCTGAGGGGGGCACCAATAATCTGGCTATTCAAGGTACGTCTGAAATATTAAAGGATGAGGACCAGCAAGCCGATATCATTGCCACGAGCATCGGCACCGGAGGCACCATGGCAGGCTTAGTCAAAGCAGCAAAATTCCATCAAAAGGTCTGGGGTTTTTCCGCCTTGAAAGGGGGTTTTATATTTGAGGAGTTTGATAAACTTTTGAAAGAACAGAAGGTAAATTACAACTGCAGTTATAAAATCTTTGCAGACTACCACTTTGGTGGCTACGCAAAACATAATGCGATTTTGCTGGAGTTTATCGAAAACTTCTATGAAAGCTTCGGCATCCCACTGGATCCTATTTACACGGGAAAATTGCTTTTTGGGGTGTTGGATCAATGCCAATATTTGGAAAACAAAACAGTACTATGTTTACATACAGGAGGGCTGCAGGGAATTAAAGGTTTCAACAATCGATTTGGCACCAGCTTAAAAGACCGCTAATTAATCATCCCTTCTTTTCAAATCCCCTCGTTTGATGCTTCGAATGAAATCCCTCCAAGCAAATGGGTTAAGAAGAGGAAGTGGTCGTGGCCCGTACCTGTCTTGGGTCTGCATTACTTGCTGACGGGTAAAGCCTCGGAAGTTTTCATCACCCGATGCTGGCATTTCTTCCGCCCAACGCAATAGTAATTGCGGACTGAGGTTACCTCTGTTCAGTGGCATTTCCTCCTCCAAATTCAGTGCTAGGACGGCCCGCTTGAACTCGTCTTCGGTTGGATATGGCATTACCTCAATTTCACCAAGCAAAATCTCGTCAGTGTCCATGGTGACAATGAGGCTGATTTTATCATCCTCATGATCTTTGGGTATGACAAAGGATTGTTTTTTCAAGCCAATAAATGTAAATAAAACGCTATCTCCTTCAGCCACCGGCATGGAAAAGTAACCGAAATTATTACTACTGGTCCCCCTTCCTTTTTTTGGAACATATACGTTCACACCAGGAATGGCATCAGTACTATCGGCATTGAGTATAATTCCGGAAAGTTGCAGGATCCTTCTCTCCTGATCATCTTGAGCATGCACCTGTGTCAACAGGAACGTCGCTCCAAAGAAGAATAAGAAAAATGCTATATGTGGTATTTTGATTTTCAAAATCAAGGGATTTAATAAGTCAACTTCATACCATTTTAAATGGTTTCGGATGCCATATTGATTTCGTATGCTATATTAAGAGATTTTCGGGGGATTTGCTTAATTTCAGGGCATATTTATTAGTTAAATTTGATTAAATGCGTCTCAAAAATATAAGCTTAAGTTATGGTATGAGGGTTTTCAAAGCCCTTTCGGAAGAGCCTAGAGTGCGCATTATCCATCTCCTAATCCAAAACAAGGAGCTATCCATTTCTGATTTGGAGCATATCCTGGATTTCACCCAAACCAAAACCAGCCGTCATATCACCTATCTTAAAAACTCCGGCCTTGTAGGAAGCCGCAGGGTAGACCAATGGACATTTTATTACATATTAGATGAGGCTATTGAAATCATTAATCAGATTTTTAAGTTTATCCAAAAGGACATCAACCTCAAGCGGGATCAGGAGATTTTCGAAATCCTGCAATCCAACCGAGAGTTGGCCCGAAATAAGATCGAGAATAACCCTTATAGAAAATAGTAAGTTTGAAGAATTACCAACACATCTTTTTCGACCTAGACCACACCCTTTGGGATTTCGACACCAACGTACGTGAATCTCTCCAGGAAATATTTCATCTTTACACCTTAAAAAATCTAGGAGTTCAATCGCATGAGCATTTCTACCAAGCTTTCATTGAGATAAATTATGGCCTTTGGGGTCTTTATAATAAAGGCCAAATTGATAAGGCAGGCTTAAGAAAGATTAGGTTCAAAAAAATATTCGAACATCTCGGTGCCGACTCATATGGTATTCCGACCGAAATGGAGGAGGACTTCATGAATAGGACCTCCTGCAAAACCAACCTTTTCCCCTACAGCCTTGAAGTACTTGATTACCTCAAAGGCAAATACCCTCTTCATATCATAACCAACGGCTTCAATGAAAGCCAGGCATTAAAAATTAACTCTTCGGGGCTGAAAGATTATTTTCAGCTTGTTATCACTTCTGAAACAACTGGTCACCGAAAACCCGATAGACGCATTTTTGAATATGCCCTCGATCAGGTGAATTGTGGAGCCCGTAATTGCATTATGATCGGTGACAACCTGGAATCAGACATTAAAGGAGCCCAAGAGGTAAACATGGACCAGATCTATTTCAATCCCCATCAAGCCGAAGTTACCGTGAGGGATATTTCACCTACCTACTCTATCAAATGCCTGAGCGAACTCCAATCTATCTTATAAGTTTGCCCAGATTCTATCCTTAATCTTTATATTTGCACAAAATCAGCGTAACAATAAACTCAAAATAACATGTTGAAAGGTTTTTTTAAAGTACCTGAACCAGTAAACGAACCGGTGTTGAATTATGCACCAGGCTCCCCTGAAAGAGAAAAACTTCAGGCCGCGCTTAAAGAGCTGCGAGGAAAGGAAGTCGATGTGCCAATGTATATCGGAAGCGATGAAGTTCGTACAGGTAAAAAAGTACCGATGAGCCCCCCTCATGACCACCAGCATATACTTGGTCATTTCCACGAAGGAGACAAGTCTCATGTTGAACAAGCCATTAATGCTGCCTTGGGAGCAAAAGAGGCATGGGAAATGTTGGAATGGGAACAGCGGGCAGCCATTTTCTTGAAAGCTGCTGACTTAATCGCCGGCCCTTATAGAGCTAAAATCAACGCTGCAACCATGTTGGGCCAGTCAAAAAATGCCTACCAAGCAGAGATCGATGCAGCCTGTGAAACTGTAGATTTTCTACGTTTCAATGTGAAATACATGACTGAAATCTACTCCCAACAGCCTCCAGTCTCCGGAAACGGCGTTTGGAACCGTTTGGAGCAAAGACCTTTGGAAGGCTTTATTTTTGCCCTTACTCCATTTAACTTTACAGCTATTGCCGGCAACCTCCCTACCGCTCCTGCCATGATGGGTAATACAATAGTTTGGAAGCCAGCCTATACTCAAATCTATTCTGCGCAGGTTTTGATGGAAGTTTTCCGCGAAGCAGGCGTGCCTGATGGTGTTATCAACCTTGTTTATGTAGATGGCCCTTCTGCTGGGGAAGTAGTATTTAATCATCCTGACTTTGCGGGCATCCACTTCACAGGATCTACTGGTGTGTTCCAGACTATTTGGAAAACAATCGGAGCCAATATTAATAAGTATAAGTCATATCCAAGAATAGTAGGTGAGACAGGTGGAAAAGACTTCCTTATCGCACACAAGTCTTCACATGCCAAGCAGGTAGCCACTGCGCTTGCCAGAGGTGCTTTTGAGTTCCAAGGACAAAAATGCTCGGCTGCATCAAGAGCTTATATTCCTTCCAATATATGGGATGAAGTAAAAGAATACCTTTTGGAAGACTTGAAAAACTTCAAAATGGGTGGAACAGAAGACTTCACCAATTTCATCAACGCGGTGATTGACGAAAAATCTTTCGACAAGATTTCCGGTTATATCACAGATGCCAAAAACTCGGACATGGCTGAAATCATCGCCGGTGGCAACTTTGACAAATCAAAAGGTTACTTCATTGAGCCTACGGTGATCTTGACCAAAGACCCGATGTATAAAACCATGGAGGAGGAAATCTTCGGCCCGGTGCTTACTATATATGTATACAATGCAGAGCACTTTGAGGAAGCGTTGGAATTGGTGGACAAAACCTCTCCTTATGCCCTTACCGGAGCTATTTTCTCACAAGATAGATATGCTGCTGCTTTGGCAACCCAAAGATTGAGAAATGCAGCTGGTAACTTCTACATCAACGACAAACCTACCGGTGCGGTGGTTGGACAGCAGCCATTTGGAGGCAGCAGAGCTTCTGGCACCAATGACAAAGCCGGAGCTATGATCAATATGTTGAGATGGGTAAGCCCTCGTACAATCAAGGAAACCTTCATTTCCCCAACGGATTACAGATACCCGTTCTTGGATGAAGATAAATAAGTTACTCAAGTCCTTTTCCCGTTGGGAAAAGGACTTTTTTCTTTTCTATCTCTATGGCTAAAAAGAATTTCAAGGATACTCTCCTCAAATCTCAAAATCTGATTTTGGTGGATTTCCATGCCGATTGGTGCGCTCCCTGTCAAACTTTGGATAAAGTCGTAGAGGATACTCTTATTGAGTTAAATGCTCCAATAGAACTGATGAAAATCAATATTGACCAAAACAAGCAGGCTGCATTAAGCTTCTCGGTGAGGTCAATTCCCCATCTTATTTTGTTCAAAAAAGGAAAAATCGTTTGGCAAAAAGGAGGGTTGATTACAAAAAGGGAATTAGAAAAAGCTTTAAAGGGGTTTGTTTGACCTTTACACAGAAGAAGTATTCTTGAATTTCTGTACAAATGGCAGCGTCTGGAAATTTTGTAAAGCGTGAATCCCTGCAGCAAGAAATAGAATAATAGCACCCGCTAAAGCCGAAAAAGCTACCAAATCTTCATGACCCCATTGCTTTACCGCAATTGCTGAAAGACCCCACACCCCAACGAGGCAACTTTCACGAAGATTCCGTGAGTAGGTAAGCAAAGTAAAAATCAAAACTGTCAAGAATATCAATCCACTTACCCAATAGGGTTCCGATATCGCCTCATTAATATCCAAAACATATTTGATAACCACAGCTAAATTGGTCACAGTAGCTACGATTATCCAACCAAAATAAATAGCTATAGGCCACCACACAAAGAACATCTCTGAAAACTCAGTATTGTAGAGTTCAAGATTTAGGTTTTTGACAAGCTTCCAAAGGCAAAATAATAGCAATAGCATTACGAGGCCAGAAATTAAAACATATTCCATAGTCCATGAGACGATCCATAGCGTATTCATCACGTTGGAGAGAAAAAACCAGACAGAACCATTGATGACTGAGCGGCCAGGCTTATTAGTAATAACCGCATACCACTGATTGCCAATAAAAAATAGCAACATTATATATATAAGCCCCCAAATAGAAAAAGCGTACCCTGCCGGCGTAAACAAAGTTTCATATTCTTCACTGACCTCACCCACAGAAGGAAGAGAGCCATTACCCACCCCCAATTGATAATTAAAGTATAAAACAATAAAGAGGGTAAAAGTATTGATGGTGGCAAAGGACAATATTCTCATGTTATTACACAACCCATTAACAAGCCTATTGTTGGCTTTAAAAAAGAAAATCCCGGCCAAAAGTTGACCGGGATTTCAATTATTTTTGATCAGATGACCAAGAGGCTTTACCCCCTTTGGCACTGTCTACGTCTATGGAATATTTCCTTCCTCCGCTGACAATCCATCTGACCTTTACTGCTTCCATCCCTGGTATATTTTTCACAGCGATTCTTTCAGGATTGTTGACTTGTTCCTCCACCTTATTAAAATCCTCATTTTCAACCACCATCCCGGCAATCACCTCTGGTCCGCTGATAGTTATATAGTCAGGCCTTTCAATGTTATATTTCAAGTCTTGACTAGAATGGGTCGGCATCATCCGCTCATTATATATAGTAGCAGTTACTTCCTTCATGCCTCTTCCCAAATCCTTTTCCTTCACATCCATCACACTCAGTTTTGGAGTATGATAGGCATGGTAAATTGTAAAAGCCATATTTCTATGAGCATCCTGCTCTAGCAAGAAACCTGGATGGGCTCTACCAAAATTTTTCTTGAACCCTCCAATTTCAATTTTACCAAACTGCGGATGGTCATATTCTTCCCAATTCACAAAAGCATCTCCAAAAGTCAAATAACGGTCCACGTCCATTTCTTCATCCTGATTGCCTCTTCCTGCATTTTTGTGGAAATATAAATAAGAAGTCATCAGCTCATTGGAATAAGTGTAAACCCCTCTTCCACCATAAAACCAATCCAACTCCCCACCAAAGACAGAATACATATCCTTATAAACAACCAAATATCTATAACCTGGAATGATTTCCTCACCCTTTTTGGCTATAGCATCATAAATACGAACATCCTCTCTATTATAAGTATCCTTATCCTCTTCAGCACCTGGGCCACGGAGTATCATACCACCGTAGTTGTGATAACTTTGAGCCCCTGCAATATTTGGATGATCCATCACAAACTCCATAACAGCGCGGTTTTCAGGCAAACTGAATGGATACTTATACGCTCCACGTTGAACGTAGTCAGGCTGCCAATTCCAACCCCAGTCCCTGTTGGGGTCATAGTAACCCACTCCATCCTCATTGACTTGACCGTCACCATCTCGGTCTATACCTTCATAACCAAGCATTTCATATTCGCCTTTTTCTTCTGCGGACACCATAATTAGCTTCCGCGGATCTCTTTGGTCTTTGATATATCGACCTGTAGGAGATTTACGGATCATCATCGTGATATGACCGTCTTCGTTAAGATCGTCAAAACCATCCTCACCGACTTCACCATCACCATCACTATCAAGCATAATCATTCCCGAACGGGGCGAGTGGGCCGTGTTGGCCTCCAGCATATAGTTGTTTCGCGCATCTGGATTGATTGTAGGAGCTATATAAAAGGTTTTGTCCTGTAACAGCTCCTTTATAAAATCAAGATCATCAAACATTTCAGTAAGGTACCACGCAGTGTACAAGGAAAATTCTGCGCCTTGAATCTCATTGGAGTGTATATTACCATCAATATACATAGCAGGCTTCCTGTCCGGATCACCAGTCTTAAAATCAGAGATGGTAAGCAAGTAAATATCCCGCCCCTCGTGCGATTTGCCTATGCTTTCCATTCGTGCCAAATCAGGATGAGCATCTGCAATCTTACGCATCACTTCATTTAGGCCTTCATAAGTATAGTACCGGTTCCACGCCACTTCCACTTTTGGCTGGTGCGGGGTACCTATGGCCCTAAAAAACTTTTCTTGTGCATCTACTTTTGTTGGTGCGGAAATAGAGAAAAGAGCTCCTGCCGCCAAGGCACATATATATTTTTTCATTTTCATTATTTCTTCTGATTTATAACTTCACCTCCAAAGTTGCTATCCCCGTATGGGGTGCACCGGCCTTTACTTCAAAACTACCGCTACCCTTGACTATATAAGACAAGGTTTTTTTCTCAAATGCTCCCAAAGAATCAATAAGCTTAATTTTATCACCCGACACCAAGTCTTCTTTTTCTTTGTTAGAATCAATTCTGATTTTTTGAAACCACCTAGATTTTGCGCCCATTTCTGAATGAGTAGGGAGCGGTGAGTTGTTGTAAAGATCCACAGTGATTCTGGTCAGGCCATTATTTAGCTTTTCCGTCTTTAAATTATGGAACTCTAATGAAGGTTGAATTTCTGCAAGCTTTATTATAAATTCAGTATGCTCTGAAGCAATCTCCGGCACCATACCCATAGGCGGGTTATACATTACAAACGGCTTAACCCCTCCTACCTCGACTTTTTGGCCAGGAAAATCAGGATGATCGACTTCATTCCAGTCCACAAAAACATCATCAAGACCTTCTTCCTCTGCCCAGGCCATGAAATTGGCTTCCTTGCTCTGGTAATTCCCATTTCCATCTTTTTTCATTTCTGGAATCCACCAGCCTGGTGTACTAAAGCTAAGTCTCCCAAAATGGAAATAAGCCCATTGGAAAAAATCTCCAGCCGTGCCTTTGTTGTCTTGTTGATAAGCTTCCAGTGAAGTGGACTCCTTATATATAGAGGAAATCATTTTGTTAAGCTCCACATCTTTTTCCAACATAGAAGTAACCACCCTTTTTTTGGCATCCCCGGCATTGTAAGACATAGGGCTCGATAGATTATTAGCCGGTCCGAAAGTCACAAATGCAAAAATGTTATTTCTCTCAAATAAAAAATCCAACAAGGCCCTTGTTTCGGGTTGAGAAACTGGAATATCTCCCGCTAATGGCTCGAATGCAGGAAATTTGTAGGTCAAGTTTTTGTTAAAAGCAATTCCTTGTTCCGGGTCCTCATTGAATTGACCGTCCTTATCATTGTCAATTCCCTCAGTCAAATAGAGGTGAGTACCTCTTTCTCCTTTGCTTCGGTCGGCTTTGACCATCAACTGTTCATGCTCTGAGCTAATTTTATGATCGCCCATGGGACTCTCTACCCTCATCATGGTGATCATGCCATCCCTGTTCAGGTCATCAAAATGATCCTCGCCTATTTGACCGTCCCTGTCGTGATCGATTTTTGCTGCATTTCCTCTTCTTTCATATTTGACCGAGGAAAAATATTGCTCATACGCATCTGGCGACATATTTGGAAAAATGTAAAAAGTTGTATTATCAAGTACACTCTCGTTTTCCTGGATGATATTTTCAGCAAACTGCACGGCTAGCTCTACCCCTAACAGGTGATAACCTTCCACACCACCAGTGACCGCAATGGCGGGCTTGTTACGATGATCGCCTTTCCCTAGGCGTAAGACCCAAATATCTTTACCCCCTTCGGTTTTGGTGAGAGTCTGTAGTTCAGCGGAACCGCTCTTAGCCACGCTTTGCAACCTACTGTTGAGTTGGCTTAGGCTGGAATAGTCATCCTGGGACCACGCAGGGTTCCCCAGGCCCAAAACCGCTCCCAGCCCTAAAGCTGAAATTAATTTAAGCTTCATATTAGATTTTTCAATTAAGGATTGAAGTTTGTTCATACACCAATTAAACATATAAAGCTGTACCATGGTACTGAAAAAACATAAGAGGCTCATCAACCGGATAAAAGGCCGGCAAAAAGGAGGACGGCTCTATACAAAATCAAAGCCAAAGGAACTCAAATGTGCTTGAAAAAAAATATTTAAAGTATTATAGGTAATATATGTGAGAATTTTAATGTTGACTATAATCTTTTTGTGGTTGACATTGAAAAATATGCATTTTCTAATAAATTCTAAACATAGCGCTTACAGTTTGGCAAGGTAAATGTTGATGTATAGACATAATGAAATTATTTAGATAATTATAAGACTTACGAATGAAGACTTTATAATTATTTCAAAAAAAATTTGTATATTTAAAATATAAAACTATGATTGGTTTTACTTAGCAGTTTTAAATTTTCAGTCAGGCTTCTTTAAGCTTAATTACCCCAAACACCTGACAACATTACAATTACCTCAGAGTAAAAATCGGCCAGTCAATTGACTGTAGAAACGCAAATTACAATGCAGAATTGATTTTTGAATTAATTTTTATTCCAAACATATTATGTCTAGATCGGAAAAAATTTTAGCAACCTTCTTCTTTATATGGGACATCATCACCCTGATGGCGGCATTTGCCCTCTCCGTATCCCTCTTTCAAGAAGAACTAGTTATTATGAATGAGTGGATGATATTAGCGGGGGTTCTTGGCATTTGGTTCATCATCGGCTACTGGAGAAAGCTGTACTATCTCAAATGGAACAAAACTCTGGAGTCCCGACCATTTCGGTACTTGAAAGCTTATCTCATCCTTATTGCGGTAGTCGCACTTTTATACCATATTCTTTCTTTCCCTTCATTTGAAAGAAACATCATTTTAGCCTTTTCACTGGGTTTCCCAGTAATGGGATTTACTTCGAACTTCTTTATCAACAATATCGTGAACAGAATTAACCAAAATAGAAACGTGAAACATACACTAGTGGCCGGAGTAGGAAATGCCGCAGCCAACGTATATGACTATTATAAGTCCAATCCAAACAAGTATGCTGTAAAGGGCTTCATAAAATGCAAAAAAGAAGAAGCTTTGATCGATCAGGATCAGATTGTAGGCGATGTAAACAATCTAAATGATATCCTTTGCGACAATGAGGTGGATGAAATTGTAATCGCCATCCCAGTGAAGCCTTCTAAAAAGATCAAAAAGATCATGCAGGCTGCTGATTACCACGGCAAGCGAGTGCGATACATCCCTGATTATAGTGAGTTGTTTGGCAAAAATTACAAATCCGTGAAATACGGAGAGATGGATTCGATCAACACCCGTCAGTTGCCATTGGATGAAACTACATCTTATGTGGCTAAGGAATTCTTCGATCTGTTTTTCTCCACCATGGCTCTGATCTTCCTATCTCCACTCCTTCTTATTGTAGCCGCATTGATCAAACTTGATTCTCCAGGACCTATTCTTTATTGCCCACTTAGAATCGGAAAAAACGGCAAGGCTTTCAGAGTTTTCAAATTCAGAACAATGAAGGAATGTGATGCTACCGGTAACAAGTCAACTCAAGAGAATGATCCAAGAATCACCCGAGTAGGTAAATACCTTAGAAAATATAGCATTGATGAGCTGCCTCAGTTTTTGAACGTATTCTTTGGCGATATGAGTGTCGTAGGACCAAGACCACACAGAAGCCAGTTAAACCAGCAGTTCCAAGAATCTACTGAGCAGTATATGCTAAGACATTACTTCAAACCAGGTATCACGGGATGGGCACAGGTTAACGGATGGAGAGGCCCAACGAACACATTGGAACAAAAACAACAAAGAACCGCCCATGACCTTTGGTACATTGAAAACTGGAAGTTCGCATTAGATCTGAAAATCATATACATGACGATCTTTGGAAAGAAAACTCATTCATCCGCTTTTTAACCTTTAAATTTTAAATAACATCAAAAAAGGATCTGGCTCGCGCCAGATCCTTTTTTTTATTTTAGTTAGCTCGGAGAAGAACTTCAACAACCTCCACCTTGCACCTTTAAGGTTTTTACCATAAAATTGAATCCACCGGCATAATCAGTCAATTTTTTGAACCTTTCTAATATTCAATATTCCTTTTTCACTCTACTACCTATCAAATAATTACCAAAAGACCTCATAAACCTACCTATTAAATCCTTCATCATATTAATCATTTTGCAAAAAAAGATAAATTTTACATTTACGTTTTTAAACTTTTAACACACAAAAAACAACCATTTAAATATTATTTTTAATTAAATGGAACTTAGATGATCGGCCTAAGTAAAGAGGTCTCTACCAAACAAAAATTACCAGTAGCCTTACATAAATCATTTATATCGGAAAAAGCCAATTTTTCAGACATACAGTGAATTTTCCTTGCAAAGAACCTATATCCCTACCTCAAGTACATTTTACAAGTCTGTAAAATATAATATCCCAACTCAGTCTTTAAATAATTACAAGTTTTTTGAACTTATTTCTAATTGATAAAAAAACCAAAATATCTATCTATTGTATTAATTAATATCAAAAAAAGCTAATTATTTTTTTATAAATCATGGAATAAGTAAATTTTTCGATTTACAATAATACCTATCCATCCGGGGTTTATAATAGCAAGTGCGGCAAATGAAGCCGCCTCCTAAAATTAATTCGAACTCTAACCCCAGCCTTATGACAACGAATAAAGGAGACCCCAAAAAAAATTAACTAACAGTGCTAGCCGGAGGGATTACTGAATACGAGCCCTTATTGATTATTGAGAACATCCTCTAAAGTTGCACAACATCATAAACCAATCCCAAAAAATTTACAAAATTAACCAGTAATCGAATGCAAAGTTTGACAAAAGTGGCTTACATCGTAGGCCTTTCCACCCTAGGCCTAGCCACCATCTCCTGCGACACAACAGGACAGGATGAATTCACCGAAGAAATGAGCGCGTTGAGATCCGTCTCCGCCAATGTTTTAATTAATGAAGACTTTATGGGCAGCAACCCATTCAGCCAAGTCCATCAACAACTTCCTGTCAGCCATTCATTCAACGCGGTGGAAGATCCACAAGACAGAAGTAATCGAGTAGGAAGATTTGAATTGAGACAAGACGACCCTATTCAAAGTAACGGTAAAAGATCCGAGGTTCTTTTCCCTGCTCAGGATAACAGAGACAGATGGTATTCGTACTCCCTATACCTTCCTGCAAATACCTTTGAAAGAGATAGCGATAATGATATCATCTCTCAGTGGCACCAAGCCGGTGGTGGTAGCCCTTCTACTACAGTAAGAGTTCACAATGATAGATTCTTAGTGAAGTCTGGAAACAGAAAAGAAGACAGAAAAGATTTCGATCTTGGAGCAGCAACTAAAGATGTATGGCATGACTTTGTATTTCACATCGTTCACTCTCCTGGTAGCGACGGATTACTTGAAGTGTGGCACAATGGTGAGAAAATCCTTGAAGAAAGAGGCGGAAACATGTATGACATGGACCTTCCAAGATGGAAAGTCGGTATCTACAAAGCCTCTTGGATGAGAAGAGACACTGATACTCAAATGAGAGCACTGATGTTTGACAACGTAAGAATTGGTAACCAGCGAGCAAATCTTGAAGAAATGATGGTAGCAAGAAACTCCTCTAGTGCGACCTCCGGATCTACTTCAGAAAGCACATCAGGTGGAGGATCTACTTCAGAAAGCAGCAGCTCTTCATCAAGCAGCTCTAGCAACACAAGCTCAAGTAGTTCTAATGACGACACTAGCTCAAGCAGCTCCTCTAGTAGCAGCAGTTCTTCTTCACAAGTGGACGAAGATAATAATGATGACGAAAGAAGAGGTTGGAGAAGAAACAGAAGACCTTCTAGAAGAAGCTGGGGATGGGGATGGAGAAGATAATTTAATTGCTTCTTATTCCTAACCGAAAAGTAGCCTACGGGCTACTTTTTTTTTTTGTTTCAAGGCTGTCTATTTAAAGGCAGCTTTTTACTTTTCCGATTACAGATGTTCAACCTAATTGACATTTACCTAGAGTAAGTTAATGAATACTACCTCTCCGTATGCCCTCTAGTTAATAAATGCAACGTATGCTTCAAACTTGGCTGAGACAGCTTAAAGATTTATCCCACACTTTCCTTCAGTTTTTAAAACTCCGTATTCCACACTTTTTACTTAAAAATATGAACAATATTGGAACTTAATTCCACCACTCTCAAAACCCATTATGTTATCAATCCAATTTTTTTATTTTACTAATCACAATAATATTAGGGTAAATATAACTTTTCCAATTTCATAAAGAAATATACCATCAAAGCAACCCATTTAAAAAATGACTAATTATGGATATAAATGTACGTCTAATCACTTCCACACACTGGGGAAAAAGCTTACACATTCATAAAACTTATTAAGCTGCAAATAAGCCATTTATATATTTATTAAGCAATACATATACATTTTTAGACAGTTTAAACACGATTTTTAACAAATGCAAGCGATTGGCAAAGACACTAAATTGACTAACTTCCTTTGATTATTTTTACCTACAAGAGGTACATTAATACCAAATTCTTAAAGTTCAATTCCATCCTTCTCTAAGTGCTAATTCTTTTATCTGTCTATTAACTACCAGAAATTTGTGAGCAATTGCATTTTATATACTGTAAACCGTGTGATGGGCTTCAGGTAAAATACCACAACTCTACAATACAATAATATTATTATAATAATATTTAAAATATATTTATTATTGTTTTTTCGGCTTAAACCTTAAAAGAAGTCAATTATTGAGGAATAATTCTTGGCTATTAGGAAATTAAATAAAATGGTGAGGGCAAGATTTCAAATAGAACATAAGCCCTTTCGAATTTTTGCCCTCGCCTTTTTTCCAGCAAACACCTAATAGTATTTAGTTTCCCATGAGAAAGTTAACAAAAGCAACCTACTTCATTGGCCTCTTATCCCTAGGCCTTGCAACTGTTTCTTGCGACACTGCCGGTTTTGACGAGCATCCGGAAGAAACCGCAACATTGAGATCCTCCTCTTCCAGCATTTTGATGGCTGAAGATTTTACTGGTAGCAACCCATTGGGCCAGGTACACCAGCAATTTGGAACAAACCATGCATTCAATGTTGTTGAAGATCCCCGTGATAGAAGTAACCAAGTGGGTAAATTTGAACTTCGATATGGAGACCCGGTTCAGTCAAATGGAATCCGCTCTGAAGTTTTGTTCCCCGCACAAGCTGATAAGGAAAGATGGTATTCTTATTCCATTTATGTTCCGTCCGATGATTTTGAACACGATAGTGATAATGACATTATAGCCCAATGGCATCAAACCGGTGGAGGCAGCCCAGCTACTACCCTAAGAATTCACGATGGCAAATGGTTAGTAAAGTCTGGAAGGACTAAAGACGAAAGAGAGGATTTTATTTTTGGTGATGTTGAAAAAGACAAATGGCATGAGTTTGTATTTCACTTTGTTCACTCTCACGGTAGTGATGGACTACTAGAGGTATGGCATAATGGCGAGAAAGTAATGGAGGAAAAAGGCGGCAATATGCATGATCTAGAACTTCCACGTTGGAAAGTCGGTATATATAAAGCTTCATGGAGAAGTAGAACAACCGACACTGACTTAAGGGTACTTTATTTTGACAACTTATTGGTTGGAGATAAAAATGCAGATTTAGAGACTATGAGTCCTAGAGCTAGAGCTTCTGCATCAGCAGAGGCTGAGGAAGAAAGAAAGGCTGAGGAAGAAGCGAGAGCTCAAGCCGAGGCTGAGAAAAAAGCAGAAGAAGAAGCGAGAGCCAAAGAGGAAGCAGAAAAAAAAGCAGCGGAAGAAGCGGCAGCAGCAGCAGCAGCTGAAGCTGAAGCAAAGGCAGCCGCCGAAGCTAAAGCACAAGAAGAAGCCAGAGCACAAGCGGAAGCAGCAGCCCAGGCTGAAGCTGCAGCACAAGCAGCAGCAGCAGCGGCGGAGCAGGATGCAAAAGCAGCAGAGCAGCAGAATACATCTCAGCCAGCCGCGTCCAGTAGCCCACAGCCCCAAAGGCCTACCCCTCCGGCTCCATCGAATCCCGAATCCCCAAACACTAGTCCTAGTACTGGAAGTGAATCTGAAACACCAACCGTCCCCTATAATTCGCACCAGCGTGAAGAACAACGCGGAAATGGTGGTAGATAAATTCAAATTAAATCAATCCCAAAGGCAACCCTCATAAAGGGTTGCCTTTTTTTATACCTTATACATAAGCTAAAGTATTCATCACACCCTATCCCCACACTATTCCCCACCCTCTGGTATGTTCAGGATTTAATTTGGTTACCAAATTCAACTTTATACTCTCATAAATATCCCTACAACGAACTATTACCTTATAGCCACACTCTATTACCCAATAATCACTTTTAAAATTCGAGCATTATCCTAACCTATTCTATAAAATTGAAGCGATTTTATAACTTTTCTAATATTTTAATTAACTAAATCTTGTGAGAGAAAGTATTATCAAACCTTTATAGGTAATTCTTATTCTACAAAATGGGGAAAAAAATTACCCACATTTATAAGCAAACAAATTGTCTTAAAGCCATTTAAATATAAAAACACATTTACATTTACGTTTTACAGTTATTAATACTCATTTTTAATCAATTCATATAATTCATGAAACCTTTTACTTAGTCACCATTAGTTTGCAAAAATCACCAGGTAATTAAAGTTATGTTCCATATTGGTTAATTTATATTTAAGCTGTTTTTCTTTAAAATTTTAATTTTTCATGTTCAGACCCTAACAATACATCTGCGAGACACGGCTGAAAACAGCAAGAACTTCCTTTTAATTAGCCTACTGGATTGGTAATAAAGAACCTCAAATTCGAACAGAAAACCAGAATAATTATAATTAATTATCTATTTTTTATTATATATCATCCAAGTTTATTAAAAGAAGTTAATTTTCGAGGTATAATAATTGGCTTAGGCAGACTGTTATTACAATATCACAAACCAAAATATTCACCATAAACGACAAGAGATGAAAGACAGGAGTAGAGGAAGTCCCAACATTAAATATTAAATCTAATCCTTGAAATGTACGATAAGTAAGATGACATAAGCCCTTAAAATTTATTCCCATCCCACTTTTCGAGCAGAGTAAACCCAACCCCAGCAAAATTTTAAAAAAATACCCAGCAATTAAATTATCGAAAACAAAATGCAAAGTTTAAGAAGCAAATTTACCTTATTTGTAGGCCTATCAATCCTAGGCCTAGCGACTGTTTCATGTGACACTACAGGTCATGAAGAATTCACTGAAGAAATGGGTGCGTTAAGATCAACCTCCGCAAACGTTCTTCTTCAAGAAGATTTCCTTGGCAGCAACCCATTTGGACAAGTCCACAAGCAGTTTGGCACCAACCACGCTTTCAATGTAACTGAAGATCCAAGAGACAGAAGCAACAAAGCAGGTCGATTTGAACTAAGAAAAAACGATCCAATCACCAGTAATGGCAAGAGATCAGAAGTACTTTTCCCTGCTCAAGACAACAGAGACAGATGGTACTCCTATTCAGTTTACCTACCTTCCAGCGGATTTAGAACTGATAGAGACAACGATATCATCACACAATGGCACCAAGCAGGAGGAGGAAGCCCTGCGACTACTGTTAGAGTCCAAAATGATAGATTCCTAGTTAAATCTGGTAATACTAAAGAAAGCAGAAAAGACTTTGACCTTGGTGTAGCAACAAAGGATGTATGGCATGACTTCGTGTTCCACATCGTACATTCACCAAATAGTGACGGGCTTGTTGAAGTATGGCACAATGGTGAAAAAATCCTAACTCAAAAAGGCGGTAACATGTATCCTTTGGAAATGCCAAGATGGAAAGTAGGTATCTACAAAGCATCTTGGGCTAATAGAGACACTGATACAAATGTCAGAGTGTTGATGTTTGACAATATCAAGCTTGGCAACCAAAGAGCAGACTTGACTGAAATGCTAATTGGTACTGCAACTGCATCTGCTACAGCCGTTTCGACCAGCACTTCTACCTCTAGTTCCTCTTCTACAAGTGTAAGTTCTTCTTCCAGCTCTACAGAAACTAGAAGAATACCTTCTAGAAGAAGATGGTGGAGATAACTATAACCCCAAAGAAAAAGGTGGCCTAAGGGTCGCCTTTTTTTATACCCAGGCACCTGATTGGCAGCCATTTTTTATAACTAAATGGCGTTGGATTTGTAGTATATATAAACAGATTTACAAACCCATATTTTCAGCCATGCAGTTGTTATTGAAATCAGCAACCTTTTTTTGTCTAACCGCATTAGCATTGATAGTTACCGGCTATGACGCGACCGCCATCCGAGCGTTATCTATGGCCGTTGAGCAGACCATTAATCCTCCAAAGCTTCTGATCGAAGAAGATTTTAACGGAAAGAATCCTTTTGGACAAGTTCATCAGCAATTTGGCACAGATCATGCCTTCACAGTGGTAGATGACCCCGCAGGAGGACGGAACAAGGTGGGACGATTTGAACTTCGAGAAGAAGATCCAATCCAGAGTAATGGAAAACGAAGCGAAGTGTTATTTCCCCCTCAGGACAACAACGACCGATGGTATTCATATTCAGTTTATGTACCTTCTGAGCATTTCAATTGGGATCATGATAATGACATTATTTCCCAATGGCATCAGGCCACAGGAGGAAGTCCCGCTACTACTTTTAGGATCCATCAAGATAGGTTCATGTTCCGCACTGGAAATAAAAAGGCTACTCGCAAGGATTATTACTTGGGTAAAGTCGACAAGGACCAATGGCATCATTTCATTTTCCACATAATCCATGATCATGGAAAGGATGGGTTAGTGGAAGTATGGCAAAATGGAGAGAAAATTTTGGAACACAAAGGAGGCAATATGTATGATACGGACCTCCCCCGGTGGAAAGTAGGGATTTATAAGGCCTCATGGGCAAAACGCAAAACAAACTCAACCAAAAGGGTTATTTACTTTGACAATATTAAGTTAGGAAGTGAGCAGACAAGCTTTGATGATTTGGCATTAGCAATCCAAAAATTGGAATAATTTCAGGCCTTATAATTCATTGTTTAATTTTTAAAGTAAAAAATATTATATTTACGGAACACTAACCAAGTCATGTAGAAGCTTCTGACACACTTCTGCCAATAAATCCGGATTTTTATTTTCCTGAACGGGTTTTGATAAAAGCAGAATCATTTAGACCTAACATTTTATCAACACTGTTGTTCATTAAATAGAAAAGATAGATCAAATCCATGTAGCATAGTTCTTATTCTTTGCTACATCAAACCTTAAAGTAAAATAATACCTAGAGCAATAGACTAGGTTTAGATTTTTTGTAAAGTATATTATGAAGAAAAATTTAAGAAATGTAGTTGCATTTCCTTTGGCAAAACTCCTTATCAAGCTTGGGTTCGTAAAACGAGCCCTAAAGAAGGCTAAGGAAGGTGATTTCATTTTGTCGGTATATTTCCATAACCCTTCAAAAGTGGAATTTGAGAAGACAATTGTTTGGCTGAAAAGTGAGGGTATGACCTTTATCTCCCCAGAACAATTGGAAAACATTATTGACAATAATCTTGAAATGCCTAAAGGAGCTGTATTATTGACCGTTGACGATGGGTGGCAATCCAATGAGGAAAACATCGTGGAAATTGCCAACAGATTCCAGGTGCCCGTTACAATTTTCTTTTCCACTGAAGCTATAGAAGAGGGTACTTACTGGTGGTCTTATTTTTTGAAAGGAGGAAGTAAAGGTTATCCTTCCGTGAAGGAACTGAAAAAAGTTTCGAACAATGAGCGCATGGCTACTTTGGAGAAAATAAAAGGTACTGTAACTCTGAAAAGAGAAGCTATGACCCTAGATCAATTAAGAAGCACTTCTCTTTCAAAATACATTACTGTTGGAGCACATACCCATACCCATCCCATCCTGACAAACTGTGACGATGAAAAAGCCTACGAAGAACTGCGCCTTTCTAAGGAAAAACTGGAAGAATGGACCGGTAAAGAAATAAAATATTTTGCTTACCCCAATGGAAACTATGGAATCAGGGAGATATACATGCTTGAAACTTTAGGGTTTAAAATGGCTTTTGCAAACTACCCATCCTATTTGACTAAGCAGAAGATGTACAAAAAAATGGAAATTCCTCGCTTTGGATTTTTAGAAGGAGCTACATTTGAGGAAAACATGTGTAGAATTGCCGGAATATGGCATACTACTACCAAAAAAATAAAAAAGAGGTCCTAGTAGACCTCTTTTTTATTATTGCTTACGATAAATATTTTGAAGCATGTTTGGGTAAAATAATTTTGATTACCTCCCCTATTTCCTTTGAAGAATCAGAGCTCAGGGTATTTTTAACCAAATTAATAAAGTCTGTAGTACATGTTGTTATTTCAGCCATACCCCCCACGGAATTTATCCAAAGACACCCAATTAACTTCCCTTTTTCACTCTTGGTAAAACAGGTGTCCCCATTTTTAAACCGCGACAGCGCATCAATTAGAAACTCTCGCTTAGTTAAACTCTCGTGTTTTGGCTTATAGGTTAATAGCTCAGCTAAATTATTTTTCTCAAAATCAGTATTTAATGCCTTTTCTATCTCCATGCAAGATATGTTTTTCTCCACCTTCATGTATGGATTGCCTGTCTGGATAAAAAAAACCAAATTTAAGTAATCTCTTTGCTTATGGTATAATTTTAACTTTTCTCTCAACTCTTCCCTCTCAAAATTTAAATGTGGTTTATTTTCAAGTAAAGACCAAAGTCTTTCTTTTAACTTGTCCTTAAGCCCTTCCTTTTTACTTAAGGCGTCCTCTAGATTTTCGGCTGCGGGTATAAACAACTCATAAACTTCATCATAACTATTGGCTATACGTTTTTTATAGTCTAGCATCCCAGTGGATAGATCTAGTGTATCAAAACCCTCATTTTCCAAATGTTGTATCAGGTGAATAAAACTTAAAAAGCCAGGAGAATAGTAGTCATATAATGGGGAATGACAATTCAGACCTGATCCATGGCACCAGCCATCTTTTCCGATGGTTCCAGTGATACCCGCCAGTATATCACCATCAAGCTTGAGCACTATCCCAAACATTAACCCCTTACGAAACATTTCTTTAAATAAAATAGATCTATAGGGGTTTTTTTGAAAGGGAAACATACCATAAAGGGCTCCTTTTCTAAAATCGGATTGGATCATGAGAACATCCAAAGCCTCATCAAACCTACCCGCATCTTTGATAAACTCAACCTCAAAGGCCCCGTATCTTTTTAAGCGATTGTTGTTACTTTTAAAATCTTTTTTTCGTGCAAGCTTGTCAATCGAAGGGTCTCTTAAATTTACTAAGGGGCGGGTGGAAGAAGTAAACTTGACTCCTGCCACATCTTGGACAGCTCCAAGCCAGCCCAATGGAATTCCTGCAGGCAACTGCTCCATTCGAATGCTTGAAAGAGGAAATTGCCTACGCAATTCCTCAACAGCCCTTTTAAAAAAACTGCTGCCTATATCATCTAAACTAATCCAAGCATGGTAGTGCGCATCATTTACACCTGCCCCAGTAATTCTGCCATCTGCAGTTTCAAATGAAAGCGGTAAAAATGCCTTCAATATTTCATCTTCTATTAAAACCAGAAGAAGAGGTTGATATTGCTTTTTATATACTTCATGAAACATATAAAAAAATTCTAACCCTTGAAAAACAGTAGCCCATTTACAGGCTTCAAAAAGTTTATTCCATTGGTTGGCGTAATCTTTTTGTTCTAAAAATTCATAAACCTCTTTTCCCAAAAAAATTTGCACCTCAGATATCCCTTCAGGTGAAAGGCTTAAGGAGTCATCAAGTTTCATAGTAGTAATTTTTATATTCGATAGATTATTCTTTAAAATTCACCAACAAAGATTAATTAGATCAACAAAAATGAAAAAATATTTGTCAACACTAAAGTTTCAGGTTTTTTCATTAACTTAGAAATAGTAAGCAAAAACAAAACCATTCTACTTTATGAAACACTTTTTCAAAACTATTCTTCGGCAATCTTATTTAAAATGGAAAAAATTCAAAAAGGAGAGCCCACTCTTTCAATCTCTTATCTATTCTTTTGACAACAAATCATCTTTTGAAAAAATCGACCAACATGAACGCATGTTGGCGGATACTACTCGAATGGACATCTATTTTCGAGCTATTCAAAAGTATGTTAAAGATGGAGATACAGTTGTTGACCTTGGAACAGGTACAGGTATTTTAGCCTTTTTTGCCTCGCAAAGAAATGTAAAAAAAGTTTATGCCATTGACCACGGAAACGTAATCAACTACGCCAAAAAAGTAGCCGAGGCCAACAACCTTAAAAACATTGAATTCATCCAACAGCACAGCGGTCAATTTAACCCACCCGAAAAAATAGATGTAATTCTTCATGAGCAAATTGGGGATTTCCTCATTAATGAAGATATGATCAGGAATCTTCTGGACCTTAAGAAGCGTCTGCTAAAATCAGGAGGGATCATGCTGCCAAGCATTTTTGAAATGTATTTTGAACCTATCACCATGGCCCCCGGCAGAAATACACCCTTTTTATGGGAACATAACTTCAACGGTATAGATTATTCTCCTACTAAGGATTTTCTCAATAGTGATGAAAGCCCTCTATCCAAACCGGAAATATTTATTTATATCCAACCTGGGGATGCAGAGTCTTTCTTAGCCAACCCAAAGCCGGTTACCAAATTTGATATCATGCAAATTGACAATGATATATTTTTGAAAGAACTTACCTTCGAGCAGAAAATTGTTAAAAATGGTAAATTAGATGGCTTTGCTCTATACTTTAGAATCATTTTTGATGAAGAACTCGTGATTGATAATTCGCCATTCGAAAAACCTACACATTGGTTACCTTCCATTTTTAGAGTTGAACCTGTCGAGCTGAGGGAAGGAGATATGTTACGTATCAACCTCAATATCCCAGACCCAACCAATGAAGAATTATGGAATTTTAATTTCGAGAAAGTGCGAATTGAAGAAAACAGTTTGTTAACGGAAACTTAAGCTTTAACCAGTTTAACTTTTTTAACGTAAATTTTTATGAGTGAAAAAATTAAGCTCCTTTATATGGGGCCGGATTACCCGCATGTCTTAGATAAAAGCAAAAAAGTAGATATTAGGGCAGTGGCAAAGCTTTCAGAATTATATGAGATGCCAGTTCGCAATATTGCGGAAAGGCATTTCATGGAAGCATATAAGTCTATTTGCAAAGGGGATTATGATTCATCTAGGAAGTATTTAAAAAGGTACAGAAAACTAAAATTCCTGGCTAATGAACTAGTTACAAGTTTTGAAACATATTTAGAGACTTTAATAACCAAGAAAATAACAATCCTTGACACCACTGCCGATGACATAGCAGAAAGGATAAATCAACTAGGAATTAAATTATTTTTGGTGAACGGCTGGACCATGTTGCCGGCCAGTTTTCTTTCAATTCCAGAGCTTGGTAGTATAAACGTACATCCTTCAAAACTCCCACAATACAGAGGCTCATTGCCATTATTATGGGTGTTGAAAAATAAGGACACAACAAGCGCGATCTCCTACATCCTTCTCAACGCAGCCATGGATGGAGGTAAATTAATCCGTCAGGTTGAATACACAGTAGATAAAAATGACGACCCTATATCGCTGGAAAAGAAAACCATGAACGTTATCAATGATTCTTTGGTCGAAACGGTAGATAAATATGTTGAGGGAGAATTAACTCCCATAGATCAAGATCATGAAAAAGCATCTAAAACTGCCAGGTACAATAATTACAAAAAAATAGATTTCTTAGAAGAAACTGCCCGAGATATTAATCATAAAATCATCAATTACGCTTACTATGACCCTACGGCTCCAAGCTATTTTAAGCTGGCTGGACAAAAAATCAAATTATCAGGATGTATAGGTCCTGTTCAATCTTCCATTGCGCCAGGTACCATACAAATGAACTTCCCTTTTCTATATATAGGGGCGAAAGATGGCGCACTAAAATTTAGTATGATTGAGAATTTCGGTCTAAAAGACACTGCAAAAATTATATCAATGCTATTGATCAAGGACCCTTTTTCTTTTCAAAAGGAAATTACAATTTCTAGCTAAAATTTATAAATCCAAAGTCTTAAAAAGCGAAGAGTCAACTCTTCGCTTTTTTGTTGCGGCTACAAATATTTTTTTTCTTTCTGGGTGTAAGTATATTGCTGTATGAAGCAATTTTTGAAAAACATCCTGCTCCAAAGACTCCTCAGCTAAATAGATTTTTTCCAACAACAAAGATCCTTTTGGCAATTCAGGATTGAATGAGTTTACGGCTTTTTTCTGCTCATCAAACCTTATCCAAACGCAAGCCTGCAGCATTCCATTTTCGACTGTGGTTAGGCAACTCTGCCCTGCCTCCAGTCTTCGCATAGCCTCATCTAAAAACTCCCAGCGTGTGGTTAAAGATTTACCGCTTTGGTATAAAAGCAGATCCTTCAAACTATTCAAATTAACCTCTTCTGATTTAGTCAATGAAGTTCTGTCTCCAACAAACTCGTAGACTCTCGGGATTTCCGATTTTTTGAATGGATTTATAATAGACTTATTACTTATTGCTAATTTCAATTTCTGCTTCCAAATGGCTCTTTTCTTCCTGAAGTCTCTCAAACCGTAATTATCAACACCCATTTTCATCAGTTTCCCCTTCAAATACTGATGTAAAGACTCCTTGGCATCTGCTTTCTTCTTACTTTTAGCAGAAGCGAAAACACGTAGCTCGTAAGCGATATCATTTTTAGTAGCCAAGGATTGTTTATAACCATCTGCCCCTGGAGTCAGATCAAATGAATGAAAGCCTTCTTCACTTAGTTTTTGACCTAACATAAGAAAATGTAAGATCCCAGGGGAATGTTTAGCCAAGGTCGGAGAATGTGTATTTATTCCTTGAAGATGAACCCATCCCTTACCCATTACACCCACATTGGAAGCGATAATCTCATCATCTACCTTAAGGACAGTTGTATGCAGAAGGTCATGCTTAAAAAGGCTAAGTAAAAACTTTTTCCTTAATGGATCATCCTGAAAAAAAACCGCATCGAACATAGCTCCTTTTCTGAAATCACTCTGAATGGCTAGTTCATCAAAAATTTGCTCAAACTCATCATAAGAATCCACCCTGCCAAAGGTCAAGTCCCCCAGTCGTTTCAAGCGGCGAATCTTTTCTTTTTTATTCTTCTTTTTAAGTTCTTTATCGGCATATTCCCAGTCTACAGCTTGAACAGGCTGAGCTACTTCTTTCAAAAAGGTATTGGAAGCCCAGGCTGTTTCCCTAAACAATTGAACAGGGGTATTGGGTGGCAGATATTTCAAGTGCAGTTCCTTATTGGGGAATTTCTTTTGTAACCCCAGTAAGGCGGTAGCAATAAAGCTGGATTCAGCTTTTCTGGTCAGCCAAACCTGATATTCAGAAATAGCCTCTCCCGCCCCTATCAATTTCTTTCCATCAACGGCAATGGCTAGAATACCTGCTAACCCCTTATCATCGTATTCATATACCAATACCGGTTCATATTGATGATAATATAATTTGTACCACTCACTTGCAAACCCTGGCCGTTGAAATGCTGTCGCCCATTTGCAATTTTGGTATAAAGTCTCCCAATCACTCAAAAATTCCAGGTCTTCGATTTTTTCCAAGACTTGCTGTCCTATCAAAATCTGGAAAGTTGTTGGCTTTTGTATAGTTTTCTTGATAGTCAATTCTTCCATAAAATCTTAAATAAAAAATCATCGGTATGATCAAGCTAAAGCCTCAAAACCATTAGCTGTGGATAAGTATATGTTACGGCCCGGGTTATCTCCCTGTAAATGATTCACACACCCCCTCAGAAATGAAGGGAATTGTGTTTTAATATCAGGGTGAAGGTATACATCTTTTAATGTATAACCATCAGGGTAACCTTTCGCATGTTTTTCATTTGAATCCATTATCCAAATAGATGCCAATAGCATTCCATTTTCACACCATGTGAATAACTCCTGACCCTCTTCTAATTTAGACATGGCTGTTTGCAAATATTCCCACCGGGAATATTGTGTGCCTAATTCCTCAAAACACAGCAGGTCCTTGATTTGGTTTTTCTTTATATCATTTATGGGGTCAGCTAACTTGACTTGACTGGACTGCACAGCCGGAGAGGTGTTTTTCTTGAAAAAATTAAGTTTATCTTTTTTTAATAAATCAAACCTATGAGACAACAGGTAAGCCTTTTTAATAAAATTCATTTCAACACTCATAGGTCTTAGGCCTTTCTTTTCCCAGTAAGCATGCAACTGTTTTTTCAAAAGTCTTTTCATTCTAAAAACAAAGTTGTCAGTCAGAATAAGGCTATATACGGTATCATGAGAGGTGGCCATCTTCTCTTTGTATTTATCTCCACCAGGCGTAAGGTCAAACACCTCAAAGCCTTCTTCAGCTAAATGATTGCCTAAATGGAGAAAATGCAAAATCCCGGGAGAGTGCTTGGCATAAAATGGCGAATGCGTATTGAACCCTTGTAGGTGGACCCAGTCCTTTCCAAAAACCGCACCCATAGACCCAATAATATGCTCGTCAAGCTTTAATAAAGTCACATGTAGCACACCTTGATTGAACATATCCAGCATAAAGTCCTTCCGAGCAGGATAATCTTTAAATTGGTTTTTATTAAACATAACTCCCTGACGGAAATCATATTGAACAGCCAAATCATCTAATACTTCCTTAAACCTCTCCAGAGATTCAACTTTTTCGAAACTGACCTTCCCCACTCTCTTCAGCCGATTCAATTTTGTCTTATACTGCTTATTGATCTTAAAGGCCTTTTTTGAATTCGGATTGTCATACCTCAATAATGGACGCTTATGGGGTTGCAAAACTGACTTTTTCCTCCATTCAGACTGTTCCAGCCAATCCATCGGGGCGTCTGCCGGAATAAATCTAAACATTAAATTTCCCTTCGGAAAAGCTGCCTTGATTTGACGGATTGCGTGCAAGGCGAATTCGTTCCCTCCATCTTCAGAAGTCACCCAAGTCTGATATTCTGCATCAAACCCTCCTGCACCCATTATCTTAACATTTTTGCGCCTAAGCAAATCCTCCGATTTCTTGGATGTCAGAATAGCCATGGTAAGTATGCCTTTAAGCTTACTGCCATCCATCTGAATTACCACAATTGGAAATGCATCATTTGCATAAGCTTTATACCACGAGTTGACAAACTGAGGACTTTGAAAAGCTGTCGCCCAAGGACAAGATTCAATCAGGCGCGCCCATTTATTCACAAAACCAGACTCGACTATCATATCCAAAGCTGTCTGACCTGTCAATAATACAACCTTTCCATTTTTCTCCACCTTCTCAAACGTAAAAGTATATTCACTTACCAGATCTTGCATATCGTAAACGTTTTCATAAACTTAACCTGCCTTAAAGCAGTTTAAATTCTCAATTAAAAATTTATAGTCTTTGCTAAGGAGTGCTTTAATGTGGCCCTTAACCGGCATCTGTTGGACTATAGCCTTAAAAAAGCCAGAAAACTCTTTCTTGAATTGTGGCTTACAATAGAAATGATACATTACATGATCTTCCTCCGAAAAGACCGTGGATAATTCCTCGCTTTTCACAATAGCCTTTCCATTTGCCACCCAAATACAGGCCATGAGCTCCGTATTACGAGATACGCAATACACATCCTCTCCCCTCTCCATAGATTTCATAAAGTGGGTCAATGCCTCCCATCGCGTTGCTTGATTACCTTCAGACCAATAAAGCAATAAATCTTCCAAATGATTTTTTTTCACTTTGAAAGATAATTGCTCACAATCCTCTTTTTTGTTTATTTCATATACATTCTCAAGCCTGACCTTAGGGTTGTCATACAATTTAGGTAATCCTCTTTTGGTCAAATTCTTTGCCCGATGTTTCCAAATATGGAGTTCTTTACGGACATCATTCTCTACAGAAACCGGCCTTCTACCCTGCCTGAGCATAAGTTCATCAAATTCTACCCTAGCTTTTCCCTTGAGTATTGCCTTTTTAGAATTCGAAATTATCAATCCATAAGTAACATCTCTATCGGTAGCCAATCTTTCCTTATATTCATCTCCTCCTGGTGTCAAGTCGAAAACCATATTTTCATCCTTGGAAAGCATCTCACTCAAGAGTACAAAATGCACAAATCCAGGCGAATGAACCGCATGTTCAGGCGAATGGGTGTTTATCCCTCCAAGGTGTATCCAATTTTGCCCAGTTACAGCTATGATGGAAGCAATAATTTCACCATCCAAGGTCAGAATGGTCGAATGAAGCAGTCCCGCATCAAAAAGCCTCATCATGAGATCAGTCTTCTTCGGGTTATCTTGAAAGTGCTTTTTGTTAAACATAGCCCCTTGTCGAAAATCAAACTGCAAGGCTAAAGCGGGTAACATATCAGCATACTCATTTCTGTCAGTAACCTCTTTAAACTCCAGCTTTCCGCTACGTTTCAGCCTATTTAGCTTAGTTTTATAGCTTCTCTTTTTGAAAAATTTAGGCAATTCGGGATCGCTCATCCTCATAAGAGGACGTCCCCATTCTTGTAGTGCACACTTGGCAGACCAAGCAGGTTCGCTCACCCAATCCACCGGGATTTTAGCTGGCAAATATTTAAGATGTATTTCTGCAGTAGGAAAGGTTTTTAGCAAAAGTGCCAATGCTTCTTTGATGAAACTTACCTCCAAACCCCTTTCAGCCAACCAACCTTGATACTCCGCATAATGGTAACCAACTCCCTTAACTTTAAATGTTTTTTGTTCCAAAACGGCATTAGCCTCAACATTTAGTGGCAGAAGCGCTTTAAGGTTACCATTTTCAAACTGAGCAATGATGATTGGAGTATACTCCTGTTCAAAAACCTCATAAAAACATTTAGCAAATGACGGACTAAAAAAAGCGTTTGACCATTCGCATGAATAGTAAAGGGAATCCCAGTCCTCCAAGAATTTATCATCCCCTAAAAGTGCGTATACTTCATCGGCTATAAATAATGAGGTACCTTCTTTCATTGAGACCTTCCTCGCCACATCCTCTTTACTAACTATAGTTTCCTCCATTCCACAATAATTTGAATGATAGCAAAAATTTAAAACTCAATTTTTTTCAAAAATCTAAGCAAGTCCTCGATCTTAATGTACAAAGCTTTCTACCATTTTTTCAAGGTGCTTTTCAGCTGGTCCAAGCTTCACTTCTATATTTTCTACTCCATCCTGCTTAAGCTTTTTCAAGACAGATTCAAAAAATTCCTGCTCACTACCCTCTACTTCCTCATCGAAATAAAAATCATAAACTAAAACATATTCCTCTTCGGTTTGCTCATTTTTCTCCTTCTTAAACCAAATTGAGGCTAGCAACACCTCATCCTTAGCCCAGGTAAAGCTCTCCTCACCGGCCTCCATTTTTCTCATACCTTCACTATAAAATTCCCATCGGGTAGCTTTCTCTCCATCAAACTGATAATCTAAAAGATCTTTCAAATTGTTACGTTTTAATGTGATTGGAGCCGAATCAGGCACCTGCCCATTAAGACTGAGGTTATAGGATTGAAAGACAGGCTTCTTGAGCTTTGATTTCACAAATTGGGAAAGGTATTTTTTCATACCCTTTTCCTTCATGATGTATTTTTCTTTATCTATATGTAATTTGATAGTGTATGGATTGTGCCCTTTACTAAGGATCCAGTCATACAGTTTGATTTTAAAACGCTTATCCGCTCTAAACACAGGGTCTAAGGTCACCGTCATTTTATATACAGTCTCTACCTTGCTCGCCAATCGCATTTTGTATGGATCATCACCTGGTGTCAAGTCAAAAAACTTGTGATTTTTCTCATTTGATAAATGGTCAAACAACAACAAGAACTGAATATACCCTGGTGAATAATATGAATAGGATGGCAAATGAAAATTAATCCCTCCCAAAATGGCTCTACCTTTGCCATGCACTGAGGCAATTCCGGCAATAATATCATCCTCCGTTTTAAAAATAGTCACCCTTAACAACCCTCTTTTGAACAAGTCTAAAAGGAATTTTTTATTTGTTGGAGATTCACTAAAAGGAAACTGATTGAACATCGCTGCTTGGCGGAAATCATACTTTGCCCCCAAGTCATCAATAATAGACTCAAATACCTCATAATCCTTCACTTCCTCAAATTCACCAATCCTTTTCATTCGGTTGATGCGTTTACGATCTCTTTTGGAGATTTTATAGTTATCCAAATCAACTACAGCTCTGTTGAACGGCTGAAACACACATAGCTTCCCAAGTTCAGGGTCTGCCTCCACCCAATCCATAGGTGTTTCTGGCGTAAGGTGTCTCATGGAAATATGCTGTCCAGGGAACATTTTTAGTAGTTTCCTGAAACTTGTACACACAAAATAAGTACTATCCTCCCTGCTTGTAAGCCAAGCATGATAATCTGCCTCACCGTGACCTGCACCAACCAGATAGCAGTTTTTCTTTCTTTTTGATCTACCAGGAGGATTTATAGCTAAGGTTAATAGTCCTGTTAAAAAGCCATCTTGCTCCATTTTAACAATGACGGGGGTATATTTTTGATGAGTTAGGGTATAAGTACTAGTTACGAATTGACGTGACTGAAATACGGTAGCCCAAGCACAGCTTTCATATAAACTATCCCATTGTTCACAAAACTGCTTGTTTTCTAGCAGGGCAAACGCATCCTTCCCAACTACAATATCAATGGTCCTCTCACTAGATGTAGTTTTAGTAGACATTTCCATTACTTCCATATCAAAAATATAATTCAGGTTACAAAGTTTTTAAAAGCGCTGATGCCGCTGATTTTATTAACACAATTTCCATACTAAACCTGCGGTTACTTGATACAAATCTGAAATTTATCCCCGAAAAAGGCAATTTACACCATTTAACAGCTTCGTTTTGATGGACTTACCTTTATAACTGTACTACTGGTAAGCACTCTTTTACTGCATTTATAATTTTATCCAGCTCTTTCACCGAAAGATCTTGATGAACCGGTAGGGCCATGACACCTTCACGCAGCTCAATACTGAATGGAAATTCCTCACGTGGAAGCGTCGGGTGGGGATTAAGCCAAAAAAGTTGACCTATCACGCCTTTCTTTTTTAATCTAGCCAAGAATTCCTTTGCATCATCCATTTTGATTGGGAAGGCAAACGGGCTTGCCCCTTCCGGTAACTCATTAAATGGTGGCGGTACCAATTCACCTAGTTTGCTGAGCATATATCGGTAATTATCCCTTCTTTTCGCTGCAGTATTCTCATCCAATAGCAAAGGCAAAAGCTTCATGGTCATAGAAGAAGCGCGAGTGGTGGGGTCACCTAATTCAAGTTCCTTTTCATTAGACTCGTTCTTTACCTTTTTATATACATTCATGGCATTGTTGAAACCCAAGTGTAAACCAGCCACTTCCCCCCTTTGTTCGGACACAAAATTAATATGACGCTTAACCATCTTCCACACTCCTGATGGTGATGTGGCATAATTGTCCTTTAAGGGTTTTTTGGATACCAAAGCCCCACCATCAGGCAATCCATAAGTTTTATAAAGGCAGTAAATCGAGAAATCGCCATGGGATCCCACCGGAATCCCATCCCTTTCAGCCAAAAAGGCTTGAGCTGCATCTTCGATCAACATGATATTTCTCTCGTCGCACCATTTTCTCCAGAAAGCAGCATTTTGCGGAAAACCTAAGTAATGGGTAATGTATAAAGCCCTCACATTGGTAGTCATTAGATGGTCCAATTCTTCTGGATTCGGCTCTAATTTTTCAGTGAGTTCATAATATTTCAATTGAATATCCAAGTCACAAAGTGCCTGAATTTCGGAACCGTGGTGGTATCCGGGCACCAATAACGCATCATCCTTTCCCCAGCCCAAAGACTTACAGGCATTGTACATTGCATGACGGGCTCTAGAATATATTTGCAAATTCTCCTGATCCAAGGGAAAAGGTCTATAATTAGTTGGTTTTCGGAAATGTACATTTAAAGGGAGTACAGGCCACATTCCGAATCTACATATTTTCATATTATCTTGGTAAAAGTAATTTTTTAATAAAAATTATCTGTTAATAACTCCGGCTTAAACCGTCCCATTGCTTTCAAATCCAGCCTCTTGTAAGATTTTAAAAAGTCGGGTATCATAACCTGGGACTTTTGCCTTGACTATTTTTCCTTTTTGCTGGATTTTTTCAGCCACTTGATTTATAAATGCATTGAAGTCATTTACAATAGAAGGATGAATGTAGAAATCCTTAATTATCGGCACTTCTTCATCCGCATCTTCACCCACCCAGACACATGCTTTTAAATCCCCATCTTTTACCCAAGTAAAAGACGTTTCTCCTGTTTCAAATTTCCGCATAGTTTCCTGCAGATACTCCCATTTACTTAAAGTCGTACCTCCTCCGGTGAATCCCAGGTTATCTTTCAAACTGTTCTTTTGAATGGGTAATTTGCTAGTGGCCGAGTCTACTTCCAAAGCAAGTAATTTCGGTGTGACCTTTTTGCCAGCCAATCGCTTTTTGATTGCCGTAAAAACCACATCCTTTTCTTTCCAAAGTCTCATTCTGCTTTTAAGCAGATAAAACTTACGTTTTATATTCAATTCCACCGACATTGGACGGATGCTGGCCCTCACCAGCATGCTCATGATGGCCTTACGGATGCTACGTTTTATTTTGAAAGTCTTATTTTGAGTGAAAAGTAACGTGTACACATAATCGTGATAGTTCGCCATTCTCTCCTTATAAAGATCACCTCCGGCAGTAAGATCAAACACTTCAAAACCCTCCTCCGAAAGCATCTGTTGGAGCATTATAAAATGTACAAATCCTGGAGAGTTTTTCCCGTGAAATGGTGTATGGGTATTTATTGCACCCAAATGAGCCCATTCCTTGTGAGTTACAGCCACGATGGATGCTAGGATTTCTTCCCCATCACGCATCACGGTTACATGAAGTATATTTTTTTTGAACAACTCCACAAGTAAGTCCTTCATCTCTGGAGCATCCCGAAATGGAAATTTGTTGAACATTGCCCCTTGCCGGAAGTCGTACTGATCTGTCAAATCTGGTAAAATCCTTTTGAATTCCTCCAAATCCGTGATTTTGCTAAATTCAAAGCCTTCCAGCCTCTTAAGCCTGTTGCGTTTATTTTTGAATTCTTTTTTTGTAAAAAGTTTTGGGAATTCAGGCTCTGTCATTTTGATCAATACCCTTCTGAAAGACTGAACAATACAATGCTTTTTCCAATAAGGATCTAACTCCACCCAGTCTAGACATTCGCCGTTTGGAACAAACCTTAAAAAAATATCACTCTTCGGGTAGCTTTCAATTACTTTTTTGAGAGCTGATTTGATGAATACCTCACTACGGTGCGGTTCAGATAGCCATACCTGATACTCAGCTCTATAGTGGCCAGCACCCAAAATTTTCAAACGATCGTATTTTCTGATCGGCCCGGAGTTCGGCTTTACTGCTGCCAAGCATAGCAGCCCGATCAAATCATCTCCTTGCATGGACTGCACTACAATAGGATAATAACTTCCTCGGTAATGCTTATACCAAGTGCTAATAAAATCTCTAGATTGAAAAACTGTCTTCCAAGGACATTTCTCAAAAAGTTGATCCCAACGGTTTTGATTTTCATTATTTTCCAAAAAATCAAAAACCTCGTCTCCCACCAACACCTTCATTTCCACTTGGCTAATAGTTTTGTTTTTATTATCGCTCAAATCTTTTACGGGACTAATCATACTCACCAGTTTCTATAGGTACAAAATCAAATACGCTGATGCAGGAAAAAACTTCGGGGTTAGCAGGGTAAACTGAAAAGTGACTTCCCCTTACCTCCAATCAGGTATATTTCAAACACTGTCAAGGTTTGCAAAAGACTTGAGCAAGCCCAGTTCTATACTGAGCTTGCCTTTGTCAATTAATCTTTTGACATATAAAAACTATTCAAATTCTATTCCTTTTCGAAACATTTATATCAATTTACTGAAAAAAAATAATTATTTAAATAAAAATTTTAATTTTACTAATTACCAGCAAAGACCAGCATACTGTGGTAGCTCTTTTAACTCATCCACTCTAACCAAATCGATAACTTCTTTATCTTTCAAGAGATCAAAATACTTGCAGCCTTCAAAGTTTCGGTGATTTACAATTATTACATCGTTGTTCTTAATAGCTGCTTCCAAATCAGTTGACAATAGCTCTGACAAGTGAGGTAATCTTTCGTTGATGTAAGCCTCATTGGCTCCAATCAGCTTGGACATATGTACGTTCTCATCATAAATGGTAATGTTATATCCTTTACCAATGAGCATCTCAGCCAAATCTACAGATGGACTATATCTCAAGTCATCTGTCCCCTCTTTAAAACTAAGACCAACAAAACAAATGTTTTTCTTACCAGACTTGGTTACCAACTCAAACGCTGATTTTTTCTGGTTTTCATTCGAAGCCTCAATGCCAGATAGCACAGGCGTATATAAATAGTTATCATGTCCTAATGTTACCAAGCCTTTGAGATCTTTCGGCAGGCAACTACCTCCATATGCAAAGCCTGGCTTGAAATAAGCGGGTGAAATGTTCAAATGTGTGTCGCTACAGAAAAGCTCCATTACCTTGTGGGAATCTATCCCCATTGTCTTACAAATGTTACCTACCTCATTGGCAAATACAATCTTAAGTGCGTGGTAGCTATTGTTAACATACTTAATGATCTCTGCAATCCTGATATCGGTTTTCTTGATTGGCGCGTCAAGCTCTTGATATAGCGAAGCTACCATTTCCAAGGCTTGCTCGTGATCTCCTCCCACTACGGTTACTGAAGGATTATAATAGTCCTTTACAGCTGTTCCTTCTCTCAAAAACTCAGGGTTAGAAACTACAGAGAAATGCTTACCTCTTTCCTTTCCAGAAAATTCCTCCACGATTTTCCCAAATTTCTCATTGGTACCAGGAAGCACAGTACTTCTGATTGTAATTACGTGGAATCGGTCTTTATCCTTTAATGCTTCTCCTATCTGCTCTGCCGTTTTATAAATATATGACAGGTTCAAATGCCCCTGTGGAGAAGATGGCGTACCCACACAGATGATACTCAAATCTGTATCAAGCACCGCTGCTTTAGCATCTAAAGTAGCCTTTATTCTGCCCTGCTCATGGTTCTCCTTAATAATTGTGTCAATATCCTTCTCTAAAATAGTGGGTTGTCCATTATTGATTAGGTCTACTTTAAAAGAACTTACATCGACACCGGTAAGGTGGTGGCCATTTTTTGCTAGGCAACCCAAACTCACACAGCCGACATATCCTAATCCAAAAACTGAAATCTTCATATCAATTGTTTTTATAATTGTTTATTTGGTTTTTCATAAATGCATTCATATCATCCCAATCTACCAGCAGCTTGCCGCGCACTTTTTCCTGCTTGTTTTCATCAAATTCCTCGGCAATGGTCTCATTGATAAATGGGATTGCTTCTTCTTTCGGAAGATGTTGCAAAAGCCCTAGCCCCATCAGAAGCTCGTTAGCCTTCATTTTTCTAATACCGCAATACACGCTTGGAACACCAAGCATAGCCCCTTCTCTGGCCATACTGTCTCCAGAGGAAATTACCAGTTTGCTATAGTAGATAAGAGAATGAATATCCCCCACAGGTTCTTCCAAGATAGTCCAATGCTTAGGGAATTTATCTGCAATGGTCTTGTCCTCTAGAGATAGCAAAACCTTTGCCTTAGGGTCCATTTTGGGAGAAAACTTGCAAACAATCGCATCATCCTGATCATAATAGTTGAACGACTTGTTGCTCACTTCTCTGACAAACACGTACTCATGCGGTTTGACCCCGTATTTATCCAACACGGAAGGATCTGGATTAAACCTATTGGGACTCAAATAACTCCATTCCTTCAGGCAATTGAAAATGCTTGTTTTCTTGTCCTTCTCCACTATTGGCGGAAAGAACAATTGCTTGGAAAGCTTGGCGTTGATCGTGTTTATTTTACCACGCTCAGGATCATCGTAAAACTGGATCACTGGCACACCGCTAAGCCTACCCGCAAGTGCTAATGGAATACTACTGGCTGCAATGCAAATGTTATATTTGTTCTTTCTGATCATATTCAGAAAGGTGAATGTCCTTTTGACGTTACCATCCCACATGATAGACCATTTGGTACCCTTGCTACTTCCCACTGGCACGGTATGAAATCCCTCATACTCGCGTTCGATGATTTTTGGAAGCTTTCCTCTTTCCAAATAACAAATGGTCACCTCCCAACCTTCCTTTTCGAGATCTCTCGAAAGGCCTTTGAAAAGATTCAATTGCGCAGGATGCTTAATGTCGATTAAAATTTTCATCGTCTGATTAATAGTTAAAAATCAAAGCCATAGGGCCTTGTTATACGCTTTGATAGATTGTAAAAATCTTTTTTGCAATTACTTTATTGTCATATTGGGAAAGAAGCGGCTGCCGGTTCACAATTCGGCTCGGTTGATTGACCATTTTTTCAAGTACTTTGCAATAAGCCTCCACTGTTTTGTCCACAATAAAACAGTTGTCCACTTTTTCACAGATCAGTTTCACCTCTCCAACATCATTGGACAGGACTGGCAAAGAATTTAGAATTGATTCCTTTATGATCTGAGGACTACCTTCCATAAAACTGCACATGAGCATAACATCGGCCGCTTGCATGAGCTGTGTTAGTTGAGCCCGATTATACCCTTTGAGTTCTAGGAAATGGACATTCTTAGAGGTTCTGTTTTTGAATTCCTCCACCACTTTTTTGGCAAAGTCTGGATCTTTCTCGAGTCTCTCGAAACTATTGCTAAACAAAATGACGAAATCATTTTGGCCCCAGCCCTTTTCTTTCCTTACTAGATCCCTATAGTTGGTATCGATATCAATATCTACACCACAAGGGATAACCTGGTAATCTTTCTCAAAAAAACGCTCCATCCTACTGGAAACCAATATATTATAACTTGAAAACCTGGAAGCAAATAGGGATACCACCCGTTCATTCGACTTATTGATATCGCTACCATGATAGGTAATCACCATCTTTTTATTATGCATTCGGAAGATTTTTCCCAGAACCACAGGTAGAGCCGAAAGGCCGTAGTGGACATGAATCAAGTCCACAGGATTGCTTTTAAGATATGATGCAATACGGCGGGCAGCTCGGAAGTACCCTTTCAAGCCACCCTCTGAGATTAAAAAATGGTCGATATCGATTTCAAAATTCTTCTTCAACACTTCTGCCTGCTCTTTTACAAAAGCATGCGGACTTCCCGTCTTCGACCTACTCACAAATAATACTCTCATTTCTCTAAAAATTGTTGCTATACGCTTCTTGAAAAGATTCTACTTCGTATCCAGTTGCTGATAATGCCTGTAAATAAGCTTTTTCGAAAGATTCCCCCATTTTTTCCAAAGAGAATATATTCTCAATTATCTCTCTTCCTTTATGGCCAAATCCCTGGCGTTTCTCCTCGTTGTCGATCAGCTCGAGCACCATTGAAGCAAGTTCCTCGTCAGATTCTTCATCAACCAAAAATCCGCTCACCTTATCCTGGAGAATTTCGGATGTCCCTCCAGCATTGTTGGCGATTACCGGCTTGGCTAAGCTCATATACTCCATGATGGAATTGGATATTCCTTCTCCATGCACCGCCTTATTGGAAAACAGAATACCAATATCGCAGGCATTCACTAAAGCCTCCACCTCATCAATTACGCCTGAGAACACAATCCTTGGTCTGTTTTCCGTAATGTCCACAAGCTCTTTATATTTTTCATCACCATCACAGTATCCGCCAATGCCTATGAAGGTCACGTCCTTTCGGATGGAAGTCACCTTCTCAGCTACACGCACAAACCGGTCATAATCCTTGTTAGGTGAAATTGAGGCAACCATCGCTACTGTAAAAGGCGTCTTGATACCATATTTTTCCCGTATCTCATCAGAAATTGGCAAGTTCTTAAACCTGTTCAAATTGATGCCGTTATAGATCACTTTTGATTTTTCCAATGGTGGGCTAAAGGCATTCAAGCCAGCCTTTGAATTGGAAATGATCAATTTGGAATACTTAAAATTGGCATTGTCGATGAGCTTCGAAAAAGAACTTCGCGTACCTTCTGGTGGAGCTGCCGTTATCTGACTGTTTACCAATGGGATATTAAGAAACTTCACTGCCGGTAGAGAATAGAAGGACTGTACCGCCCCCCAACTGTGGATCAAATCCGGCTTAAAATCCTTACAGACTTTATAAAACTTATAAAAGATGGTTGGATCATATTTTGAAAGTGTTTTTTTCAAAACTGTACATTTTACCCCCAACTTATGAAAGTCGGGAAAATGGATCACGTCTTCCGTTAGGACGACCATCATCTTATAATGCCCTTTCTTCTTCAGATAGGTAAGTAACTCAATGAGTCTTCTTTCTTTTCCCCCTGCCCGTAAGCTGCCTAGGAAAAAAATAATTCGGGTGGTTTTCTTTTCAAACATCATATTCGAAAATTTTCGCTAAATAGGGTGATTTCTTTTGGTTTAGTTGTGCTGAACTCAGACTCGAGCCATCGTCTCAAAGCCTGGTGTGGCGGCAAATTGTAGGTTCTGGATAATTTGATTACCCAGTCAGGGTGTACTCCTTTTATGATGAAGGGGACATTTTTTATGCCAAGAATTTCTGCCATTCTTATTCTGTGGTTGCCTCCTGTACCAAGACAGAGTTTCCCATCCCTAGTCACATGCAATCTAATCTCCTCCACACTTGACTTTCCCAATTCATTTTGGGTCAGATAGCCGTTGAGTTTCATAGAGCGGTAAGCCTTGATCAAGTCCAAAAAGTACTGATCGGCCTTTTCCACCGTGTCACACCCCTGTGGGGGATTCGGCAGCCCTTTATTGATGTGGTCAATGATTGATAGATATTGGGGAGTCATTCTAAAATCTTCCCCGTATATGAATATCTGACGAACTGTTTCGTGCAGGTCCCATTTTTTCGCTTTCTTCGGTATTTCCGTAAATATGCTTGGTAGATCAAAAGTCATCGTCCGGTCCCACTCTCCTCCCATGCATACTCTGCCTTCAGGGGGATAATAAATGCTCCCGTGTAAAGGAATCTGACCAATGGCTCCCCAATACACTTTAGGTAAGCTTGGGTTTGGCATATATTCCACTAACTCCTCCACAGGCCTTCCCATATAAAGTCTAGTATAATATTGTAATGCATGAGGCAGTCTTTTTAACCACCACTTGGCATCCACGAAATATCTTTTATTTGAAAAAATCTCTTTCATAATTAAAAATCCTTTATGACAATACTACTTCATCTACTTGCATCTGCGAGAGCTGAGCCCTTACAGTTTCCTTTCCCTCCAATAGTCTGACCAGATTCGCTGCTACAAGTTTATAGTTGTGGTTTTTGGCTACATAATCCAATACTCTCGCAACCATAAGCTTATATGCAGACTTATCTACCTTTGCAAGTTTTGTGCTCAAATCCTCCGATGACTGATAAACTATTCCTAAATTATTTTTTGAGATCAGAAAATCAGGATTGACCCTTTCACTCGTCAAAATTGGTGTACCCATAAGCATGGCCTCTAAAAAGGTATTGCTAAAACCTTCAAAGCGAGAAGTATTTAAAAGAAACTTCGCGTTGGCAAAAAATTCCAACACTTGTCTTCTTTCCAGAAAACCCACAAATTCTACATTCGGTAAACCTTCCAGTTTCCCAAGAAATTCATAAGTCTCCTCATCCGCTTTAGAAGATAAAGTCCCGGCTATTTTAAACTTCTCATTAGGTAGGCTAGATGCTACTTCGAACAATAGTTTCAAATTTTTCTGATATTGAAATAACCCTGCCCAAGCTATATAATCTTTCTCGGCACCCCTTTTCAATTTATCCAGTTCATGAACATAGATCGGGTTACTAATTTTTTCTATTTTTTTAGTTGGAAAGTGTTTTTGAATTGCCGTTAACTGATAATCATTTTGGCATAGAATGATATCTGCCATTTCAATACCTTTCATCAAAAAATAGCGATCAAATTTGGAATAATTCTTTAGTATTCGGTCATCCAAAAAAGAATCGTTTGAAATTCGAAGCACGTACTTTTTACCAAGCATTCGACAAATTCTACCTAGAAAATAAGACCCCCAGTTAGGAATACTTTCGTATACATAATCTGGATTGACTTTCTTTATCTTACGGTATGTGTCCGGATATCTATGAGTCACCCACCTTAGCCATTTCACCCCTTTGCGATAATCATAAGAGGGAATGATCTCTAAATTGCCAAACTCCTTTTTAAACTCATCTTCCTCATCAATATCGGTTATGACCGACACCTGATGTCCATTTGCCAAAAGCCCATGAATCCACCCATAGGTCTGCACTGCAGCCCCTCCGGAAGGAAGCTCATCCGTTACTAGGATGTTTGCTAGTTTGTGATCATGAAATAGGACCTTTGCCATATAAATCAAAAATTTGAATATTCCCTTAACATTAAAGAATAAAACTTAATAAATTGTTATTGAATTAAATAAGATAATTCCAATAATTTATTATACCAGTTATTCAATAATCGTACCCGATTTTATCAAAGAGAATATTCAGCATGAGGAATTTCTTCAACCTCTTCTTTATCAGAAGGTTGACCATCATTCTTGTCCGCATCTGGCATAGATAGAGGGTAGCTAAGGAGGGCAAAAATCATCCAGTGAGAGCTTATAGTAGCATACCGGCCTGTAACAGTATAAAATACAAAGGACCCAACACAGAATAAAAATATGTAGTTATCCCATTTTGTATTCAGGTTTCGGAAAGAGGAGACAAAGGCAGTGGTAACTAAAAGGAAATATAAAACCAAACCAGGAATACCACTGGCGTGGGTCAGGTTGGTCACATCACTGTGCAGGGACCTTTCTCCAAATGCGCCTTTTCCATAGTTATGGGCGCTGTTGAAAAGTTCATACCCAGTCCAAGGACTATAATCGTAATAAACGAACATATCTCTATAGATCATTTCGTATTCCATAAATCTATGTTCACCCTTAAGCTCTCTTTCATCCAACTTCCTAGCCTCATACCTTTCAATGAACATATCCATAAAAGAGGTATTCAGAATGACCACAAAACCTACAAATCCAGCTACCACAATGATCATGAAAAAGGACTTGATGTTTTCTCCATCTAACTTCAACATCAAGCCAATCCCAAGGCCTAGCATGGTCAAAATCATCACCGACCTTCTCATGGTAAGCATGATAAAGGCCACTGAGAATATCAATAGAACAACATATATTAAATTATACTTCTTTAAAATTCGGAGTAATACAACAAATGTCGCCGTAGATAGCACGTTGAAATCTGTGGCATAGAGCTTCCCGTAAAGGATACCACTTTTAATGCCGTACATTTCTGTAGGTGAATAATTAAAAGCAGTTGAAAACATCACATTGAGCAAAAACAACCCAAGTATAAATGCAGCAGATCTACTGAGTTCATCGAGCATTTCCTCTTTAGTGTATTTGGAGAAAATACTCATCGCCAATGGAATCGCCACAAACAATAGAGTCACATTAAGAAAAACTGAACGGATAGGCTCAAGATCCCGCACGTGAACCAATAAATAGGAAAACCAGATCACAATAAGAAATGACCAGATATTTCGGTGAAAAAACAAAACGTTTTTGTCAATCACTGTCAGCATCAATAGCAAAACCAAAACCGCATGTATAGAAGCCGGCACGGCTGTCTCTATAAATGACTGCGCAAAGAAAATGACAGGCAGATAAAGCAGGGCCTTCTCTTTCTTATAAAGAAAAAGATAGACCATGAAGCAGAATATAAATACTTCTATTAATAAAAAAAACGCCTGCATATCTCTTTACTCAATTTAATTAATGCTCAATTATTAACAAGACCGATTAGTCATCTTTCTTAAAGAACTTTATTTTCAAAAATAGGTCCATAATTTCTTTTCGCTCAGCAGATTGTAATCCGACCACCCAATAGATAGCACCCGCTACTATAGTAACGATACCTCCATAAAGGAAAAGGAAAAACCAGTTGTTGGCAAAAATGTAGTCATTCACATATATAGCGGCACCAAATAAAAGTGCTGCACCAATGATTTGCTGGAACAACCTAGATTGAAAGAATGGTGAACTGTCCTTCATGTTTCTTCTCAAAATAATGGGATAACCTACCGACAGGATCATTCTACCCAATAAAATGCTCATACAAAGACCTGCAACCCCATAAGGCGGTATCAGCACGAGAGCAATTCCCAGTGTTACAATGGAGGAAGCCAAAGTGAAGTATACTTTCTGTTGAAGTTTTAGGGTCACATTGATTATAGACCCATCAGTTTCGTAGAACATTCCTTGAACACCAATAAGTACAATCAATAAGTTGGAAATATCACCTGCATAAAACTCTTCCCCTGTCCAAAGTGCCAGGAAGGATTGGTTTAAAACCAACACTGCTGAACCTAAAGAAACAATCAAAAGCCATATTAGGGAGAAAATAAGTTTTCTGGCCTTCATCACTTTCTCATATTCTTGCTTTCCATAAAGCCCCCCTATTCCAGGAATGATCCCGTTGATTACGGACCCTACAGCACTTTCTACAGCAGCCGCAGCAAATATGGTCAAGGTATAATTCGATACTAGAAGTGGTCCAGCGAGGTAACCTAGCAAGATCTTATCACTTGCGTTCATGATCATGCCTGCGCCATTTAAGGCCATAAACCAGCCACTCAATTTCCCGTAACTTTTTATCTTTGGCCAGTTGGTTCTTGCAAACCCATACCACCAAACTGCTTTTCTAACTATAATATAGAAAGTGATCCCGGTTACCAGGGCAATTACCACCTGTACGGCAGCCAACCCTACAATTCCGTAACCCAAATAGATCACGGCTACTTTCAAAATCCCGGCAAGAACAATGATTGCTGCCCTTACCCCCATCCGTTTATATCCCAGATTCATTCCCCTAAGTATACATTCATAAAGATCAAAAACTTTATAAATGACCATGGAGAAAATCATCATGGAAGTGGTCAGCCGTATCATGGTATAATACTGCTCATCCACTTTAGTAATATGGGGGGCATACCAGGAAATAATCGCTCCCACAATCAATACCACCGGGAGAATAAAGCCAGTAACCACCAGGGCAGTGGTTGCTTCTCTTTGCAGCTCCTGAGCAGAAGCCACATCCCGTCTATTGGCAATAGTCCACTTCAATACCTGAGTGGCACGAGTATCGGCCATATCGGCAAAACCTGTCATCTGCATTAGCATCTGCCAGATACCGTAAAAATTCCCTCCGAGACCGCTTACGATGATTGGGCTGACAATGAAACCGGTAATCTGTTTGCCGGCAAAATCAATAATACTGGTAAGAGAATTTAAGTAAGCTCTTTGTTTGAGATTCTCTTTCCCCTTCTTTTTCTTCTGATCTTTATTCCCATCCCTCTCCTCGACAATCTCTTCATCAACTGTACTCATATTACGCTGTTAGTTATAAACAAAATTTACATAGAGCTTCGCCGAACCAATCCCATTGGGACGTGCTACCGACATTTCGAAAAGTTAAAAACGGGACAAAAGCCTGGCTTTTGTCCCGGGGCACCTGCGCCCTAGCTTTTTGGAGTTATCAGATGGCTGCATTTTTTCTCATGCCGCCAAATACTCTTTTGAACAATCCCGGCTTCTCTGGCTCGGCATAGTAACCGTATCCGTACCCACCGTACTGCATTTCTTTTTCTGAGATGCCATTGAAGATTGCATAGAAATTCTTAATGTTCTTTCTAGCTTTCAATGCATTGGCATGTTCGATAAATACCTTCTGGCTATAGTTGTATCTCAATACATAGAAGGTGAGGTCAACAAGCTTCAATAATTCAAGGGTTTCACTTGCTAGACCAATCGGCGGTGTATCCAAGATGACTACATCATATTTGGTCTTCAAATCATTGACCATATCAGAGAATCTATCATCAGAGATAAGTTCAGATGGGTTTGGAGGAATAGGTCCCGCCGTCAAAATATCTAAGTTTTTAAATTTAGTTGGCTGGATTACATCTTCCACTTTATTCGCTTGTTCGCTTAGATAGGTAGATAAACCTCTCTTATTATTCAATCCAAAATCAGCAAAGATTTTTGGTTTTCTTAAGTCACAGCCAACAAGTATGGTTTTCTTCCCACTCAAGCTATATACAGAAGCCAAGTTCATGGCGCAAAAAGTCTTACCTTCTCCCGATATGCTTGAAGTCAGCATGATGGTCATCTGCTTATCCTTACTAAAGGCATAAGTAATGTTGGACCTTAGTGACCTGAACGCTTCAGTAACTGGTTCTCTACTTTCTTTGAGCACTACCAGGTTGGTATTCCTCTTATTATTACCGATTCTGGCCATGACAGGAAGATGCAATTGCTTCTCCAATTCACGGATATCATTAATCTTGTTGTTGAAGAAATCCTTAACAGTGATTAGTGCAATTGGAAATAGAAGTCCAAGTAAAACACCCACCAGATAGTTTTGCATTGGCTTAGGGGCAATTGCAATATTGTTAGGAACTGCCATCTCAATAATCTTACTTGATGCAGTATTGGACGCTTTTGAAATTGCCGCCTCAGCTCTTCTCTGAAGAAGGAAGTTATATATTCCTTCATTCAGCGTGAATTCCCTTTTCATTTTTAACAGATTTTGCTCTGTCTCAGGAAGTCGGGAAAAACTACCTTCAATCTTAGCAATCCTTGCGTCAAGATCTCTAATCAGCATCTCAGCATTGTTATCCACATTCCTTAGAACTTCTTTCAAGCTAGAATTCAGGTCCCTGATTTTACGGGTAACTTCTCTTACCGCCGGCGAAGCTTCAGTCTGAGTGGCTAGCAATCGACTTTTCTCTGTCTGTAAGGTGATCAAGTTTTCAATAAGGCTATTTAAGATAGGGTCCTCTATTCCCGCACCTGAAGGAACCACAATTTCATCGTATTCTTCCCTTACTAGATACGTTTCCAATCTTTTATAATAATCTCTTTTAAATCTCTCTCTGGCAACATTTTGCTCCAATTCTGACAACTGCCCAAACAAGGCCCCTCCTTCCTGAGTCATGTCATAAGTCCTATTGGCACTTCTGTATTGACCCATTTGACTTTCAACCCTGGATAAGGAATCAGCCACACCCGAAATTTGGCTGTCAATAAAGGCTACAGTATTTCCCGCTATACGGTTTTTCTGTTCGAGCTCTTGCTCCAAGAACTTCTCCATCAACCTATTAAGGTAATCTTTGCCTTTTTTAGGATGGTTGGTGATCAAAGCAATATCAACCACGGAAGCCATTTCATCCACTTGAGTCACCTGTAGATCCTCTCCAGTAAACCTACCAACTAGGCTCGCAACATCCTTGAATCTGAGAATCATTTCGCCTTCAGATTCAAATCCCACTTTATCCACTTTAAATCTACTAAAAGGAAGCTCTACCCATTCACCGAAATTAAAAGTGTTCTCTTTAAGGATTGGCTGCTCCATAATTTCACTATCCTCTTCATCTGGAACTACATACTTGTATTCCTCATCCAAAAACTCTATTGTGAATTCTTTGTCATTGGCCCATCTTACCATAATATCCCCTCCTGTTACTTGAGGTTTGGTCCAATCTACCTCAGCTATAATGGGTGTTCTTTTGTAAACCTCTTTGTTTACAAATGTACCCACCTCGTAATATTCGACATCAAAATCAAGACTTAACAAAGTTTCATAGGCTAAAGGCCGTGAACGAAGCACAAAAGTTTCGTTTATCACATTCGGCCCCATGCTTCTCCCGGCCTGGCTACCCATTCCCGTAAGATCTAGCACCATGCTGCTTCTTTGCTCGTCTCGAACCATAAATTTGGCGTCCACCTTATAAAGAGGTTCGGTCATTTTAGTATTAAAGTGGGCTAGCACTACGGCTATCATCACACTTATGACTAAAAAAGGCCAATAGCGCAAATATTTGACGACTAAGGCTTTTAAATTGATATTTTCACTTTTAGTTTCCATGGCGTGGTATTCTGATTCTCAAAAATTCAACTCTTAATTTATCGCACTCATCACTAGCAGAACTGCCGATAGCGTGGAAATGGCCAATGAGAAGGTCTCAATGAAGGTAAACCCGGTCCCGAGTTCCCTAGCTTTCAAAGGCTCTGCGTATAACATATCATTTGGTCTGAGGAAGTAAAATTCCGAGGACAACAAGTCGGCATTGGTCAGGTTGATCTTGTAGGTCTTGGATCCTTCCGGATACTGTCTCACCAAATTGATCTCCTCCCGCTTCGCCAAAGGTGTAAGGTCGCCCGCATTGGCAATAGCCTCAAAAATAGTTACCCTATTTTGAAGGATAGTAAATTTGCCAGGACGAGCAAATTCCCCCAGAGCGGCATACCGGACCCCACCGAGTCTGACTCTTACAAAGTAATCATCTTCGGCCACATACTTTCTCACTTGCTCTTCCACCAGTTCTTTTGCCTGTTTCGTAGTCAAACCCACAAACTGAAGCTCTCCAATCAAAGGGATCTCTATCATCCCCTGATCATCTATGGTGAAACCATTTAGAAAGAAGATATCCCCTCCTTCCATCATACCTCCGCCACCACCCATCATTCTCCAGTCGGTTCCGGCTGCTTGGGCCGTGAAAATCTGGTTCAACTCCGGGCTAGTGGTTCTGATGGATATATCCACAACATCGTTATTTTGTAAATAATATTCTTCAACCTGATACTCCGCCAGCGGTCCCGACTCGGCAACCTTAGCGCTTGCTGGCAAATCTTGCATATAAACTATCCGCTTATTGGAAATACAGCTGGAAATAAAAAGGAGTAGAAAAAAACCTAAAACAATACTTTTTGATGTTTGCATCTGTCAATTAACTATTAAATAAAAACCTTTAATATCTGTCTAAAATCCCGAATAGTCAGAAGCCTCAAAATGCTTGAAAATCCATTAATGTACCAATTTCAATAAATTTTATGAATTAAAAAATGTAATTCGTCAAATATTTACACTTCTGATCATATAATTTAACCACTGGAATTACCCTCCTACAAGGGAACCTTTTAAGCACTACTTAAATTCTGGGAAAAATCTTGTGAGGTCAATAAACCTTTAAACCGTTTAACACTTCTCCAACTCCCGTACCAAAAATTGATAATTCGAAGAAATTTTATCCTTTTTCTAAAACTAAGCCATTAGATTTTCCCTCTACACGGTTTATAATGCATTTAACCCTCTTCTAAGGCTATTACATAAAAAATTGGGTATGTTAACATAAGCCCGTATTTTTGGTTCTGTTTACAACTAACCGGAATTACAGGGTAATCCTTATGAACAAAAACAAAGCTAAAATCGGAGTACTGCTGGTAAACCTCGGCACCCCCGATAGCACCTCAACTGCCGACGTACGCAAATATCTCAGGGAATTTTTAATGGATGGCCGAATAATCGACATCAACCCTATAGGACGTTGGTTTTTGGTAAACCTTATCATTGCCCCCTTTAGAGCGCCCAAATCAGCGCATGAATACCGTAAAGTCTGGACCGATCGCGGCTCACCGCTTCTGTATCATACCCAGGATGTAAAAACCAAACTGGATGCCCAGCTTCCCTCTGAGGACTATCAAGTGGAATTTGCCATGAGATACCAGTCTCCAAGCATTGAAGCTGGACTGGAAAGACTCAACAAGGCGAATGTCCGCAAAATCATCGTAGTATCCCTATTTCCTCAATATGCCTCCGCCACCAACGGATCCGTTGTGGACAGAGTCATGGAGATTGCCCGCACTTGGCAGGTAATTCCCAACATAAGTTTTGTCAACAACTTTGTCGAGCACCCCAAATTCACTGAAGCCTGGGAGGCAGTAAGCCGGCCTTTCACAGATAAGCAAGAGTACGACCAGTATATCTTTTCCTATCATGGTCTTCCCGAAAGGCAAATCAAAAAAGCCTCTTGTGATGGGTATTGCCAGTTGAGTGAAAAATGCTGCGGCACCTATACCAAGAAAAATCAATTCTGCTATAGGGCACAATGTTTTCTCACCACCCGACTTATCGCCGGCAAACTTGGCCTGCCCGAAGAGAAAGTTAAAACCTGTTTCCAGTCCCGCCTTGGAAATGATCCCTGGATCAAACCATACACAGAGGATGTAATAAAGGAAACCGCAGCTGCAGGGAATAAAAAAGTCTTAGCCTTCTCTCCCGCTTTCGTCGCTGACTGCCTCGAAACCACGGTCGAAGTAGGGGAAGAATACAAAGAAATCTTTATGGAAGCTGGCGGGGAGCAATGGAAACTTGTTCCCTCACTCAATAGCACCGAAAAATGGGTAGAGTGCCTTGAGGAGCTGGTCTACCAAAACAGCTAAACCCAAATGAAAAACAACACCTCGAGAAACACCCTTCTGCTGATTATGGGGGTGATTTTGGTTTCCTTCAATCTACGCCCCTCCATTACCGCGGTAGGTCCGTTGATCCCTATGATCCGGGAAGAACTAGGCCTTTCCAATGCTTGGGCAGGCTTTCTCACCACCCTACCATTAGTCACCTTTGCGACCTTTTCTATTTTCTCGGCTGCCATAGGTCGGAAATTGGGGAATGCCAGGGCTATTTTTCTCGGCATGTTAATCATCGGAGTAGGCACTGTAATCCGGGTGGTGGGGGGCAGCTGGCTGCTGTTTATCGGAACTGGACTAACCGGAGTAGGTATTGTGATTGGCAATGTCCTGTTGATACCCTTCATCAAAACTACCATGCCGCACAGGATCGGTTTGATGACGAGCATATATACTACCGGCATGACGTTGCTTGCGGCCATAGCTTCCGGTATTAGTATTCCTTTGGCCACTGATCTTAATTTAGGCTGGAGAGGATCATTGCTGTTTTGGGTTGGTTTGATTATTCTAGGGCTCATGGTATGGTTGCCCCAGATGGGAAAGAAAAAGATGCCGGTAGACAAAGCTTTTACTCAAACAACGTCGGTGCAGGTCTGGAAATCGAAACTTGGCTGGCAAGTCAGTTTATTCATGGGGATTCAATCCTTCATTTTCTTTTCCCTCATCACCTGGTTACCTGACCTTTTGATCACGCGTGTTTTTACGCCCTCCGATGCGGGATGGATCATTATGGGGATACAGATCATCGGGCTGCTCGGTGCATTTACTGCTCCTCTCGTTGCTGTAAAATTCAAGGATCAGGTGGGTCTGGGAGCCATTCTTGGAACTTGTTATATAATTGGATTTATGGCCTTTTTCTCAAATAATGAAGCCTTTCTATTTACTGGTCTGACCTTAATTGGCTTGTGCCTAGGCTCAAGTATCAGTTTGGCTTACACCTTAATAGGCCTGCGCACCATGTCAGATGCAACTACTTCCTCCCTCAGCGGAATGTCCCAATCCATCGGATATTTCCTAGCAGCTGTAGGTCCTTTACTAGTGGGAATTCTATTTGACCTCTTCGGAAATTGGGACCTCTTTATTTGGCTGATGATCCTAGCATCCGCATTATTTCTTTTTTTAGCCACAAAGGTAGGACGCCCCCTCAAGATTTGATCTTTTGATTATGCCTTCATGATAAAGGTTTATACCTTTGCACCGCATAAAAACATCAGACCATGAACGATTTCGTGCTTTCCTTAGGCATTAGCCAAGAAGTGTTTTCTTACATCATCATGCCGATCTTGATATTTTTGGCCCGTGTGTCAGATGTATCCATCAGTACGCTGCGTATTATGTTTGTATTAGCAGGCAAGAAGAATGTTGCCCCTTTCCTGGGTTTTTTCGAAGCATTGATTTGGCTTTTGGCAATCGGACAGATTTTCCAAAACATAGACAATCCTCTGTCCTATGTTGCTTATGCAGCAGGCTTTGGTATGGGAACTTATGTAGGGATGATTTTTGAAGAAAAACTTGCACTAGGAAGGGTGCTTGTTCGTGTGATTACACCAACCCCTCTTCCGGATTTGATTGAATTTATGAAAGAGAAAAACTACCGCTTTACCAGTGTGGGAGCGGAAGGAAGATTCGGAAAGGTAAACCTGCTCTTTACCGTGATGAAAAGAGATTCCCTCAAGGAATTTATCGGAAAAGTAAAATCATGTGATGATAAAGCCTTCTACACCATCGAAAGCGTCAAGCGGATTTCTGAAGACGACCTCAACGTCATGGCAGACCGTCCCAGGTTTACTACGAGATTTTTTAATCGAATGAGGAAGTAGAAATCTTGGTACAAACCGCCCCTTTGCCTTTTTGTAGTTTTCCTTAAATTAAATCTTTGCGTCCCTCTGCTTCTTTGCGGTTATCTTTCTTTTAATAAACTCATCGACCTCTGCTCCTCTGCGGTTGTTTTTTTTTAACCAATTTTCTCTTTCCCCTCTGAATCTCTGTGTTTTTTTATTTCCTAGCCGCCAAGTTTAACTTTTCCCCTTTTTTCAAGATCGGCTTCAGCTCTTCTGCTAGCCTTTTACTATAAGCCATAGCTCCCTGCTTGTTGAGGTGGATAGGATCGGTATAGAACTCAGGATTTTGAGTAAAAAATTCGTCGTTGGAGAAGTCGAGCAGGTGCACACCCTCCATATCCTCTAAATATTCCAAGGTTGGGGTGGTTACCACTTTTTTGTTGTAATCTGGCGAAACAGTAAGCACTACTTTGCTTCCCTTATCCCGTAATTGCGTGACGAGCTCTTCAAATATCCTGATCGCCTCAGGGTCCAAACTATCCTCATCATCTTCATTTATTACTCTTTCGGGGATATCTTTTCCTACCAAAGTCCCCTCCTGCGGTTTCCACCCTTTGTCCTCTAACTTTCCATCGATACCTTTGAAAAGATAAGGCCTAAGCATATAGTAAAAACTTGAATTGAAAGCATATAGATTAGATTCAAGCAACAGACCTTCCTTGTCAGAAACCAAATCTACAAAATTTTGGACAGCTTTATGCCTGCCATAAAAAGGCCTCAAGATTCCTGCAGCTCTTTCATAACTTTGATCATTGGGTTGCACTTTTAGAAAATCGTTTTCCACATTGATGATCACCAACTCAGGCTTATGACGAGCCAAAATTCCACTGTTCATCGCTGCCCAAAACGGCAACCCCTGACCTCCCCGACCCGCATTCCATACGTCAACTCCTAGGTTTTCTTCCAGCACGACTGGCGAATAATTTCCTTCAGCCCTTGAACTACCAAGAATAATTATTTCCTCATCGGCCTCTTCCAATGAATACCTGGTTTTGTAATATCGCCCATCCGGAGATTTTTCCAGCAAGTTCAGCAATAAGCTCCCCACCACCTGATCCAAGGCCACGAAAGCCACACACACTATTACGATTTTAATAAGCAGTTTTTTCATGGGAGTATTTAAATAAATTAAAATTGGAAATAAATAAACTGACTTCTATCAAACACACCAAGGGCCGTGATATACATCAATATCAGCAGTATCGCACTGAAGCGAACCAACACCTGGGGATGGTAGATAAGCTGCAGACTTGGCTTATATTCAGTAATATAGTCGTTGATAAACAGGATAGCCAAAGCTATCAATCCAAATAAGAATATACCTTTGTCACCAAAATATAGTCCGCTTCCGGCTCCGGTAAGTATTCTTGATACCACCACAAAAGCCTCTGAAACAGAAGGCGCCCTAAAAAACACCCAAGCCAAACAGGTAAGCGCGAATACAATCACCATCATAAGGTTTTTGGGCACATTACCTTTTATAAGGTGTTTTTCCAAAATCTGATAAAAACCGTGAAGGGCACCCCATACTATAAAAGTCCAATTGGCACCATGCCAAAAACCACTAATGATAAAGGTTGCCATCAGATTGAAACTTGACCGCTGAGAACTCACCCTGCTGCCACCAAGTGGGATGTAAACATAATCCTTAAACCAAGTAGAAAGGGATATGTGCCATCTACCCCAAAAAGACTTGAACGATGTAGCAAAATACGGCCGCCTGAAATTAGTCATCAACTCAAAATCGAACAGCTTAGCACAGCCAATTGCAATTAATGAATACCCGGCAAAGTCACCGTAAATCTGAAAAGCGAAAAACACCGTAGTCACAGATAAAGTCAACCAGCTATGGGTTTCTGGGCTGGTAAATACATCATCCACGTAAATAGCCAATCTGTCGGCAACAGCAACCTTCATGAAGAAACCCCAAAGCATCATTTTCAAGCCTTGGGAAGCGTTTTCATAGCTGAATTTTCTTTCCCTGAAGAATTGCGGCAACAAGTTGGATGCTCTTTCAATTGGTCCCGCCACTAATTGGGGAAAGAAACTCACAAAGGTCATAAATGCCAACAAATTCTTAGTTGGCTCAAGCCGCTTATAATAAATGTCAATAGTATAACTCAGGGTCTGGAAAGTATAAAAACTTATCCCAACAGGTAAAATGATGTTCAGTCGATTGGCCGGGACACTGGAACCAAAGAAGGTGAAAGCCTCCGTAAAACTGTCCATGAAAAAGTTGAAATACTTAAAAAAGGCCAGAAAGCCTAAATTAACTCCCAGACTTATCCAAAGCAGATATTTCCTAGTCTGTGGCTCCTCTGTTTTGGACATTTTGAGTCCCACAAAGTAATCCACTAATGAACTGATAAAGATTAAGGAAAGAAACCTCCAGTCCCACCATCCATAAAAGAAATAACTAGCCCCTAACAACAGTACATTCTGCGCAGTCACACCCTTTTTGGCTAAAGCCCAAAAAAGGAAAAACACTAACGGCAGAAAAATTGCAAACTCAAGTGAATTAAAAAGCATATTTATACTTAAAATATTTAACCTAAAACATTGTAATTTTTAGCACTTTCTTGCACAAAATGAATTACAAAAATTAATTGTGGCAATTTTTACAAGTATTAAAGAATAATACCACCAGTGAATCAACATAATTGCATCTTTCAACTTTTAAAAACATTACCAATTAATGCACTGAAATCAAAAAGCATTCCGATGGCAGTTTTCAAATGTTAAATTTTTGAAGGCTGTTGGTAATCAGAGACAATAAAGTTTTATAAGCAAAAAAGAGGCTAGAAAGCCTCTTTTTAAAATTCTAAGAAAGTTAAAACTCAATCCAATTCAGGAAGCACCCATTCTTCCAAAATGCTGCTTTGCTCCATCATTTTTTCAATTTCTTCACTCGAGCGGGGCGCATGGGCAGAAAGGTTTTCAAACCCATCCCCGGTGATGACAACATCATCTTCAATTCTCACTGCAATGCCCCACCACTTAGGGTCGCAATCACTTCCCTCTGGAATATAAATCCCCGGCTCCACAGTCAAAACCATCCCCTCACGTAGCTTACCAAATGTCCCCCTATCATGCACATCCAGTCCTAAGTGATGGCTGGTTCCATGAGGAAAATATCGATGCCGCTGACCTTTTTCAATTATTCCTAGCTCAGCCAAACCATCATTGATCACCTGTTGGGCCACTTTACCGATCTCGCTGAATTCAGTCCCAGGTTTGCATTGCTCAAATCCGGCCTCCTGGGCTTTATACACTAAATCATAAATCAACCTCTCCTCCTCAGTAAATTTACCGGAAATTGGAATTGTACGCGTCACATCGGCTGTGTAGCCTCTATATTCCGCTCCCAAATCCATCAAAATTAACCTTTTGTCTATGTCACGTTTATCGTTTTCGATATAGTGAAGAATACAACCGTTATTTTCTGCACCCACTATAGAGGGGTAGCCTACCCCTTCAGCACCATAGCGCTTATATACAAATTCATGAATACCTTGCACTTCCCGTTCAGACATACCTGGCTTCAAAGCCTTCATCACCTCCACCTGTCCTATGGCTGAAATCTGAACTGCCTTTCTCAGCATGGCCAGTTCCGCAGGAGTCTTGGCCTCACGAAGATGATCCATCATCTGGGGCAAAGCGGTAATATCAACACGATGATTAGGCACACGATCACGTACTTCCATACGCTTCTCGGGAGAATCAGCATTCAGGAATTCATTCAGCACTTCATCGTTTTCCACTTCTGGATAAAACCTTTTGTATCTTCCAACCACTTGGGCCACGTTAGCGGAATTTTCAATATCGGTCGATCTGATAAGATCATATAGCTGACCGGTAACCTCGCTGGCATTTTCTGGATAGTTTACCGCCGTCATAAAGTCCTCGCGCATGAGTTGCAGATCTTTATTGCTGTTACTTTCCTCTATACCTTTGTTAAGTGAAAATGTGAGCACTTTGTCAAATTTGGCAAAATCACCCTCTAATACTTTTTCAAATTCAGAGTTAAGGTACACTTGACTAAAGCCCAGCTTTTCCTTCACCCCATCCACACCCAAACGTTTGCCGTTCCACATCTCGGCATTTTCATCACGGGGCTGCACAAAAATCAACTCATCTACCGATTCTCCATCCACCTCCACAGGTGAGTCAAAAATCACCAAAGCAGCATTTGGTTCTCTAAAACCAGACAGATAAAACAGATCGGTGTTAGGGTGATAAATGAAATCTACATCATTGGAGCGGTTTTTTACTGGAGAGGAAAAGAACACCGCCACCGATTTTTCCGGCATCAATTCGCGGAGGGCTTCTCTCCTTTCCCTATGGAAATTGGCATCCAGGCCATCGTCAAAGTAAGATTGAGCAAAAGCTTGGGATATGCCAAGCAGCACAAGTAGTACAATTGTTAATGATTTCTTCATATTCATATGCTATCAAGTCCAATACTCTAAGTCCAAAACCTAAAAATGGCTCTTTATCAGAAATTAAACAACCACTTTTTTATAAAGAACATTAAATTGAGTTAACATCAGCAAAGTCAGCCATAAGCTATAGTTTAGCCTTTCGGCCATTCATCCCTAATCCCACCCCGCTTTATCTATGATTTCTTATCTTTGCCCCAGACTTAAAATCAAATCTAATCCATGAAGAAAATTACCATTCTGGCATCCATGTTCTGGATGATTACTGTAGGCTTTGCAGTTGCCCAGCAAGCGTCAGAAAAGCCCAAGATTGTAGTCGGTATAGTCGTAGATCAGATGCGCCAAGAATACCTTTATAAATACAATGAAAGATTTTCGGAGGGAGGCTTCAAAAGACTTGTCAAGGACGGTTTTATGATGAAAAATGCTCATTATAATTATATCCCAACATATACCGGCCCAGGCCACGCATCCATTTATACAGGGACTACACCGGCTACCCATGGCATCATCGCCAACAATTGGTATGTGAGGGAGCTAGACAGATCCATCTATTGCGCAGAGGACAGCACAGTGTCCTTTTTAGGAGGTTCTGAAAAGGCCGGACAGATCTCTCCTCGTAATATGAAAACCACCACAATCACGGATGAATTGCGTTTTGCAACCAACAAGCGATCTAAAACAGTCGGCATCGCCTTGAAAGACAGAGGTGCAGCCCTTCCCGCTGGCCATCTAGGGGACGCTTATTGGTACGATTCAGGAACGGGTGAATTCATGACTTCTACGTATTACTATGACGAATTGCCTCAATGGGTAAAAGAATTTAACAATAAGGAACTGGCAGCGAAATATCTTGAAGGTAGCTGGGAAACTCTTTATCCTGTAGAAACTTACATTCAAAGTATAGAGGATGCTAATGAATTTGAAGGCGCTTTCGCTGGCAAGGAAACTACGGATTTTCCATATAATCTTTCCGAACTCAAAGAAGACAATGGTGGGTATGGCTTAGTTTCCTCCACTCCGTATGGCAATAGTCTAACATTTGATATGGCTTATGCTGCCATTGAAGGTGAGCAACTGGGTATGGGAGATGAAACCGATTTCTTGGCAGTAAGCTTCTCCTCACCTGATTACATAGGGCATAGATTTGGTCCTACTTCAGTGGAGTTGGAAGATAATTACTTAAGACTAGACCAAGAACTTGAGCAGTTTCTGTCTTATTTGGACGAAACCTATGGAGAAGGCGAATATCTGGTTTTCCTGACCGCTGACCATGGAGTGGCCGATATAGTAGAATATATGAAGAGCGAAAACGTGCCTGCAGGTAATTTGGATGGTAGATTTTTGCTTACACAACTTAAAGGTTTTGCCAAAGACAAATTTGGGGAAGGCGACTGGATTGCCAACTATTCTAATGAACAAATCTTCCTAAACAAGAAGCTGATTGCCGATGAGGGAAAAGATATTGAGGAAATGCAACGGGCGTTGGCCGACTTTGTCCTAAAATTTGAAGGCGTGAAGGAAGCTTTCACAGCTTCTGATTTCAAAAGGAGCGAGTTCACCAAAGGCAGACCTCATTTGTTGCAAATGGGATACAACCAAAAAGCATCAGGTGATGTCCTTTTGATTCTTGAGCCTGCCTGGCTGACAAGCTCATGGAAAGGGACTACGCACGGAACTGGCTATACTTATGACACTCACATTCCAATTCTTTTTTACGGATGGAATATAGAGGCTGGCCAAAGTACCGAGTACTGTACTATTACCGATATAGCCCCAACCTTGGCAATGCTCTTAAAGACAAGACTTCCAAATGGCACCACTGGTCAACCCCTACTGCCAGTACTCAAAAAATAGTCACTTCTCTACTAAATAACCTATTTCCTCTACAAACCCCGCTAAACATATTTAGCGGGGTTTTATTATTTAGACCAACCTTTAAAATACAATGATTTATTTCTTTAATTATATTCAACTAAAATACAAAAGAAAATTTTTTATTATTTCGATTTTTATTTTCAACCATTTGTTTCTAAATTCGAATAATTCATCAGCAGATATGAGAAACTCACATACTGAAATATGGACCCATTTAGTAATTAGTGCCAAAAGCTATCAGCCGTTGTTTAAAAAGCAGTGGGTGGATACTATTGACGAGACTTTAAGAGATTTCATCGGCAGTATCCCTGACCACAGGGGAACTTTTTGCATCATGCCTGACCATATCCACTTTTTGGTCAAACTGCCGGATGACCTTTCTTTAAACAGTCTGGTAGACCAAGTCAAATCGGTGATCAAGACTCGTTTAAAAGAAACTTTTGTAGAAGATGCGGACAATTTTGACTGGGAGCCCCACCACCATGCTCACTCGGTCAGTCTCAACCGCCTTTCAGTGGAAAAAAGTCTGATAGAAAGACAGCTTATTAAGCATAAGGAAATGTCACTGGAAGAAGAACTTAAATTTTTTGGGATGTAGTTTTCGTTTATTTTTTAGTCAAAACAGAAAAGACTGCCCTCGCGATCCAACACGGGGCAGTCTTTTTCTTTTCAAACTTCATTCATTTTTGGGTACAAAGTACCATGTACCAAGTACGAAGTACATCGCAGGACAAAACCGCTTCCTTCATCACTTTTTTCGTGATTTCAAGGCCCCCCTTCTCACTTCTTACTTCTCACTCAAAAACGCTAACAAGCCTCTGTGAAACTCCCACTAAACTCCGAGTAACTCTGTGTCCCTTTTTCTTCGTACTTCCAACTTCGTACCTCGTACTTCCAACCTCGTACTTCACGTGGTCCAACTCATCGGATAATCCTTATCCACATAATCCAGTGCTGCCGTGGTCACAAATAGCGGTTTGAAAGTATCCAGCATCACCGCATATTCCTCCGTTTTCTCCGCTCCTATGCTTTTCTCTACAGTTCCGGGATGCGGACCGTGGGGCAATCCACCCATATGCAAAGTAAAGCTTCCTCTATCAATACCTTTTCTACTCATAAATTCTCCCTCAGCATAGTACAAGACCTCATCTGAGTCTATATTACTGTGATTGTAAGGAGCAGGTATCGACTCTGGGTGGTAATCAAACAACCTGGGCACAAACGAGCAGATCACAAAACCCCAAGCTTGGAAAGTCTGATGCACTGGCGGCGGCTGGTGGATGCGGCCGGTAATCGGCTCAAAATCATGAATCGACATAGTATAAGGGTACAGATACCCATCCCACCCCACAATATCCAAAGGGCTATCCTCATAGGAGTACTGGTGTAGCATCCCCTGCTTTTTGATCTGTACCAGGTAGTCGCCTTTTTCCTTTTCTACATACAATTCTGTTGGCGGATGTATGTCCCGCTCGCAATAGGGAGAGTGCTCAAGCAATTGCCCTACCTCATTTCTATACCTCTTAACCGTCTCAATCGGACCTTGCGACTCGATTACCAACAACCTCAATGGTCCTTCATTCCATTCAAAACGGTAAATCGTAGTTCGTGGGATCACAATATAATCCCCCTTACTCACCTTTAGCTTACCAAACTGAGAATACATAAAACCTTCCCCATCGTGCACATATATAAGCTCATCACCATCGGCGTTTTTGAAGTAGTAATCCATTTTCCTTTCCTCAGGAACACAAATCCCCATCATCACATCATTGTTTTTCAACAACATTTTGCGAGCATTGAGATAGTCCTTGCCTGTGGTAGAAATATTGGAAGTATTAAGATGTGTTTGCTTCAAGCCATAATCCTTAGCAATATCCCAGTCAAAAGGAATAGGTTGACCTATGGATTTGACCGAATTGGGATTGTAGATGTGGTAAAGGTTCGAATAAATGCCTGAAAAGCCCTTGGAGCTCACCAGTTCTTCCTTATACAGACTCCCGTCCGGCTGCCTGAATTGTATATGTCTCTTTGGCGGCAATTCGCCTAGCCTATGATAATATGCCATATGTATGTGGGTTTATTGTAGGTTAAATTTAGGAATTATTAAATAAAACACATTCCGCAATGCAATCAAATAAATAGAACGCTTCAAAAATATGACGTTCGTCATTTTAAGTTTAAAACTTAAAATCCCTCATACTGTTCAATCCACCTTAATCCTACAGAATAAAGTCAAATTGAACCTATTAAAACGGCCAAGGTATACGATATAAATAATTTCGAAAACGGGAAGTAAAACAATCTAATTCAAAATATAATTCTAATCATACAGGTATCAAAAGCGCATCAAGAGCGTATCAACTACCATTATTTACGTAGGTGAACAGTAGATTATTTGTTTTTGAATTTTGATTGATTAAATTGATAAATTAACCTCAACGCCATATTTTGGGTCTACCAGTCATTTCTAAACCCAGATTTAATACCATTCCATAAGAGCACCCTTTGATTTTTCTTCAAGGCACCACCCGCTGACAATTTGACATTAAAAATCAATTGGAACACCCCTTGATTAAATATGCTCATCAAACTTGTATTCATTTAAAACATAAATCATATCAATTATGCAGGAAAAAGGCACCATCTCGATCCATACCGAGAATATTTTCCCGATCATCAAGAAATTTTTATACTCAGACAATGAGATTTTCCTTAGAGAGTTGGTTTCCAACTCCGTGGATGCTACCCAAAAAATCAAACGTTTAGCGACATTAGGTCAGTATTCCGGCGATTTGGGTGACATCACCGTAGAGGTAAGTTTTGACAAGGAAAAAAAGACCATCACCATCTCCGACAAAGGTCTAGGTATGACTGCCGAGGAGATCAAAAAGTACATCAACCAGATTGCTTTCTCCGGTGCGGCTGAATTTGTGGAAAAATTCAAAGACGCCAAAGACGCCAACGAAATCATCGGTAAATTTGGCCTTGGGTTCTATTCTGCCTTTATGGTAGCCCACACCGTGGAGATCAATACTCTTTCCTATCAGGAAGGTGCCGAAGCGGCCAGATGGACTTGCGACGGTAGCACTGAATTTGAAATTTCCAAAGGCGACAGAACAGAAAGAGGAACCGATATCATCCTTCACATCAATGAGGAGTCAGAAGAGTTCTTGGACAAATGGAAGCTACAGGGTATCCTCGACAAATACTGCAAGTTCCTTCCTGTACCGATTAAGTTCGAAACCAAAACCGAATCTGTAGAAGACGGTAAGGACGAGAAAGGTGAAACCAAGTACAAATCAGTTGAGGTAGACAACATCATCAACACCACTGACCCTATCTGGACCAAGTCACCTAACGAGCTGAAGGATGAAGACTACCTTGCTTTCTACAAGGAGCTTTACCCAATGAGTGAAGATCCGCTTTTCTGGATCCATCTTAATGTAGACTATCCTTTCAACCTAACAGGGGTACTTTATTTCCCTAAGGTGAAAAACGAATTCGAACTTCAGAAAAATAAGATCAAGCTTTTCAGTCGCCAGGTATTCATCACCGACGAGGTGAAGGACATTGTGCCTGAATTCCTGATGTTGCTGCATGGAGTGATCGACTCTCCAGATATTCCATTGAACGTTTCCAGAAGCTTCCTGCAGGCTGACAGCAACGTGAAGAAGATCAACAACTACATCACCAAGAAGGTAGCTGACAAACTTGCAGAGCTTTACAAAAAAGACCGTAAGGCCTATGAGGAAAAGTGGAATGACATCGGACTTTTCGTGAAGTATGGTATGATTTCCGAGGAGAAATTCTACGAAAAAGGGAAAGACTTCGCTTTGTTGAAAAACACCAAAGACGAATACTTCACTTTGGAGGAGTATAAGGAAAAAGTAAAGGTTGCGCAGACAGACAAAGACGACAACGTCATATACCTATATGCGACCGATGCTGAAAAGCAGGATACTTTCATCCAGTCAGCCAACAAGAAGGACTATGATGTATTGGTGCTTGACTCCCCTATCGACAGCCACTTCATCAACCAACTTGAGCAGAAGCTAGAGAAAACAAACCTCAAGCGAGTAGATGCGGATGTTGCTGACAAACTCATCAACAAAGACCAAACCTTCAGCAACGTGCTGACCGAAGAGCAGTCCACTAAGGTGAAAGAGATCTTCGAAAAGGCGATCAACAACACCAACTTCTCCGTAGAAGTGGAGGGCTTCAACCCTGAGGAACTTCCGGTAACCATCACCATGGAAGAATTCATGAGAAGAATGAAGGACATGGCACAGACAGGTGGCGGAATGGGCTTCTATGGCTCATTGCCTGACCACTACAAGATTGCCGTCAATGGTAACCACAAAGTGGTCGACAAGATCCTCAAAGCAGAAAACGAAGAGGCTCAAACCCAAATCGCCAAGCAAGCAGTCGATCTAGCCATGCTATCTCAAGGCATGCTCAAAGGCAAGGATTTGACCGAGTTTGTGAAGAGGAGCGTTAACCTGATTTAAAGATCATAGTTTTATAAAAACATAAAGCCTCACCGATATGGTGGGGCTTTTTTGTTGTAAAAACTCTGCGAAACTCAATCTACATTCAACTCTGTGTCCTTTTTATTCCCCTCACTACTATTTATCAAAATGATCATGATGGATCAATATCTGATATATCAAATAAAAACCTATACAAGCACCAGTCAAAAATAAAATAATAGCCAGCCCAGGGTACCCCAAGATCGTCCATTCCGTTGGTATTTGAACAAGCATAGCCGCGCCGATAATCATAGCCGCCACTATAAGGCCCAAGGTGATCCTGTTGGCCACCTTTTCAAAAGCATCCGTAAAACGCCTTTCATCAATGGCGTCGATTTTTATCTTCAACTCATTGTCGGCTAACTTCTGCGTGATTTTGTCGAGGCGCTGAGGCACATTTTCCAATAGCCCCTTTGCGTCAAGCAGCATCTCAAGGAAATTACCTGGCCTCAACTCCTTCCACATCATTTTCTGCATGAGGTTTTCAACGTAATCCCTCACCGTTTTTTGAAGGTCATATTCAGGAGTCAACACTGCGACGATTTGATCCATGTTCAGCAAGATTTTCCCAAGGATATTCAATTCCACCGGTATATGTATTCCTGACTGGGCAGCTACCCGGTTGATATGGATCAACAGACGCCCGGTCTGCATATCGGTGGCCTTGGCATGCTCACCTTCCTGAACAAGGCGGAGTATGTTTTTTCTAAAAACATGCACATCGGCCTCGTTCTCCTCATACTCACTCATGTCAAGCAGAATATTTGCCACCTTGTCACCTTCATAGTCACTCAAGGCAATCATCAAACGCATGATTTTTTCTTGCAAGTTATGAGAAAAATGAGCCACCATACCCAGGTCCATCAGAGCAAGCTTTTTATCCTGGGTTATGTGAATATTACCAGGATGGGGATCGGCATGAACAAAACCATCCACAATACATTGCTTCAGATAGGCATGTACCAAGTCGTCGACCATGGGTTTGTAATCCGTATCTGTCCGACTATACCCTGAGACTTTCGTGACTTTCTTGCCTTCGACCAACTCCATGGTTAATACCTTACTACTGCAAAAGGAAGAGATGGGTGCAGGCACAAACAGATGCTCAAATTCCTTAATATTTTTCTTTAAAGAAAGTAGGTTTTGGGCTTCCGTGGTATAATCCAGTTCCTTTAGAAGGATATAACGAAGTTCTTCTATGACCTCATCCACGGCAAACTTTTTGGCTGAATCGGTATATTTAACCGCCAGCTTGGACATCTCAAACAAGGCATCCAAATCTTCCACAAAACGCTTCCGGATACCTGGTCTCTGAATTTTCACAGCTACTTGCTGCCCAGAATGCATCACCGCCAAATGCACCTGCCCAATGGAAGCACTTGCCATAGGTTCTTTGGTAAACTGTTTAAAAGCTTTGGAAACACTCACCCCAATCTCCTCGTGAAAGATACCCTCCACCTCCTGATACGGAATTTCATCAACATCATCTTGCAGATGGGCAAGTTCCTTCAGGTAGGCATCAGGCAACAGGTCAGGGCGAGTGGAAAGCAATTGACCCAGCTTTACATAGGTAGGCCCCATCTTCTTCAAGTCCTCGGCAAATTCCTTGGGTTCTGAAGCCTCATGTTCCTCATCTTCTTCCTGAACCTCGGAGTCAACAACGGAGGCAGAGCCTTGTGCAAACACATCACTGTTCCAGTATTTGTATATAAATCCAAAAAACCGGACATACTTTTCGTAATTGTCTGGCAATAGTCCCATAGCATGATAGTGGTTAGTATAAAAAACTTAAAATGTGAGCAATCACCTATTTATAAGCAATACCCTTTCCAAAATTGTCAGCCAAACAAAAAATAGCCACGGATAAAGAAAAAATGCTGCTATTTACCTTACATTTTAATGTAATGAGTGGTTTTAATCAACCAACACATTATTCAAAGTAATACCTAATACCGATTCCAGGTTGTAACATACTAAAAGGCGAGCGAATGGTTTGCATTTGTAATTCCCCATTGGTATCATATGTGGAATTCGACCTGGTAAGGTATTCCATCTCCCCCGTATTTAGGTAATGTAGGCTTAGCTCAAGAAAAAGGTTTTTTCGAAAGGCAGGCACCACGACTCCTCCGCCAAATTGATACATAAAAGACCAGTCGTAAACCTCAGTTCCCGAGGCAATAGGATCTGCCAAGCGGTTTTCTCTGACCCTAGATCGGGTATAGGTATGAATTAGACCCACCTGTGCTTCCAAAAACGGCCTGAATCCGATATTTAAGTCTGGAATATATCTGGCTACACCGTTGAGGTTAACCATATTGTTGTTTCTTCTGATTCGGAAATTCTGATTGACCCCTTGCATCACATTCCTACTTCGTGTCATCTGGGTTCCGTATCGGCCATAACCAAAAGTAGCACCTACTTCAAATGGCGAATTGGGAATCCCGTACATACCATTTAGCTTTACCTGTGGCAATACAACGTTGCCGGCCTCTTCATGAAATTCCCCAATTGCGAAACCAGACTTCACCTGAATAGCACCTGAAAACTCCTGAGCTTTAACCGAGTGAGAAGAAATTATTAGAACCAAAATGACGAAATACAATCTGAAGTTTCTCATAAATTGCTTTTAGAGACAAAAGAATCAACTACTTTTTTAAACGGGCAAAAATCCGATAGGTTGACTAAATTTATTCCTTAATTGAAATCTAGTTAATCCGCGAAGAGGCCTATGCGAAACTCATTTTAAAACTCCGAGCAACTCTGCGTCCCCTTTAATACCCCGTCTTCCTTCTCCCCTCACACCTCATCCATTCCCTTTCTCGGCTTGTCCTTCAGCTTCTTATATTCCGAAGGAGTCATGCCTGTCACCTTCTTAAACTGCGTGGAAAGATGCTGTACACTGCTGTAACCGAGTTTCCAGGCCATTTCGCTCAGCGTAAGTTCTTGGTAAAAAAGCAGCTCCTTGGCCTTCTCGATTTTTAAATGGATAAAATATTTCTCAATCGTCATTCCCTGCAGACTGCTGAAAAGGTTGCTCAGCCGGCTATAATCCTCAGCCAGATGCTCCTTGATCATCCCCGAAAGATTAAAATCATCATCCACCTTTTCTTGCTGCAATTGCTCTTGAAGCAGATTTTTGATCTTTTCGATCTTCTGCACGTCTTTGTCCTTCAGTACATCAAACCCCAAAGTCCTGAGACCCTCCTCCAGTTCTCTGGCCTTTCCTTCGTTCAAAGGCCCATAGATTATGGCCTTCCCTAGTTCCACCTTTTCAAACCCAATATCCAATTTTGCCAAAACCTCCTCCACCGCCATGATGCAACGCGGGCAAACCATATTCTTAATAAAAATTTCAGTCATATCATTCCAACATTGTCCATGAAATTATAAGTTCTAAAATTCGGTCTTTTTTCCCAAAACCCCTTACCGTCGGTTCTTTTTTCGGTTAAAACTCAAAATACCAAATTTTACATTCACACTCAAAAGTACAGCTCATTACACCCAGTTTTCCATGTTTGCTTTCAGATAATTAAGGCTTAATTTGGTATCGTCATTAACACTTAAACACTACCCATGGATCAAGAAACTTTATCGCCTGCGATTACTTTTGACCGAAAAGACTATTCCAACGAAACTCTCATCCAGCTATATGAATCCCTGCTCATGCCGAGAAGGATTGAGGAAAAAATGCTCATCCTGCTGCGCCAAGGCAAAATATCCAAATGGTTTAGCGGTTGGGGACAGGAGGCAATTTCCATCGGCGCGGTGAATGCACTGAAGGATGACGAATATATTCTCCCCATGCATAGAAATTTGGGCATTTTCACTGGCCGCAAGCTCCCACTTGAAAAGCTCTTCGCCCAGTTTCAAGGCAAAAAATCAGGTTTCACCAAAGGGCGGGACCGTTCCTTTCATTTTGGCACTAATGAACACCATATCGTAGGCATGATCTCTCACTTAGGTCCCCAGTTGGCAATTGCTGATGGGATTGCCTTGGCCAACAAGCTTTCGAGTGAGCAGCAGGTTACCTTGGTTTTTACAGGGGACGGTGCCAGTTCAGAAGGTGATTTTCATGAAGGACTGAATGTGGCAGCCGTGTGGCAGTTGCCGGTGATTTTCATGGTAGAACATAATGGCTACGGACTTTCTACTCCCAGTGAGGAGCAGTTTAGATTCAAAAACTTTGTGGACAAAGGTCCTGGGTACGGCATGGAAACCGTCAAAATAGACGGCAACAATGTGCTGGAGGTGTTTGACACCATCAAGCGACTGGCAGAGGATATCCGAAAAAATCCCCGTCCGGTATTGGTGGAAGCCATGACCTTCAGAATGCGCGGCCATGAGGAGGCATCCGGCACCAAGTATGTCCCCCAACACTTGTTTGATATTTGGGTAAAAAAAGACCCAGTAACCAATTTTGAAAAATACCTCATGGATGCCGGTATCCTAACTAAGGATAACTGGGAGGCCATAAACAAACGCATAAAAGAGCAAATTAACCAGGGACTAGAAGTAGCTTTCGGTGAAGACGCTATAGAGGCCGACACAGAGGAGGAAATGGCGGACATGTTCCTTCCATACCAGCAGGAAGTGATTTTCCCAAAATCAAAAAAGCAAACAGAGCGACGTTTTGTCGATGCCATCAGCGATGCCTTGCGTCAAAGCATGGAGAAATATCCCAATCTCGTTTTGATGGGTCAAGACATTAGCACCTATGGTGGGGTGTTCAAAATCACTGACGGATTTCTGGACAAGTTCGGAAATGGTAGAGTCAGAAATACACCATTGTGCGAAAGTGCCATCATCGGTACCGCACTGGGGCTTTCCATAAAAGGCTACAAAGCCATGGTGGAAATGCAGTTCGCCGACTTTGTCACCTGCGGGTTTAACCAAATTGTCAACAACTTAGCGAAGAGCCATTATCGCTGGGGACAAAATGCGGACGTGGTGGTCAGAATGCCGACAGGTGCAGGAGTTGCTGCCGGTCCGTTCCACAGCCAATCCAACGAGGCGTGGTTTTTCCATACTCCAGGGTTGAAAATCGTATATCCTTCCAATCCCTACGATGCAAAAGGATTGTTGAACGCCGCCCTTGAGGAACCGAACCCTTACCTCTTCTTTGAGCATAAAGTTTTGTATAGGTCCATTTCAGAAAGTATTCCAGATGATTATTACACCATCGAAATCGGCAAGGCCAACTTGGTCGCTAAAGGCGATGAGGTGAGCATCATCACTTATGGGATGGGAGTCCACTGGGCTAAAAAAGCGGTAGAAGAAAGCGGTATCAACGCTGACATTTTAGATCTACGAACATTGCTTCCATGGGACAAGGCAGCTGTAGCCGAAACGGTCAAGAAGACTGGCAAAGCGATCATTCTTCATGAGGATTGCATTACTGGAGGAATTGGGGCTGAGCTTTCGGCATGGATAAGCGAGCATTGTTTCGAGTCTTTGGATGCACCTGTAATGAGAGAGGGAAGCTTGGACACTGCCGTACCTTTTGCTCCAAGTTTGGAAAAGAATTTCCTTCCACAGAGCAGGTTTATGGAAAAACTAAAACATCTTGCAACATATTAACGTCTAAAGAAGAGTTTCCCCATTATTAAACGTATACTCTTGGCATAAGAATTGGTGCGAGCTGCCAAGAAAACTAAACAGATTACTTTTATGAAAAAGCGAATTTTATCCCTCTCCCTTTTGTCAGCCATGGCTATCTCTCTTTTTTCCTGCAACAACAATGAGCAGGATCAATTGGTAGCAAATGTGACCGTCAATGCTAGGGCATTAGCTGTTAGTGAGTCAGCACCAAACCAGCGAAACATCAACGGAGCTACTTTTGTGACCATGGATGTCGCCATGCGTGATGTGGGACTATTGGAAGAAGGTGACCAACCCAATGCTGCTAGAACAATAAGCAATGGCCCTCACCATTTCCGATTGATGAGAAATACAGCTCCTCAAACAGAACAAATTGGTTCTGCTCAGATCAGACACGGAGAATTTGACAGGCTTGCCTTCAGAATGGACCGAAATCAGGCTTTTGGTGTGGAAGGTAGTGAAGGAACTTCCCTCTTCATTGTAGGAAGTGTTAACGACACAGACCTTCATATCTATACTACTGCAGAGACAGTATTGAGTGTAGATGCACATGGTGGCCCATACAGTATCACTTCAGAGGAGCAGCTTTTCCTTAATATAGACATGAATACTTTGTTCACTGGAATCAATTTTAATGATGCGCGAGATGGAAATGGGGACGGCGTAATAGAAATCGAGCCTGATAACCTAGATGGCAATTCTGCCCTTTACCAGCAAATTATGGGAAACCTGCAAAGTGCAGTTACCTTCACAAGAGAATAAAACAAAAAAAGGCCATAAGGCCTTTTTTTTTACTCTGTTTCTTAAGGTTCCACCTTCGGAAAGACATCCCCAACCCTATAGTTGTGACCTTCCTCGAAGTAATAAGTATTCCCCACCATGTCTCCGTAATTTCGGGTGACAACTTCGTAGTAGACGGTAACTGTCTTGTCGGTGACCACCATTACCTGTCCTACCGGCTTAGTCATGATTTTATTGCCACATCCTGTCAATATCGCAAGGGACAGGATTGCAAGCAGCTTTTTCATTTTATACAATAGTTGGTCGTTTGCAATCAATTAGCATATCAAAAACCAACCAGTCACCTAAACAGTTCACATTCAGGCTATTCCTTCAACCTATATCTATAGAACACATTGTAATCCCTTTCAAATTCGGAATTAGTATTCCCGTCAAAATAAATATCTCCCTCCTCAGTGGTAAGGTTAAAAATCCCTTTTGATGGCATCTCATCGATTGAACCAATTTGTTGGCCGTCTTTAATCACCAATGCATAAGTCTTAACATATCTTTTTGATGCTTCACTATACTCCTCCGATCTGAAATACATTTCATCTTGGGCGATTAACTGCCGCATGATGTCAGATGGGATCTTGGTTGAGAATATTACTAACACATATTCGCCCGCATGTCTGACATCAGTGAAATTTGGATAATCTGAGGTCCTCCTATCAGCATCCGCCGATACTTCCGCCGCTGAGGATGGTCTATGTCTATGCGATAAATCCACCACTGTTTTTAATTCAGGATTTTCACCACTGTAATCATAGAGGAAAAGCTGGTTACCCATGGAAGGTAAGACCGCGATTTCCTGTTTTCCTATATGATAACTCACAAACGGCAGGCTTTCACCCACATACTTATTTTCTGCTCTTGGGGACCAATCTTGTGGAAAAGATTCCAACATAGACGTTTTAAGAGAATTTAAATTATACGTATATAAAGTTTTCGCTTTCGCATAATAATCATTCCCTAGCTTTTGATGGTTCACCTCAGCCGGGTTGAAGGCATTGACTTCCTCTCCGATTATCATTGGCTCTCCATCTTTCAGAAAAGGTGAAAAGGTAGTTCTATGCTTGTATATAATCATTCGATGAATGTCGGAGGTGATCGTAGGAACTTCTCCGGTCTTTTTTCCCTCCAAATCCAGTTTGTGGAATTTAAAGTCAAAACCTTGGGCAATTATCTTATCATCCCCTAAGAACCTATACCCCCAAGCACCTCTGGACCCAATGCCGGCTGGCCCATCATTGAGCACATCAAGCTCCTTAATCTCTCCCTCACGATTGACCAACATGGGCTGGCGGGATTTAGAGCCTTTGAGTAGATACAGCTTTTCTTCTGGAAGGTAATCATCCATTAGAAGCGGTTCCAATTTATCCACCACCAGCGAATCCACCAGTTCCAATCTCAATCCCTTTCCTTCTGTCTCAGGTTTTTCCTGACTACAGGAAAAGATAAGCCCACTGCAAAGCAGCAACAGTCCAAAACTATATTTTCTACGCATAATTCCCATAACGTGCATTTTCCTATTTGATGCCAAATGTATCCGGTTTTTTCAGAAAAGTCTTAAATATTTATGACTCTACGGGATTATGCACCTAAACCTGTGACCCAAGAAGCAACGGGGATAATAAAACACTAGCCTTTCGACTCCATCTAGGCTCTTCAAACTTACTTCCAGCATGCCACCACCTTGCCTTCTCTTCGGGTCCTCTATGGGTCCACGATGGGAAATGGCATAGTGGAGTCATCTACCTCGCGTCTAGATCCCATAGTACATCGGAACCAAATATGGGGCTCTCCTCCCGTCTCCTCTCATAGACCAAACAAATCCCCTATAGAAACAATCAATCGAATCTAGATTGAAATATGATTTTGGTCACTGTTTAGAATAACCATATTTATTAGTTTTGCAGCAAATAAAATCAAAAGACATGACTAGAGGTATAATTATCGCGGGATTAACCGCTGCTTTTTTAACGTTTTTAGTGTTTAGAATGGTTTCTGTAGACGAAACTCAATTGTCACCTAGACAAGCTACTCAATTGAACAAACAAGACATTCAGCTTTGGGCGATGGCCAACAAAGCCCTGAAAGGATTGCCATCAGTGGAGAGCATCACAGCTTCCATCAACAACTTGGAGGAAAGATACGAACTAGGCAAGTTGCTATATTACGACCCAAGGCTGAGCGTCAACGGCGAGCAAAGTTGTAATTCCTGCCATGACCTAAGTACATTTGGCGTAGATAATCTATCTACATCTCCAGGCGCCATCAAGGGCAAAATGGGCGACCGTAACTCCCCTACCGTCCTTAACGCAGTACTGCACGACAGCCAGTTCTGGGACGGTAGAGCCAAAACCCTGGAAGAGCAAGCAAAAGGTCCAATCCTGAACCCAGTGGAAATGGCCATCCCTCATGAGGACATGCTGATCGACAGATTGGCTGAGGTGGAAGAATATGTGAAAAGATTCAGAAGCGCCTTCCCTGAGGAGTCCAACCCGATCACCTATGATAACGTGGCCAATGCTATCGCTGCATTTGAAAGCACCCTCCTTACCCCTTCCAGGTTTGATGACTTTATGGACCGTGATTTCACCGCCTTGAACGACCAGGAAAAAAGAGGCTTGACCGTTTTCTTGGATGCCAATTGCCAAAGCTGTCACGATGGTGCAGCCCTAGGCGGTATGCAGTACAGAAAGTTTGGTGAGATCAATGATTTCTGGACCGTAAACAATAAAATCGGACGTGACAAGGGCATGGTTACCCTTACTGATAATCCAGGCGACCTTTACAAATTCAAAGTCCCATCCCTGAGAAACATCGAAAAAACCTACCCATATTTCCACGACGGAAGCATCTGGGATCTCGAGACCTCCATCCACGTGATGGCCAAAAGCCAGCTCAACCTAGACATGAGCGACGAGGAAATTGAAGACCTGATTGCCTTCCTAAAGACCCTCACCGGAGAAGTGCCTGAAAGGGCAATGACAGTGCCGGAGTTGCCGTAAGATTTCAATTGGGCACAATGGGCTCAAAGAGAATGAAGGACACGAAGGGAATATTAAAAGCCAAGGTTAGGAGTCTTGGCTTTTTTTGGAGGCCCGCCGGAACCGCCGTTGTTCCAAGGCTGTGCCTTGGAAACATGAAAATAGAGGCTGTGCCTCTCCTTATCACCCTTCAAGCTGAGAGGATTCGGCAGTCATTACTAAGAATTCTCTTCATCAAAACTGAAATTCCACAATATCTTCGTCTTCTTCTGAAGACAAGCCATACAGAATTTGATTTTCTTCGTCTACGGTAAAATACTTTATTGGTGTATCCAATTCAAACTGTCTTATCATATTTCCTATATAATCAAAAGCAAACACAATTCGACTTTCCACCATGCCAGTTGATCTGATTCTTGAAACTTTATCTCCGCTATATAGCATATAGATATTATCTTCTCCCAAGAAAGAGTCTTGATAGGTTCTTACAGCTTCAGGGTCATTCATATAGTAATATGGATCATCAGCAGACCTATATTCTACCGTATATTCTGGAACCTCAAAAAAAGGCCCCTCTACCACCAATATTTCTTTAGTGGCGTAATCTAGGACCTCAAAATGATCCCGATCCATGGAGTAAAAGCCAAATTTGCTTTTACTTTGGTTTGAAGTGAATTGCATTGCAAAAACACCTAATGCTACATTTGATGGGGGATCTCCGGGGAGCATTCCTTTCCAGCTTCCATAGCCAGCTAAAACCTCTCCCTCTTTACTATATTCTACAAATTTTTCTTCGCTCGACACACGAATTGCCATCAGTGTGGTATCAGTCAGCCATGAAATGGCTAAAGCCCTAACGAATTCAGGATTTCTTTGCTTTAATTGTTTGCCTGCAAGTTTAGCAGTACTGTCTTCTAACGTGAATTCAGAAAAAACATTGTCAAAATTATATGCCCAAAACTTTCCGGGGGAGGAGCTGTAATCGACGTCCAAATATAGGAGATCTCGCCTGGACCATATCCTTCTACTCCCAGCCCATAAGCCCATTTTCTATTCTTCAAATCAATCACATGGAGGGGTGGCGACATTGCTTTGTCGGAAACAATTATATGCCCATCGACCAAGAAGGGCTTTCTAGTACTATAAAATTTTTTGATCCCAAATGGGATTCCTGCTAAATGCTCCTTATCCGGAAGATCACCCTCTATCCTAACCCAAGTTTCCCCCTCTCGATATTCGGAGTATTTATCAGATGTACATTGACATAATATTAAAACAATAATTAGTATTGAATTTCTAATCATATTTTTTTCAATTAAAAAGAATTTAAATAGCGGAAGAGTAACTTTTCCTACTGTAATTCCTGCTCCCAAAAGTAGCCCAAGGGATAAAGGAAGGTTGTGCCAAGTCTTCAGACTTGGTACCCTGAGTTGGGAGTCTCCTGACTCACTGATTATAATCACTCTCTTATTTTTACTTTGTAAAACACATTATAATCCCGCTCTACTGACGGCTTGCGGTTGTCATTAAGATACACCACCCCATCCGAGCTGACATAATCCATATGCCCAGTAACAGGAAAGTTATTGATGACACCCACCTGTTTACCTGCTTTGGCAAGGATGTAATAAGGCCTGAAATATTTCCCCAAAGCTTCTCTCCATTCCGGACTTACACCATAATTTTCATTGCCGGCCCTTAACTCCCTATGGACTGATGCCGGAACCTGAGTATTGAACTTTACTATTTGATAATCCCCAAACATTCTCAAGTCATTGAATCTTGGATATGAACCAAATTGGTCATTGAAACCATCTGTGATCCACTCTTGCAAGGGCGTCCTCTCTGGGTGACGAAGGTCAATAGCATATTTAAGGGAATTGCTCCCCAACCCATCATAAACAAACAGCTGATCGCTCACTCCAGGAAGTAAGGCGTACTCCATGGTAGACCGGTTAAAATCAGATAAAGGATAACTTTCTCCCACATAAACTCCTTCTCTTTTCGGCATCCATTGATCAGGGTAGCTCTCCAGGAACTCCAACTCCTCTTCTTCTACCGCATATTGAAAAGCCACTTTTGCTTTTTTATAGAAATCCTCTTTTAATTCAGTGGGATTAATTTCACTGTAAGAAAATGAATTGATTTCCACCCCAAAAATTGAAGTTTTTTCATTAGCTGCAGAGGTCCTAAAGTTTAACCGGTAATTGTTTACCACAAAAGTGTTGAGTCCTTTCATAGGTGAGGCCAACACGCTGATTTTATTTTTAAACTCAGAATCATAAATATGGAATTTAGAAGAGGCATCCATACACACAATTCTATCATCACCTAAAAATTGGCAACCCACTGCTCTTCCACCAACCTGATCAGGCCCATTTCCGATGATATCAGGCTCTTGCAGCACTTCCCCTTCTTCGTTGACCAAATAAATCTTCCTACTCTTCCCCCTCATCAAATAAAGCCCCTTCTCTTCATGATAATCATCCATTTCCAAAGGATCCAAGACATCCACCACCAAAGAATCAAGCAATTCTAGGGATATCTCTGACATTTCAGAATGTTCCTGTGGCTCGGACTGACTGCAACTCTGAAAAACCAATAGGATGCAATAGATTGAAAGAGTAAATATTCTAGTCATCGAAATATGGATATTGTACTCCTAAAAATATAGGAATGTGTCCGTATTAACAAGTGTTTTAGTTATAAAATTAAGATACATTGTTGTACCAAGTCTTCAGACTTGGTACCATGAGTTGGGAGTCTCCTGACTCCTCCAATCTTATAATTTCAGTTCAATACAAACTCACCCTCACCAACCCCTTCACTCCGACATAGTCCCTGGCCGAACTGAACAGATAATGTTCCGCTTCCTCCACAATCATAGCGCGGACAGGATTTTGGTGGATGTAGTGAAGTTTTTGTTCGAAGAATTTTGGAGAGAAGATTTCAATAGCATACACCCCATCTTTCCAAAATTTATATTTCTCAACACCTTTGACGATCATTCCCCTAAATTCCATCTGATTCAGCATCCATTTCTTCCTGGACTCCACAGATTCTTTTTCTAAACTGATCAAGACTTTATAGGCTACAAATTTTTTGAAATCTCTCATTATATCACTCAGCCTCTTGGGTTCAACTGCACGACATAAAAGGTGAAGGTGGTTGGTCATCAAAACCCAAGCATAAATTTCAAGCCCTTTATTTGCAATACAATAATTCAAACAATCGACTACTTCGTATTTGTATTCTTTACGAGTGGACACATCCATCCAGTCTACGACTGTGAATGTTAGAAAATAGATAGCATTTTGATCTGAAATGCGATATGGCTTCTCCATATTTTAAAAAGTTGAAGTTGAAAAAAAGTGACATATGAGGTTGTACCAAGGCGAAGCCTCGGGACAACACCCCTACTACGACCTCCTCCACAAAAACACCGGCAAAGCCCAAAACACCCCGATCACCGAAAAAACCAGCCCCCCAATAGTCCCGATCGCCAGGGAAAACCAAAAAATCTCATTCTGCCCTTCCATGATAAAGGGAATCAGGCCGAAGCAAGTGGACAGGATGGTCAATAGGATGGGTACCGCCTTGCCGCCTACAGATTTAAGCACATTGCGGTTGTAGTTGCCAGAAAAGCGGTTATTCAGGTCGTTGACGATGAAGATGGCGGCGTTGACGGCGAGGCCACCGAGCATCACAAAGGCTGCATAGCCGCCCTGGTCAAAGTAGAAGTCAAATAGTGAGAAAATTAAAAACAGACCGATAAAGGAAATCGGCACAATGGCAATGATATAAAATGGCTGCTTGAGATTTTCAAACAGGATTCCACAGATAAAGAAAATAGCCAGAATCAACACTAATAGCAAGCTGTACTGCCTTTTGGTCTTGTCACTGTTCCAGCTCCAGCTCTGCTTTTCAGCAGAATAGCCAATCGGCATCAGCAGCTTCATTTCCTCCAAAACCTCATCCAAATACTCTCCCCCAAACTTCGCCGAGCCCATGTATTCAAATGAAATAACCCGGATATACTGCCGGTCCTCCTTATGCAAGGCACTTGTCGTAGACTCTTTGGTCAGTTGTCCAAAATTGCCCACTTTGAAAAAGTTGTTTTCCCCGCCAATCAAGCTGTTTTGTTCCAGGTCAAACTTGGAATACCGATTGGCATGCCGATCTCTGATAACCACACCATAGCGCTGTCCCTCCATGGTGAGGAAAGTCTGCGGACCGGTAGGCTTTGTCACTTCCAATAATGCATTGACTACCTCATATTGATTCGTGTTGTGGAGTGCTAATTCGGACTGGTCAAACCTCAGCACATATTCTTCAGTTTTGCGTTCGTTGTAGGATAACCGCTCATTGGTATTGACCTCCTGTATCCGCTTGTGTTGAAGGAGCTTTTCGGCCAATACTTCTGATTGCCGCTCAAGTTCATCGAAATTATAACCTTTCATAGCTACCCTAAAGGAAGGAATCCCCTCCCCGCCAGGACCAGCGGAAAACCCCTGCCCAACACCATAAATACTCCAATTGGCACCGCTCCAGTCGGTTGATTTGACCGCCAGCCTACCTTTCAACTGATAAGGCAAGGCTCCCCTTTCATATTCTTCCTTGAACGTGATAACAATCTGGGCTTGTTGGCCGGAATTCACGTTGGAGACATACTGATCTATGCCTTCCACTCCGGCCAGGTAAGTCTCAAACTCACGGATTAAAAAATCCATCTGGTCAAGGGTGTTCCCGAAAGGAAGCCGCGCATTGACATATAGTCTGGTTTTCTCCATTTCCCTATAGGAGGACTTTTCAAAAACACCCCGCACAAACATCCGGAAGGACCCACCAAGAACCTTGTCTACGTGTGGTCTCACATCTTCCTGATAAAAGGTACTGCCAACCGTCTCATTATACCACTCCTGCCCCTCCCATTTGCTAGGAAGGTAAAATATCGGTAAGCCAAAAAGCAGCAACAAGGCCGTGATGTATACTTTTCTATACTTAGCGGTAAAGCCAATGAACTTTTGATACCCTCTGAAAAATTTAACTCTTTGGCGAAGCTTCTTAATGCTAAGCCCCCTCCCATTCAAATATTTATCCCCAAATAACAAGTGATACATGGCTGGGGTGAAAAGCAGAGCCACCAGCAAGGAAACTCCTAGCATCACCGACACCACCTGGGAAAACTCGGTCAGATTCTTTCTATCCTCCTCCGGCAACAGCAACACCATCAGCAAAGCCGCAATAGTAGTCAAGGAAGCCGCCAATAGTGCCAAGAATACCTTCCGGTTCTTATGCTTGTGCAAGTGGTCAATCATGATGATCGCATTATCCACTATCAGCCCAAATGAGATGGTCAACCCAGCCAAGGAATAAAGGTGGATATCCACTTTGAGTAAATAAAGAATTATCCCCGTGATGCTAAGATTTACCACTATCCCCAAGAACAGCACGGTCAAATACTTCCAATTTCTATTTATCAAAAAGATAAAGACAACCAGAATCAAAATAGAGAGTCCTGACCGCTTGTAAATTTTGTGAAGTTCCTTATCTAAAAACTCGGTATCATCATTTTCCAGCCTTACCTCAAAACCTGCCGGAAGTTGCGCGCTGACTTGCCTTACCGCATCCTTTACCTGCTGCGCCAACACCACCTTGTTGACACCTTCCCGGTTAAATACCGAAAGGGTGACCGAGTTGTTGCCGTTAATGCGGTAGTAGCGGGTGGGTTCGGCTTCCTCCAAGGTGATGGAAGCCACATCTCCAAGGTAAACTTCCTTGCCTTTGTTATTGCCCACAAGCATATTTTCCAGCTGGGCCATGTGCTGTAGCGACTGGTCCACCTGCACAAAAAGCGTCTGGTCTTCCCGGTTGAGCACATTGCCGGGAAAGTTTCTTCCAAATGAGCGCTGAAGCGATTCTATCAGTTCGTTGCGAGTAATGTTATAGGCCTGAAGCTTGGCCACATCATAGGTAATGTAAAGCTGCAAGTCATTTGCCCCAAGCACTCTGAGCTCTTCAATTTCCTCAAACCTGTTGAGGGCTGATTTCAGCACATCCTCCGTGATCTTCTTTATCTCAAAAGATGCAAAAGGGCCATTTACACTGTAAGTCAGAATCGGTACGGACTCATTCCTATTCTGAGCACTTTGGTAGATGATGGGGTAAGAAACCTTGGGATCCATGGAGGGATAAACCTGGCGAACCAAGCTAGCCAGCTCAAACTGCTTGAACTCCATATCGGTGTTCTTATCAAACCGCATGGTGATACTTCCCCGATCATAATTGGAAACGCTGTTGATACTTTTGAGGTCGGCAAGTTGGGAAAAGGCCCCCTCCAAAGGTGCAGTTCCCAGTTTTTCCACCAGTTCTGGACTTGAGCCAGGTACGTTGTAGGACACCCGCAATACAGGTTCGCGCTCACGGGGATTTAGATCCACGGAAAGCTTTGGCACCAAAGCAAAGCCGATGACCGAAAGGATGATAAACGATATGATGATCCGGAATGGCGTCATTGGTTATTTCTTAGGGGTCAAAAACCAATAGGCCAATGGCACAAAATACAAAGCGGTAAACGTCCCGATGGTAAGCCCACCGATCACACTGAACACCAATGGGCGCTGTAAATCGGCTCCTAAACCAGCACTGAAGACCACCGGCATCAAAGCCAGCATGGTCGTGATAGAGGTCATCAATATGGGCTTAAGCCTGATTTCCCCGGCTTCAAACATGGCTTTGTCCAAAACTTGTGTTTTGGTCAAGGAAAGTTTTTCGGAATACTTCACTCTCAGCCGGTTGATGGTATCAATCTTCAAAATGGCATCATTCACCATAATCCCCAACATCACCACCAGCCCAATTGCCGACATCACATTCAAGGAAGTGCCAGTCAACCATAGAACCAAAAACGCTCCTCCTATGCCAAGTGGCAAGGTGAAAATTACTATCAAGGGCTGCACAAAACTTTCAAACTGGGCCGCTAGGATAAAATACAGCAACAAGATCGCAATGAAAAGAATACCGACCAATTGCTCAATTGTCTCCCTATCCCTGAAATATTGCCCGGCAAAGTCAATGTTGAGCTGCCTTTCAATACCCCAGTCACGGATCTGAGCTTGGGATGAAAATCCCTCACCGGTAGGAAAGGCCACCGATTGGTAAACCCCACTTTTGTCAGCGGTGATAAACTTGTATTGGTTTTCGTAATCAAAGTGGACAAAATGATGCAGCCCGTATTCAACCCCGTCTCTACCTTTGAGCTTTTGACCCTGAATGAGCTGCTCAAAATTCATCTGGTCCTCTTTCAGCAAAATTGGTGTCACCTCTCCAAAACGTTTAATATCGGTGATGTTGAAATTGCCAAATAGCTTCTTGAGCTTATCTTGGAGTTGACCGGGTTCGATTCCGTAAAGGGCAAGCTTTTCCAAATCCAGCTTGAAAACCACTGAGGCCTCCTGCTGCAGACCTGGCCCCCTTTCCCATGTTTGGGAAGGAAAGTTCATCAGGTAATCATCCATTTGGTAACCAGGGATGGGCCGCTTGCTTTGCAGGTCTTTCCACCTGGCTTCAAAAAATGGGACATCCGAACTGAAAAGCTGGTCAAATGCATTCGGAGCATCTTCCAGCTTAAGCATGGCTTTCGGATAGTTTTCCCGCACCCAACTCAAAAGTCTTTCTGATTGCTGATTTTTTTCATCCTGGCTGGAAAACAAAAGATAAAGCGTTGCTTGCTGAAGAGAGTTTTCCCCTTCGAAAAGCAGAAACTGGCTTACCCCCACATCACTTTCAGCCTTTTCAAATCCACCTTCCAATGCAGCCAACATTTGTTGCACACGCTGCTTGTTTTGGGTGGCGGAAATGGGTTCCTGCCAGTCAACAGCTACCAAAGTGTCCATTTTCTCAATGGGCGGCAAACCTTCTACATCCAGAATTTGACTGACGGCAAGCAGAAGTGGGATTAATAGAAACAGTAGGGCTAAATTTCTTTTTCGATGTAGAAAGATTTTGGCGTAAAGCTTTTTGTAGCCCCTCAACACCCACAAATAAAGCCTGCTGTCCTCCTCTTTTTCATTCAACTCCTTGTTCTTGAAAAACAACCAGTAAAGCATCGGCAGAAGAATAAACGCCACCAGAAGGGAAACCCCTAAAATGGCGGCCACCGAAACGGCCTGGTCAAAGAACAAAGCCCCGGAAATCCCGCTCAAAAATACCAAAGGCACAAACACCGCCAAAGTCGTCAAAACAGAACTTATTAAGGCCGACATCACTTCATTGACCCCAGCCACACAAGCCTCAAATAAAGGTAAACCTTCTCTCCGTTTCCGGGTAATGTTGTCCAAAACAATGATTGCATTATCAATCAACATCCCAAGCCCTAAAGCCAAACCGCTTAAGGAGATAACATTGATGGAAATGTCAAAAGACCAGAAGACCAAAAAGCTGATGATCAGTGAGGAAGGTAAGCTTATACCTATGATCAATGGGGTACGGTAATTTCCCATGAAAATGAATAACACACCAAAGGCAAATATGCCCCCGAACAGCAAACTTGTCTGCAGGTTGCTAATCCCAGCATTGAGCAGCATAGACTGGTCCTGTGTAATGTCAAAATCTACTTGAGGATAATCCACTTTGAAAAGCTCCACCGCCTCGTAGATTTTGGGAGTCAGCTCATTCATTTTGGCGGCAGCCTGCTTATGAACGGTCACTACCAAGCCCTCTTCGCCCTGATAAAGGTGGTAGCCCATGACCTTGTCCGTATCATACTGCACCTGAGCCACCCGACCAAGGTTTACCACCTGGCCCTCATCTGACCTGACGGGGAGTCTTTTGATATCATCGGGATGGTCTACGCGGGTAGCTAATCGGAGGTAATACCTAAACTGCCCATCCTCCACGCTGATTCCAGGCAGCTCACTATTGCCCGCTTTGATAGCATTGATAACATGTTCCTCGGTGAGGTTGAGTGCTCGAAGGGCGTCCTTATCAGTCTGTACGGTAATTACATTGCTCTTTTTACCATTGATGTCCACCAGCGACACACCTTCTAATTGTTCAAGCCTTTTCTTGAGTACGTTTTCGGTAAGCAAGGTGACTTCTGCATGGTCGATACCTGGTTTGGGTGTTACTTGCACCCTTACTACAGGGATATCATTAGTATTGATTCGGATGACTTGGGGGCGGGAAAGATCTGAGGGCAGGGAATTGGTCAGGCGGTCAATTTTCTCATTGACATCAATGTAGGCCAATTCCATTTTGGTACCGTAATCAAAGGACAACCTTATGGTCCCCACCTCACTGCCGGCCTTGCTTTCCATATCTTCAAGGCCGTTGAGAGTCACCAAGCCTTCACGTATGGGACGCAACACATTCTGCTCTATGGCATCAGGTGAAGCATTTTCATAACTCACCTTCACCACAATCTGCGGCACATCTATGGGCGGCAAAAGTGATATGGGAAGGGTGCGAAAAACAATGACGCTAAAAACTATCAGCGCTAAAAACGTCATGCTCACCGCTATGGGCCTATTCAATAAAAATCTAACCATTATTACTTATTGTGTTTTGGAATAGTAAGAGGTAAAAGGTAAGAAGTAAGAAGAAGCGGAATTCTCATTCGCTTCTTTTCACCTTTGACTTTTCACTTCTCACTTCTTACTTTTCACCTCTCATTCCTCCACTATCATCACCGGCGCCTGATGGGCCAGCTGCAAGTTATTCGTCGTGATCACCGTCATATTCGGATCGATGCCTTTGAGGATCTCCACCTCTCTACCATTGTCCTTGCCCACTTCCACGTAATTCCACTTGGATTCTTTGCTTCCATTTTCAAGTGTAAATACCACTGGGCGACCGGAGCGGTAAACCAATGCGTCTTTTGGTACTACGATACTGTTATTTTGCGGGGCACGGATCACTGCCCTGGCGTTCATTCCGGGGAGAAGTTTGCTATTGGGGGCTAAAGCTATGGAGACTTGGACCAAGCCGTTTTCATCTACTTTGGGATTGATGCTTTTGACTGTCCCGCTGATCTGGGTATCCTTGCCGGAAACGGGATATACTTCCACTTTTTGGTTTGCACTTACAAATCCGATATCAGCTTCCAAAACCTTTACTTTTAAGGTCAACTGGTCAGCACTGATCAACTCACAGAGCTCATCCCCGCTATTGACCAAGGTACCTTTCTTTATAGCCAAGTCTGCAATTTTACCGGAAATAGGAGCCTTGATAACCGACTTTTCCAGTTCCAGTTCCGCCTCCCTCACTTCCAGTTCAGCGGCTAGAATGCCGGAGTTAGCTCTCAGCTTATCGGTAAATTCATCAACATTTACAGAGGTGTCCTGACCTGAAAGGATTTTTCCAAAACCCATTTTACGGTCATCGAAATCCGCCTCGGCCACCCTTTTTTGGATAAGGGCTTTCTCGAGTTTGAATTTAGAATCAGAATTGTCCAACCTTGCGATGATCTGACCTTGGGACACGGTTTCCCCTTCCTTGACCAAAAGCTCAGTCAGGTAACCGTTTCTTTCCACTACTACTTTCAATTGATTTTCAGCCTCCACTTTTCCTGAGGCATTAATAAGGTAGTCAAATGTGCGCTTTTCGGATTGGGCTACCCGCACTTGAGTGGCGGAAACCTCCTGTCGGAAGGAATCGAGTGGCTGTTCCTTTTGGGAATCATCCTCCTGCTCACAGGCAAAAAACATTAAGGATGTCAGCAGTATTGAGGCAAGTCCAAAACTTTTGTTCATATTCAGTCAATTAAACACCGGGGGTCTAATTAACTAAAGATTTAAATAATTTCAAACAAGTTGGGGGAAAATAATTGGCTTTTATTGAGCCGACTGGAAAAATAGTTCGGTATTTTTATTGTAGCTCACCGATTGAAGAGGGGTTCTCAAGCGGATATCTTTAGGAACGTTATCGTAATAATCTTGTAGTTCCTCTATCTTTTGACGGGTCATAACTGCGATCCTCACTGGTACAATACCATCGTTGATCATGCCCAATTGATTTGCAGCTTCTCGGGAAAGGTCTATTACTCTTTTGGAGTTTTGGGGAAGCCTGTCGTTGATTTTTACTATCACCTGTTTGCCGTTTTTGCTGTTGGTGACTTTCAGGCGAGTGCCAAAGGGCAGGTGTTTGTGCGCAGCTGTGAGTTCCTGCATGTCGAATATCTCCCCACTGGCCGTCTTGCGTTGGTGAAATTTCTTTCCATAAAAGCTCGCCACTCCCTTTTGGATCACCAATAAAGAGTCTTCCTCCGCAAGAACACTGGCCTCAGCTACGTTGAACTTAAAGAGGAAAATTATAAAGCCTATGAAAAGAAACTTTTTCATAGGGCTGCGATGGTCAATATTTGTGCCATTTGGTGACAACTTTCGTCCGACCCATTGCCAGTCCCAAATTAAGGGCTTAAATTTAATCGCAAACCTTGATTTCACGCATTTTACTTTGACGCTTACCATGCTGAAAATACTACATACCGCCGACTGGCATCTGGGGAAAAAGCTCCAGGAATTTCCCCGAATTGAGGAACAAAAACTCGTTTTGGAAGAAATCTGTGAGATTGCAGAAAGAGAAAAAATCGACCTGGTCATGCTGGCCGGAGATATCTTCGATTCTTTCAACCCCAACCATGAAGCGGTAGAACTTCTCTACAAAACATTGAAGCGACTCTCCAACCATGGGAAAAGACTGATCATTGCCATATCTGGTAACCATGACAGTACCCAGTTTGTCGAGGCACCTGATCCGCTGGCTAGGGAGCTGGGAATCGTTTTTTACAGCAAACATGATTCTGTGGTGAGACAAGGTCCGGTTGGGGACGGCATAGAAATCACCAAAAGCGAGGAAGGTTTCATGGAGGTCAGGTTTCCGCACATCGCTTTTCCTGTGCGGGTAATCATGGCGCCTTACGCCAATGAGGTATTGCTGAAAACTTTTCTGGGTGACGGCGACAAGGAAGAATCCCTTCGTCAAGTCCTAGAGGAGAAATGGCAAAAACTGGCCGACAGCCATTGCGACACAGATGGGGTCAACCTTTTCATGGGCCATTTCTTTTTTGTCAGAGAAGGTGAAAAACCTGAACCCGAACCTGAAAGTGAGCGCCCTATTCTCCATGTTGGAGGAGCTCAGGCCCTTTATACTAAAAACATCCCTGACCAGATCCAATATGCAGCTTTGGGACATTTGCACCGCTACCATGCCGTGCAAAAGGAACCTTTTCCGGTGGTATACAGCAGCAGTCCCCTAGCCTACAGCTTCAGCGAGGCAGATCAGGATAAAAGGGTGGTCAAAATTGAGGCCCAACCTGGAAGCAATGTCGAATACCAGCCCATTACCTTAAAGCAAGGGAGACCGCTTTTCAGGAAAAGGTTTGAAGATCTGCAAGCTACTCTTGAGTGGTTGAAGGAAAACCCTTACTGTTTTGTGGAACTAACCTACGTCACGGAAGAATCCATCGACGCTCAAACACGCAAAGCCATCATGCAAGCCCATGACGGAATCGTCAATCTCATTCCTCATTTAAAAGCCGGTTTTGGCAGCTCCAATGGGGAACTTCAGGCAGAAGACCTGAATGAGGATATGGAAACACTTTTCATCAAATACTTCCAAAGCCAGAAAGGTATGGAGCCAAACGAAGAACTTTTGACCCTTTTTAGGGAAATTACCAGCCAAACATCAAGCGAATGATTCCAGTAAGATTAGACATTGAAGGCCTTTACTCCTACAAGGAAAAGCAAAGTATAGATTTCACCCAATTGACCTCAGCGGGTCTTTTTGGAATATTTGGGGCAGTGGGAAGTGGTAAGTCTTCCATCTTGGAGGCCATTCTTTTGGCCCTCTACAGCCGAACGGAACGTCTTTCCCCCGTAGGAGAAAGAGCCAGTATGGTCAACCTCCAAAGCGAAAAAATCTCCATCGAGTTTGAGTTCCTGGCTGGAAAAAACAATGCTATCCGCTACAAGTCACAGTATATAGCCAAAAGAAACCGAAACAACTGGGAGGACGTGAAGACTGCGACCCATACTTTCTATCGAGCTACCGAGGACTCTTGGGAACCCCTTGAGGAAAGAGGGGAGGATATCTTGGGCATGAAGCTGGATCATTTCCGCCAAACGGTTATCATTCCCCAAGGCAAGTTCAGGGATTTTATTGAGCTTGGACCAAAAGACAGGGCCACCATGATGAAGGACCTCTTTGGTCTTTCCCGCTTTGAACTTTTTCCCCAGACCAAGGCCTTGCTTTCGGAAGTATATACCCAAAAGCTGAAGCTCAACACCCAGCTGGAAACTTTGGCGGATTATACCAAAGAGAATCTTCAAGAACAGTCAACCCTACTTAAAAATCTAAAGGAAAAAGAGAAGGAGCGCGCCGGTGAACTTGACAAATTGGAGGCACAATTTTCCCATGCCAAGCAGTTAAAAGATAAACATCAGGAATATAAGGAGATACAAAAAAAATGGAACGAACTACAAACGCGTTCCTCAGACATCGAAAGGTCCAAAGCCAATCTCCAACAGTACCAAAAAGCAACCCTACATTTCAAACCTATTTTTACTCAACTCGAGGAATTAAGGATAGATTTGGAAAAATACAAGGTGAGCGTGACCGATTGCCAGCGGTGGAAAGATGATTTTGAGAAGGAGGTCAATACACTTTTGGAGACTGAAGCCAACCTTCAAAAGGAGTATCAGAAGAAGGGTGAAAGGGAAGCTAAAATCAGAGATTTGAAAAAGGTCATGGAAATTAATGCCCTTCAATTTTCCTCAAAAAACAACCAGGCGTTGATCGAGAAACTTTCTCCCACTATCCAAAATTGTCAGGAAAAAATCGCTCATCTAACCAAGCAAATTGAGGAGCAGGAGGGTCTTTATGACAAGCTGAAAGCTCCCGACCCAACCGAGTTGGCCAACCTGAAAAGCATGGTGTGGGAGGTAGAGGAACTAACGAAGCAATTTACCCAACTGGAAAAGGACCTCCGTCACAATAAGCTTCAACAGGCGGAGGTAAATGAACAGGTAATTGTCATCCAGAAAGAAATGCCTGAAGGTGTGACTACCATGGAGGATTGGGTTCAATCTCTAGAGAATCAAATCCGCCACCAGGAAGTATTGAGGGAAAAACTCTTGCAACAGCAGGGCCTTACCGCTTATGCCGGCCACCTGCATGATGGGCAACCATGCCCCCTGTGTGGCTCCGAAAGCCATCCCATGCCATTGCCCGCTGATTTTGACAATTTAGAATTATCCACCAACGAAAGTCAAATCAAGGAAGCCAAAACCTTCCTTGAGCAAGTCAGGCAAAAAGGCTCTTCCATGGACAGGATTCTTTTTTCACTCCAAGACCTTGGAGAAAAGATATCGGAAAAGGAAAAACAGCTTGCAGGCTTGTCAGAGCGAAAGAAGCAGCTTCACCACCAACTGGCGGAAAAAGGATATTCAACTGTTCACGAGGTGCAAGAGGCCCTATTGGAAGCCAACAAGACCACGGAAAAGCAAAGCAAGCTTTTAAGCAGTCTGAAAGCATTGAGACAGGACTGTAGCAAGTTGAGGGAAGATTCTTCCTCCAATAAAGAAAAACTGCAAAAGGCCCAAAATGAATACAGCGCCCAACTATCGGCCATCAACAGCAAAAAAGATGACCTGCAGTTTAAGGATTTCTGCCAGCCATACTTTGCTCAGACCAATGAGCAGATTAAAACTACCATCGACAAGGTGCAGCAGGCCATCGATCAGCTGGAGGTCAAAATCAAGCGGAACAAAGATGCCCTTATTGATTCCCGCGGCCGACAAAGCACCAACCTGGCAAACCTGAAGCAGTTTTCTGAATTGCTCCAAAACTGTGAGGAAAAGCAGGTTTCACAAAAGGAAAACCTAAAAGGTAAAATGCTTGAAATGGGTTTTGAACTGGAAGAAGAACTTAAGGCTATTCTTGATCAGAAATTGGATACGGAAAAGCTAGAGGCTCAAATCAATGAGTTTGAAAGGCAGTGGCACCTTACCAAGGATCGACTGCAGGCTTTTGAGCAAAATAAGGAAATCACCGGGTTCAAGGAGGAAGAGTTTGCACTGCTTGCTAGCGGATTATCCCAGACCAAGGAGGCATTTGACCAGCTAAAGAAGGAAATAGCGCTTACCCAGAATCAAATGGAGACCACCCAACGTAAACTGGAAGAAAAAGCTGTGCTGAACAAATCTCTGGATGTGGTAGAGAAAAGGGAAAGCAACCTGAGGGAATTGGAGGGACTATTCAAAGGCAGCGGCTTCGTGAAGTATGTCAGCAGCATCTACCTCAAGGAACTTAGCCACACAGCCAATCGCCGCTTCATGAAGCTAACCAAGAACAACCTTAGCTTAGAGATCGACAACGATAATACTTTCTGGGTTCTGGATCATTTGAATGGAGGAAAAAGAAGGTTGCTCAAAACACTTTCCGGTGGGCAGACCTTCCAGGCTTCACTTTGCCTGGCCTTGTCGCTTGCAGAGAAGGTGAAATCTCTCAACCGGGCTGACCAGAGTTTCTTCTTCCTAGATGAAGGTTTCGGTTCCCTGGACAAAAATTCCCTACGGGTAGTATTTGAAACCCTCAAATCCCTCCGCCACGAAAACCGCATTGTAGGCATCATCTCCCACGTAGAAGAACTGCAGCAGGAAATAGGTGTCTATGCAGAAGTGGAGCTCGACGGGGAGAAAGGGAGTGTGGTGAGGTATTCGTATTGATGGATGACGGATGTCCGATGTCCGGTGTCGGATGACTTAAAGCAATTCCCTCAGCCTATGAAATGTCATTTTATAAGCTGGGGGAGTTGTTATTTTGTTTTAATCTCACCCGATAAAAAGTTAGATAATCTTGCTCCTCACCGATATAATCATCATTTCGTAATGCCCAAAAAGAATCATTCAAATCCATTATCCCACTGATGGTCTTCATGTGACAAGGAACCTGAACTTCATTAGACCAGCCTTTATCCTGCTGATATACTTTCAACATGTTGTTATCGAAATCGGGGAGTTTAGGCCAATTTTCACGATCATGCAAAGCTTCCCTTTTGTAAACCTCCCCTTCGATTCCCTCACTATAATGAACTACCACTCCATTTGGAATAGCAAAAAGGTTTTTGACCCCTCCTTTCAACATCTTCCCGTACGAGCTTGCATACTCCTCGTTAGAACCTTCCATCTGGACGAATTTTGAGGGAGAAAAATCCAATGTTATCAATGATTCCTCTTTTGCATCGGGGCTATAAACATGGATAAGCGACTCGGTGTCTAGAGCCAAATAAATTTCCCCTTCCCCAGCTGAAAGCGCCATCATAGGATAATCAAATTTCAGGTCCGTTAAATATTTGCTATCACTGGCAAGCTTGAATACAGACTCCGAATTCCCTGTGCTCAAATTCAACTTCTCAACCAGCTTATAATCTTTATAAAAATTATCTAGGTAGGGATTCCCTCCATCTCTACCGGGAAAAAACAAGTAAACATCATCCTCATGTTGCGCATACATATGTTGGAAATAAGCTGCACCTCGTAATTCTGCCGGAAAAGACATCTCGTAATACCTTTGTACTTCCAAGGCTTCATTCAACAAAGGCATTTTGTTCCCGAATTGGTAAACTAAAATATTACCGTCTTCCAAAATCTTCAAATTTGTCACATGACCTATAGATCCTGGACCTTCTAATGCAAACTCTTTGGCCATTACAATTTCACCCTCAGTATCAAAAAGTGTTATTTGTCGATTTTGATAGTCATAAGCTATTCCTTTATCACCTCTAAAATCCAAAGAGTTTATACTTCCCATCAATGCTACCTGGATTGAATCCTCAATCACAATTTCAAATGTAAAATTATCCTCAATGTCCACATCTGTGGAACCACCGCAGGAAGAAAAAAGAACAGAATAAGTTGATAATCAGTGTTTTACAAAGTCATTACTAAGCAAAAAAAAGCGACCTAAGCCGCTTAATTTATCATGGGTTCCAAATATTCCCATACCGTTTCGGCCACTATTCGGTGGCCTTCTTCTGTAGGATGTATACCATCGGGAAGGTTGAGGTGCCTGACACCACCGACCCCTTCCAGCAGGAAGGGAATAAGTTTGACGTTTTTCTCAACGGCAATCTCTTTGTACATCAGCTCAAAATTTGCGGCATACTCTCTTCCCATATTTGGGGGGATCTGCATTCCGGCCAGAAGGATCCGTGTATCGGGATATTTTTTCCTCACCATCTCAATCATGGTCTCCAGGTTTTTTTGGGTTTCCTCTACTGCTATACCGCGCAAACCATCATTTCCTCCAAGCTCCAATACAAAAATGGATGGCTCTTCCTCCAAAAACCATTCGAGCCTATTGATGCCACTTGCGGAAGTTTCGCCGCTCAAGCCACCATTAATCACTTTATAAGGCAATTCCAGACTATCAATCTTGTTTTGGATCAGACCTGGAAAGGACTCCTCTTCATCAATCCCATACCCCGCTGTGAGGCTGTTGCCAAAGAATAGAATGGTCTTCCTCTCCTCCTTGATCGTCCTTTCTACCACCGATCCGGTGGTTTCTGCTTCTTGCTGTGGTTGATCTCTCGGACCACATCCAGAAAAGGTGAAAAGACAAATAAGGAGTATGTACAGGTGGTTAAGCGTATTCATTATATCTTGAATCTAGGGTGTGCAGTGGTTGCATTACAATTATAAGGCTAAATTGTTTCCCCATAAAAATTAAGCCATTATTTTTATACCAAACGATTACAAGCAAAATTGCGTTTACCACTAGACATCCCAATAATAAACACTTTTCCATGAGCATACTTTCCGTACAGCAGGTCAGCAAAATCTATCAAAGCGGCAGCCGTAAACTTACCGTACTTGACAATGTCAATTTTTCCATTGATGCAGGGGATACCGTCGCCATCGTGGGCCCTTCCGGAAGCGGTAAAACTACCCTACTGGGCTTATGCGCTGGGCTGGACTCTGCCAGTTCGGGAAGTGTGGTACTCAACGGCAATGCCCTGGAAAACCTCTCCGAAGATCAGAGAGCCGAGGTAAGAAACCAGCATGTAGGTTTTATCTTCCAAAACTTTCAACTTTTGCCCACACTCACAGCCTTGGAAAATGTAATGGTTCCCCTTGAGCTGAAGAAAAGAAAAGACGCCAAACAGAAGGCATTAGAACTACTGGATAAAGTAGGCCTATCCGACAGAGCTACCCACTACCCCACCCAGCTTTCTGGAGGGGAACAGCAACGGGTTTCCATTGCGCGGGCTTTTGCCAATGAACCCAAAATCCTTTTTGCGGATGAACCTACCGGAAACCTGGATACCGAAACGGGAGAAATGATCGAAAACCTGATTTTTGACCTAAACAAGCAGCAGGGCACTACCCTGATTTTGGTAACCCACGATCATGAATTGGCTAAAAAAACCAATAAGATTATTCAAATCAAGGGCGGTAAAATCCAGGAGGAACAATATGTATAATTTCAAGTGGACGCTGTTGATGGCCTACAGGGATTTTAGACAGAACAAATCCAAACTGGCCCTGTTCATTTCCTCCATTGTCATTGGTATAGCAGCCCTGGTAGGCATCAGTACCTTTGGCGACAACCTCAGCAAGGATATCGATGGGCAGGCCAAAGAGTTGCTCGGGGCAGACGCCGTCCTCAGCACCAACCAGCCACTTGAAGACCAGCCACTCGACAGCATTGCCCAGCAAAAAAGCAGCGAGGTAAATTTTGCCTCCATGGTCATCTTCCCAGAGACAGGTGAAAGTAGACTTACCCAAATCCGAGCCTTGGAGGGACAATACCCTTATTATGGCAAATTAGAAACCACTCCGTTTGAGGCCGATTCTATTTTCCGCTCAGGAGGAAGGGAAGCTCTGGTCGAAAAAATACTACTAGCACAATTTGATGCCCAAGTGGGTGACAGCATCCAAGTGGGTGAAGTCAAATTCCGGATTGCGGGAGAGCTGGAAGGCGTGCCGGGGCAAACAGGTATTACCGCCACAGTGGCACCGGCTGTTTACATCCCTATGGAATATGCCGAGGAAACAGGCTTGATCCAGGTAGGCTCCCGGCTCAATTATGTCAACTACTATCAGCTGGAAGCAGAAAACATTGACGAAATTCTAAAGCCTTACGAAGAAGGATGGGAGGTGGACAACATCCGGCTGGAAACTGTGGAATCCCGAAAAGCCAGCACAGGCAGGTCTTTCGCCAATCTTTCCAGTTTCTTGAGCTTAGTTGCATTTATAGCTTTGCTTTTAGGTTCGGTTGGTGTGGCAAGTGCCGTGAATGTATTTGTAAAGGAAAAACTTGCTTCAGTAGCTGTCCTTCGGTGTCTAGGTGTATCCTCTAGACAAGCATTCATCATTTACCTTACCCAAATCTTGTTGATGGGACTAGTCGGTTCCATTTTGGGAGCGGTCTTAGGCTCAATGTTACAGGTGGTTTTGCCAAATGTATTCAGTGATTTTCTACCCGTTGAAGTATCAACAGAGGTATCCTGGAAAGCAGTAGGTTTCGGTTTGGGAACAGGTCTTCTGATAGCTTTGCTCTTTGCGTTGCTTCCCCTGTTGAAAATCAGGAAAGTTTCTCCAATGATGACCTTGAGGCCGGATGATGGAGAAAACACCAAGTTCTCCGCCGATCCTTTTCGCTGGTTGGTGATGTTTGGGATAGTCCTTTTCATTTTCTCCTTCAGCTTTTATCTATTAAGCGGATGGAAGGAGGCATTGGGATTCACAGGATTTGTGCTTTTTGCCTTTGCGGCTCTATGGGGGGTTGGTGTAGGAATTATGTGGCTAATCAAGCGATTCCTCCCCCTAAGTTTGAGTTATCCCATCCGACAATCCTTGGCAAACCTATATCGTCCAAATAATCAAACAATCTCCCTCATCGCTACGGTAGGATTAGGCACCGCCATGATCAGTACGTTGTTTTTTGTACAAAACCAGCTATTGGAAGAGGCAAAGTTTGCTGACCGGGAAGACCAGCCAAACATGTTAATGTTTGACATCCAGACTCAGCAGTTGGAGGCAGTACGCCAAAAAGTGGAAGACAAAGGATATCCTATCATGCAGGAGGTACCCATTGTGACCATGCGCCTTTCTGAAATCAACGGCAAATCCAAAAAAGACAATGAAAACCTCTTGGAAGACGAGCGCCTTTCCCGATCTCTGTACAACAGAGAATTCCGGGTGACTTACCGGGATACGCTTATAGATTCCGAAAGGCTGGTAGAAGGTAAGCTACGTACGGTTTCCTCTCCCCAAGACAGCATTTTCGTCAGTTTTGATGCTGGTTATGCAGGCCGGACTGGCATCAATATAGGTGATGAGGTTGTATTCAATGTGCAGGGACGTCCTATCAAAACTTATGTAGGGAGTCTTAGAAATGTAAAATTCAACCAAGTATCAACAAACTTTCTGGTGCTCTTTCCGGAAAATGTATTGGACAACGCTCCCAAATTCCACGTGATCATCACCAAAACCGGTTCGGATCGGGAGTCCGCAAACCTGCAGGCGGAAGTGGTGCGAGCTTTCCCCAACATCTCCGTGATAAACTTGGGCACCATCACTGAAACTTTGGAAAACATCTTAGGTAAAATCAGCTTTGTGATCCAGTTTATGGCCTTATTTAGTATTGCCACCGGGTTTCTGGTATTGATAAGCTCACTTATCTTGAGCAAATATCAGCGTATGAGGGAAAGTGTACTTTTGAGAACCATCGGTGCAAGTAGTAAAGTAGTAGGTAAGATCAACACGATGGAATATTTCTTTCTGGGGAGTTTAGCCTCTCTAAGCGGTATAATGCTCTCCTTCCTGGCCACATGGCTTCTCAGCAGGTTTGTGTTTCAGTTGCCATTCCGCGGGGCCTATGAGGAAGCCCTGATCGTGTACGTCTGCATCACCCTCCTCACGATCGTGCTGGGCTGGCTCAACGGTCGCAAAATCAACAATCAACCTCCCATGGTCATCCTACGGGAAGCTTAAAAACATCTATCCCAACCTGATAATTTATCTTGATCAGGACGGGATTCTTCAATATTAAATTTTCTCATATTTTAATCTACTAAACTCATTATTCTCTGCGCCCTCCGCGCTCTCTGCTGTTATTTTTCCCACGAGCGGTTTCCTTTCTCCCCTCAGAAAGCTTAAATTCAGCCCTTCAACAAAAAAACTATGAGAAAACAATTACTTTCAGTCTTTTTAATCTTCGCAACCTTCTCCCTTCAGGCACAGGTCACTTCTTCACCCGACAGGGCTGAAGGCGATGGTCCGTATGACCGCCTAATTATCAGAGGTGTCACCTTGGTAGATGGCACCGGGGCACCTCCAGTCGGACCAGTAGACATAGTGGTCGAGCAAAACATCATCAAAGAAATCAGAACTGTCGGCTACCCGGGATTGGAAATAAAGGATGAAAGAAGACCACAAGCTGGAGAAAATGATGAGGTATTAGATTTAGAGGGGCATTATCTCCTTCCGGGCTTTGTAGATATGCACGGCCACATTGGCGGCAGGGGCCAAGGCACACCAGCCGAATACGTCTTCAAGCTCTGGATGGCCCACGGAATCACCACCATCCGCGACCCTTCAGCAGGCAACGGTCTGGACTGGGTACTGGAGCATAAAAAGAAGTCTGCGGACAATTCCATCACTGCTCCCAGGATTTTTGCCTATACAAGTTTCGGTCAGGGAGCAGGCAAGACCATCTCCAATGCCCAGGAAGCGAAAGATTGGGTAAACGAAAACGCAAAGAAAGGTGCTGACGGCATCAAGTTCTTTGGGGCTAAACCTGAAGTAATGCAGGCCGCCATGGAAGAAAACAAACGCATAGGTCTTCGGTCAGCCATGCACCATGCCCAAATGGACGTGGCCCGATGGAATGTGCTTCACTCGGCATGGGCTGGCCTTACCACCATGGAACACTGGTATGGCTTACCTGAAGCGCTTTTCACTGACCGCACCATACAAGATTACCGCTTGGACTTCAACTACCAAAATGAGCAGCACCGTTTTGCGGATGCGGGCAAGCTTTGGAAACAGGCAGCCCAACAAGGTTCGGACAAGTGGAATCAGGTCATGGAAGAGCTTTTGGAGCTAGACTTCACTTTGGACCCCACCTTCAACATTTACGAAGCCAACCGGGACCTGATGCGCACCAGAAGGGCCGAGTGGCATGACACCTATACGCTACCTTCACTTTGGAAGTTTTACCAACCGAGCCGTGAATCCCACGGAAGCTATTGGTTCGACTGGGGTACTGAGGAAGAAATACAGTGGAAAGAAAACTACCGCATCTGGATGAGTTTTATCAATGACTACAAAAACCGGGGCGGTAGAGTCACCGCAGGGTCGGACTCCGGCTTTATCTATCAACTATACGGATTTGCCTATGTACGCGAACTTGAACTCCTTAGAGAGGCAGGTTTTCACCCTCTAGAAGTTATCCGGTCCGCTACCATGCATGGAGCCGAAGCATTAGGTTGGAAGGATAAGATCGGAACGGTGGAAGTGGGCAAACTCGCTGATTTCGTCATCGTGGAAGAAAATCCCCTTCAGAACCTGAAAGTTCTCTATGGAACAGGCGCCATCCGCATCGGGGAAAACAATGAGCCGATCAGAGTAGGTGGTGTAAAATACACCGTCAAAGATGGTATCGTCTATGATGCCAAAAAGCTCCTGGAAGATGTGAAAGCCATCGTTGAGGAAAAGAAAAAAGAAGAAAACTCCACCATCAAACAACCCGGCCTCGACTGGTGATAGTGTCGGATGTCGGATGTAGATCACGTGCCCCCCCCACATCCGACATCCATCATCTGACATCCGTCATCCGTCATCCGTCGTCCCTCATCAAATTATTTTGAAATAAATCAAAAATTATGAAACTTTACACATGGATTAAATGTATATACATTAAATACACCGAAAAGACATGAAAATAGAAGAAGCTATAAAGCAGAAAAAGTTTAAAGACCCTTATAACAAGGCGCTGGTAAACCTGCTTTATACCAACAGCTATATCGTGTCGCATCAAGGTAAGCTCTTCAAGCCTTATGGCCTTTCACCTGAGCAATACAATGTGCTGAGAATCCTGAGAGGGATGCACCCAGAGCCGGTGACCGTATCAACCATACAGGACAGAATGCTGAACAAAATGTCCAATGCATCTAGACTGGTGGAAAAGCTAAAGCAAAAGGACCTGGTCAGAAGAAGCGAATGCTCAACTGATCGACGTCAAGTGGACATTACTATTACAGAGGATGGCTTGAAAATGCTGGAGGAACTTGAGGAGCAAGTGAATCAATTCAACCGTCAGATTCTTCAGTTAAACGAAATTGAGCTTGAGCAGCTTAACGGATTACTGGACAAACTAAGAGGGTAAAATTTTTTACCCAATTACATGTATAGACAATTATTGTAAAAACCTATAAACAAACGAACAACATGAGTACTACAAAATGGACAATCGATCCTACACATTCAGAAGTATCATTCAAAGTGAAACACTTGGTGATTTCTACAGTAACTGGTTATTTCAAGTCATTCGAAGGAATAGTAGAATCACCTAACGGTGACTTCAAGGACTCCAAGATTGAGTTTTCAGCCAAAATCGACAGCATCAATACCAATCAGGACGATAGAGATGCCCACTTGAAATCAGCGGATTTCTTTGACGCAGAAAAATACCCTGAATTGAAGTTCACCAATGGTGTATTGGTTGGAAATGTATTGAAAGGCGACCTTACTATCAAGGATGTGACCAAGCCGGTAGAGTTGGCCGTGGATTTCGGTGGAGTTGCTGATGATCCTTACGGAAACACTAAGGCTGGATTTGAGTTAGAAGGTAAGATCAGCAGAAAAGAATTCGGTCTTACCTGGTCACCTGTCACAGAAGCAGGTAGCGTAGTAGTAGGCGACCAGATCAAGCTATTAGCCAGCGTACAGTTGCTTAAAAATTAATTTAAATAATAAAATTTAACCGCAGAGAATCAGAGGACACAAAGAAATAAATAACAAATTTCTCTGCATCTCTGGTCCTCTGTGGTTTTTAAATTTACCCCTACCATGAACCCACTTGTAACCGGAATCCACCATATCACAGCCATCGCAGGAGATCCTCAGAAGAACGTTGATTTTTACACCGGAATCCTCGGTTTGAGGATGGTGAAAAAGACCATCAACTTTGACGCCCCGGACGTGTACCATTTGTACTACGGCGATGAACTGGGAAGCCCAAGTACGATCTTAACCTTCTTCCCATTCAAGGGAGCCAGGAAAGGGACCAAGGGTGCAGGAGAACTGACTTATACGGCATTTTCCATTCCCAAAGATGCACTGGAATATTGGAAGTCTAGGCTGGATAAATATCAGGTGACCCACTCAGACGAGCAAACCCGCTTTGGGGAGGCTTTGATCAGGTTTGAAGATCATGATGGTCTGGGAATAGAATTGATTGCCACGGACAAGGACAGCAGGAAACCCTGGACATATGGCCATATCCCTGCTGACAAAGCCATCTTGGGTTTTTATGGAGCTACGCTTAATCTGCGGGCAAAAGACCTTACAGAGAAGCTTTTGACCGAACTGATGGACTACCGCTTTATAGGAGAGGAAAATGGAAGGTACCGCTATGGCACTAAAGGCGAGCCGGGAGATATCATTGACATTGTATTGGACAAAAGCGGCAGACCGGGAATGCAAAGCGCCGGAACAGTGCACCACATTGCTTTTAGAACTGACAATGAAGACACCCAGCTTAAAATTCAGCGTAAGCTGATGGAAAATGGCGTGCAGGTGACTGAGGTCAAAGATAGAAATTACTTCAAATCAATTTACTACAGAGAGCCAGGAGGGGTGTTGTTTGAAATTGCCACCGACGAACCTGGATTTGCCGTGGACGAAGAAGTGAAACATTTGGGTGAGGCCTTGAAACTTCCGTCATGGGTAGAACCTCAGCGGGACAAAATCGAGTCACAACTTCCAGAAGTTAAATTAAACGTAAACCAATATGTCTGAAATCAGCCGAGAAGGACTTTCATTGCAGGAAGCCAATAAGGTAGCCATTATGATACATGGCAGAGGTGCCAATGCAAATAGCATTTTAAGCCTAAAGGATTATTTAAATCTGGAAGGCTTTGCTTTACTGGCTCCGAATGCCCAAAACGGCACTTGGTACCCATACAGTTTCATGGCCCCCGACGCACAAAACGAACCTGCTTTTAGCCAAGCTATAAAGCAAATCGGAGAATTGGTTCAGGAATGTATGGAACAAGGCTTCGATTCAGAGGATATCTTTTTTATTGGCTTTTCGCAAGGAGCATGTTTAGCCTTGGAATATGCCGCACAGCATGCTTCAAAGTATGGAGGAGTGATAGCTTTTACCGGTGGCCTGATAGGTGAAAAGATCAGGGAAGAAAAATACCAGGGTGACTTTGCCGGCACCAAAGTCTTCATCGGTAGCAGCAACCGCGACATGCACGTCCCCCTCTCCCGAATCCAAGATTCCGCTAAGCTCATAGAAAAAATGGGCGCCAATGTCAAAACCCTAATCTTCGAAGACCCCCAACACACCATCCGTGAGGAAGAGATGGATTGGGTGAATAAGAATATACTTTTAGACGAGGTTTAAGGGTTTAAGCGGCCTTCGGCCTGGGTTAAGGTTTTAAGGATGGCGTTTCTTAGCGTTGTTCCGTTGTTCAATCATATATCAAATCCGTGTAATCTGTGGTGAACCCTCCTAAACACCAAAAAAGCCGATCATTCTCATGATCGGCTTTTCTATTGCTATATTATCTCTAATTACTGGTTCTGACCAGGAGTAGGTACGTTCTGACCTGGAGTAGCCTGTCCGTCAGCTGGAGCAGATACCCCAAGCTTAGCCAATACCAAATCAGTGAAGTTGTCATCATCTCTTGTGTAAAGCAACACTGGAGCTTGACCCGCAGTCTCAGAGAATACGTGCGTGTAATTGTTTTCAGCAGCTACCGAGTTGATCGCGTTGAATACCTTCGTCTGTACTGGCTCAAGCAATTCCTGAAGTTTTCTCTGGTAAGAAGACTGTGCGTCTCTCTCGTATCTTTGGATCTCTTCAGACATCTTCTGAAGCTCCTGCTCTTTCTGAGCTCTTGCTTCTTCAGTCATAGTCTGTGCAGACTGTTGGTAAGTCTGAACTTGTCTTTGGAAATCCTGCTGCTTAGTTTGCATCTGTGTGCCCAGTTGGGTACTGTAATCTTGAATATCAGCTCCGATTTGCTCCATTTCTGGCATCAAATCCATGATGTAATCAATGTTAGTGTATCCGATTTTTAAATCTTGTTGGGCTTGAGCCGCAAATCCTAAGCAAAATACAGCGATAGCTGAAAGGATAATTCTTGCTTTCATAGTCTAGGTTTTAATTTGTTGATTTATTTTTAATTTTCTTCTAATCCTAATTCTTCAATTACAAACTCGGAATAATCATGCCTTGGATCGGTGTAGATCATCGAAAGACTGGAGGCCTTGTCAAACAGTATTGCCAGCCCATTTCGCCTGCTCACCCGCTCTATGGCGTCAAATATCTTTGACTGCAGCGGCTGTAGCAACTCAGCCTGTTTTTGGTAATATTGCCCGTTGGCTCCAAAAACACGGCTGTTGAAAGCATTGGCGGCCTTTTCCTTTTCTTTGATCAGGGCTAGCCTTTCTTCGTACATCTCTTCCGTAAGCAGGACTTCTTCCGCTTTGAGGGCATTATACATTTCGCGGATCTCATCTGTCAAAGCTTTCGCTTCTTTCCGCCACTCCGAACCGATGGATTCCATTTCACTCTGTACTTCTTTGTATTCGGGATGTTTGTTTAAAATATACTCCGAGTCCACATAGCCTATTTTTTGCCCATAAGAAGCAAACGTAAATAAGCAGAACAAAAGTAATAATTTTAGACGATTTAACATATTTTATCTAAACTGTTGCCCGATGGTAAAGTGGAATTGTCCTCCACTTGGCTGTCTCTGACCTGGCATAGGATCAAATCCATACCCCCAATCAATACCCAATAGACCAAATGCTGGCATAAAGATCCTAGCACCAAAACCTGCTGATTTCTTCAAATCATACGGGTTAAAATTAGCATAATCACCCCAAACATTACCCGCTTCCGCAAAACCTAAAAGGAAGATTGTTGCTGATGGATTTGGGGATACTAAGAATCTAAGTTCCATTACATGCTTGTTGTAAGCCACACCACCACCACCTTGTCCAGGTCGTCCCATTTGATTAGTCCCTACAAGGGATTGATTTTCATAACCTCTCAAACCGATAATTTCTCTACCAAGCGCAAAGTTGTTGAAGGTCATACCATCACCACCCATTACGAATCTTTCAAGAGGAATGATACCGACTCCATCACCATAGGATCCCAAGAAACCCATGTGGGTTCTGGCACTCACTACAAGTTTATTCATCCCCAATACCGGAGTATAGAAAGTCGCATCAAACATCCACTTATGATATTCCAACCACTTGAACCTTTCTTCATCCGGAGACTCACGGTTCACGTTTGGATTCATAGTAGTATAAGGCGGAGTAAAGTCAGCACTCAAGGAGATGTTAGACCCGAACCTCGGGAAAATCGGACTATCCACGTTATTTCTCGATACCGTGGTATTCCAGTTCAAGCTATTTGCTCTACCGGTATTATAACTAAGTCCGAACATGTTTCCGAATTCATTGAATTCATAAACCTGGAACTGAAGGGAGTTGCTGAAGAAGAAATAATCATCAGGCCAAGTTACCCTTCTGGCCAGACCTAAAGTCGCACCGGTAATCTTGAAGTAACCCAACTCTTCTCCAAAACCTGCTCCACCGCCCATGCCGCCCATGCCACCCATACCCATGCCGCCCATGCCCATCATGCCACCCATGCCCATGCCGCCCCAGTTCATCTGGCGCTGGATGGAGTGATTGACACTAAAGCTTAAAGCATTTGGTTTCTTGCCACCAAACCATGGTTCGGTAAGGGAGAAACTATAGTTCTGGAAGTTTGGACCGTTGGCCTGTACTCTTAGGGAAAGTTTTTGTCCGTCACCTACTGGCAATGGTCTCCATTTGCTGAAGTTGCCGATGTTTTTCACCGAGAAGTTATTGAATACCAACCCGACTGTACCTACAAATCCGAAGAATCCACCCCAACCTCCTGAGAGTTCAATCTGGTCATTTGGTCTTTCTTCAAGTTTGAAAATGATATCCACAGTGGCATCTTCAAAATTTGGACGCATATCCGGATCAATCGTCTCTGGATCAAAGTAACCCAGCTGGGAAAGTTCACGGATAGTCCTAACCAAGGCCGCTCTGTTAAATTTCTGGCCAGGAAGAATTTTGATCTCCCTCATCACCACGTGATCGGATGTACGCTCATTACCTTCTATGGCCACACTGTTCACAGTCACTTGCGGACCTTCAAAGACCCTCATTTCAATATCAATGGAATCCGCCTGCACATTTACCTCTACCGGATCAATCTGGAAGAAAAGATAACCCTCATCCTGGTAAAGGGAACTGACATCATCACCTCTCTGAGGATCATAGTTAAGCCTTTTCTCAAGTCTTTCCTTATTGTAAATATCACCTTTAGTAATGCCCAACTTGGTTCTCAACACTTCATCGTCATGGATGTAGTTACCTGTGAAAGTAATGTTTCTATAATAATACTGATTGCCTTCTTCTACATCAATGTCAATATTGATGGTATTTTTACCGAAACTGTACACTGTATCTCTCAATACTGCAGCATCTCTATACCCTCTAGTTTGATAAAAATTGATCAGGCCTTCTCTGTCTTCTTTAAAGTCTTTTGCAACATATTTAGAAGAATTGAAGAAGTTAAGCTTGAAGTTCTTGTTCATATAAAGCTTCACATCTTCATCAGAAACCGGATTTCTATACACAATCGCCTCTTTTACATCCTGAGGTCTGGCATTGGTAAGACGGGAATATAGATCCTTGAAAATATGAACACGAGCATGTTCATTGGTGTTTTTAAGCTTTCTTTTGATTCTCCCGTCAGAGATATTCTCATTTCCGGAAATGCTTATTTCATTGATTCTTACTTTTGAATTCTTAACAACATCAAATCTTAAAAGAACGCTGTTGGGTAGGGTCTCATCCCTAACTTGGGTTACTTTCACCTCGGTATTGAGGAAACCCTTATCTACAAAGTACTGTCTGATGTTACGCTGTGCATTGTTCAACACATCATCACGCACTACCCTGCCCCTGATTTTGATCTTATCGCGAAGCTCACTTTCCTGAGTTTTATTTACCCCAGTAAATTCCACCCGGCTAAATCTTGGTCTTTCGGTAAGTTCAAGCAACAGGTGAATATCCTCACCTTCAATTTTGGTGACTAAGATTTTCACATCACCTATGATACCCTGTCCCCACAGTTTCTTCAAAGCAGCTGAAACCTCATCACCTGGTACACTGATGCGGTCACCTACTTTGAGGCCTGATAGGGAGATAATAGCATTCTCATCCAAAGTGGTAAGTCCCACTGCGGAAATTCCGGCAATCGTAAAGGTCTGGGGTTTGGTGTAATCTAATTGTAATATGTCTACCGGCTTCTGTTGGGTGTACCTACTTTGTCCCAGGCGAATCTGGCCGAAGGTATTTCCCGCATAGATAAGGAAAAGTAAGACTATTAAAATTCTCTTCATCAAATTATGATTTAATCTGCGCTCCGGTTTTGCCGAAACGTCTTTCTCTTTTTTGATAATCCAGTACGGCCTCGAACAAATGTTCTTTTCTAAAGTCCGGCCAGAGTATCTCCGTAAAATAAAGCTCTGTATAAGCCATCTGCCAAATGAGAAAATTACTTGTCCTCAATTCCCCGCTGGTTCTCACCAACAGTTCGGGATCCGGCAGCCCCTTTGTATTCAAATGCTCGGAGATCAACTCTTGGGTGATGTCCTCTGCACATAGTTCTTGGTTGGCGACTTTTTTGACAATCTGTTTTACCGCATCCTGGATTTCCCAGCGGCCGCTATAGCTTAAAGCCAGCACCACGGTCAAACCGGTGTTTTGGGAAGTTTTATCTTTTGCGTTTTGGAGGTTTTTTTGGCATTTTCGGGGAAGGCTCTGAATGTCCCCTATTGAGATGAGACGGATGTTGTTTTCCATCATATTTGGCACCTCGCCCGCTATGGTGTTTACGAGCAACTCCATCAGGGCATTTACCTCGTCTTGAGGTCTTGACCAGTTTTCGGTCGAAAATGCATACAGGGTCAGGTATTCTACACCTAGGTCACTGGCACCCTCGATAGTGTCCTTTACGGCTGTAAGGGCATTTTTGTGCCCAAAGATCCGCATTGCACCTTTCTTCTGTGCCCATCTCCCGTTGCCATCCATGATGACAGCTATATGACGGGGGATGTTGTCCTTGTCAATCGCTTCTATCATTCCTTTTTGTTCCTGTCTTATAAAATTCAGGGTACAAAAATGCTATTTCTTTTTCAATTATCTATTTTAAATAGCCAATTAATTAAAATTAAAGCATTTGACTTGATGGAAGGAGTAGCTGACCGTAAGACCTAAAAAGTAATACCAGTCCTTATTGTCCCTATCTCCGAAGGTTAGGGCGTTCGGATTGGGTAAGTATTCATCTCCACCTATAGGAATTACCCTAGGGTGAAAATATTCAGGATTATGTTCTATCCGGTCGATGTAATCCGTAAAGGTAGCTCTGGCACCAAATTCTAAGGTCATAAACAATCTGTCTTTCACCTTATACTTTACACCAAGCCCAAAAGGGATCACAGGAGTACCAACATAATAATTGGTATTGTTGAATCCCAACTGATCCTCTCTACCCATAAAGAAGGCGAATCCCACACCAAACATGGCAAAAGGGGAAAACCTTACCGTGGATTGAGGATTGAGAAAGTCCAGAAAGTAATACTCCATCATCAGATGGGTTTCCACCATAGTGCCTCTGAAGGCTGCATTTCTTTCCAGGGCCATCGCATCGATAGGACGTACGCTGTCTGCCGCATTGAGCCGGCCAATGGCCAAGCCTCCTCGCAAGCTCCACACATTATCAAAATTTCGTCTGCCAAATAACGTTCCTTGAAGGCCGGACTGAGAGGGATCTATACGCCGGATCATGTCTCCGGTATAGGTCGAACCACCCAACCCGAAACCAATTTCATACTGTTGAGCAGCGGTTTTGTGCGACAGCACAAAAGTTGCTAAAATCAATCCCAAACAGACATAATAGAATTTGGCTCTTTTCAAGTCGATGCAATTTATAAAGTAGTAAACGAATTAAAAACCTACCCTGGTATTTACCGGGTTAATATATGTTAAAAGCATTTATTGTACAAAGTACCAGGTACCAGGTTCACCGGTGTCACGTCCTAAATTTACTTGACACTTTTTTTCTTTCAACTCTCTCCTAAATGCAACACCAGTTTTAGCCGGGGTTCTGTCAAGGCCGGAGCGGAGCGGAGTTCATTTAGCCTTGACAGGTTCTCGGCTAAAACTATCTTTGCGTTTATGGGAGGGGTGAAGTTCCGGCCGGTCATGAACCCTTGCTGGAATTTCCAACTTAAGTGACCAATGTGGCCTTCCCTCATTGTAAAACTTTACCGCCTGCTTGACAGCCGTAAAAGCTTCTGCACCGCTCTGATAAGTCAAATCCAACCCATATTCTTCTTTTAGAATACCGTTGACCCTCTCAGCCATTGCATTATCGTAACAGTATCCCGCCTGGCCCATGCTAGTGATAATACCATTCTTTTTCAACAGGTTTATATAGTTTTTGCTGCAATACTGGAACCCCCTGTCCGAGTGGTGCACCAGCCCAGCCGTACTGGAACACTGTTTTATGGCCATTTTTGCCGCCTCTACAGCCCACTTAGACTCCAATGTCCCAGCCAGGTGCCAGCCGACAATTTTGCGGCTGAATGCATCTGTCATCAAAAACAGGTATTTAAACGTATCCCGCACCCTGATGTAGGTAATGTCGCAAACCCAGGCTTGCCCAGGCATATTCCAGGTCTTACCGTTGAAATGGTCTTTGTACTGGTGGTACCTGTAGAAGGTCTGGGTGGTTACCGCATATTTCTTTTTGCGGATTACCAAAAGCCCTTCCTGTCTGAGCAAGGCTAGAAACTTGTCCCTTCCCATCCCAGGGTCAATATCCCTGATATTAGCTTCCAGAAGCCTGTAGACCTTTTTACTGCCCATCCTGGGGTGGTTTTTCCTTACCCTGCGGGCCATTTCAAGAATAAGGGTTCTGTCCACTTCTTGTCTGGCCAACTGCTTCACGCGGCTGTAATATGCTGAAGTCGAGTAACCGAAATACCTGCAAAGTGTCCTTATACTCAGTTCTCCCCTTTTTTTGCTGACGCATCTGACCCAAAGTTTTTTTTTAGATCAGTTTTATACTCCTTGTTGGCCTCTTCTATTAGCGCCTCAAGACACTGTTTAGCAATCAGGGAGTCAGCCAGGGCAATTTTTGTGGCTTTCAGTTCTTCCTCAAGTTTTTTTAACCTGTTCTGGTCAGACATATTCTCTATCCGTACAATTTTGTTCAACAATTGGTATTTACCGAAACGCTTGGCCCAACCTTGGATGGTGGCAGCCCCGCCTATTCCGTACTTCTTTTGGAGGAAGCCAACCGAGGCTCCCTCCTCTAATTCCGAAACTACCATTTTTTTGAATCCAATGCCGTACCGGACCACTTTTCTTTCACTTTTTGCCATAATCTGTCATGTTTATCTGTAACAGTCAAGCTATATCAGGACATGACACGGTCTTCGGTCTTCCGACATCGGTCATCCGACACCCCACATCCGACATCCCACACCCGACATCCTAATTCCTCATATCCAATCCCCAATTCAACTTCTGCCGCAGGGTGTCAAAGAAGTTGTAATCATTAAACTTCACGAGCTTGGCGACAAAGTCTTCTTTTCGGACTGTAAGCTTGATGCCGGCAGACACTGCCGTGGACCTGGAATCAAGGGAGACCAAGAACTTCTTACTCCTCCCCTCAATATCAAAACTGATCCTGCAGTCGTCCGGCACGATCATAGGCCTTACGTTAAGATTATGCGGACTTACTGGGGTAAGCACAAAGTTTTTTGCCCTTGGGGTGATCAGTGGACCCCCACAACTCAGCGAGTAACCTGTACTCCCCGTAGGAGTGGACACTATCAGGCCATCAGCCCAATAACTATTAAGGTACTCCCCGTCGATGTAGGTATGTACCGTCACCATCGAGGAAGTATCACGCTTGTGGATGGTAAATTCATTCAGTCCGTAAGTGATCCCGTTGAAAAGTGACTTGTTGGTCTCCAGACCAATCAACGTTCTATCCTCAATCGTATAGTGTTTTTCAAAAAGAACTTGAATGGCCTTTTCCACTTCCTCCTTGGCTATAGTGGCCAAAAAACCCAATCGGCCTGTGTTGATGCCCAAAATCGGAATCTGGTTAGCTCCAACCCATGATACCGTATCAAGAAAAGTACCATCCCCGCCCACCGAGATCACAAAATCCATGGTCTGCAGATGCTTACTTTTGGAAAGCACCTCAAAATCAGGCGATTTGGCACCGGTTTTTTTGAAGAATTTATGGAAAGGTTCTGTAAAAAAAATTTTTGCACCGTGATGATGCAAAACCGAAAGCAATTGTTCAATATAAGGCACAAACTCCTTTTGAAAGTTGAGCCCATGAAGGGTTACGTTCATTTCATCAATTTAAATATCCAAAAATCTCAGCAGGTTGCCCAGGCGGTCGTACTCTCCGCTGACACTGGGTTCTTCCTGGTAATGGTCGATGACCTTATAGCCAAAACGCTCCAAAGTAGCCTTGATATGGCGAAGTTCATTTTTGTCAACCTTCAAAGTCACTTTGATCTTACTGTCATCCAAAGGATCGTTGCTGATGAAGTTACTCAAAACCTTGGCATTTTCAGACTCTATCACCCGAGCAATCTCATGAAGGCTATAATCTGTCATGTACATGGAAAGAATCAAAACACCACCTTGCGACTGAATGGAAAGCGTGTCGGCAAAAGCTGAAATGGCATCTTCCAAAGTGATCACACCATGGTACACATTTTCCCTGTCGATCACGGCTACCATGTTGGATTGAAATTCAGAAGCGACCCGTAACACATCATAGATATGCTTGTCTTTGAAAACAAAACATGATTGAGCTTCCATCTCCACTTCCTGAATGGACAGTTCGGGATTGTTGAGGTTGTAGATCTGTTCATCGGTGATCAGACCCTTAAATTCTCCCTCATGTACTACAGGCAATACATTAGTCCTGATTTCCTCCATCCACGAAAGTGCCATCTTCACCTTGTCGGTAAATTTTAAGGGAGGAATCATGTTATTGATAAATTCGTATGCCTGCATGATTTAAAGATATAAAATTGAATCCATAATATAAAACGTGATTCCACTATGGGTTGTTTGGATTTGGGAGGAAAGTTAGGGTGTGAGAAAAGGGACACAGAGTTTCGCGGAGTTCGGCACCGAGTTTCACGGAGTCTTCTTCGCGGACAAAACTAGATATGAAGGAAGGATGGATTGGGTGGGTAAACAATTATTGAACCTTACAATACCTAACCGCAAAGGGCGCAAAGGTGCGCAAAGAATTACTTCAATTTCAACTCCTTTTCCTTTTTTTCCCCTTAGCGTTTCTACGCGTTCTTTGCGGTTTGATTTTTTTAATGCTGTAATTCTACCTTTGTGGTTATCCTTTTCTCCTCCACATAAATCCTAACCCAATTTCTCAGCATCTCCAAACCATATTCCGTAAGGTAAGCCTCGGGGTGAAATTGTATCCCTACCATGGGCAAAAACCGGTGCGCTATAGCCATCACTTCCCCAGCATCGGTTTCCAAAAGCACCTGCAGTTCGGTAGGTAATTCCTTCAACTCCAAAGAATGGTAACGGGTAACCTTGAATCTATCGGGCAACCCATCCAGCAGGGGATGTTCAGTAACTTTCTTTACTTCGTGGACCTTACCGTGAACAGGCACTTTTCCCTTCACAAGCTTGGCCCCAAAAGCCTCGCCAATTGCCTGATGCCCTAAGCAAATCCCTAGCACTGGCAATTTGTCCTGATAATATTCCAAAATCTGCAATAGGTTTCCGGCCCGATCGGGGGTTTCCGGTCCGGGGGAAAGAATCAGCCCTTCATAGGATTCCTTTTGAAGCTCCTCCAAGGATACATCATTACGGACCACCTTGAGCTCAGCTCCCGCCTGCCTAAGGTAATCAGCCAATATATAGGAAAACGAATCGAAATTATCTATCAACAACAGCACCGGAATCTATCTCTACAAGTTTGCGAATCGAATTAATGGAGTGGTCAATCATAGGGGTGTAAGTTTCCAAAACCTGCACCGTGGCCGGAGCAATCGGAGCCACCCAAGGGTACACCACCGCATCGGCCACCCTGCTTTCGGGAATCTCATACTCAAAGGATTTGCCCACCCAAAACAGCAAACTGATCATAAAGGCCCACTTGAAGAAACCCAGCACTGCACCACCAAGATTGTCAAAAGAGCCTAAGAGGGTGAAGTCAATGGCTTTTTTGATCATGTATGCAACTATGCGTAGGGTAATGGTGACCAGAAAAAAGATGATGATAAAGGCCACAAAGGGCAGCATAAAGGTGAAGCTTTCAACATTCTGGGCCAAAATCTCTGCACCCCAGTGCATAAACCTAAACCCCAGAATGATGGCCACAAAAAAAGCAACGATAGACAGCAACCCTATAAAAAGCCCCTTTCGGTAACCGCTGAAAGTTCCTATGACCAATAAAAATAGGATGATGATGTCTATCGTATTCAATATATTATGCCAATAAAGATTTTACTTTTTGGGAGATCAACTTGCCATCAGCCTTGCCAGCCAGTTGCTTGGTGGCTGCACCCATCACTTTACCCATGTCTTTCGGCCCTTCGGCACCCACTTGGGCAATGATCTGCTTAAGCTCAGCTTCCAATTCCTCTTCAGTCAGTTGCTTAGGTAGGAATTCGTTAATCACTTCCAATTCCGCAAGCTCAACACTCGCCAGGTCTTCCCGGTTCTGTTGCTGGTAAATTTCCGCGGAATCTTTTCGCTGTTTGGCCGCTCGGGTCAACAGTTTCATTTCCTCATCCTCAGAGATTCCCTTGTCTCCGCCGGTTTTGGTCTCTTCCAGCATGATCAGGGATTTCACAGACCTCAAGGCTCTCAACCTATCCTTATCCTTAGCCAAAATGGCCTTCTTAATTTCGCTTTCTACACTTTGCTTTAGACTCATTTCCCGATTTTTGTGTTTAAATGTGTAAATTTGAAGCAAAATTAGGGTTTTAATTCTTCAAAATGACCAAACTAAGCGTAAATATTAACAAAATCGCCACTTTGAGAAATGCCCGCGGGGGCAACAATCCCGATGTGGTAAAAGTAGCTCTTGATGCAGAAAAATTCGGCGCCCAAGGCATCACCGTCCACCCAAGACCCGATGAAAGGCATATCCGGTACGATGACGTGATGAAACTCAAGGACGTGGTCACCACTGAGTTTAACATCGAAGGGTACCCCGACGAAAGGTTCATGGAGATCATCCGCATCGCCAAACCTGCACAGGCTACTTTAGTACCTGACCCTCCACATGTGCTAACCTCCAACTCAGGCTGGGACACCATCACCCACCAAGACAAACTCAAAGACATCATCGCCGAACTTCACGAGTACGGCACAAGAGTTTCCATTTTCATCAACCCCGAAACCAAATATTTTGAGCCGGCCAAAAACACTGGCACCGACAGGGTAGAACTTTACACCGAACCATATGCTACCGGTTTCCATTCAAATAAGGAAGAAGCCGTGAAACCATACCTTGAAGTTGCCAACATCGCCAAAGAACTAGGCTTGGGACTAAATGCTGGACATGATCTTGATCTTCACAACCTTAATTATCTGGTCAAAACTATCCCATTCATTGACGAGGTATCTATTGGCCATGCCTTAGTGTGCGACGCCTTGTATTATGGATTGGAAAACACCATCCAAATGTACCGTCGTCAACTGGAAATCTAAACCACCAATCATGAAACTAAATTTTAAAAAACTAGGGCAAGGAAAGCCCTTGATCATATTGCACGGACTCTTTGGATCGGCCGACAACTGGCTGACCATTGCCCGGGACCTCGAAAGCGAATTTACCCTTTACTTGGTCGATCAACGAAACCATGGGGACTCTCCACATTCCGATGAGTGGAACTACCAAGTGATGGCCAAAGACATTGCAGAGCTCATGGAGGATGAGGGAATTGACACCGCCTTCATAATGGGTCACTCCATGGGAGGCAAGACCGCCATGAATTTCGCCATGCTTTATCCCGAAAAGGTGGAGAAGCTGATTGTAGCTGATATTTCCCCAAGACACTACCCGGTTCATCATGAAAGGATCCTGGAGGGACTAAATGCTGTGGATCTGGAAAATTCCAAATCCAGAAAGGACGCCGATGAAGCTTTGGCCGAACACATCAATTCTGCTCCCATCCGACAGTTCCTTATGAAAAACCTGACCAGGAAGGATGGGGGATTTGCGTGGAAGATCAATTTGAAAACCATCACCGAAAATATTGAAGAAGTAGGAACCGCCCTAGAGTCGGACAACACTTTCGACAAACCAACCCTGTTTATGGGAGGCGCCAAATCTGATTACATCACCGATAAGGACCGTGAGGACATTGACAGGTTTTTCCCAAACAGCCACATTATCCATCTCAAAGATGCTGGACATTGGCTACATGCCGAGCAGCCGGATGCGGTGGCCAGAACCATTAGGGCATTTTTAGTAGAGCAAAACGCATGACAAAAAAAGGAAAGCTTTATCTTATCCCCAGCATATTGGCTGAGGACACGGCCGACAAAGTTATCACCCCACAGGTGAAGGAGGTTCTGCCGCATATCAAACATTTTGCGGTGGAAAATCTGCGGACCGCACGTAGATTCATTAGCAGTCTTCGACTCGGCATCACCATAGAGGAATTGCAAATGGAGATCTTGGACAAAAAAACCAAGCCTCACCAAGTTGGCCAATTGTTAAAACCCCTTATGGATGGGCATGACATGGGGGTAATCTCAGAGGCAGGCTGTCCGGGCATAGCTGACCCTGGTGCGGTGGCGGTGGATTTTGCTCATCGCAATGGAATACAGGTTGTGCCTCTAACAGGACCGTCCTCCATGTTTTTGGCCCTGATGGCCTCGGGATTCAGCGGACAGTCTTTTGCCTTTCATGGGTATCTGCCTATCGACAAAAAGAGCAAGGTGGAAGCCATCAAAAACCTGGAACAGGAAGCTCTTCGACTGAGAAGAACCCAAATCTTTATGGAAACCCCATTTCGGAACAACGCCCTACTCGATGACCTGAAAGCCAACCTTCAACCCACCACCAAGCTTTGCATAGCCAAAAACATCACCGGCAGCGATGAAATGATCGTTACCCAGACCATAGACGATTGGAAAAAGCAGAAAATAGATCTACATAAAATCCCTACTGTTTTTTTGATAGGAGAAAGTCAGGGATAACACAAACAGTTTATCGATGGGTAGGTTAAACCAATACCAAAACTTACCAATTATGAAAGCAATATGGAATGACACAGTACTGGCGGAATCTAAAGAAACCATCCTCTTAGAAAACAACCACTATTTCCCTGCTGGGGCGGTTGACCAAAAGTATTTAAAAGAATCGGCCAACACTAGCACTTGCCCTTGGAAGGGTAAGGCCAAATATTACCATGTGGAAGTGGACGGAGAGGTGAATGACAATGCCGCTTGGTATTATCCTGAACCAAAACCTGCTGCCGAGGACATTAAAGGTCACGTTGCCTTTTACAAAGGGGTGAAAATTGTGACCGAGTGATTTTTATAGGTTAAACCAGTACGTCGATGCAGAAATTTGATGCGATCATTATTGGCGCAGGCCAATCAGGGATGCCTTTGGCCAAAAAAATAGGCAGTTTGGGCAAGAAAGTAGCCCTCATCGAGAAAAGGGTTATTGGCGGCACTTGCATCAATGACGGTTGCTCCCCCACCAAAACCATGGTGGCCTCAGCTAGAGTCGCTCACCTCGTGAACAGGGCTTCTGATTTCGGCGTAAATGTTAATGGTTTTGAGATTGACCAAAAGAAGATCAAAGCCAGAAAGGACCACATCGTGGAACTCTTCCGCGGTGGGGCTGAAAAGGCTTTGGTCAAGGCGGAAAATGTCACCATCATTATTGGCTTGGCTAGATTTACAGATTGCCGTCAGGTAGAGGTTATCCATGAAGGCGAAAAAATAGAAGAACTCGAAGCTGAGCATATTTTTATAGATACAGGAGCAGAACCTATTATTCCTAAAATGAATGGATTGCAGGATGTTCCTTTTCTAAATTCTACCAGTATTATGGAACTGGATGAAACGCCGGAACACCTCATCATCATGGGAGGTGGCTACATAGGGCTGGAGTTTGCACAGATGTTCAGAAGATTTGGCAGCCAGGTGACTATATTAGATAAGGGCCCAAGGTTGGTCCCTAAGGAAGATGACGATGTGTGTGAGGAAGTCAGTAAGATTTTTAGGGAAGAAGGGATCCGCACAAGTTTCAATTCGAATGTTATCAAAGTTGCCAAAAAGGGAGCAGGCATTTTAGTTACAATTGAAAAGGATGGGCAAACCGACACAATAGAGGGTTCTCACCTTCTTGTGGCTGTGGGCCGTAAACCCTCCACCGACAAGCTCCAACTCGAAAAATCAGGTATTGAAACCGATGAGAAGGGAGATATATTGGTTGATGAGTACCATGAGACCAGTTGCAAAGGAGTATATGCATTAGGTGATGTGGTGGGCGAGACGCCTTTTACACATATGGCCTATCATGATGCGCATACTGTATTTAAGTGTGTGTATGAAAACGAAAAAATCTCCAAAATCGACCGCTTGATGCCCTATTGTATTTTCATAGACCCTCAGTTAGCCCGCGTGGGACTCAACGAGCAGCAGGCAAAAGAAAAAGGCATCCCTTACGAGGTGGGTAAATACTGGATGAAGCATGCGGGGCGTCCTTTGGAAGTGGACGAGAAACGCGGTTTCTTCAAAGTTTTAATCAATCCTGAAAACCGCATGATTCTGGGTGCCACTATTCTCAGTATAGATGGTGGAGAGATCATCGCAACCATTCAAATGGCCATGCTAGGGGGCATCACCGCTGACGTCATCCGCCACCTCCCCATCGCCCACCCTACTTTAGCGGAGAATTTGAATAATGTAATGGGGATGATAGGGAAAGGGGAGAAGTGAAAAGGGTCACAAAGTCGAAGAAGTTTTATCACTTCATCTTTGTCTTTTCCGCGAAGAGGCTCTGTGAAACTCCTTTTAAACTCCTTTAAACTCTGCCTGGCCGCCGTGGCGGGTGTCCCATTTCAACCCCTGAGAGTCACTATCTAACCTCAGACAAGGTTTTGGCATCGAAATCCCCTTGAAGTGATACCACAATGTAGTCATTTCCCTCCCCGCTGATCAGTAGGACCAAATCTTGGATTTTCTTGGCGCCTTTGGAGTACATGAATACTCCCTTGTTCTTCTGCGAGGTCTCCATCATCAACTCGTACTTTTCCTTGCCCAGATCTTTCTGCAAAGCGAGAAAATCAGCCGCAGCTGTTTGGCTATTGGCAGGCAGTTTGAAAAACTTCACCCTTTCTACCGACTTGGCAATCGCATCCATATTCCCCTCATCAAGGGAAATATTCAGCCCCTTTGCGAAATTCATAAAGCTCCCCCCCAGGTCCATGTGAAAGAAGTCCTTGTCCCCCTTATACTTGTCAAAAAGGTTGTCCACGCTTTTGCTCTGCGCAAATGCAGATGCGTTTATGGCCAAAAACAAGGCCGCTAAGATTAGTTTTTTCATGGTCTTCAATTTTTATATTTCACTATTTCTTTATCAATCAATATCACCACCTACTGACCACATGCCCCACTTCAAAATTCAGCGTTGTTCGGTCCTCGGGCTTCGGTCTCCCGTCTTCGGTCTTCGGTCTCCCGTCTTCTTCCTACTTCCTCCCCTTCTCATACTCCTTCATCCCAGGCATATTGGTATTCTCCGCCAGAATATTCAAATCCTGATATGTGAAATCCCCCAACATACTAAGAAGCGTGAAACTATCGCCCGAACCGGTGATCATCAGCAGTTCTTTGACGCGGCCGTCTTCCTCTCGGACCATAAACTTGACGCTGGATGATTTATCCTGTACGTCCATGAGGTCCTCGTACTTGTTTCGAGTCAGCGTGCCCATGGCTTCCTTGTAGAGGGGAAGGCCATCGACTTTATCAGCGGTGAGTATCCGTATACCTCTTACTTTGGAAATGAGCTCGCCCATGTCCTTTTCATCCTTTTTGGTCTGACCGTCTGCATTGGATTTCATGAATCCCCCTGCCATCTGCATCATCTTGGGACTGATATAGACCCTTGAAAAGCGATCGTCCTCCATATATTTGGAAAAAAACCGTACGATGGCATCATCCTGCGCCTGCACCCCCGTAAAGGCTAGCAAGCAAATCAATGTTATAATTATCTTTTTCATGTTCATATCATTTAAAATGGGAAACAGAGTAAAATGGAGTTCTAAAGGAGTTTCACTGAGTTTTAATTTTTGTGCCTGGTACACTACCAGTATTTCCCAGCGTAGCAGCTCTGCGAAACTCAATTCCAACTCTTTTATACTCTGTGTCCGCTTTATTCCTCAAACAGCTCCAACGGAGTACCCAAATACCTGAACTCCTCCATTACCTCCAGTTCCCGGGTACCTTTGTTCATATTTTCATTAATCAATTCAAAAGCCTCCATTACCTGTGCATAGGCAAGGGCCTCTTCCTGTCGCTCCTGATATTGCTGAATCTGGAATACCAGTGCCGTGACGGAAAGAAAAACTGCCATTACAGCGGCAATCTTTAGCCATTCCCAACCACCTGATGATTTGGCCGCTGGGTTTACTAGGGTTGGAGTCTCTTCATTATGAAAAGAACTTATTTCGCCAAAAAAAGCCTTCTCGCTTTCATACCCTTCGGCTTTTTGCAAAAGGGCACGCAATTCACTTTCTTCCTCCAGGCTGCTCTCCCCTTCCCAGTATTTCTGCAACAGCTGCTCAATTCTTTCTTCCATGCCTTGCTTGGTTTAACAAATACTCCTTCAATGTTTTTCTGGCCCTGAATAGGCTAACTTTCACTTGATCCTGACTGATTTCCAAATATTCCGCGATCTCCTCATAGGTCAATCCCTCCACTTCCCGAAGCATGAATACTTCCTTATGCTTTTCGGGAAGTTTTTCCAGGAAATGAAACACCCGCTTGTAGGCTTCCGGAAACTCGCTTTCCGACTGTTCAGGTTCTTCAAATTCCCGATCACCGATGGCTTCCCATTTTTTGTCTTGGCGAAAATGCTGCAGACATTCGTTTTTGAGAACTGTCACCAGCCATCCGGCATGATTGTCCATTTTTTGAAGTTCAGATCTTTTGACCCAGGCTTTTTCCAGCACCTCCTGCACAGCGTCCTTGGCCACGTCCCGGTCTTTTACCCAGAGGAAAGCCATGCGGTATAGCTTGTCTTTCATGGGCCAGATTTGTGCTTCAAAAAATGTCTTCATTCAAGGAGGTGATGAACTGGGAATTGAAATGTTACAGAAAGATGGAAATATTTTTTCAATCTGGAAAAATTTAGGATGGAAGATGGAAGACCGATGTCGGATGACGGATGTCGGATGTAGGGAGAAAACTTAAAAAGTAAAAATGAGTTTCCGAAGTCGGGGATATTGTTTACCTTAATACCGCCAAGCAAATGCACCTTAGATTGATTTTAAATTAGGGGCATAAATAGTATGCATGGGCACTATTGACTATTTTGCAAAGGTAAATTCGAAACAATGATGGGCTATAAACCGAAAAATACACTAATGCTTTTGTCCGATAGGCTGGAAAATAAAAAAGCCTTGCTTCAGAGAAACAAGGCTTGTGGTGATGAGTGGATTCGAACCACCGACTCACGGATTTTCAGTCCGATGCTCTACCAACTGAGCTACATCACCGTTGTAATGTGATGCAAAGGTAGGCAAACAATGTTTAGGTGCAAATCATTTAAAGAAAAAAAATCACACTAAATCAACCCAAATAATTTAATCATTTCAATATGAGTATTTTACCGCAAATAATTTTTCTGCTGATTTTTATCGTGGCAGGATACGTCCTCTACAAAAGGGTCAGCTTCCTCAGAAGAGCCATTATGCTGGGCAAAAAATCCGGCCGGACTGATAATCCAGGGGAGAGATGGAAAACCATGGGTCTAGTGGCCTTTGGCCAAAAGAAGATGTTTAAGCGGATTGTTCCGGCTATATTTCACTTGTTCCTTTATGTAGGCTTTATAATTATCAATATAGAAATTTTGGAATTTGTTATTGATGGACTCTTTGGACAACACCGATATTTCTTTCCATTTACAGGCACTTGGTATATGGTGGCGCTTAACATATTTGAGTTCTTGGCTTTCGGTTCCTTAGTAGCCTCCGTTATTTTCCTGATCAGGAGAAATATTATCAAGATCCGAAGATTTACCGCTCGTGAGCTTTTTGGTTGGCCTAAACTTGACGCCAACCTCATCCTTTTTGCAGAAATCACCTTGATGACCGCCATTTTGGTCATGAACGCTACCGACCAGGCATTGGCCGACAAGGGTTACGCACACTACACACAGATAGAAGGTTTATTCTTCAGTAGCTTGATCAAACCGTTGTTTATCGACATGGGAGCCACTACCCTTTTCTATATTGAAAGAATTGCCTGGTGGTTGCACATTATCGGGATATTGGGTTTTGCCATTTACATCACTTATTCCAAGCATTTGCACATCTTCCTGGCATTCCCAAATACTTACTACTCCAACCTTAAGCCTAAAGGCGAGATGAAAAACATGGAGGAGGTAACCAATGAGGTGAATATGATGTTGGGCATCCAGACCGAAAATACGCCTGAACCTCCTGCTGAAATTGCGAGATTTGGCGCCAAGGACGTCAACGACCTGAGCTGGGTAAATGTCATGAACGCTTTTGCCTGTACTGAATGTGGACGCTGTACCGACCAATGCCCGGCTAACATTACCGGCAAGAAGCTTTCTCCACGAAAGATCATGATGGACACCCGTGACAGAGCCGAGGAAGTCGCTATTAGTCTGGAAAATGGAGGCAAAGGACTGGAAGATGGCAAGTCCCTCTACGGGGACTATATCACCAAGGAAGAAATCAACGCCTGTACCAGCTGTAACGCCTGCGTGGAAGCATGTCCGGTAAACATCGACCCATTGGCCATCATTTTAGATATCAGAAGGTATGTGGCCATGGAAGAAAGCGGAACCCCACCACAGTGGAACGCCATGTTCCAAAACATAGAAACCAGCTTCTCCCCATGGAAATTCGCCCCAACCGACAGATTCAATTGGGCAGACAAGGTAAAGGAAGAAGAACAAAAATAATCATCTAACATCGGACATCCGACACCGGACATCCATCATACTTATAAAAACACAACCCATGTCAACATATAAAGTACCAACAATGGCCGAGATGGCCGCTTCAGGAGAGTCGCCGGAAATCCTTTTTTGGGTGGGCTGCGCTGGCTCCTTCGATGATAGATATAAAGCCGTAACACAGGCATTTGTAAAAATATTAAACAAGGTAGGAGTGAGTTTTGCTGTTCTCGGGCCTGAGGAAACCTGCACAGGCGATCCCGCTAGAAGGGCCGGCAACGAATTTCTGTTCCAAATGCAGGCCGTAGGCAACATCCAAGTCATGAATGGCTATAATGTTAAGAAAGTAGTAACAGCCTGTCCCCATTGCTTCAACACCATCAAAAACGAATACCCAGCTTTGGGAGGAAACTATGAGGTGATCCACCATTCTACCTTCCTTCAGCAACTTATCAATGATGGCAAGGTGGTTATCAAAGGTGGCGGAGACTTCAAAGGGAAAAAAATCACCTTCCACGATAGCTGCTACCTTGGTCGAGCCAACAACGTGTACGAAGCCCCAAGAGACGTTATCAAAGCTTTAGACGTGGAGTTGGTAGAAATGAAAAGATGCCGAACCAAAGGCCTTTGTTGTGGAGCCGGAGGAGCGCAGATGTTCAAGGAACCTGAAGAAGGCAAAAAGGATATCAACATAGAAAGAACGGAAGAGGCCCTTGAAACCGGCGCATCCGCCATCGCAGTAGGCTGCCCATTCTGCCTGACCATGATGGCTGACGGAGTCAAAAACAAAAACCGGGAAAACGATGTGCAGGTATATGACCTTGCTGAACTAATCGCCAAAGATCAAGGCCTCTAACATCGGTCATCGGTCATCCGACATCGGTCATTCGTCATCCGTCATCCGTCATCCCAACATTTCAACATATTTCCAAACCTCAAAAGCCTCTTTTCTCGTTTAGAAAAAAGAGGCTTTTGTTTTAATCTGATTAACCTATAAAGATTCCATATGTACTTACCTTTTGATCAAATGCCGGAGGACGCCAGGATTTGGATTTACCTGTCGGACAGAAAATTTAAACCGGAAGAAAAAGAATATATCAAAAATACCCTTTCCGCTTTTTGTGAAAACTGGAACACCCATGGGCGCAAGATGCCCACAAGCTTTGACATTAAGTATGATCAATTTATCATACTTTCCGTGGACCAATCCCAGCTGGGCGCGAGCGGTTGCTCGATTGACAGTTCGGTGAGGACACTTAAGGAAATCGAGTCCAAACTAGGTGTAGACCTGCTTAATCAAGGAAAAGTATCCTATTTGGAACAGGAAGATGTGGCCATTAGTAGCCTGCCCAAGGTGAAGCAGGAAATCCATTCCGGAAACATTGCCAAAGAGACACTGGTGTTCAATCCGATCATGGACAGAAAGCAGGATTTGCAGCAAAAATGGCTTTTGCCTGCAAAGGAAAGTTGGTTAAACAGATTTTTTGACAATTAATTTTAAAATATGTCCTATATTAGTTCTGCACATTTTACCCATTGATTATCACCGATGAAGCATAGCTATCTTTTTATCCTATTATTTTCAGTAATTCTGGGTGCCTGTACGAGTTTGGACAAGAAAGGCACAACCCAATACCAGGCCGGTGAGTACCAGCTAGCCATCAATACTTTTTCAAGAATTCTGGAAAAAGACCCTGACAACTTGGAGGCCAACCGGATCGTGGCCGAGAGCTACCGGCTTTCAAACAGGGTCGAAAAAGCCGTACCGTACTATGAAAAGTTGGTAGAGCTGGACTCCACCGCCGAAAATTACTTCAAGAAAGGCATAGGACTGAAAGGTCAAGGGGAATACGACCGTGCAAAAGAGGCTTTTTCTAAAGCAGCCGAATTAACATTTAACGATTCATTGGAAAACCGCTCAAAGCGTGAAATTGCTAACTTGGAGAAACTCGATAATATCGAACCATATTTCCCCAACCATCAACTTGAAAATTACGAACTACTTAACAGCCGCGGAATTGACTATGCGCCAATTGTAAGCGAGAACTTCCTTTACTTTACCAGTTCGAGAGGTGGTGGCGGAATTTACCAAGCCACTGGACAGTCTTACACCAAGCTTTACAGAACCCGGGCAGATGGGGTCAACGTGGATGTGCAAGGCATACAGCCCATGCCTGAGTTCAGAAACGAGGATGGGCTCAATCAAGGTGCCATCGCCATCAGCCCAGACGGAAATACCATAGTATATGCCAGAGGCAACACTACGAATAGAAGGGACCAGCCGGAAGTCAGTTTATATGCATCCTATTTTCGTGGAGCATCTTTCACGGAACCCATCTACATGAACCTCAACGAGGAAACCACCTATTGGAACTCCACCCCTGCATTCAGCCCTGACGGCAAGACCTTGTATTTTGCGTCAAACCGGCCGGGAGGATTTGGTGGAATTGACATCTATAAAGCTACTGTGCTGGCCAACGGAGACTTTGGCAATATCAAAAACATGGGCCCGGAGATCAACACTCCCGGAAATGAGATGTTCCCCCGCGAGGAAGCTAATGGTAACTTCTTTTTCTCCTCCGACGGACACCCCGGATATGGCAAACTTGACCTATTTGTAGCCGAACCTGCAGACAATGGCTATACGGTGAAAAACTTGGGTGATAATATCAACACCACAGCTGATGATTTTGGAATATTCTTCACCAATTACCCCAAAGAAGGGTTTATCACTTCCGATAGGGAAGGTGGTGTAGGTGATGATGATATTTACTACTTCAAGGATATGACCCCCAAACCCAAGGTGGTCAATTTCATGCTTAATTTGACCACAAAAGAGCAAAAAGACGACGGTTCTCAGGAAATCCTGCCGCAGACCAGGGTCACCATGTATGATGAAAACAGCAAGCTGGTAGGTGGAGACAACACCAACCAGCAGGGTCGGGTTAGGTTTAGGCTTTCACCTGAGCAGGATTACTCCATCATAGCTTCAAAAAACGGATACTTCACCAAAAGTATCACTTTCACCACCAAAGGTAAAACCCCTGACCAAAGTGAATTGATCCAGGATGTGACCAATATTACGTTGGACACCACTGTGGTACTTGAGCAATTGGTATTGGAAAAAGCGATTGTGCTTGAGAATATCTACTATGATTTTGACAGGGCTGAGATCAGACCAGACGCTGCACAAGAGTTGGATAAGTTGGTGAAAATCCTGAAGGACAATCCAAACATCCGTATCGAACTTAGCTCACATACTGATAGCCGTGGTTCGGAATCCTACAATGAGGAACTATCCCAAAGAAGAGCTGAATCCGCTGTGGAATACATCATCAGTCAAGGTATAGCTAGAGAAAGACTCGTGGCTAGAGGCTACGGGGAATCCCAACCAATAGCACCTAATGAAAACCCTGATGGTTCCGATAACCCAGAGGGACGTCAGATGAACAGAAGGACAGAGTTTAAGGTTATTGAGATTACTGAGGACTGATAACTTCAGCTAATTAATTAAAGAAAACCGCTTCAGATTGGAGCGGTTTTTTTCTTTTATCATAAATTAAACTGAAATTCGGCCCATGGATTGGCAATACATATGGGAAGGCATACTTGAGGGTTTGGCGCAAACAACCTTATTGGAAGCTGTAGCGGCTTTTTTTGGCGTAGCTAGCGTTTTTTATTCCATCAAAAAGAATATTCTCGTTTTCCCTACAGGCATCATCAGCACCCTGATATACATCTATATCACCGTGGTAGTTGGGCTATATGCCGACATGGGGATTAATTTTTATTATACAGCCATGTCCATCTATGGATGGTACGTTTGGAGTAAGCCAACACCCACAGGCGAGGAGCGACCCGTAACTTACCTAAAGAAAAGTGGTATATTCTATTCTGTAGCCATATTCGCAGCATCTTACTTAACCCTTTATCTGGTCCTTTCAAACTACACGGACAGCACCGTCCCCTATTGGGATTCTTTCACCACGTCTTCCGCATTTGTGGGCATGTGGCTGATGGCAAAGAAGAAGGTGGAGAACTGGATAGCCTGGATCATCACAGACTTGGTATCGGTGCCACTTTATTGGCATAAGGGGCTTATCTTAACTTCTTTTCAGTTTATGGTTTTTACCGTATTGGCTATATTGGGTTTGATCGCTTGGATGAAAGCTGCCAAAAAACCCATCTATGCTTAAGGTTGTCATCATAGGACCTGAATCCACCGGAAAAAGCACCCTTGCTCAAGGGCTGGCGGAATATTTTGGTGAACCTTGGGTGCCAGAATATGCCCGGGAGTACATAGATCGAATTGGCCGGGATTACCTCTATGAGGACTTACTTGAGATTGCCAAAGGGCAGATCCGAGAAGAAAACCGTTTGGAAAATGCAGCCCGAAACCTCCTTTTTTGTGACACTAATCTAATGGTAATAGACGTGTGGAGTAAGCACAAGTATGGGCAAACGGATAAGTGGATTATTGATACCATAAAAAATAGGCCCTATGACCTATACCTTCTCACGGATATAGATATGCCTTGGGAGGAAGATCCCCAGCGTGAGCATCCGGATCCCGAGATGCGAGCTTATTTTTTTGAGCTTTATGCAAAGAAAATTAAGCAAACAAAGGTCCCTTATTCCCTTATCTCCGGCAGTAAAAAGGAAAGGCTGGATAAGGCTATTAAAATAATCCAAGCCTTTTATGAAAAAGGATAAGGCTTATGAATTAAATTATCAATGTAACTGTTGAGTAAATAAAGCAATACAAAAAAGAAAGCAAAAATTCGGGATTTGACCATTTATCATTATTCCGTGTTTTGTAAAAAATTAAAAAGCTTATATTTGCTTATACGCTATTAAAGTACCCTCCCTAATACGGCAGCGCTTCAGTGGCCAAAATAAATTAGAATTTCATCACCTCTTTATGTTAAAACCAAAGTTCCAAAAATCAACACCATTTCATCAGGCATTGAAATCTCGTGTTCAGAGCCACTTCAAGGACAATAATCTACAGCAGACGGGAAACAGTCAGTTGTATACCAAGGCGATTATTTTGACCCTTTCCTTTGTAGCTGTTTACATACACTTGTTATTCTTTACTCCTGTATGGCCGATCGCTCTTCTGGAGAGCATCGTACTTGGTGGCCTGGCAGCCTCTATTGGCTTCAATGTCATGCACGATGGTGCCCACGGTAGTTTCAGTAATCAAAAATGGCTGAATAACCTGGCCGGTGTGTCGATCAATTTCCTTGGCGCCAATGTCTTCATGTGGAAGACCAAACATAATGTAGTCCATCACTCTTACACTAATATTGAAGGTGTAGACGATGATATGAATGCCAGACCTTTTTTGAGGCTTTGCCCCGCACAGAAGCGATATGGCATGCATAAGTATCAGCATCTTTATTTCCTTTTGACTTACAGCTTATTATACCATTACTGGGTATTTGTAACAGATTACAAAAAATATGTCACCGGCAAAGTCGGTATCACTCCCATTCAGAAAATGAAAACTAGCGACCATCTTTCATTTTGGGCATTTAAGCTAGTGCATGCAGTTTTGTTTATAGCTCTACCGATCTATCTGCTAGGCTTTCTCCCTTGGTTGGTAGGCTTCCTGTTATTCGGTTTTTCTACTGGTATTTTCTTAAGCGTAGTTTTCCAAATGGCACATTCCGTAGAAGAAACAATCTTTCCAATTAATAAGGGAACACAGCTTGAGGATGATTGGGCTACTCACCAACTGAGAACCACTGCCAATTTTGCTACCAACAATAAGGTGCTTACTTGGCTAGTAGGAGGATTGAACTTCCAAGTGGAGCATCACCTTTTCCCAAAAGTATCCCACATACATTATCCTGCTATCAGCAAGATCATCAAAGATGTATGTCAGGAGTATCAGGTACCTTATCTGGAACACTCAAGATTGAGACAGGCATTCGCCTCCCATTACTATCACCTAAAAGCTCTGGGAACAGCTTAATTCCCAAAAAAAATTGACCACAAAGTCGAAAAAGTTTTAAAGAAGTCGCACAAAGTTTTAAATCTAACTTGGTGCGACTTTCTTTTTTTATTACCATGGCCCTCATTCTCCATTCCTAATTTTCAACCCTTTGTGCGACTTCTTTTTGAACTTGGTGCGACTTTGTGACCCTTTTCTTTCCCCCGCGATGTAGCCTTTGTGCCCTTATTTTTTCTTTGCGTCCTTTGTGCCCATTGGATTTTGAATAAATAGAGAATTCCGTATTCCCCAATTCCCCATTCCTAATTTTCAATTCTTTGTGTTACTTTTTTGAACTTGGTGCTACTTAGTGACCCATTTTCTTTATCCGCGTCGGAGCCTTTGTGCCCTTATTTTTTTCTTTGTGCCCATTGAGTCCAATTGAATTTTGAATTCCGTGTCCCTAATTTTTAATTCCTAATTCCCAATCCCCTACATTTTTATTTCTATTGCCCATATTGATTATATCCTTACCTTTGCACCATAATTAAAGGGGTGCCCTAATATAACGGGCTGAGATCATACCCATTGAACCTGATACGGGTAGTACCGGCGAAGGGAAATGAGCGGTTACAGAAAGTGGAGCGACCTCCCCTTGGTTTGCTCCTATGTTTAACCAAATGCCGAAAGGCAACAGTTTATCACCATTATATCATGAAAAAGCTTTTATTCATGCTTTCCGCTATGCTATTGAGCATAAGCGCAATGGCGCAGCACAGATTGAGCGGCACCATTATCGACGCCGAAACGGGCGAATCCCTCCCAGGGGCAAACATCATCCTGGAAGGAACCGGAAGGGGAAGTACCTCCGACATGATCGGCCACTTCCAAGTAAACAGGATTCCCAGCGGGGAATACAACGTCAGAGTCTCCTACGTAGGCTACCAAACCACCAGAAGAACCCTTGATATACAGTCTGACCAGGAAATGGATTTCTCTTTGGAGAAAAGCCTGCTTTCTACCGAGGAGTTCATTGTAACAGCCACCAGAGCCAGGGAAACAACCCCTACAACATTCAAAACCATCTCGAAAGAGGAACTCAACAAAAACAACCTCGGGCAAGACATCCCATTCCTACTCAACTACACGCCTTCTGTGGTCAGCCATTCTGATGCTGGCGCTGGTGTAGGTTATACAGGCTTGCGGATTCGAGGCTCCGACCAGTCCAGAATCAACGTAACCGTAAACGGCATACCATTGAACGACGCCGAATCCCACGGGGTATTTTGGGTCAACATGCCGGATTTTGCCTCCTCGGTGGAAAACATCCAAATCCAGCGGGGAGTAGGAACCTCCACCAATGGCGCGGCAACTTTCGGAGCTAGCATCAACATCCAGACCGATACCAAGCGGGAGGAAAGCTACGCCGAGATCGACAATGGTTTCGGATCTTTTAACACCAGAAGACATACCGTAAAAGCCGGTACAGGGCTGTTGAATAAGCGTTGGGCAGTGGATGCCAGACTTTCCCAGATCACTTCTGATGGCTACATCGACAGAGCCTTTTCCGACCTGAAAAGCTACTATGTTTCGGGTGGATACTTTGGAGACAATCATGTTTTCAAAATGAATGTCTTCGCAGGTGCTGAGCAAACCTACCAAGCTTGGAACGGTGTGCCTGAAAGCCTTCTGCAAACCAATAGGACCTTCAACAGTTACACCTACGAAAACGAAACTGATAACTATCAGCAGCAACACTACCAGTTTATCTATGCCGGAAATTGGGGCAAAAACTGGAAGGCCAATGCAGCCTTACATTACACCAAAGGCGCTGGATATTACGAGCAGTTCCGTCCAAATGATCGTCTTTTGCAGAATTATGCCATCCAGCCCATCGTGATTGGGGATCAGGTAATCGAAAGAACTGACATCATCAGAAGAAGATGGTTGGACAATGACTTCTATGGAGCCACCTTCTCCCTAAATTACATTTCCGATGATGGCCGACTCGACGCTATCCTAGGCGGTGGAGCAAACCGATATGATGGGGATCACTTTGGAGAAATCATCTGGATGCGAGTTGCCGGAGACACCGATATTCGCGATCGATATTATGACAACAATGCCGTAAAGGATGACCGCAATATATTCCTGAAAGCCACCTATGAGGTCGTCGATCAGCTTTACCTCTTTGGAGATATGCAGTATAGGGGCATTGATTACCGTTTTGTCGGGATCAACAATGATCTGAGAGACATTAGCGGTTTCCAGAATTATCACTTTTTCAACCCTAAGTTCGGTTTCAGTTATGAAGCTGGAAGAGGCAGAACGCTTTACGCTTCCTATGCAGTGGCAAACAGAGAGCCTGTGAGGAGGGATTTTACGGACAGCCCCCTGATCGAGATTCCAAGACCTGAAAACCTTCAGAACATCGAGGCCGGTATCCGTACCCAGCACAAAAACTTCCAATACGGTGCTAACCTCTATTACATGAAATACAACGACCAACTCGTGCTTACTGGTCAGCTGAATGATGTGGGAGCTTACATCCGTGAAAATGTAGCAAACAGTTATAGAGCAGGGATTGAACTTGACGGTGCGGTGATGCTGTCCCCTAAATGGACTTTGGGTGGTAATATAGCTTTCAGCAGAAACAAGATTGCCGAGTTTACCGAATTCGTGGATGACTATGCAGCAGAGATATTCCAGCAGGAAAGCTTCACCTACACAGATACCGACATAGCATTTTCTCCAAATGTGGTAGCCTCGGCCATGATCGATTTCAGGCCTATTAAAGGATTGGAAGTGTCACTACTTTCCAAGTTCGTGGACAGCCAATACCTGGACAACACTCAAAATGACAATCGAAAGCTGGATGCGTTCTTCACCAATGACCTGAGATTCATATACAAAATCAGCCCTAGGTTTGTGAAAGAAATGGAATTCACTCTCTTAGTCAACAACATCTTCAATGAGCTGTACGAACCAAACGGCTACACCTTCAGCTACTTCCTCCCAGGGGAAGCAGCTGGTGGCAGAGAACTTGTCACCGAAAATTTCTACTACCCCATGGCCGGCACCAATTTCTTAGCTGGTGTGAGTTTGAGGTTTTAAAGATTAATTTTAATAGAAAATTCTTTCAAAAGGAGTTTCACGAATTGAGTGAAACTCCTTTTTGCATTAATATTTGGATTAATTTAAAAATACTTGGAATTATTGATGATCAATTAACTAGAAAAAAGCGTATATTTTAAATGGGAACAATCTGGTTGAAAGACATTGTTAAAATAAAAAACAGCTTTAATCCCTAAACCAGATTCTCTCTACCTTAATTAAAATAGCATGGTTTAAATTTTAACAATGCCCAAAATACTTGAGAAAAACGGTTTTACTTTTTACTTCTTCGCTGCTGATTGTCAAGAAAGACCGCATATTCATATTAAAAAAGGAGAGGGTAAAGGGAAAATTTGGATCGAATCTAATTTGGAAGTCTTTTTTCTTAAGGGTTTTAAAGTTAAAGAAAAAAGAGAAATTATGAGTTTGGTTAGAAAGCACATTTCACACTTAAAAGAGCAATGGTATGCCTACTGTAATAACTGATAAATCTGATTTTGACACAATTGAGGATATTATTAACCAATTTGAAAAGGACGCTGAAGTAGACATTTATTCTTCAAAAATGTCTACTATAGACCAGGCTATTGCCATGGGGCAAATTGAGATTGCCAGACTAATTATTCTAGAAGAGAAAGACAAACTGCAATTTGTTTTAAGCAACGGCACAGTCATAGATCGAAAGATAAGCCAATTCCCAGCACTGGATAAGGCAAGCAAGCTGAGTTTAGACAATTTCGAGAACATGGGAAATGGCATTATATGGGAAGAAATTCCCAATGCAGACATATCTCTAAAGCATTTATTGGAAGAAGAAATCCTACTTAAATTCAACCTTAAAGTAGCCTAACCTCTACTTACACCCTACCCCCTCTACCGCTCCAATCCGCCTCCCTTTCGGGTTCTCTTCGGGTCCACGATGGGTTTTAGCATACAGGAAGCGTGGTAGAAGTATAGTAAAAAGCTACAAGATTGAAGATGAAAGCTTAACGTACGTTTCTAGATCTCTCCACTCCGCTTTGCTTCGGTCGAGAAGACGCTAGGGCTGCAGTACCTATCCAGAAACTTACCCACCACCTCAATGGTCTTTTCTTCCCGCTCAAACATTCCCATGTGCCCAGTCTCGGGAAGTTCGAAATAGAAATCCACAATAGGTTCATGCTTGCGGCTGTCCTCCAGCTTTATGGCAGCATCTGCTTGTCCGGCAATCATCATTTTAGGTCCTTGGAAGTTTTTGAGCACATCTATGCGATCTTTACGGTCACGCATAGCTTTGGTGAAAGCCATCAGGCCCGGATAAGAAGTTTTGTGAGCGAGTTCCACCGCAAAGTCTATTTTATCTTTCAGTTCCTCCCGTCGGTGTTCCGGAAATAATGGTGGCACAAAGGAAGAAACAAACTTGTCCACACCATGCTTTTCCACGAAAGTCAAGGTCCTGTTTCTCATCCCGATTTTTTCCTCATCATCTGCAAAAGCCGTTGAATGAAACAATCCCAGTCCCCCCAGCTTTTCTCCCATTAGTTCTGCCAAGGCCAAAGTAACATAACCTCCCAAGGAGTGCCCGATAAGAATAGGTTTCACGAGGCCCAACTCCTCCATCCAATCTTCTAACAGGACTGCAGCTAGCTCTAGGCTGATTTCCTCCTCCAGCCACCGGCTCTCACCAAAACCCGGCAAATCGGGACACAGAACCCTGTAGTTTGGGGAAAAAGCCTCTTCAAACGCCTTCCACATCTCCTTGCTCTCACAAAACCCATGAATAAAAATCAACGGTTGACCGTTTCCAACTTCCTTAAAACCTATTTCGCTCTGTATCATATTCCCTTAAAACAAGAAAACCGCAACTTCCGATGCGGCCCCCTAATATTTCTATATTTCCTTATTTCTATATTTCAATATTTCCTTATTTCACCTCAACAGTTACCTCATGCAACGCTCTCACTGCTTCAGCAATCCCATCAGGATCAAATCCACATTCACGGTGCAATTGAATCTGCTCTCCATGCTCAATCACATCATCAGGAATACCCAACCTTTTCACCTGGGCTTGATAACCGTGGTCGATCATCCATTCCAAGACAGCACTTCCAAAGCCACCCATCAGACAACCGTCCTCCACAGTGACTACTTTCTTGAATTTGCCGAAAATCTCATGCAATAGCTCCCCATCCAATGGCTTCACGAACCTCATGTCGTAATGCGCCGGATTAAGGCCATCTTTAGCTAATGATTCCGAAGCTTCAGTTACATAGTTGCCTATATGACCAAGGGTAAGTATAGCTACCTCTTCGCCTTCCTTGACGATGCGGCCTTGACCAACTGGGATTTCCCTCATAGGCTGTCTCCAGTCAGGCATCACACCCTGCCCTCTAGGGTAGCGGATGGAATAAGGTCCGTTGTATTTACTGGCCGAGTACATCATATTTCTCAGCTCCTCCTCATTCATTGGCGCACTGATCACCAAGTTAGGGATGCAACGGAAAAAGGCGATGTCATAGGCTCCGTGGTGAGTTGGTCCATCGGCTCCGGCAAATCCAGCCCTATCAAGGCAGAATACTACCGGAAGATTCTGAAGACACACATCATGTAGCACCTGATCATAGGCACGCTGCATAAATGTACTGTAAATATTACAAAATGGCTTTAAGCCTTGGGTAGCAAGGCCGGCACTGAAGGTAACGGCATGCTGCTCGGCTATCCCCACATCAAAAGCCCTTTCAGGCATGGCGTCCATCATGATATTCATCGAGGAACCAGATGGCATGGCTGGGGTTACCCCCATTATGGTTTCATCCTCTTCAGCCAACTCTACCAAGGTATGTCCGAAAACATCCTGATATTTTGGAGCTTGAGGGGTTGTATAAACTTTCTTGGAAATCTCTCCGGTGATTTTGTCAAACTTCCCTGGTGCGTGCCATTTGGTTTGATCTTTTTCAGCTAAGGCATAGCCCTTGCCTTTTACGGTCACACAATGCAAAATCTTTGGTCCTGGAATATCCCTCAGATCGCTAAGCACTTCCACCAAATGATCTACATCGTGTCCATCAACCGGGCCGAAATAGCGAAGATTCAGAGATTCAAACAGATTGCTCTGCTTCAAAAGGGTAGATTTGATGGCATGCTCTACGCTGGAGATAACCTCCTGAGCACTTGAGCCAAATTTGCTAAACTTACCCAATAGCTTCCAAACATCATCTTTGACTTTATTGTAAGTATGGGAAGTGGTGATATCGGTTAAGTAATCCTTCAATGCGCCCACGTTTGGATCGATGGACATGCAATTGTCATTGAGGATGATGATCATGTTGGTGTCTGAAACCCCGGCGTGGTTCATCGCCTCAAAAGCCATCCCCCCAGTCATGGAACCGTCACCGATCACGGCGATATGTTGTCTCTGCTTTTCACCTTTGTATTTGGACGCCATGGCCATGCCAAGAGCTGCAGATATAGACGTGCTGGAGTGTCCAACTCCAAAAGTATCGTAGTTGCTTTCTTTTCTTTTTGGAAAACCTGAAAGACCTTTATACAGTCTGTTGGTATGAAATTGATCTCTACGTCCGGTAAGGATTTTGTGTCCGTAGGCCTGGTGTCCTACATCCCAGACAAGCTGGTCATAGGGGGTTTCCATTACGTAATGCAAAGCCACAGTTAGCTCCACTACACCTAGACTTGCCCCAAAGTGTCCACCATAAACGGATACGTTGTCAATAATAAACTGTCGAAGTTCATCACATATCTGTACAAGCTGATCTTTGTTGAATTTCTTCAAATCGGCAGGACTGTCGATTTGGGCAAGCAATTTTCCAGGTTCTATCAACATCTACTTGGTATCTTTTGAAATAAATAACTTAAACCCTTAAGGTTTGTTCAGGCCAGTCAAACATACGGCCAAAAAACTTTAAACCTTACTTTTTCGGGGTCAAATATTTATTTTTCTTTTTATGTAATATCTTTGAATTCAATTAGATTGGCAAAAATACAACAATTTTAATATATCCAGTGAGTTTCGAAATCAAATTACCATTATTCGAAGGCCCTTTTGACCTTTTGCTCTTCTTCATCGAAAGGGATGAGCTGGATATATACGACATTCCTATTTCCAAGATCACTAACGAATTTCTGCAATACATACACCAATTGGAGAAATTGGAGATTGAGGTGGCCAGTGAGTTTATACTAGTAGCCGCCACCCTGATGAAGATCAAATCCAAGATGCTCATCCCACGTCCGGAACTCAATGCTGACGGGGAGGAAATTGACCCCAGAGAGGAATTAATCAAGCATCTCTTGGAGTACAAGAAATACAAGTCGGTGATTCAGGAGCTCTCCACCATGGAGGAAAACCGCCTTTCCCGAAAAGCAAGGGGTAATGTGATCGACGAGCTCAAGTCTCTCAGCGAAGTGGATAGTGTAGATGCCGAGATGCAGGACCTTGACCTTTACAAACTCCTCAAGGTGTACCAGCGGGTAATGGCCAAGTATGCCAACCGGACCGATGAAACCACCCACACGGTAATTCAATACCCTTATACGATCGACCAACAAAAGAACTTTGTGCTCGAAAAATTGAGCTTTACCAACAGGGTTCCATTTACTCAGTTTATATCATACAAACCGGATAAAATCTTCGTGATTTATACCTTTTTGGCCATTTTGGAATTATTACAGTTATCTTTGGTGACGATAAAAATTGGTGAAGGCTTCAACAATTTTTGGGTGGAAAAAGTAGAAGAAGTACCTGTACTGTAATATGAAATTAGACAATAAGGAGATTTTTAAAACCTTGAACCCGAACAAGGTTTGGGTTCCCGTGGCTATCGGCCTTGGGATCGTCTTCCTTATGTTTTACCTTGACCCCAACGTCAATGCCCAGACTTTGAGTGGTGTTTTTGATGCTTCGGTTGGTGGAATATTGCTTGCCGTACTCTTTATTTTTATGCGGGATGCAGGCTATGTGTACCGGATTCGGAAGATTTCGGACGAACACCTCACCTGGGTTAGGGCCATTTATGTCATTATTCTGTGGGAATTTGCCTCCGCTGTTACCCCTTCCATTGTTGGTGGGACGGCAGTAGCGGTTTTTATACTTCATAAAGAAGGCATTAAATTAGGAAAAGCCTTGGCATTTGTAATGGTTACAGCCATTTTGGACAACCTTTTCTTTGTGATTGGAGCTCCGATCATCCTTTTTTGGGCAAAGGGTCATATCTTCCCCGATACCCGCATGATGGAATTACGGCTGGGGGCCAGCATTCAATACCTCTTCTGGATCAGTTACACTCTTTATGCTGTCTATACGCTGATTATGTCCGCGGCTCTTTTTTATCGTCCAAGGGTTTTTAAATGGATACTACTTAAGATATTTTCCATTCGTTTCATCAGAAAATGGAAAACCAACGCCAATGATTATGGAAACCAGATTATTGATGCCAGCGAGACCTTTAAGGATAAAAGTTATAAATACTGGTTGTCAATAATTGGAGCCACTGTCTTTATCTGGTCCGCACGGTACCTGATGCTCAACGCCTTGATCTCTTCTTATAAGTCTTTGGATTTCTTTGAACACATCATCGTTTTCGCTCGGCAGATCATCATGTGGATTGTCATGATGGTGTCCCCCACCCCTGGCAGCAGCGGCACGGCCGAGTTTTTCTTCGCACAGTTTTTCGCAGAGTTTTTGCCGGGATACACTTTTGTGACCAGCATACTTTGGAGGCTGCTTTCCTATTATCCATATCTAATTTTGGGGGCGATTTTCTTACCGAAATGGATCAAGCAGGTTTTCTTCAAAAAAGGAAAGCGCAACAAAAAGTAGCGCTTTACCAGGTTTGCACGTAAATACTGAAAAGAGATACCATGAAAAAACTAGCCATATCCATCATTATGCTTGGCACATTCGCCTTCCAGTGCAAAGCCCCAGAACCGGTAACTGTCGGCGATTGCATAGATAAGAACAAAATCAAACCCGATGCCGCCTGCTACATGATCTACAATCCCGTCTGCGGCTGCGACAACAAAACCTACAGCAACGACTGCGTGGCTATCAACAGTGGGGTGACAAAATGGACTGAGGGAGAATGTGAGGGGGAAAATTAGTTTAATGGATTAATAAGTCGCCGTGATTTTCGCTTCCCTAAATCCACGGCGACTTGGATGAATGGTTTAACTGGCTCCCCCTTAAACCATTCATCCAGCACCTTGACAATGCGAAGCGTTGTCAACAGCGATTAAACCCTTAAACCTGCACCTGCACTACTAAGTCATTCTGCTCCACCATATCACCCTCAGCCAGCACGATTTTCTTCACGGTGCCTGCAGAGGAAGCAGAGATGGTGCTTTCCATCTTCATGGCCTCAATTACGAATAATGGCGTGTTTTCTTCTACTTGATCGCCTTCTTTGACCATAATCGCAGAAATCCTTCCTTGTAAGGGCGCTCCCACATCCCCTTCGGATTCGATTTTCTTATTGGTAACTTTAACAGCCTTTACAGATTTATCCTTCACCTGTATTCTTCTTGCCTGTCCATTGAGCTCAAACGACACCAGTCGCATGCCCAAATCGTCGGGCTGGGAAACAAACAATAATTTGATGATGATGACTTTTCCGGGACCGATTTCCACTAGGATCTCCTCATTGGGTTTCAATCCATACAAGAATGCCAAAGTTGGAATCTTGCTTGGATCACCATATTCCTCCCTGAATGCCCTATACTCTTTAAAGACTTTAGGATAAAGCTTATAAGAAAGGAAATCAAGCTCGGAATTGAAGTCGCCAAACTCCTCCCTGAAAGCTGCCATCTCCTTATCGAAGTCTATGGGTTGCAAGTGGGCATTTGGCCTGTCGGTGAATGGTTTGGCCCCTTTTAATATTATCTTCTGTAAGTCCTCTGGAAATCCACCCTCTGGCTGTCCAAGCTCTCCCTTAAATAACCCGACCACAGACTCAGGAAAGGACAATTCTTTCCCCTTTGCAAATATATCCTCCTTAGTCAGGTTATTAGAAGTCATGAAAATGGCCATGTCACCTACCACTTTGGAACTCGGTGTTACCTTCACGATATCGCCAAACATCTCATTGACCACATCATAGTTTTTCTTCACCTCCTCAAACTTGTCTTCCAAGCCCAAAGCTGATACTTGCGGCCTGAGGTTAGAATACTGACCACCAGGAATCTCATGCTTATAGACCTCCGCTGTACCGGCTTTCAGTCCAGACTCAAATGGATAATAAAACTCCCTTACATCTTCCCAATAGGTGGAAAACTTGTTGAGCCCTTCCACATTAAGCTTGTTTTCTCTTTCTGTGCCCTTGGTATAGGCCAGGATGGAATTGAAGTTTGGTTGAGAGGTGAGCCCTGACATACTTGCCATAGCCACATCCACTACGTCCACTCCAGCCTCCATTGCCTTTAGATAAGTGGCCGACTGTATGCCAGAGGTGTCATGGGTGTGCAGGTGAACAGGCACGCTGATGTTTTCTTTTAGGTTGTGTATGAGTTCCTGCGCCGCATAAGGCTTCAGCAATCCCGCCATATCTTTAATACACAATATATGGATGCCTTCATCTTCCAATCTTCTAGCTAGGTCGATGTAATATTGAAGGTTGTATTTTTTGTTATTTGGATCAAGGATATCATTGGTGTAGCAGATGGCCCCTTCGGCCAGTCCACCTGTCCTTTCTTTCACGGCCCGGATGCTGACTTTCATGGCCTCCAGCCAGTTGAGCGAATCGAATATCCGGAAGACGTCCACCCCATTTTCCCAGGACTTTTCGATGAACTTTTCTACTAAGTTATCTGGATACGCGGTGTAACCCACCGCATTAGAGCCTCTGATAAGCATCTGCAACAGGATATTTGGAACTGCTTCTCTAATCTGCTGTAGGCGCTTCCAGGGATTTTCATGTAGAAACCTCATACAAACATCGAATGTAGCCCCGCCCCAAACTTCCATGCTAAACACTTCCGGATGGTTTTTGGCAAATGCCTCCGCTACTTTCAGCATATCTATACTTCGAACTCGGGTGGCCAATAAAGACTGGTGAGCATCCCGGAAAGTTGTGTCGGTGAAATGAAGAGGTTTCTCCTTCTTCAACCATGTCGAAAAACTCTCTGGACCTAGCTCAGTAAGCAGATCTTTGGTGCCTTTAGGGAACTCACTATACCTATCAAATGAAGGTACTTTGGGGTTCCTAAATTTCTTGTTGGCATCCTTAAACTTGATATCGGGGTTGCCGTTGACCACCACCTCAGCGAGGTATTTTAATGTATTGGTTCCGCGGTCCTTTTTTCTGGGAATGCTGAATAGCTCTGGGTGGTTGTCAATAAATTTAACAGTAGCTCTTCCTTCAAAAAAGGTTGGGTGTGAAATGACATTTTCTAAAAAGCCTATATTGGTCTTCACCCCTCGGATCCTAAATTCACGCAAAGTCCTTCCCAAGCGTTGGCTGGCACCTTTGAGGGTTCGGCCGGAAGCGGATATTTTCACCAACATGCTGTCAAAGAAGGGGGAAATCTTTACACCTGGGTAGCTACTTCCCTCATCGATCCTGATACCAAAGCCACCTGCATTTCGATAGGCGATGATGGTACCGTAATCAGGTTTGAACCCATTTTGGGGGTCCTCTGTAGTGATACGGCATTGTATGGCAAAACCATTAGCCACGATTTCCTCTTGGCTGTTTATATAGATTTGTGGATGGGAAAGCTCCATTCCGCTGGCCACCAGTATCTGGGTGCGGACGATATCTATGACTGTAATTTCCTCAGTAATGGTGTGTTCAACTTGGATTCTTGGGTTTACTTCAATGAAGTAGATGCGTTCATCTTTGTCCACCAGGAATTCAACGGTACCTACGTTGTTATAATTTACCTCTTTGGCAATAGAGAGAGCGTACCCGTAAATTTTATCCTTAGCTTCTTGGGAAAGGGTGGCACTTGGCGCTACTTCCACCACCTTTTGAAATCTCCTTTGAACGGAGCAATCCCTTTCAAAAAGGTGGACCAGATTGCCATAATTGTCCCCGACGATTTGTACTTCTATGTGCTTGGGGTCATCTATATATTTTTCAAGGAATACGGTATCATCGCCAAAGGCTTTCAGTGCTTCATTTTTGGCGTCCAAGAAAGACTGTTTGAAGGCTTTTTCCTCTTTCACTACACGCATCCCGCGGCCTCCCCCGCCAGCAGCTGCCTTGATCATCACTGGAAAACCTATCCGGTTGGCTTCGGAAAGTCCGATCTCCACGGTAGTCAACTCCTCATGGCTGTCCTCGATGATGGGTACCTCTGATTTAATGGCAATCTTTTTAGCAGCCACCTTGTCTCCAAGATTTTCCATTACCTCCGGCTCCGGACCAACGAAAATGATTCCCTCCTCTTTACATCTTCTGGCAAAACGCACATTTTCCGACAGGAAGCCATAGCCTGGATGGATGGCATCAACTTCATTGCGCTTGGCAACGGTTATGATTTCCTCTATGTCAAGGTATGGTTTCAAAGGTTCCTCATCCTGCCCGACCTGATAGGCTTCGTCAGCCTTATAGCGGTGCAAGGAATAGCGGTCCTCATAAGTGTAAATGGCAACGGTGCGGATTTTTAATTCGGAAGCGGCTCTGAGCACGCGGATGGCAATCTCCCCCCGGTTGGCCACCAGGAGTTTGCTAATCTTGTGAATAGGCATAAAAGTAAAACTGTTTAAAAGTTATGCGTTTTGGGTTTATTATTTTCAATAAAAAGACTTGAGAATTACCAATATAAGAAATCTCAATCGTTTTCACTTGCATTCTGCGTTATAAAACAAAGGCAGATCAAAAATTAAACCATATTTTGGACCAGGGATCACGGGTAATTAATCAAACCGCAGAACCTGTCCCGAGAGCAAAGCGAACCGGGAGGACGCAGAGGGACGCAAAGAAAAAATGATATGTAGGAAATGGGTTTTAGCATGAAAGTACTCTTTGCGCACCTTTGCGCTCTTTGCGGTTAAGTTATTTTGAGGTAAATTAAAAAACCACAGAGGCCCAGAGGTACCAGAGTAATTTTCTCTGAGGTCTCAGCGCCACTGTGGTTTATTTACTAAGCAATTAACTTTCAGTTCAATTATACTCTCTCAGCTTGGGAGAAGAAGAAGTTTCCTTCGATCTCAGCGTTTTCGTCGGAGTCAGATCCGTGAACGGCGTTGGCGTCGATAGACTTGGCAAACATATTTCTGATAGTACCTTCAGCAGCTTCAGCTGGGTTGGTAGCTCCGATAAGTTTTCTGAAGTCTTCCACAGCGTTGTCTTTTTCCAAGATAGCCGCTACGATAGGACCAGAAGACATGAAGGATACCAAATCATTGTAAAAAGGTCTTTCTTTGTGTACTTCGTAGAATTTGCCCGCAAGGTCAGCCGACAATTTCGTTGCTTTCATGGCTACGATTTTGAATCCTGCCTCTTGGATCATTTTAAGGATAGCTCCTGTATTGCCTGCGCCAAACGCGTCAGGCTTGATCATAGTAAATGTTCTATTAGTTGCCATTTTACGTATTTTTTTCTAGGTTTAAAATAGGGCACAAATTTACGGCTTTTAACCGAAAGTCCGAACCAATCGGCAGAAATAAACCTTATAGTTTTCATTTCTAGGCGATTACACCTATTGGGAAAATTCGAAAATAATACAGACCTTTGCACCCTATGTGCTGGATACTGCAGCCAAAACATTACACATGCAAGACTTAGAGTTATTTAAACAACAAATATCTTCACCAAAAAAAGTTGTGATTACCACCCACCATAAGCCTGATGCTGATGCACTTGGCTCTTCGCTGGGGATGGCCAACTTCCTGAAAAAGAAGAAGCACGAAGTGACCGTTATTACGCCTTCGGACTACCCTTCTTTTCTTGCTTGGATGAAAGGCAATGATGAGGTGCTCAACTTTGAGGACGAAGCCCATCAACCAACTGCAATTGAAAAAATCAAAGAGGCTGACATTATCTTCGGGCTAGACTTCAGCTGCCTGAGCAGAACATATGATATGGAGCCCTACATCCGGGAATCCAATGCATTTAAAGTCAACATAGACCATCACCAGGATCCTGAGGATTTTGCGGATTTCACTTATCTTAGCACCAAAGCAGCAGCTACTTGCGAACTGATATATGAACTGATCGTAAAAATCGGCGACAGAAACCTGATAGACTGTGATATTGCCGAATGCCTTTATTCGGGCATTATGACGGACACGGGAGGCTTCAAGCACCCCAACACCACCAAAAACGTCCACTTGGTCACTGCCGAGCTAATTGACCTTGGCGCGGACAACTCCAAAATCAGTCGCCTGATCTATGACACCAATTCAGTGGACAGGCTTAAGTTTTTGGGTTTTGCCCTTTCCAGAAGATTGGTAATTTTGCCTGACCTTCAGACCGCCTATTTTACGGTAAGCAAGAAAGATCTCAGAAAATACAATTCCCAGACCGGCGACACGGAAGGCTTAGTCAATTATGCCCTTTCCTTAGACGGAATCAAGATCGCGGCCCTTTTCACAGAAAGAAAAGACGGCGTCAAAATAAGCTTCAGATCGACAGAAGACGTAGCTGTCAATAAATTTGCCGCTAAATACTTCAACGGAGGCGGGCACAAAAATGCTTCTGGAGGCAAATCCGAAGATCCGCTGCCCGAGACGGTAGAGCGATTTGAAAAACTAATCAAAGAAAACAAACAATCCCTATTCAATCAATTAGAATTAATCGATGAGAAACATTAAGAATTTAATCCTTGCCGGAGGTATCCTGGCAACCGCAGTAGCAGTAAGCAGTTGTGACAGCGGAAGAAAAGCGACTACAGCTGATGGCACTGAGTACAAGTACATCAAAGAGGGCTCCAAGGCTCCCAACAATGGTGAGTATGTACTTTATCACTTCACTGCTGAAAATGAGAATGATTCCACTTTCATTTCCAGTTATGAGCAACACGCCCCAGCATATCTTCAATACAACGATACTGCACAAGCACAGTCCGGTATCGACGAGATCTTCATGAACCTTAAGAAAGGGGATAGTATCCTTGTGGAAACTACAGCAGAAAAAATGTTTGGTGGATTCGGTGTTCCTCCGTTCTTGACTGCCGAAGAGACCATCAGGTTAAGAATCGGAGTAGTCGATGTATTGGACGAGGCAGCATTCCAAGATTTCTTCACCGCTATGGCTGAAGAGCAGCAGGAAAGACAAGCCAGAGAGTCTGTGGAGCAAACAGAAGCAGATATCCAAATCATTGAGAATTACATTGCCGAAAATAATCTTCAAGCAAACAGGACAGAATCAGGGCTTTTCTACGTCATTGAGGAAGAAGGTTCTGGAAAAGAAGTAAATGCCGGCGATATGGCTAAAGTTCATTACACAGGTTATGTGTTGGATGGAAGGGTGTTTGACACCAGTCGTGAGGACATCGCCAGAGAGCAAGGTATCTTTAATGAAGCTAGAGGAGGATATGAGCCGATCGAGGTTCAGGTAGGTGCAGGCCGCGTGATTCAGGGCTGGGACGAAGGTCTTCAGCTTTTGAGACAAGGATCTAAAGCAAAACTGCTTATCCCTTCTCCACTTGCTTACGGAAACAGACAGGCGAGTGAGGTGATCACACCAAATTCAGTATTGGTTTTCGACGTTGAAGTAACAGACGTAAAATAAAAACTTAAAGCCTTCGTCATTATATTGCGAAGGCTTTATTTTACCCTTAGTAAGCATACAGTTATGAAAAAATCATTCTTGGCGGTTTTAGGCTCCGCTGTATTATTTGCGGCTTGTATCAATGATGATGAGTCTCAGCAGAACATCCATGATAGGGATCTTTCACGTATTCAACAATATCTCCAGGAGACCCCAATCCCCGGTGTTAAAACAGAAGAAGATGGAGCTAATGGTATTGTAATGATCTGGCATAACGAAGTAGAAAGTGGCAGAAGCCCCGAACAGGGTGACAGTGTGTTTGTGAATTATACCGGAATGTTTTTGGACGGAAGGGTTTTTGACACCTCAGTGGACTCTGTGGCTCAGGAACATGGCATAACAAAACAGGCTCCATTCGAACCTTGGGGATATGTATTTGGTTTTGGACAAGTAATTGAAGGCTTTGATTTTACGGTTTACAATATGAAAGTTGGAGAAACCGTAACCACACTGATTCCTTCTATTTACGCCTATGGAACAGGGGGATCACGCGACGGTTCTATTCCTTCCAATACTCCTCTAAGATTTGATATAGAATTGATAAGCATACCAGATGCACCAGAAGAAGAAATATGATGTTGAAAAGAAGTATTATTTGGGCAGTATTGGCTATCACCGCCTTTTCATGCGACCAGTTCGATTTTGGTGAGCAGTACGATTATGATGGCAATTTGGCAAGAGACAAGGAAAAGATCGAAAACTTCCTTGCCACAAACCCCTATGAGTATATAGAAAAAATTGAGGACGAAAGCGGTGTAGTAATCTTGGTACAAGAAGAAGGCACAGCAAACCGACCTACTGCGGGAAGTATTGTCTACACCAATTACGTGGGAAAACTTACTGACGGGACTGTATTTGACACCACATATGAAGATGTCGCTATTGAGAACGATATCCATAATGAGAGTAGAATATATGAACCTATGTCTTTTTCCCTATTCAGCCAGGGGACCATTGAAGGCTTCTCACATGGCTTCAGAAACCTCCGCAGCGGTTCTACAGGTGTATTAATCATTCCTTCGCCATTAGCGTATCGTAACGATGAGGAGCGCGACAACATACCCGCTAACTCTGTCTTGGTATTCGAAGTTGAGTTTTTGGGAATGGATTAAGAGATAAAAATAATCTTTATTATAAAAGGCGCTTAACTTTAGTTGGGCGCCTTTTTACGTGCCTAGAAGTCAGGCTAGTTGACTAGTAAAAGGTAAAAAGGAAAAGTAAGGCAAGGAGTAAAGTACTTTTGACTTCTTACTTTTCGCCTCCTACTATTCCAAAGCTTTGCGCTCTTGGCGCTAAACTTTGCGCTCTTGGCGTGAAACTTAAACGTAACAAAACACAAAAACCGGATCAAAGACCCGGTTCTGTGGAACAAGCAGTGGTTAAACGTGAAAGGTTATTATGGGTTGCCTGTTCTAAATGACCATGTTGGGCTGTTGGCAACTCTTCTGCCGTCATACTTAGCCACTACATACCAGTAATATGTTGTTGCCGGTTGAAGGTCTGCGACCACAACTTCCCTTGCAGCTAAGTTCTCCCCAACGATTGTTTGTGTAGTAGAATTAGACTGGAAGATATAAACAGTGTATTCAAGCTCCCTATCTCTATTGTCCTGATCCACGCTCCATTTGAAGGAAAATGAAAGAGGCTGATTTACCGCACCATTTCCTGGAACCGGATCATAGATGACCACATTGCCCGCATCCATATCATCCTCAAGCAGGAAGAAGGTCAAAGAGGTATTCTCTTCCTCATACACAGCAATATTTATAGTACCGGATAGATAGTCTTTTTTACGGGCATTAATGACCACATCCCCAAACCGAACTTTATGCAGTTCAAATACTCCTTCCTCGTTTGTAAGCACACTGGTACTTGCCGGGGTGGTGGTAACTTGCACTCCTGAAAGTGGCTCATAGGATTCCCCATCTACTACTACACCGGAAATGGTTCCAAATCTATCAATGTCGATATTCTCTAGTTCGCAACCCAAAAAAGAAACGCTGATTGCCAATAAGCACAAATAATTTATATACTTCATTTTACTGTTAATTTCCGATGTACATTTTAATTCCAAACTTGAATCCGAGGATCAGGTCATTAAAGCTTCCTGCCGAGACGCCATCATAGGTATCACTGAGGTGCTGGTTAACATAGGCTTCACCCATCATGGCAGTCTTATTTCCAAACACGTATTCTAAACCTGCAGTATAATTTACTAAAGGAAACCAGGTCTGATTGGATAAGGCTATGTTATTGCCAAAATTATAGTAGGTCCCTGCACCTACCCTTGCATAAGGAGAAAGCTTCCCTGAAGGGTTTGCCAAGTATTTAATTCCCGTAGTTCCAAAAAACTCTCTTGAATTAACCACATCGCTGATATTGACTTGCTGATAACCAAGCTCATTGTCGATATACAAACTATTAGAAAGTCCAAAGCCAAAACTAGCGGCAAAACCTGTTTGAGGTGTACTACTGGAATAATCTCCGATATAAGATTGAGTTGTAAATTTAGGAGAAACATAGAACGAGGACCTATGGTTGAACCTATGTAATCGGCCTATGTAATCAGTTTCCACATTATCGCTTTTTTCCGTCAAATAATGGTCAATAAGCTGCTTGGTAGTATCGGAATCTTCCTTCAATTCCCACAGATTTCCCATGACTCCTTCCAAAACTAAACTGTGAACTGCTTTTTCAACAGCCTCAGTAATGGCCATTTCTGTAGGCTCATTATATGTATAGCCCGTTTCTGCCTCCAGAAGCCTTCGAAATTTGACATATCTGAAAAAGCCTGCAGAAACTTCCTGTGAAAGTATGGATTTGGTTGTATAAACAGTTTTAAGGACTTTACCGTTACTAGTGGATACAGCTCTAAGATAAATGCTTACCCGGTCTTCACGATATTGGGAAGAGGCGTCGCTGCCAAAATACCTAACCCCAGCACCACCTGTGAAGATGTTGGTTTCATAAGAGATAATTCCACCTTCTAAAAGAACCCCTGCAAATAGTAAAGGAGGAAGCAACACATTGTTGGTACCCTCATATTGCTCTCTGCTTGAACGAATGATTTTTCTTTCGTTCAGAAGGTTACTGATATTTTCCCTCTCGATTGGCACAAACCATTTGGATTCTTCCAGGGCCCTGATAAGGATATTGGTGGCTCCCTGAGTTACGGCAGTGGACCAACTGGCCCCAACATTCGTTTCTTTATATTGACCAGTCTGATCACGAAACTTGTAAACTGCGACAACAACGGGTTCTTTTGGCTCAGGGAGATTCAAAAGTTCTTTTTTCATTCTCGTTTCTGGTCCTAAGCTCGCATCCCGATCACCAAATGGTTGATGAAAATAAGGTGAACAACTCGAAATTAAAACTATAAACAAAATTAGCCCAATACCTTTAGTATAAAAGGCTTCATACGCTCTACTCATCAAAAATAAATCTTAATCAAAAATTAATTTGTAGGTACTTCAACCACAGTTGATCCACCTGTCCTAGAGTCCACTATGGTGACCACAATTCCGCTTCCCCCGTCACTCACATTTACTCTATAATCACCCAAATTATAACTGCCTTCGGAAAAATCTTCTGACCCGAATTGGAGATCTACTATCTCTCTGGCAAGTCGGCTTAAAACTTGTCTATTAAGATTTTCAGCAAATTCATCCATCGGATCTCTATTTACTTCTGCCGGATCCTTAAAAGTATCCTGGGCTTGAGCTGAACTAAGCATCCATTGATAGTTAAAAGTATCACCACCAAAAGCTGGATTTTTTGGTTGATAGACAAGTCGCTGGGCATGACTGAAACCAATCATCAATGGAAAAATAAACAACATTAAGAGAAAAACTTTTTTCATATCACTTAAAATTTAATTAAAATATCCCCGAACCTGAGCGCTCATCACCCTCCAGATCCCTTTTTATCTGTTCAAAATTAGCTAAATAATTCTGTAAAGTAAATACAGTTTCAGCTGCTAAATTTTCCACAAATTCTAATCTTGGCTGTAAAAATGTTTGGATAACCATAGTTTCATTAATAGAAACTTCAATCATCGTCATATTTAATCTAAATGGGCGTTCAATAATGAAAATGGTGTAATTCCTTGCCTCAACAGGTGGTTCCCAATCCCTATAAAAAAAATCATAAAAATCATTCCCACTTTTGGTCATGGTTTCTTCGATAATCAATCCATCTATTTCCAATTCCAACTCCCCTTTCATTCTCTTGGTTTCTTCTTTAGTGATATTTTCCAAGAGGTTTTTCAATGCTTCAGGAGCTTCTTTTAAATCAGTGGTATCCTGCCTTAACTGGTTAATTATAGAATCGCTGGATGTTTTTAAAAATGTAGTATCAACTTGCGCTTCGGAATGGAAAGCAAGAATGAAAAAAAACAAGATCAAAACCAACACTCTCATCACAAAAATCATTAGATCACTTCCATCCTAAAGTAAAGGATAATCCAATTCATAAGCAAATCTTAACACCGAAATATATTGATAAAAATGCACTCTATAACACCTGAAATAAATGCAGACTAAATTAATTAATTTCCAGTAAAAACATATACCCTCATACCTTCACCAGCCATGCCGGACTCCTGAAATATTTTTAGAGAACTATCCTCTCCGCTCACAATGGCATTTATGGAATGGCGTTCCCCTTTTTGAAAAATATCTACAGCCCGGCCACCATACATTAATAATTCAATATGATTATAATTCCCTTCCTGCCTAATGTTACCAGAGGACCTACTTCCAGAATTATTAAAAACATAAACATCAAGCACATTCCCAGTACCGGACTGGTCTATTATGAAATTTGAAAAATTCCCTCTTTGAATAAAATTAATGAAATTAATGTCCCCAAGCTGTTGAAGCAATAACTCGTGAGCACTACCTCGCTGATCAACTCGGCCAATGTTTGCCACTCCACCTTGCCGTACTAAAGTTACATTTTGGTTAAACCCACGATTTTCCTGGACAGATCTGGCTACATTTACATTTCCTATTTGTTGTATATAAGCTAAGTTCTGAAAATTAAAACTAGCTTGCTCTATAGCATTTACGTTTAAAAGAATGATTTCATCCACATTTTGTTGAAATCCTAAACTTTGACTCTTTGCATATGGGAAGACAAGGAGGAAGGTTGCGAGAAGAAGAATAAGATTTTTCATACTGATGGGTCTTTTTTTAAACAACACCCTAAATACCAGCATGGTTTAACAAAAAAAACTCCCCAGAAAGTTCTGGAGAGTTTTAATATCCTTTGTTCTATTGTGGATTATCTCTGCATTACAGTAGCAGTGTTACCTACACCTATCTGCAGAACACCAGCAGCATGACCATTACCAGACTGGAATACAGCAGCAGAGTTGTCTCTACCTACTTGAGTCACGCCAGCTTTGTTACCGTCTCCATGCTGAGCGATAAGAGCTGAGTTAGATCCACCACCGAATAACGGGAACCCGCTTTGAGAAATCATAGCCTCGTTTTCAGCACCTTTCTGAAGGATAGCGGCTGCATTACCGTTGTTTCTTTGATTTACACGTGCAGTGTTTTCATATCCAAATTGTGCTACAGCTGCAATGTTATCATTATTTCTTTGAGAAATGTTTGCATAATTTTCATCACCTACTTGAGCTAAAGCAGCAAGGTTATCATTTCCTCTCTGGGAAATAAAGCCTTTATTCTCATCACCGATTGCTGCTACAAAAGCACTGTTATCGTTTCCATTTTGAGCCACATAATGAGTATTTTCATCACCAATCTGAGCAAAAGCTACTGAATTATCTGCACCTATTTGGTTAACACCTGTTGTACCAGTCCAATAAGGATTTACACCTGAATTGTTTCCAGAACCAATTTGGCTCATAACAATATCGTTACCAGCTCCAGTTTGTCCAGTTGTAGCAATGTTAGCATCACCAACTTGAGAAACAAATACACTGCTTCCACCTGAAGACTGACCACTTGTTGCATAGTTCCCACTACCAGTTTGTAGGTGAGTAGCATCGTTTCCACTTTGAGCTTGAGTCAAATAAGAATAGTTGTCGCTCCCAGTTTGTACCTGAAGACCAGTGTTTCCACCATTCCAAGCATTCGCTTCAGCTCTGTTATCATTTCCAGTTTGAATCTGAGAATGGTCATTCACACCGCCCCAAGGATTTCTTTGGAAAATAGAAGCATCATTTCTGTTACCAGTCTGGATTTGAGAAGCTGTAGAACCTCCATTATCTTCTTGATTAATTGATGCGGCATTTCTGTTACCTGTCTGAATTTGAGATGCTACATTATTATCTGAATCAGAAGATCTATCTCCACCTACACCATTTTGATCGATGGTAGCCTCATTACGATTACCAGTTTGGATTTGAGAACCAGAATTCCCTTCTCCGTTTTGAGTAGTAGTCGCTTTGTTATCATTTCCAGTTGAAAGTATAAAAGCTCCATTAGAACCAGTTTGGTCTACTGTTGCAGCATTGCGATTACCTAATTGGGTTACATCAGCTGTATTTTGCGCCATGGCGAAGGTCGCAGCGAAGACCATTCCTAAAACTAAACTTGTTTTTTTCATTTTGTTAAGAATTAAAAGTTAAAAGTTAAAATTGAGTAAATTGATTTTTAATTGTTTATAGATAAATTGATTAATTTCCTGAGTTGATTTTGACACTGTTATTACTGCCGGACTGGGTGATGGTCACTTTGTTGCTGGAAGTATTATTTGGGTGTCGTTTGTGGTTGATCTCCACTTTGTTACTTTCCCCAGCTTGGTTGATCTCACCTACCGTCCGGCCGTTGATCACATGAAGGGTATCAGTGCCGTTTACCAATAGGGTGTCGATCTTTACCTGGTTATTTGGCCCATAGGATTTGATTGTAAGCGTATCACCCTTTGAGGCTTCTGATCTTACAGTTGTACTGCCTTCGCTTTTTTTATCTTTGGATTGCGCCTGGCTGGAAAAACTCACTGAGCAGCCTAATATGACAAGCGGTAGAATAAAGAAATAATTCATGACACTGATATTTAAAAATTTGCTTTTTGAAGATTTGAAAATGCTTTTCATAAACTTCATACACAAAGATAGCCCACTCCCAAAAGCTCTACAATACGTAATTTCCGCTAGTTTAAAAATGAGAACACATTCGTAATAATACGTATTAAAACCATTTATTAAGCTTCAAACGTCATTTTTCTGTATTTTAGAAGTAGATATTAAAGTATGCATTCTAAGAATTAGAGAAATCACTTACCCACTGACTGTTTGCCCTAAAATAAAATCAAAAAAAAAATCCCTGGAATTTCCAGAGATTTTCAAAATACTTATCCTAAAGCTAAAATTTGCTTCATTAATTAAGGTTGTATTCGAGATTAACACCCCTTTGCTTACCGGATAAAGCCAAACTGGCTTGTATAGCTTCAATAATGTTATTAGCTCCAAACTTCTCCATTATATTGGCCCTATGCTTTTCAATAGTCCTATTGGATACCTTAAGTTCTTCAGCAATCACCTTTATAGGCATACCTGAAGCCGACAACTTCAATACCTGAGTTTCTCTTTCAGTAAGTTTTACCGACTTGCCGCTTGATAACATCTCCGCATCAAACTTTACCGTACCATCATCACTAGCCACCGGTTTCAATGGTACCAGCTCTATAATATACTCTCCCGAATACGAATTGGACGGGCGTAATAAAAGCATATCATACGCACTTCCAGTATGCTTACATTCAACTCCATACACCTTTACTGAGTTAGAAATACCATTCATAAACCGCTTAATGTTTAGACTATTTGATTTACTCTTGCTCAGATCAAAAATCTCATCCAATGTCTTACCTAAGGCCAACTTGCAGAATACAGGGTTTAATTCATTGAGCATAGTATTGCTGGAAGTAAACCGATTATTTCTCATCAGCATTTTAGGGGTAAAGGAATCTTCAAAAAATTCCCGAAATCCAGTAGTATTTAATACATTCGCCTTTTCCAACTTTGAAAATTCGACGGAAACCTTTTTCAGCAAAAGGTCATTTGATAAAGGCGCAAAAAACAAATTTGAAACGCCAGCTTCCAAAGCAAGCATGACTTCCTCCGAATCAAACTCATCAAGAATAAGAAAGAAGGGTATTTGAAAAAAATAATCTGAAAACCCCTGAAACAAACTTAATCCTCCGATAGACTTATTTTTCTGATCGCATATAACAGCATCTACCTTTCTCCTTCTTATCAATTCTTCTTCCTTAGCTGAAAATTGGACTTGCACCTGAACAGCATAGTTATTATTTGACAATAATTTTAATAGGTCCTTCCCTCGTTTTTCACAGGAGGTCAATACAAGGATCTTCTTTTTTATATCAGTCATAGATATTAGGATTAAATAAAAAAATCTGGGATACTACCATAAACCAACATTCTTGGGATAAAATGCAGTTTAATGCGTTGAATTTACAGTTTAATAGTTTAAAAAACAAATTACTTGCCTTTTTATACAGTAATTATTAGAAATATCCCCAATTTTTATATAATAGCCATTTCCATTAAATTTGCCTCAAACAATCCGAATCATGAAAATCTGCTTTGCCACCAACAACCCTAAAAAAATCGAAGAAGTGAAAGCCGCATTAGGGGAAAACTACACCCTGTTGTCTCTAAAGGACATCGGCTGCGAAGTGGAGTTACCCGAAACGGGGGACACCCTTGAGTACAACGCCTTTGAAAAGGCTAGATACGTGTGGGACAATTACAGAGTTAGCTGCTTTGCCGACGACACGGGACTTGAAGTGGAATCGCTGGACATGGCTCCCGGGGTTTATTCGGGGAGATTTGCCGGGGAACCTAGAAGTGATGCTCGAAACGTGGACCTTTTGCTTGAAAAGCTCAACGGAAAAGAAAACCGCTCGGCAAGATTCCGCACGGTGATCGCTTTAATATTGGAGGGAGAGGAACATAAGTTTGAAGGAATCGCCAAAGGGGAGATCACGGAGTCTAAGTCTGGCGAAAAAGGATTCGGATATGACCCCGTCTTCAGACCTGAGGGTTTTGAGGTCACTTTCGCTCAGATGAGCATGGAGGACAAAAATCAGATCAGCCATCGCGGGCAAGCGGTGGAAAAATTGGCGGATTTTCTGCATTCTTACTTTTGAGGGCAGTTAGATTGAAAGTTTTTTCATAATTTTGGCTCCCATGAATAAACCATACATCGTGGGAATCACAGGAGGCAGCGCTTCAGGCAAAACCCTCTTTCTGGAAAGGTTGCTCAACTCTTTCGAACCCCATCAAGTCTGCTTAATTTCCCAGGACAACTATTACAAGCCCCGTCACCAGCAACCCCTGGATGACCGCGGGATCCACAACTTTGACACCCCCCACTCCATAGATTTCGAGCAATACGCCGAAGACATCCGCAAAATCCATAACGGAGAAACGGTCTACCGTCAGGAATATACCTTCAACAACCCCAACAAGATTCCCAAGATGCTGGAATTCAAACCAGCCCCCGTAGTTGTGGTGGAAGGGATATTTGTATTGTATTACCCAGAACTTGCCAGTTTGCTTGATCTAAAAGTTTTCATCGACGCTAAGGATTACATCAAACTCAAGCGCCGTATTGTCAGAGATAAAGTCGAAAGAGGTTACGATTTGGATGATGTATTATATAGGTATGAAAAACACGTCATGCCCACTTACGAAAAGTACATCGAACCCTTCAAACACGAAGCCGACATCATAGTACCTAACAATGACAGCTTCGACCGGGCCTTGGATCTGGTGAAGTCATATTTGAAGCTCAAAGCGGAAATCATTTAAAGTACGAAATACGAAGGACGAAGTACGAAGTGAAGGACACGGTTTCACGTAGCTCTTTTCAAACCTTTTCCACCAGCTGAACACCTGAATGGTCAGCTAAAGAATTGAAAACCTTTTTCTCAATTATAAATGCTGTTCCATTCGATGTAGAGGAGGAGGCATGTGGCGGAACTTTTAAGCCAGCAGGATTTAATTATAAAAAAAATGAGGAAGCATACTAAATACGCTTCCCCTAACTGCAATTAAAAATTTTAACCAATATTAATTTTCCAGAGACTTATCTTTCTTCTTTATAATGCCTCCGGCAATTAAAGAAATGAGCGCAGCAGGAATAATATAGAACCCATAACTTTTGAATATTCCTAATACAGTGTAGTTTTCATAAAAGCCAGTTCTCATTTCATCAATTTGATCAGCCGAAAGGGCACTCCCTGCGCCAAATTTATCCATTATTGCTAATGTGTTTTCCAACAAAACATCGGCAAGAGCAGTAGAAAGGCTAGGATCAATGACATTAAAAAGCAATAGGCTTCCAATAGTAGATATCAAACCACTGATTAACAAAGCTACAAATGAAAATTTAAATGCTTTGCCAAAATTTAAAAAGCCCCCAACTTCTTTTCTATACTCTATTCCAAAGTAAATAATAATCCCTAGCATAATTCCAAAACTTGCAAATCCAAACCAACTGGAGGCAAGTAAACTGAAATCAATAAAATATGCCATAAATGATATGGCGGTGCTTACCAAGCCTAATACTATACCTGGTTGAATGGCTGCATTTAATGGTGAGATGACTGGTTCATCCTTTGGATCTATGGCTCTAATCTGTTCCATCTATATAAAGTTTTATTTTTGCCTAAAAGAAAGAAATAAAGCCCAAACATCAAAACAAAATTTTCTTCGACTTTGGCTAGACTGAATTTCTTCTTTCCTCCTTCCCATCTGAAAAACTCCACCACACTTAAAAACCCGAGGTTTCCCTCGGGTTTTAATTCTACTCTTTTTTATTTATTTATCCTCCTTTGCTACCTGACTTACCGCCGCCAGAACCGATCCCATCACCACGGCGTATCCTGCTGCTGTGATGATTGCAGCTGGAAGGGCTACTGGCGCGGCCAACAGGGTCCCTCCTACTGCAGCCAGCATCTCCGGCATATTGCAGCCTCTTGAAAAATGGCGGCGTCGGAGCCTGCCATCTGTTTTGTATTTCGTTAATTTTGTTTATGGTTTAATGAAGACCGAAGGCTGAATACCGAAGACCGAAGACCGGATCGGATGCCGATCGTACTTCGTCCTTCGTATTTCGTACTTGAGGTTCACGTGGTTGTGATGGTTGTCAGCTGTTCCTATGCTTCGCATCGAAAGGCGCTGTTGTCATTGTTGTCAGATGGAGCATCTTGCCGGGCCATTTATGCCTTTCCGGATTTTTAAATGCTCAGTGCTCAGCGCCCAGTGCTCAGTGCCCAGCGCCCAGTGCTCCGTGCCCAGTGCTCACCTCACTCCCCAACACCACTCCACACGCACCTTCCTTCAGCTGAACAGGCCCATCAGCCCCCACCTGATAATACCTTATCCCCATCAAAGCCGTCACCAGCACCTCTTCACATTTCTGCTCGTAAGCCATTCGCACCTTGCCAAGATGATCCATTCCCTCCTCGATCGGCACGATCAACTCATCCCCCTCATTATCCCAACATTGGTGCTGCTTCTCCCCATCCTCTGATATCAATACCACCCCATATCGGATCGAAAAATGCGTGGCCCGCTGTGGAACATGCCTGAGCATACTCCCAAATTCAAACTCCACTACCTGCTCCTCCGTCAATATATTCACTTTAGGAAGACTCTCCACATAATCACTCACACGGTATTCTTTTGCCAACTCAAACCCTTTCAGCAAACCCACATTGCCATTCAACAGCTTTCTAGCCCCTCTCTCCAAGATCTCGTCGGACTGAATAATACGCTGAAAGACCCCCGTCAGATAAGAGGGCATATAGCCCGTTTTCATATCATACAGAAAACTCCAGGCCGCATGCCTATACAACTGACTTAATGAAGTCGCCCTTCCAAACTCCGACGCCGTCTTCCTGCTGTTGTCAAACTCCGGCCTTTTCCTAAACTGTTCCCCAGTAAGCGAGCTCTTTCTTCTCGCATAATGTTTCCCATTCATCTTATAAAAGCATACCCCATCCACGGTACCCTCAAATTCATGTCCTGCTGATTGCCTTGCCATATTTTTTTTTCTCCTTAAACCCTAACCTATAAACCATAAACCCTGAACATTTGAACCCTGAACCATAAGCCTTAAACCATCTCCCCCATCCCTGCACCAAAGCTACACTAAGCCTGCCCTAAAGCCACACCAAAGCTGCGTTAAAGCTCCATTAACTCCGTGTTAACTCCGTGTTCGTCTAACCCCTTAGTTTCCCTTTTTCTTATATAATGGAATTAATTTTGGTGATTATCGCTAAAAAATGCGTTGGAACTATCACTAACGTATTCACAACCAAAAGGTTTCGCTTTTTTTTTAAAATATTTTCTCGGTCATCCGTTTTCCGTCCTTAAACCATAAACCAAAAGCTTTTCCACTCCTTGTGAAAAACCATACTAAAGTAACCGCTAATAAGAGGAATAAGAAACCTTTTTATTGGTTGCTGTGGGTAATTTTATCGGTTTTGGATTTTTTTCAATTACTTTTTGCCTCACCTTTTTAAATGTCTCGTAATTATAACCCAACAAATCTGCCTGGTCTTTTATCTTAATCCAATTGATGACATTAGAATAGACTTCTAAGAATATTAGCAAAAACAATATTTTTGACAAACATTAACCATCGCCATGATTTAATCTAACAGGAATAGCGATCCCTAAGGTCAAACCTATATGTAACTACCCAGAAGTTGCCAACGCTTCCTCCTCCTCGCCGCTTTGCAATTTCTAAACCCCTAAATCAGGCCGCAGGCCGAATAATCAAAGTAGCGCAGAGAAGTATGGGGTATGAGAAATTACAATTAATAATCCGTGGAAATCTGTAAGCGGTAACCAACAATGCACCAAAAATGGTAAATGGGAGTGCACCAAAAATGGCAACAGGCGTGCACCATTTTGTAAATATACGCTGCCTATTCTTCCTGTTCAAAGAAAGTTTTCCTGTTTTTCATTCTATAACTTTTCCCCGATAAATTTATAATATCGCAACGGAACAGCAGGCGGTCCAACAATGCCGTTGCCAGGACTTCGTCATCAAGCATTTTGGCCCATTCTGCAGGCATTTTGTTGGTGGTGATGATGAAGCAGGTCCGCTCATAGATTTGGTTTATAAAGTTGAAAAGGGAGACGGCAACGCTTTTTTCCACCGGAAAGAGCATGATATCATCTATTATGATGAGATCCGCCTTCTGGAGCCTTTTGTATTCGGCCATTGACGACCTGGTCATGTCCTTCAGCTTCAGGATGTTTGTAAGGTCTTCCATTGTCTTGAAGTAGGCCTTGTAGCCCCTGTCCACCGCATCGGCACCAAGCCCCGAGGCCAGGAATGTCTTTCCCGTACCGGAAGGGCCCATGAGCATGAGGTTGAACCCCTGGTCGAGCCAGTTGAGCTCCCGCAGCTGGTTTATCCTTGTCAGGTTCAGGCCGTTTTCGGCTCCCGGATCGTACTGGCCTAGGTCGTTTTTGAGCGGCAGTCGTGCGGCCTTTCTCCGCCTTGCCACCTCGTTTTTGAGCCTAAGGTTCGATTCCTCCCGGAGCAGTTCAAGGAAGAAGTCCGTGAACCCGGAGCGCTGTTTTTCCGCTTTGGCGATGACCTCGGGCAGGCTGTTGGCCATTCCGGTGATCTTAAACTGCCTGCAAAAGGCGTTGATCTGTTCTTTTTTCTCCATTTTCTGTCTGGTTTTGGGGCCGTGGAAGGCATCCAAAAGATTGCTCCCACGGCCTGTTTTGGTTAACTGTTGCTTTTTTTCTTGCTCTTCACGATATCCTCATACTCCCCGATATTGCTCTTTTCGGGCTGTACCAGGGCGCTGTCGGGCATTTTTCCGCTCAGCGGGTTGAGTACCCTGATGTTGGTTTCCTCCTTCCTTGAGGTGTCCTGTAGCTCCAGGATGGATATAAAATCCGACGCACTGCAGATTGATTGCTCAAGGCAGTACCTCAGGGTGAGCCCGGTCTTTTCCGGATCGGCGCCTATAAGGGCTTTTTCGATCATGCTGAGCTGGTCCCTGACATACCGGGGCTTCTCGGCGCGGATCATTCCTATCCACCGCCGGGCCTCCTCGCTGTCCCTGAACATTCCGGCAACCAGGGCGGCTTTCTCCTCAAGGGAGCCGCTTTTGTCCCTCCTGTGGTCGGTTTTGAGGACTTTTTGGCCTGTTCCCACAGGTATGTCGTGGCGGCAGATTTCCGTGGTGCCCCCGGGTTCATAGATAAAAAGGCCATCCCCCTGTGCCTGTACAGCCACTTCGCTTCCTTTTCCTTTATAGGTGCCCAGGGGAAGAGAGTAGAAGTTGCCCCTGTAAGAGACGGTGTTGTCCTTCCGGACGGCAAAGAGGGCCGGTACGGCGGGTTTTGGGGCACAGGGCCGGTACGGGGTGAGAAAGGGCAGCTCGATGTAAAGCTCTGACTGCGGCTCTTTTTTGGTCACCGCATGGGGAAGTGCGTTTGCGGTACGGCCAAGCCATCCCATGGCCTCGTCGTTGAGGGTTTCGATATTGTGGAAGGTGCGGTTGTAAAGAAAGCTTCTCTTTACGTACCTGACCACGTTTTCGACCTTCCCTTTGGTTTCGGGATCGGCTTTCCTGCAGAAGTAAAGGCTGAAGGACTGCTCCCGGGTATAGGCCCTGAAGGCGTCCGTAAGGATGAGGTCCCCTCCGTTTTCGCTTACCATGAACACCTTGTCCTGGTCATAGACCATTTCCAGGGGGATGCCTCCGATGTATGCAAAGGCATTTTCATGGGCCTCTATGGCCAGCAGGGAAGTGAAGTGCCTGTCGGTGAACCATACGTACTTGAACCGCGAGCGGGAAAGGACAAGTGTGAAGAAAAACACCTTTACCCTCTTTCCCGTGCCGCTTCGCATGTTGTATTCGCCAAAGTCGACCTGGCCCTGTTTGCCGTACGGAAGCTCTTCCGTCATTTCGTACTCTCGGGGGAGTTTGACAAAGGGAAGGTTGTGTTTGTCCCTGACCCAGGAAACGAAGTTGAAGACGGTCTTTGGGGAGACCTTTGGCAGGTCCGGAAAATGTTCCTTCAGCCAGTCATGCATCTGGGCTGCAGGTGTGTCCCTGAAGTTTTCCAGGCGTTGCCTGACAAACTCCTCATAGGGAGCAAGGACCTTGGGGCGCTGTGACTGCTGTATCAGCATCAGCTCATAGTCCTGCTCGCTCATGGATAGGTACCTGCTTACGGTTCGCCTGTTGAGGACAAGGTGCTCGCTGATCTGCCGGAGGGAAAATCCCTCCCTTTGGAGGCGGTGGATTTCGAAATAAGTCATAAATTTGTCTAAGTACACATTCATAAAATGCTAGTTTTGGTAGACCAGCAAAATACTCTAAAATCCTCTTGGGGCATGCCCCAAGAGGATTTTTAGTGGTGCACTATTGTTGCCAAATTTGGTGCATTCTTATTTACCGAAAGTGGTGCAGTTTTATTTACCGATTACAAAATCTGTGCTTTCTGTGGTAAAAATACACTATATCACCACGGACCAGCCTGCACGGGCATAATAAACTGTAACAAGTGTTAACTATTTTTAGTATATTTAATTCTCATAAGTACAAAATGGTTAGTAAAGGGCTTCCACCTGCTGTGGAGGCTTTTTTTTAATTACCCATCCATAGCTCAAAAAATTGATTTCTGACGGCACCTATGCGCATCTGAAACTAATGACATAACAATCCTTAAAAATTATACTTACCTGTGACCAACACAAACCTGATTTCCCTTCCTAACCCACTTATCGACACTGGTTACGATCAAAATGGTGGAGGCCACTAATGAAGACATTCCCCAAGCTTTAATAGTTAAAGGAGAGGTATAAAACCAGTAATTCATGAAAGGCGAATAAACCAAAGCTATTTGGGCCAGTAGAACAACTGCAATCCCAAAATAAATAGCCGGGTTGGAAAAAGGGGGAATTTTATGGACAGGAAGCTTGAGTGAGCGGCAATCAATAAGATAAATCACCTGAAATAATACCATTGTAGTAGCAGCCATGGTTTGGGCCTCCGAAATAGCAAGGGCCCTGTCAGCTCCCTTTGACATCTCCAACTGGAACTCCCAGAGGAACAACCAAATTGTCCCCCCTGCCATCACCATGGCAACCAATACAATCCGCAACATGAAATAGGAATTAATTAAAGGGGTGCTTGGCCTACGGGGAGGCCGGCTCATCACATCCGCATCTTTAGCTTCCAAGGCAAGTGGTAGGGTCAACGCAACAGCAGTAATCAGGTTGATCCAAAGAACCTGAACAGGCACCATAGGTTTAAGGAGTACCCCCTCCTCTGAGGGGAAGAAGATCACTGCTACAAAAATCACCAAGCCTAACCCTATGCTGGTAGGCAACAGAAAAATAATACTTTTGAGGATGTTGTCAAATACCCTACGCCCCTCCTCAATGGCCGCCTGAATACTTGCAAAATTGTCATTGGCAAGAATCATATCCGCCGATTCCTTGGCCACAGTGGTCCCGCTGATCCCCATTGCCACGCCTATATCTGCCCGCTTGAGGGCAGGGGCATCATTGACTCCATCTCCGGTCATGGCAACAATTTCTCCATTTGCCTGCAGGGCCTTTACGATGTTCAGCTTATCCGCTGGAGAAACCCTTGCAAATATATGTGTATCCCTTATCAATTCCTGTAACTCCTCCTCCTTCAGTTTGTGAAGCTCATCACCCGTGATCACCTTTTCATTTTGTGCCAACCCAAGCTGCCTCGCCACTTCAACCGCAGTTACTGGGTGGTCCCCGGTAATCATTTTTACAATTATGCCTGCACTTTGACAGATGCTTATGGCCTCCTTCACTTCCTGCCTTGGTGGGTCACTCATAGCGATCAACCCCAGAAAGGTCGATTGATTTAAACATCCATGTGTGATTTTGGGAGGTTCTGCCTTGGATAAATTTTTTGAGGCAAAAGCTAGCACTCTCAATCCTCTTCGGGCAAATTGCAATACGCCTTTGCGAATTTCCTCTTTAAGGACGTCTCCTCCAGAATTGGCCAAGAGAGGTATGATAGATTCCGGAGCTCCTTTTAGAAAAATAACCCATTCCTCTTCAGTGGATTGATGAAGAGTGGCCATTATTTTGGTGTCTGAATCAAAAGGCAACTCATCCAGCCTTTTCCATTGGGAGGTCAACACTTCAGGATCCACACCAAAACTAACCGCAGCTTTCAAAAGTGCAACCTCAGTGGGATCTCCTATGGCTATAACTTCATCTGTGCCCTTATCCTCTTGCAGTGAGGCATCGTTGCATAGTGTTGCCGAAAAGATCATTTTTTTTAATAAACCTGCCGAATGACTTCCTTCCTTTATAAAATTCAGGGTTTCTACCTCCTGGGCGGGGAATTCCATATTATTTGTCCACAGATAATCAACCTGCATTTCATTTTTGGTGAGGGTACCTGTTTTATCGGAGCAAATCACGGTAGTACTGCCAAGGGTTTCTACTGAAGCCAAATGCCGAATGATGGCCTTCCTTTTTGCCATCCGCGTCACCCCAATGGTGGCTGCTATGGTTATCACTGCCGGCAGGCCTTCAGGAATAGCGGCAACTGCCAATGTAATGGCCGAAAATGCCGCATCAACAAAAGTATATTCCCTAAAAATTGCCATGCCAAAAACAGCAAGCCCCACTATAATAGTGACCGTAGTAATCCGTGTCGCTAATCTTTCCAGCAATAGAGTGAGCGGAGATTTGGGTGGTATGGTAGTCTCCAGAAGTTCAGCAATTTTACCTATTTCCGTATCCATGCCGGTAGCTACCACCACTCCTTCGGCAGTTCCGGATGTAATCAATGTCCCACTGAACACCATACAGCTCTGTGCCGAAATTCCTACATCAGGAGGCAATGCATGGGTATTTTTTTCAGTTGGAAATGATTCCCCGGTTAAAATAGCTTCATCACATCGCACATTTTTTGTGAAATTAAGCCGAAGATCAGCAGGCACTCTATCTCCTGCCTGAAGGAGAACATAATCGCCAATTACCAGCTCGCTAATTGGAATGCTGATCTGCTCTTTCTCCCGCAACACGGTGACATTTTCGGGCACAAGACTTAACAACCCTGCAATAGTATTGCCTGCTTGATATTCTTGAATGAAGCCAATAATAGCATTGATCAAAATAACCAAAATGATAACAATGCCATCGGTGAATTTCCCCATGGTGAGGGCTATTACAGTGGACCCGATAAGAATATAGATAAGAGGATTTAAAAACTGCCTTCCCAGTATCCTAAAAACGCTTTCTCTCCCTTTCCCCACCAAGGTATTCGGTCCATTCGACGTTAATCGAATGGTAGCTTCTTCCGAAGAAATTCCCTCTTCTGAACTATTAAGGATAGCAAAAATTTCTGAAAGAGGGAGTGAGTACCAAGGGTAATATTTTTTATTTTCTTTTTCTACAGCCCTGCTCATATAGTGTTAATTTGTGTTAGGCACCAAATATTCGTCACTAGTCTGAATTACCCTTCCAGTATACCAAGCGGGTTTGTACAAAGTCAAAACCAAGGTTGAATTTGTTTTGCCAAGAATCAATTAAACTCGGTTCCCACCCGTTTTGATTTATAAAGAATGAAAAATTATGAAGCATCTTTTTAAGACTCCTGTTCTATAGGCCTTCGAAGACTATTGGTGCAGCAAATGCCAGGAATACAGCTATTCCTAAGCCTATTTAGTCGATTTGCATTTTATAAATGTATCTGGTAAAATTAGAAAGTGTTAAGTAGAGGTTTGTGATGAGGGGAAAAGCCATACTTTCCGAAAGAGCATGGGTGCCAGTAAATTCCCAGACGGCAGAAAATAAAGCTGGATGGGGCTCTTCGAAATGGAGATAGGGAACAAGAGGTGGAGTACAACACACAGTGCTATGTTAAAAAATATCAACAATTAAATTCCTTCCGATTCAAAAACTCCTGTAAATTTGAAGTTAGATGACTGAAAACAAGCAAAAAATTGTACTGAGCCTATTAGCTTTGATACTCTACATTAATGTAGGTGTTCCGCTATTGCTTTCTGGATTTCATCAAAAATCTACTTCGCATAAAAATAATACTATTACCCCAGAAGCCTACGAATCTAATAGGCAATTCGATTATCTTGTTTCAGCGGATCTTTTGGATGCAGTATCTTTCAAAGGGGATCTAAAAAATAATTTCTTTTTAAAATTGCAAGAGGGTAAAATTATAATTTTGCATAGCCTTTTGCTGAAAATGCTTTTCACCTACCTCAATACTATATGGGTGGAATTCACTATTTCAGATTTGATTTATCCCTTTGCTTATTTTTGGTAAGTAAAAAAACACCCTTCGAGACCGCCTATCAGGCATTATTTAATTATTTACGCTGACTTTCTATCCGGTCAAATCCTAGGGGCCAATGATAAGTCACATACAAAATATTCTAACTATGTTCAATATAGACATGACAGCGGTACTAATTTCGCTAGTCTTAATTATTGCTTTCTGCATTCCGTTTTATTTATATAGCAGAAAATCTAAAGCCCAAAAACAAGAATTGATAACCCTTCTAAAGAATAAAGCAAATCAATTGGGAATATCAGTACAGAATGCTGACACTTGGAGAAACAGATATGCCATAGGAGTAAATGATCAAGGCAATAAACTCCTTTATCTGGAAAATACGGAGGAAAATGAAAAACTTAAAGTTGTTGATCTTTCCGATTTGCAAAATGTAGATGTCCAAAAAAACTACCTGATAGCTACGGGAAAGGGAAATGATAAAATAATGGATATGGTTCAATTAAGCTGCTATTTTAAAGGCAATTCTAACCCACCTGTGCACTTGGAGTTTTACAACGGTTCAAAATTCCCCAGTCTTCAAAATGAGTTTGAGCTGGTAAGGAAATGGGAGGATGAACTCAGTAGGATAATAGAAATCAAAACTAGCCCAAAAGTGTGAAAGGAGTGATAATTGCATAAGATTAAAAAGAGTCGAGCTCCTGGCCCGACTCTTTTTTTTATTTCAGGCCTTATGATGAAAAGCTAATTGTCCCCGCTGGAATCTTTTCCAAAGAAGTTTTTGAATCCGTCTTTATTGGTCTTCAGCTCATCATTATAATTTGGTGTCAAACTTTCCTGGCCGGGAAATTTCTCCACCTGCAGTGCCTGAGAGGGAATTGCAAACCTGATCCCTATGGACTTTGAAAGGCCCAGAACTTTCAAAAGAATTTCTTGCCGGCCCTGTAGTTCTTCCGACCATGTAGGAACCTTGAAGAAGATATAAAACATGATATTTACAGAATAGGCCGAAATGTCATTTAAATAGATATTAAAGGAATCTTTTCTGGTTTTGGGGTGCTCAGTTACTATTTGTCTTAATCCGGCCACAAACAGTTCAATCAAAGCTGGTGGAGTGTCCAAAGGCAATGTAAATGTGGTGTAGAACCTTCTATACTGCCTTAAACCATGGTTATCAATAGTGGAGTCAGCAAATTTGCCATTGGGGACATAGTACACTGAATTCCTGAAGGAACGAACCCTTGTAGAACGAAAACCCACTTCCTCAACAGATCCATCAATATCTCCGGAAGTAATCCAATCACCTACCTGAAAGGGTTTATCCACAAAAATCATGAGGGAGCCGAAAAAGTTTTTGATGGTGTCCTGAGCTGCCAACGCAAATGCAAGACCACCTATGGAAAGTCCTGTAAGCAATGGCCAAATATCTATATTCAACCCTTCTTTAAGGATGAACAGCACCCCCACCAAAAGCACAAAAACCTTCATGGATTTACGCATCAATGGCACTAGTTGATCATCTAGGGTATTTTCTGTTTTGGCCGTAATTTTTTCTAAATAGGCGCTCAACACCCCCACTAGCCTGTAGAACATAACAGTCACCACTAAAGGCTTGAGAAATTTCAATACCAATAGACTGTAATGGACAACTTCGATTGGAAGTTGCAAAACCCGAATAAAAATCCCAAACAAGGACAACAGAACAAAAATACTGAGCGGTCTAGCTACGGGTACGACATATTTCTTGGCAGCATTTTCATAACCAAGCCTTTCCAAGGAAGAGATAATTATATACTCAAAGAAAAGGGTAAAGACCTTGTGAACAGCAAAACCCAATAAAATAACTAAAAAGATACTTATTAATTGCCAGGTTTGAAGTCCGAAATAAGTGTCTGTCCCAAACTTTGGGAGTACTTGTAACAGCTTATCTGCTCCGAATGGATATAACTCGGCGTGAATCTGATTGATAGAGGCAACAGAATGGCTTGAGAACCTCCAGACCCCCTGTTCTTTTTCAAGGTAAAGTTGGGGCAAGCTTTCCTCAACTATGTATATAGAGCGAACTGTGTTTTCGGTAGAATCTACATAATTCGGATCATCAGGAATCCTTTCCAGATGAATAATTACTCCGGCGCCATCAAAAACCTGTTTTAATTTTATAGCTTGCTCTTCCAATTCTTCTTGTGAGAAATCCGCAGGAGCAAGGGACTTGGAAGCTGCCTTAGGCTGGAAGTCTTCACCCGTCAAATGATTGAAGAAGTTCTCTAGGGCCGATTTTGGACTTCCCAAATCTTGGGCCTTTGCGTTTTGGATGAAAAGGAAACCGATCAAAATGAGGAATACCTTCAGCTTATTCATAATCATTCAATTAAATGTTCGCCCGCAAACTTAATCATTTCGGGTAACCATCTTAAGATAAGCAGTGGTTTTTTTAAGATGGTTTTCTTTGTGCTTAAGGTTGAAATTTCCCCAATAATCACTTAGCTTTATTTTATGAACTGGAAAAGACATATGACAGACATCCTTCAGCTTTTGATGGTTGGTATGTTTGTGTCCCTTTCTTTTTTCCTCATTGGGAGCAAAAGCTTGCAGGGAGGCCCTAATGAAGCAGAATATATGGTGAAAGGGCCCCTACAAAATGAAATCACCCCCTTAAATAGCCCTGTCAGAGTTTCAATTTCCAAACTTAACCAAGCTTCATTAAAAAAAGCAATACTGGGCGACAAACTGGCTTCGCCTAATCCGTCTTTAGTTGGCCTTGGGACTGGGGTCAACAACAAATTTGCCGAGCACTTTCAGCTCCTACTTTTCCTGACCAAAATAATTTTTCCTTTCCATTATTATTGGTAGTCTTTCAAAGAACCTACTGATTAGCCACTTTTTTTTTGGCTATTGCACCTCTTAATACAGAGGAGTTGAAAACTGCTATACGTAGATATTCAGGTATAAACCCTTAGGTTATTGAGGGAGAATTCCTGTTGTCTTGGAAAAGCTGTTTTCATCCCTTCTATTTGGACTCATAAAATAGCAGCTGTGAACGTAACAATAGAAAATATACTTTTAATTGGGTCAATCCTTTTAATCATAAGTATCGTAGTGGGAAAAACCTCCTATAAATTCGGGGTGCCTACTCTGGTTCTATTCCTTTTTGTGGGGATTTTGGCAGGCTCAGAGGGATTGGCCGGTATCCATTTTAGCAATTTAAAAGTAGCCCAATTTGTTGGCATAGTAGCATTGAACTTCATTCTTTTTTCTGGCGGTCTAGATACAAGCTGGCAGTCTATAAAGCCCGTTCTATGGCAAGGTGTGACACTATCCACTATTGGTGTTTTGATTACTGCGATAAGCCTTGGGCTTTTTGTCTGGCAGGTAACTGATTTTTCACTTTATGAAGGATTGCTGCTTGGGGCGATCGTTTCTTCCACGGATGCTGCTGCTGTGTTTTCCATCCTCAGATCCAAAAGTCTTGCACTCAAAAGCCGGATAAGACCAACTCTTGAACTGGAAAGCGGCAGTAATGATCCAATGGCTTACGTGTTGACCATAGCTTTTTTGGGCCTTGTGGTGAATCCCGACCAGTCAATTTGGACAATCTTTCCCTTATTCTTGAGGCAAATGATGATCGGGGCATGTATGGGTTTCCTTTTCGGCGTTTCGAGTAAGTATGTTATCAATAAACTCGATATTGGCTTTGATGGCTTATATCCTGTTTTGGTTATAGGTTTGATGCTTTTAAATTTTTCCAGTACGGACTTGTTTGGAGGCAATGGTTTTTTATCCGTATACCTTGCAGCGGTATATTTAGGCAACCAAGAATTTATCCATAAAAAGACGGTGCTCAAGATGTTTGATGGACTGGCTTGGCTAATGCAAATTGTACTGTTTTTAACCTTAGGGCTCTTAGTGGTCCCCTCCCAAATCATACCTCTTATGGGAATAGGTATGATTATATCACTTTTCCTGATTCTTATTGCCCGCCCTGTGGGTGTCTTTTTAAGTCTTTTACCCTTTAAGATGAAGCACAGAAGGAGGTGGTATATATCTTGGGTAGGACTCCGTGGGGCAGTACCCATTGTGTTTGCCACTTACCCGTTAATTGCCGGTATTGAAAAAGCCAGTATTATTTTCAACATAGTCTTTTTTATTTCCGTGACCTCAGTACTACTACAGGGTACCACTCTTTCTTACATAGCCAAACTATTTCACGTGGCCCTCCCTGAAAAAGTAAAGCAAAGGTTGCCCATGGATTTGCTTTTATCGGATAACCCAAAAGCAGAGATGGAAAAAATACAAATCACAGAAAATAGTTCTGTGCTTGGAAAACAGATTGTAGAACTCAATTTCCCCCGGACTTCCTTAATTGCCATGATTGAGCACAATGGTAAATATTCTATTCCAGCTGGAACAACCAAGATTAAAGCAGGAGATGTGCTTTATGTACTATCTGAAAATAATGACTCACTTAAAAAAGTATACGATTCCTTAAATCTAAAAAACTCAGAAAAGAAAACATCCTCCAATGAAGATTAGGCTAATTGTGCATATTGACTTTTCCTTAAACACTGAGTTATTATTAAATCATGCTTTTATCTGGGCTAATGCTATGGGGGCAAGACTTCTCCTGGTTCATCAAGTACAGCTATTACTTCCGTCCCTAACTGATATTCAGACACGATCAGAAATTTTAAGGAATGAAAAGAAGATGGCAGAAGAGAAAATCAATTATTTACTAAACAGATTACCTCAAAGTCAATATTTCCCAATAGGAATTAAAGTTTTTAAACATTCCCTTTTGTTAAAAACGCAAAAATTAATTGCGGAAGGTGATATTCTTTTCATGCTTTACCCTAATAAAATCGGATTAAATTTTTTACACGATAATGGTTTTGAGTTTAATGCAGCGAAGGTGTTACCCATACCAATAATAATTTTACCTCAAGAATATAATTTGTCCCTGCCGTTAAAATTTTTCATTGGAGTGAAAAATATTAACACTCTAAATATTAGGGCTTTAAACTTAATTTTAAATAAACTAAATTATTTAAATATTAAATTAATATTTTTCACAATCATCGATTCTGATGTTAAGAATGACAAGACTGACCTAAAACCATTAACCAAATCATACGCTGAAAATTTCGAAGTTTACGATCATAGTTTTGTTGATAAAAACGCTAACGTGCTAATGAGAAGTTTAATCACACCCAAGGGAGGGGAGATTCTCCTAGTTCAAAAGGAAAATAAATCCTGTATAGGTCATTTATTTAATAAATCAACCATAAACACTTTGTTGAGAGAGCGAAAAACACCTATGATTATCCTCCCAGAAATATGATAAATGTAAATCTAAAGATATTTCTCTTAGTTTATATATTCCTCATGTTATTTACAATCATTATTTGGGGATACTATAGAAAAAAAATGCTTTTCCATGAAAAGCCTGTTTTTCCTTTAGTCGATTCTTTAGGCCTCTCTAATACCACTTTTTCAATTTTTTCAGCCACACTATTGATAATATTATTTACAGATAATTATTATTATTTATATCCCTTACCCCATTTAGGGAGTAATCTTAGCACGCATTTTTGTATTTTGATTTTAAAAATTGCATACGGATTTATAATTGCTTCACAGATATTTTTCAATAAATCCCTTTCAACATTTACTGCATCAGACTACTTCAATACGTTAGGGGAAAGGATGTATATCAATGGTATGTTTTTGCAATTCTTATGCTTTTCATTAATATTCCCAAACATTTTTCTATTTATAATTGCCATAACATCACTTACATTTCAATGTATTAAATTTAATTATAATTAAATTATGGAAACACCTTTACTAATATTACTAATCATAACTTTAATTGCTATTTCAACAATTTACCTTATTGAATCAAAGAGAAATTTAGAAATAGAAGAACACAAAATAGATTTTTTTAATAGAATGAGTAAGGAGATGAATATGACTATAACTTACAAATCCTATTGGAGAAAAGTATATATGCTCGGAATAGATGAAAAAAATAAAAAAATTTTATACATTCAATTTTTTTCGGCTACACCATCAATTGTATTTAAAGATCTTAATGAAATTAAAGAAGCTAGTATTCTTCAGGATTCAACAATTACAACCCCTAAAAATAATTCTACAGACCATATTCATCTTATATTGAAACCCAAAAGCATAACTCAATTGAATATTAAAATAGAAATTTATGATAGTAAAAAATTCTCGCCCTCAGAAGAAGATTATTTGTTAGCTAAAGAGTGGAAAAAGCGGATCGGAGATTTAATTATTCCCTCCCAGTTATCAAGATAACCTTCACTAAGTTGCAAAATTTTAACGCATGGAGAGAGGTTACTAATTTTAAACCCATGATCAAGTTAATAAGGTATGACATTTATTAAGAAGTTTTTGAGATTTTCAGATTTGGAAAATTCCACCGAAATAAGAGAAGCGATGAAATTTGAAGCAGACTACAGAAAGATAAAAAGGAAATCTGAGGAAATCAGGTTAGCAAATGAGTCATGGGCAAAGGATAACCAAATATTAAATGACTTGAGGAAAAAGGGTAAGCAAGCAGAAAAAACCCAAGATTTTGAAACAGCAATATCCTTTTATAAATCCTGTCTCAAGCTTGGCCAAAAAAGTAAGCACTTAGCTTTAATAAATTTCATTCATGATATAAACAGACTTATTGTTCTATATACAAAGACAAATCAGAACAGTCAACTTAAAAAACTTTTAAAATCTCTCCTATCAGAATATTCAAATTCCAACCACTCAATCGAGTGGAAAATTCGTTTGAATAAGATTTCTGATAAATAAAAAACAGGTTCACGCCCCATAATAAATTGCTATAATCCGTACCTTCATGGCAAAAGCCCAAAAACCATCTTCTGAGTGCGCAGCACTATCTCCAAGATTCTTAAAAGCAACTAATCTCCGAAACCAGCACCTCGTCCTGTAAATACTTGGTATCTGGTACTTTATACCAACATCTGCCCTACTATACAATGCAATAGGTACTAAGCAGCCTATCGATGGGCGCTCAAATAACTTAAAAAGTTGATAGCGGAAAACAACGTTCATCCCATAAGCTTTAAACCATAAGCCACAAACTATTATCCCTTCTTTGCGCGCCTCGCGGTTGTTACCACTTCGTACTTCGTATTTCGTACTTACAACTTCCTTTCTAACCTACTGACAAATAAATCCTTACTCCCCGGAACCATTCTTCCCCAAATTCTTTTTAAAAAAGTGGAGAAGTATTGAATTATCTTTATATTTGCCGTTAATGAATCGAAACAGAAAAAATAGAAGCCTATTGAAGGAAAGGGTTACCATTTTGTTGGTAGTGTTTTTCTGCATTCTGATCTCCGGGTCGGAAAGGTTTGTGCAGTTCGATTCATCCGTCAAAAAAGTGGAGCAGGCCGCCTCTGAGGAGCAGCCTAACGAAAACCAGACTTTCCTTGACGTGGCCGTGGATGCTGTGGTACCTTTTGCCACTACTGTAGCCGAGACTGCCCTTTATTTCATCTACGAGATCGTAGGATTTGAAAAGGAGACCTTTGCTGTTAAAGAGGAGGTTTCTCGTTATCCCAGTCACTTTTTGGAGATCCTTCTTACCAGGATCATTTCTCCCAACGCCCCCTAATATCCATTTTTCTATATTCAACAATAGCCTGAAATATCAGGCAGATGGCATTCCTATGCCCTCAACCCCAGTTTAAAAACAATCAATTTACTTTATATCAATTATTACTATGCGTAACAAAGGTGTCATAGTGTTTTTGACAGTAATCATTACAGCGCTTTGCCTGTACTACCTGTCATTTACATTTATCTCAAACAGCGTCCAAAGAGACGCCGAAGCACATGCCACAGACAATGTGGGCAATGTGGATTTCAGCAAAAAGCAGTCCTATCTTGACTCTGTATGGAGACTGCCGGTTTACAACTTTCTAGGTGCTGAATTTACCTACAAAGAGGTGAAGGAGACCGAGCTTGGACTAGGCCTTGACCTTCAGGGGGGTATGCACGTGACCTTGGAAGTATCTCCAGTGGAAATCGTAAGAGGACTTTCCGGCAACAGCAAGGATGCTACTTTCAACCAGGCTGTAGAAACCGCTCAGGAAAGAGCCAAAACCAGCAATGACAAGTTTGTAGACATTTTCTATTCCGCTTGGCAGGAAAAAGCCGGGGACAGAAAATTGAACACCGTATTTGCGACAGCGGCCAACAGAGGCCGTATCTCTCTTGAAACTTCTGATGCCGATGTGTTGAGACTAATTGACAATGAGGTAGAAAATGCCATTGAGCGTTCTTTCAATATCATCAGAACACGTGTGGATCGTTTTGGTACTGCACAGCCTAACATCCAGAGAATCCAGGGATCAGGTAGAATCCAGATCGAACTTCCTGGTGTGGACAACCCTGAGAGGGTAAGAAACCTTCTTCAAGGTGTAGCCAAGCTACAGTTCTGGGAAGTTGCCGAGATCAACGAGTTCGGTGATGCTATCGAAAGAGCCAATGCTATCTTGGTAGCTGAAGCGCAAGCACAAAAAGGTGCAGGCCAAGAGTCAGCAGACCAAGAGGAGGATGCTGATGCGGGTGAAGACGACGAAGAAGGCGACCTAGCCCGACAGCTTGCTGAAGGTGCTGATGGTGACGACTTCTCTTCTGATGTATCTCCTTTGCTTTCTCTTCTACAAGCAAACTATGGTCTTGTTTACGACCTAAAAGATACTGTAACAATCAACAGAATTCTTGCCCGTGAGGACATCAAATCTGTATTGCCAAGAGACGTACGATTCCTTTGGTCTGTAAAGCCACAGAAGGCTGACGGTCAGGAACTGCTTGAACTACATGCGATCAAAACTCCAAGAGGTACCGAGCAGGCTCCTTTGGAAGGTGATGTGATCACCGATGCGCGCCAGTCTTATGACCAGAGCTCCAGACCTGCAGTAAGCATGCAGATGAATGCCGATGGTGCCAGAAAGTGGAGAAAATTGACTTCAGAGAGCATCGGCAGAAGAATCGCCGTGGTATTGGATGACTATGTATACACTGCCCCTACTGTACAGGGTGAGATCCCTTCGGGACAATCTGAAATCACCGGTAACTTCACTATCGAAGAAGCCAAGGATTTGGCCAATATCTTGAAATCAGGTACGCTACCTGCTCCTACCAGAATCGTGGAAGAAGCCATGATCGGAGCCACCTTGGGTGTTGAAGCCCAAAATCAGGGGATCTACTCCATGGTGGCTGGCTTGGTGCTAGTGGTATTGTTCATGGTAGCTTACTATGCTAAGGGGGGTCTAATTGCCACAGCAGCCCTTGTATTTAATATTTTCTTCATCTTGGGCATCTTGGCTCAATTGGGAGCTGCGCTTACTTTGCCGGGTATTGCGGGTATCGTATTAACCATCGGTATGTCGATTGATGCCAACGTCTTGATCTTTGAGCGTATCAAAGAGGAACTTAGAAACGGTGCGGGTCTCCTTCAGGCGATCAGCAGCGGTTACAACAAAGCCTTCAGTGCGATTTTGGATTCAAACGTGACCACATTCTTGACGGGTGCCATTCTTTACGCATTAGGTCAGGGGCCGGTTAAAGGTTTTGCCATCGTCTTGATGATCGGTATTGCGTCTTCATTCTTCTCTGCCGTATTCATCACCAGAGTGATTGTATACTGGATGAGCAAGAAAGGCGACAAGAGCTCGATCTCCTTCTCTACACCTTATTCTAGAAATGCCCTATCAAACCTTAACATTGACTTCATGAGCAAGCGTAAGGTGGCCTATATAATCTCTACAGCTATCATCGTGGTAGGTTTGGCTGTTGCTGCTGTCAATGGTTTGAAATTCGGTGTTGACTTTACCGGTGGACGTACCTATACGGTTGAGTTCAGCGAGCCAGTTACCACTACAGAATTGAAAACAGGTTTGGATTCCCGTATGGACGGTGCAGTTGAGGCCAAAACTTTTGGCGGAAACAACATCATCAAGGTGACCACTTCTTACCTGATCAATGAGGATTCTGACGAAGCCAACAGAGAGGTAGAGCAAAGTATTCTTGCCGGTATTGCTGAAGTGACCGGATTTAACCAAGTGGATAATGCCAGAAGATTGGAAGCCAATTCATTTGCTTTGATCGGTTCTTCTAAAGTAGGTGCCACAGTGGCCGATGACATCAAGAATTCTTCTATGGAAGCGATGTTCTTTGCCTTGGTTGCCATCTTCCTTTACATCTTGTTGAGGTTCCGTAAGTGGCAGTTCTCCTTGGCATCAATTATTGCCTTGGTGCATGATACTGCCTTTGTGATTGCGGCATTTGCCATTGCTACTGCCTTCGGTGCTACTTTCGAGATCGACCAGGTATTTATTGCGGCCTTGCTGACGGTGGTAGGTTATTCGATTAACGATACCGTGATTGTATTTGACCGTATCCGAGAAAACATTTCCAACAGAGGTACTTCGAAGTTGGTGACCATGTTCAACGACGCGATCAACCAAACCATGTCCAGAACCTTGATCACCTCTGCCACCACCCTAATTGTGGTATTGGTATTGTTGATCTTCGGCGGTGAGGTACTGGCAGGCTTCTCCTTTGCCTTGCTTATCGGTGTGCTAGTGGGTACTTATTCTTCTATCTATATCGCGTCCCCAATTGTAGTGGATTTGATGAAGAGAGAAATTGCCCAGGAAAAAGCGGCTGAAGAAGCTAAGAAAGTTGCATAAACTCCCTTTGGGATAAAATATTAAAGGCCGCCAAAGTATTTCGGCGGCCTTTTTTTTTGTAAAAATACCCCGATCGGGGTATTTTTTTTATGGGTGGTAATAGGTTATTTTGAATGATCAACCACATAAAGTTTTTTAAGATGAGTTTTTCCATTTATTTACTGTTAGTATGCCTTAGTGCCTTAGTCGCCTTGGGGTACCTGATTCATAAACAATCGAGTTTTCAAAAATCGGAAGTTTTGCTATTGATATGTTTAATCCTGGTATTCATATTTGAAACTTTTAATCAATTTTTGGTAACCAAAGCGATAAATAAAAATATCTTGTATACCCTGAGCTGGTTTTATGTAGTGCCGGCTATCTTGACCTACTATTTTTCCCAGCAGCTACCTGTTTTCAGAAATAGGGTGTTGGTCATAGGCATCATGATTCTCATGCTGCTCATCCCCAGCCTGCGTATAGACTGGCAAACGGATGTGAAAGACCACATGCACTACATCAACTACCTTCCGCTCTGGACGCTGGTATTGATCCTTGCAGGCAAGTCTTTATATAAAAACCTCACCTCACAGGAATTTGCCGATCAAAACCTGTTGTCCATTTCCAATTTTTGGGTGTGCATAGGGGTACTCATATTTTACTTGGAGAGTACATTTATGTTGGGGATCCTGTATATGTATCCACAGGCAGAAATCTCCCTGATACAGACGGCATTGAATTTCAGCCATTCATTGGGCGGATTGATGCTTTTGATTATCGGCATATCCTTATTTGCCCCTACCCTTTTTGCCAAAACCTATAAATTTTCCTGATCATCATGGAGAATTAAAATATCCTTAATAAATTAGAACACCTTATACCTAAGAACATGAAACTTGAAGAACTAAAAAAATTAACCGCCAATTACAGAAAAGAAGTCGGTATCGGCAAACCTGCGACAAACAGGGAGGGCAAAGAAATCACTGAGCAGTCCCGATCGATATGGTTTGACAGACACACCATTGAAAAGCTACTTGCCCAGACCGATGAAAAGATGGGAGGCCTAAAGATATTCTTTGCCGAATACGGAAGTGACTACCTAGAGGAAAGCGGCCATGACTACACAGGTCAACTTACAGTGGTATTGGCAGCCTCCAATGATAATGAAGATCCTACTAAGGATGAGCAAATAGAAAATGCGGGCCAGCTTTGCCCACCACACTGTGGAGGCGACATTTAATCGAATGGACAATGGATTTATATAATACCTTCATAGTCATTTCATTTCTCATTATTATCCCTGGTTTTTTTATAAAAAAAAACAACTACAAGCCTATCCATAGGCTATTCTTCTTCATTATTGGGTTAGTGTTGATATTGGAAATGACTGGGTATTATTTAAAAGTCAGGACAATCAACAATTCCTTCTTATACAATATTGGATTTGTATACATTGAAAGCCTTTTGATTTTACTATATTTCACCCTGATATCACAGGAAGCAAAATTTAGAAAAATAGTAAGGCTTTCAATGTTTGGATTAATTTTATTGGGTATCACTAATACCCTTTTTTTCCAAAATATCACATCCGTATTTCATACCTATTCCTATTCGATAATCAGTCTTATGATAATAGGATGTTGTATTAAGTTTTTTATAGATGTAATCTTACAAGGTCGATATGAAAATCAGAACACTTTTGGGATACCCCATATATGGATCGTAAGCGGAATTTTAATTTTTTATAGTTCTACAGCCATTTATTTTAGTTCTATCCATGTCTTGTATGACATGAATAAAGAGTTATTTTTAAATTTACGGGCTGTGGTAAGGTTCTTAAGCGCCACCTCTTATCTAATCTTCGCCTTTTCCTTCTACACACCGTATATTTTCAAAGAAAAGACTATTGCAACCAGATAGATGAATTCCCCTACAGCTTTCGAGGTTTACATAATTATTCTTGCGGGAATCTCAATTACGTTAATTCTGGCCATGTGCATCATCTTCATGGTAATATTCCACCGTCAAAAGCAGCTTAAAAACAAACAGCAAGTGGCATTATTGCAAGCAGAATACGAGCATACCATATTAAAAGTAGAAAAAGAAATCCAAGAAGAAACCCTCCAATACATAGGCCAAGAACTCCATGACAACATTGGGCAGATGCTATCCCTAGCCAAGCTGAACTTAAACCAGGGCGGGACGGAACAAATTTTTGAAACCAAAAAATTGCTTACCCAAACCATCAAAGAAGTCCGCAACCTTTCCAAAGCCCTTAATCTAAGCTGGATTGAAGGTATAGGCGTTAAGGAATTCATAGAAAAGGAACTGGAAAAAATTGAGAAAACGGGTTTTTGTCAAACACGCATGGAATATGATTCCCCTTTGGATAGCCTACCGCAGGATCATAAGCTCGTATTGGCAAGACTCACCCAAGAATGTCTCAACAATGCCATCAAACATGCCCAGCCCAAATTGCTTCATGTGAAAATTGAGAGCAACGGCAGTGAAACTTTGCTGGAAATCAGCGATGACGGGGTAGGATTTGACACCTCCCAAAAAAGCTCAGGCATGGGCCTACACCACCTAAATAGCCGAATGCAGAGCATAGGGGGAAATGCACAGGTACACTCCAGTCCCGGAAAAGGAACATCGATCAAACTTATTTTGCCAAATTGATCCTTTACGCTTAAATTGGGTGAATATTAAAGTAAGGAATCATGATCAGGATAATACTGGCAGACGACCATAAGATGTTTGCCAAGGGGATAGCGGGTTTGTTAGAAAAGGATGAAGAGATCCAAGTGGATGGAATTTTCAAAAATGGTTTGGAAGTACTGGACTACCTGAAGGAATATAGACCACAGCCCCACATTGTGCTTACCGACCTCAATATGCCTGGTATGGACGGCATGAACCTGATACGGAATATAAGAAGCTCCTGCAAGCGCTGTAAGATCATTGTCTTATCCATGTATGATGAGGAGGACATATTCAAGGCTTGTGTGAAAGAGGGCATTGATGCCTATGTGCTCAAGGATGCCGATCCGGATGAGTTGATATACACCATTTACGAAGTGGTGGAAAACCGCCACATTTTACACTTCCCTAATGTGCTCAAGCAAGCTAGTGAGGAAATCTACCTGGATGTCTACAAGGAAAAGTTTAAGCTTTCACGCCGGGAAACTGAGATCCTGAAATTTATAGTCGTGGAAGGGCTGGCAAACAAGGACATCGCCGACAAGCTCTGCCTGAGCGTACACACCATAGAAGCCCACCGAAAAAAAATCCACCAAAAACTCGACGTTAGTAATGCGACGGAGTTGATTAAGAAGGGATTGGAAATGAATTTGTGAAAAAAAATCCCTGTGTAGGGGTGAAAAATTTTTCACCCCTACACAGGGATTTCGTATTTAAAACTTCGCGCTATAATTAGGTGCTTCGCGGGTGATGTTCACATCGTGAGGGTGGGACTCACGGACACCGGCGGCGGTTATCTTGACAAACTTGCCGTTTTTCTGCAAATCATCAATCGACTGCGTACCGCAATAGCCCATTCCGGCCTGCAGTCCACCTACCAATTGGTAAAGTACTTCCTGCACTAGCCCTTTGAACGCCACACGGCCTACAATCCCTTCAGGAACCAATTTCTTGACATTATCCTCAGCATCCTGGAAATATCGGTCTTTTGAACCAGACTCCATAGCTTCGAGAGAGCCCATTCCACGGTAGGATTTGAATTTCCTTCCTTCGTAAATGATCATTTCTCCAGGAGCCTCTTCGGTACCGGCCAGCAAAGATCCGATCATAATGGCATCTGCACCGGCAGCGATTGCTTTGACCACGTCACCTGAGTAGCGAATGCCGCCATCAGCAATGACAGCCACACCTTTGCCTTTTAACGCTTCAGCACATTCAAATACCGCAGAAAGCTGAGGTACACCCACACCGGCGATCACCCTAGTCGTACATATACTACCTGGTCCCACACCAACTTTAACCGCATCGGCACCAGCCTCTGCCAAAGCTACAGCAGCTTCCGGAGTGGCAATGTTGCCGACTATTACGTCAAGCTCTGGGAATTTGGCTTTAATTCTTTTACAAGTTTCGATTACACCTTTAGAGTGTCCGTGGGCAGTATCGATACTGACTACATCAACGCCGGCATTTTTCAAAGCCTCCACACGGGACTCGATGTCGGCAGTCACGCCAACTGCTGCACCGACTCTAAGTCTGCCATATTCGTCCTTACAGGCGTTTGGCTTATCTTTTCTTTTGAGGATATCCTTATAGGTGATCAATCCCAAAAGCTTGTTGTCCTCATCAATGATAGGAAGTTTTTCGATTTTGTATTCTTGAAGGATTTCCTCTGCCTGTTCCAAAGTGATACCACCTTTGGCAGTTATCAGATTTTCTACAGTCATAATATCCTTAATGAGCCTGTTTGGATCTTTGATAAAACGTAGATCACGATTGGTGATGATACCCTTAAGTTCACGGTTTTCATTGATCACCGGGATACCACCGATCTTGTATTCGCTCATGATAGCCTGGGCATCTCTTACTTTTGCATCAATATCAAGGGTAATAGGATCGAGGATCATCCCACTTTGGGATCTTTTCACTTTGCGGACCTGTGCGGCCTGCTGCTCGATGCTCATGTTCTTGTGGATGAAACCTAATCCGCCTTCCAAAGCGATGGCAATGGCAAGTTCGGCCTCTGTCACGGTGTCCATGGCAGCGGAGACCAAAGGAATGTTGAGCCTGATGTTTTTGGTAAGTTGAGTTGAGGTGTTGGTGTCGCGCGGCAATACTTCTGAGTAACCCGGCACAAGAAGCACGTCATCGTAGGTGAGCGCTTCAAAGAGGAATTTATCTGAGTTTCGATTCATAGCAAATATTGGTTAGGTAACCCTATTTGCCCGTCAAATATACAAACTTTTTCTCATCCGAATCAAATCGATAAAAAATAAATCAGAAGATTTTTAACTGAAAGGCAGGGAATTGGGATTAATGTTTGGTGAGGATTTGAAATGGGGACAAAGTACAAGGTACTATGTACTAAGTATTCTAGGCGATCCAGGTCAAAAGGGACACAGAGTTACTCAGAGTTTTAATGGAGTTTCGCAGAGCCTTGCAACTTCTTATAAAATTCTTGCGATGCCATTTTTTTTTCATTTCTTACCTTTGTGCCCTTTTTCCCACTTTGTGCCCATTTTTCCCTTCGTGCGACTTCTTTTTAACTTAGTGGTACTTTGTGACCATTTTTGAATTACGAAATACGAAGTACGAGGTACAAAGAATTCCCTTCGTGCGACTTCTTTTGAACTTGGTGTCCTTCGTGACCCATTTTTTTCTTACTCTAACTTAGCGCCTTTGCGCCTTTGTGGCCATTTTTCCTTTGTGGCCATTTTTGAAGTACGAAAAATCCCTTTGTGCCCCCTTTTTCTTAACAAAAACTTAATACCTCTGCGTCTCATGTGGCCAATTTTTACTTCGTGCGACTTCTTTAAAACTTCTGCGACTTTGCGGCCATTTTTAATTTTTTCAACTTATAAATATCAAAGGCATGCCGGCTAAGGCCTGAAGTAAAGTGGCTAGGGACAACAAACCATAGACTGCAGCAAAGAAAAGTACAGGTTTGATTTTGTCACGGCTTACAAACCAGGCAAACAGGGGTATTGCCTGAAGGGCGTGAAGGCCGAGAAAGTGAGCGATCCTGAGATCTCCATATTGTCTGGCCCAATTGAGGAAGAACCAACCTTGCTGCCCATCCTCAGCCCCTACCGTATGGCCCATGTTGGATACCATGATAAACCCTTCCAAACTGGCCAAAATAAAAATCAAAAACCCCAATTGAATACCTAATTTATAGCCTTTTGGAAGATCCTTTACCGTCCTAAAAAACAATAATGCAAGTGCCACAAATACGGTATTCACCACTATAGCCATCCCCATGGTGGAAAACAACATGGCGTCCAACGGCGTGGCAATATTGTAATGGGAGGTTTTTCCTAGTGCTGCCTGGCCTGCGATGATGAGAATTTCCAGTGTCATGACGGAAATGATTCCCCAAGCGATAAATTTGGCTTTTCTTTTAGAAGGAAGATAATGGAGATACCATGCCATGGTGAAGAAAAATATGGCAATGGAAATGAAAAACTTCATGGGTTTCACCCAGACATTCACTCCTAGGAGCATGCGGTGGTCAAACATCGAAATGGCCAGAACTGCCAAAAAGCCCAATGCATTAGCCATCCCAAAGGACACCAAAAGCGGATTCCTCACGTACAGCTCTCGAAAGAAGTTTGCGGTTGTTTTGTATTTCAGGGTGTACATGTGGTGTTTTTTTTGGGGTACTAAGTACTAGGTACTATGTACTAAGAAATTCTAGACCAGATGTTAATCTTAGCCATTCAGAACCATGGCGGCCATTTTTACTTCGTGCGACTTCTTTTGAACTTGGCGCGACCCTGTCTGCCGCCAGGCAGGTTTGTGACCATTTTTTTTAATCTCTTTTTCTTCGTGCCCATTTTTTCCTTCGCGCCCTTTGTGCCCCTTTTCCCTTCGTGCTACTTAGTGACCCATTGTGTAACTTTATTTTACTTTGTGCCCTCCTATGTTGAAAATCAAGGAATAAGCTATTTTTTTGCATACTTTTCCTGTATTTATCTTTTTCCTCTTAAATGCGGTTCTCAGTTCTGGACGGGTTCCTGTCAAGGCCGGCGCCCCAGCGCCGTTCATTTCAGCCTTTACAGGAATTCGGGAAGAACTATCTTTGTATTTAGGGGGAAAAGATAAATCCCGTATTCCTCATATACATATAATTTGACCTTTTGTAACCTCTTCAATTAATCTCCTATCAGCAGTCCGTTTCGGCCGCAATGTATTTTTCATTTTAAAGAGGAAGGGGACGTAACCTTTGTGTAACGGTCCTCCCTTACGGGTGCCGCAGGCACACACTACCGTTTATTCCCCGTCCAATTTTCCAAGATTACTCGGTCATTATTGGTTTTTTAAAATTCCTTAACCCGTTACACCGGTCACATACTCTGTCTTATGGCGGAGCATGTGGCGGATTCTGTTGAGCAGGCTTTTGGCGATCCTGATGATTGCCTTGTTTTTATTCATCCTTTTGCTCAGTTCGTTAAACTTTGCCATCAGGGCAGGATCCTTTCTTACGGCTACCCAAGAGGCCTCAATGAGCAAGATCTTAATTTTCTTCCTGCCTCTTCTGGTTATCTTGCCGGTGGCAGTTTTTTCACCGGAACTCCTGGTGTTCGGCACAATACCGATATAATGGCAAAGCTCATCCAGTGTTTTGAACCGCTCTATATCGCCCAGCTGGGTCAGCAGGTTCATAGCCGTAACCAGCCCCACACCGGGTATGGTTATTAATCTATCGCAATTATCCCGATACCTGTCACTTTCGGCAAGTTCGCGTATCTGACGGGTTATATTCAGAATATTTTTTTTCAGCGCCATGCCGCTCTCCACCAAGGCGGCTATAGTCTGCCTAATACTCGGATGTAGTTCTTCAAGCCCCAGAACCCATTCCATATAAACCTTTGACCATGACCTAGTCTGCACTGCCGAAAAGCGGGCAGGGATCTCTACCCCAAACTGCATGAGGATAGATTTTACCCTGCTTTTGTTCCGGGTCATATCCTTGACAAGAGTATCCCGGACCCGACACAGCGTACGGTCAGCCTCTAGAATGGTATCTGGGACATGGATGCCCTCAAGCTCACCGCCACGGAGCATTCTGGCCAGCTTCCTGGCATCGACCGAATCGTTTTTCTGAAGCCTTTCTTTTTGGCTCGTCGGCACATCGGCCGCATTGAGGACCATACATTCAATACCAAGTTCGTTGAGCCTCCTACAGGTGCCGAATCCGCTGAAACCCGCTTCATAAACAGCTTTGTATGTCCCTCCCGGAAAGCTCGCATTCATGTAATCGGCCAACTGGTCGGGATTTCTGTCCCTGCTCATGGTCTTGTGTTCATAAAGCTCCCCGAAGATGGAGACCAGCCAGTTTCTTAAGTGGTCATCGATTCCGATATAGAAGCATTGTCCTTCAAAGGATTTCTGGTTAACTTTAGTGCGTGGCATAAGCTATGTTCTTTTAAAGTGATAAGTAGGATTATACCTTTAATTTAAGAATTTTAGCTTATGCTTTACTTTTCAAACATAATACCTTTGTGACCATTTTTACTCACGGCGCAAAATCAGTGGATTTGGCGAAAGGGTACTGTACTACCTCGCCTGCTTTCATTGCTCTAATTACTAGATAAACCAGTAAACCAACTGGTCCTAACATAAAGGTCAGGAAAAGGCAAGGTAAAAGAAGCCAGCGGTTAATCTTTCGGTAAAGAGAATCCTTGGCCACCCACATCCCGACAAAAAGATCAAAGGCCAGATAATGCACCCAGCCCCCAAGCAGGGCATGATCATCTTGAAAGAGCATCCGGACTTCGCGAAGGCTATTGAACCCGCCTTCCGCACCACCGGTGAAACCTACACTTATATAATAAAGATATACTATCGCCAAAAACACGATCACCCCTGAAAACAACGTCGGGTACACCCAATGGGTATGGTAAAAAGCAAAAAGCAACACCCAACTCAGCAGCGCCACGGTGTTGACAATGGTAAAAATAACTTCAAGCTCCATATGTATCTGAATTTTAGATAAATATAGCTATTTATTGTACCAAGTACAAGGTGCAAAGTACCAAGTACTTGGCAGCAATAACCGCTTTTTATAAAACTTTAGCGGTTGTTTCTTTTTTGAGCCATGATATTACCGCTGCGAAATAACTGGCCCTATCTCGCAGCGAAGAAGTACTTGGTACCTGGTACTATTTTTTCTTAAGCTTAGCTATATAAAACCCGTCAAATCCACTTTCATGGGCGAGGACTTTTTCGTCGCTGATCAATTCAAAGCCTTGACCTTTCTCGCTGTTGAGGAATTTTTCGACTTGTTGTTGATTTTCGGTTGGTAGAATGCTACAAGTGGCATAAACCATCATCCCGCCAGGCTTTAGCATGCCGGAGTAGTCTTGTATGATTTCTTGCTGCACTTCTTGTACTTTAGCCACGGATTCAGGGGAAAGCTTCCACTTGGTATCCGGATTTCTCTTCAGTACTCCAAGACCTGAGCATGGCACATCGAGAAGCAAGCGATCAGCTGACTCTGCAAGCCTCTTTATCGTCTTGTTACTTTCAATCACTCGTGGTTCTATGATGCTCACACCAGCTCGTCTGGCTCTGAGTTTAGTGTTTTTCAATTTCCACTCTTCGATATCCATAGAAAGAATCCTACCCTTATTTTCCATCAGAGCAGCCAAATGAAGGGATTTTCCTCCGGCACCGGCACATGCATCGATTACACGCATACCTGGCTCGACTTCAAGAGCAGATGCCACTAGTTGAGATGAGGCGTCCTGAACCTCAAAAAGACCCTCTTTGAAAGCTGGGTGTCTAAAAATATTCTGTCTTTTGGCCAAAACCAAGGCATCACGGTACCCTTTTGGTGCGTAAGTTTCCACACCGTCCTCGCCAAGTCGGTTCATCAGATCCTCTTTGGTAGTCTTAAGTGAATTGGCACGTAGGACAACTTGGGCTTGTTGGTTGAGGGTATCGAGTTCCTCATCCCATTTCTCGCCAAGAAGTTCCTCACCCATATCATCCATCCAATCAGGAATAGACTGCAGGATAGCGCGCTCTTTGATACTATCATAGTTACGCTTTATGCGTTGGGGATCCATTCCTTCAAATTCCCTCCAAGCCGGCAACGTGTTGCCCTGCATAAGCCAGTAAGTGGCAAAAAGGTGAAAAATATCATCAGAAGGACTCACCTCATTGATCAACCTCCACCAACGGACCATCTCATAAACCGTTTCGGCGATAAAGCCTCGATCCCTAGCTCCCCATTTGGGGTTGGACTTCAGGGTCTTTTCTATTACTTTATCTGCATATTTATTGTTAAAGAAGATCTCATCTAGGGCATTTACCACACCGTAAACCGTGTTGGAGTGAAGTTTCATAAGTATTTTCGAATTTTAGACCACAAAGATAATCATTTCATGTGGGCTTATAGTTCAATTTGAAAGGATAAGAAACCCTTCGGGTATATTTCTTGCTTCAAGGTATGGTTTAAAAGAAAAGGTTATTTTTGTGATATGGGAGAGAAAAGATGTCCACACTGCGGTAAATGGTCCGATTGGAACCAAAAGCTGGAAGATCCTTGCGATCATTGCGGGAAGCCACTCGGGGGGGAAGACTTGGAACACAGAAATCGGGACCGTCAAAAGGCACAAGAAAGGGCTGAAAGTTGGATCTTTTACATCCGTGAGGACGACAGCGACTTTGTGAAGTTCTGGAAAACAGTCGGCAATACCTTTTATATCATCTATATGTCCATTCTATCCTTCTTTGCCTGGCTGATTGCCGCCTTACCTGGATAATGAGTGTATTCAAAAATCCGTTTTTCATTGTTTCCTGCATCCTTTTTTGGATCAATCAGTATTTGGAAAAAGTTGAGGGAATTTTTATCCCTTACATCCACGAGTACCTTGATGATCTGCTGGCCATGCCGGTGGTGCTTGGTCTGACATTGCAGATTTTCCGCTGGTTCCATTCCCAAGGCAATGCCTTTGTTTTTACCATACCGCAGATTGCCATTGCCGTCATCTATTTTAGCTTGATTTTCGAGGTTATCCTGCCCATGAGGTCAGATGTCTATACCCGCGATTGGTGGGACATTTTATTTTACGCGGTTGGCGCGGCGGGATTTTATTTTTTGATAAATAGAAAAAAAAAACATTAAAACTTTGTTCCCTAATGTGGAACTTTTTATGTTACACCATATGACATCTATAAAGTCGGTATAAGACGAAAAAAGCTATAAGGAAGCTTTAGACAGACTGTCAGAAATTTTTCATGCACAGGTTGGTGACGAAGCAGATGTTCTTGCTGTATTGATCGAGGATTATGAAAACAAGCATTTCCCCATTGAAGCTCCTGACCCAATTGATGCTATAAAAATCAGGATGGAGGATCTTGAGCTACAACAAAAGGATCTAATCCCTATCCTAGGCCAAAAAAGCAGAGTTTCAGAAGTGCTTAACCGTAAAAGAAAGCTTAATTTGGATATGGTTAGAAAACTTTCCCAAGCTTTGAATATACCCCTGGAAACGCTTGCTCAAGACTATAGCCTAGACCCCACATAAGCTTTCCTAGGATATTCCACCAAAACAAAAAAACGACACCTTAAATTTCCAGCTTTCAAAAACTCTCGGGATTGAGTAATTTTAACCCAACATAAATTACATCCTGTGCCATCCTCCAGAGAACTCTTCCTTGAATCGGTAACCGAACTTTCCTCCATCTACCCTAAACAAGAGGCCGAAAGCCTTGTTTTCTGGCTTTTTGAACACTTTTTCAATTTCAGGAGAATGGAAGTCCTGCAGGATAAGTCCATAAAAGATGATCCTGCTTCCTATTTGGAGGCCTTGCAAAAAGTAAAACAGGAAGTCCCCATCCAGTACATTCTCGGAAAGGCTCCATTTTACGGGCGGGAATTCAAGGTTAGCCCCGATGTGTTGATCCCTCGGAACGAAACTGAGGAACTGGTTCACCTCATCTTAAAGGAAAACCGCATCCCTGCACCAAAGATTCTGGATATCGGCACCGGATCCGGCTGCATACCCATCACCCTGGCTTTGGAAATTAAAGAAGCCAAAGTTTATGGACTTGATGTTAGCCATGAAGCGTTGAAAATAGCTATGGAAAATGCGCTGCTGCTGGAAGCAACGGTGGATTTCCACCAAGCGGATATTTTATCAGCTGACATCCCCTATCCAGATCTTGACATCTTGGTGAGTAACCCGCCCTATGTACGGGAACTCGAAAAGGCCCAAATGCATAAAAACGTACTGGACCACGAACCCCATTTGGCCTTGTTTGTCAGCAATCAAGATCCCTTGATTTTTTACAGAACTATCGCTGAGAAAGGCTTAAAAGCCCTCAAGTCAGAGGGGAAGCTTTATTTTGAAATAAATGAGGCCTTTGGCCAGGAGACCAAGGGAATGATGGAAGGACTGGGTTATCAAAAGGTAAACATTTACAAAGACCTAAACGGTAAAGACAGAATTGTCTATGGGTTTACGCCCTGAAGCTCCCCAACCCAAAACAACTCTTTTGCCTTAAACTCAACCATGCCTTCTTCTATCTCAACAAAAGTGGCGTGCTTGATCTGAATCAACTCACTACCTTCAGCACTCACTATTTCTACAAATGAATCCTCTGAAGCATGTATTTGAAGGGAACCGTCTGAAAAGTATTTCTTAAGCTTGCCATTCTTAACAGGGAAGTAGCGCATTGGCCCATCCCAAACTACCAGATTCAGATAATCCATTTTAGGAGTTAGATCAAATACTTTTTGATGGTCAAACCCAATAATATTCACAGCTGAATGTTTAGAGGCAAGCAGGTATTGAAGTCCTTCATCCAGATACTCTTTATTGCTAACTGTCATGAATCTTACCGGATACTGCTCTTCAAGCAAATTCAGGTTTTCACGCTGAAAAGTCTCGGAAGCAAGAATGACATCAACTTTGATGCCCCAGGAAATAACCTTATCTATAGTTTTATCAGTTACCAGCACGGTGGGCACCCACTCCAATAGCGGGGCAACCGTCTCGAAGGTTAAACCCTCAAGGTTTAATATGATTAAGGCGGGCTCTTGGTTTTCTTTTACAAAATGATGGGAGGACATGTTTTTATAAAGTTGGAAGACGGGAGACAGGAGACGGAAAGACTGGGAGACCGAAAACCGGAGATGGAAAGGGCCTCAGGTCCAGGTTGATTTAAAGAACCTTTGTGCATTTTTATAGGCCAATTTTTCGAGTTGGTCTTTGTTCAGGTCATCTGAAAGGGTATCAAGCAGAGACGGATATTTCGACGCATTCTCGACCAGGGGAAAATAAAACGGATGCCTGGTTTTGTCAGGAAAGTCTTTGGTGTAAAAGAAATCGGCACCAAAACAGATGCAATCCTCGGCCCCTATACCGAAACCATGCTTGATATGGTCAAAGATTTTTTCCGGAACGGCATTGTCCAAAAAGGCTCTCAGGAAATTCACTCCTATTAATCCTTTTCGATGAATGATTTCTTTGGCAAATTCGTCACTAAGATTTCTCCTGTGATCCCAGATAGTACGGAAATTTGAATGGCTGGCAATCACGGGAACATCCAACTCTTTTGTGGTAATATGTTCCAGTATGCCTTGGGCGAGCCAATCAGAAGTATGGGACAAGTCGATGGCAATTTTTTTCCCAGAAATATAATCCAGCAATCTGCGGCCATCATCCTTTAAGCCTACTTCGGTATAGTTTCCGCCACCAAACCTGTTTTCAGTATGATGGGTCAAAGAAATATAAGCCAATCTACCTGTATTGGCGATAATATTATCTAGCTGGGTGTATATGGCCGTCCAATCGGCATGTTCATCACCCAGTCCGGCAGCATTTTCAATAGCGCAGACCACACCGATTTTATCTTCATTTTCAAGGGATCCCATAAATTCCCGGTCGGCCAAACACACCTCATCCCTATGCATATTTAGCATGGCTTTGAACTTACCAACCTGCTTAGTCGCCAATTCCATGCTGCCGGGAGCCACATCCGTGTAAATGGCCAGGACCTGCATTTTCACATTACCTTCATTAAGAAAAGGAAGTCCGCAGGCAATGTCGCGGCTCTGGGGATCGGCATCTGGTACTTTGGCTAGATAGGAAAGGAGGTCGCAATGGGTATCTATAATCGGGTAGCTCATCGTCTGGATTTTAGTCTGATAACAAATTAAGGCAAAAACTGAGAGAATTTTTATACATTTAGTGTTTGATTTTAAAGCAAAAAAGAATCCAAACCATGGCATTATCCCAGCCCATCAACTTTCAGAAATGGATTGACGAACACCGGCACCTGCTCAAGCCACCTGTGGGCAACCAGCAGGTTTTCCATGACAACAAGGATTTTATCGTCATGGTGGTCGGAGGCCCAAATTCCAGAAAAGACTACCATTACAACGAAGGCGAGGAGGTTTTCTACCAGTTGGAAGGAGACATCACGCTGAAAGTCATCGATGAAGGCGAGCTTAAAGACATTGTCATCCGAGAAGGGGAAATGTTCCTCCTGCCCGGCAAAGTCCCTCATAGTCCGAGAAGGCCGGCCAATACTGTAGGGTTGGTTTTTGAGCGTTATCGACGAGATGGCGAGCTCGACGGGTTTATCTGGCACTGCGAAAACTGCGGCCACAAACTTTACGAGGAATACGCCGAAATCAGCGATATCGTCAACCAGCTTCCTCCTATCATGGAGAGGTTCTGGTCCAATCCGGAACACACCACCTGCTCCAACTGTGGAGAGCAACTTAAAAAATGACCCAATTGAACCCCAATAACATGCAATACCAAAACTCTGAAGCATTTGCCCAGGAAATGGATCAAAATGACCCCCTGAGTTCTTTTCGGGACAAATTCCTTTTTCCCCAAGTCAACGGCCAACAGGCAATCTATTTTTGCGGCAATTCCCTAGGCCTTCAGCCCAAAACTGCGATCAATTACATCCAAACTGAAATGGACAGATGGGCTCATATGGCCGTGGATGGACATTTTCATGGGGAATCCCCTTGGTATAATGCCCGGAAAAAATCCAAACCTATGCTGGCCAAAATCCTTGGAGCCAAAGAGGATGAGGTAGTGGCTATGAACAACCTGAGCAGCAATCTGCACTTTTTGATGGTGAGCTTTTATCAGCCTACCCACAAGAAGTACAAGGTTCTGACAGAGGCCGGGTCCTTCCCCTCAGACATTTACATGCTGGAGACCCAGGTGAAATTTCACGGTTACAAGCCTGAGGATGCCATAATAGAAATCAGCCCGAGAGAAGGTGAACACACTTTGCGGACGGAAGATATTCTTAAAGCAATAGAGGAAAACCGAAATGAACTGGCTTTGGTGATGATGGCAGGGCTACAATACTATACAGGGCAGGTTTTTGACATGAAAAAAATTACAGAAGCAGGCCATGCAGCAGGTGCCCAGGTGGGATTTGACTTGGCTCATGCGGCTGGAAACATCCCATTGAAGTTGCATGATTGGGATGTGGACTTTGCCACTTGGTGCAGCTACAAATACATGAATTCCGGCCCAGGAAACATCTCAGGCATCTTTGTCAACGAACGCCACGCTAATAACCCTGATCTTCCAAGGTTTGCAGGCTGGTGGGGTCATGACGAAGACGAGCGGTTCAAGATGGAAAAAGGCTTCAAGCCTATGTACGGAGCCGATGGTTGGCAGCTTTCTAACACCAATGTATTAGCTTTGGCGGCCCACCAGGCATCCTTGGATATTTTTGAGGAGGCAGGAATGGACAGGCTTAGAGAGAAAAGTGAACTATTGACCGGATATCTGCAGTTCTTAGTCGAAAGTATCAGCGGAAACAGTGGCGTTTTGGAAATAATAACACCGAAAAGTCCAAAAGAAAGAGGCTGTCAGTTATCTTTGCTGGTTCATAAAGGTGGCAAAGCAGTATTTGACGAACTTTATGCTCACGGTATAGTTGGTGATTGGAGACATCCCAACGTTATTCGAGTAGCTCCGGCACCTTTATACAACAGCTTTGCGGATGTTTACAAATTTGCTCAAAGACTGGAACTAGCATTGAAGAAATTCGCTTAAAGCGATAGAAAGAGGAGATTGAATGGATAATAACAATATAAGCATCTTAGGTGCGGGATTGATTGGCTCATTACTGGGTATTTTCTTAAAGAAAAGGGGACTGGATGTATCTATCTTTGAAAAAAGAGAAGATAGGAGAAACCATATCTACCAAGAAGAGGGCAGGTCCATCAATATGGCCTTAAGTGACAGGGGTTGGAAGGCCTTGGAAAAGGTCGGCCTCAAGGATAAGGTGAAAGAATTGGCTATCCCCATGTATGGCCGCCGCATCCATGATGAACATGGCAATACCACTTTTCAGCAATATGGAAAAGAAGGTGAAGCTATTTACTCCATCTCCAGAGGTAAGTTTAATCAAATCCTAGTTGACGAAGCCGAAAAAGTTGGGGTTGAACTCAATTTTGATCACAAATGCGAGGATGTCAACATTTTCAAAAAGCAGATAAAATTTTCTCTTCCCAAGTGGGAAGCCAAAAAACATCAAGCCAATGTTATAATTGGGGCTGATGGAGCCTATTCTGCCTTGAGAAATTCCATGCAGAAGCAGGAAAGGTTTGATTTTACCCAACATTATATTTCCCACGGCTACAAGGAATTGAATATTCCTCCAACCGCAGAGGGAGAGTTTGCCATGGATCCAAATGCCCTGCATATCTGGCCAAGGGGAAAATTTATGCTTATCGCCCTCCCTAATCCCGATAAATCGTTCACTTGCACGCTTTTCCTTCCATTTGAAGGTACGAAAGTTTGCTTTGACAAGATCAACGACAAAAGGGATATAGAAAGCGTCTTTAAGACCTATTTCAACGATGCTTATAACATGATGCCAACTCTGGGCGAGGATTTTTTCAATAATCCTACCTCAGCATTGATTACCATCAATTGTTATCCTTGGGTCAAAAATCAGTGCTTGCTAATCGGTGATGCCAGCCATGCCATGGTGCCTTTCTATGGACAGGGCATGAACTGTGGCTTTGAGGATTGCTATGTACTGGATGGCTTGATCGAAAAATATGGCACCACTTCGTGGGAACTCATATTTGAGAAATTTCAAAAGATGAGAAAGCCGGATACAGATGCCATAGGACAGTTGGCATTGGAAAATTTCATCGAAATGAGGGACGCGGTTTCAGACCCTAAATTCTTGATCAGAAAGAAAATTGAAGCGAGGTTACATGAGCTTTACCCAACTGAATGGATTCCGCTTTATACCATGGTGACATTCTCGGATATTCCTTACTCTGAGGCTTATGCGCAAGGAAAAATCCAGGATCGCATCATGAACAAGGTGATGGCCGACCCTTTGATTACCCAAAATTGGGACAAACTGGACTATGAGGACATCATCGATCAAGTGGAGACGGCGAGGATGGTTTAAAATTCCCCATAAAAAAAATGTAAGTTTCTTATTTTAAAAATTATTAGGTAATTTAATACCATGGGCACCAAGGAATTAATCCAAGAAATCAGTAAACTTCCGAAAGAAGAAAGGCTTTTCATCATAGAAAAGACACTATCTGCAATTCGGAAAGAGGAAATTTCTTCTAAATTGAAAAAGGCTGCTAACCTTTTATATCTGGATTATTCCAATGACCCTGACTTAACTGCATTTACAGCCTTAGATTCTGAGGGATTTTATGAACCGAGGTGATATTTATTTAATCAACCTTGACCCCACAATAGGAGCTGAAATTAAGAAAACCAGGCCTTGCATAATTATCAGTAATGATGATCTAGGAAAATTACCATTAAAAATCATAGTCCCAATTACTGATTGGAAGGAGAGATATTCTTCAGCTCCCTGGATGGTTAAAATCATCCCCAATCAACTTAACTCTTTGAGTAAAATATCCACAGCTGATTGCTTTCAAATTAGATCTGTTTCCCAATCTAGACTAATAAGAAAAATAGGTGCAATAAATGAAGATGTATTAGAGGATTTAAAGGCTAGTATATCAATCGTTTTGCAACTATGACATTTCATTCTCTGGTCTTTTTACAATTATTTTAATTTTACTCATACCTCAATTCCCCCAGATTATTCATTTGCCTCAGTATCCACTGCTGACGCTGGCGGTTGTAATTGGTAGGTTTCGAAGGGTTCCACTGTCGAGGATTTGGTAATATAGCTGCAATAAGGGCGGCTTCTTGTGTACTAAGTTGGCTGGCAGGTTTGCGGAAATACTCCTTTGAGGCAGCTTCTGCCCCATAGATCCCTGGACCCATTTCAATGACGTTCACATACACCTCCAAAATTCTTTCCTTACCCCAGATAAATTCAATCAAAACAGTAAAATACGCCTCCAATCCTTTCCTAAGGTAGCTCCTTTCCGGCCATAGAAATACATTTTTGGCCGTTTGCTGAGAAATACTGCTGCCTCCCCTGATCCGGGTTCCCGTTTTATTGCTTTCAAATGCTTTCTCGATCGCCTCCCTATCAAAGCCCGAATGGGTTAAAAACTTTTGATCTTCTGCCGCCACCACAGCCAAGGGGAGAGCAGAATTGATCTCCGCAAGAGGTTTCCAATTATAACTAAACTTAACCTGCCTCTCATCGTCCCCATAATCCTCAAACATGCGGATCATCATCAGGGGGGTGACGGGTACAGGCACAAACTTGAAAAGCACCACTCCACCGATGCTTAGTGCCAAAAACCATAATAATAACCTGGCTGCAAGCCGAAAGACCCACCTTATTATTCTCATTAGCGACAGGCTGTGGCTTGAATAAATCTATAAAAGAATACAGAGTCTGCTTGGTCCCTAAGTTCATCCATGGCCTTCTGCATGGCTAGTACCTCTTTTTCTGTAAGTAAGTTTTCCTCAATTAAATTTGGCGCACCACTGCTCATGAGGTTTTTCCAGTAGGTAAAAACCTTTCTTTTTTGCTCTGCCTCCCTTTTATCCAAATGAAACCCGCCACTTCTGAGTTGAATATCCTGATATCCTGCGTCTGAAAGCAGGTTACCCAACTTGGCCCCAACTTCTGGATCGCCCCCAATCCTGATTTGGTAATCGTTGTAGATTTTCCAATAATCTTGGACTTCCTTTCTTTCCGGGTAAGTATAAAAAGTGCTATTGAAAACCTCGGTGACGACTACCAACGCTCCTTCAATCAAACAAGGTTTCATGGTTTTCAATATGGCAAGTGGATCTTCCACATGCTCCAAAACCCAACAGATAAAGGCTCCATCATATTCTTTTTTCAAATCTAATCGGGTAGCATCCTGATGAACAAACTCCACCTTGTCGGTATCAAAACCGTGTTTTTCAAGATTTTTATAGGCCTTTTCAATTTGCTTGCTTTCGTATTCCACACCTGTGATGGCCAAATGGGGAAACCTTTTGAGCAGTATTTCGGTCTGCGCCCCTACCCCACTGCCTATCTCCAGAAGCTGATTGACCTGGAAAAAATCAATGTAGTCAAAAATCTGGTTTTCGATGACTTGGGCCTGCTCTACAAGCCTTTCCTGTTCGACTTCCTGATAGCCGTGAATATATTTTGATGCCATGGGGTGTAAATAATCCTATCTAATTTTACTTTCAAATAAACGACATTATCGGATGATTTCAAATGACTTGTAGCCCTGTTCTTCACCATCCTGGATGATCAGATTTTCTACCTCTGCCCGTTCCGGGCCTTGCTTGAGCCAAGCTTCCATTGCCATCACAGCATGTCTATGGCCCTCGATCTCAGCAAGTACAGATCCATCCGATTCGTTTTTGACCCAACCGGCTACATCGAGTTCCTTTGCTTTTTCCAGGGTACTTTTTCTAAAGAAAACACCCTGGACTTTGCCGATTACTTTGATACGCTTATTCGTCTTCATCTTTTTCTTTTTGTTAACCTTCACTTGGGCACTAAACCTCCCGCCCTGATTTATTGTTATCAACTCAAACCTTGTAGAAACAGGAGTGGAAGTATGAAAGGATTTAAGTTTACCAAGTTTGTGCCACAGCAGGACCCGGCCAAGAGCACCTTTGAAAACCTGCTTAACATCTTTCTCCAGCTGGTCACCATGACCGGAGGAGACGTAGCCGAGGCGTTGAACTGGCTCAGCAATTTGGATAAAAGATATAACATGACCAACCCAGGATACGGGATCGGGGATTTTATAGAGGACATGAAGGAAAAAGGTTACCTCACTGAGGAAAACCAAAAAGGAGAAATCAAAATCACCGGCAAATCTGAGCAACAGATCCGACGGAATGCATTGGAGGAAATCTTCGGTAAGCTGAAGCGGGGGAAAAGCGGGCAACACAAAACCACCCATTCGGGGCAGGGAGAAGAAAGAGGTACCGATAGGCGGGCATTTCAGTTTGGAGACAATCTGGACCAAATCGCCCTGACCGACTCGCTGAGAAACGCACAGGCCAACCATGGTCTTTCAGGCGATTACCTGCTTACTGAGGATGACTTGGAGGTGGTGGAAAACGAGTTTAAATCCCAGACCTCCACGGTGCTGATGATTGACATTTCCCACTCCATGATCCTGTATGGAGAAGACCGCATCACCCCGGCCAAGAAAGTGGCTATGGCCTTGGCAGAGCTTATAAAAACCAGGTACCCGAAAGACACCCTGGACATCATCGTTTTTGGCAATGATGCCTGGCAAATCCAGATTAAAGACCTTCCCTATTTACAGGTCGGACCCTACCATACCAACACAGTAGCGGGACTAGAACTTGCCATGGATTTATTGCGCAGGCGAAAAAATCCAAACAAACAGATATTCATGATCACCGATGGCAAACCTACCTGTCTAAAAGTCGGAATCAAATATTACAAAAACAGCTTTGGGATTGACAGTAAAATTCTCAACGAAACGTTGAAGCTGGCAGCCCAATGCCGCAAAAACCAAATCCCGGTGACCACCTTCATGATCGCCTCCGACCCTTATTTGAAAGAATTTGTCAGGGAATTTACCAAAGCCAACAATGGGAATGCCTATTACAGCGACCTAAAAGGACTCGGCAACCTGATTTTTGAAGACTTTAAACGAAACAAAACAAAACGTTTTTAAACATGGATTATCAAAACCTTACCGGTAAGGACTTATTAAAAATAAAAACGCTGGGGGAATTGAAAGCTTCCGGCTACCAATCCAAAAGCATCAAGGAAGAACTTAGAACTAACCTCATCGAAAACATCAAAAACGGCAAAAACGTATTTGAAGGCATTTGGGGGTATGAGGACACCGTGATTCCAGACATTGAAAGAGCTATCCTCTCTAGGCACAACATCAACTTTTTGGGACTGAGAGGCCAGGCGAAAACCAGGATAGCCAGGATGATGACCTATTTGTTGGATGAGTATGTGCCGGTGGTACATGGCTCGGAATTGAATGATGACCCGATGGCTCCCTTATCTAGCTTCGCAAAAGATTTGATTGCGGAAAAAGGTGACAAAACCCCAATCGAATGGTGGCATAGAAAGGAGCGCTATACCGAAAAACTGGCCACTCCTGATGTCTCTGTTGCCGACCTTATTGGAGACGTAGACCCTATCAAGGCAGCCACCATGAAACTTTCCTACAGTGACGAAAAGGTGATCCACTATGGCTTGGTCCCCCGCTCCCACCGCAGCATTTTTGTGATTAACGAACTACCTGACCTGCAGGCTAGGATTCAGGTGGCCCTATTCAATATTTTGCAGGAAGGGGATATTCAGATTCGGGGGTTTAAGCTTCGGCTCCCTTTGGACATCCAATTTGTCTTCACCGCAAACCCCGAGGATTACACCAATCGGGGAAGCATTGTTACTCCACTCAAGGACAGGATTGAAAGCCAGATCATCACCCACTATCCCAAGTCCATCGAAATCGGCAAACACATCACCTCCCAGGAAGCTAAACTTTCTGGAAAGCCTCTGGAAAGAATTCACGTACCTGAGCTCATGAAGGACCTTATTGAGCAGGTGGCAATTGAGGCCAGAAAAAGTGAATATGTGGATGAAAAAAGTGGGGTATCGGCCCGTCTGACCATTTCTGCATATGAAAACCTCATTTCGGCAGCAGAACGCAGACTTTACATCAATGGGGAAGAAAATACGGTGGTAAGGGTGGCTGACCTCATCGGCATTGTCCCTGCCATTACCGGAAAAGTGGAGCTTGTCTATGAAGGTGAGCAGGAGGGAGCTGGCTTGGTGGCTTACAACCTGATCGGCAAGGCCATTCGAAGTTTGTTTACCCAATATTTCCCTAGTCCTGATCAGAAGCGAAAGGAAAAGGAAAGTAACCCTTATGTCTTGCCTCTTGCTTGGTTCGGTGAAGGAAAGGAAGTAGATATTTTGGCCTCACAATCCGACAAAGACTACAAAAAAACCTTACATGAGGTGCCGGGATTAGAGGAAATAGTTATCCAAAGCATCAAAAAGCTTTCAGGAAAAGAAAAGGAGTTTTTCATGGAGTTTGCCCTCCACGGACTTGCAGAGTATAGCCAATTGAGCAAAAAACTTTTGGAAACAGGCATGCAGTTTAAGGATCTTTTCAGCAGCATGTTTGACATGGGAGGTACGCAAGAGGATGATGAGGAGGATGGTTTTTAAGCTTTATTGAGGTCGCAAATTGCGACCTCAAACATTCCCTTTTCAATTCCCACACCTTTTTAATATCTTCAGGGCTTCAAAAATATTCTGACATGAGCCAATTGATCATAAATAGTTTCGACGAGTTCGAACAGCATGTGGGTAAGGAACTGGGTGTATCCGGTTACCATACCATCACACAAGAGCAGGTAAACCTTTTTGCCGACGCCACCATGGACCACCAATGGATACATACTGATCCGGAAAGAGCCAAGGCCGAAGGTGCCTTTGGAGGTCCAATCGCCCATGGGTACCTCACCCTATCTATTGTACCTTACCTTTGGGAGCAGGTAGTCAAGGTCAACAACCTGAAAATGATGGTGAATTATGGCATCGAAAACCTTCGCTTTGCACAGCCTGTATTGGTAGGGGATGAAGTAAGACTCAACGCCACCCTTGCCAACATCACCAACCTCAGGGGCACCATCAAAACAGAAATGAAGGTCAAGCTAGAGATCAAAGGACAGAAAAAACCAGCTTTCACGGCAACCTTGGTTTTTCTTTACCATTTTCAATAAGATAATGGGGAGGCAGTATTTCATACCTGTAGCAACAAATTGCTTTCAATGAAGCACATCCTCCCCACCATCGTCATTTCCCAATTCCTTTGTACTTCTCTTTGGTTTGCCGGCAATGCGGTATTACCCGACTTGATTGCGGTACATGAATTGCCGATTGACTTCCTCGCCAACCTTACTAGCGCGGTCCAGTTTGGCTTCATCACTGGAACGATGATTTTTGCCATACTTACAATTGCTGATAGATTTCCTCCCTCAAGGGTTTTCTTCATTAGTGCTTTGATTGCTGCAGGTTTCAATTTTGCTATAAGCTTGGAAAATCTACAGGATTGGCAATTGCTGCTATTCAGGTTTATGACCGGTTTTTTTCTGGCAGGAATTTATCCAGTGGGGATGAAAATTGCCGCGGACCATTTTCAGAAAGGATTGGGCAAATCACTGGGTTTTCTTGTCGGGGCACTGGTTTTGGGTACTGCCTTTCCACATTTCCTCAAAAGCATGACAGCTGGTCTACCCTGGCATTATGTAGTTTATGCGACGACATTTCTCGCTGTTTTGGGAGGTATGTTGATTCTGATTTTCGTCCCAAATGGACCCCATAGGATGGTCAGTCAAAAATTTGACCCCTCTGTTTTCTTCAAAGTATTCCATAACGACAAGGTCCGCTCGGCAGCATTTGGCTATTTCGGACACATGTGGGAGCTTTATGCTTTTTGGGCTTTTGTACCTCTGATGCTAGCCTATTTTAATAGCACCCATGGTGATGTTCGATTAGATGTACCCTTTTATAGCTTTATAATCATTGCCATTGGTGGGGTATCCTGTGCAATTGGTGGTTTGCTCTCAGTAAGATTTGGAGCAAAAAGAATAGCCACTACCTCTCTTGCTCTTTCCGGTCTTTGTTGCCTCATCTCTCCCCTCGTACTTGGAATGGGTTCCCCAGCCTTTCTCATCTTTTTTCTACTTTGTTGGGGAATGGTAGTGACTGCCGACTCCCCCCTATTTTCCACCCTGGTGGCCCAAAACGCTACCCAAGAAACCCGCGGAACTTCGCTGACTATCGTCAACTGCATCGGATTTGCTATAACCATTGTTAGCATTCAAGGCCTGAATATGCTTTTGCCATTTGTAGGCGAAAAATACCTTTTTACTTTCTTGGCCCTCGGACCTATCTTAGGTGTGGTTAGTCTATGGCGGAAAAATTGAAAGGATAGGCTATGATTTTTTCCTGAGACTTTGTATTATTAAGTTGTTTAAGCCACAATCAACCCATGAATTTCCAAAGACTTACCCATACCCTAGTATTTCTAATTGCATTTAGCTCAGCATCGGAAATCACCGCTCAAAATATTTCGAAAATAAGCCCCACAAAGGAAAGTAGGATTGACAGTCTATTTGCCCAATGGAACAAGTCCGATACCCCTGGTGCAGCTATAGCTTTGGTACACAAGGGGGAGGTGGTCCTAACGAAAGGTTATGGAAATGCCAATTTGGAATATACGATACCCAATACACCATCCACTGTTTTTCACATTGCTTCCATTTCCAAGCAGTTTACAGTTTTTGCAATCATGCTTTTGGAAAAAGATGGGTTGATAAGTTTGGACGATAATATCCGAAATTACATCCCCGAAGTACCGGATTTTGGCCATACCATTACCTTGCGCCATCTGGCCAACCACACCAGCGGACTGAGGGATCAGTGGAACTTGCTGACCATGGCGGGGTGGCGGATGGATGATGTCATCACCAAAGAACACGTCATGAAGCTGGTGAGCAAGCAAAAGGAGTTAAATTTTGAACCAGGAGAAGAGTATGTTTATTGCAACACGGGTTTTACACTTTTGGCCGAGGTAGTTGAAAGGGTGTCTGGGAAAACATTTGCACAGTTTACCAATGAGCGTATATTTAAACCACTGGGAATGAAAAGCACCTTGTTTTATGATGATCATGAAAAGATTGTTAAAAACAGAGCTTATTCATATAAACCACACCCTGAAGGCTACAAAAAAAGCGTTTTAAGTTATGCCAATGTGGGCGCCACCAGCCTATTTACCACCGTAGAGGACCTCAGTTTATGGGTTCTCAATTTTAAAAACCCAAAAGTGGGGAACAAAGCCCTAATTGATAAAATGAACACAGAGACCATATTGAATAGCGGAGAAACTTTTGGCGGGGCGCTCGGACAGATGGTAAATCCTCATAATGGCCTGGTTCAGATTCACCATGGGGGTGCAGATGCAGGATTTCGTACCTATTTAGGCAGATTTCCTGAGGAGGATTTTGCAGTCATTGTATTCAGCAATGATGCCTCATTCGTTTCCCAACGAATGGCATTAAACATCACTGATATATTTTTGGAAGAAACCATAGCAAAGAAAAAAGAGAAAAACCCATCCAAATCGGATGATGTTGATATGGATACTAAAACCCTGACAAGGTTTGTCGGGGAATATGAACTGGAAAATATGGGCATCTTTACCGTGGGCCAGGACAAAAACGGTATTTACGCAAGGCCAGCAGGATTGGGTCGGTCAACATTGAGAGCCCTTTCAGAAACTGAGTTTAAGGTTGAAGGGGAAGATGCTACCATCCGATTCATCGCAGACGGCAATAATGAGATCAGCCGATTGGAAATCCAGCAACCTAACAAGATCCTGAAAGCCAGCCGAAGGTTAGAATTTGACTCAAAATCAGTCAATCTGAAGGATTTCACCGGCACCTTCTATAGCGATGAGCTTTCTACTGAATATCAACTGGTGATCGTTGACAACCAACTCGTAGCTAAACACGCCCGAAACAGCGACATTATACTCAAGCCCATAAAGCAGGATACCTTTGAGGGAGACAAGTTCTTTTATAGGGAAGTTACCTTTTCTAGAAATCCCGCTGGTCAAATAGAAGGTTACAAAGTCTCTAATGGCAGGGTTAGAAACCTGAAATTCAAAAAGTTGAATTAAATTTCACGCTTCTATTTTATACCCCTCATCACTGAAACCAATCCCGCTAAATTCCTTACACCCAATTTCTTAAATATGTTCCTTCGGTGGGTTTTGATGGTTAAGGGGCTGGTACAGAGTTTTTCTGCTATCTCTGAGGTGAGGTATTCGTTGAGGATAAGATCGAGAATCTGCATTTCCCTTTTAGTGAGCCTATATTTTTCAACCAAAATTATTTCTAAGTCATCCATATTGTCATTATCCATCATGTAATAGGTATCCCCATCCAAAATGGAAATGATCGCTTCCTTCAAATCAGTAAATACTGCATCCTTGGATATAAAGCCCTTCGCGCCTAACTGTTGACATAATTTGATGGTACGGGCATCGGTATCCATGCTGATGACGAGTTTTTTCAAATCCGGATATTCCCGGTCTAAATAGGATAAAAGTTTGGCCCCGCCAATATCAGGCATGTGAAAATCCATGATCAGTAAATCCGGTAATTCCCCTGTTTCCAGGTATTGCTTCAGCTCAGTGCCTCCTTTCATTTTTGACACTATAGACAACTCCAAACTGTTTTCTATCAATTGGGCAATACCCAATAGAAAAAGCTCGTGATCGTCCACAATGGCAATAGTAGGATTCATTTTGAAAAAATAAAACGGTGCAATAAAAATCTGATCATTTGCAAATCTACCATATTAGCAGTGATAAATCCTTGCTCCAAAGCAAAAAAGAACAGCCTTACCAGCTGTTCTTTTTATTATAAATTATTCACCCAATCTATCTCTCTCTTCCTTACTTCCACTTCGGTTTGAAACCCTGAAACTTTCCCCTTGGGCAAACTTATATCTCAAGGTCAAGCGTACACTTTGGTTGCTTCTATATTGTTGGAATTGGGTATCCATCTGGTCAAATTGTACATCCGCTCGGATGATTTGAGTCCTAAATATATCGGAACCATTCAGGGTGATGCTCATTTTGTCCTTCATGACTGACTTGGAAATTCCGGCATCCACCCATCCAAAAGCCGATAGACGTGCCTGCCCATATAGCTGTGGTCCAAGATACATCCCTACCAACTCTAGCTTGAATCCTTTTGGCAACATGATATTGTGCTGGGTACGGCCCATGTAAGAAACCTGCGACACATCCAGTAACGCATCTCCGATCATGGAAGTCCAAGCATTGTGACTCACCTGAACCATGTTACTGGTATTCCACCAAGAAGTGATGTCAATAGGTATGATTCCTCTGAAATTGAAATTTCTGGATTTGTCAAAGTTTGCCGTATAGGTCGTAGTGGTTCTACTGGCCTCATCCTGCATAAAGATCTGCTGAAATACATCGTGTGTTTCTGAATATGAAACTGACACCTGATAAGCCCTTTTGATCACATGGTTCATCTCAAAATTATTGGAAAACTGCGGTCTCAAATGCGGATTGCCTTGCTCTGTAGTCAGTGGATCAATGTAGAAAACAAACGGGTTGAGCAAACGGTAATTTGGTCTGGTAATCCTTCTGTTGACATTGTAGTTGATTTGATAATCATCACTCACCTTATGCTGAACAAACAAGCTTGGAAAAAGGCTGAAATATCTCTGCGTGTTGATCTGTCCCATGGTAAGGGAATTGCCTTCAATATCAGAATATTCTCCTCTCAAACCTGCTTGATAATTAAGCTTTGGAGAAATACCTCCTTTATAAGATGCATATCCGGCAAGCACTTGCTCCCTGTAGACAAACTGATTACTGTTAGGGTCCGGCATGAAAGGTTCCTCTTCCACGCTCCTATTCAATCGTAGATCATTGTCAGATCTTACCCAGCTGCCTTTAAGACCAGTTTCAAACATGTTACCTTTTTCGCCGATAGGCTTAATAAAATCGACCTTTGCCGTGAAAATATGGTACTCCATGTCATTTAAGGTTTGGATCCGGTCACGGTTAAAGTTACTCTCATCTTCCCCAGTCCAATACCTGTTGTATAGAATCCCGTCACTGGAAGAATTCATCTTGGTATAATCAATATCGGAGGTCAACTTTGTTCCCAAAGTATCCAACTGCCCAACGTAATGGAAATTGGCAAACAACCGCTGGTTATCGGAAACGTTGTCATTATTAGACCCAATAAAACTCATCGGAGCGCCAGGGTTAATAATCTCGGTTAGGGACTCACTGGTTTCCCCACCTCTATTATCCGAGGCTTGCAAGTTTACGCCTACGCTGTGGTTTTTGTTAATTTCATAATCAGCCCCACCATTGAAGAAGAAATTCTTCCTTTTCATGGTCATGTCTGTATCCTGAAAGAAATTGGAGACCCCCTCTTCCAATGGGAAGTTTCTGTTAATTTCCAGTTCGTTCAATATATTGTACTCACTATAATTGAAGCTGGTATTGGTGGTCCATTTGCCCTTTTTCACATTGATAGTTGCACCCCCAAATGGAGCATACATCCCATTATACTGGTTTCCAGCCTGAACGTTCCCAAACACGCCATCAAGGTTGTTTTTCTTAAGCTTGATATTGATCACCCCAGCTGCTCCTTCCGCATCGAAACGGGAAGAGGGGTTATTAATGACCTCTATACTCTTGATATTTTCTGCCGGCATAGCTCTTAAAAAATTAGCTAAGTCCTGTGCCGACATATAAGTCTGACGGTCATTGATCATCACGGTCACCCCAGGGCGGCCATTCAGATTGATGTTGCCATCTTGATCTACAAATACACCTGGAGATCTTCCTACTACATCCAGGGCGGTATTTCCTTCGGCCATCACAGTCCCCTCAATGTTAATGGTGGTTTTATCCGCTTCAATGGTAACTTCAGGACGTGCTGCCCTTACCTCTACTTCGCCAAGAGCGGACATTTCCTCTTCAATTTCTATGGTACCGAAATCAATCTTATCTCCCCCGTTGATTTCAAAAGGCTCTGTATGGAAGGTCTCAAACCCAATGGATGAAATCTTCAAGACAAATTTACCGGACTGGGAGGTAGAAATGGAAAAACGGCCATCCTCATCGGAAACTGCTCCGGTTACAAGTTTTTCTGAGGAAGCTTCTAAAAGTGCAACATTAGCAAAAGGCAGCACTTCACCTTGGGAGTCTTTAACCTGGCCGGTTAGCTGGCTGTTTTCTTTGGCCACTGCGTGGCTGGAGCCTAAAAGGAATAAGAAAACAAAGGCAAAAATCTGGTAAGAAAGTTTCATATTTAAATAAGTTGTTACAAATGCTCGTACCACTCTATAGGAAAAAGAGGTGCCAAGTGTCAAAAAACGTCTTAAAACCATCTTAAGGCCGATTTTTAATATTCCTCAGACTTTTTACTGTACTGTTACCGAACACTTTTGTTGTTCGGTGGACGTACAACTTTTAAAACGAGGGGGCAAAGGTAAACAAAAAAATCCCCTGACACTTACGCATCAGGGGATCTAATTACAGTTTACCTTTGGCTTATTTGGCCGCTTGATATTTATTGTTTACCTCTTCCCAGTTTACTACATTCCAGAAAGCACTGATATAATCAGGACGCTTGTTTTGGTAGTTGAGGTAATAGGCATGCTCCCATACGTCAAGCCCCAGAACTGGAGTGCCGTTATCGTCAGCTACATCCATCAATGGGTTGTCTTGGTTTGGCGTTGAGGTTACTTTCAGACTTCCTGAGCCATCTACAATCAACCATGCCCATCCGGAACCGAATCTGGTTGCGGCAGCTTTTTCAAACTCTTCTTTAAATTCATTGAATGAACCGAAGCTATTGTTGATAGCCTCAGCCAATTCGCCAGAAGGCTCACCTCCACCGTTTGGAGACATTATTTTCCAGAATAGAGAGTGGTTATAGTGACCTCCACCGTTGTTTCTTACGGCAGTAGGTGCAGATGAAATGTTTTTCATCAAATCTTCCAAGCTTTTGCCCTCAAGGTCAGAGCCCTGTACGGCCTCGTTAAGTTTGGTAACATAAGCATTGTGGTGTTTTCCGTGGTGGATTTCCATTGTCTTGGCATCGATATGCGGTTCCAAAGCATTGAAATCATACGGAAGGTTGGGAAGTTCAAAAGCCATATTTGTTAAAATTTAGGGTTAAACATTAAAATTCTATTTCTTAAAAGCTATAGTTGTTAAACCACGTTAAAGAATAAATGGTTCTTTAATTTTTTACCAATGTCTATTTTCTAAGTTCCTTAAAGAAATCCAAAATCAGCCGATTACTCTGGTCAGCCATAAACCCCTTGCTGACCTTTGTTTTGGGGTGCAACAAGGCTGTTTCTATTCTTGAAAATCCCCTTGCAGGATCTTCGGCAGCAAAATATATTTCACCCAACTGAGCCCAATACATCGCCCCGGCACACATCACACAAGGCTCCAAAGTAACGTAAATTTTGCATTCTTTCAGGTATTTTGAACCTAAATAATTGGAAGCTGCGGTAATCGCCAGAATTTCGGCGTGGGCAGTCACATCGGTCAACTTTTCTGTTTGGTTGTAAGCTCGGGCTATGATCCTGTTGTTACATACCACTACTGCACCTACTGGGATTTCACCTTCCTCAAAGGCTATCTTGGCCTGTTTGAAGGCCTCATTCATAAAATACTCATGCGAGTAAAGTTCCATAAAAGTTATTTAAACCATGAATTTAAGCCTTTCATACCTATTGCGCAAAAATTGGCACAGAAATCAAGTAGATAAACTTTGAATGGTTTTCCTAGTTAATCTCAGGCAAGCGCTATTATTTATGACCCTACCAGAAAATCTCATTTACACCGACCAGGAAGCTTCCGGGATTCTCCGCAAAAAAGCGGGAAAAAATTTCACATACATCACTTCCTCAGGCAAAAAGGTCACAGCAAAAAGTACCCTCAAAAGAATAGAAAGTCTGGTGATTCCCCCTATCTGGGAAAATGTGTGGATCGCACGTTCACCTAAAGGCCATATTCAGGCCGTAGGGTATGATCAAAAAGGGCGCAAGCAGTACCTCTACCATCCTCAATGGGTAATGCACCGCCAAAATTCCAAATATGAAAGGTTGAGGCATTTCGGAGAAGCCCTGCCATCCATCCGTCGCCGTATTGCCCGTGACGTAAAGCTCCCGGGGTGGCCAAAAGAGAAAGTACTGGCGATTATGATTATGATTCTGGATGAAGCATATATACGTATAGGCAACCTATCCTACGTCAGGCAAAATGGGACTTATGGCTTGAGTACCTTGAGGAGAAAGCATGTGAGTTTTGAGGAAGGAGGCGTTTGCTTTGAATTCAAAGCCAAAAGCGGAAAGTATAGGAAAGTGATGCTGGAGGATGAGAGCTTGGTCAACCTAATCAAAGAATGCAATGATATGCCCGGATACGAGCTGTTCCGCTTTTTCGATGAAGAAAAAAAATATTACTGCAACCTTATGAGCGACGATGTAAATGAATACCTCCGTGAAATCTCAGGGGAGGATTTTTCTGCCAAAAACTTCCGCACCTGGGCTGGATCAGTACTTACGGTCAAACTCAAGCCCGAGGCCGAAAAAGAAATCGAGGAAAATCCACGTAAAAAGCTTGACACCACCCTTGTCAACATGGTGGCTGAAAAATTGGGCAATACAGTCAGCATTTGCAGGGAATATTATATCCATCCAAAAGTGCTGGAATGTGCCACTCAGAAAAAAATTGAAGAGGAATACACTGATGCACTTATAAAATTTAAAAAGCTCAAAAGGTCTTTGGACAAGGATGAGATATTGACTTTACATCTCTTGTCCCAATGCTAAAGAAAAAAGGCCGGGAAAATTTCCTGGCCTTCATTCCTATTATCTACCTAATATTAGGTCAAATATCTCTTTTCTGACTCCCTCATTAATGATTAGGGCAAGTATAAGGGATACCAAAAGCCCTATAAATGCCTTGAACACATCTCTAGAAGCCAATCTCCAAGCTCTTACCAACCTTGCCTTTCGCTTTTTAAGCTTCTTGGACTTAGCCAATGCGATGGAAAGTTCTCTACCTCCTAGTAATCCTATAAATACCCATGTGGTACTCATCGGCATATTACTGTACATCTTAAAATAGAACAGGATGATAGCGTATACGAAATCCACAATTGTGGCGGCACGCACATCGGTTACCTTCGTTTTCTCATTGACAATCTTCTGTATCCTATCCCCTTTAAGGTAAAACAAGAATCCGAGACCAAAGAAAACTATGCCTGCATAGGCAATAAATTCCCAAACGTTAAGCTGTCTTGGGAGGAAAACGGCAATATTAGCAGCGTCCTGCATGATCCATACGGCCCATAGTGTACCGGAAGTAAACCACTGGAGAATATACCAATAGGGTTTTGGCTTGCCTTTAAGGTAGTTTGTTACAAACTTTTCCAAAACATACCACACCACTATGGCAATCCCAAAGGCCAATAAATATCCTATAAAGCTTTTTTGAACTACACCTGCAATAGTGCCTGCCTTATAGGTGAACACATTAAGGAGTAGAAACGTCGTGGAAACTGGCATCCTTAGCCTGGTCATTACCAATAGTACAATCGGAGCTGCCAGTTGGAGAAACACGAAGTTTTCCGGGGCCCTATCCAATCCTGGCACTTGAAGGCGCTCGTAACTCACATCACCGTTCAGTGTATACCAGCTAAAACCCACAGTACCTACGAATATCAAACCCATAAACAACCACAACCAATACCACTTCCTTTCCTGATTGGAGGCGATAAAGGTACCTATGGTTTGAATACTGTCATTGGCAATGGCCGAATAGGCTGCCAAGAAGAAGCCAAACCACATGGCCGCATACGTATATGGAGTTAATATCCCGGCAATGGAAATGAGGATACAGATTACTAAAAGGAAAGATTTTTCTTTTTTGGTGAAATCAAAAAGTGAATAGGCTGCTTTTGATAAAGCGTCCTGATTAATATTTTGATCTTTTAATTTAGCCATAATGGTTTAAAAGGCGTTTGATAATCTGCCAGCAAAGTTAAAGAAGTTTAACCGGCATATATGTTAAGGAATTGTTAAGTAACCCCTTCTCCATATTATTAAAATGCAAATCACGGCACTTAGGCACCAAAGGTAGGTAATACGGAATATTTTTCAAATCTTTTTAACCTTTGAGAAATTTCATTTCGATTCTTTAAGCAATTTCCTATTGCTAGTAGAATTAATATTAACAAAAGCTTCATATTAATCCTTCAAGAAAGTAATCTTTCTACCTTTATTTTGTACCTAGAAATTCCCTATCCAGACGCCAAGTTATTTAGATGAGCAAACTCCAGCAAGTACAGACACGGTCCTTTAAGCTAATAATGGCCATTCAGCTCTTATTTGCCTTGCTGCTTTTCATGTTTTCCATAGATTTGCTCACTTTTTCCCTAGCCAGACTTAATAATGAAGTAGCAAGGGATATCTTCACCGCTACTTTTAATCCGTTTGTTGGGCTTTTTATTGGGTTGCTGATGACCGCCCTATTCCAGTCAAGCAGCATGGTGACTGCCATGGTGGTCGCTGTAGTGGCCAGCGGAAACTTAAGCCTTCAGCAAGCAGTACCCCTGATCATGGGTGCCAATATTGGAACCACGCTGACCAGTACACTTGTATCCTTTACCTTTATCATGAAGAAAAGTGGCTTCAAAAAAGCCCTTGCCGCAGGAGTCTTGCACGATTTCTTCAACATCTTTACAGCTGTTATTCTTTTCCCTCTGGAGTATTACTTCGGTTTTCTTAGCAACACCGCAGAGTTATTAACCTCAGCTTTTTTCACTTCAGCAGCCATAGTAGAAGGGGATTATGTATATAATGTGCTCTTTACACGACCGGCCACCATCTGGGTGTATGATTTCATCGGCCAGGCTTTGATCACTTTGACCATAGGAATAATATTGGTTTTTCTGACTATAAAGATCCTTTCGGACACTGTTTTGAAAACCTTCCTTTCTCCAAATTTCAAAAACATAAGTGAACATGTGTTTGGAGCACCTTGGAGAACTTTTATGTACGGTACAGTATTTACCGCTGCCGTACAATCCAGCACGGTAACCACTTCATTGGTAGTTCCGGCTGTAGCCACCAGGAAAATCTCTCTTGAAAAGGTTTTTCCTTTCATCATCGGAGCAAATGTGGGCACCACCATTACTGCAGTAGTCGCAGCCATCTACAAAACAGAAGCAGCTATAAGCATTGCTATTGTACACATCCTCTTTAATCTTATGGGGACACTGATATTCTTACCCTTTCCAGCACTGCGAAACTTACCCCTTCGGCTTGCCGTCTATTTTGGGCAGAAGTCAACGAAACGTAGATTCCTCAGCCTTGCCTATATCCTTTTGACCTTTTTCGTCATCCCGTTTTTACTGATCTATTTCAACAGAAAAGAAGATGTACGTCCACTCGAGGCAAAAACTGAAGTAAAAAAAGAAATCCGGATGAGGGGACCCCTATCCGGATTGAAAGCAGTGGAGGGACATTTAAAGTCCCAGCCCAAATTTTAGCTCACTACTTGCCATTCAAAATCTCTACACCTGAACTGGTCCCTATGCGGTCAGCTCCTGCCTTAATGAACTCCACAGCCTGTTCATAGGTCTTGATCCCGCCACTGGCTTTGATGCCTACGTTGCTGGGAAGAATCTCACGCATCAGTTTGATATGCTCCAATTTCGCCCCTGAGGGAGCAAAACCGGTTGATGTCTTTACAAAATCCACCCCAGCCTGGCTGCATATTTCACAGGCTTTCTTTATTTCATTTTCATCCAGGTAAGCGGTTTCAATGATTACTTTCAGGATTCTTTCCTGCTCATGGCAGATAGTCGCAAGTTTTGCCAACTCTATTTTAGGCCAGTTCATGCCTGTCTTGAATGAGGTAGTAGACCAAACTACATCAATTTCATCAGCCCCATTTTTGATCGCCAACTCGGTTTCAAAAACCTTGGTTTCGGTCATGTTGTAGCCCAGGGGAAAACCCACCACCGTAACAACTTGCGTATCTACCTCGCCCAAATCCCTTTTGGCCTTTTTTACCCAAAATGGAGGTACGCAGATCCCTTTAAAATTATATTTTTTTGCATCAGCCACCAACTGATCCAGATCTCTGTCAGTCATGGTAGGCTTCAATATTGTCTGCTCTAGATAGCGCTCCAGGTTGTTCATATTTCTTCTATTGGTTTACATAATCTTCTAAATAAGTGAAATTTTCGGTCAGCTTACCTACTTTAGCAATAGTAGCCCTGTCCAGCATCTCCGACTTTTCAAGCATAAGCTCTGGAATAACATGCTTCATCAGTTGATTTCCGAAATCATGCGAAGCATCCCGTGGCAGTTCGCAAGGCAAATTATCAATTGCCATCACCGAAATATGATCAGGACTAGAGAATGCCTCCCTAGCCTCCAAAGTCTCGGGGTCAAAATCAAAAACCGGATCGGAAATTGAACTAGACTTAACAGTTGTGGGCACCGACCCATCTATATCACAGGTAATATCGGCTATCACCTTGATTTTAAAATCTGGATGGGCAGTATCCTTTTTCTCAAATAACTTTGGAGCCTTACTGTCCCAGTAGGCAGCGGCTATGAAAATGTCACTGACTTTGGTAAACCTTACAAAATTGCTTTCATACAGTTCCGGCTGCTTATGGAATTCCTCCCTCCTGTATAGTCCGTCAGATTTTCTTTTGTTGTATTCTTCCGAACCGATCTGGGTATAAACAGGCTCTCCGTACTCTTTAGCTAAGAAATCAGCGGATTCAACTTTTCTCACTTTTAACCACTCCAATACTTCCATTGCCCCATTGGCTACCTTGCCTGATCCTGTTACAACTATTTTGAGGGACGGAAGCTTCACTTTTTCAAGCTCTTTTTTCAGCTCTTGCAGATCAAAACATTCATGGGCTCTTTTGAGTGAAAAGGATTTACTCTTCTGACCATAAGTCCAGATTCCATTATAGGCACCTACTATCCCTGCCCATTTACCAAAAGCCACTAACCGGTTTCCTTTAGCATCTTTCAACACTTCATAATCGATCAGGGTAATGTTTTTTTCAAGAATCGCCTTCAACAGCCTCTTGTTGGAGGGTTGCTTCTTTATAGTATGAGAAAAGAAAAAGTAGGTCTTATTGGATATAAGGTTTTCCACTGGTACCTCTTTGATACCCATTAGCACATCACAGCCTTCCAACTCCAAGCTCACCTCCACACCTTCGTCTACGTACTCCTCATCTTCATAGCAGCGATGAGGGCTGGGTTCAACCACAAAATCAAAAAACCGGTCTGAATCTTCATGTATGGTGGACAGTTGGTCTGGTGAAAAAGCAACTCTCTTATCTTTGGGGACTTTGTTTTCCCGGATCAATCCAATTTTCATTGTAATTTGATAGGTTAAAATGTAACTTGATTCAATAAAAAAAGCAAAAATGCAATACCTCTTCCTCCTTTTGTTTTGGGCGGTGTTTTATTTCACGCACACTTTCTTTGCTCGCTTGAAGTTAAAAAGAAAATTTCAGCGTATCATGGGAAAAGCATACAAATGGTATAGGTTTTTTTATTCCTTGATGTCAACAATACTGTTTTTGGCCATCTTTCTATTTGCAGCAAGCATTCCTCCCGAGCCACTATTTCCCGCCACAGATTTTACACAATATTTGGGCCTAATGGCTGCCGGCATTGGCACCATCATTTTGATCAAGTCATTCAAAAATTTTTCCCTCTGGAAGTTCAGCGGGATTGTGCCTCATGACGACTTGAAGGAAAAACAGGAACTGGTGGTCGAGGGCATTCACAAGTATTTGCGCCATCCCATATATTTAGGTCTGATATTCATTTTTTCAGGCTACCTGCTATTTACACCACCTTGGACTTCCCTAATCCATTTAATAGCCTTGGCAATTTATCTCCCGGTGGGCATTAATTATGAGGAAAAGAAATTAATTGCCATTTTTGGGGCAAAATATACAGCATACAAGTCCAATGTGCCGGCATTACTTCCAAGATTTACAAAATGACTGAACTTATACTTTACGCCCTATTATTCCGTAATAACATCGTATAGCATACATTATACGAAGTTATACGAGCCCGCCCCCGTCATCATAGCTGATTCGGGCCTGCTTTCAAAAAAGAATATTGAAGACCTCGTTGAAAAGGGATATGAGTTCATTTTGGGAGTCGTATAACTTCGTATAATGTATGCTATACGAAGTTATTACGCATTTGTCTTCCAGTATAGAGAGCAAGCTTCTAATCGCACCATATAGGAATTGAAATTTGATTCGCCACAGATTTTACACAATATTTGGGCCTAATGGCTGCCGGCATTGGCACCATCATTTTGATCAAGTCATTCAAAAATTTTTCCCTCTGGAAGTTCAGCGGGATTGTGCCTCATGACGACTTGAAGGAAAAACAGGAACTGGTGGTCGAGGGCATTCACAAGTATTTGCGCCATCCCATATATTTAGGTCTGATTTTCATTTTTTCAGGCTACCTGCTATTTACACCAACTTGGACTTCCCTAATCCATTTAATAGCCTTGGCAATTTATCTCCCGGTGGGCATTAATTATGAGGAAAAGAAATTAATTGCCATTTTTGGGGCAAAATATACAGCATACAAGTCCAATGTGCCGGCATTACTTCCAAGATTTACAAAATGACTGAACTTATACTTTACGCCCTATTATTCCTTTTACTCATTGCTCACACCCTCATGGCATCCAAAATGTACATGACCGTCCACCAAGACGATTCCCTCACCTTGAGAGAAAAAAACGACTGGAAACTAAAAGCCCTCATC
>NZ_VMKN01000003.1:0-92480 GCF_007483685.1 Litoribacter populi
TGCCGGCATTGGCACCATCATTTTGATCAAGTCATTCAAAAATTTTTCCCTCTGGAAGTTCAGCGGGATTGTGCCTCATGACGACTTGAAGGAAAAACAGGAACTGGTGGTCGAGGGCATTCACAAGTATTTGCGCCATCCCATATATTTAGGTCTGATTTTCATTTTTTCAGGCTACCTGCTATTTACACCAACTTGGACTTCCCTAATCCATTTAATAGCCTTGGCAATTTATCTCCCGGTGGGCATTAATTATGAGGAAAAGAAATTAATTGCCATTTTTGGGGCAAAATATACAGCATACAAGTCCAATGTGCCGGCATTACTTCCAAGATTTACAAAATGACTGAACTTATACTTTACGCCCTATTATTCCTTTTACTCATTGCTCACACCCTCATGGCATCCAAAATGTACATGACCGTCCACCAAGACGATTCCCTCACCTTGAGAGAAAAAAACGACTGGAAACTAAAAGCCCTCATCTTCCCCGCTTACTATTTCAGACAATACAAGAAACGTAAATAGTAGACTAGTAAAAAGGGGACACAGACCTGCCTGACGCAGGCAGGGTTTCGCCGAGTTTGTCCCGATATAGCTTTCGGGAGAGTTTAACAGTGGACTCTTCGCGGAGAAAATTTGAAGCGGAGAACTGGAACTGATTCCTCTTTGCCCCCCTTTATTGCTTTGCGGTTTATTTAAAAAACTCTGTGTGCTCTGCGCCTCTGTGGTTCATTTAAGGTTTCTTTAAAACCGCAAACAAATACGACAAGGTAAACTCCAAGTTCGTAAAATTCATATCATACACCCTCTCAAACCTCTCCGGCCTACCAAATTCATATCCAAACCTGACCTCCGCCTGAATGGTGTTGCGTCCCAAGAGTCTGGAAACTCCTACCCCTCCGGTAAGTCCGTACATAAAACGCTTCGGGTCATCCAGCTCCTCTCCATAGGTGGGCATCGCCGCAAAACCCAACTCGTTAAACTCGTGTGTTCGGCTGATATCCCTTGCACTTAGGAGGGTTCCAAAGTGGGGTCCTAACTTGATATGAAATCGGTTTTTATTCCCAAAGTAAAAATTTGAAAGCAATGGTATCTTTAGATAGTCCAGTTGGCTTTCGTTTACATTACCCAATGTGTCACTTTCGGCAAACCCATGGGTAACCCATTGCACTTCCAGTTGAGCGCCTGCATTTTTGGAGAAAAATTGCTCTATCACAATTCCAAAAGTGTTGCCCCTCACATCACCAGTTCGTCGATTAGGAGTTGCGGGAATGGAACGGTAACTCACATTGGAGGAGGAGATGCCATATCTTACCCCGATGCTAGTACTACTCTGGGCCTGTACTTCCATAGCCATCCCAAAAATTAGCATGGCCAATAAAACTATTCTTCCGATCATGGACCAAAGTTATGAAAATATATAATTATGAATGGATAATTATGAATTAGAGGGCCCCAAAAAGTAAAAGGCCATCAACCGATGGCCTTTTAGGCTTATTTTATTTTTCGTCCTTCTTCTTTTTGGATTTTTTGACATCCTCGATATCATCCCTATCTCTCAACTTCTTGTCATCGACATTTCTGTTGAGAAACTCATTGATCTTGTCAATGGGAAACGAACTGGATATTTCCCCAAAGGAATTGATCTTCATTTTGAACCCTTCAAGATCGGGGTTCACTTTAGGGTTTTCATCTTTTTTGGACTTCTTGGCCATGGCTAGGATTTGGGTTAAGCATTCACCTTTAGAGTATCTAACGCAAAATCAATCCTTTTGGATAACTCTTCCTTGCCAATGATTGCAAAAACTTCCATCAGATCAGGCCCGGCACCTACACCAGTCACGGCTAATCTTACTGCCTGCATCACTTTTCCAAGTTTTAGCTCATTCTCTGATGCTGACTCCTCCAAGAGGCTTTTGGCCTGCACCGGGTCAAGATCTCCTTCCAAGGCATTGATTTTACCTTTATAAGTTGATAACACGCTCACCGCATCATTGTTCCAGCGTTTTTCGGCTACCTTTTCGTCAAATTCAGCAGGAGCGATCAGCATAAACTTCCCTTCTTTCCACAGATCAGCAGGGAAAGTTGCTCTTTCCTTCATCAGGCCTGCAATTCTTTCAGCCTTTTCAGGAGAAAGTTCAATGCCTTCCTTCTTCAAATCATCCATAAGATACGCCGCCAATTCGCCATCAGATTTTGCTCTGAGGTATTGTTCGTTGTACCATTTGGCCTTGTTGATATCGAATTTGGTTCCTGACTTGCCGATTCTTTCTACTGTGAAAGCCTCAACTAGTTCCTCCTTCGTAAACATTTCCCTATGATCACCCGGATTCCAGCCTAGGAAAGCCAAGAAATTAATCATGGCCTCAGGAAGGTAACCCTGCTCTTTGAATCCAATCGCCACTTCTTCCGATTTAGGATCTTTCCAGTCCATTGGGAAGATCGGGAAGCCGTGCTTATCAGCATCTCTTTTGGAAAGTTTGCCATTTCCATCTGGCTTCAATAGCAATGGCAGGTGGGCAAACTGTGGCATGGTATCCTCCCAGCCCAAGTATCGATAAAGCAAGACGTGCAGAGGTGCTGATGGCAACCACTCCTCACCCCTGATCACATGGGTGATACCCATCAGGTGGTCATCCACAATGTTGGCAAGGTGATAAGTCGGCATGCCGTCTGATTTCATCAAAACTTTGTCATCCAAAGTACTGGAATGAACCATCACCCAACCACGGATCATGTCATTCAATCTCACTTCTTCCTTACGCGGGATTTTGATCCGGATCACATAAGGTTCACCAGAAGCCAAGCGCTCCTTTACCTCATCTTCCGGCAAGGTCAGGGAGTTTTTCATCTGTGTCCTGGTGATGGAGTTATATTGAGGGGAAACCACTCTGGCAGCGGTCAGCCTTTCGCGCATGGCGTCAAGTTCCTCAGAAGTATCAAATGCATAATAGGCATGGCCTTTTTCTACAAGGTCCATGGCATACTCCATGTACATTTCTTTTCTTTCAGACTGTCGGTAAGGCCCAACAGACCCGCCTACCCATGGACTCTCATCCGGGGTGATGCCAAGCCAGTCCAAGGCATCTTTGATATATTCTTCGGCACCAGGCACAAAGCGTGTCTGATCGGTATCCTCCACTCTAAGGAGAAATTTACCGTTGTTTTTCTTTGCAAAAAGGTAGTTGTAAAGGGCCGTTCTCACACCCCCAATATGAAGCCCGCCCGTAGGGGAAGGGGCAAAACGTACACGTACTTCTCTATTCATGGATCAGAATGTTTCCTTATATGATTACCCCGACGGATTTGCGTAGCATGCCGCCGGATTTTAAAGGGCAAAGATAGAGATTTTGAGGCGTGAAACCGATTTTTTGAGGGGGAAAAGGAGGGGAGCTAGATGTTGGATGTGGGACATCGGTCATCTCGCATCCGACACCGGGCAAAAAAAAAGGGGAACCATCTCTGGTTCCCCTTTTTCTTATTGTCCTGAAAATAAATTATTTTCTAGGTCTCATTTTCTCTTTAATCTTGGCAGCTTTACCATGACGTCCTCTCAAGTAGAACAATCTGGCTCTTCTTACCTTACCTTCTCTTAGCAATTCGATTTTTTCGATGCTTGGACCCAAGATTGGGAAAATTCTCTCCACGCCGATACCGTTAGAGATTTTTCTTACCGTGAAAGTCTCCCCGTTTGAGTTAGGATTCTTTCTTTGGATCACAGTACCTTGGAACTGCTGGATACGCTCTTTGTTACCTTCCGTAATTCTTACGTGTACATTGATGGTATCTCCTGCCTTAAAAGAAGGGAACTTAGATCGTACATCTTTGTATTCCTCTTCTACAACTTTAAGTAGTTCGCTCATATCTTTATTTATTTATATGCTTTCGCAAATTGAATTGCAAATGTATGCAATTTTTGGTTCTATTAAATTATCTGTCAAATATTTACGTTAATCGCCGTTCATCAACCCTTTGCCTTTGAGCAAGTCAGGCCTTCTCTCTTTAGTGCGGCGAACCGATTCTTCAAACCTCCAGGTTTCTATTTTGCCGTTATGTCCAGAAAGCAATATATCCGGCACTTTCATCCCATCATAATCTGCCGGCCTGGTATAAACTGGCGGGGCCAGCAAGCCATCTTGGAAGGAGTCTGTCAATGCGGAAGTCTCATCGTTGAGAACTCCAGGTATCAGTCGGATCACTGCATCAGCCACTACAGCTGCAGCAAGTTCTCCACCGGACAACACAAAGTCACCAATGCTGATTTCCTTGGTAATGTACCGCTGTCTGATCCTTTCGTCCACACCCTTATAGTGGCCGCAAAGTATGATGATATTCCCTTTAAGGGAAAGTGAGTTGGCCATCTTTTGATCGAATGGTTGCCCATCCGGTGTCATGTAGATCACCTCATCGTATTCCCGCTCGCTCTTGAGTGCATCAATGCACTTGGCGATAGGTTCCACCATCATGACCATCCCTGCACCACCACCGAAAGCATAGTCATCAACTTGATTATGCTTGCCGATGGCATATTCCCTAAGGTTATGCACCTTGACCATGGCCAGCCCTTTATCCTCCGCCCTTTTCAGGATGGAATGGGAAAAAGGCCCCTCCAACAGTCCAGGCACTACCGTAATGATATCAATGCGCATGGATCAATCCTCCAAATAAATGTCAAGTAAGCCTTCAGGCAAATGGCAGTAAACTTTCTTTTCTGCCTTGTCAACCTTGGTAATGATGCCATCCTGTATGGGAATCAGCACTTCTTTGCCTTTATAGTCGAGCCCGATCAAATCCTGGGTCTGAAGGTCATATAAAACTTTAATTTCCCCGAGCTCCCCGTGATTCTCGTCGATCACGGTAAACCCGATCAGTTCATGGTAATAATACTGGTCATCCTCCAATTGAGGAAGAGCATTGAGCGGCAGGAAAATCCCAGCGCCAACCAATGTTCCGGCGGCATTCACGTCATCATATTCCTCAAATTTGGCCAAGACCTTTCCTCCGGTCTGATAGACAAAGTGTTCGAGAAAGTATGGGACAAGGCGACCTTTCTGTTCCAGGAACACATGTTCCAGGTCTTCGTATTGCGAAGGGTCATCCACGTCCAATTTGACGGTCACCTCACCATGAAGCCCATGAACTTTTGAAATGTAGCCGATCTGGAAACAATTGTCTTTGTTCATGGAAGGGGGTACTCTTAAGCGTTGTTTTCTTCTTCGTTGGAATCAGCAGCTTCTCCACCTTCTTCCTGAGCAGGAGCTTCCTCAGCTGCAGCAGCGGCTTTGGCATCTTCCTCTCTCTTTCTGATAGCTTCAAGACGAGCTTCTTTCTTAGCTGTTTCAGCAGCAAGAGCAGCGGCACGTTTCTCTTCTTTGGCCTGAGCCAATTTGTCCACTTTGCCAGAGATAGCATCTTCTTTAGAAGCCAACCATTCTTCAAACTTCTTGTCAGCGTCTTCTTGCTTGATCGCACCTTTCAACACACCGATCTGAAGGTGTTTTTTCAACATCACACCTCTGTACGAAAGCATCGCTTTCACGGTGTCAGTTGGCTGAGCACCGTTCAACAACCACTTAAGCGCACGCTCATTGTTGATGTTGATAGATGCTGGGTCAGTGTTTGGGTTGTAAGACCCGATTTTTTCGATAAAGCGTCCATCACGTGGAGCTCTTGCATCAGCTACTACGACGTCATAGATGGCCATTCTTTTTCTACCTCTACGCGCTAATCTGATTTTTACTGCCATATTTTATTGATATTTAGTGTATTGATGGATCCCGTCCATCTTATTTTTGGACTGCAAAGATAGCTGAATTATCTTGAAAAGAACAACTTAGCTATACAATATTTGCGGAAGTACGGGAAATTGGTTTAAATTGCATGAAGATGAACGATGTCCGATGACAGATGACAGATGTCCGATGACAGGTGTCCGATGACCGATGAGAGTCAACCGCTCCCCCTTCGTACTTCTAACTTCGTACCTCTTACTTTCAAATATGGCCCCGTAGTTCAATGGATAGAATAGAAGTTTCCTAAACTTTAGATCCAGGTTCGATTCCTGGCGGGGCTACATAATCCTCAACTTATCATCATACCCAATTACCTCCTGCTTAGAAACGCCCAGGCCCTCTATACCCAACTCCACTACGTCACCTGCTTTTAAGTACTTTGGAGGGTTTAAACCCATGCCAACTCCTGATGGAGTGCCTGTAGAAATCACATCACCGGGAAATAAACTCATAAATTGGCTGATATAGCTAACCAGTTCTGGAATATCGAAAACCAGGTCAGAGGTATTACTGTCCTGCATTATTTCACCATTAAGACTTAGCCACAACCTTAGGCTATGTGGATCAGGAATATCTTCCTTGGTTACAAGATAAGGCCCGATTGGCGCAAAAGTATCATTACTTTTTCCTTTCACCCACTGACCTCCTCTATTCAACTGAAAGTCTCTTTCACTCACATCATTATGTATTGTATAGCCGGCTACATAATCCATCGCTTTTTCCTTGGACACGTAGGAGGCCTTTTTACCTATCACCACAGCCAATTCAACTTCCCAATCAGTTTTGTGTGATTCTCTGGGAATGATGATCTCATCAAAAGGCCCAGTTAATGATGAACTAGCCTTCATGAAAAGCACTGGCTCTTTTGGAACCTCCATCCCGCTTTCTTTAGCATGAAGAGAGTAGTTCAAGCCTACACATATGATTTTGGAGGGTCTTCCAATAGGTGAGCCCAATCTAATATCGTTGGGAATACTTGGGAGCGAATCTTTATGGCTGCTCAGGTATTCCTGAAGTCTTGTCAGTCCGTCTGTTTCAAAAAATAATTCATTCCAATCTTCACCAAATCCACTACAGTCCAGTCTATTGCCGGCTTGAGTCTCTATGCCCGGCTTTTCCTGCCCCGGGCTTCCAAATCTTATCAATCTCATCTTTAAGGTTTTAAATGTAAAAATCCACCATCTACAGGATAATTAGTCCCAGTAATAAAAGCAGCTTCATCTGAACAAATGTAATAGGCAAGAGAAGCAACTTCTTTTGTACTGCCCATCCGACCAATGGGCTGTGTTTGGGCAAGCTTTTCAAACATCTCCTGCTCTTTTCCAGGATAATTCTTACTCAGAAAATCATCCACAAAAGGGGTATGTACCCGTGCGGGTGAAATGCAGTTACACCTTATACCTTCCTTAATATAATCACAGGCAACAGACAAAGTCATTGACAATACCGCACCCTTAGTCATGGAATAGGCAAATCTATCAGGAATCCCGACTAAAGCCACTATAGAAGCCATGTTAAGGATAACCCCACCTCTACCTTTCATCTGAGCTATTGCCTCCTGAGTACAATTGTAGACACCTTTGACATTGATTTGAAATAATCTATCGAAATCTTCCTCAGAGGTATTTTCAATGTTTCCTACATGAGATACCCCAGCATTGTTGACCAAGATATCCACAGGAGCTTTTAACTGAGCAAACACATCTTTTACTGCTGACTGCTTACTGACATCACAGGATAAAAAAGTAACATCATAGCCCTTTTCTACCAATTCACTTTCAACTTTTTCACCTGCTTGGATATTGAAGTCCAGCATGATGACCGAAGCCCCTTCTTTAGCAAAACGCTCCGAAATAGCTAAGCCAATTCCACTAGCTCCCCCGGTAATTATTGCTGATTTTCCTTTCATACAATCTTAATTTAAACCCCTTAAAAGGTCATTTTTTATGACAAATAAGTTTCAACCCTGGAACATCCATAGGTAAAGTAGCTACATGCCATCTTCCCAGATTTGCTACATATAAAGTGGAATAATCCTTTCCGCCAAAAGCTATATTGGTGGGGTTGGCAAGAATATGGCCTTCCCAGTCATCAATTAAAAGGACAACCTCCCGTTGTTTACTAACTTTATAAATTCTATTTGGGGCATAACATGAAACATAAAGGTTTTCCTCCGCATCAAAAGCAATTCCATCAGGACAGGTTTGTGGCAAGGTGGCATATACATCTCTTTCCCCTGCACTACCATCATCCGAAATGCTAACCGTTTCTACTCCCGGCAGAAATGTCGAAACTATAAATAAGGTTTTCTCATCTTTGCTAAGAGCTAGGCCGTTGGCAAAATTGAAAGGCCCTTGATGCCAAATTTCTCCATCTCCTGAAGGTGAAAATTTGAAAATTTTACCCGTAATGGTTCGGAAAGCACCACTTTCGGACACATACAAATTACCTACTGAGTCAAATACCGGATAATTCGGAATTTGGAAATCCTCACCATCTGCTCCAACAGCAAATTTTTCGAGTTTGAAACTTTCAAGTTCCAGTTTCCACACACACTTATGCTTTAGATCACACAAGGCCAACCAACTACAGTCAGGCGAAAAAGCAATTCCTAAAATAAAACCTCCCGTAGAACAGATTTCCTCTGTCTTCTTGCCATCCGGAGAAATTTTATAAACCTGACCTGCTTCACCACCAGCCCAAACAGAACCATCCGGATGGACAGCAATACACTCAGGGTGGTCTAGCCCTTCAGCCAAAGTCCCTACATCTGCTATTGAATATTTCATGGTTATTTATCGGTTAATTCTGCCCACCTTCTTTCTGGCAGGATACTATACCAATCCGGCCTCTCCGGGTCTCTATCATAAGTATACCCACCTACTTCCTTATATAATTCAGCATATTTGAGAAGCTTTTCGCGGTCTAGTTCTACTCCAAGTCCAGGTCCTTCCGGCACTTTTATGCACCCGTCCTTATATTTCATTTTACCTCCTACTATAATATCATCTACTAGATGGTGATAGTGGGCATCGGCCGAAAAGGATAAGTTGGGTGTGGATGCCCCAAGATGAAGCATGGTGGCCAGTTGGATTCCAAGTTCTCCGGAACTGTGCACAGCTACTCCCAATTGAAACTTTTCACAAATTACCCCTGCTTTCCATGCCTGCCGTAGACCTCCCCAAAAAGTGGTGTCTAACAAAATCACATCCACCGAATTGGTTCGAATGCAGGAAGTCAGCTGCTCAAAGTTTACCACAACCGTATTGGTTGCAGTGGGAATGCGAACCTTTTCGCGGACTCTTCTCATGCCCTCTAAACCCCAAGTGGGATCCTCGAAAAAATCATTGGGCAAATCCTCAATAGCCTTACCGAATCTAATAGATTCCTCCACGCTCCACGCAGCATTCGGATCAATTCTAAAGGTATGCCCAGGAAAACTATTTGCCAACTCTCGAAAAACCTCCAGTTCGTGATCTGGATGAAAAACACCGGCCTTTAATTTATGGGACCTAAAGCCGTAAAGTTTCTCCAAGGACTTGGCATGCGCCACCATTTGCTCTACCGTTTCAACTTCTCCGAGGCCAGTATTTTTATTTGGATATCGGAAAAACAAATATGAGGCAAATGGGATATGCTCGCGAATGGCACCGCCAAGGAGATCACATGCTCTGATCCCCAGTTTCTTCCCGATAATATCAATACATGCAAACTCAATAGCCGCATGTAGCTGGGTTCTGTTGTTATAGAGTGAGGCAGTAGGATTACAAATCTTCCAGTACAGTTCTTCTAGCTGCATGGGATCATGACCAATCAAATAACTCTTTAATCCGTTAAATGCGTCTGCAGCTGACTGGCCTCCCCCACCCATTTCACCAAGTCCCACAATCCCCTCATCAGTTTCGACCTCTATGATTGTCCTGACAAATCTTCCCCAATGCGCACCATTTGCATGTCGAATGGGAGCCTCTAAAGGCATAGCGACCGTGTTAGCTTTAATATCTGTAATTTTCATTAAATGTCTTTTTTACTTCCCCCAATAGAAATTCCCAATCCTCCATCAATTCTAATGGCTTCACCTGTAATAAAGGATGCTTTATCCTCACACAAAAAAGCTATTAACTCCGCTACCTCTGTTGGCTCACCAATCCTATTAGTCAAATGCATATCCACACACTCCTGCATTACTTCATCAGGATTGGGTGAGAGAGCAATAGAATCGTGGACCATGGGGGTGTTTATAGTCCCTGGACATACCGCAACACATCTGACGTAAGGAGCATAGTCAATTGCAATACTTCGGGTAAGTCCCAGCATGGCCGTCTTGGCGGTAGTATAAGCCGCAACTTTTTGCTGGCTTACAAAAGCCTGTACGCTGGCAACATTAATAATTACGCCTTTCTTTTGGGAAACCATCAACGGCAGCGCATTTTGAGCACAGAGAAATGCCCCCTTCAAATTGACATCGAATACTAAATCCCAATCGGATTCTGAGGTTTCGGTTACAGAACCATATTTCTGAATGCCTGCGTTATTTATCAAATAATCTATGTGATCAAATTTGCTTTTTATCGATGAAAAGGCCTCTCGCACTTCTTCTCCCTTCGCAATATTACAGTTTTGGTAATGCCAATTTGCTTTAGTTTCAAAATCGAATGGCTTTTCAATATCTAGCACAATTACATTGGCGCCTTCATCATAAAATAGCGTAGCGCAGGCCGCTCCAATCCCTTTGGTTCCTCCAGAAATCACTACTGTTTTATCTTTGAATCTCATAAATACTCCCCCAATGAGGTTTTTAATTCTAAAATTTGATTCGCCCTTTTTTCTTTAATCTGAATAATACCATCAACAAAACTTACATCCTCAACACCTTCAAATGTTCTATCCAGGTTCATTTGAAAAGACACATACTTTTTATGAATACAAGCTCCAGCATCAAGGTAATCGAAAGTCTTTTCTCCAAACAATACCGGGTGAGAATGGATGAAATCTCCAAAGGGCTTATGCACCCCTGCAGTACCAAACTCAATACCTCTATACTTGATGATTCCCTCTTCAAAATGCTGCCATAGATGAATCCAGGGATAGTCCTCTCTCTTCCACATATAACCTAAAAGTAGCTGATGGGTAGGCGAATATGCTGTAATCCAACCCAAATTGTCTTCTTTGCTGCAGATGAATGAATAGACTGCATTTTCTACTGCTTTAGGGCATTCTAATGAAAATTCATTCCCGTTTTCTAATTTGCCTAAAGGCCAATTTATTGGAGTATTATCTATGGCCCCATCAAAAGACTGTTGAAAACCAACCTTTGCACTGCAATTCACTTGGGTTCCCTCATCCAAAAAAGGAAAAGTTAAAGTTGGATGTTGAACAATGGCACTTGCTCTTCCGAGTGGATTTATATTGGTTATTGTTTCAGCAACCCCGAAAACAGCCTCTGTCGGATCTAAACTCACTTTTCTTTCTACTCTTAGTCCTTCCAAGGGAGCTACGGCGCTCATTAATGACGTGAGGTTATCTTGCTCCCCTTTATCCCATTTTATATTGGCAACCTGGCCGTGATTGGGCAAACCAGCCATAATCTCTCCTTTAGAAGGCTCACCCCATCTCCCCAAGCATAAAAAATGCCCTTGGTATGGATACCCCCCCCGATTGTTGGAAGGCATTTGGTCAGGGTTAAACCGAAAGTTTAAAGGATTGATTTTATGATTAAGAAATTGAAAACCTGAAATTGCCCCTCCATTTAACTCCAATGTAACAGTGGATTTTCCATTTCTGAGGACAATCTTAGAGTCATGATCTTTCCCTGGTTCCTTAACCATAATATCCCTAATATTTTAAATTTATAAACCGTGGACGAAGGTGGTAAGGGTGTGCATGGATATCCGCCATAAAATCAAATGAGTTAACATTATAGCTTATTAATAACTCTCCAGGTTTTGATAAATGGGGGTGAGCCTTTGCATTGTAAGTATAGAAATCGATGTCCTCATATATTTCAGGAGTTTCGTAAATAGCTTTATATGGCTGGAAAGGCCCGGTAGGTGATTGACCAACTTGTATAGCTACCGTGGGAGAATTAGTATCTAGTTGGTAAACGGATATGACCCTTCCGTCTTCCATAAAACTGACACTCATTTCATTGGATATTCGACTGGTTAAGGCCGCAGCTTTATGAATATTTGAGTCCCATTCTGCCCCATTCCAATAATTCCATTCAGAAAATTCTTCAAATTCTAAATCTTTGACCCTTGCTACCAATAACTCCTTATTAGGCCCTCGTACACCATAAACATAAATATACCCATCAGGATTAGGTGCGCCAGCTCCTTCTGTATTGGCCAGGACGCTGATACCAAATGCGACTTTACCTTTCCCCTCACTATCCTTGTGGAAAAGTGGAGTTTCCAATTGCCGCTGTTCTTCAAAAGGTGGTCGGCTGCCCTTAGGTAAGGCTATCAAAGAAACCCCGACGTCATCAAATGGATAAACCCCTCCTGGCACATTTATAATCTCGTAGGCAAAAATATAGATGGTGCTATCTACTGCATGATTGAAAAAACCATCACCTAGCCAGAAATACTCTCCCTTTTCAGTTTTGGTTGATGGTTCAAACATTGAACTTGCCTCTCCATTATCACCATTCTTCCAATGGAATTTAATGTTTGAAGGATCTGGAACCGCTCCTTTCATATATCCAACAGAATTATGGACCATTTCCCAATCACTTTTGAGCGAATCATCTTTTATCTCACCAATTATGGTGTCACTGAACCAAAATAAAGTTTCTGTTTCATCAGCCTTTCCAGGTTTTTCTACACCATTTAAGGCTACAGAATAAACCCCATCAGCGCCTATCCACCCATTATCGTTTCTAAGCATTTCCTCCCATTCAGACACCGAAGTAGCTTTTATAGAGGATTCAGTCCTATTGCCCTGATTATTGCCGTTATTGTCTTCAGCATTAGTATTGCAGCTTGAAAGCACACCTAATAATAGAATGCCTGTCAAAATTGGGGGGATGTTAATTTTGTGTTTCATATCAGTTATTTTTTAGGCAGTAAATGCTATCAGTCCGTCCATTCATCTGTGCGGAAAGGGTAAGCAGGTAATCCTTCTTTATTTTGAAGATTGGTAATTGGATAATTGGTGAAGGCATATCGAACAGCTACCGGGGCATTAACCTCATTGGAATTAAGCACTATGCTATTATTATCAATTTTAGCGTCGGCAGGGTAGAAAACCTGATCGTCTCCAGCTACATAAAAATGCTTTGGTGCTTGTCCATCATTCGTAACTAATCCACTACCTAAACTTTCCTCTTCAAACTCAACTATTACAGTACTTTCATTTATTTCAAAAGAAGAAAAAAGAGGTCCTAACCAAGCCGTTTCATTTTTACCATAAGTTTTATTTAATGCCAAATTTGAAAGTCGGAGTCCTACATCTTTTTTGTTTCGAGGATGAATGTTGTCAACCTCACCTATATCCATGGTGCTGATCATACCTGTATTGGCCACCTGACTTAACACGGCCTCTTGGGCTTCTCTAAATCGGGCGTAATATGTTGCAGTGGAATCATTCTCCTCCCAATTATAGGCCGGCATTTGGACGTAATAAAAAGGATGGCCTTCACCTGGAAAATCCTTCCTCCATCCTTCGATCATTGCTGAACTTAATAAAGGATAGTGTTGTGCTTCAAGTTTATTGGATTCACCCTGGTACCACAAAAAGCCCCTAACTGAAAGATTTCTTATGGGATAGATCATACCATTATAGAGCAAGGTTGGGCGAGCCAAAATCTCGAATATTTCCTCAAAGGTTTCTACATTCTCCAAGCTTTCTTGAGGCTTATTACTTTTATCGTAAGGATCCAAATACTTGGATTTGATATCCTCATTTGTATTTAATGCCTCCCTGCTCGTCCATGCCTGAGCTGCCGAACCACCAAAAGATGACACCACTAGCCCTATAGGAATATTGAGCCTTTGATGTAACTCTCTCCCGAAGTAATAGGCAACTCCACTAAGGTCTCCAGCCGTTTGTAGTGTGACCAACTGCCAGGTTCCCTTAGCCTCTTCGATGGGCTCCTTGGTAAACTTTTTCTCAATCTTGATAAACCTGATTTCAGCAAAATCAGCCGCAGCAATTTCTCTCTCAAAATCTAACACCCCTTCCAACCAGGGTGGATTGGCTTCCATTTCCATATCCATGTTGGACTGACCGCTACATAACCAGACTTCTCCTATCAATAGATCGTGTAGCTTAATTTTTTCCACCCCTTGGGTAAGGGAAATATTATGTTTTGTAAAATCCCCTTCTGTGGCTTTAGGAACCATTATTTCCGCCAACCACTTTCCATCCGGATCAACCTTACTTTCGACTGGTTCTGAAGCCCAATCAGCTTGGATTCTTACCGTCTCACCTTGATTTCCAGTGCCCCACAAAACTAAAGTCTGCCCCTGCTGGATTACCATATGGCTTTGGAGCACTGGATTGATAGAAAACTCCCCCTCCCTGTGATAACTATCTTTCTTATTCAGGGCTTCACAATCATGAAAATTCATGAGTGTCAGCAAAAACATAAGGAAGGGGAAAATTTTCATTCAAAATAGGTTTAAGGTGGTCAGTTTCTCTTTCCCAATTTAGTCTTCTAATATTACTCGGATAAACCGTGGTCTGTACAGATTAGGATGATCCATTATTTCATTGAAAAAATCAAAAGAGTTGATGTTATAGCTTATTAATAACTCCCCTGGTTTGGAAAGATTTGAATGAACTTTCGCATTGTAACTGATAAACTCTCGCCCAACATTTACATCCTCAGACGCATCCCAAACCGGAATCATTGGACCAAAAGGACCTTCCGGCGATAATCCTAAACGCACCCCTACTTCTTTTCCAATTCCATCTTTTTGGAACACCATCGCATATCTGCCATCCTTTAATGGAGTTACGCTCATCTCATTTGAAGCTCTATCAGCTATGGCTTTCGCTTGACTCATTTCTGATTGCCAGGTCTCTCCATCATAAAAAGTCCAGCTAGAGAAATTTTCAATATCACTTGGCTTAACTCTAGCCACTACTACTTCCTTATTTTTGCCTCTAATTCCGTAAACATATAAATAGCCATCTGGCCTAGGTGCACCAGCGGCTTCAGTATTTACCATTAACCCCGCACCAAAGGATCCATGGCTATCCGCGGCATCACCTTCCATATAGAATGGAGTGTCAATTTGTCTTTGATCACTGAAAGGCGGTTCACTTCCTGCTGGAATTACAATTAATATGTTGCCTACTTCCTGAAATCCAAAAGTCTCTGCACCCGTGTTGGTGATTCTATATCCAAAAACATAAGTATCATTGTTTTTCTCTGTGTTCACAAATCCATCACCTAACCAAAAATAATCACCTTCATTGGTGTTAGGGGTTTTAGGAATAAAAATGCTTTTGGGATCTCCATTAGGTTCTTCGTCCCAATGGAAGGATAAATTCTCCTCCTTAGGTTCTACTCCTTTCAGCATCGCTATGGAGTTGTTGATCATTACATAAGAGCTATCTAATTCCCCGTCTTCAATTTCTCCTATCAAGGTATCGCTAAACAATATCATTGTGGTATTATCTGCAGCTGCTCCTGCAGAGTCTACCCCATTCATGGGAATAGCAAAAATGCCATCTCCACCAAACCACCCACTATTTCGATTAAATAGTTCTGACCATTCCGGCGCTTCAACTGTTCTAAAATTCAATTCTGTGATTGAGGTATTTTCTGCCACGGATCGTTCCTCAGATGGTCCGTCCTGTTGGGCACAACCCAGCAAAGCACCTGACATCAATACAGTTGCGGTAAACACAGTTCCTTTAATTGACTTCATAACTATCATTATTAATGTGTGTAATTATAATTTAATGTCTAACGGGAGGTTCGAAACTCCCCAGTTTTTATTTGGCTCTGGCCCTAACCAGATCTCCAGTTCCCCTCCATTGGCAAAATCCTCATGGGTAAACCAGAAATTCTGGAGTTCCTCACCATTCAGACGAGCCTTTTGTATGTAAATATTCTCTGATGAATTATCGAATGTTTTTATCACAAACCTTTCTCCTAGATAATACTTCTGATCAAGTTCAATACTTATCTCATCGAAAACTGGACTGGTAATTTCATAAAAGGGATTGCTGTTGACGTTACCTAGTATATTGAATAATCCAATTGACATCAAAGCGCTAACACCTCCCATTTGACCCTGATCTTCATCATGCCCCCCGTATCCCAAATCGGGAGTTACACCTCCGTAAGCTTGTTCATTAACTTTTCGCACCCAATACTGAGTCAACCATGGTTTTCCAGCGTGACTAAAAACATGCGCATTTGAGCATCCTGGCTGGTTGGCATAGCTTACATATCCATCATTATAGGCAAAAACAAAGTCTGAAGGTTGGGCTTGTTCGAATGCAAAGTTGAGTTTACTGGTTACCGTATCGGCACTTCCAGCAAGGCTTATCAAACCACTTATATCATGGGATACTCCCCATGTGGCTTGCCAGGCATTGGCCTCCACCCAGCCTTCTCCACTTAAGGGGTTGCTATGCAAAAAATTACCATTTTTATCTTTTGGAAACAGGAGGTTTTGCTCTGGGCGAAAAAGCTTTTTCCAGCCTTCAGATCTATTTTTAAAATATTGATGATCCTCCTCATACCCTAACTTTTCTGCCATCTGCGAAACTGCAAAATCCTGAAAGGCGGCTTCTATCGTTACGCCAGCATTTCCTGGCCAATAGCCATTTGCTGTATAAAACTCTATATCATCCTTATCACCCAACATTCCACCCGGAAGGTGATTTTGTTTTACAATTTGGTAGGCCTCTTTTTCATCCACCTTAGTCAGTAAGCCCTTCATAAAAGTACTTGCAATGAGATTAGTGACCGGATTACTAGTCATGATGTAAGAGTAGCCGCCTCCAGCTGGGCCTCGCGGTAGTAAGTATCCGTTTTTAGCATATTGGATCATTGAGGCAGACATCTCATCTTGCATTTCCGGCCATGCTAGTCCCCAGAGGACATTCAAATTCCATTGGCTAAGCCACCATGCATCAGAATTGTACATGTTGTATGCGAGACCACCATCCTCATTTTTTGGAAGGGTTTTTACTTTGAAAACGGCATCTGTAAAATTGCCATCTCTTTCCCCCTCCGTTCTGTCAGGATAATCACCATTTAGGTCATTGATTTTATGCCTGCCCAATAGCACATGCCACAAGTCAGTGTAAAATTTAACCTGCTGATCCATACTGCCACCAGTGACTGCAATCTTCCCTAACCAGTCATTCCAAATTGCTCTAGAATCTTCCCGTACCGCTTCAAAATCCCAAGAATTACATTCGGAAATTAAATTGTTCCTGGCATTCTCTACACTGGTGTAGGAAATACCAATCTTCATTTGAATTTCATCCCCGCCTTCCACACCATATAAGGCGGAAATTCCCGCATTATTCCCTTCTGAACTTGTGATGTTTTCTGATATGGAGTCTCCTTCCCAGCCATTAAGCGAGTCAAAGGGCTTGTCAAATTGAATTACAAAAAACACTTTGACATCTTTTGGGCCTCCCCAATACCTATCAATAGTACTAAAAGACCCCTCTAATTCATTCTCATTTACTTTATTCACCGTGGCATTAGTCATGGTACTGTTTCCCAAATACCCTCCCAAATTGGCGATGATCTGGGCCTCCATGTCTTCCGTGTAAGTGAATTTATAAAAGCTAACCCGATCGGTGGAAGTCAACTCTACCCAGGTTTTGTAGTCTCTAAGAAATACGCGTTGATATCCTGGCTGAACAATCTCATCATCATGGCTAAAGGTTGATTTCCACCCATTTTCTCCCAATGTAGGGTTCACATTCTTGGAGGTTGGCATAATTTCCAAACCAGCCATCATCCAGTTATGAATCTGGCCGAAACCTAAGATTTCGGTTTCATTATAATTATAACCGCCTCCATTTTGATTTTTATTCCGTGTATGTGGAGCAGCTCCTACCATTCCAAAAGGTCTTCCTCCTGGCACAAAAAAGAAATACCGCCCTCTGTTAGTTTCAATGTAGGGATCCACCAAACTCACATAGTCTACATTTGGCGAAGGGGCAGCATAAACCTCAATTTCCGAAAAACCTAAATCCTTACCTTTTCCGTCAGTTGTGACAAATTTTATCCACGTTACCTCCTTCGAATCAAAATGAACGGCCTTCGCAGTTCCATCATTTGGAATCTGGTTTACCCATACCTCAGACCCATCACTAAATTGTAGCCTACCTCCAGCAATATGGTCTTTAGCGATAGGCCGATCATACAATACAACTCTATTTATTGTTTGGGGCTCATCCCAAGTCAGCTTGATCCAAGGAAATCTCACATACCCCCAATCGGTGGTATCTCCCTCACTGGCCCATTCACCATTATTATGAATACCAATAACCCCATCCACCACATTTTCACCCCTAAAATCATTATTCAAGTCAGTTGAAGTTTCAACCTTAGCTTTGGGAGCAATATTATCCGGCCCAGCAACCACATTGAATAGTATAACAAGCATTAAGAGCCCTAAAAGAACAACTCGTTTCAATAGTTTTGTGAAATAGGTAGGTTGTGGTATTTTCATAAATTTAGTGTTTCCAGCTTAGCTCAATTTCTTCCAAAGTGCGCTGCTTTGTTTCCGGTATCATTTTATAGGTGAAAATCAACAGGATAATTGCGTTAACCATAAACACCCAAAAGGTAAATGCTCCACCAATATTTTCTAATAGGACGGGAGTCATTTGGGTAATCAAAACCACTCCGATCCACAATATTACGGTACAGAATGACATTGCTACCCCTCTGGTTTTAGTAGGAAATATCTCCGAAATTATCACCCAGGGTACTGGTCCCAATGAAGTGGCAAAACATGCTATAAAGCCCAAAATAAATATCAGTAACCAGGGTCCATCGGTAAATTGAAAGTGAAAACAGATTCCTACAGCAAATAAACAGAGTATCATTCCGCTCACCCCCCAAAGAAGCAGAGATTTTCGCCCTGCTTTATCAATAAGCCAAAGAGCAACAAAGGTGAAAAGAGTGTTCACTACTCCGATAAAAATCGTCTGCGAAAATGCTGAGTCGGTTGCAAAACCTACACTCTTAAAAATCTCCGGAGCATAATAGATGATGGCATTTATTCCAGTAATCTGTGAAAACAAAGCCAATACAACCCCTACTACTAAGGCTATGCGAAAGCCTGGCTTAAATAATTCTCTAACCGTACCCGATTCCATTGATAAGGCTTCCTTTATTTCATCCAGAACCTGTCTTGCCTTCTCAGGACCATTCACCTTTTCAAGAATAGTAAAAGCTTCTTTCTCCCTTTTATTTTTCACCAACCACCGTGGACTTTCAGGAACCAAAAACAATAATGCCATGAAAATTACTGCCGGGATAGTCTCTGAACCTAGCATATATCTCCAGCCATATTCTACATTCCAACTTTCAGGGTTTTGCACCGCTATCCGCATATTAATGAAATAAACAAGGTTTATTCCTACTACTATAGCCAATTGATATAAACTCACCAATGTACCGCGAATCCGAGATGGAGCAATTTCCGAAATGTAAAGCGGAGACAGCATAGATGCTGCACCCACTCCCAAACCACCGATAAATCTGGCAATAAAAAACTGAGTAAGAGAATTGGGAATAGCTGACCCAATCGCTGAGGCTGCAAATAAAAAGGCTGTAATGATTAGCATTTTCTTTCTACCGATTCTATCGCTCAGATACCCAGCAAACATGGCCCCTACGATACATCCCCAAATCGCACTACTGGCAGCCCAGCCAACCATGGCAGGAGATAGATTAAACTTAACTTGAAGGTACCCGATAGCACCTGCAATTACAGCTGTATCATATCCAAATAACAGCCCTCCCAATGCTGCTACTATTGACACCTTTAATACAAAAAGAGTAGCTGACTTAGGTGGCTTTTCTACCATGGAGATTGAGGATGAATTCATAGTATGGAAATAGGTTTAGGTTCTAACATAGGCTTTAATGGTTGCACATTGGCTTCCCTCCGACTCACCGTATGGGCGGATAGTATACTGCCCTACTGCGGCAGGAACTATAAAGGTTTCTGCGTAATGAACTACAAAAGGGTCAAAAGCACCGGATGGACTCTCCACAATAGCTTCTTTGCCCTCTACCAGATTTAAAACATTTACCTTTCCTTGAGTATCATGAGGCACTTGTTTGCTAAACCAATGGCGTCTTGTTTCTATAAATTCAAGTTCATTTAGACCGGTCCGTTCCTCTTTCCAACCCTCACCTTCACCTACTGTCTCTACAAGGTCCAAAGCATTTTCTTTTACCCAAGAAGCTGTTCTATCCCACTGAATAACTTTTTCTCCATGTTCTATATTAATTGGCCTTGGCTTGCCATCCAATCCCATTCGTCCCCAATCCCAAAGCTTAAAGGTGAAAATGAATGGAGTAGCGCTAATCTCCAAGACCATGCAGCCAGTTGCCGAACAATGCACCGTCCCTGCTGGTATTGAAACATGGTCATGCTTTTTTACTACCCATTTTTCTACATGTTTATCCGCATCGAATGAAGCTCCCTCCTGGGCTTCTTTCAATTCGGTAATCATTAATTCAGGATTAACGTCATCCTTAAGCCCTAAGTAAACATAAGGATCATCTTCCGCATCCAAAATGTAGTAGCTTTCATCTTGGGTATATTTCATCCCGAATTTTTCCTGGATATAACCCGTTAGCGGATGAACCTGTAAACTTAAATTTCCCCCTTTGATGGTGTCTAAAAAATCAAATCGAATTGGGAATTCTTCTCCAAACCGAGCATGAACTTTTTGTCCTAATAGATTCTTGGGCTGATTAAACACCAGGTTTATGGAAGGGATTTCCACTTTTACATCGCCATAAGCTAGCAATAAGCTATTCTCTTCCGGCACACAATCAAAACACCAGGCATAATTGACAGCGTCCCTATCTAAATCACAGACATCTTTCATCCACTGGCCTCCCCATGGTCCTGGATCAAAAAATGGCACTACTCTGAAAGGTCTTTTTGCTGCAATTTCTAACCCTTTAAGAATGTCTTTTCCTTCCACAAGTTTAGGGTGATTTGCAACATGGGTATCCAAAACATAATCCCACTTATGCATCAATTCCTTTTTATGCTTGTCCAACACCCTCCAGTCCACAAAAAAGGATTGCTTGTATTTTTCGGAAAACTCAGCATCCTTATTGCAAACACCTAAATTTGAGACTTCATTGGACCTCATTCTGGTCTGAATTTCCCAACGAGCCATATCCACATAGACAACCAGATCTGGGTTTGGGATCAAACGACTGGAGCCCATACCATATAATATAATGGTACCTTCACTAATCATGGTTAATCCTTGGGATAAGACTGATAGCTTTTGATTTGAAAAAAAATCATCGATTGACAGTCTGGTCATGAATCCAAATACCCGGTCATCCGTAACATCCGGACAGACCATTTCCTTTACTTCTTCGGTGCTTTTAAAGGCTTGGTCAGCATTAATCCAATTTGTATAATTCAATTTGGATTTCAATTCATTAAGAACCTCCTGATCATTTACCCCTTGGTAGCATTCAATTACGATATACTTAACCTTCTTTTCAACTGCGGAAATCCTTTCATTCAATGCCTCTGCTATACTCTCCCAATTTTCGATACAAGAAGTGTTTTCCTTTTCGACCTGTACAAATGGGTATTTATCGTAATTAGACCTCTTCAAAGCTTTAATTTTTTAAATTAGAAATTAAATAATCCATCCCTAACAACCCAGCATAATCAACTTGAACGGATGGTAAGATTCGAACATTCTGGGATGCTGGTGCCCATGCATGTTTTTTTACAAAATCGTTTAGATAAAGCAGTATGACATCCTTTTGATTCATAATACCACCTCCGATTATTATTATTTCTGGATCATATGAATGAACCATATTTACTACTCCAACCCCCCATGCTTTCAGACAATTTTCAACCAATTCCTTTGCTAATGCATCACCTTTTTCTGCTTCTTGAAAAAGGGTTTCAAAGTGCACTTCTTTTTGGCTTAAGCTGCTTTTATGAAAATGAGGATGTTTTTTGGCCTTTAAGGGTAGGCTCCAAGTAGACGCTTCTGTTTCCAAGCAACCTATATATCCACAGTTACATTTATCTCCATTCAAATTGATCGAGATATGCCCACCCAAGTTCCCAGCCATAAAGTTTTTCCCTTTCAAAAGATTACCTTCCACCAAAACCGCACTTCCTACACCGGTACCCAATGTCAGTAAAACGATATTTTCATAACCTTTTCCAGCCCCGTTTGACCACTCACCTAATAACGCTGCTCGAGCATCATTTTCTACTACACAGGGCAAGGACCATACATCCTGAGCCCATTTGTCAAAATCAAAAAGATGTGCATTTTTATATTTGACATATTCGGATAAGATTTTATTGTGATTTGAATCCACAATACCCGGGAAAGAAATACCTACACCACCTAGTTGCTCAAGAGTTATTTGATTATTGGTGAGCAGTTCATTTACTACCTTTACCACCTTATCAAGATTCCACTCCAATGATTGGTCGCTGCACGCTTTGATTTGAGTTGATGCTATTAATTCCCCAAGTTTTATTAATCCAATTTTTATATTGGTCCCTCCCAGATCAACTGCAACATTTATCATAATTGTAGTATTGGTAAAAGTTAATCCTAAATTTTTTCCGTCTCCGGTCTCCAGTCTTTCTTTCATAGGTATGCACATATGAACAAATACCTCCAAGTTATTAAAAATTCCCCCTGGAGAACCTCCAAGGGGAATCCAATCCATTAGTCGTAAACCCAAATATTATCTAGGCGTAGCTACATATGTGAAGATAAAAGTCTCCTCAGTGCTCTCGCCGAAATCGGAAAGGTCCATCGTTTGTTGCAACTGGATTTCTTCAGTTGTAAGCTCTACTATCATATAGGTATCTACAATGACCGTTTCTGGATCAAATATTCCATATCCTTCTCTAGTGAAATATTGAACACCATCTTCTTCAGTTATATACCACTCAGTATATTCAGTAAAACCATCAAAATCGCATGCTACATCACCATAGTCAATGTCTATTGACCCATCTTCATTCAATAACATTGAATTGTCCTTTTCACAATCATTAATACCCTCTTCATCCTCATTTACGTGGAAAACAGAAGTTAATAACCAACGTCTTCTCGTTAGATTATCAATTGGTGACATATTAACTACTAAGATCAAATCGATTTCTTCGGTTGCTCCAGTGGAGTTTGTCCCTCTAAAATTGAATCCAACCAATTGGTCTACATCATCTACCTCTGGGGTATAATTAAAGGCATGAGAAGATTCGTTTCCTGACAAATCAACAGTGGTTGAGCCACCAGTGCCATAATCTGCATCCACGGCATTGTTGACCGTTTTAGTAATAACTAGGTTAGTCAATGGGACGGCTGATTGCAAATTGACCGTCAAATTAACCTCATTCCCTGATTCAACTCTATAACTGTATTCACCTGGATTGGTGGATTCCACCTCTTCTCCAGATATGGTCATATTTATAGAAGGATCCGGCGTATTCTCATCCTCCGAACAGGAAGAGAACGCTGCCATAACAGCAAAAACTGTTAAGTACTTAAACATGTGATTTAATTGTTTCATAAAATTGGGTTTTAATTGTTAGTTATAATTTATTAATATCCTGGATTTTGAGTTAAATTAGGGTTGGTATTTCTTTCACGTTGGGGAATGGGAAATTTATAATAAATTGGATTTACAACTACCCCTTTAGCACTCTCTACCTTTTCTTCCAGTTTATTCAGCCTCACTAGATCAAACCACCTGTGTCCTTCTGCAACAAATTCCTTTCTCCTTTCCAATAGTATGGCCTCGATGAAGCTTTCACTATCTACAATATTGACCTCAGCCAATCCAGCTCTAGTTCTTACCCTATTTAGATTTTGATTGGCAGTGGCAAAATTCCCGAGTTGGGCTTCTGCTTCGGCTAGTATCAATAATACCTCTGAAAATCTGATTACCTGAAAATCATTGTAGGACCCACCTGCAGTGGGATCGGCTTCACTGTCCCAGTATTTGTGAATGTGGGGTCTTTCAAGTTCAATCACGTTGCCATTATCGGCCACAAAGTCGGTCATAAATGTGACATCTTTACGTGCATCATCCTCCGAATAGGAATTGAATAAATCAATAGTGGGTAACTGCCAACCATGTGTATTGGATACTGCGGCTCTGTGACGAGTTAGCTCCAATGGAAGTAATCTCACATTAAACTGACCAACCTCCCAAAAGGAAATCGCACCATCCCCATCGCCGAAACCAACTGAAAAAACGGACTCTCGGCCTCCTCTACTACTTAATTTAAAAACTTCAGAAAAATCATCCCAAAGTTCATAAGTTCCAGAGTTCACTACCTCTTGAGCTTTTGCTGAGGCATTTTGATAATCTCCACGAGTTAGGTACACTTTAGCTAACAATGCCTTTGCAGCTCCTTGAGTAGCTCTACCAAGTTGTATATCTCCCTTCTCAGGTAAATTTTCGGCAGCTGTTAAATCACTAATGATTTGAGCATATACCTCTTCTTCTGGACTAGACTCAGGATAAAGTGGACTATCTTCACTCAGAATTAAAGGCACATCCCCGAACATCCTTACCAGATTAAAGTACAACAATCCTCTTAAAAATTTTGACTCGTTTATAAATCTGGACTTTAAAGTCTCATCCATATCAATAAGTGCAATTCTCTCTATGGCGATATTGGCGAGGAAGATAGTTTTATAATGTATTTCCCAAATCTGTAAAACAGTGGAATTCTCCGCATTATATCCAATTATTGCCAATTCATCATTCTCAAATCTTCCCAATTGATTATTATCCATTTCATCAGAGGCCAATCCCTGGGTAAACCAAAGTCTACTATGGTAAATACCAGCTGTACTTCCGGATGAATAGGAGCCCAAATAGGCATAAACCGCATTCACTGCAAATTCCGCATCCTGAGCATTGACATAAAAATTACTTTGAGCAACCCTGTCATTGGGGTTTTCTTCTAAAAAACCTTCGCAGGAGAAAAGACAAATCACCAATAGACCTAGTATTGCAATTTTCTTCCCGATTTTAGTATGTATGAATGTATTTAACATCTTGATTCTAAATTAAAAGCCAAAATTCAATCCCACCAAATAGGTTTTTGCTTGAGGGTAATTCCCATTATCAATCCCCACTAAATTTGTTGTAAATCCATATGCATTTCCTTCTGGATCATATCCACTATAATTTGTCAATGTCCAAAGATTGGTAGCGCTTACATATAGCCTTAAATTTGAAACTTTTAGGCGACTTAAGAGGGAAGGGTTAAAGTTATACCCTACGGTTAGGTTTTTCAGGCGTAAATAAGATGCGTCCTCAATAATTCTCGATGAAAAGAAGTTGTCCGTAGAAGTTGCTAACGCCCTCGCATATCTATTGCTGGGATTTTGGGGAGTCCATCGGTTCAACCCTGCCTCTGCCAACACGTTTTGCTGTCCGTTTACATTTTCAAGGTTCAACAGATTCATATTGACCATGTCATTTCCATAAGACCCTTGAAAGAAGACTGATACTGTGAAATTTTTATAAGTAAAGTCATTGGTGATTCCATAGGTGAAATCAGGCTGGGCTGATCCAATCACTGTGCGATCATAGTCATTTATAATTCCATCAGGGACACCATCGGGACCACTCAGGTCCCGATACTTACGATCTCCTGCGCGGGGTTGCTGACCGACTATGGCAGCACTTGAAGCAGCCTCATCGTCACTTTGATATATCCCGTCAAATACATATCCGAAGAATGTTCCTATAGGATACCCTTCTCTTAAAATACTTCCTGCTCCTAAAAATATATCCTCATCAGAGGCAAGATTTAGCACTTTATTTCTGTTTATTGAGAAATTGAAGGCAGTTCTCCAAGAGAAATCTCCGTCAACATTTACGGAATTAATACCGAGATCAAAGCCTCTATTTCTTACATTACCAATGTTTAATAATGTGCTTTCAAATCCAGAAGTAAAAGGAATAGGCGTGTTTAGTAATAGATCATGGGTATTCTTTTGATAGATTTCAGCGGTAACGTTTATTCTGTTTTCAAACAATGATAAGTCCACACCAAGGTTACTCTGCTCAGTGGTCTCCCATTTCAAACCCCTATTTGGATATGACAACGGTTCTCTTCCTCTAAAAATAGTAGCACCTGCTCCACTATTAAAAACCCCTTCTCCAAATGGCCCTACTAATGCTAATGACTGGTAGGGACCTATGGCCTGATTACCTGTCCAACCATAACTCACTCTCAATTTCAAGTCAGAGATAAAATTGAGACCCTCCATAAAAGGCTCATCTGAAATCATCCATGCAAAAGCTCCAGATGGGAAATAACCGTATTTATTACCCTCTGCAAATTTAGAGGAGCCATCTATTCGGCCGGATAACGTAAACATATACTTATTGTGCAAGGAGTAATTTATTCTACTTAGATATGAAAGCATACTCCATTCAAGTTCCGAATTAAAAGGATTTTGAGGATTGGTAGCTGCTCCTAAGTTGTGCCAGCCCGTTCTGGGGTCAGGAAACCCAAATGCTACCGCAGACAAAGTTTCATTTCTGAATGATTGAAGCTCAACTCCTGCCAAAACGTTTAAATTGCTGCTGGGGCTTATGGCTTTATCATAGGTCAGAGTATTGGTATTAAGAAAGGTCATCGCTTCTAGCGTGGAGACTGTAGCCTCTCCCCTACTTGCTTCAGTCCTTTTAAGACCATCTGGTCCAAAAGTATTGGATTTTGTATTTAAACCGTCTATCCCCACGCTTGTCTTAAAACTAAGGCCGTCCAGTATTTTATAATTTGCCGAGGCATTGGCAAGAATTCTAGTAGTATTGGTAATAGATTCGTACTCTAAAGCTTCTGCTACAGGATTAGCTATATTTTCTTTAAGTAAGTGTTCAAAAGTATACCCTAATGGCTGGTTCGGGTTACGAACTGGAGAAATGGGGTTGAATTGAAATGCATTGGTAATTACCCCCGGCACAATGGTTCCAGGCCCAGTCAAAACCCCGTTGGAAGAAATCCTACTATAGGATAAACTTGTGCTTACAGTTAATCTTTCATTTATATCTGATTCCAGATTGACCCGAAATGAGTACCGATCGAAATCAGAACCAACAACTATCCCATCCTGGGAAAAATAACCCCCTGATATTGCATATCGAGTATTTGTATTTCCACCCGATATAGATAATTGATGATTGGAAATTGGCGCCACTTGGAACAATTCATTTTGCCAATCGGTCCCTTCCCCTAGTCGATCAGGATTAAGATAAGTAGGAACCCTTCCAGCATTTGTATTTGCTTCGTTTACCAATGTTGCAAACTCAGATGCATTTAACAAATCAAGTTTGTTCGCCACCTGTTGAACCCCGGTGTAAGTTTCAAAACTGACAGAACTTTTCCCCGCCTTACCCTTTTTGGTGGTGATTAAAATTACGCCATTAGCTCCTCTAGAACCGTAAATAGAGGTAGCTGAAGCATCTTTTAATATCTCGATAGACTCAATGTCATTAGGGTTTATAGTTGACAAAGCTCCTACCCGTGGTCCTCTACTACTTATGGCCATTTCATCGTTATTGCTGTTAATCAGCATTCCATCAATCACATATAATGGCTCACTACTGGCATTAATGGAACTTGTTCCCCTAATCCTAATATTAGTCTCCCCTCCAGGAGCTCCTGTAGTCTGCACAACTTGAACTCCAGGCGCTCTACCTTGTAAGGCCTGATCAAATGATGTAACTGGTATAGCTTTGATTTCAGCAGCTTTTACTGATGATACAGAACCGGTCAAATCGGACCTTTTTACAGAGCCGTAACCAATCACGACTACTTCTTCTAACTGGGACTCATCCTCAATAAGCGCGACGTCAATCACTGAATTATTATTGACTGCTACTTCCCTAGAACTATATCCAATGAAAGTAAATACGAGTACGCTTCTGGAATCAGCTTCAATGACATAATTCCCGTCTATATCAGTAACCGAACCCCTGCTCGGTGAATTTTTGATAATCACATTAACTCCGGGCAAGGATTCTCCCGTTCCTGAGTCTGTTACAGTTCCTCTAATCTGCATTTGGGCTTGAGATTCAAACCAAAAGAAAAAGCAAAATAGAAGGGCAGGGATGACTTTTTTCATAAAAGAGATAGTATGTACTTACATATGAACAAAGGCAAGTTTATGAATTTTTAACTATACTCAAAAATATTTAAGCAAAAAATATATTAAAAACCCAAAACTTAAAATTATTTACTCAGATTTTATCAAAATTATATTCTTCTACCCAAGTTTTAAAGCATTTGCCTCGCCCTGTTTTTATATCATTTTGAATAAAAATCGAAACATCGTTCTCTGAATTTATTTTCTGGATTTTTTTTAAAAAATTATGAGATTTTTGAAATATATATCTTTATGTATCTTTGTATGAACATAAACCTTTTAAATCTTGGAAGTAAAGCTTACAATTGACCATAGCAGCCCCATACCGCTGCACATTCAAGTTGAAACTTTGTTGCGCAGTTTAATTAATGAACCTGCTTACCAAAACGGCAAGTTACTCCCTAAGGAAGTGGATTTGGCCAAGCAGCTGGGTATTTCTAGAAATACCATTCGACAGGCGACAAACAAACTGGTTCATGAAAACCTACTGGATAGAAAAAAGGGGGTAGGTACAAAGGTTGCCAAGCACTCAGTTGCTACTAAACTAGATAACTGGCTTAGTTTCTCGAAGGAAATGCACAATAAAGGTATAGACTTCAAAACCTACAAGGTGGAAGTGAGCTGGGTAGATGCTAATGAGGAAATCTCAAGTTCTTTGAATATAAAAAAGAAAACAAAAGTACTTAAGCTCGAAAGGCTAAAAGGTTTTGAAGAAGGCCCTTTTGTTTATTTTATATCCTATTTTCACCCTAGAGTAGGCCTAACTGGGAACGAGGATTTCTCTGGTTATTTGTATGACATTTTAGAAAAGGATTACCATACCATCCCTTCGATCTCTAAAGAGGAAATTTCCGCAATCAATGCAACTTCATTCCTTTCCAAAGTTCTTGACTTAAAGAGTGGCGATCCTGTTCTATTTAGAAAAAGATTGGTTTGTGACCCGGGTGACAGACCAATTGAATATAACCTAGGCTACTATAGAGGTGATCAATTTAAATACACCATTGATATTAAAAGGTAGAAACCTTTTCGGAGCAATCTTTTAAATCATCAGTAAACAAAATAAAACCCCGCTAATTTAAAATAGCGGGGAGACTTGTTAACTTTTGTCGGAATGAGTTATTTTTCAAGTATTGGCAATATAGGCTGACCTGTGGTCCCATTGGGAAGTCGGGTTTTCAGCAACATTGCTAGAGTTGGTGCAATATCCGTTATAGTGCAATATTCAGCACTTTGACCAGCTGGGATATTCCATCCGTAAAAAACGATTGGTATATGGGTATCATAGGTATGACCGGTTCCATGTGAGGTACCTTTCCAGGCACTTGCCAACCAGGCAGGTTCCAAAATCAAAAGAACATCCCCTGACGTTTTATGGTTAAACCCCATCTGCAGCAAGTGAGATCGGCCTTTAGTGAATTCACTTCTCTTTAAATCAGAGGCTGTGTAGGCTTCCATGATTCCGTCGAATTTAAGCGTATAATCCGCCAAAGCCCGCTGCATTTCTTCAATATTTTTGCCTTTTTCAGCGATTAGCTCCCTATTGAGGTGGATTTGCTCACTGAAGTAATTGATAATCCAGTCGCCTTCACCAAACCTTTTTTGGGCATACTCCTTGAGCTTTATTAACAACAAGTTAGTATCCACACTTCCCGCCGGCACATTTTCGCTTTTCATATATTCTACAATATCAGCCACTCCATGATCAGAGGTTAAAAATACCACATATTCACCCTTTCCATAAGTGTCATCCATGAAAGATAGAAACTTTTCCATCTCCTGGTCAAGTCTTAAATAATTGTCCTCCACTTCCACTGAAGTCGGACCGAATCTATGGCCGATATGATCCGGTGACGAAAAGCTGATGGCCAAGAAGTCCGTTTCATCGCGCATCCCCAATTTTTCACCTTCAATAGCTGCATATGCCATTTCAAAGGTTAAAGTATTCCCAAATGGGGTACGGGCCACCATTCCAAATCCATCGTTATCCTGCTTGAGTTCAGCAAGATTATAGGGAAAATCCGTAGTTTCTTTTCCTTTATAGTTTCCTTCAAATTCATTGGCATCAGCAATACTTTGAATATAGGTTTCTACAGGATACAGAGTCTCCCAGGTTTTTTCAAGATATGTTGTGGATAATCCCTTGTTGTTAAAATCTTTAACCCATTGCGGAAGTTCGTTATGATAATAGGTAGAAGTCATAAATTCTCCTGTTTCCTCATCATACCAATAAGCATCACCAAGATGACCCGCTGGAAGAATAGCCCCTCTATCCTTCAAGGCGATCCCCACGGTCTTAGATCTCTTGTTGGTTGCAAAACGCAGTTCGTCAGTTATGGTGGTTGTTTTCATGTTTCGTGGAGACATTTGACCGGCGCCTTCAGAACCACCCACATAAGAAACTGTACTGTCCTCGGCACAATAAATGAGCTTATCTAGCTCCCTTACATACCAATGATTCGCCGTAATTGCATGGGTAGCGGGAGTGGTTCCTGTATATATAGACGCATGTCCAGGTCCCGTGTAAGTAGGGATATAATTATAATGAGCATTTTGCATCATAAAACCGTCATTGACGAGTCTTTTAAAGCCCCCTTCCGAAAATCTTTCTTTGTATTTATATAGGTATTCCTGACGCATCTGGTCTACGACAATACCAACTACAATTTTGGGCTTTCCTACGCTTTCTTGTGCAATTGCAAAACCTACTGTCATCATCCAAAACATGGATACCAGAATAATTATTTTCTTCATGGATAAATGGGTTAATTATCAACAAGTCTGCGACGAAGATACCAAATCCCTGAGAAATCGGAAGTAGAATGGCATAAATGAGTTCAGCAACTCAATTCTCTCGTCCCACCCCTCTACTTCACCAAAACCACCAAATTTCCTTTGAACTTCTATTCCCTACCCCTACCTCAATACCTCCTCAAACGCAATATCCTGCGCGGCTAGCACAAACACTTTCGTGGGCAGGGAGGAGGTGTTCTCTTTAAGTTTACTGTAGTACTCCTCAAAGCCTTTGCCCCCGCGCGAAAAGCCCAGCCCCATCATCACCAGGTCGCTATTGGCTGATTCTCTTTTCTGTATTTCCCAGAAGGTCTCATTTTTGGCTACTAGAATCTGGTACTGAAACCCCGTCCGCATTTGGGAAAAGAGCTCGTCCAGGTTTTTCTGGGCATCCACCCGACCTTCTTCGGAAGCTACCACCATTTTGATGTTCACTGTGGCGCGGTACCATTTGGGGGTATTCTTCAGCAAGTAAGCCAAAATGATCATCAAACTTCCGTTCCTCTTCAACCCTCCCCACCAGATATCGATCACCCTATGATGGCGGAAACCCCGGTTATCATCATCCTGTACGATAAGCACATTCTTTTTGGATTGGTGAAAATGATCGATCATCTTGGCGTAAGGGGTATGGTGCTTAGTCTCTTTGGTGTCCCCCAGCAAAATAGTGTTAGGCACCAAAGGTCCCATTCCGTAAGCATCCACCAACTGCACTGCACCTGTAAAAGGGTTAGCCGCCCTGATCACCCTCACCAAGGCCTGCACATTTCTGCGCTGCAGGTAATCACTCATCTGCTTTTCAAATTTGAGGACCTTATCCTGCCCCACGCTGTTTTCAGGTAGGATAGTGCTCACTGTAAAAAGGGCGTTAGCCTGCGTAAGGTCATTGGCAAACTCAATCAGACGCCATCTTTTGTTGGGAGAGCCTGATAGGACCAGCACATTGGGCCTCCAGCTTTTAGGATGCGCATCTTTGCTTAACCTCATGATGGCATACCGGATCAGGGTCAGATACATTCCCCGTGTCACATCACCCCAAGTTGCCTCCATTCTCCTTCTCTTCAACCATAGGAAAATCAGTGAAATCACCACCATTGCCGAAATGGTCGCCAGAGGATTGATCAAAAACATGGCAGCAATACAACCCACCGCCCCCAGCAGGGAAAAAATCCAGTGGATCTTAAATTTGGGTCTAAAAGATGGCGACCTAAGAAACCTTTCAATCCCCGCTGTGATGTTTAAAACCGCATAAGTGGTCAGGAAAAACATGGTCAAAATGGGCGCAATCATGTCCAGATCCAGGAAATAAACCGCCAGCATGGTGAGGGCCATGGTAAACACCGTGCCCGCCCGCGGGATGCGCTCCTTGCCAGCCCCCTTACCTAGTATATTCAATTTCTTAGTGAAAATTCTGTCATTTACCAAGGCCTGCAATACCCTTGGTGCACCCAAAAGAGCACCCATAGCACTAGAAAGGGAGGCACCCCATAGTCCCAAAATTATAGCACCACCCCACCAGGCAATTCTCTGCATTACCAATGGGTCCGCCACCAGTGTCGCAGCATCCGCCCTGCTGGCCAAGATAAGCGGCAGCCCCATATATATCAAATAGCTGACACCTAAAGTCATAAACGTGCCCTTGGGTAGAGACCGGGCTGGGTTTTTCAAATCTCCAGACATATTGACCCCCGTAATGATCCCAGTCACTGCTGGAAAAAACAAGGCAAACAAGGGCCAAAAACCAACGGATTTCACTGCAGGCACTGACCACATCTCAATCTCGGTATCCTCCAATGGCCTTCCCAATACCAGGGAGAGCAAGGAAAACCCTATTATAGCTAATATGAAATACTGAGCCTTGATGGTGGCATTGGTGGAAAACAAGGCCAGGGAGCCCAGTAAAAATATGGTAATCATGCCCACATACCTTGGATCCCAGCCAGGAAATATGGCCTGCATACTTTCCGAAAATCCGGAAATATAAAACGCAATCGAAAAAGCCTGGGCAAAATACAGCGGTATCCCTACTGCACCTCCTATTTCAATCCCCAGGGATCGGCTGATCAGAAAATAAGCCCCACCACCCTTCACTGGGGTATTGGTTGCAATGGTGGCGATGGAAAGGGAACTCAGAAAAATGATGAAAGTAGCCAAGGTAACGATCCCCAAAGTACCCAACAGACCAACATTACCTACAATGTACCCCAGGCGCAGGTACATGATCACACCCATCATGGTTAGTAGAGATGGAATGAACACCCCCCCAATTGTGCCTAACTTTCTATCGGAAGTCCCTGATGAATTTTTGATAGCTTTAAAATTTAATTCCTAAAATAGTAATCATTACCCAACTCCCCTAAACCGCTCCTAAAATTTATAGCGGAGGCCTATAAAATTTACCCCGTTACCCTAAAAAATCTATACTTGCCCCGCCCCACTACCATTTGATCCATGGACAGGGTACGGATCTGATATGATTGTGGTATGATGGTGATATGGGCACCACTGCGCTTTGAGTCGGCCGAGACACGAGGGATGGTCGGGAGATAATCGGGTTCACCATATAATCCTGGAAAACCCTTATGAAATTCATGGATAAATGTCACGAAAAGCTAGAAAAAATCTTTTCTGCATTCCTTGTAAAATTACGAATACAATTGATTTTTACCAAATTTAAAACAATAAAATTTTATAATAATCCCAATTTACCTATAAAACTACGGAGTATGAAGATACTCACCGGAAATTTTTTTCTTCCCCAATTAATTTTGAATTTTATAGAACCATAAAGCATTTTCCGATATGTCTTCTATTATCTCAATCCGTAAAATATTCTTGAGTTTAATCACTGCATCAACCTTTTACGTGGGCTGCAATCCCTCTCAAGATGGTTCAATTGTGGAATCCAGGTGGCTGGAACTTTTCAATGGGGAGGACCTGGAGGGTTGGACGGTGAAGATCACCGGTCATGAAGTGGGTGAAAACCATGCGGAAACCTTTCGGGTGGAAGATGGCTTTTTGACCGTTTCTTACGATGGATATGAAAACTTTGACGAGCAGTTTGGGCATATCTTTTACGATGAACCATTCTCTGCCTACTTGCTAAGAGTAGAATATCGTTTTATTGACGAACAAGCGCCTGGAGGTGAGGGCTGGGCTTATCGAAACAGTGGGGTTATGTTGCATGGGCAGTCAGCCGAAAGCATGGGGCTCAATCAAGACTTTCCCATTTCTATCGAAGGACAAATTCTAGGCGGAGACGGAGAAAACGAACGACCAACCAGCAACCTGTGCACTCCCGGTACACACGTGAAAGTTGACGGTGAATTATTTACCCCCCATTGTCTTAATTCAGATTCCAAAACTTATCATGGTGATCAATGGGTTACAGCCGATTTTTTGGTGTTGGGTGATTCTCTTATCGAGCATAGGCTGGAGGATAGGGTGGTATTGAGGTACACCAATCCGCAAATCGGTGGCGGAAATGTCTCCAACCATAATCCGGATCTCTTTGAGGAAGGTCAACCGCTGACAACTGGCTATATTTCACTTCAAAGCGAAAGTCATCCTATTCAATTCAGAAAAGTTTCTCTATATAATTTGGAAAGGCATATGGGTGACCAAGCAGCACTTCAAAGCAAACTTAAGGAATTGCTTTAATTAATTCCGGGCACACCTCCATCCCAAGAGGCATGCAAAAAATCATACCCGGCGTAAAAAAATCTAGGGTGGCAACTTAATAATTTAAAGCTCCGTCATTATACTGACTTTGGTTAAAAACCCATTTCTTATATTCTGTCAACAGCCTTTTGGCTTTTGGAGGGAAGTCAATCATTTGGGTTTTGATTCCTTTGGAAATCTCCCTTGCCCTGGTCTTCTCCATCTGGCTTAAAAATCGGGCTTTAAGTTCTTCGTGTTTGCTAAAATTTCTCATATCAACAGGTAATTAAATCCGAACTTACACTTTCAATCTTCGTGCCCACAGCTAGATTTTTACTAGAAAAATTTAAACTTTTTCGCATTTAGATACAAAAAACACTTTTACGATATTTTCATGCATTTTATTGTCGTTTTTTGAATCCCTTTAAGTTTCGCAAGGCTTGTTATTTGATTATCTTTATAGAAACCTTTTAACAAATTGCATATGAAGTCGATCCTTTACGCCACAGATTTTTCCGAAAACTCGGAAAGAGCTCTTCCCTTTGCTTTAGGACTAGCAGATATGCACGGGTCCGAGCTTTTCATGGTTCACATCCTTCCTGTGGCCGATGAATCCAGTATTTATAAGGCCAGCAGCAAAATGAAGAACTTATTTTCTTCCTGGGCAAAGAATATTTCAACCAAAGTTCACTACATGGTAGAAGATCACAAGTCTCAATCGGAAGGGCTATTACGAGTGATTGACCTGTATTCCCCAAATTTGGTGGTAGTGGGATCAAAAGGTGGCGGAATGATAAAGGAAACCATCATGGGAAGTACAACCAAGACCTTAATTAGAAAATCAAAGTCCCCTGTCTTGGCCGTACCGGAAAATGCCGCGTATGTAGACTTCAAGGAAGTATTATACACTTTAGATTATCACAATGCAAATGTGCCGGCACTGCAAACACTCTTGAAAATATTCCAAGGCTATGAACCTGCCATCACTGTAGTCCATGTAAGGGATCACGAGGAAGAGGTAGAGGGAAACTTGTTCGATTATTATCGGGATGAGATACAGCAAAAAATCCCCTATCCAGCTATCAGGGTCAAGCAGTTTTTTGCGACAAACATCTATCAGGAATTGCACAACCATATTCAGCAGCACAAATATGATCTGGTGGTGATGGTAGAGAAGGAAAGGTCAAATTTTCTCGACAGGCTATTTGAGGAAGATTTGGTTCAAAAAATGGAATCAGATCTTAAGGTGCCTTTGTTGAGCTTTTCGGAGAAGTATTTGGTGTAGGATGTTGGATGACCGATGACCGATGATTGATGTGATGACTTCATTATTCATTATTCATTATTCATCATTCATCATTTCGCACACAGCCAAGTTATATTAAGGAAACATCTCCCTTACGGCATCGGAAAATTCTTCGGTCAGGGCTCTATAATCTTCCCCAAATTCTTCTTGCCTACTCAGAAAAGCTTCTGCCAAGCTGTAATAATACCAGTTTTGTTGTTCATAAGGTGCGTTGAATCGGTCCCAGATAGCTTCCCCCACCCTACGATAATCCCGGGTAATTGCCCGGATGTTATCTAGTTTATCTGCCAGTGCCAGGGCCAATACGGCTTCGTCCTTTTCTCTGGCCACGTAATCGATGGTGTGGGACTTGCGCTCCTTCCAAGGCGCCTCTTCCTCCCCTTCCTGCTGATAAAGCTTAGAAGGCTCGGTGGCACCTTTTACCAATTGAGCTACTCGAAGCCCAAACGCCTGCTCCACCTCCTCTATAGTCACAGGCGTATCCTCAACCGTATCATGCAATAATCCGGCAACAGCTACCTCCTCGTCGTAGCCATATTCCAGCAAAATCTTCATCACATTGGTAAGGTGGGAAACGTAGGGGATGTTTGTCCCTTTTCTAAAATGTCCCTCATGCGCCTTGCAGGCAAATATTATCGCTTCAAAAATCATATTCAATTTGAAAGTTTAAGGACAATCACAAGCTCGTCCACACTTCATCAAGTTAACCACTCTACCGCTTAATCCAAAACTAATTTATCATCATTCGAAAAAACTACTTTAAAATGGCCTTCCTTTTTAGTAAAAAATTCATCAGCCTTTCCTGAAACCCATAGATGAGTAAGTGACTATTGTCACGCAATCACCCCTTAGGAATGTTTAAATTTGGAGTTAATCTGAATATTTCCATTACTATGAATATAAAAGCATTATTAGGAATCTTAATTTTTTCTTTGGCAGTGGCTCATATCAAAACGCTCTTTGACGAAGAACGGGATAAGAACCCCGGCCGAACATATATTGTGAACGGTGGAGACCTCATCCAGGGAAGCGGCTATGCCTACTTTTCAAAAGGTGATATCTTCCCTGAGATCGTGAAAAAAATGGGATTTGACCTGTTGATTCCCGGAAACTGGGAGGTAGTCTACGGCAAGGAGTCCATGATGGAGGTTTTGAATGCCTATGATACACCTGTGATCGCCCAGAATATGTTCCATGAGGAGGACAATAGCCCACTGTTCCCTGCTTATCACATGGCGGAAATTAAGGGAGTCAAATTAGGTTTCATCGGGATAAATGACCCGGATGTCCCGGTAAGACAGAACCCCATATTCAGTGAAGGGATGGCCTTTTCTGGCATCGATGAAGAGGTCGAAAATTTAATTAAAGAGGTAAAACATGAAAAAGGCGCAGATGCTTTGTTCCTGCTCACCCATATTGGGATTTTCAAGCAGGTGGAGTTGGCCAACAATGAAATTTCAAAAGACGTGGATTACATTTTAGGGAATGACACCCATGAAAGAGTCCGCCAACCCATACAGGGCAAATATGCTAAAGTCACCGAACCTGGGGCCTTTGGCTCATTTGTAGGGAAATTGGTTTTACATTTTGTAGATGGCAAGATTGTCAAAGAGGAATACGAGTTACTGGATGTGGATCCAGAAGTGTATCCGGCTGATCCCGAGATCCAGGCTTTGGTGGACAAAGCAAAGGAACCTTACAAGGACAAAATGGAAGCAGTGATCGGCTACACAAGCACACCTATTTTCAGATACCTAACGGTAGAAAATCCAATGGACAACATGATCACAGATGCGGCCCGATGGAAAACGGGAGCGGATATCGCCATTTCAAACGGGTTTAGGTTCGGCAACCCCATCATTCCGGAGGATGGGAAACCTGCTCCCATCACCAGAGCCAACCTTTGGAACCTGATCCCAATGGACGAAAGAGTCAAAATGGGCAAGGCCACCGGCAAACAGATTAAGGACTGGTTGGAACAGGAGATGCACAATGCATTTGCTGAGGATGCCACCGAAAGGTTTGGAGGATGGCTTGTGCGTTTTTCAGGAATGGAAGTTGACTTTACCAGCAAAAACCCCAAGGGGGAGCGTATTAATGCCATCACCGTCAAAGGGAAGCCCATGCAGGATGATGAATATTACACCATTTCGGCCTGTGAGCGTCCGGGTGATCCCGAACATGTGCTGTGCAGACTGCCAAATGCAGTTGACATAGAATATAAGGATTACACCATTCACCAGGTAGTAGAAGAGTACCTGCAGAAAAACTCCCCTGTCGCCCCTGTCATTGACGGAAGGGCCTATAGTAAGGACTTGGGGGTTTATTCCTTCTCAACTGTACCAGGAACCGATTACAAGTTCAGGTAAATAATTCAGGCCGTTTAAATGGGACGGCCTTTTTTTCAATTTAAAATCGCCTTCCATTCTGGCAAGGGCGGCTTGTCAATGGTACGTTGATATGCATCTTGGAAGGCTGTTTTATACTCGGGGTTAACTTTTAAAGGAACAAGCTGGAACACACCTACTTCGGCCAATAGTGCTTTAAAGGCTTTTTCAAAGGAAGAAAAGGTCTTGAGGTAGTTCACATTTTCCAGTTTGTCAACCTCCAGATCGGGCTCAAAGTCAAAAACATTAATTTCGGGTGTGATGTAAAAATACTTTTCTTCCCCTTGCTCTCCCGAGCGGTAAAACACAGTAGATCCATTTTCTCCCCCCAATTCCAAAATGAGATCGAAATCCTGATTGGCCTTGAATGAGTCCACAACTCCCTCCAATACTTCCAAAGTTTCCTCCCTAAGATTGGCCGAGGAAAAGTAGGTTTGGGGATCCGCTTGATTGATCCTCTCATTGGAAATCTGGTCCTCCAGATGAATGTGAATCACTTCGGCCAAGATTCCGGCTTTTTTAGCATACCTGATAAGGTTAGCAAAATCATCATCATAGCTGTGCCCTGAGCAATATTCGACCACCAAAGTATTGCCATCCATAAGGGTCAGCAAGCCCTCCTCACTGGCATGATTGTAAATCTGCACAATCCCATCTAACTCCTCCAGCGCCTGAAAATGACCGAAAAGCTCTTTGCTGATTTTAGCTAAGTCAAAAACAAAATGGTCAGTTGAGGAGGCATAGTTTTTCTCGATAAAAGTTGTCTTTCCCGAACCCGCCGGGCCGGTAATAAATTTTATTTTGGCCATAATGATGAGTAATACAGTTAAAAAGAATGTCAAACCTAGACGGCAAATTCCCAAAAAACGCTAGCAGCTAAATTAATATTTTGGAGTAATGTAACTTAATAGAAGCCAGAAAGTTAAAAATTACAATTACAAGTTACGACCATTTGGGTCCAATTACCAAAGATGGGGACATTGATTGTCGCACTTTGATTTAATAAACCGCACAATCAGGGCTACGGTTAAAATAAACCGCCAAGAACGAGAAGGGGCGCAAAGAAAAATAAGTGAGAATAGTTTAACCCTATCTCTCTGAGCCCTCTGCTCCTCTGTGGTTTTTTTGGTAATTCAGTCCACACTTAATGTGTGGCAAATTTCAGGATTTAAACGTATTTTAGATCTCCGGTCTTCGGTCTTCGGTCTTCCGTCTTCCGTCTCCCGTCTCCCGTCTTCTACCTTTTACCCACATAAAAACATGAGGTTAGCCATCATCAACTTTTTCCTTGCCTTCACCATTTTTTCAACGCAGGCACAACAACTATCTCAAGTCGTCGAGGAGGTTGAGGGTTTAGCGGGCCGGCAGGAATATCTTTCTTCCCCTTTTGTCACGGCAGGCGACCGGGTCTATATGGTAGGCCACCAAGACGGTACTTTTCCAGATTTGGGCTGGCATGTGGAAGGCGAAATGGGCGGCATCTGGAACCATCCCATTAAACTCTTGGATGGGTTTACTGCCTCGATAGGTTTGGAAAACGAATTCTATTGCCTAGATAAAGCAGACAAGTTCATCAATTACCCTTTTGCCAACAAGCATCTTTTTCAATCCACTGTTCCTGAAGTCCAAATTGAAAGATTTCAGTTTGTTCCCGATGGCAAACAAGGAGCCGTGATAGAATTCACCATTACAAACCTTTCGGAAGACAGGAAGGAACTTAGCTTTGAGTTCACCGGGCATGTCGATCTGAGGCCAGTTTGGCTGGGGGAAAAGGCGGGGATGTTTGATCATCCAGATTTATTGAAGTTTGATGATGAGCGAAATGTCTGGACCGCTAAAGATGAGGGCAACGAGTGGCATGCTGTTTTTGGAGGTGATCTGCCTGCCCAGATGCATCTGAGAGCCTCTCCGCACTGTGATTACGAACCGAAAGGAAAAGGTGCTGCGGCTGGACTGGTCTATGACATTTCCTTGGAAAGCTCCGGAAGCCAAACCCTGACTATCTACATTTCAGGCTCCTATTTATCACTGGAAGAGGCATTGGAAACCTTTGAAGACTTACAAGGTAATGCCCACACCTATTTAGAAGAAAAAAAGCTGCAGTATGAGTCTCTAGCCTCCAAATCCAAGGTAACCATTCCCGACAAAGATCTGGAAAAAGCTTTTGAATGGGTAAAATACAACACCGAATGGCTCGTCCGGGACGTGCCGGAAATCGGACGTGGGCTGGGTGCAGGCATGCCGGATTATCCCTGGTGGTTTGGCGTGGACAATGAATATACGCTGCAAGGAGCGATCGCCACGGGCAGAAAAGACCTGACTTATGAGACCATTGATTTGATCCACCAGCTATCCTTGGAGGAAAATGGCAACGGCAGGATTATCCACGAAGTCAGCACAAACGGGGTCGTATTCAATCCAGGCAACATCAACGAGACGCCGCAATTTGCCTCCCTGATCTGGATGGTGTATAACTGGACTGGCGACAAGGATTTTTTGGCCAAATATTATCCAACAATCAAGAAAGGTTTGGAATGGCTGCTGGAGGAAAATGACCAAGACGGCAACCTTTTTCCCGATGGGTATGGCATGATGGAAATCCATGGGCTGGAATCAGAAATGGTGGATGTGGCCAGCTATACCCAGGCTGCTTTTGCAGATGCGGCAAAAATGGCTGAGGAACTGGATGACCAAAAACAAGCCGTCTATTATCAAGGACTTGCCGATAAACTCAGAGAAAAGATCAATGAGGAGTTCTGGGTGGAAGAGTCCAACTCCTATGCTGACTTCATCGGGACGGCTTCCGAAGCCCTTCATCTGATAGAAGCCGCAATTATCAGAGCCGACACTCTCGACAAACCATGGGCAGTGGAAGAATTGAAGGCAATGAAAAGCAAAGTTTCCGCCCTACCCCCCAACCAAAAACAAGGCTTTGTGGTATTCCACAACTGGGTGGTCAACACTCCGATGGAAATGGGAATCGCTGATAGGGAAAAGGCTATAAAAGCACTCGACAAGGGTGCGAGGTTTGTCAACCCGTTTGGGATTTTCGTCACCGGTATAGACCGGGATGACTCTTCCGATCTGGAGGATGGAGCATTTGCGGGCAGCAGGGTTTTTTCCTACACAGGAGCCGTGATGACCTTGCCGACGGGCGTACAGGCTATCGCAGAAAACAATTACGTCAGACCGGACCAAGCTTTGGACTACCTGCAGCGCATGACCCGGTCCTTTGGTTTTGCCCTGCCAGGTTCTATTTATGAGGTTTCCCCGGATTATGGGATGATGGCACAAGCCTGGAATTTATATAGCTATGCGGTTCCTATTGTGACCCAGTTTTTTGGGATTAAACCTCAGGCAGGCAAGAAAAAGGTGGTCATTTCTCCCCTAATGCCTGGTGACTGGGAGGAGGCTTCGATTGAAAATGTGATGATCGGAGACAATGACATCAGTTTGGCATTTACCAGGACTGAGAAAGGGATAGAACTGGAACTCACCCAACAAAAAGAGGACTGGGAAATAGAGTTCTCTTTCCCCGACGGACAATATGAGACCTGGATCCTAAACGGTGAAGAACTTACTCCTGAACGAGCTGAAAGAAACCAGTTTATTAAATCAAAAGGAAATAGAATCACCGCCCGTTTTCATTAATCTTCTCTCTTCCTGAAATCCATATTATGGATCAACCAAAAGGTAAGACCATGCCTGAATACCGTATTGTTGGTCTGGGGAATTACCCGCCAGTGGTAGCCGGCGAGCACCGAAAGGTTGCGATAGGTGAAGGTAGGAAGAATATAAAGCCTGTTTTGGTCTATGCCATTGTGGATTTTCCCACCAGCATTATAGAGGATTTCGTCCATAATCCTCAGCTGGATGTTGGTATGGGAGTTAATGGTATGGATTGGAATTCTCACGGTGGCCATAAACCTCAACCTATTATAAAACAGGCGATCATCTAGGACATTAATACCTTCTACCATCTGTCGGAATCGGGCATCATAGCGGAATCGGAGCTGATAACTGATTTGGTCATTGATCCAAAAATTGCCCACAACCTGCCCCCAAGGACGGTGCTCATTTCGGATCAGCCTATCAGAAAAGGAAGTAGCCGTCACCACATAGGCATATCCTCCGGAGATACTTACTTTGGGGTCAAAAAAGTAGGTCAATCCATGTCTGTTGACAAAAAAGGAAGTGGTCGCCCAATGGAAATCATTCCAGATAGCCCACTTTTCGCTCACACGCAAAGAGGAGATATAAGAACCCCAAAACTCCCCTTGGTGCTCTACTGTCTGTGCAGAAAGATTGCTTATGCTGAAAATCGAAAAAAGTACTACGCTCCAAATCCGGCGCATGTTATGGGGTTTTGCAGTTGTCTATAGCGTCTGAGTAGGTCTTCGCAGAAACCAATCCAACATTTTAACTGAATTGTTTTCCCCGCAGGACATTCTAAATTTAATAATTGCTGAGGACATAAAGGTAAGAACCCCAATGAAAAATATGGAATGGGCTATCCCCAGCCAGTCAGCAATGATTCCCGTCAAAATTGCTCCGATAGCATAACCCAAATCCCTCCACAAACGGAAAATCCCAATACTTTTTGCCCGGTCACCCGGATGGGTATTTTCAGCAATAGTAGCCAAAAAGGTAGGATAAACCATGGCCGTTCCCCATCCCAGCACTGAGGAAAGCACCACAAACTGGGTCATGCTTTGCGCCCAGACCAACCCTATCAGGGCTAAAGCCTGCAAAAGCATTCCGGTAAACAACATGTCCTTCTTGCAAAACTTATCCGCCATTTTCCCGGTAAACAATTGCCCTATCCCCCAAACTCCGGGATATACAGCGGTTAAAATACCGATTTGTTCTAGGGAGAAATTCTTATTGGCTAGCAAAATGGGGAAAATCCCCCAGGCCATGCCATCGTTGAGATTGTTAATCAATCCAGCTTGTGTGACCGAACCCAAATTTTTGTCCTTCCAGGTGGTGTCCCAAAAGATGTTTTTAAGTTTTTGCAGCGGGCTATCTATAGTCTCCAAGGCCACATGATGCTGCGTGTCTTTGATCAAAAAAATACTCCCTACCAATCCAAGGACCACCAAACCAATTCCCAAATAAAAGGGATATGGCCTTACCCCAAACTCACTGGCAATATATCCAGTCAGAAATGCCACCACCGCTACAGCCAGATAGCCGGCAAATTCGTTCAGCCCCATGGCAAAACCACGTTGTCTTTCACCCACCAGGTCGATTTTCATGACCACGGTGCTGCTCCAGGCAAGACCTTGGTTGATTCCCAAAAACACATTGGCGGCAATTACCCAGTTCCAGTTGGGGGCAAACATCAGGATGAAAGGTACAGGAATGGCAAAAAGCCAACCTGCGACCAACAGCTTTTTCCTGCCAAACCTGTTGGCCAAGGCCCCAGCATAATAATTAGAAATGGCCTTGACAATGCCGAAAACCACGATAAAGGAAAGAATGGCGGTCTTGGCGGCAATGCCAAATTCCTGCTCAGCAATTTGCGGCAAGATGGATCGCTCCAGCCCCACCATGCCCCCTACGAAGGCATTGATGATGACCAACAACGTGAATTGCTTCCAGTTTTCCTTCAGTCCTAATTGGATTCCTGACATTCCATTCTTGATTTTTCAACTGCAAAGTTAAGGATTTCCTTGAGGCAAAATTGTGAGTTAGGTTACAAAAGCCCACGAAAAAAGAGGCCCATTCCTGAGCCTCTCCCATCACTTTTCCTCATCGGTCATCCGACATCCGACATCCGACATCATTTAGTCAAAGCCTTCTCCCTTTGCACCTCCATCATATCCACCGGAGGAGGAGTATTGTCCCCGAGCAGATGCTGGACGAAGTAGTCACCCATTCTCCAGAAGAAGTATTCGGTCATGTCGCCGAACCCATGTCTCTGTCCAGGCAGGGTGATAAAGTCGAAGCGTTTGTTGGCCTTTATCAAGGCGTTTGCCATACGGATGGTGTTGGCCGGGTGTACATTGTTGTCCACGTCTCCGGTTACCAACAATAGGTGACCTTTTAGGTTTTTGGCCAAATCAGGATTTTTCTCCACGTCATAAATGAACTTGGATTCTCCGTCACCGTTTTCAACCTCTTTCACACCATGGTGCTTTTCTGACCACCAGCGGTTGTAGATGTTGTTTTCGTGGTTACCGGCACTTGATACCGCTACCTTAAACACATCCGGGTAAACAAGCAAGGCCGCAGTAGACATAAAACCTCCGCCTGAATGGCCATGAATACCTACTTTGGACCGGTCGATGAAGCTATGTCTGTCCGCAAGTTGCTCCACGGCTGCTTTCTTATCCGCCAATCCGTAGTCTCTCAGGTTTCCATAGCCGTAATTATGATACCACTTGGACCTTCCAGGGTGGCCACCACGGTTACCGATCGTAACTACCACAAAGCCCAACTGCGCCAAGCGGTCAACTCTATCCATACCTTTGCTAAAAGTTTTGTTCACCGCTTCGGTTTGAGGACCTGGATAAACATACTGGATCAAGGGGTAAGATTTTGTTGAATCGAAATCATATGGCAAATACATCACCCCAAATAAATCGGTAATGCCATCATCAGCCTTGAAAGTAAAAGGCTTCGGGAATTTATACCCTGCAGCAAAAAGCCTGGAAAGGTCAGTTGTTTCCAAATCCATCACTTTTTTGCCATTGGCATCCATCAATTCTGCTACTGGGGCGGCATCAACTCTTGAGTAATTGTTGACAAAATAGGTGGCGTTGTCATTGACATTGGATGAATGGTTGAAATCACCATTATTGAGCAGCGTCATCGGACCACCGTCCAAGCTGACGCTGTAAAGGTGCTCGTAATATGGATCTTCACCCTTCTCCTTGCCATTGGCGACAAAGTAAACCTTTTTGTTTTTCTCATTTATCCTTTCCACTTTATCCACATGGAAAGCTCCAGTAGTTAGCTGTCTTTTCAAAGTTCCGTCTACCCCGTAAAGGTAAAGGTGTCCCCAGCCGTCCCTTTCGGACCAATGGATGATATCCCGGCCATTATTGACAAGCTCAGGTTTGTTGATGTCAATGTAGGTATTGCTTCTTTCCTCCACGATGACTTCCTTCTTGTTGTCTTTCAAGTTCCAGCGAACGATGTCTACCTTTTTTAAATCCCTTGAAGTAACGGAGAAGAAAAACTGCTCATCGTCTCCCAACCAAATTACCGGTCTGAATTCATCATCTCTCGTATTGTTTGGTCTTGAGGCAGACCAAAGACCTATATTCTGATCCACAAAAGTGGCGATCTCGAGTTTTTGAAGTTCTTCGTTTGTAAATGAATAGTGATAAAGCTCCTGAACAGGCTGCTCTTTCTCACCCGGCATGGCATACTTGTAGGTTTCCAAAGTTGGGCGCGGGTTCTTGGAGTTATGGATAACCCAAAGATCTTTTACTTTTCTGCTGTCTGAGCGGCTGATAACAAACTGCTTGGCATCTGGAGACCACATCGCCATGGCTCTTTTGCGCTTATCTTTGTTTTTCTCCCGATCTACATTATCCTCACCACGGCCTCCAATGCCATAATCGTAATACTCCTCACCATCCTCGGTCAGCTGATGTTCCACGATGGTGCTGTCTTTTTCATCCTCCACTGCCTTCAGGAAATTCTCCTTGTCCATCCAATAAAGGTTGTGGTGCTTAGCAAAAACTACCTTGGAAGAATCCGGTGCTATGTTTGCCCAAGCCATTCTCTTGTCCTCCTTATCGTCCTCGATTTCGGTCAGTTCTCTGGAAGTAAGATCATAATGGAAAGTGAAAACCCTGTTTTCTAGGGAATCTTTCGCGTTTTTATTCTTTTCCTTGATCTTGTCCCAGTCCTTTTTAAGGACTTCCTCGGAGCTTTTAACCTTGAACTTGATGGTATTTTCATCATCCAAAAATCTCAAGCCGGTCAGGTCGAGGTGCTGCCCGTCAAATGGATCTTTTACCACTTTCGTAATCTCCATAGCCAATTGGTCACGGTCAAACAATGGCGTTTTAGTCTTTTTGGCTGGGTCTACTAGATAGAAGAGTTTTCCATCCTGGGTTTCGTAGCTGTACCAAAACTTATCCGATTTCTTCAGCCAGTGGGGGTCCACTTGGGTAGAGAAAACCATCTTTTTCACCTTCTCGGGGCTGAATTTTGCCGCCAGTTCGTAATTTCCTTTCTGCCCAGACTCCTGTCCAAACGCCCCAAAGGAAAGCAGCATCATCCCGATGCCCAATAATCTATATTTCATATTTAGGATTTTTTCAAGTCCTAAACTAAGGCTAATAGGACAAAAGAAAGATACCGCTGATGTAAAAGTGCTGGACGGAAGACAGAAGACCGAAGCCGGAAAATAGGGGCATTTATAAAAATTTCACCGCAGAGAATGAAGATATATATTCATCTTATTACAAATTCACATAAAGTTGTAGATATACCTTCAACTTTTATTGAATATCATTATTTCTGAACACACAGCTGCAACTTTATAAGAAGAAATTTCCTCTTCGCACTTCCAACTCCTAAAAATTCTTTTTAACTTTTAACCCAGATTTAAACAAAACAAACTGAGCTTCAGCACGGTATAACGCCATGGAACAATACGCCCAAGTCTTAAATATTGCCATGCCCATATTTCTTGCCCTGATCTTGATCGAGCAGTTTTTCGAGTGGAAACTGGGCAGGAAAGTATCCAATTCCCTGGACACAGTATCGAGCATCAGCTCGGGCCTTACCAATGTGATCAAAGACGTTTTGGGGCTTACGGTTTCCATTCTTTCCTACAAATGGCTGGTGGATAGAGTGGCGATATTTGATATAGAAAATGTGTGGATGGTTTACCTCATCACTTTCGTAGCCATTGACTTCAAGGGCTACTGGCAGCACCGTTGGGAACACAAGATCAACATCCTGTGGAACCGTCACGTGATCCATCATAGCAGTGAGGAGTTCAATTTGGCTTGTGGATTGAGGCAAACAATTTCGACGGTGTTCAGTTACTTCGCCTTCCTATTGGCCCCAGGGGCCATTGTGGGGGTCCCGGTTGAGGTTATAGCTACGGTTGCCCCCTTGCATTTGTTCCTGCAGTTTTGGTACCACACCCGCCTTATCGGCAACTTGGGAGTCTTGGAACATGTAATCGTCACCCCCTCCCATCACCGCGTCCACCATGCGGTGAATAAGGAGTATATGGATAAAAATCTGGGACAGATATTCATTGTTTGGGACAAATTGTTTGGCACCTTCCAAAAGGAAATGCCCGAGGTGCCTTGTGTTTATGGTATCTCGAGACCCGCCCGTACCTGGAATCCTATCAAGATCAATTTCCAACATTTTTGGGTTCTTGTCAGGGATGCTTACTATGCTAAAAGCTGGTGGGACAAAATGCGGATCTGGTTTATGCCTACGGGTTGGAGGCCAAAAGATGTAGAGGAAAAATTTCCCCTAGTCAGCATCAAGGACCCCTACACCTATCAAAAATACGGACAGGAAACCACCAAAGTCTTCCAGCGATGGGCTTGGGTTCAGCTGCTTTTTAATTATTTCCTATTAATTTACCTCTTCGCCTTTATTCAGGATATTGGGTTTACGGGAGCTGTTGTATACGGTGTCTTCGTCGTCCTTTCCGTGTATAGCTACACTGAACTAATGGACCGAAATCCGCTTGCCCTATATATGGAGACAGTTAAATCTCTGCTTGGCCTAGGTCTTATATTCTACATGGGAAGCTGGTTTGGCGCCACGGAGAATGTTGGATTTTGGTATACCGGTGTAGTGGGATCTTATATGGTATTGTCGGCTGGCATGGCGGCGTTTTTTATGGTCAAGGGATCGGTGAGTACCAAGTACCAGGTACTAGGTACCAAATAATTTTTTCCGTAAATTTCATTATTCATCATTCGACATTCATCATGATTTTTGGGGTACAAAGTACGTTTCCTTCGTATTTCGTACTTTTACACTAACCCTCTAACCCGTTCCCGCAGGGAACATCTACTCCTCTACCCTAAAGCTCAAAAACGTCTCAAAATCTTCCGGTTCATAGATTTGAATTTGGTCGCGGATGGTGGAGGGGCCTTGGGGGTGGGTGTGGAGATCCATGTATAGGCGGCCATCGGCTAACAAGGCCACTTCATCATCTGACAAATCAAAGGTTCCAAAAAAGGTCCCACTATCTCCGTCATCATGCATCTTAACCTCCAATTCATATAGATAGGCATTTTCTTCACCTGGAACACCTGGGTGTATGTGAACAACGGGAGTTTGGGGTTGTTCGCTGTTATCCTGCATCTGGATATTCAGGTTCTCAAACTCACCCGTGACGGTAAGCTCATTACCCAGTAAGGTCAGTTTTGCTCCCCCACTGGCAGGGGTGATCTCCCCCATACTTGCCGTGGCTACGTTTTCTTGAACCATCATTACCGAAAAGGTCAACACCTCTTCATCAACTGTTTGCACCTCCTTGGTGCTGCAAGCATACATGGCCAGGCAAAGTATAAAAATTATAGGTTTCATAGGTCGTATAGTTGGTTGTCTATATAACCTCCACAACGGCAAATCGTTTGTCGAATTAACCGCTAAGAAAAAAAGAAGCGCAAAGGGAGGAGCTTTTTTGTCCTCAACATCTGACATATGGATTAAGCCCATATGTCGGAAAGGGTTGAACTTTTCAGTAACCGTAAGTTTGATAATTCGAATAAAGCGCAGGCTAGAGATTTTTAGAAACGCTTTAAGATTCCATCTATGAAAGACAGCCCAGATTAGCTACCACAATGACCTTGGACTTTTAGAATGGGAGGAGTCCATTAAGGCATAAATTAGCAACCGGTAATCTCGTGAATACGATCACAAAGAAACTTTTAAAAACGCCGTTTACCCCTTATATTGGGAAAATAATCAATGATGTCAAAGTGAGAGAATCATTCTATTCTTATTTTAAAACTAATAAACCCCGATGGCAAATAAAACCTCTCTTTCAGGCCAACTTGAGAAAAAATCTAAAATAGCAAAGCCACTTCGATTGATTGGTATTTTAATATTAATCATACAACAAATTCTGTGGCTGGAATTATTTGATTTCCCTTTTTCAAAATATCTGCCAATAGCGACCATAACTATTTTCTCTATTTACTTTATTAATATTTATATTGTTTATAAGAATTTAAAACAATCGAAATAATCCTTCCACCTAACATGAGAAGACTGGATGCTTTATACCTCACCATAAGGCATAGTGGGATATGCACCTAGCATACGAAGTTCAATGTGGGCCTGCTGTCTTGAAGACAGTAAAATGAAATTAGATGCTTCAGGACCCGACGCGGGTATATTAGAATTTGTTAGGCTTGAATAGATGTTAATAAAATAAAAAGAAATACATGGCCCTATCCCTACTCTTTCAAAAACTTCTTCACCTGCCTATTGCTGCCACTGCCGACTTCAATCAAGTAAATACCAGGCCTCAAAGCCTCCAGTATTTCCTCAATCTTTTCAATTTGGATAATTTCATCCTGGTGGAAAATCACTTTGCCGGTCATGCTTGAGATTTTAACCCAAGTTCCTTCTTGTTTGGCAAAATTCAGGTTTACCTTGCCACTTAGGTGAGGATTGGGGTAGAATTCAAAAAGTTGGGGAAGCTGTTCCTGGCTTCTTATTGCACGAACCTCACTAAAGGTGGACCTTCCGTCATAATCTATTTGCTGGATCTGATAATAAACCGAGTTGTTCCAGTGGTTTTCATAATAGGAAAAAACATACTCGCTAATGCCTTCATGATCTCCTTTGCTTTGAACCTCCCCTATGGGCACAAACTTATTGGCGCTGCCGATGGACCGTAGGATCACAAACTTCTCATTCCCAAATTCCTTAGCTACCGACCAAGTCAATCGGGTTTCCCTGTTCTGATAACCTGCCTTGAAGTCAATCCAGGTAAGTGGAAGAATTGATAACATCCCAGTACTGCCAATGGTAAAGGTCTGGCTTTGCAGTTCATCGAAATTCAGGTTTCGTTTAGCCAAAAAGTATCCATAATCGGCACCTTGCTCATGGTTCCCCGGTGCGGCATGTGTATCACTGACGATCCTAAGGTCATCGGGATCCACCACAATCAACTCATCAGCCCTAATTTTCATGGTAAGATCGTTCATCACTGAAGGAGCTGCAAGGATCTCGTAATAACTGTTCAGCTTGTGAAGTATCGGTGTGCCATCTCTATCGCTGAAACCTGGGTTGTGATTGATCCCTGGGACTTCGACATTTTTGATATGTAGAGGTGAGTTAGTGGCTCCGGGACTTCCGAGAAGCTTCAAACTCCTCAACCCATTCACCTCCCTGTCATAAAAAGGGAAGGTAGCGTTGGCTTCATTCATGTCATAGGGAAGCCTGTTGAGGGTAAAAGAAGGTAAATTGATCCAGCTGCCGGACAGATATAGGTAGTCGGGCTTTTCTAAAATTAGCTTATGCCCCTCGAAATTGAGGTCCCCACCTATGTGGTGGAAGCTTTCAGAAATCTGCACATCATGATTAAAGCCAACTAGCCCTGCTGTTTTATCCACAGTTAGTGCATAAAGGGGTTTGCCTTTGCGATCGATGTTTTGAGTATAGGAGCCGGTCAGGCGGTAAACGGTGTTGTTATCCAAAAGGGGACCTTCTCCATCATAATAAAAATCACCTGTAAAGCTAATTTCGTCAGTTATCGTTTTCGAGGAAGCATTTAAAAATTGAAGGCTATGATATGAAGTGATGGAGTGATTCCCAATCTGAAGTAATCCTTGGTTTCCTGATGGACTGGAGTAAATTAGCTCGCCTTCTAGCCGAAGGTCATTGGCCAGCAAATAATTATTATTTTGAGTTATTTCGAGCTCCGCTCCTAATTCGATATAGAATTGACCAATGGGATTGTTGTCAGACCGAAAAGCAATATTTCTGGTGCAATCAGAAATTAGTCTAGCACCATTTTTCACAATTACAAACCCTTCTCCATATGGCCCCTCATTATTTGCAGAAAAGGTTGAACATCGAATTGGAGTGACGCCTCTGTTTTCTGTTTGAATTAATTTACCTGAATTTATGGTAAACCCAATTGATTTAAAAGGCTCTTCTAAAGTCAATGTTTTCCCTTCGCCTGGGTCAAAAACAACTGTGTAACGACTATTGGTATTAAATCCACTCCAGGCACCTCTTGTAATTATGGTCCGACTTTCTCCCTTAAAAACAATCTTGCTCTCGACACTATTTCCAATCCAATTTTGACTGTTCCAAGTACCACCTGGCTCCCCAGGTGCTGTACCTTTGAAAGCATTTAAAGTCCCATAAACAAACAGAGACCTGCCATTTAAAGTCAGCTTTTGACCAGCGCCTGTATCTGCAAAAATGAAAACATTACCAATCTCTTCATCTTTGGCTAACCTAACAGTATGCTTATCTTCAATATAAATCTCATCCTCCCTCCCCGGCAGCCGAGTAGCAGCTCGCCACTCCTCACCATCCCAATGCATCCAAGTATTTAAGGCATCAAAATTACCAGTCCGGGCAGACCGGAAACTATTCAGGTTTTGGGCTGGGCAATATTTTGCGTTAATTGCAAGATTAAACAGCAATACAAGGATTATCTTGTATTTTCGTTGTGAAAATAAGTCAAGCAAGCTCATATAAGTGTGAAAAAGGTCAGGGAAAAAAGTACGCTACACGGTAATCAAAAAGCTATTCCAGCAAATGGAAAAAAGTATGTACAAGATAACCAAAAATCTATTCTTAATGCAATAGTTCTAATATTTTTTTTCACCCTAACCCCCTTAATATCAGCCGCCCAGACCCAACGTTATCAAATCAGCCTACTGACCTGCGATCCGGGTGAGGAGCTGTACAGCTCCTTTGGCCATAGCGCCCTGAGGGTACTGGATATGGAGACCGGCAAGGACCTGGTATTCAACTGGGGCACCTTTGATTTTGACGATCCTAACTTCTACATCAAATTCGCACAAGGCCGATTGGATTATTTTCTTAGCCTGAGCACCTTTGAACAGTTTCTTTACCATTATCGGTATTTCGAGCGGGGTGTTCGCGAACAGGTATTGGACCTTTCCCCCGAGCAAGTTGAAAGGACGGTGGCATTGCTGAATGAGAACGCGAAACCTGAAAATGTTTATTACCGCTATGATTTCTTCTATGACAACTGTTCGACCAGGATCAGGGATATCATGGAGGCTGTCTTGGGCAGGAATCTGGATTGGAATGATCCTGTGAGCTATGAGCCTAAAACGTTCAGAGACCTCATTTTTGAATACGTTTATCGTTTACCTTGGGCGGATTTTGGGATTGACTTGGCATTAGGCAGTGTTATTGACCAGGAAGCGTCGGAAAGAGAAAGACAATTCTTGCCCGATTACATGGAGGCAGCCTTTGCCCGAGCTGTAATCGTGGGAGACGGCCCTACCCGACTTTTGGCCGAACCCGCCAGAGTTGTTCTTGATTACCCATTGGTAGACCAGGAAAATGAAGTGTTAAATCCTCACATGTTATTTTGGTTATTGGCCATTGGGTTTATAGTTTTGACATTTATCGGCTATATAAGGAAGAGGCTATTTGTTGGTGCCGATATGGCCTTGTTTGGCATTCTTGGATTGATCGGGTTAGTCATTACTTTCCTGTGGTTTTTCACAGAGCATACCACCACCGTTTACAACTGGAATATCCTTTGGGGCTTCCCGGTACATTTAGTCTTGCTTTACGGCTTGCAAATGAGAAGACCAGCAAATTGGGTCAAGCAATATTTGTTTTTTGCCATGATGCTGGCCAACCTGACCTTGGTGTTTTGGATCCTTGGATTCCAAGACTTCCACTCCAGCATCATCCCTATATTGTTGATCATTATATTGAGGAGCAATTATTTGTATTATCATTTGGAAAGGCTGAGGTTTATAAGAGGAGAAAATAAATTAACCGCAGAGGCGCAGAGGGTGCGGAGGTGAAAAAATTAGATAACCCTCTGATTCCTCTGCGACTCCGCGGTTAACTTTTAACCACAGAACAAATTTGCCCGAAAAAGCATTCTTTATCTAGCTTGGGGTACTGAGCGTTTTTAATTTAGAAGCTGACTATGAATTTCAAGATAATTTCTGACTACGAACCCACTGGAGACCAGCCGGTGGCAATAAAAAAACTTACGGACTCCGTCAATTCTGGCGAGCGCTCCCAGGTTTTACTGGGGGTGACCGGGTCGGGTAAAACTTTTACCGTGGCCAACGTCATCCAAAATGTACAGAAACCCACCTTGGTACTCAGCCATAACAAAACTCTTGCTGCCCAGCTATATGGTGAATTCAAGCAGTTCTTTCCTGACAATGCGGTCGAATATTTCATTTCTTATTACGACTATTATCAGCCGGAGGCATTTATTCCCACCAGCGGCACCTATATTGAAAAAGACCTAAGCATCAACGAGGAGATAGAAAAACTTCGATTGAGCGCAACCTCTGCATTGCTATCTGGGCGAAGGGATGTGATCGTAGTGGCATCCGTTTCCTGCATTTATGGTATCGGAAACCCTGAAGAGTTTGGCAAAAACGTCATCCGCTTGCAAGTAGGCGACAGAATTCCCCGAAACCAGTTTTTGTACAAGCTGGTGGACATTCTTTACAGCCGGACCAGCGCGGAGTTTACCCATGGTACATTCAGGGTAAAAGGAGATACAGTTGACATATTTGTGGCTTACGCCGATTTTGCTTACAGGATTTATTTCTGGGGGGATGAGATTGAGTCCATTCAGCGCATAGACCCGCAGTCGGGTAAAAAAATCGCTGATGAAAATATCATCTCCATTTTCCCCGCCAACCTTTTTGTTACCGGTAGGGATGTGATTGATGTGGCAATTCATGAAATCCAGGACGACCTGGTAAGTCAGGTTGCTTTCTTTGAAAAGGATATGAAATTGATGGAAGCCAAAAGGTTGAAAGAACGGACCGAGTTTGATCTAGAGATGATCCGGGAATTGGGTTACTGTTCGGGTGTGGAAAATTACTCCAGGTATTTTGACCGTAGGCTTCCCGGTACAAGACCATTCTGCCTGTTGGATTACTTCCCGGATGACTTCTTGATGGTCATAGATGAGAGTCACGTGACCGTGCCGCAGGTACGTGCCATGTGGGGTGGTGATAGGGCCAGAAAGGTCAATCTGGTAGATTACGGTTTCCGACTGCCATCAGCGATGGATAATAGGCCGCTGAAGTTTGATGAATTTGAGGCCTTGATCAATCAGGTCATTTTTGTGAGTGCCACCCCTGCCGATTATGAACTTGCCCAAACTGAGGGGGAGGTTGTGGAACAGATAATCAGACCGACAGGTCTGCTTGATCCGGTGATCGATGTGAGGCCAAGTGGCAATCAGATTGATGATTTGCTGGAGGAAATTGACCAGACAATCAAGGCCGGAGACCGGGTGCTGGTGACTACGCTTACCAAGCGGATGGCAGAGGAATTGAACAAGTTCTTGGAAAGAGCTGGGGTAAAAGCCCGTTATATCCACTCGGAGGTAAAACCCCTAGACAGGGTTGAAATTTTGCGGGAGCTTCGACTAGGTGTATTTGATGTTTTGGTGGGTGTCAACTTGCTTAGAGAAGGATTGGATCTTCCGGAGGTTTCTTTAGTAGCCATTTTGGATGCCGACAAGGAAGGCTTTTTGAGAAACGAGAGGAGCTTGGTGCAGACAATCGGACGAGCTGCGCGAAACGAAAACGGTCGGGTGATCATGTATGCTGATAAAACTACCGCGTCCATGCAGGTGGCCATCGATGAGACCAACCGAAGAAGAGCAACCCAGATGGCCTATAATGAGGAGCATGGTATTTCTCCAAAAACTGTCATCAAGTCCAGAGAAAAAATCATGGGTTCCACCAAAGTTGCTGATAGTAAGAAGGGGGCTAAGTTCTACGATGGGGAAATTAGTGTGGAACAATCCGTGGCTGCTGACCCGGTTGTTCAGTATTTGAGCAAGGATAAACTAGAAAAGTTGATCAACCAGACTCAGAAGCTGATGGAGAAAGCCGCCAAGGAATTAAACTTTATGGAGGCGGCAAGGTTAAGAGATGAGTGGCAGGGGCTTAAAAAGCGCCTAGAAGAGTTGAACCGTAACGTAATTTAGCATTTTATACTATTTATAGGTTATATTGTCAATATAATAGACTCAAATGAAAAAGTACATACTACTCTCCTTTACATTCGTTTTTCTAATGTTCTCCGAGCTCCAAGCGCAGCAGGGCGAAGGATCCATTATGGTTGCAGGAGGTGGTGACATTTTCCGCACCGACCTCCCAGGGGTGTTTCAACGCTACCAGGCAGGGTTTGAAGGGCATTATTTTGTAAGATATTTCTTAAGTCTCTCAGCGGGTTATGAGATCAATTCAGATTTCTCTAACCAAGTTTCGTTAGGTTCTAGGGTATATTTCGGAGACCCCATTTTTGTGCGGATACGGGGACTCTTAGGCAGTCAAAGCGATTTGGCATTGGGAGCCGGCTACAGCCACAATCTTGGCTATAGGTTCCGACTTGAAGGAATTGTGGATTATTATGCGGTTACCCAAACAGCGGGAATAAGAGCTGGAATAAGTATCCTGCTAAACTAATTTGAAAAATGACCCTCCGGGAGGTGGCCAACCTTGCTAAGCAGGGTGAAGGCTTACATATTGAGTTCAAGAAAAAAGTAGCCCACCCTGATAAGATTATCAAGGAGGTTATCGCCTTGGCCAATACCGATGGAGGATACCTACTTATCGGCGTGGATGATGACGGAACCGTAAGCGGCCAGCGCTACGTGGATGAACATGTATTCCTTTTGGACAAAACCATTGCCGAGCATATTAAACCGAAACTAATTTACGAAAAGCACATCCTTCCTATCAATGCCAAAAAAGGCGTGGCGGTTTTTAGGTTTGATAAAAGCCCTTCCCGTCCTCATTACTTTCTAGAAGAAAAGAAGAGGCGATCATTTATTCGGGTAAAGGACAGGAGCGTGCAGGCCAGTAAGGAAGTGTGGGAAATCCTCAAAAAACAAAAGAGGGAGCAGGATGTATTTTTTCAGTATGGGGAAAAGGAGGATGTGTTAATGAAGGCTTTGAAAGAACAAGAGACCATCACCCTTAAGCAATTTGCAAAATTAGCCATGCTGCCCCGATTTGCCGCCTCCCGTATATTAGTCCGAATGGTATTGGCAAATGTATTGGAAATCATCCCCCAGGAGGGAGAGGATTTGTATACTTTAAAGCTAAAGGATTGAAGAACAAGTTCTCGCAACGGCGCAACGAAAAACGCAACGGGCGCAACGTGGCCATTTCCTAAAAAAAAATGGTCACTAAGGAGCGCAAAATTTTAATAAAGTCGCACTAAGTTTTTTTTAAGGAGTTAAGTTTTTTCTGCTACAATGCCTAAGATTCTCTCAAAACATCTTGTACCAAATCCATTTCAAACCCTCTAGCTAAAAGATATTTCATCACTTTTTGGCGTTTAATAAAATCGTCCTTATCCTTCACGCTTTCCCATTTCTTTTCAAAAACCACTTTCAAAGTAATCCAGTAATCCTCCGGATCAATTTCCTTCATTCCTGCTTTTATACAATTCGGGCTGATGTTGCGGAGCTTGAGTTCCCGTAGAATTTTGTTTCTCCCCCACTTTTTGATTCTAAATTTCCCTCCCACGAATGCTTGGGCGAACCTTTCCTCATTGAGAAAGCCTTCCGTGATTAGAAAGCTGATCAACTCCTCCACATCATCGGAATGTAATCCATAGGTATATAATTTATCCCTCACTTCCTGTTGACACCGTTCCTGATAGGCACAAAATGCACCGATCTTCACCTTGGCCTGGGAAGGGGTCAGCTTTTTTTGAGCTTTAGATTCAGCATAATCTTTTCTTTGGAAAGACATTTGCGTATTTTTAACCTTTTAAAAATCTAGAAAAATCAAACCGATAACCATACAAACATGAGAAAAAAAATAGTAGCAGGCAATTGGAAGATGAACTGTACCTACGATGAGGGACAGAAGTTGACATCAGAAATCGTCAATATGATCAAGGACGAACGTTCAAAGGATGTAACCGTAATTCTTAACCCTCCATATTTGCACCTTCCAAGTGTCAAGAAGCTAGTGGGGGAAGTGTCCAACCTTTTTGTTGGTGCCCAGGATTGCTCCGATCAAGAATCCGGTGCCTATACAGGACAGGTTTCTGCCAAGATCTTGGAATCTTTCGGGGTGAAGTATGTCATCATCGGGCATAGTGAAAGGAGAGAATTTTGCAGTGAGAACAATGACGTGTTGGCCGACAAAGTTAAACAGGCCTTGAAATATGGTTTGACTCCCATTTTCTGCTGCGGGGAGTCCCTGGAAGTCAGGGAAAGCGAAACACAAGAGCAGTATGTGACCCAACAATTGAGCGAAAGCCTTTTTGATCTTTCTAAGGAGGATATTTCCAAGTTGGTCATTGCTTACGAACCTATTTGGGCTATCGGAACAGGAAAAACCGCATCTTCAGATCAGGCACAGGACATGCATGCAGCGATCAGAAAGCATCTAGCATCCAAATATGGCCAAGAGGTTGCTGATGGGATTTCTATCCTATATGGTGGCAGCTGCAAACCTGACAATGCGCAGGAAATTTTCTCTAAACCTGATGTGGACGGCGGTCTTATCGGAGGAGCTTCTCTAAAATCCCGTGATTTCATGGATATTATCAAATCATTTTAATGGAATATTTAGAGTTTAAGATATCCTGTAAGCAGGAGTTTACTGAAATCCTCATAGCGGAGCTTGCGGAAGTAGGTTTTGATTCCTTTATGGAAAACGAGGAAGGGTTTGAGGCATATGCTGAGGACAATAATTTTGACCGGACCGGATTTGATGAGGTCATCGCAAGGTACACTGCAGTTGCGGAAATCTCGGTGTTGGAAGGAAAAATGGAAAAGGTAAACTGGAATACGGAATGGGAGAAAAATTATGACCCCATCCAGGTAGGCAATCAGGTTTATGTCAGGGCATCCTTCCACGCTTCCAAACCGGAGATCAAACATGAGATTGAGATCAATCCGAAGATGTCCTTCGGGACCGGCCACCATGCCACTACTTACTTGATGTTGACCCATCAACTGAACCTTGACCATCAAGGTAAAAGCGTGATCGACATAGGATCGGGAACCGGTATTTTAGCCATTATGGCTCACAAACTTGGGGCTACTGAAGTTCAGGCATTTGATATTGATGACTGGTGCGTGGATAACGGGAATGAGAACTTTGACCTGAACGGCATGCAACATGTCCGAATGGGACTTGGGACTATCCGTGAAGTCAACCCTCAAGGGCAGTTTGACATCGTCCTAGCCAACATCAACAAGAATGTGCTTTTGGATGAAATGGAGGCTTATGAGAAACTAGTAATGTCATCAGGACATCTTCTGCTGAGCGGTTTCTACGACCACGACGTTGTGGACATTGAGCAGAAGGCAACCTCTTTAGGCTTTGTCAAAAAAGACCAGAAGGTGAAGGATAAGTGGACTGCTTTGGTTTTTGAGAAGGGTTGAATAAGTACAGAAAAATAAGTAAAAGGTAAGAAGTAAGAGGTAAGAAGTTCTGTTACCTCTTACTTTTTACTTCTTACCTCTTACTCTGTGTTCTCTTTGCCTCTGCGGTTTTTTTTTATTTAACTCAAAACAACATTTCCTTAGCTAAAATGTAAACCGCCATGATCAGGACGAAGTATCCGAAGCCTTTTTTAAGGTGCTTGGCGTCAATTCTGGAAGAGAGGTAACTACCTACGAATATTCCTATCAGGGAGAGGGCTGTAAAGCCACCTAGGAAGGCCCAGTCAATAGCCTGGGTGCTGAGGTCTCCCAAGAAACCGATAAGGGATTTGACCGCAATTATCAAAAGGGAAGTTCCCACGGCCATTTTCATGGGCAAGTTTGCCAATAACACCAATGCAGGAATGATCAAAAATCCTCCACCGGCTCCTACCAATCCTGTAACCACTCCTACTATTGCGCCCTCAGCGGCAATCAGAGGAAGGTTAAATTTGATCTCTCCTTCCTTCCCTTCTAGTTTTTTCTTACCGTTCTTTATCATGGAGTAGGATGCTGCTAGCATAATAAGGGCAAAAAATACCATGATGGCTATATCCTTGGTTAGCACCCAATCCCCTATCGAGAAGATTTTTATAGGAATGGCGGGCACCAAAAATTTCCGAGTTAGATAAACGGCCAAAAACGAAGGGGTAGCAAACACTGCTGCTGTTTTATAATTTACGAGTCCTTTTTTCATAAATGAAAATGATCCAGCCAAAGAAGTCGCCCCAACCACGAATAAGGAATAGGCTGTGGCCAATACCGGGCTGATGCTAAGCAGGTAAACCATAGCCGGGACGGTGAGTATAGACCCGCCTCCCCCTATAAGTCCCAAACTAATCCCTATGATCAATGCTGAAATATATCCCAGTATGGTAATGATATCCATTATTCCAATTATTTTTTTTAGAGACTACAAAAATACAAGCAATAAATTCACTACAAAGTGATCATTGTTACAATAGAAACTTTTTCCACAACGTTGAATTTTACCTAAAAAACGCAACAGCGAATCGTTTCGAAACCTCTGGGTCGTAGCGTGAACCCTTTAAAACACAAAAAGCCGCAGAATTTCTTCTGCGGCTTTTTATATGGTTTTTCCTTTTACTTATTCTACGGTTACGGATTTGGCCAGGTTCCTTGGTTGATCCACATTGCAGCCTCTCATCACAGCGATATGGTAAGAAAGCAACTGTAGCGGCACCACAGAGATCAAAGGTACCAATGCCTCGTGTGCATGTGGGATTTCGATCACGTGGTCGGCCATAGCCTTCACGGAAGTATCACCTTCAGTCACCACTGCGATGATTTTGCCTTTTCTGGCTTTCACCTCCTGGATGTTACTGACAACTTTCTCGTAAGAACTGTCCTTAGTGGCAATAAATACCACAGGCATTTCCTCATCGATCAAGGCAATAGGCCCGTGCTTCATCTCTGCTGCCGGGTAACCTTCAGCATGAATATAGGAAATTTCTTTCAACTTCAACGCACCCTCCAAAGCCACTGGGAAATTGTATCCACGACCTAGATATAGGAAGTTTCGGGCGTCTTTATACTGCTCGGAGATTTTCTCGATCTGCTCGTTGAGAAGCAATGCTTTCTCTACTTTGCTAGGAATAGCCTCAAGTTCGCTTAGAAGCTGTATGTATTTGGTTTCAGAAAGGGTACCTCTCTGATAACCCAACATTAGGGCCATCATGGTCAATACTGAAATCTGAGCAGTAAATGCTTTTGTAGATGCTACACCGATTTCCGGTCCGGCGTGTGTATATGATCCCGCATGCGTAGCTCTTGCGATGGAAGAACCTACCACGTTACAAACCCCAAAGATAGTCGCACCTTTTGACTTGGCCAATTCAATAGCCGCCAAAGTATCGGCAGTCTCACCCGACTGGGAGATGGCGATCACGAAGTCACCTTCATTGATTACCGGATTTCTGTAACGGAATTCGGAAGCATATTCAACTTCAACCGGGATTCGGGCAAACTCTTCGAAAAGATATTCAGCCACCAATCCGGCATGCCAAGAAGTACCGCAAGCGGTGATGATAATCCGGTCGGCATTTTGGAATTTGTTGATATAATCCCTCAATCCACCTACGATCAATCGGCCGTTTTGGGCATCCAGTCTGCCTCTCATACAATCAGCAATGGATCTTGGCTGCTCATTGATTTCCTTCAACATGAAATGCTCATAGCCACCTTTTTCGATAGCTTCCAGTTCCATTTCAAGCTGGTTGATATAGGGGTTGGTCTCTACATTTTCGATTGTTTTGATCTGCAACTTGTTGTTACGGATCACGGCAATCTCATAATCATCCAAGTACACAACTTGGTTGGTGTATTCGATGATTGGAGTGGCGTCTGATGCCAAGAAGTATTCATTTTCCCCAACACCAATCACCAAAGGAGAACCTTTTCTAGCCGCAATCAGCGTGTCAGGCTCTTCTTTGCTCATGATGACAATCGCATAGGCACCTACCACTTTGTGCAAAGCCAATCTTACAGCTTCTTCAAGAGTACAGTCGTTGTTCTTGTGGATGTCCTCTATGAAGTTAATGAAAACCTCAGAGTCAGTTTCACTATGAAACACATAACCTTTGTTCAAAAGGTCAGTTTTAAGCACTTCATAATTTTCAATGATCCCGTTATGAATCATTGCAAAATTTTCTGTAGAGGAATAATGGGGGTGGGCATTGGCATCATTAGGCTCACCGTGAGTGGCCCAACGGGTATGTCCAATACCGATTTTAGAGTTCAAATGAGGGTTGTCCAGCAAAGAATTTTCCAACTCGGAAACCTTACCCTTCTTTTTGTAAACACTAAGCCCATTATCATTTAAAAGCGCTACTCCCGCACTGTCATAACCTCTGTACTCTAGCCTTTTAAGTCCTTTGATAATGATAGGCAACGCATCCTGCTCACCTACATACGCTACAATTCCACACATAAATAATCTATTATATAAAAATTAACTTTATCTCGTAGTTGAGTAATATACTTTAAGTTTGATGTTGTCTTTATTGACTTTATACTCTCTTAGAGACTGTCTATAAAGGTCTGGTCCTGTTTGTTGGGAAGTATAGTTCTGATTTGGATAAATCATCAAATTTTTTCTTTCCAAATCCGAACGATATACTGCATTAAGATAATTGGTCAAAACCACACTATAACCTTGGATGCCGTTTTCGTAGGCCAAACCTGCAGGATTGCTGACAGCCGGCACAACATTTCCATCAGGCCCCATAGATTGCTGAGCCTGGTTATTGGCCTGAACAGTTATTGCAGCCCCATCATACCTTAAGTAAACTTGATTGTCATCATTCAAAAATATCATTTGATTAATTCCGAATGGAGACATAGATTCACTAAATTCATGTACAGGCGCCATATCAAGTGTCACCTGGTTAAAGGTCACATTACCCAAGGTATCCAAAAATGCTTCTAAAGGGGATGTATCCAAACGGATCACCAAACCCGTATTCCCTTTTGTCCCTACAACATCCCCCACATCATAACCGACATGGGTTTCTTGGATTGATTCAAGAGGCGTGCCAGTTCTGTCATTACTGACATAGCTAAACCTTCTGGAAGAAGCTGTAGTAACTGCATAAGTTGATGGCACGGTATCGCCTTCATTATGATAATAAAAATACATACCTGTATTACCCCCCACTCTTACGGGAATACTTGTATTCTCAGTCAAATTCCCTTGAATAGCAATGCCCGGAAAATAATTACGGAAGGCAAAAATATCAGAAAATGCATTACTGCCACTTTTCACATCGTTAAAAAACTGGGCCGCAAAGTCCGCATTAACATCGGTTCGTACAAGGGTATCCCGATTCGGTGCTAGCGTAAAGGACCCATTTACAAACGGAGTCGCTGAAAATGCCAGTCTATCGTTGTTGAAATATGAAATATCTTGAATCGGCTCCTCTAATTGATGTACCTGTAGCGTTTTTTCCTGGCTCAATGATTCCCCTATTGGAGCGATTATTTCAAACTGGAATTTGGCTGAATCCAAAATTGCATTTTCATTTGGACGAGTGGCTCGGGTATCAATAAACATCCGACTGAAACCGATACTTTCGGTAACTCCAAAAAAATCACTGGTTTGTCCACCCGCCAAAATCACAGACTGGTTGGTCGTATTGACCGAATCCAAAAGCATCATAGAAGCAGAAAGGGGTATTTCTGCGTAGAAAACCCCTATCTGGTTGTTTTCCGGATCCAGTTCCAGGCCGATATCCGAAGGATCGGCACAAGAGCTAGCCAGAAGCAATGAAATGGAAAGAACTGAGGCTAATTTAGCCGGCAAGTTCAGTATAGATGTTGTAATAACTTTCGAACATTTGTTCTTTTTCTTCGCTGTTGTTAATCTCACACTTTTTGTCTTTAGGGCAATTTTCAATTAATTGGTGAAGATGTTCGGACATCCCATCTCCTTGCACGATTACATCGGCGTATTCCATACCAATTTTGATAAACCCTTCGAAATCTTTGGATTTCAACGGGGCCAATATGGCATCGTCGATATCGACCATTTTCACCTTTTCAAATAAATCGTCCCCAAATTTATGGTTAAATTCGTTATTATATATAGCGAAGACGGATTTTGTTCCTTTAAATAAAGGTTCATTTTTGTAAGTCGTTTTCAAGTACATAGGAATTAAGCTGGTCATCCAGTCATTGCAATGCACAATATCAGGGGCCCAACCTAGTTTCTTCACGGTTTCTATGACTCCTTTACAAAAGAAAATAGCTCTTTCGTCATTATCTTCATAGAATTTTTCCTGCTTGTCATGGAAAACGCTCTTTCTTTGGAAATAGTCTTCATTGTCTATAAAGTAGACCTGAAGTTTTGCATTGGGAATTGAAGCGACCTTAATGATCAGCGGCTTCTCTTCATCACCCACAGAAATGTTGATTCCTGAAAGTCTCACTACCTCGTGCAACCTGTTCTTTCTTTCGTTTATCAAACCAAATCTTGGAACAAGAATACGGATTTCCATCCCTTTTTCCTGCATTGCCTGAGGCAACGCTCTTACGAAGTTTGCAACTTCTGAAGTTTGAAGGAATGGGTTGATTTCACTGGCTACGTAGAGAATACGAAGTTTAGACATATCTTGTTATTTTTTATTGAGGGATATTACGGGACTACAAACTTACAAAAAAAATAGGTAAAATCCATGGTTTTTATCGGGAATAACATAGTTTTGCCCCTATTTTGTAATTACAAAAGCGAGAACCATTGAAAATTCTGCGGACAAGGATAGAGGTCAAAGAGGCCTTAGCTCCAATTAGGAAAGAAGGAAAAACCATAGGATTAGTTCCTACCATGGGCGCCTTGCATGCGGGCCATCTGTCATTAGTGGAAAAATCCAAATCTTATTCGGATATTACAATTTCCTCTATTTACGTCAATCCCACCCAATTCAACAATCCCAAGGACTTGGAAAAATATCCAAGACCGATAGAAAAAGATCTTAAATTATTGGAAGAGAACGGGGTAGACTTTGTCTTTTTGCCTGATGACGGGGAAATGTACCCCAGAGAAACCCGTCTTAAGTTTGACTTTGCCGACCTGGAAAAGGTACTTGAGGGGGAATTCCGCCCCGGGCATTTCAACGGGGTAGGCATTGTGGTATCCAAGCTATTCCATATCATCCAACCCGACCATTCCTATTTCGGCCAAAAGGACCTGCAGCAGGTGGCTGTAATCAAGCGCCTGGTAAACGACCTTTCCTTCGATCTGGAAGTGGTAACCGTGGATACCATGCGGGAACAAGATGGCCTAGCGATGTCTTCCCGAAACATCCGTCTAGACGATCGCGACAGGCTGGTTGCCACTATATTGTATAGATGCTTAACTTTTGCAAAGGATGAACTTTTAGCAGGCAAGGATTGGTTTGAGACCAAGGACAAGGTCACTAAGAGGTTTTTGGACGAGCCAAAAGCCAGACTGGAATACTTTGAGCTTGTAAAAGCTGATACTATGGAAAAAGTAGCCACCATCACTCCGGGAGAGACTTTTGCCATCTGTACTGCTGCCTTTATCAAAGAAGTCAGACTGATAGATAACTTATTAATAATTGATTAACTTCGCGCCAAATTCCAAATCATGCATATCCAAGTATTAAAGTCAAAGATCCACAGGGTAAAAATCACACAAGCCGAACTACATTATGTAGGCAGCATCACTATAGATGAAGACTTGATGGATGCAGCCAATCTGATTGAGAACGAAAAGGTACAGATTGTAAATATCAACAACGGGGAGCGTCTTGAGACCTATGTGATCAAGGGAGAAAGAGGCAGCGGGCAAGTTTGCCTTAACGGACCTGCAGCAAGAAAAGCCCAGGTAGGTGACATTGTAATTATCATCAGCTACGCTGGAATGGAAATACAGGCAGCCAAGGAGTATAATCCCGTTATCGTATTTCCTGACGACAATAACCAGCTATAAACATTGAGATTATCAGCAAAGCAGTGGATCCAGGTAATCCTGTCACTTCTCGTGGCCGTCTGGATTTTCTGGTACTTATATAAAGACATTAAAATGGACAGCCTGGTGAATGCACTTCAGCAGGCGTCCATTTTTTATATCCTTCTTTCCGTTGTAATATCGGTGATCGGTTATTGGCTCCGTGCCTGGAGATGGCGTTTGCTGATCAAGACCGCCACGGAACAGCCTCCAAGCACCTTAAGAACATTTTGGGGACTAATGGGTGGCTATCTTGCCAACCTGCTGGTACCACGAGCTGGGGAAGTAGCCCGATGTGGATACCTTAAAAAGACCGACAACCTTCAGATGGGCAACCTTCTAGGCACAGTCATACTTGAAAGAACTGTGGACTTGGTCTTCATGATGCTGGTCATTTCCTTAGCCTTCGTCACTGAAAGCGGCACTTTTCTTAACCTAATCAGTGAACTGGTTTCATTGAATGCACTTAAGCAGTCTTTCCTTGGTGCTGCACCGATTATTATTGGCGCATTGATCGTTACCGGTTTGGTTATAACTGCCTTGCTAAAAAAATACAGAGACAGTTCAATCATCCAAAAAGGCCAGCATTTTATCCGCGACATCTTAACGGGCTTAAAAAGTGTCCGCAAAGTGGATAATCAAATAGGTTTTTGGGGAAGTTCCGTGTTGATTTGGATTGTCTATTTCCTGATGATGTATTTTGTTGCCATTGCAATCCCAAGCACTGCCAATTTGACCGCTACTTCGGTATTGATGGTCATGGTAATGGGCAGTATTGGCATGATTGCACCGGTTCAAGGGGGTATAGGTACCTTTCATGCACTGGTGGCCTTCATTTTGATGACCTATGGATTGACGGAAGAGGAAGGAAAAATCTTCGCCGTGATTGTACATAGCTCCCAGGTTTTGACCGTTATGGCAGTAGGACTGGTGAGTTTGGCGGTTTTGGTTAAATTAACAAATTCAAAGCAACCACAGACCGCCCCTTAGCGTAATAATTTAGAGTTTTACCAAAAAATAAAGACACGAGTATGTTGTTAATTGTTATCGTAGTAGGTTTTGCCATTCTTGGCTATGTTGTAAGCAACAGGCTGAAGAGCAAGTTTAAAAAGTACAGCCAAACTTCACTTCAGGCCAACCTTTCTGGAAAGGAAATCGCCGAGCTTATGCTTGCCGACCACAATATTTCTGAGGTAAGGGTTAACTGCGTGGAAGGAAAGTTATCTGACCACTACAACCCTGAAAATAGATCAGTAAACCTTAGTCCGGATGTTTATTACGGAAGAAACGCAGCGGCTACAGCAGTAGCAGCTCACGAATGCGGTCACGCCGTACAGCATGCTACAGCCTATAGTTGGTTGCAGTTGAGATCCACTCTAGTACCTATTCAGAATGCCAGTGGCAAGATTTTGAACTTTGTACTTATTGCGGCCCTGTTTGGTGGAATTGCTTTATTCGGACTTCCTTACAAAGAGGTTGGGGTTATAGTAGTGGGTGCTTATGGTATCATTACGATGTTCTCTCTAGTGACCCTTCCGGTTGAATTTGACGCAAGTAACCGGGCCCTAGCTTGGGTGAAGCAAAGAAACATCGTCACCACCTCCGAATATGCCATGTCGAAAGATGCATTGAAGTGGGCAGCCATGACCTACGTCGTCGCCGCTTTGGCCTCACTGGCCACCCTGGCCTATTATGCCTTTATCTTCTTTGGTAATAGGGACTAGTAAGAAATTAAAATATACCGAAAAGGGACAAGTCATTGTCCCTTTTCTTTTTTTAGTGTATATTCCGCCCTTGAAAAAATCCAACTAATTTTAGACAATGAATTTTGAACTAACAGAGGAGCAAATAGCGGTAAGAGATGCAGCCCGAGAATTTGCAAAGGCTGAACTTTTACCAGGAGTCATAGATAGGGATACCGAAGCCAAATTTCCTGCTGAGCAGGTAAAGCAGATGGGAGAGCTTGGTTTTCTCGGCATGATGGTGGATCCAAAATACAACGGCGGAGGCATGGATACGGTATCTTATGTGCTAGCCATGGAGGAGATTTCAAAAATTGACGCATCCGCATCTGTTTGTATGTCTGTAAACAACTCCCTTGTTTGCTGGGGATTGGAAAAATATGGCACCGAAGAGCAAAAGGAAAAATACCTGAAGCCACTAGCCACAGGTGAAAAAATCGGAGCATTCTGCCTGTCCGAACCCGAAGCAGGATCGGATGCTACCAGTCAAAGCACTTCTGCCGAGAGATCAGGGGACCACTATATCCTCAACGGCACCAAGAATTGGATAACCAATGGTAACACCGCAAGCATTTACCTAGTAATAGCTCAAACAGATAGCAGCAAAGGACATAAGGGGATTTCTGCCTTTATTGTAGATCGTGAAACGGAAGGGTTTGTAGTAGGAAGAAAAGAGGACAAACTAGGGATCAGAGGTTCAGATACCCACTCTCTGATGTTTTCGGACGCCAAAGTGCCAGCGGAAAACAGAATCGGGGATGAAGGCTTTGGATTCACCTTTGCCATGGAAACACTTAACGGTGGCCGTTTGGGCATTGCCGCTCAAGCTTTAGGTATCGCATCCGGAGCATATGAGTTAGCATTGGCTTATTCTAAGGAAAGAAAAGCTTTTGGTAAACCCATCTCTCAGCACCAAGCTATCCAATTTAAACTTGCTGACATGGCGACAGAAATCGAGGCGGCGCGATTACTTTGTATCAAGGCGGCTTGGATGAAAGATCAAGGCATGGACTATAGTCAAGCGAGCGCAATGGCCAAACTTTATGCTTCCAAGGTAGCTATGGAAGTGACCGTGGAAGCTGTACAGGTTCATGGTGGATATGGTTACGTGAAGGAATACCACGTTGAAAGACTCATGAGAGACGCAAAAATCACTCAGATTTACGAGGGCACTTCAGAGATTCAAAAAATAGTTATATCTCGAGGCCTTTTAAGATAAAAAATTTTAAACTCAGAATTATGGCATAAATATTACAAATTATGCCATAATTGAATTTTTTTTGTTAATATTTCTAATATTATTACACGGTTTTAGAAAAAAGTCATACTTTTACAAAAAAACACCTAAGAGGCTTCGTCATGGAATATTACAATAAAGTCATCGAATCCGTTGGGGTCAGGTTTATCAAAGGAAATAATTTCAAAGTTGAAAGACCTGTAACCGTAACTGATTTTACAGATACAGAGAACACAGTTGTCCTTTTGCACCAAGGCTCGGTGAGATTTGGCGACGATCAAGAGGCAGTTAACGAGGGAGAAATATTATTCATTCCTGCTAGCAGAACTTCCAAAGTGTCTTTTGGTACCGTTACCAAAAAGAACGAAGTTAACAATGAAGGCTTCAACGAAAACAAGAAGAAATTCCTTCAAACCATCAGTTTCAAAGAAATCAAAAATGCGGAAGACGACTGCATTACCATGTTGACCTTTGAAGCCAAGGTTTTTGATGTAGTTAATTTCTTCCATTCCTTGGGTATTCCTCCTTTTGTAATACGATTCAATGACCGAATTGCCTCTATCATTGAAGATATCATCAAGGAGTCTGAAGCCACTACTCCAGGTAAGGAAAGAGTAATCAAAATCCACACAGAGCTTTTAGTTGTAGAAGTCGTAAGACACATCTTGAAAAACAGATTGTTCGTGGAAGAGCTTTCCACAAACAGTACCTACTTCAAAGATCCTCGTTTGATCGACATGTTCAACTACATCAAGAAGAACATCGGTGGGGATCTTTCCAACAAAGTATTGGCTAGAGTTGCCAACGTTTCAGAGGATTATGTAGGCCAGTATTTCAAAATGTTGACTGGCATCAACCCTCAGGATTACATTGAATACCAGAGAATGGAAGCCGCTGTGGATCTTTTGAGAACCACTAAGAAAAGCATCCGTGATATCGGAAAAGATGTAGGGTACAAGGACACCGCTTACTTCTGTAGAAGATTTAAGATGATGTACGGTTTGCCAGCAGGTAAAATGAGAAGAAGAGAATCCCTAATTAACGTTCAGGGATAAATTATAGACATTCGCATATTCCAAAACCTCAATCAATAGATTGGGGTTTTTTTCTACCCCATTGCCTAGAACCACAACATCGGCACCTGCCATCCAGGCAGCCTTTGCGCTCTCCACAGACCTTATTCCTCCTCCTACTATCATTGGCAATCGCGTGGCCTTCTTGACACTGGTAATGACCTGAGGATCGACGGGGGCGTTTGCTCCACTTCCTGCTTCAAGATAAACATACTGCATTCCCATGTATTTCCCCGCCAAAGCCGTTGCGACAGCTAAGTCAGGCTTGTTATTGGGAATCGGAAGGGTTTGGCTCACATAGTTCACACTAGTGATTTCACCGTTGTTTACAAGCATGTAGGCTGTTGGCAAAACTTCAAGATCGGTTTGGGCAATTAGCGGTGCTGCAGTAACCTGTTGTCCAATTAGAAATTCAGGATTTCTTCCTGAAATCAGCGATAAAAACAAAATACCATCCGCCTTGTCAGATACCTGGACCGCATTCCCAGGGAAAAGTAATACGGGGATATTGGTTGCCAGTTCTTTAAGCTCCCTGATCAGCTCATCCACCCTATCGCGCATGAGTAGACTGCCGCCCACAAAGAAAAAGTCCACCTGATGATGGACTGCTTTTTTGATTAAGGATTGAAATTTAGACTTATCCCCAATTTTGTCCGGGTCGAGCAAAAGGGCCACGGCCTTCTTATTTTCTTCCCTAAGTCGGGTAAATCTTTTTTTAATGCTTTCTTGTGTCATTTCTATGAACCTTCTCTGCAAGATCGGCCATAACTTTGGCTTTCACAAATTCAAAAGCCGCCATGAGTATTCTTTGCCCAACTGGTGCCCAGAAGGATGCTTTTGGAGCCGGTGCGGGATTGTAATAGTACCTATCTTCAGGCGCCGGGGAGCGTGATAGCATCCCTTCTTGCTCTAATCTTTTTACCGCATCCTCAATTTTCTTGCTTTTACGGCCTTGGATAGCTCTAACTATACCAAATGTAACCAGCCCGCTGATCAATACGGTGCCCCCTAGTTTAACCCAAGTTTGGGAGTCGGACTTGATTACTTCAAATTGCTTGTGAAGAGTTTGTTCCAGCTCTTCTGCTTTTCTTTTAAGGTCGATATCACTCATCTGGATGCGTAGTGGTTTTGGTTTGAAATAGAAATACAAATTTGTTTACAACCCTCTTTACAGAGAATTGTACTTTTTGGGAATCTTTGATTACAAACAGGATAATAAAGATCAAGATAAATATCCCGCCCACTGCAAGAAAACCCAAAGCTGTATTGGCAAATAATGCTCCAAAATAGAAGGCCAGCGATACGCTCAAAAAGAAAAGTATCAACAACCCTACAAAGCCCATTGCTGCCAACACTGCCACCCTGCTGATCAGGGTTGAAAACTCCTCTTTCAGTTCTTCTTTGACAATCTGAAACCTTACCTCAAAAATATTCTTGATGGTATTGGTGATTTCGGAGAAATTCAGCATTTGCGAAAATTTTATAGTTAAAAATAATAATATCCTCGAATTGGAAAATGAATATACAGCAAAAACCTTGCACAAAAAACCTAAAAAGCGCTTATGCTTCTTGGTTCTCTAAATAATAACTATACATCATAACATGTTCTAGGGCTTTTCTAATAGCCGTATTAATCGAAAAGTGCTCTGATAACCTATCATCAAGGTCTGCCAGCAAAGAATAATAAGTTGAAGCAGAGGGTGCGGGCAGATCCACGTTGATGGCTTTACTCAAAGCCTCAAATTGTGTGGGTTGTCCTTCCTTAATCACTTTACAGGTTATCATTTCTTTCTTCCCATGTTTATCCCTTCGGACAGACGACCCAAATAATCTACAAATCATTCCTCTGTGCTTATAATCGGAACAGGAGCCTGAATTTGTCGCAAAGTTAGTCTGGTTAAACAGCAAGCAAAAATCTCCCTCCCCCATGGTTTCAAGCTTTCCCATTGCCTCATCTGCCTTTCCAGTACGGTAAAGATCAAAAGCCAATGGAAGAAACTCTAGTACAGAAGCTGAAACCTTAGGATTCATGCAACATTTACCGCAGCCGATCACACAGCTCAGGCCGCTTTTGGCGGCAAACTTACTGGTATCTTCGGACAACAGGTCAAATACTCGGCTGACTTCCAGCGCCTTTTCACTTAAATTCATAGCGTGTCGTAAATTGGGCACGAAAGTACCATTCGGTAATTGTAATTCCTATAACTGGCAAACATTTTGAACTGTTTATATTTGTCGGCGATAACTCGGCCTCGAACTTAGTTTTTTCAACTTATTGGATTAACTTTCGAGGCTTAAAACATCACTTTTAAGTTTGAACCACCGGTTAACACAGTTTTTTAAAAAAGTAAATCTGAAAAAATGAGTGAAGAAGAAGTAGAAAAAGTCCTAAAGACTGAAGAGGAAAAAATTCGTAAAGCATTTGAGGAGAGAGATTGGAGCGAGATAAAAAGTGCGGACTCTTGGGCTATTTTCAAAGTAATGTCCGAATTTGTAGAAGGATTTGAGAAACTTGCTAAAATAGGCCCCTGTGTTTCTGTATTCGGGTCCGCCCGCACGCCAAGGGAGCACCATTATTATAAAGTTGCGGAAGAAATTTCAGCTAAGCTGGTTCGCCATGGTTATGGTGTGATCACCGGCGGTGGCCCAGGTATCATGGAGGCCGGTAACAAAGGTGCCCATTCCGAAAATGGAAAGTCGGTAGGGCTAAATATCCTGCTTCCTTTTGAGCAATTCAACAACATTTACATAGACCAAGATAAGCTGATCACATTTGACTATTTCTTTGTCAGAAAGGTTATGTTTGTGAAATATGCACAAGGATTTGTCGTTTTACCAGGAGGATTCGGCACCATGGACGAGCTTTTCGAAGCCCTCACCCTGATCCAAACCAAAAAGATCGGCAGATTCCCTATCGTCTTAGTAGGCAAGGAATATTGGTCAGGATTGGTAGACTGGCTCAAGACTACCATGCTAGAACAGGAAGCTAACATCAATGAGGAGGACTTGGATCTTTTCTCAGTGGTGGACAATGCGACTGAAGCCGTGAAAGTAATTGACGAATTCTACAGTAAATATTTATTATCTCCCAACTTCTAAAATACCGTGAACAAGATTCACTTCTTCATTCTGTACGTCCTGATAATCGGCTTGGCCGGTTGGTTCTATTATTCTACCGCCACTCAAGCAAATCCCGTCGGGGAAGTAATAATTAAGAATGAGGCAACTGGTCAGGAACAGAGGGTATCTGTTCCTGAATTTACCCGTGTAAAACTTTTTGACACTCCTCAAAACCTGACTTTCGCCGGTGAGGCGGTGCCATTAGACCAGCAGGATATTCTAGAGCGCTTGGAGAGGGAAATATATGTTAACGCCTACTGGAACAGCAACACTATCCTGACCATGAAGCGTGCTGGCAAGTTTTTCCCGATTATCGAGCCAATTTTGGAAAAGCATAATATCCCTAATGACTTCAAATATGTGGCCTTGGTGGAATCCGGACTGATGAACGTGGTTTCCCCTGCGGGAGCAAGAGGCTTTTGGCAGTTTATGGAAAGTACTGGCAAAGAGCTTAACTTAGAAATAAGCAATGAAGTGGATGAAAGGTATCACTTGGAAAAATCCACTGAAGCAGCGTGCCGATATTTAAAAAAGGCTTATGGAAGATTCGGCAACTGGACGAGTGTGGCAGCCAGCTACAATATGGGAATCACTGGTCTCAGCAAACGCAAGAATGAGCAATTGATGCCCAATTATTACAGCCTTTTACTCAATGAGGAAACCAGCCGATACGTTTTCAGGATTTTAGCTTTCAAAGAACTTTTCGAAAATCCTGATATGTATGGTTACGAATTGCAAGAACAGCATTTCTACAAAATGCCCAAGTTGAGGGAAATTATGGTAGATGATTCCATCAATGACCTGGCTAAGTGGTCCGTGGAACAAAACAGCAGCTATAAAGATCTGAAGACCTACAATCCTTGGCTTAGAACCAATAAATTGTCGGTAAAAAAAGGCCGCCAATACACCATCAAGCTTCCAGCATAGTAAACATTATCAGGAGTAAAATCATTTAATGTATATACAGCTTCCTGATCATGACCAAAAAGAAAAAGCTTGCTTATATACTTCTTTCGATTGCTATTTTTATCCTCCTTCTTGTATTGGTTATTCCCATTGGGATTAACATCTACCTTAATGCAAATGCAGAAAAGATAGTAAGAAACATGATCACCAGAACCAACGATTTTGGTGGACATGAAGTGGATTTTGGACATATAAAGGTTAATTACAATTTTAGAGGGACTTTTTTAGAGCTGGGCGAAGTCACCATTAAACCTGGAGAAAGCATACCTGAAGACAAAATCAAATTTGACCTCACTGCTGAAAATGCCTATCTAACCGGTTTTTCTTGGTCAAGTTTTCTTTTCAACAATTCCATCTCTTTAGATTCCGCTTATTTGGAAAACCTGACGGTCACTAGTCGGACACCGCCAATGGATGAGTTAGAAATAACAGAAGAAGTTGAAGAAGAAGCCGAGCTGGGAAATAACTATGACAAAATTGCCATAGACAGAATCAGGTTTAACAGACTTTCATATTTTAACATTGACAGCGAAAATGATTCGGTCCGCATGAGCATTAAGGATCTCAGCTTTTCCGCTAATTTTTTCCAGCTCACCAAAGAAGATCTCAGAAGCAAGACTGCCCTATTCAGCGTAGACATGCTCGAAGGCTATATGGATGAGGCTTCCTATCATTTTAACGAGTACAGAAATGTAGTCTATGCACGTGACCTTTCCTTCAACACCCAGGACCAGAATCTCCTCATAGCCAGAGTGGAATTTGATAACAAGTTGGAACGTTATGAATACATCAACCAATTTGATCAAGAAACCGACTGGATAGAATTGGAGCAAGGTGAAATCGATGTTAAGGGAATGGCGTTTCATGAATTTTTTGAGCAAGGCATTATTCACGCCGAAAAAGTCAAGGCTAATGAATTGGTCATTTCTGTTTTTAGGGACAAAAGGAAGCCAGAAAACACCATCGCAAGGCCCACTATGGTCCATAAGCTGATCAGGGAGATCCCAATTCCAATATCCATTCACCAGTTAGAGTTGCACAATGGTGAAGTTTCCTATGATGAGCGACCCGATAATGAGGCCCCACGGGCAGGCTCTGTCCATATCAACGATATAAATGCTACAATAAGCAACATCACCAACATAGAGGGGATGTTGTCTAGAAACAATAAAATGAATCTGATAGCAGAAGGAAAGCTAATGGGTGAAGGAGCAATAGACTTGGATGTGATTTTTCATTTGGAGGATACAAGTGGCCGCTTTGACATGAAAGGCACCATCGGAAGCATGCCCCTTCCTTCCATCAACGATATGCTTGGTCCAGGTACTCGGGTAGCAATTGATGAAGGTTGGCTCAACAATCTTGAGCTCAATATTGTGGCTAATGATTATGAAGGAACAGGCGAGGTGGTCATGCAATATCGTGACCTAAAAATCCAGATTTTAGACAGCGACTATGAGAAAAACCAGAACATTTTCCGTAGGGCGGGAGCTTTCTTGGCCAATACTTTTGTGGTGCGCAGCAACAATCCAGACAGTGGGGGCACACTGGTCAAGGGGGATGTCTATAAAAAACGGGACCAAACTAGTAGCATATTTAACTACTGGTGGGAACTGCTGCTCAGCGGGATGATGTCCACCATGACTGGAGAAACAGAAGCAGAAATGCGGGAAGCGACTCGCGAAGATTAAGCACCCTAAAACTTATCCTCTGCTGAAATGGTTACTTTCAAGAATGATGGAACCATATTAAATCCATATTTTTGTAAAAATCGAGATAAAAGGTTACCTCCTTTCATGATAGAAGACAAAACCACTCCTGAAGAACTAATCGAGATATACGGTGCCAGAGAGCACAATCTCAAGAATATAGACCTGACCATTCCACGAAACAAGTTGGTGGTGATCACCGGACTGAGTGGCAGTGGGAAAAGCTCATTGGCTTTTGACACCATTTATGCCGAGGGTCAACGACGCTATATGGAAAGCTTTTCCGCATACGCCCGTTCCTTTTTGGGTGGCATGGAACGTCCAGACGTTGACAAGATCAACGGACTTTCCCCAGTAATTTCCATTGAACAAAAAACAACCTCCAAAAACCCCCGCTCCACTGTGGGTACGGTAACTGAAATCTATGATTTCATGAGGTTACTTTACGCCAGATCTGGGGAAGCTTTTTCTTACCTCAGCGGTCACAGAATGGTAAGGCAGACAGAAGATCAGATTTTAGAACAGCTGTTTCAGAACTTTGGAGGAAAAAAGTTATATATCTTAGCACCAGTTGTCAAAGGGCGTAAAGGTCACTACCGGGAGCTTTTTGAGCAAATCCGAAAAATGGGCTTTTCAAAAGTCCGAATTGACGGGGTGGTGATGGAAATTGTCCCTAAAATGCAGGTGGACAGGTACAAGATTCACGATATTGAAATAGTAGTTGATAGGATTGTAGCTGAAGAAGAAGACCGCTTTAGGATAGCGCAATCCCTGAAAACCGCGCTTCAACACGGAAAGGGCATCATCATGCTTCGCGATGAAGCTGGAGAGATTCACCATTTCTCCAAACACCTCATGGACCCTACTACTGGATTATCCTACGATGAGCCAGCTCCAAACACATTTTCTTTCAACAGCCCCTATGGTGCCTGCCCTACATGCAACGGCCTGGGGGTGATAGAGGAAATCACGAAGGAAAGTGTAATTCCAGATTTAGACCTTAGTATTACTCGTGGAGGGATAGCCCCTTTGGGTGAGTATAGGGATATTTGGATTTTCAAGAAAATTAATGCCATCTTAAAAAGATATAAGGCAAGTATCTCAACCCCATTGAAAAACTTGCCTGAAGAAGTTATTGACATCCTTCTATATGGGGATAAAATGGAGGTTGAAGTAGATTCCGTAAAGCACCCAGGCACTCAGTGGTCCACCACTTTTGAAGGAATCGTCAAATTCCTTCAAAAACAACAAGAAGAGGGTTCAGACAAAATCCGAAGCTGGATCAGCGACTACACTACTACTACAATTTGCTCGGAATGTGAAGGTTACCGTTTGAAGAAGGAAGCCTTGCATTTTAAAATTGCGGGTTGCCATATCGGGGAATTGGCGATGCTTAATATTTCTGAATTGGGTAAGTGGTTTGAGAACATTGAGGAAAGGATGACCGATAAGCAGAAGGTGATTGGCAAAGAGGTTTTGAAGGAAATCAGAAAGCGAATAGGGTTTCTGTTAGATATTGGATTGGATTATTTGACACTAAATAGACCTTTAAGGACACTCTCAGGTGGAGAGGCCCAAAGGATAAGACTTGCTACCCAGATTGGGACTCAGCTTGTGGGTGTTTTATACATTCTAGATGAGCCAAGCATTGGACTACACCAACGTGATAATGTTAAGCTAATTAAAGCCCTTCAAGACCTTCGGGATCTGGGCAATACGGTATTGGTGGTGGAACATGACAAGGATATGATGTTGGACTCCGATTATGTTCTGGATATTGGTCCGGGGGCTGGTCGACATGGAGGGCATATTGTAGCGCAAGGCAAACCTCAGGAATTTCTTGCACAAAACAGTGTTACCGCCCAATACCTGAATGGACAAAGGAATATAGCCATTCCTGAAAAAAGGAGAAAAGGCAGTGGAAAAACGCTCAAACTCACCAATGCCCATGGAAATAATCTCCAGAATGTCACCTTGGAGATTCCCTTGGCCAGCATGGTCTGTGTGACAGGGGTATCAGGTAGCGGAAAGAGTACCTTGATCCATGAAACCCTTTACCCTATACTCAATCAGCATTTCTACAAAAGCAAAAAAGAACCGCTTGCCTATGAAAAGGTGGACGGTTTGAAGCATTTGGACAAAGTGATCGAAGTGGACCAGTCTCCCATTGGACGGACGCCAAGATCAAACCCGGCGACGTATACTGGAGTTTTCACCGATATTAGGGCCTTGTTCACTGATTTGCCGGAAGCAAAAATCAGAGGGTACAAGCCTGGAAGATTTTCCTTCAACGTGAAGGGTGGCCGCTGTGAAGACTGCGAAGGGGCAGGTATGAAGCTTATCGAAATGGATTTCCTTCCCGATGTTCATATCCCTTGCGAAACCTGTAAGGGCAAGCGTTATAACAGGGAAACCTTGGAAGTAAGATTTAAAGGCAAGTCTATTTCAGACGTGCTGGATATAACCGTTGAGCAAGCAGTGGAATTTTTCGAAAACCAACCGAAAATCCTCCGCAAAATCAAAACCCTTCATGACGTCGGTTTGGATTATATTACCCTAGGCCAGCACGCCACCACCCTGTCCGGTGGAGAGGCCCAACGGGTCAAGTTGGCTACTGAATTGTCGAAAAAAGACACTGGAAAGACTTTCTACATTTTGGATGAACCGACTACCGGGCTTCATTTCCAGGATATCGAACATCTTTTAGAAGTTTTGAATAGGCTGGTGGAAAAAGGCAATACCGTTTTAATCATCGAACATAATATGGATGTGATCAAGGTAGCAGACCACGTGATTGATTTAGGACCCGAAGGTGGTGACAAGGGGGGCTATATCATAGCAAAGGGTACTCCGGAAGTGGTAGCCGAACATTCAGATAGCTATACTGGCAAGTTTTTGAAAATGGAGTTGCAGCAACCTCAGAAAACTACCTAAACAAATATTGACAGCCTTATCAGAACATCTTTCCATTGGAGTAAATATCATTAGGGGTCTGCAGAACTTATTTATATTTACCTTAGAATATGAATAAGACCCGCTTATACTGGATATTGCAGATTGTGGGTTGGTCAGGTTTTGCCCTGATCAACCTTATGTTTTTATCTCTTGCAAGAGGGGTATCTGGCATTCAGGTCGGAGCATATTTTTCGCTGGCTGCGGTTTATTTTTTAACTACCCATGCATTTAGATACATCATTAATACCTATGGCTGGTTCAACCTGCCTATTTCAAAACTGATCATTCATGCACTTTTAGGGTTAGTAGCACTAAGTTTTATAAACACAGGTGCTCAGGTTCTGATTAACTTGGCCTTTGACACCCTTAATGTCAATGAAGATTTGAGGCCTTTAGTGATTTTGGTAAACTTATTTATAAGCTTCCTGTATTATTCGCTATGGTCTATGATGTACTTCTTATTCCACTTTCTGGATAATTACAACACCACACTGAAGTATCAAGCAAAGATAAATGAGATCAAACTGAACCATTTAAGGAGCCAGTTGAACCCCCATTTTATCTTTAACGCCCTGAATAGTGTGAGAGCCTTGGTAAATGAAGACCCTGTTAAAGCCAAATCTGCCATCACCCAGCTTTCTAATATTCTACGGTTTTCTCTCATCATGGACAACAAGAAGGTTATCAGCTTTGCAGATGAATTTAACACAGTGAAGGATTACCTTAATTTAGAGAAAATCAGATTTGAGGAGAGACTGAATGTGAGTTTTGACGTGGAGCCGGAAGCATTCAAGTACAAGATTCCACCGATGATGCTGCAGACCATCGTAGAAAATGCCATCAAACATGGCATCAGCAATTTAGTCAAAGGAGGTATCGTTCAGCTCAAATGTTCCGTTGGGTTATCAGGGGACCTTTACATTCAGGTCAAGAACAGCGGACAGTTGCGCAATCCTCAAAGCAGGCGAAAAGAGGGTGGGCATGGTATCAACAATACGGTACAAAGGTTGAAAATGATCTATGGCAGCAAGGCCTCTTTTAAAATTTATAATTCAGGAAGTGAATTTGTAATTACTGAAATAAAAATACCAAAACATTCCCTTACATTAGAGTAACCATTAAATCCAGATAAAATGCGTGCATTAGTAATAGACGATGAAAGACTAGCCCGAAAAGAACTTACCGGCCTATTGGCTGACAATGAAGATGTGGAAGTGGTGGGCGAGGCCCAAAATGTGGATGATGCCAAAGAGAAAATCGAAAAGCTCCAGCCAGATGTGATCTTTTTGGATATACAAATGCCTGAAAAAACCGGTTTTGATCTTCTTGAAGAACTTGACCACGTTCCCCATGTGATTTTCACGACTGCCTATGACGAATATGCTCTTCAAGCATTTCAAGTCAACGCACTGGATTACCTATTGAAGCCCATTCAGCCGGAAAGACTGACAGAGGCCATTAAGAAATTAAAATCCAAAATTTCAGAAGCCAGTAAGGAAGAAGCTAGTACATCCGGTGTGCCTCAAAACAATAATAAGCTGACCTTGGAAGACCAGGTGTTTGTGAAAGATGGGGACCGTTGCTGGTTTGTCAAACTAGAAAACGTACGCCTATTCGAGTCGGACGGTAATTATATCAAGGTATATTTCGACACCAACAAGCCAATGATCCACAAATCGCTGAATGCATTGGATGAAAGGTTAGACGAAAAGTCATTTTTCCGCGCAAGCCGAAAACACATCATCAACTTGAGCTGGGTGGACAGCATTGAACCTTGGTTTAATGGCGGACTGGTAGTGACTCTCAAGGGAGGTGATAGGATTGAGGTAAGCCGGAGACAGGCTGCCCGATTTAAGGATATGATGAGTCTTTAATCCATCATAAAACTTTCACATTCTTTCTATAATTTCAACAATAAGATTTCCTTTTGAAGGATAAAATTTTAAATTAGTGCCATATTTAATAATTAACTTATTAAATAGAACGCTTTTTGAGAATTAATTTTATAAACATTGGTGATTAAGGTTTGATTGTTGCAGCAAAAATGCTGATCAAAAACAACAAAAATCTTTACATCCCTGCTAACACAATAAACCTATGAAAGAGGAAAGAATCTTAATAGTTGAAGATGATCCAAGCATTGCGGAGAACATCGAGGAGATATTGGAACTTTTAGATTACACCAATATTGACATCGCTAACTCCGCCAATCAGGCCATCAAGGTGATCAAAAAGTATCGCCCCGACTTGATTTTTATGGATATTAAGCTGAAAGGTGACAAGGACGGGATCGAGCTCGGTGAAATCATCAAGCAGATGATCGACGTGCCAATCGTATATGTGACCTCCTATAGCGATCCGACCATCATAGAAAGAGCAAAACGGATTCACCCTGCAGGCTTTATTGTGAAGCCTTTTAATACAAATGATATTCACGCCATGGTGGAGATTGTTCTTTATAACAAAAGAACACGTCCCGCAGGCAGCGATGGGGCCCCAGCAAAACCATTTGAAAGTCCTTACTTAGTCAATGATGCGGTCTACATTAAAGCTGACAATGCCTTTGAAAGAGTTAATTACGATGACATCTACTATGTAGAGGCAAATGGTAACATGGTGACAATTTTCACCAAAAACAGAAATTATACTATCAGAAAGTCAATGAAAGATATGGAAGAAAAACTTCCATCCCATTTGTTCCTTAGGGTTCAAAAATCTTTTATCGTCCAACTCGGCCAGATTGATAATTTCAGTACCAAGGAAATTAATCTCCGAAATGGCGCCACGGTGCAAGTAGGAAGGCAGTATTACAACAGCTTCCTAGCAAAACTGAACACCATCACAGAAAGTTGATAAAAAAAGGGTAGGCCATCAGCCTACCCTTTTCCAATTGTTAACAACTAAACCAAACACCTTTATTTTTTTATGAGATAGAATTCATGAATTCCGGAAGTGGTCAGGTGATAGCTCTTGGAAAATTTATCCTTGTAGGTTTCTTCCAAGACGGATTTGTTTCCATAAAGCACTGCCATGATTTCACCATCCTTATTGATAAAAGTCACACTGGGCATTTCCTCCTCCAACTCAAGCTCTAGATCTTCTACGATCAGCTCATCTCTCAGATCCTTTTTCAAGTAGCGCGGCCCCTCTTCAGAGACCCCATACTCAGCTACTCTAAGGTCTGCCCCTTGTGCATTAGCACTCCAAACGATCATCAATGCCATTACCACCCCTAGTAGAGCACAGATATTTTTCTGGTTAAAAATTGACTTTTTCATGGTTATTAGATTTTAAATTTTCAATCAACACACTTACCATAAGCCAATAAACCTACCAAAACAAAAAAACGGCCCGGAGGCCGTTTAAACGATAATTGCCAATATATGCATGTTCAGTAGCGGACACTAAACTGTTTAAAATCAGACAGTTTTAATCCCTTTACAATAACTCGTTAGCCAAGTTGGCTAATTCTGAACGTTCACCCTTCTCAAGCTTCACGTGTGCGTATAGCGGATGGTCCTTGGCCCGGTCGATGAGATAGGACATACCGTTACTCTGACTGTCAAGGTAGGGTGTATCAATCTGATAAACGTCTCCGGTGAAAATAATCTTGGTGTTTTCTCCTGCACGGCTAATAATGGTTTTGATTTCATGCGGAGTCAAGTTTTGCGCCTCATCCACTATGAAAAAGATATTGGAGATTGACCGACCACGAATGTAAGCCAAGGGCTGTATGACCAACTTTTCTTGATTGACCAATTCGGTTATTTTCTGAAACTCCTTTTCCGACTCCTTATATTGGTTTTGGATGAACTTCAAATTATCCCAAAGCGGCTCCATATAGGGATTAAGTTTTGATTTTATATCACCGGGAAGGTAGCCTATATCTTTATTGCTAAGCGGCACTATGGGTCGAGCGATATAGATTTGCTTATACTCTCTACGCTGCTCTAAAGCCCCAGCAAGAGCGAGTAAGGTCTTGCCGGTTCCAGCCACCCCTTGGATGCTGACAAGCTTCACCTTGGGATTAAGGATGGCATGTAAGGCAAAGGCCTGTTCAGCATTGCGGGGTTTAATATTGTAGGCGGTTTTCTTATCCACCCTTTCCATTGTACTGTCCTCTCTGTTATAATAAGCTAAGACTGAATTTTTATTGCTTTTTAATATGTAATAGGCATTCCCCTTTGCCATATTTTCTCCTAATATTTCATTAGCAGGAACATTATAAGACTCATACAGGGCATTGATCATTTCAGGATTTACATCCTCAAGCACCACTTTGTTAGTATTTTCTACCTCAGTAATGTTTTTGATTTTACCGGTCTCATAGTCTTCAGCGTTAATTTCAAGAGATTTGGCCTTAAGCCTCAGGTTGATATCCTTGGTCACCAGGATTACTTTCCTCCCTCTTTCGGACTGCTTCAGGCTCAATGCAGCGTTTAGGATTTTATGGTCGTTTTTCTCCTCTCCAAAAATCTCATTCGCATTCAGCTTATTTTGATTATTCATTAAAACCTTGAAATGGCCTTTATTTTTCCCATTGAGAGGCGTCCAGTTGTGCAGCATGTGGTCTTGGGAAACGTTATCCAAAAGCCGGATGAATTCCCTTGCTTCAAAGTTTTTACTGTCATTGCCTTTTTTAAACTGGTCGAGTTCCTCCAACACCGTAATGGGGATCACCACATCATGTTCGGCAAAAGTCATTATGGAATTATGAGCATAGAGGATTACCGAGGTGTCTAGGACGAAAATCTTTCGGTCTAATTCTGATTTTTTGGCTCTGGGCATATGCACGGTTATTAGATGGTTAGTCCTAATAATTTAGAAAATTATTAGTCCGAATACCATTTTATAGGATGCATATATAGTTAAATTATGCCTATTCCATCGTAACCTACTGAAGCACAAATGAATAAAAATCAAAAGCCTATCAAGATTCTTGACAGGCTTTTGGAAGGTATTATGCTTTAGCTTTTAATTCAGCATCCAGATCCATGAGGAAGGAGTCCAAAGTTCCTTGCCGTACATGGGGCATGACCACAATTTTGTACCATTTCGGTTCAAATTCATAGCTGTCAGCCACCAGATGATACTTTTTGGCAATTTTGGGTGAGATGAATTTGGCCTTCATTGTGATGATGTTCAAATATTGATCTCTGAAATATTCCACCCCCATATATTCCAGTTTCTTGCAAATACGCTCCGTAAGGTCAAGCAGGGAAGCCATTTTATACTTCCAGCCTTCCGAACCATGGATTTTCAGAATCATCCACATGGAAACAGCATTAGCACCAGACCGACTCCCGCTAAGGGTATAATCTTTTCCTGGGATGTATTGAGCTTCATTAGTACACACATAATGCATAAAACCTTTCCTTATCAAAAACAGTCCAGTTCCATATGGAGTCTGAAGCATCTTATGCCCATCGGCGGTGATGGAATTGATGTACGGGTTCTGAAAGGAAAACCTGCTCTGGTCATTGGTGAAAGGATATATAAATCCCCCATAGGCCGCGTCAACGTGGATTTTAAAGAGTACATTTTCATTGGTGAAAAAGTCCCCCAGCCTATCCACATCATCAACCGATCCAAACATGGTGGTGGAAAGGTTTGCGATCACGATAAAATATTTAACCCCGTTTTTGCGTGCCTCGGATATCTTGTTGTTTAAAGATTCATCTGTAATCTGTCGGGTATTCTCATCCACCTCAAGTATAATGCTTTGCAAACTCAAAAGATTGCCTCCTTTTGGCATGCTGTAATGGGAATCTTCTGAATAGACCAGAGCAATTTCGTTAAGTTTTGCCCCATAGGCCTCCTGGAAATAATTCCTGTAAATCCACATGGCCTCAATGTTGGCTTCAGTTCCACCTGTAGCCACATAGCCATCCTGCTCCCCCGGGTTGCCATTGAAAATCTCCTCAGCTACTAATTTGATCAAATCACGCTCTATCTTCTGAGTACCCTGGAATACCTCCAAAACTGATTCCTCAGAAAGAGTATGGCAACCAATGTGGTTAGGGTTTCTGATCATGGCCGACATGAAGGGGGCATCTTTTAAGAAAGGTGCATCGGGATAAAATTCCGTGGTATCTAGATAAGTCCCGGGAATTCCCAAAATGGGATGATCACCTCGATAATCCAGATTTTCATCTAATGCTTTAAAAATGTGTGATTTTATTTCTTCGTGGGATAATTTTTTCCAAAACATAATAGCAAAATAAAAAGGTTAAGATTGGTTCCAAATATTCCAGGCCGCCTCGGCTTGGAGTTGCAGCATTTCCAAACCATTTTTCGAGAGCCCTCCACGCGCCTCCACACTTCTCATAAGGAATGTTTTTTCGGGATTATACACCAAGTCGTACACTTTGTGCTTGGCCGTCACCGCATCCAAGGGAATGGGGGGCATCACTTCGGTGTTTGGGTGTGTCCCCAATGGTGTGGTGTTGATGATTAACCTATATTTTTCCAATATTTCAGGTTTTCGGTTTAATTCATCATACGTATATGCAAGCAATTCGTTACCGGCATTTCGGCTTACAAATCTATATTCGATTCCCATCTTTTTCAAAGCATGTTCTACAGCTTTGGAAGCTCCCCCGGTACCGAGGATTAATGCGGCAGGCCTTTCTGTTCCTAGCCAGTTTACTAAAGATTGCCTAAAGCCAATATAGTCAGTATTATGACCTACAAGTTTCCCTTCTTTAATTTTGATTACGTTTACCGCCCCGATTTCTGCAGCTTCATCACTGAGCTCTTCGAGAAAGGTCATGACCTTTTGCTTGTAAGGAATGGTTACATTCAACCCCTTCAAGTCAGGGCGGGAATGAATCAGGTCCGATAATTTATCAAGGCTTTCAAGTTCGAAAAGTTCATATCTAGTATCAGCAACACCTTCACGAATAAATTTTTCCTGGAAGTATTTCTTGGAAAAAGAATGCGACAAAGGATAACCTATCAACCCAAATTCCCTCATTTATTGATCATTTTTGCGGCTTGTTCCAGCCCGATTACGATGAATATCCCAATAAGAAAAGCAATTACGGCCAGGCCAATTTGGGGATTTTCTCCTGTTTGTTCCAAATACTGTTGAGGCCAAATGTTGGCAGTATCTAGTGGTTTTTCAACTCCAGAACTGCTTATCCTATAGCTCAATACTAACTTCCATGGCCAGATTTTGTTGATTGACCCGAGCATAAAGCCGGAAAGTACCGCCAGAGTGAGAGCATGGAAATGCTTTAATAACCAGCTCACCAACCTACTAAAACTCAATAGACCGATCACACAACCCACTGCAAAAAGCCCCAACTTCACAACATCCCGCTGATTAACAGCATCCAAAATGGCCTCATACTGTCCCAGAATAAGAAGAATAAAACTCCCAGAAATCCCCGGCAAAATCATAGCGCAAATAGCAATGGAACCGGCCATCAAGGTAAACAAAGCCGAATCCGGGCTGCTCATAGGTGGAAGGGAGGTGATAAAATAGGCGATTATTATTCCCAAAACCAGTGCGATAATCACCGCAATGGTCCATTTGTGAATTTCCTTAAGAATCCAGATAGCTGAAATCAAAATGAGCCCGGTGAAAAATGACCACAGCGGAATCGGGTGAAATTCGATCAGGTAGGTCAGCACCTTACTCAAGGTGAAGATACTCGTAAAAATACCGAGAAAAAGAGCTAGTAAAAACGGTCCATTGACATGCCGCCAGAAACCTTTTAGATCCAGGCCAAAAAGTAGTTTGGCCGCCGTTCCATCCACAGATTTTATGCTGTCAAGCAATTCCTCATATATGCCTGTAATCAAGGCAATGGAACCCCCAGACACACCCGGTACAATATCGGCGCCACCCATACCCATACCTTTAAAATATGTGAGCAGGTATTTTTTGAAATAACTCATGAAAGATGCAAGGATTAAAAAAGCTGTGCAAGGACTGCACAGCTTTGATTTTTGAAATAATTACTTGTCGAGAAAGTGGTCGAAAGTGTCGCCTCTAAGACCTAATCGGATCGTCTCCAATGGAATAATTTCATTTGGAGCAATATTTCCCAAGTTGACATTGGCACCGATGAGTTTGATAAACCAAACCTGTTGGGCTTTTTGAGGGGCTTCCCAAATGATTTTATCTTCTGGTATCTGAGTCAGGATTTCTTCAACAAGACCCTGCCTTACTTCACCGCTATCACGGAATAGACCTACGTTTCCACCTTCACGAGACTCCCCGATTACCTTCCAGGCACCGGCATCCAATTCTTTGCGCATCTGCTCGATCCACTTATAGGGAGGAATGATCTTGGCTGCATCTTTGGATCCAACCTCTGAAAGAACGGTTACGTCCTCGGCAAGGGTTTTAATGTATTCGCATTTCTTGTTGTGGTCCAACACTATGGAACCGTCAGAAACTTCAGCGAAGGAAAGTTCATATCTTTCCAATAATTTCCTGTAATCGTCAAATTGATCTCTAACGACAAAAGCCTCAAAAAGAGTACCCCCAAAATATACCGGAATATTCGCCTCCTTGTACAGTTTTAGTTTCTCATCGAGATTTTTGGTTACATAGGAGGTGGCCCATCCTAATTTCACAATATCTACAAAATCTCCTGCTGTCTCGATTAGATCGCTTACTTCTCGTAAGCTTAGGCCTTTGTCCATGGCCATAGTGAATCCTGTCGTACGTGGCTTTTCAGTACGCACAGGAATGTTTTTCAGGACATAATTCATTTTACAAAATTTAAGGTAAAAGTTTAATAGGCTACTATTCTTCTTTTGCCGACCCGTCCTTATATTGAGAAATAATCTTGAAGATCGATGTCTGATGTTTGATTTCAGGCATCAACTCATACAGGAGCTCATGTCGATCAAAATTCAAAGTTAACGCATTTTCCAAAAATGAAAAGGCTTCTTTGTATTTACCCGTCTTTATAAAATAAACTACTAATCTGTAATACAACTCTGATTCCTCAGGCAATTCCTCTATTCCCTCCTTCAACACATCTACTGCTTCCTCAAACCTGTTTTGGTCAAAATAAATGATTGAAAGGTTCACATAGGCTTCCATAATACCTGGCTCCAGATTGATCGCCTCTTCATAGGCCTCAGAACTGGCGTGCAGGTTGCCAAGATTGTATTCCGCATCGGCAAGACCTACCCAGTAGTTGGCATTTTCCACTCCCAGGTTGATGGCTTTTTTGAAATAATGAATAGCTTCAAAGAACTTGTCCTTCTTCAGCATGCACATACCCAGTCCAAACCAGGCGTCATCATATTCAGGATCTAGTTTTGCGGATTTTTTGAAATATTTGAATGCCTGATCTATTTGGTCAAGTTTTTCATACGCAGCAGCCAAATAGCAGCAGTTTTCCGCATTGGCGCCTTCGCAATTGATGGTGTTTTGGTAAGCTTCCAAAGCCAGGTCAAACTGCTTGGTATTCATATAGGCATTACCCAGATTGAAATAAGCAGAAGCAAAAGTGTCATCAATCAGGAGTGCATAATCGTAGGCGTGTATAGCTTCTTCAAACCTCCCAAGCCTATTGTAGACGACTCCAAGGTTATACCAAGCTCCTGCACTGTAGGGATCTTGGTCAATAAACTCTTTGTAGAAATCGAGAATCTCATCAAACGAGCCTTCCTCTTCAGTAATCATTGCCAGCTGGAATAAGGCGTCTTCATGGTTGATCCGAAGTTTTACGGCTTCCTTATAAGCTTCGATGGCATTTTTCACCTGTCCATCAGCACGATAGAAGTTACCCAAGCTATAAAACACTTCAGCCTTATCTTCCGCAAGAGGAAGAAAATTTTCCAAAAGCTGAATAGCTTCCTTAGGATTACCGCTCAGGAGGTGGCCATTACTCAAAGCAAGAATGATTTCCTCGTTGTTGGGTGAAATGTTATTAATGTGTTCGAGTATTTCCATACCCTCCTCCAATTCGTCATTGAAGATAAGGCTTTGTGCTTTCAGCAGCTTAATTTCTATTGAAAACGGAAATTTCTCCAGGGCAATGTCACTGGCTTTTAAAGCCCTCTTGTGTTTACCCATGTCAAAGTAATAGCGGATGATGTCCTCTAGCTGCTCCTCATCAAAGAACAAATCTAGATTAGCTTTGAGTGAGTCCTCAAATTTCTGCACCAGCGCTTTTTCCTCATCCCTGTTATGATCAAAATCTCCAGTCATCGAATGTAATTTAGAATATAGTCATTAAGATACCAATAATATTGATACCCACTAACAGGCTCCGGATTATTTTTGCCCAGATCCCATTAATCCAAATCACAAAACCTCAGCCAAGTTGTTTTCGTTCACTCTTGGCCCATTCCAGCGTCTTGTTCAGGGGTGTATAATGGTAATTGATGAGCTTGTTAACTTTGGTATTATCAAAGACAATGGGGTATTGGGCTGCCTTGACAGCTTTTTTGCTGAAACTCGGGGTATTTCTGGAAATAAACCCCTTCAGTTTGAAAAAATAATCGGCAAATCTGATAAGTCGGCTTGGAACTGGCCACTTGGGAGCCTTACGTTCCAAAATTTGGGCAGTAGCTCGAAAAAACTCCAAATAGCGTACACCCTCATTGTTAAGGATAAATCTATTTCCCCAAGCATTTTTCTCAAAAAGCTCAACCGTAATATTGGCTGCATCCCGTACATCTATGTAATTGACATTGCCTTTTGGAAAAAACTTTTTCTCCTCCAAAACATAGTCATATATGGCTGTACTACTTCGATTGTCACTTACTTTTCCCAAAAGCACAGATGGGTTTACCACAATCAGATCAAGTCCCTCTTCAGCGCCTCGCCAAGCTTCCAACTCACCTAAGTATTTTGAAATGGCATACGGAGTGTTGAGTTCGGAATTAACCCATTTTTCTTTTTCATCCATCAACATCTTTTCTGGATTGCGACCTATGGCTGCAACAGAACTCACATGGATAAGTTTATTGATATCAAGGCCCAGCATCACATTGACCACATTAGCAGTGCCCTCCACGTTTACCTTTAACAATTTTCCTTCATCTCCATTTCTAAAGGAAACCAATCCAGCAGCATGAATGATTAGGTCCATGCCTTGGAAAGCCTCCTCCAATGATTGGTAGTCATTGATGTCCCCTTCATGCCAATGAATGTCATTCTGAACATCAGAAAGAAGGTCAAGCTGACTGTCCGCGCGTTTCAAACCATGTATTTCGCCCATTGACTTAAATGCCTTGGCTAAATAACTTCCAAACAGACCGGTGATGCCTGTGATCAATATTTTCATAGGGAACTGTTCAGTAGCGGCAGGGCTCTGAGTTTGTGATAATATCTGTGTGCGGTAAGATCTTCTAAAGCATCAAGGTATTTTATATTGTGGGCGTCCGTGCCCAAGAGCATTACCTGTTTTTCGTCCACTAGCATTTCTGCAAATTTTTTCACGGCTTTTCCGTAATAACCAGTAAAAGATAAAAGATTGGCTTGAAAAAGCACTCCCCTATCCATCAGGGACTTTAGGAGTTTAGGGTCATTATGCAAGTAGAGATATCTTTCCGGGTGGGCAAAAATTGGCGTATACCCTTGCAGTTCCATAGCGAAAAAGCTTTCCAACAACATTTGGGGTTTGCTCATAAAGCCGGTTTCAACCAATACATACTGCCCGCCCATGGTCAGAAGCTTTTCTCCGGCCTCCACCTTTTGCATGAATATTTCATCGAGATAATATTCGGCAGCGGCTTCAATTTCCACATCCACATCATAGGCTTTGAGTCCTGCACGAAGATCATCAAGCCCTGTAAGTATGGTGCCAGGAGTATTTTTGTAAAACTCGGTCATGATGTGGGGCGTGGTGATGATCTTTTTGATCCCAAGCTTCACCATCCTACCGATCATATTGATGGATTCTTCCATACTCTGGGAACCGTCATCGATTCCTGGGATCAGGTGGGAGTGCATATCCACCCCTAGCCAACTCAAGTCTAGAGCTTCCTTTTGTTTTGTTCCCGATCCTAATATTAAATCTAATATCGACATTAAAGTCCTCCTCCACTATCTTGTACAAAATCCTTTAAACTGGGCAATATCTGGTCCTTATCAGAAAGAATGGGGTCATCCACTTGCCAATCTATGTCAAGTTCTGCGTCGTCCCAAAGTACTCCCCCTTCCGATTCTTTATGATAATGATTGCTGCAGCGGTAACTAAACACGGTGTCCTCCAAAGCAGCAAAGCCGTGGGCAAATCCGGCCGGCAGATAAAGCATATTGTGCTGCTGATCATCCAGTATAACTGCATGATGCATGCCAAAAGTAGGTGAGTTTTTTCGTAAATCCACGCATACTTCCAAAACTTTGCCTACGATGACCCTGGCCAACTTGGCCTGTGCAAACGGCTCTTTCTGAAAATGCAATCCCCTGATGGTTCCTTTTTTGGAGAAAGATTGATTCTCCTGAACCCAGGTTTCTGCAATTCCATGTTTTCGGAGCAGATCCTCTCGGAAAACCTCCAAAAAATACCCCCGCTCATCGGAAAAAGCCCGAGGGTAGATTTCATAAACTCCATTGATGGAGACTTGTTTTATTTCCATGCTGAACAAAAATGCGAAAAAGAGCCTTAACTTTATGTACACAAAGCTAGCATTCCATAGAAGATTTGCAATCAAAGGGAATGTATATGGTATTTTTATTGTTATTCTAACCTTGCTGGGGCCTACCCCGCAACTTACGGACTGTAAATATAGTAAATGAGCAAATATTCCCGAAAATTTAAGAAACTTCACGACACCGCTCCTAAGGAGGAAACAGCGGTATTGGTTGGATTGATTCATCAAAACCAAAGCGAACAGCAAGCCCAAGAATACTTGGACGAACTGGCATTCCTGACCGAGACGCTAGGCGCGAGAACTGTCCACCGGTTTACACAGCGGATGGAGAGACCCGATGTGCGCACTTTTGTGGGCTCCGGAAAACTTGAGGAAATCCAAGCCTATGTCAATCATTTTGATGTCAACATGGTGATCTTCGATGATGACCTTTCGGCTTCTCAGATGCGAAATCTGGAAAATGAATTGAAGGTAAAAGTTTACGACCGTTCCCTATTGATTTTAGACATATTCCTAAATCGAGCCCAATCCGCCCAGGCAAAAACCCAGGTGGAACTTGCGCGTTATCAATATCTGCTCCCAAGACTGACCCGGATGTGGACTCACTTGGAAAGGCAGCGCGGTGGCACGGCTACCCGGGGTGGTTCCGGTGAAAAAGAGATCGAGACTGATAAAAGGGATATCCGAAATCAAATAACTCTGCTGAAAGACAAGCTTAAGAAGATAGAAAAGCAGGGCGAAACCCAAAGAAAAGGCCGCCAGGGGATAGTCAGGGTTGCTTTGGTTGGTTACACCAACGTGGGAAAAAGCACGCTGATGAAATTGATGACCAAGGCAGATGTATTGGCAGAGGATAAACTGTTTGCCACGGTGGATGCGACTGTGAGAAAGGTTGTCCTTGAAAACATTCCTTTTTTACTTTCTGATACGGTAGGTTTCATCCGAAAGCTGCCAACCCACCTGATTGAGTCATTTAAATCAACTTTGGATGAAATAAGAGAGGCTGATATTTTAGTGCACGTGGTTGATATTTCCCATCCAAACTTTGAGGATCACATCAATGTAGTGAACCAAACCCTTTCCGAAATTGGTGTTTCCAATAAACCCACTGTTTTAGTGTTTAACAAGATTGATTTGGTGCCCCGAATGCCGTCTGAAGAAGAACTTCAGCACATGACTGAGCATGAAATCGAGGAGGCCAATTTCCTAGATTTTGACAAGCTTGAACAGAGCTACACCAAGAAATTGGGGATCCCACCTGTTTTTATGGCAGCCCAAGACGGGACCAATATTGAAAAATTAAGGTATTCACTTGTCGATGAGGTGAAAAAGCACCACATAAAAATTTACCCTAACTATCTAGAGGACGAAACAATCGATCTCTCTCAGTTTAGGGATATGGAATAAAAACAAAAGGGGCGAAAAATTTTCGCCCCTTTTTGTCACGTCCTAAATTTACTTGACACTTTTTTTCTTTCAACTCTCTCCTAAATGCAACACCAGTTTTAGCCGGGGTTCTGTCAAGGCCGGAGCGGAGCGGAGTTCATTTAGCCTTGACAGGTTTTCGGCTAAAACTATCTTTGCGTTTATGGGAGGGGTGAAGTTCCGGCCGGTCATGAACCCTTGCTGGAATTTCCAACTTAAGTGACCAATGTGGCCTTCCCTCATTGTAAAACTTTACCGCCTGCTTGACAGCCGTAA
>NZ_VMKN01000003.1:92490-126746 GCF_007483685.1 Litoribacter populi
TCGGCTAAAACTATCTTTGCGTTTATGGGAGGGGTGAAGTTCCGGCCGGTCATGAACCCTTGCTGGAATTTCCAACTTAAGTGACCAATGTGGCCTTCCCTCATTGTAAAACTTTACCGCCTGCTTGACAGCCGTAAAAGCTTCTGCACCGCTCTGATAAGTCAAATCCAACCCATATTCTTCTTTTAGAATACCGTTGACCCTCTCAGCCATTGCATTATCGTAACAGTATCCCGCCTGGCCCATGCTAGTGATAATACCATTCTTTTTCAACAGGTTTATATAGTTTTTGCTGCAATACTGGAACCCCCTGTCCGAGTGGTGCACCAGCCCAGCCGTACTGGAACACTGTTTTATGGCCATTTTTGCCGCCTCTACAGCCCACTTAGACTCCAATGTCCCAGCCAGGTGCCAGCCGACAATTTTGCGGCTGAATGCATCTGTCATCAAAAACAGGTATTTAAACGTATCCCGCACCCTGATGTAGGTAATGTCGCAAACCCAGGCTTGCCCAGGCATATTCCAGGTCTTACCGTTGAAATGGTCTTTGTACTGGTGGTACCTGTAGAAGGTCTGGGTGGTTACCGCATATTTCTTTTTGCGGATTACCAAAAGCCCTTCCTGTCTGAGCAAGGCTAGAAACTTGTCCCTTCCCATCCCAGGGTCAATATCCCTGATATTAGCTTCCAGAAGCCTGTAGACCTTTTTACTGCCCATCCTGGGGTGGTTTTTCCTTACCCTGCGGGCCATTTCAAGAATAAGGGTTCTGTCCACTTCTTGTCTGGCCAACTGCTTCACGCGGCTGTAATATGCTGAAGTCGAGTAACCGAAATACCTGCAAAGTGTCCTTATACTCAGTTCTCCCCTTTTTTTGCTGACGCATCTGACCCAAAGTTTTTTTTTAGATCAGTTTTATACTCCTTGTTGGCCTCTTCTATTAGCGCCTCAAGACACTGTTTAGCAATCAGGGAGTCAGCCAGGGCAATTTTTGTGGCTTTCAGTTCTTCCTCAAGTTTTTTTAACCTGTTCTGGTCAGACATATTCTCTATCCGTACAATTTTGTTCAACAATTGGTATTTACCGAAACGCTTGGCCCAACCTTGGATGGTGGCAGCCCCGCCTATTCCGTACTTCTTTTGGAGGAAGCCAACCGAGGCTCCCTCCTCTAATTCCGAAACTACCATTTTTTTGAATCCAATGCCGTACCGGACCACTTTTCTTTCACTTTTTGCCATAATCTGTCATGTTTATCTGTCAATAACAGTCAAGCTATATCAGGACATGACATTTGTTTCCGTCTTCGGTCTTCCGTCTTCGGTCTTTCCGTCTGCGGTCTTCCGTCTTCGGTCTTCAATTATCTCATCCGAATCCGCCAGTCCTTTGGATAGTAATTATTGATCCGATTGCCCATATTTTTGACCCAACCCAAAGGAAGAGATTGAAAGGTAATCAAGAGCCAGCCTTCTTCAGAAGTGGGCAGATCAAAATCCTCTTTCCTCAAATAACTTAAAGCTTGTTCTTTGGAAAGTTCAAGTGTAGAAAAACCTTTTTTCTCCAAAATGCTTAGGGCAAATTCATGGGTTGGCAAAAACTGCTCATTATTGGAACGGTCCCCGCCTTTTCCGGACCCGCTGATTTTGCCTAACTCTACTCCGAAATACTTAACATTAAGGTATTTGGTGAGCTGCTCAAAATGTGGGGCGTACCAACTGTCAATCAGAAAAATGCTTCCCTTAAGTTCATAAAACTCAAAATTATCTTCCAAACCTAGCAGCTCTAAGACCCTATTTTTTTGCCCACTTCGGGAAAGAAAAGGATGCCTAAAGTCCTTCTGTTTTTTAACGGGGTGTACATAGGCATCTTCTGGTCTTTTGAGCACCGTAATAAAAAAACCCTCCCCTTTTACCTTATGAGGATAAAATCTATATCCATAAAAAACACTTCCTTCCACCTCAACCTCAGTTTCCACAATTCCCCATTCTGGTTGAACTGGAATCCGGACAGGCTCAAATGCAAATTCTTCACTAAGGTAACGTAGATTTTCCTCATTCTCTTTTGCATTGAAAGTACAAGTACTATATAGGAGATATCCTCCTGCTGCAACGAGCGCTCCTGTGTCATTCAGAATTCTTTCCTGCCGGGCAGCACAGATTTCCACGTGCTCGGGAGACCATTCGTCGCGTGCTTGGAGGTCTTTGCGGAACATTCCTTCTCCAGAACAGGGAGCATCTATCACTAAAAGGTCAAAAAACCCTTCCAAGCCTTCAAAATGGGATGGGTCGTTGTTAGTCACCACAGTATTTCCCAAACCCCATTTTATTACGTTTTCTTTCAGAATATTTGCCCGTGACTTGATCACCTCATTGGCCACCAATAAGCCGTCTTGGCCAAGATAGGAGCTTAACAGCGTTGATTTGCCTCCAGGTGCTGCACATAGGTCCAAGTAAATTCCTTTGGGAGCCTGTATGCTTTCCAAAATATGCGAGATAAACATTGAAGATGATTCCTGCACATAGTAGGCTCCCGCATGAAATAGTGGGTCCAATGTGAAGGAAGGTCGGCTTTCGAGGAAATAACCACTCTTAGCCCATGGGACTTGTTGCCCGGGCAACGATTCTAGCTTCCGCTTCGATGGATTAATCCTAATGGAGGTTTGCGGATCCTGCTCCAAGGCTTTAAAAAGCTCCTGGCTTTCCGAAGCTCCGAGGTAATCCTCTATATGGCGTTGAAATGCTACGGGAAGCTTATGAGAGGCTTCTGACATTATCTTGGGTTAGGCTGATTTTAATTTGAGTTCGCCTTTTCTCTTGACGATTCTTAGGGCAAAATATTCATTGATGAAGCTTTTGCAACGGTTTTCGGAAAATTCGGCCCTAGTCTCTGTATCGAAAAGCAAGGTCATTCGTAGCATAGTTTTCACATAAGACTCATGTTGACCAAGCTCCCTTAACCATAAAATAAAATGGTTCTGCCAATCATCCTGATATTTTTCCAAGTGAGAACGACCATCAAAAAGGAGTTCCAATTGGTTGTCTCCAAATTTATAGCGATAAATTCCCGCCAGTTGATTATAGATGACTTGGATGCGGTCCTGTGGAAATTCCGAAGCCTCCAGAATTTGACGGTAAGTATTGTCCATCAATCCAAGTGGATTAAAAAGTCGAGTATAGGAAGCTTTCAATTCCTCCATCATCACGTTCAGCATTTTAGACTCCAAGCTGGTCTGAGCCTGGCGCAGAATGTAATTCTTATCTAATGGAAATAATTTCTGGATCATTTTATGGACAAATTCGATGCAAATTAAGCCTTTTATTACAAAATTGAAAACGAACTTCAATCAATCAGATATTTAGTACCAAAACCTCTTCCTACCTGCCTTAAATGAAAGGAGCATTGAAACTTTTGCTCCAATGCTCCCTTATCCAAAATAGTGCTAAAATTATCTGGCTGATTGCGGACTTACAGTCTGCCCAAAGAAAATACTGTTCATAAAAAGCTTGTTGGTACCAAACCAGAAGGCTCTGAAGTTAGGATTATCCACAAACCCTATCACACGGCCCCTGCCCACTGCAGCTACTCTAACACCGCCCGTATTTTTCATTTTTTCCAGATTTCCCTCATACACATAGCCTGAAGCCAATGGATCGTCTGTATAAACAACTGGATTAGCATATGGATTATCGGATAGCTCCATAAACTGGTTGCTGCTTCTGAAAGTGTACATTTCGGGCTTATAGTACCCATAGTTTACCGGGTGGGTAGTATCAAGTTTGACATTGAAAATCGCCCCGCCGGTCACTTTTGCCCCAGTTTCATTTCTCATATCCGCATAGCTACGTTGCTCTGCTGGCTTCTCTTCTTTTTCCTCCTTAAAGGAAAACTTAGCTACATCCTGTTGGTTTAACCAACTTAAAGCATTTCCACGGGCGATTACCGTATTACCTGCAGAAGCCCAATCTTTCAATTTTTCGGCTCCATTTTTCCCCAAACTGCTGTAATTCCCATTGGCCATTACGATCACATTGTATCGGTTTAGGTCAGTACGGTTGAAGTTTTTCATAGGCAGTAGCGTAATAGGCATATCGAAGCGCTGGTCAAGCAAATGCCAGATTTCTCCAGCCTCATTGCTATATACACCGCCGTCCACCAAAAGTGCGATCGAGGGTTTTTCCAACACATCAATACTTGGCGAACCCAAATTTGCTCCCTGAGTATACCCTGAACCAATAGCATGAAAGTCCACGCCGGTTTCCTGGGCTATTTCTTGAATGGTTTGATGCATGTTAGGATCGGCCTCCGCACCATGACCTTGGCTTACCAAAATAGTCCCTCTTCTAAAAGCCTGCCCATCTTCGACATTGAAGTCGGTATGACTTACACGAAGCATATACCCTTTCTCCATCAATTTATAGGTAGCTTTCGGAGCATAATATTCGCTCCACTCAAACGCATAGGCATAAGCTCCAGCCTCCCCGATTACCTCACCTTTAGGCATTTCAAAATCTGCCTTGGTCACTTCTTCCACCTCGGCAAGATTCATGATTCGGCTGTTAAGCTTCATATAGTCAAGGTTGAAGGCCATAGGCAGCGTCCAAGCCGAAACGTCGTAAAACAAGCTATCTTCAAATTCAGTCCTTTCCTCAAACATTCCTTTTATCAGCTTGTATTGTGGTTGGTTCAAAGGAACCACGAAAGCTTTGTCAGCGTGGAATTCCTTCCCATTGACGGTGATATCTTGCTTTAATTTGAATAAATCAATTTCATGGTGAAGGATCATGTCAGCCAGGTGATGTGATCTTCCTTTATCATCCACATCACCAAAAATGATGGCTTTGTTAGGATCATTTCCATATTCAGTAGCTGCATCTCGGTAAAAGTCCCTCATGTAGGTATTCATCTCCTGACGCATTTCCTTGGCTGCCTCAAATGAAGAAAGGGAGGTAGTAAACTGATTGCGGATGGTAAATGGGAAAGTCAAAGGTCCGAAAACGCTTTCCTGCAGGTGACCACGCGAGGAAGCCTGCTCGAAAAGAATCCCTACCGCGCCCTGCACATCAGGATAGGTGGAGCCTTTTCCATAATAGAAATCATCAAAGCTCTCCTGGGTATAATAAAGTGATCCGATTTTATCCAAATACTTAGCATGATACTGAGCAATTCTTTCGGTCAATTCAAAGTTTTTCTTGGGAGTAAGCGGGTGGTTTCTGCTTGGGATTCCCGGCTGGAAGAAATAGGTACTGTTGGTTCCCATTTCGTGGAAATCAAGAACAATATTGGGCTTCCAACTCTGGATTTTCTCTATTCTACCACGAGACTCTGGATGTTGAACTGGCATCCAGTCACGATTTAGATCAAACCAGTAGTGATTGGTTCTGCCACGAGGCCAAGCCTCATCAAATTCTCTAGAATTAGGATCCCCGTGCATGTTATAACTTTTATGGGAATTCACCCAAGAAGCAAAACGATTGATACCGTCGGGATTGATTGCCGGATCTAGCAGGATAATCATATCCTTCAAATCCTCCTCTATCTCTTGGGCTGCCGCAAAATGGTAAACGGCAAGTAAGGAAGCATTCACACCACTCGGCTCATTGCCATGGACTGAATAGCCCATCCACATTACTACTGGCATGTTGTCTATATTTACATTGCCCGACTGTCTGGAATCCCTGATACGTTTTCGATCAGCTTTGATCTCTGGAATTCTGTCAAAATTGTCAGGGTGAGTAATGGTAAGAACCAGCAAAGGACGCTGTTCATATGACCTAGCGTATTCCTCAAGTTGAACCCGATCAGAAGCTTCGGCTACAGCCCTCATATACATGACCACTTGATCGTGGCTCACATGCCAGTCTCCAATCTGGAAGCCCAAAACATCTTTTGGGGTAGGGACTTGCTCATTGTATGTGAAATTTCCTTGTAGATAATATTCCAAATCCACCTGCGCATTTGCGTGAACAAACACAAGACAGAACAATAGACTGAAAATTTTCCTCATTATAAAATTATTTGATTTTTTATTCCCGCAATTTTTACTAATATTATGAAACCTTCAGTTCAATAAGTAGCAACGGGACTTCAAGCTGCGAAATTATATGCCTTTAATGAAGAATTTTATTTTGGAAGGTGAAAATACTTGATTACTAACTTTTAACTGCTTTAAAATGGAGACATTTTACCACTCGTTGTCCGCAGTAGTAATTTTAGGAATAGTATATGTGCTGTTCTGGATTGTCACAATCGTCCATGCTGCTAGGGCAAAGTATCGGGATGACATATCCAGGGCCATCTGGATATTTATCATTGTAATATTTCAGGTGGTCGGACCTATATTGTATTGGATTTTCAGTAGGGAAAATAAAATTTCAGATAATTGATGTTTAGAATCGGACCAGATGGCTTCCCCGTTCTTTGGGGCATACTTGGAGTATTGTATCTTGTTTTTTGGATCTACACCTTGGTGGATGCCGTGCGCTCAAATTTCAAAGACCCTACCATGAAGATCATTTGGATTTTAATTATCCTTTTGGCACAGGTATTCGGCCCAATTATCTATTGGCTGGTGTCCCCGCAGCAAAAGGTGTAATTCTCCCTTCGGTCTTCCGCCTTCCGTCTCTTCCCCTATTCTTTATATTGATAAAATAGCTGCCCTAAGGCATCATCCACATCGCTGTATCTAAATTTATATCCAGAGGATTGGATTTTAAGGCAAGAAACTTTGTTCCCCCCCAACACCATTTTAGCCATATCCCCCAACACCACTTTGAGCATAACCGCGGGGACTCCTACATTCACATATGGTTTACCTTTAATTTTGGCAGCTTTTTGGGTCAGTTCCCTATTTGTAACAGGTTTAGGTCCGACTGCATTGTACACCCCATGAAGGGATTCATGGAAAAGGGCGTGCCGGAACATCCGTGCAAGATCGCTTAGGTGAATCCAGCTCATATATTGATCGCCCGTACCTAAGGGGGCAGCTACTGGTGGTTTGAGGATTTCGCTAAGCGCACCGCCGTCGCTTGCCAAAACGATCCCTATTCTCAGCATGACGGTACGGATGTGCAGGGATTCAAAATGTCTTACCTCCCGCTCCCATTTTTTGACCACTTCAGCCAAAAAATCATCCCCCGGCTGGTCCTCTTCATTAATCAACTTGTCCCCCGTGTCCATACCATAATAGCCTATGGCACTTGCCGACACGATCACTTTTGGCTTCTCCTCTTCTGTCCGTGCTGCCTCAAAAAGAAGCCTAGTGGATTCAACCCTGCTGTCCAATATTTCCCTTTTTCGCTTTTCCGTCCACCGCTTATCGGCAATACCAGTACCTGCAAGATGGATGATTGCATCAGCCCACCTCATAGCAAAAGGATCAATTTCTTTTTTCTCCACATCCCAAATGAAAGTTTTCCGACCTTCCTTCTGGCTGCGGCTTAGCCAAGCAACCTCATACTCTTCCCGTTCGAGTTGTTCTGTAATTTTACTTCCTACAAGACCGGAGCCGCCTGTGATTAAGATCTTTTTCATACTGCCATGGGGTTAGGTGATAGATTAAACATAGGAAAAAAAGCAAGGATAAACAAAAGCTTAATATTGGTATTAAATTCACACTTGATTTTTTACTATTTAAACTTAGTTAAATGATTTATTTGAGTTTTTATGAACGTAAGTGAAATTTTTTACTCTGTTAATACATAATGGCAAAGCTTTTGATATATTTCCCATTGAAGTTTTAAGCCGGAGGATCAATCTGGAAAATGAATAAAAAAAGTTTTTTTTGACATCTGTGTAAAACTTATAATAAACACAAATGTTAAAGCATTTAACCAAATAGTTCACTTAAATAACTAACACTATGTACACAAAAAGAAAATTATTCACCTTTGGAATTGCAGCTTCCATCTTTGCATTGGTGGCTTGCGAGGCAGACAACAGGCATGATCAGGTAGAAAGCTTCCGTGACGACTATAGAGACTGGGAGCAGGATTATCAAGAAAATGATAGAGATATCGAAGAAAAAAGAAGAGAAGTTGATGCTTGGTACAATGACAACAGAGACAGAGCCAACGACGCCGGAATTGGAACGGACACCAACCGTGACCGTACTGATGACCAAGAAGTGGTAACTGACGCTAACACTTATCAGCAATTGATGTCAAGAAGAGACGAAATGAATCAGAAGCATCAAGCTATGAAAGAAGAGCACAAAGCTCTAATGGATAAGCATAAGTCTTTTATGAACAGAAACGACTTGACTACCATGAGCGATGATGAGTGGGACAACCAGAAAGACCTAATCAGAAGCGATCAGGACAGAATGGAAAATGACCAAGATAGAATGAAAGATGAGATTGGTACTTTGAAAGATGAAGTAGACAATGTAACTGATACTAGAGACAGAGATGATGCCGGTACCAGAGATACTAGAACCAATACTCAAACTCAACAACAACCACGTAACTAATTTATCGTAAAAATCAAACCCAAAAAAGCTGTGTATATGCAAATGCACAGCTTTTTTGACTTGAATCAATTCTATTTTTCACTATAAACAATTATACTATATGTTCACCAGATCAAAACTGTTTGCGGCTGGATTAGCTGCTACCATCTTTACATTGGCATCCTGTGAAGGAGATAACCGAAACGATGAAATCAATGATAAGAGGGAGAACCATGCAGAGTGGATAGAAGACTATCAAGAGCGTGATAGAGAGATTACCGAAAAAAGAGCCGAAATTGATCAGTGGTACACTGGCAGAGATACTGCTGCACAAGCTGGCACTACTGCACAAGGACAGCAAGGAACAACTGCACGCCAAGGAGCTGCGCGTCAAGGGCAGGAGCAAGTAGTAACTGATCCCAACTCTATGGAGCAGCTAATGGAAAGAAGAAATGAGATGTATAAAAAGCATGATGCCATGAAAGCTGAGCATAAGGCTATCATCGATAAGCATAATTCCTTCTTTAACCGAGAGGATTTGACCACCCTTAGCGATGATGAATGGGATAACCAGAGAGACCTTTTGGAAAGCGACCATGACCGCATCGATGAAGACCAACAACACATGAAAGATGAGTTGGACGCTCTGAAAGACGAACTGGATAATCTTACAGATAACCGAGATGCTCCAGCTAACCGTCAGGGTCAGCAGCAGCAACAGCCCCGAAATTAAGATTTAAGGTCCGAAACCCAATTGTGGATTCGGACCATCTTTATTTATTCTAAAATGGGTAATTTTACAGGCTGATTAAGAAATAGCGGAAAAGATTAACATTTAATTTAGATTGATGAAGTATTTGATTTTTACTTTTTTTTTAACAATTACCCTTCATTCTTCAATATTTGCTCAAGAAAGGGACACACTACCTGAAGATAGAGGGGCAGTGGAAAGGCTGAAGTATAAGCAAGCTCCTGGTTTGGCCTTGGCTGCCTCAAAAATATACTTTTCAGAACAAAGATATAGCATATCAGGATTCGGTGAGGCATCATTTGTCAATTATCAAGGTCCAAAAGATATTAGTGCTGGTGACCTTGAACTATATTACACCAATCTTTACAGGTTTGCAACATTTTTTGGTTACCGACTGAGAGACAATCTGATCTGGAATTCAGAGTTACAAATTGAATACTTACATGATGGTGGAAATGAATCACACACAGAACTCGTGTTCGAGGCGTTTGTGGATTATCTCTGGCAGGATTTCCTAAATGTCAGAGCTGGTTTCCTTCCCTTACCAATTGGTTATGTCAACAATAACGATGAACCGGTGATGTTCTATTCAGTGAACAGATCAGAGGTGGAAAGATTGATCAACCCGACCACTTGGATTGAGTTGGGAGCCATGTTTTACGGTTCCTTCAATCCCAATTGGAGTTATGCGCTTGGAATTTCTCAGGGTTTAAATGCCTCACAATACTTAAGTGGAACTTGGGTCCGACAGGGCCGCGAGATCACTTTTAGCATTCCAAGACGTCTGTCTTTCACTCCCCAGATTACCTACACAGGAATACCTGACTTAGAAATGAGCGCTTCCGGTTTTATTGGCAATTCTGGAAAAGACCATACTATCATAGCTAATGGTGAGGAAAGAAATATAGATGCGCCGGTAAGAATTCTTACAGGCTTTGTGAAGTATGACTGGGGTAATTGGCGCTTTGTCTCCATAGGCTCTACCGGAAGCCTAGGACAAACTGAGGAGATTTTTGAGCTCACTAGGCAGGCAGAAGGTATTCCCCAAGTAATGGGGACCCGCACCTATGGTTATCTTTTTGAATTAGGCTATAATATTCTTCCCCACTTTGGAAGAAGAAAAGCCGCAAGCGAAGGCTTTCTGCACAATACAGGTGAATTTAAGCTCCCCGTTTTCATAAGATTTGAAAGATTAAACACCCACCGTAGGTTTAACCAGGACTTAGCAAGAGGTATTAATCCACTTTTCCCGACTAACTTAACCCCTAATCCGGGAGAACAGATCGGATTTACCCCAAGTAATTTAAGGATTTGGACTGTCGGAGCTAACTTTAATCCTAAGGAAAACATTGTGCTCAAAGGAAATTATCAATTTCGAACAAACATCACCGATGATCCCGAGGCCTTGCAAGAGGGAAACAGGATTGAATTTGGATTCGGATTTATTTTCTGATTAAATAATTTACTTTATTTCAGACAGATATATAATTTTGTTTGATCAATCCACCATCTATTTAAACAATTTAAATAAAAATAGATTTTACAATGAGTTGACCTATCCGTCAGCTCATTTCTTTTTGTATTATGCTTAAAAATAAGTTTCTGCTTTTGGCCATCCTTTGGGTGATGCCTTTTATGGTTTTTGCTCAAGGAGGCGAAATAAAAGGGAGAGTTTTTAATCCAGCCAACAACCAGCCGGTTCCATTTGCAAATGTGATTGTGCTAGGCACCGAGCAGGGCACTGTCACTGATGAAGAGGGAAGATATTTAATCCAAAACATTGAACCTGGGCTTTATAATGTCAGGGCTTCATTTGTAGGCTATCGCTCCAAGACCCTTTTCGAGGTACAAGTTACCCGAGCACGGGCCTTGCAACTGGATTTCGAGCTGACAGAAGATGCCTCTGACCTGGAAGAGGTAGTAGTAAGTTCCGAATTTACGCGATCCGATGATACGCCCATTTCTGCAAGAAGGCTCAATACCAATGAAATAGAACGGTATCCAGGAGGTAACAGAGATATCAGCCGGGTGATTCAGGCCTTGCCTGGTGTGGCCAGTACTGCAAGTTTTAGAAATGATATCATTATCAGAGGCGGAGCACCAAATGAAAACAAATTCTTCGTCGATGAAATAGAGGTTCCGGTCATCAACCATTTCGCCACCCAGGGCTCCAGCGGTGGTCCCGTTGGAATATTGAATGTCAATCTGATCAAAAATGTGGACGTCATCAGTGGGGGATTTCCTGCCGATCGGATGAATTCATTAAGTTCATTCTTCGAATTTGAGCTTAAAGAAGGAAGAAGGGATAAAATGTTTACCCAACTCACCGTTGGCGCAAGTGAACTGACTTTGTCAAATGAAGGCCCATTGAGTGAAAAAACTACTTATAATGTATCTATAAGGCGTTCATACCTGCAGGGCTTGTTTAGGTTATTAGGATTGCCATTTTTGCCGACTTTCAATGATTTTTTGGTCAAGACAAAAACAAAGTTTGACGACAAAACCGAGCTTACACTCATAGGCCTGGGTGCCATAGACAATTTCCGACTCAATTTTGATACACCTTCTGACGAAACTGAGGAAGACAGGGAAAACCGGCTTTACTTACTCGACAACCTTCCCATTCAAAGTCAGTGGAACTATGCCACTGGGGCCAAACTCCGTCGATACAGGGACAATGGCTACTGGACTTTTATTCTAAGTAGAAACATGCTGAACAACCGGGCTTTCAAATATGCCAACAACGACGAAAGCAATCCTGAAAACTTGTTGTCGGATTACTTATCCCAGGAAAGTGAAAACAAGTTCAGGGTAGAAAACAGCATATTTGGAAAGGGAAGCACATTTAAATATGGCGTAAATTATGAATTCAGCAGGTATTTCATTCGAAACTTTGACCCCGCATCCCTATCCCAGCAGCAGCAGATTATTAATATCAACGCTACCTCCTTTTTCAACAGTTACGGGGCTTTTGTTCAGGGAAGCAAGAATTATTTTAATGACCGCTTACTTATCAGTGGGGGGGTGAGGATGGATGGAAGTGATTTTGGAGCGACGGCCCAAAATCCTCTAAACCAGATCAGTCCTAGAGCTTCCATTTCCTACCAGCTCAAACCAAACTTTTTCTGGACTGCTAACGCCGGTATTTATTATCAAAGGCCAGCATATACCATTTTGGGATTTAGGAATAATGAAGGAGAACTTTTAAATCAGCAAAACGATGTGAGGTTTATCAGAGCTACACACGCCATCACAGGGCTAGAGTGGCAGGTACTTGACAAAAACAGGAGATTTACCGCTGAAGCATTTTATAAATTTTACCAAAACTATCCTACATCCATTAGAAATGGTATCGCCTTAGCCAACTTGGGAGCAGACTTTGGGGTGATCGGAAATGAGCCGGTCAATTCTGATGCGGAAGGGAGGGCATATGGCTTGGAACTGTTAGCTCAGCAAAGGCTCTTTAATGGATTCTATGGGATTGCAGCCCTTACCTTGGTAAGAAGCGAATTTACCAACCCAAACACAGAAGGATTCCTTCCTTCAGCATGGGACAACCGTTATATTGTGTCTCTTACAGGTGGAAAGCGCTTAAAAAACGATTGGGAACTTGGTGCACGTTGGCGGTTTTTGGGAGGAACTCCATTTACTCCATTTGATCTAGAAGCCTCCGCGCTTCGCTCTAATTGGGATGTGCGCGGTATAGGATTGCTAAATTTCAACCAGATCAATGCCTTCCGCCTGAGCAGTTTTCACCAACTCGATTTGAGAATCGACAAAAAATACTTCTTTGACAAATGGAACCTAAACTGGTACGTGGATATTCAAAACGCTTACAACTTCCGCGCTGAACAACCTGATATCCTTGTTCCCCAAAGGGATGCCACAGGGGCGTTGGTTATCAACCCTGAAAATCCGGATCAGTATGTACTAAGGTCGGTAGCAAACCCTGCGGGAACCATTCTGCCTACCATAGGAATAATTGTGGAGTTCTAAAGCGCAACCAATAACCCAACCCGAAGCCCACCGGCATTTTGCAGAAAATTGAACGCTCTTACTTGATTAAAATGGATTTGAGGGGAGCTCATAAAAATGCCATGGGTGTCTAAAGCTAAAGCTTTATATTCTCCGCTTCTCCATTGCAAGAGCTGGACTTGAAGGTCCAGAGCCAATCGGGAGGTGAAAAAATAATTTAATCCAAAATCAATTCCCCCAGTCCAATACTTCTCCCTCATGGTCAGTTCAGTCACAGCGGGGGATACTACGGACATGCAGTTGGGACAATTGGGAATCAGGAAGGAATTCCGTATTCCGAATGTCCCATTATTTCCTGACAGATAAGCTATATGGGCCGAAAGGTTAAGAAAAGCTTTCTCACTTAGTGGGAAGAACTTTTGTACATATGGCCCTAGGGACCACAGTTGGTTCTCTCTAAAAGTTCTCATAAAGCGCTCATTTACAAAGTAATGAAGTACTGGATTCCCATTATTATCCATCTGCCCGGTGAAAACTTCCTGGATATAGCGCTGGACAATGCTTTCATAATGTTCCGAATAGGCTTGATATCCACCTTGAATACCTAATGCCCAAGTATCGGTCAGCATATATCCAATTCTTGGCGTCAATCTGAGATCTTTTTCTTTTTCTGGAAACCCTCCAACTCTTTCGGGGAAGGAATTTTGGCTGTAAGAAATATCTCCGGAAATGATAAAATTACCCTGCTGAAGTTGTGCAATAGAGGGCAGTACCATGGTAAATAAGAAGATCGCAATTAAAAAAAGTTGTCGCATAAACTAAATATTTATAGCTAGACGACTTTTTCCATTCAAATGAGACAGCCTAGGTAAGCTTTTTAATTACTTGCATGTATTCTGGATAGGTGTGGATCAATTCCTCATAGGAAAAGAGCTTAAAATCTTCAAAATCAAACCCAGGTGCCACGACGCAGGAAACCAAGGCATATCCCTCCTCGACCGTTGAGCCAAAAATAGTGCCTGCTGGTACCATTTGAAAGGGTTTGAACTCTTCATCATCAACAGGTCCAAGGTGCAACTTGGAATACTCTCCCTCATTTAGCAGATGTACTGTCAGAGGATTTCCTTCATGAAAAAACCACATCTCATCGCTTTTGATTTTATGAAACTTGGACACGTTTTCGGCTGTAAGGAGGAAAAATATAGAGGTGGCCAGATTTCTTTTGCCATTGGCGCTTTCCATCTCCTCCCCACTCCGGTAAGTTTCCGCATAAAATCCCCCTTCAGGATGGGGCTGGAGGTTTAAGCTCTTGATCAATTCTATTATTCTTTCATTCATATCCATAAAAATAGCAAAACCCATCTAAAAACGAAGAAGCCGCCTCCAAAGGAGAGCGGCCTCTACATCGTTAATAAACCTTAATCAATTATTTGGTGTCATGGCTTTGTTGAAGAGCAACTCGTTAGCTGACATAGGCCAAATATAGTTAGCACTACCCTTAGCAACAGACCCGACATTTTCTTTTCCAGGAATATCCTGACCAGTTCTTAATAAATCGAAGGATCTCAGACCTTCACCGATGAATTCAATTCTTCTTTCCGTGAGGATTGCATCAATGAGTGCCTGCCCGCTGATGCCTGTATACGCTCCATTCTCATTTGAACGGGTGCGCACCGCATTAAGCAGGGCAAGGGCTCTAGATTGATCTCCCCCATCCCTTACCAGTGCTTCTGCCAAATTCAACAGCACTTCGGAATAACGGAGGATCGGAGCAAAATCCAAATGCTGAGGCCCACGTGGAAATTTATTCAGGTAAGTGAACCCATTCGTGTTAGCAATCATCCAAGCCGAACGCGCATCATTGGCTGCACTAAATGCCGGGTTGGTAAAGATTCCACCTGTCATGTTCAAGGAATAATCCCCAATACCTCTTGGACCCGGATTGTAGTAACTTCCCAGTCCGTTTTGCGTACCAGGTAGGGCTAACTCAGTGAAAGGAGCCGATAGGATACTCTCAGTAGTGGTATACGGTGGACTGAACACATCCAGAATTTCATCCTGCAGGGCATGGCCTACACCACTTGCAGCTGTGAATGGTGCAGTAGCCGATACGATTTTATTCGCCTCCGTAATCACATTGCCATACTGGCCCATTGCCATATAAACCCTTGTTTTAAGCGCAATAGCTGTATTGCGGTGTGCTCGGGTAGTGTTGGTATATGGAGAACCGTTACTTAACGCCAAATTAGTTTCGGCAAAATTCAGGTCAGATATAATCTGGGCGTAGACTTCCGCTACAGATGCCCTCGGCATATCATTGTTAGCGTTGTCCAGTTCTGGTGTGAGCCTTAATGGCAACCCTGGGCTTGCCCCATTATTTGAAGTGTAGGGTTGGGCATAAAGCTGAAGTAAGGCGAAATAGGACAAACCCCTAATGAACCTGGCTTGAGCAATGTAATTTTGAGCTGTTTCTGCTTCCAATATACCAGTTGTTTTTGATACCCCATCGATAAAGATATTAGCTCTATTGATGGTCAGGTAAGCAATGGACCACAAGTTTTCAACCTCATTAGTTGTAGAAACCACAGTATGCTGCCAAGTGGCAAGACCTGTTACACCGTTAGTGGTACGGTTGGAAAACTCTTCAGCTCTGATATCATTATAAACCTGATATCTACCACCGTAAAACTGACCATTGATCATGGTGGAATAAAGACCATTTAAAGTCTGCTGAATTCTCTCAGGGGTGTCAAAAACTACCGCTTCCGAGAAAGTTGTTGGAGGAATTGGGCTCAGCAAGTCCTCGTTGCAGGAAGATGCGAATAAAAGGCCGCCAACCAATAAAACTTGAATTATATTTTTCATCTTAAGTTGCTGATTAAATTCCAATGTTCACACCGAATGTATAGACTCTAGCTTGACCTAGGGAGTTTCTGTCCACACCAGCTGCTGAAGGTGTGTTACCGTTGGTACTGATCTCTGGATCGGAACCGCTATACTTGGTTAAAAGGAAGGCGTTTTGAACCTGACCGTAGAATCTAGCATTGCTGATTCTCATTCTTTGTGTTACGTGGGAAGGAAGCGTGTACCCCAAGCTTAGGTTTCTCACCCTCAAGAAGTCACCTTTTTCTACGTTTTCAGAAATTGGAAATGCTGATCCGTTTGAAATGTTATCGGTATAGACAACTCTTGGAATTGAACCGTTCGGATTTTCAGGAGTCCATCTGTCCAGGACATCTCTATGATTGTTCCAGAATCTCATGTCTCTCAAACCTGCCTTTGTTCCGTTGTAGATATAGTTACCACCAGAATACTGGATGAATACACCAACGTCAAAATTTTTGAATCTGAAAGTGTTATCAATACCTCCAAACCAAGTTGGAATGGTTGGTCCCATGATGATACCGTCAGCGTTTTGGGTTGGCTGAGTGGTTGGCTGACCGTCCAAGGTAGTCCATCTGGTACCTAAGTGATCATACTGCACCAAAATCTCCTCACCGGCCGGACCGCGCTTCACAAAAATTCTTCTACCATTGTCAGGGTTTACTCCTCTGGTCTCGACTACATATAAGCTACCTACTGATTCACCCACTTTTGTAATGTTTACAGTTTCTAAACCTGCTGTTGCAGAAAGTATTTGGGAACCTTCAGCCTCCAAGGATAATACTTCATTTCTCAAAGTCGAGAAGTTGAAGCTTACATCCCATTTGAAGTTAGGTCTGCTAATAGCCTTATAGGTGATGGCCATTTCGATACCTTTGTTCACCATAGATCCGATATTGGTATCGATAGAGCCGCTGCCTGTCATCACACCACCTGGAACTCCCTTCGAAGGAGCTTGTGGCACTGGCAGGATCAAACCGTCCACCAAGTTATGGTACCAAGTGATCTCACCCTCTATTCTGTCTCCGAGTGCTCCGAAGTTGATACCGTGATCAGTCTTTTTAGAAGTTTCCCAAGCGAGAGCAGGGTTAGATGGCTGGGAATAAAGGATGGTAGGATCTGATCCATAAAGGCCAGTACCATAAAGACCCGAAGAAGCAAAATTCCCAACTCCGTTGTTACCAACTAGACCGTAGCTGGTTCTAAGTCTAAAATAATTTACTGTTCTAGAGATTGAGCTGTTTTTCCAGAAACTTTCCTCAGACATGATATAACCCAAGGATCCACCATAAAAGTTACCAAACTTATTTCCTGCTGCAAATGCAGAATAACCATCTCTACGGGCATTCAAAGACACCAAGAATTTGTTGTAGAAATTGAAATTTGCTCTACTGAAGAAGGAAACCAAATAGTTCTCTGACTGAATGTTTCCAGTTGGGACAATCGTAGTGAAGTTACCTTGGTAAGACTCGAAGAAGCTATCAGCGATTACTGTTCTTTGTGCACCCCATCTTTCATCTTGGGTATATTGCTGCTCATTACCTACAAGGAAATTGAAATCGATATTTTCTCCAAAGCTTGTTCCATAGTTCAACGTATTCTGAAGGTTCCAACGGTTAAGCGTCCTGAAAGTGTTTGCCGCAAGCCCACCACTTCCAAAACCGTCTCCGTGCAAGGAAGTATAGAAAGTTTGATCTTCAACTGTCAATCGATCGATACCATATGTAGACCTGAAATTCAATCCTTCAATGATTTCAACATCACCATATACACTACCCATCAAGTGATTGTTGACAGAACTCATGCGGTTTAGGTCTAAAATTGGAGCAGGGTTTACGAATCCTGACTGTACCAAGTTGTTACCCTGTCCAAGCTGGTTGTTTGGTGTAATATTGTAGCTCCCATCAGGAAGGAAAACTGGAACGTTTGGTGCAGAAATCAAAGGGATACGGCCTAGACCAGATGTATTGAAGCCTTGTCCAGGTAGAGAACCTGTGTTTGGCGCCCGGTTTACCGTATTGGTGTAGTTCATAGTTGCACCCACTTTAAATCGGTCGAAGACCTTATGGTCAATGTTCAACCTACCGGTCATTCTTTCAAAGTCATTACCTTTGATCATACCTTCCTGAGAAGTATAACCGGTAGAAAAGTAATAGTTAGTTCTTGCATTACCTCCGGTAATACCCAAATTGTGAGACTGGCCAAGGCCTTTTCTCATCACTTCGTTGTACCAGTTGGTATCCACCACATTTCCGTTGGCATCTAAATAAGGGAAAAATGCATCATCCTGACCTGCATTTCTGCGCGCTTCATTCTTGATGGTCATATATTCCTCAGCATTCAATAGATCAAAAAGCCTAACCGGCTCAGTCACCCCAACCCAAGAGTCGTAAGTGATTCGGGAAGCGCCTTCCTGACCTCTTTTGGTAGTCACCAAGATAACACCGTTAGAAGCTCTAGAACCGTAAATAGCCGTAGCGGAAGCATCTTTTAGGATTTCCACAGACTGAATATCTGCTGGGTTGATGTTGGCAAGAGGGTTGTTGGCTGCGGAGTTGCCGGAAAGATCACCGGTGTAGGTAGGCACTCCATCCACCACAATAAGTGGATAAGAGCTCAAGCTAAGGGAGTTCACACCCCTTACCCGGATTACAGGGCGGTTGTTCAAAACACCGTTTGGAGTTACGATGTTTACACCAGCTACTTTTCCTTGCAAGGCTTGGTCAAAGCTTTGCACCGGCACATTTAATAACTGCTCACCGGACACCGAAGAAATAGCACCAGTTACCGTTTTTTTGGATTGTGCACCGTAACCCACAACTACCACTTCACCAAGTGTAGCTACATCTGGATCGAGTGTTACGTCCACAAAATCACGGTTACCAATAGTGACATTTTTTGTGGAGAAACCCACAAAGCTGATGGTGAGTTCAGTGGCTCCCTGCGGAACATTGACAGAAAAAGATCCATCGAGATCCGTTACGGTACCTGAGGAGGTACCTCTTACCAGAACGTTGACACCGGGGATGCCGCTCCTGTCTTCAGAGCTGATCACCTTGCCGTTCACCATTCTGCTTTGGGCCTGGACAGTCATGCCGACCGCCAAAACCAAAAACATGAGAAGTAAAGCTTTCTTCATTTAGGATGTTTGTGTTTAAGATTTAAGTATTTAAAAACAATATTGAATAAAATACCACTCATAAACAACATACCCCTTTTAACTAGTCATTATACCAATTAAAATATTGTATTAAAAATATTCAGAAGCTTTAACTTTTAAACAATTTCACATAACCCACTTCTTTTAAAAGAAGTAGGATTTAACCTATAAATCATATAATCTCCAAAAATGAAAAGCCGGAAGTCAAGGCGAAATAATTGAAATTTTTGAAACCGGCGAAACAGACGTTTATTTCGAATAGTCTGAAATTGTATGAAATTTCAATATATAATTTTTTAATAAATTTTAATACCCGAATTTACCCAAAGTAAAAATACAAAAAAAGGTCTTTTGGAGCTACCAAAAGACCTAATACAGTTTGTCCCGCATTTGTGTTAGAAAATATGCCCAAACCCAAAGAAAAACTGTCCTCCTTCACGGCTGTTTGCATAATCAAGCCTCAAAACAGTTGATTGATTCCAAGCGATTCGTCCCCCTACACCAGGAGCACCCCTCCATCGACGGAAGTTAATGTCAGAAAGGTGATCCCATACCGACCCCATGTCATAAAAAGGTGTCAAACCCAAGGCAAAATGCTGATTAAATGCATTGAAATCATAAAGTCTTGCTCGCATTTCCAAGTTTACCAAACCAACAGTTGGCGCCAAGAACCTTGCTTCTCTATACCCTCGAAGGGATCTTTCCCCTCCAAGGATAAGAATACCACCGGCTTCAGCCTGACTGGAAAGGTCCCACATTTCAATGAAGTTGATATTCGAACCAAAAATATGTCCCACAGCACCCAAACCGGCAAAAGTCAACCTACTTCGCCCATCTCTCCATCGGGCCAAGGTTTTTATGTATTGTCCCTGAAGCATAAACTTGTTGAAACTGAAATCTGAACCCAGCCATGGTGCTGACATTTCATGGCTATATTCCAGGAAAACACCCTCGGAAGGGTCAGGCTCTAAGTCTCGGGTATCATAAATTAACGCTCCAGCTAACATACTAGTAAAAGCATATTCTTCCTGGAAACCAGACATATTGAACCTATCCCAGGTACCATCCATCTGCTGCCGATTAAGCAATGTCTGGTTGTTAATAGCAGTCACTTCTTCACCTCCTGGCAGAAAAGCTTCTTCCGCTTCTCTTCCGGTATAATCAGTAAAGGAGGTAAAGAGCGCCTCATAGCCAAACATAAACCTCAATCTCCCTCCAAGCATCACTCTTTCCATCAAAATATTATATAGTTGCTCCCTTTGGATAAATTGATTGTAATGTGTATCAGTAGTTAATCTACCATCTGCTCCGGGCACGGCTAATGCCAAGTTGTTCTCATAATCATTTACTCGGTTGAATTGCCTAGTAGCCCCATACTGGCCTTGTGACTTGTCTGAAAATGTCAAATTGTCAAGGGAATTTCTTCCAACACCCCAATATTGAGCATTTGGATCCTCCCACACCACCGCATCAGCTCTTAACCTCCATTGGGAACCGAAAATATAAGGCACATCAAACTGAACAGCACCTCTAATCCTGCCATTTTCAAAAACGAAAAACTCTGTATTTACCCTGTAGCGATAGGGCGTAATGTAAAAGAAGGGGTCAAACTTATCCCTGTTTTGGTACAGAAAAACATTACCCCCTACTCCAAAACCCCGAATAGGATCAAATTCAAACCTTGGAAGTCCCGTGACAAAGAAGCCTTCCTTTTTGTTCAAAACATCATCTGTAGAAAGGAATTTTTCCTCAGCTACCTCAAATGGCATCCGTATCGTATCCCGGATTATCAGTCTATCCGCATTTTGGTGGCGCAAGTGACGTTCTCTAGCTGGAGCCACTTCATCTTGGGCAAAAATCAATAAGCTATTGGACATCACCAACAGCAGCAGTGATAGTAACTTTTTCATAAACTTAAAATTCAGCAGGTATTCCTGATTAATAGATAGTTTGACACCCTCCCAAAAGAATGTCCTACAAAATTACCTGGTTAAGCTAATGAGGTACTTTAGAGGTTGCTTAGAAAAAAATTAGAAACCCATTAGAATTATAAAAGTGGTAACCGAACAGTGAAAACAGCACCTTGATTTTGGGGTGATTCTATTGCTATACTACCCTTATGGATTTCAACTATCCTCTTGCAAAGCGACAATCCTACACCAGTTCCTTCTGCCCTATCGGAATTGGCTCCGCGAAAAAAGGGTTCAAAAATGCGATCCATCTCCTCAAGCTGAATACCAGGTCCATTGTCATGAAAAGAAATGATCACCTCCTTTCCTTTGTTACCCACTTTGACATGGCAACTTTGATCAGCTGAAAATTTACAAGCGTTCTCCATCAGGTTTTTGAAGGTCACCAATAGCAAATAGGAATTGCCATTAACTTCCATTTCCAAGTCCTCCGTTTCATCAAAAATGAGCTGGATTTGATAATTCTTAAAGGAGCGTTTAATTTCAATATTGCTCTCCATGAGCAACTCATCCACCCGAAGTGATGACATGGTGATTTCGGAAGTTTCATAGCTGGCCTTGGCCAAATCAAGCAAATCCTGAGTGAGCTCACGCATCCTTTTGGCATCCTCCAGACTGTTTTTGACTGCCTCGAGAAGCTCTTCCTTGCTTTTTTTCTTCAGGGTAGCAATTTCCAACTCCGCCATCAAAGCTGCCAAAGGAGTCCGAAGCTCATGGGCAATATTGGAAACGAAATTTTTCTGGGCATTGAAGGACTTTTCCAACCTGTCGAGCATATGGTTAAAACTCTGCGAAATCTCAGTTATCTCATCCTTTTCTTTCCTGGAAAGCCGCAAGTCCAAATTCGAAGCGGTGATTTTACCAATATCCTGATTAAGATTGATAAGAGGCTTTAAGGCCTTTCTGGCAAAAAAATGACTGGTAAAGTATATAACAACCAGCATAATTGCCAATATAAGCATAAGGCTATACTTCAAATTTTCCAGTTTTTGAAAGCCATAAGCATCATAGGCTGCTGCGGTAATTAGGTAGGTCTGTCCCTCATGTTCGTATCGGATGCCCACCACTTGCCAATCATCCTGCTTGAAAAAAATCTCCCCCTGACGGCTAATTCTCTCAAGCATAATTGGGGTCTCTTTTACTATATCAATCTCCACCGCATCATGATACAGCAACTCATAATCAGTAGTATAAATTGCCACCTCCTCCTGAAACAACACGTTGTAACTACTTTCATAAATAGTCTGCAAGGTCGAGGCATGGACTTTGGCCTCCAGAAGCAATTCTGCCTTGGTAATCGCTTGCAATTGGATTTTCTTATAAAACTCCTCCTCACGGTTGTGAAGGTAGGTTAGATAGATAGCATAGGTAAACCCGCCGAGCAACACTGCCGAAAATAGCGTAAAGAGAAAGGACAGCCTGCTTTTTATCTTCATGCGCTTTTAGTCAAAATGAAACCCATCCCTGGACGGGTGTGGATAAGTTTGGGCTCAAATGTCTTGTCTATTTTTTTACGAAGGTAATTGATATAAACATCAATGAAATTAGTCCCCGTATCGAAATCCATTCCCCAAACCTCCCGGGAAATTTCCTCTCTACTCAATACCTTTTCGGCATTCCGAACTAAATATTCCAATAGCTTATATTCTTTGGGGGTAAGCTTGACCTCTTGTTCGGCACGGTACACTTTTTTGACCCGGGTATCAATCTTGATGTCCTCAAACTCAAGTATAGGGTTATCCGCATTTAATTCACCGCTATAATCGGCTCTTTTGAGCAAGGATTTTATCCGCGCAAAAAGCTCTCGAATATCAAAAGGCTTAACTAAATAATCATCGGCCCCGGCATCAAAGCCCTCCAACTTATCATCTGTGGTCCCCAGAGCGGTTAGCATAATGATGGGCACACCAGCTTTTGTCTGCCGGATGGACTTACATAACTGCAACCCATTCATGAGGGGTAAAATAAGATCAACGATGAGGATATCAAAGGTTTTGTTTTCGAAAAGCCGGAAACCCATATTTCCGTCAAAGGCTACTTCCACCTCCATCCCCTTTTCCTCAAGGCCTTTTTTCAACACTGTGGCTAATCGCTTATCATCCTCGACCAGTAATAGTTTAATTTTGCCCATAAGGATAAAATTAAGCGAATCAATCCATACATACTATTAGAAAACCCTTAGAATGCGGGGATTTAACTCAGAAAAGTAACCGCAGAGGACGCAAAAGGGCGCAAAGAAATAGGCGGATATCACCTTTAATTTTTAGTAAAACTTGATTTAAAAGCCAGAATCCCTTTGCGCCACTTCCCCTTCTTTGCGGTTATTATTTTTTCTCTGTGACCTCTTTGCCTCTGTGGTTTATTTTTCCTGCATTTTTTTAAAATATAAACCCAAATCCAAACTCAAACCTATTCCCCTCGCTCTCGCCTGTCGACAGCGGCTGCCGGTTCCAGCGAAACTGATAATTGGTCTTTAGCACCACATTTCTCCTGGGGTTGAAATTGGCACCAACGGTAAGCACTCTCAAATCCGATTGGAAGCGTTCAAAATCCAGCAGGTCCGGATGTACGCTAGCATGAGTATTCAGGTGTTCATATCTAAAAAACAAGGGCAACATCACCTCCTGAGGCCTATAGTAGAAAGTGGATTTGCCTTTGAGCATATCCCTGTTTCTGAAAAAAGGCATCAGATCATATCCCACTTCCAGATAATAGCCAAAAACTTCCCGACCCAAAACTTGCCCTCCCAAAGGATCCATCTGCTCGGCAGCAGTAAGTCTATAGATTCCATCGGTATTGTTCATGCGCCCGTATGTACCCAATAGCATAAAAGTAAAATTCTCCCATTCATTCCTTACAAAAGATGAAACCAGATAAGTCGGAGCATTAATTCTTTCGGGCATTCCTATCATGGGACTTAGCTCTTCGTTATTTCCGGCGTCTGTGTAGAGTCCGGAAACATTGATTAAGGTATTTTGGAAGCCGCTGTAAGAAATCTGGCTATTCAAGAGCATAGAGTTGAAATTAAATCTCAACTCATCATCTCGGCCCCGGCGAATCCAAGTGCCACCATTATAATTTCTGGCATTTAACCCTTGATATGCAGATAGGGACCATGACCAATCCTCCCCAATGGCCCCGTAGGTCATGATACCCAAATCAATCCACTGGCTGGGAATGATGATCCTTTCCACATCTGGTCGGTTGACGGAGAAAAACTGAATCGGTTCGTCGTGATTGTTCACATATCCTATCTGCACCTGATGGGTTCCCACCCGCACATTAAAGCGGGGGTCAAGCAGAAAATCAGCAAAGACTTCTACGAACAGCTCAGTGTCCGACTCTATTCCTTGGTCGCGGAAATATTCAAAAAACAGCTCCCCATACAACACCAACCAGGGTTTGGGTTTATATGCCAAGTAACTCACAAACCTATATAGACTGGTCATGTAAAGCTCAATATCCTCACTCCCACGATCTTTAGGCCCATCATAATGAATAAAGGCTGCCTCCCCAAACCCCGAAAAAGCAAACTTCCTGTCCGTGAAATATATCTTGGATGCCGCTATAGGAAGGCCTGTCTGAGTTTGATAGGTCAAAGAGTCTATTACCCTCCAATCTTTCCGCCGTATGGTGTCCTCATGGGAAGGGTGTGTTTGGGCAATTAACTCTGTTGCTCCTAGAAGAAAAATCAATAATGAAATGTAAAAATGTTTTCTCATAATCCTTGATCAATTATGTAGATAACCAACCTTAATTAGGCCTAGTTATTAAAAACCTATTAGAATTTACTCTATAAATTCAGCAAATACCTATTGAACTTTAGTAGATCTTGCTTCATCAGAGTTATCTGCGCGCCAAGCTGGTCCAACAAATCAGCTCTACTTTTTAGCATATCGACATTATATACCCCACCACTACTAAACAAAATTTCAAGTTCATCCTCGGGCAGATCGTTGTATTCCTCCCATCTTTTCAAGAGCTTATCTCTGAGCGTATCCTCCTGCTCTGGTGGAGTAGATTGGAAATAGTACCATACAGAGGACGGAAAAACACCCACACTGTTATCCTTGTCAACAATCATTCTCAACACATTGTTGGGGTGCTCGACTTCAGTCTTCTTTTCCATACGAAGGATTTTCAGTCCAAGGTATACCTCGGTAAGTCCTCCGGCGATACCCACTAGCTCAATTTTGGTGTCACTCCCCCCGGCAAAAAGGATCACCCCCATCACTATAGAGGCTGTCGCACCCGTAATAATAGAAGCGACTGTTAGGTTTCTTTCGCGCTTTCTTACTTTTTTATCCAAAAAATCAGCCAGTTGATCCGCTTTTTCCTCTTCGCAATCCAGCCCACCAGCTATGGCCGAAACCTCTAGGCTGGTCACATTGACTTTTCTCAGGATTCTTTGAAGGGCAAGTTCATAATCTTCATCCTTTTCCTTGTCTGCGTAGGAAACCAATTGTTCCAACTCCTCCACTCCATTGGTGACGACCGCCATCCTGTAAATACTTTCATCTAGTTCGGCGGCCCATTCAGGCTTTATTTCACCTTTGAAATCTAGATGATAATCAGCCTGATTGTCATCAATAAGAATCTGTAAGCACTCTTCCTGAAAAGGAAGATCAGATTCTACCATCCGCGGCCCTGAAGCACAGCTGCTGAGCAAAATCTGAAAGATTAAAAAGTAGGAAACAAGTCTAATCATATAGACTTAATTCAAATCTTAAAGAAATGTTATGATAGCAATAATTCCAACAACTAATAAGTAAGCAGCGAAATAGATCAACTTCCCTCTCTTGACAATATTAATCATCCACACGCAGGAAATCCAGCCGGAAATGAAGGCGGCCACAAACCCCGTAATGACAGCTGCGCCTGAAATACTTCCGGTAATAGTGGGGTCTTGAAAGTACTTGATAAACTTAAGTAAAGAGGCACCGACCAAAGGCATAAGAATCATTAAAAAGGAAAATCTCGTGGCTTTGTACTTATCCACTCCGATCAACAAAGCTGTAGCAATGGTACTCCCAGATCTCGATATTCCAGGCAACAATGCAATAGCCTGAGCACAACCTATCAAAAGAGCCTTTCCATAGGTAACGTCAGTGCCTTTTCCTTTGCTGAAATGGGTCATTGCCAGCAATAACGCGGTCAGTAAAAACATGAAACCGATAAATAGCACCCTTCCGGCAAACACCTCCTCAATATAATCTTCCAAAGTGAAGCCTATTATGGCTAATGGAATAGCTGATAAAACCAATTTAGCCACATAAGACTTGCTTTCCGACCACTCAGTAGTGAATATGCCCTTAAACAAATCTGCTATATCCTTTCGAAATACGATAATGGTACTTAGGGTAGTTCCTGCATGGACAATTAATTGAAAAATTAAGTTGTCAGCTGGCTCGACATTGAGTAAATAAGTCCCGATTTCTAAATGTCCACTACTGCTGATAGGTAAAAATTCAGTAAATCCTTGGATCAAACCCAGGATGAAAGCTTCTAATATTCCCATTGATGATGTTAAATTGATATTTAAAAATAGGGCGGCAAGATAAAAAACTCTGCCTTCAAAGCCATTCCCCTTTTCAAAAAACCTGCCAAATCACGCAAAAACCTGCCAGGTTTAAATTTACCTCACGAAAACCTGGGGAGGTTTAATTTATCTCAGAACCCATGCAAAAACCTCATCATATGCATAATGTCCTGCTTCATGATGTTGACCTGCGCGGTGATGTTTTCCAAAAGGTCTGATCGGGTATGTAGCTGCTCAGCATTGTAAGTCCCCTTTTCTCCCATGAAAAGATCAAAATCCTTGTCAGCATACTGGGTATATGTTTCCCAGCGCTCAATCATCTGATCGCGGAGAGGTTTTTCCATCACTTCTGAAGTCTCATTGAGGTAAAACCAAACCGCAGGGGAAAAAATACCCGCTGAATTATCCTTTTCTATTACCATTTCAATGATATTGACCGGGTGTTCTACTTCCATCTTGCGAGTCAATAAGAGTATTTTCACGGCAATGTATACCTCCACAAGTGCTCCGGCCAAGATCACGCCTTCCACCGCTGGACTTTGCCATCCGCCCAGATTGGTAACCCCACGTGCGGTGGCCATCCCTGCCCCAATGGTTATTGCGGCCACGGTGAGCTTTCTTTCTTGGTTTCCCACTTTCCGGTCAAGGTATGTTGCCAACTGGGTGCTATTCTCTTCCTCGCAGATCAATCCGCTAGCAATGGCCGAAACCTCCATTTCAGCAAGGTCTACCACACGGATCAACTGGTCCCTCAACCTTTTGATATCCTCCTCCGGCTCCTCATCCATTTTCATCTGCACCAGCCGCTGGAGGTCTTCTTCCATCTCCAAGGCCAAACTCAAAAAATGCTTTCTGCGGTCAATTTCATCCTGGTACTTTTCATCAAGTTCCTTAAACTCTATATCTGTTGGGGTAAAATGCTTGTCTACAAGGGTAGAAAAGCACTCTGCTTGAATAGGCAACTCCGTGGAAACCACCTTTTTCTGCCCGATACAACCGGTGAGTAAAACGACAAAAAATATAAAGTAAATATGACTTTTAAGCATAATTTAGGCATAAAACACACCCATTTAACTCGCAGGGGGGCCATTTGTTATGAAACCACATTACTTGTATGGAGAAGCATAATCCGTAAAGTATTTATTAGTAAGAAGGGAAAGGTAAGAAGTCAGAGGTAAAACCGTTTACTTCTGACTTCTTACCTCTTACTAATTCCTCTCTGTGTCCTCCGCGCCTTAGTGGTTGTTATATCATGATAATCTACTTCCGTTTCGCCCTGAAAGTCCCATTCGGCTGCTCAAAAACCGCTTCGTTAATCTTATCCTCCTCATCCCGATCAAACCGAATCTTGAATCCTTCCACAATTTTCAACGTAAAGGTATCCTCTTCAATAGCCAGCAAATCATACTCAGGCTGGCCAGGGACAAAAAGGTAAAGTGTGGAATCATCGCCTTCTTTGAGGTAAAAGCGGATGGTCTGCCCACCCAAACTGTATTCACCTTCATACTCCTTCATTTTTTCCGTATCAACCTCCACCTCTTTGGGCTTTCTTCTAAACTCCAAGGCATCCACGGTGGGTTCCAATTTTACAGTCAGGGCAGAAATGTCCCCACTGTCCCCAATCCTGAAATTCAGCCTCAAAGGCGACATCTCCAGCGTATCAGGCAGGCCATTTTCCACAGGGTAAGGCATGAAGACATTATAGTGAACATGTTTGAGCCACATCGACTCCTTCTTAGTCTTTGCATACAAAGAGTCATTTTGTACTTCAATGGTAAACTTGCCATAACCTGGATTAGTGTAATCCCCCTCAAATTCTCTCAAATTATGGGTAGGCTTGGTGCCTCTCTTCTGGCTTGAACTCATTGATACTTGCACTGAATCCTGCTCAGCCTTTGCTTTGTCTGCTCTTTCCTTTATCAGGTTGTTCCAGTCTGTTGATTCAACGCTCAGCATCTTGTCTGAAATGATGTTTCTAACGATATTCGGTACTGAGGAGCCGTTTTGATTGACCAATACCGCAATCCCCACACTGTCAGTTGGGTAGAAGGCAACATTAGCCGAAAAACCATCAATATTGCCTCCATGCTCTACTCTGTAATGTCCTTTGTAGGAGCTTACCATCCAGCCATAACCGTATGAACTCAAGTGCAGGTCAGGTTGGTCGGCGGTAGGGGGGCCTGAGCTCATCACCATATGAGGACTGATGGCCTCTTGAATATAACCTGGGGAAAGAATCTGCTCATCATTATATTTTCCGCCATTGATCCAAGTGATCAGCCATTTGGAAAGGTCTTCCACGTTGCTGTTGATACTTCCCGCCGGACCCATGGCCGCAATGTCATAATAATCCATTTTGGTAACTATGGAGTCATTTTTCAGCTTGTAGCCAAATGCTGCTTCCTTGCCGTTTTTCAATCCGTCGATTTTGGCAGTCGAACTGGACATGCCCAGGGGCTCAAAAAACTGCTCGGCAATATTATCCTCCCAGCTTTTACCATATAGCTTTTCAGAAATCACCCCCTGAAGCAAATACATGAAATTGTTGTAATACCAGGTCTCTCGGACCTTGGCAAATGGCTCATGATGGGCAATTCGCTGCACCAAACTGTCACGGGAATCAGTAGAAAAAAGATACCAGCTAATATCGTGTCGGGGCAGTCCGGTCCTATGAGTCATCAAATCTCGGATAGTCACCATGTTGTTTAACTCATTATTCTTGAACTGCAATTCGGGAATATGCTTGATTGGGCTATCCTCAAGTTTGAGTTTGCCCTCATCCCGCAGTTTCCCCATCAGTGCCGAGGTAAAAGCTTTTGAACTAGAACCGATGGCATATAGTGTTTGTGGAGTAGCTGGCAACTGGTTTTCATAATCCCGATACCCGAAGCCTTTACTGTAAATCACTTTATCCTTATCCACCACCACTACTGAAAATCCTGGCGCTTGCCAAGTCTCCAATACTTTTTCCAATTCCTCTTCAAGACCCTCGAGACGCTTGTCCTGAGACATCACTGAAAAATTAAAGCCTACCAACAGGCCTAATAGCACACCTATCTTTTTCATAAAAATCAACATTTAACGTTATCCGAACGGAATTTAGGTAAAAATGTCGAAAATATGACTAAAAAACATTCAATAATAAATGATTTATCGAAAAGGATATTAAAAAGTTAGTAGACACCTTCTATATCATTTAACCAATCGATATTTCATCCTTTTATAGGTATAACTTGGCAGGGCACGAAAGGACAGAACAATCACTATGGTCAATAATACAGAAGCAAACATAAAAACAGTATCAAGACCGAACCCAAAATCCACGATTGCCCCGAACGCAAATGGACCAATTGCCGTACTCATCACCATTAGGGAGGTGAAAATGCTCCTTACCGAACCAATCGACCGCGTGCCGAAAAACTCAACCTGAAGCGCAGACTTCAGGGCACCCCCAAAGCCAGCCGAAAGCCCCAACAGTGTCATATAGACAAATACCGCAAAGCGGAAGTCCAAAAACCAGATGCTGAACACTCCCAGCAAAAACGGTATCAAATAAAAAGGGAAAAACACTTTTGCGGTATACTTATCAATCAGGGGGCCGGCGAAGAGAATAGCTACAGAACCTGCAATGGCATATGCCGTTAAGCCCATTGCCATCCATTCCAGTGACCATCCTTTAAAATCGGCTATGGCAAATTGATAAAAGAAAAGACCGGTTACGGTAAATGAAAGGACAAAAACATTTGGGGCAAGCGTCCAGAAACTCTTAGATTTGAGTATCTGCCATTGGCTAATGTTTGCTTCACTCTCCCGTGCCGTTTGGCTCAAAGGTCGACTTTCCTTTACCACCAAGTGCTTCTCCTTAATTAATCCATAGACAAAAGCAGGCACCAATAAAAGCACTGCGGCTGCACTGAACCAGAGAGAACCCCTCCAACCAAAAATTGCAATTACTCCAAGCACCAGCAAAGGCAAAAACGCCTCGCCAAGTGGATGACCCAAGGAGGCCAGACTGATGGCCTTTCCCCGGCCATCATCGAAATACTTGGACATGGAGGTAATGCGGATCATCGAGGTACCCAGAATAAAAAATAACAGAAGGACTATGGATATATTCTTAAACATGATATTAGGCTTGACTTAAATAATAAGCTATTTTAGCATACAAAGTTTATAAGCATACCCCCCAAATTCAACCCTTCTCTTAGGAGAGGTGCAGGAATTTGAACGATAGATATATGGTCAGAAGAACGGAAAAGGCGAATAGCAAAAGTTACATTTCAATTACTTTCATATCTTTTACCCTAATTCTCTTATCCTCATGCAAGTCCTTACAACTAACCACCATGGATGAACCCATAACCCCTCCAGAGGGATACGAATTGGTCTGGCATAATGAATTTAATTATAAGGGACAACCTAACCCTGAATTCTGGACTTATGAGGAAGGTTATATCAGAAACCTTGAGCTACAATACTACAGGCCTCAAAACGCTAAAGTGAAAAATGGCAAATTGGTAATAGTAGGCAGAAAGCAGAGAGTAAAAAACCAGGATTACGATCCTTCAAGCGAAAATTGGAAAAGCGAAAGGGAATATGCTGAATATACTTCCTCCAGTATTACCACCCAAGGAAGGAAGGAATTCAGGTATGGCATTTTTGAATTCCGAGCTAAACTTGATCCCGCCGAAGGCCTCTGGCCAGCCATTTGGACCCTGGGTACAGAAAGACCTTGGCCGGAAAACGGGGAAATAGATATCCTCGAGTTTTTCCGCATCGAAGGCGTACCCACCATGGTTACCAATGTGGTTTGGCTAGATGAAAACGGAAAGCCCTACCTGGAAGACAGCAAAACTCCTCTCAGCCATTTTACACAACAGGACCCCAAGTGGCTTGATAAATTCCACATTTGGAAATTGGAATGGACCGAGGAGCACATCAAAATCTTCATCGACGACATCTTGTTCAATGAAGTGGCTCTGGATGACACCTATCAGCCAGATGGCTACAACCCTTTCCACGATCCACATTATATCTTAATTAACCTAGCCATTGGGGCCGGGGGTGGTGACCCAAGCCAAATCCGCTTTCCCAGAAAACTGGAAGTGGATTATGTGAGGGTTTTTCAGAAGAAAAGTTAGGCACCTACCAGGAGGTAACCCAATAGGCAGGCTGCACAATTTTTTTCCTACCTTTATATCAATGAAAAAGTCAATCACCCTATCAGTTTCCGGTATCCTCGCTTCTATCACCGCTTCCCTCTGCTGCATAGCCCCTGTTATGGCCTTTTTAGCAGGTTCGGGTGGCGTGGCTTCCAATTTTGCTTGGGTTGAACCTTTCAGACCCTTTTTATCAGGCATCACGGTAGCTTTCCTAGGATTGGCCTGGTACAATCAAATATCCCAATCGAGAAAAACTACCCCAGATTGCAGCACTTCATGCGATCCTAAACCTTCCTTCCTACAAGGCAAAGCATTTCTGACAGCCGTAACCGTTTTTGCTTTTTTAGCACTCAGTTTTCCTTCTTATTCCTCTTATTTTATACCCTACAGCGGAAGAGGTACCAGATGAGGCATTGTTTAATACTCATTCGGTGGAGTTCAGTGTAAAAGGGATGACATGTAGCGGCTGTGAGCCAACTGTTAACCTTCAAGCCAAGCAAGTTGATGGTGTGATCCAATCTCACACCTCCTTTGATGAATCCAAGGCCGTAATCATATTTGATCCAAGCCGAACCTCAGCTGATGAAATCCTCGTCGCGTTAAATAAAACCGGATATCGAATAGACCTAAAGAAATAGATATGTCAGCCCAATTAGCCTCCACGATCACCTGCCCTTTCTGTGGACACCAAAAAGAAGAACAAATGCCCACCGACGCCTGTCAATTTTTCTATGACTGCGAAAACTGCCAGGTTGTTATTAAGCCAAAAGCCGGAGACTGCTGCGTATATTGCAGCTACGGCACCGTCCCTTGTCCCCCTATACAAAAGGGAAAAAGCTGTTGCTAACCCGTTGTCCCGAAGCTGCGCCTCGGGACTATGAAAATTGAGGCTTTGCCTCTAAAATTAACCGCAAAGACCCCAAAGTAGCGCAAAGAACTTAGAGTTATATGCCTCCCCTTTGCGCCTCTTAGCGTCCTTTGCGGTTTATCTTTTCTCATGACCCCAATTATTTAGTAAAACATTTAAGGGTAATTTTAGTAACTTTATCATATGGACTCCGAGGAAAAAATATCCAAAGCAGAAGAACCCTTAGCTGCTTATCCAGGCAAATACTCTTATGCCGACTACTTGACCAGGGATATGGGGGAGATGGTGGAAATCATCAAAGGCAAGGTCTACAAGTGACAAAAGCAAATTGGACGAGGCAGGTTGCGTGGGTGCACCAGATTTAATTGTAGAGATCCTTTCCCCAAGCAACAACAAAAAGGATTTGAAGATCAAGTACGAGCTTTATCAGGAATACGGGGTGAAAGAATACTGGATACTTCACCCCATTGCCCAAACCTTAATCATTTACACGATTGAGGACGGAAAGTACCTAGCTTCCCGGCTTTTTGGTACGGGAGATAAGGTGGCTTTCTGAATGGGCGCTGCGCGCATTCAGAAATTTAGGGGTTTAGGCGCGAGGCGATGCAACCTTCATCCCAAAACTTCTAAACAATCCCGCACCGCATAGAGCGCAGCTATGCGGTGCGGGATGACTAAACTCCTAAACCGAAATTAACCATCTACTTATCAGATACATTTCCTACAATTTTGTATTTTTAAGATATGAAAACCGAAGAGGACATATCCAAAGCAGAAGAACCCTTGGCCGCTTATCCGGGCAAATACTCTTATGCCGACTACTTGACCTGGGATATGGAGGAGATGGTGGAAATCATCAAGGGTAAAGTCTATAAGTGGACTGCGGCTCCGAGCAGAATACATCAGAAAGTAGCAGGTAATTTGACAACAGCATTCAATAATTTCCTGAAAGGCAAACCTTGTGATATTTATCCAGCCCCATTCGATGTACGCCTACCCCAAAAATCTCTGAAGAACGAGGATATTTTTACCGTCGTCCAGCCAGACATCAGCGTCATCTGTGATAAAGCCAAACTAGACGATGCCGGCTGCCTTGGCGCTCCCGATCTTATCGTGGAAATCCTTTCGCCCAGCAACAATAAAAAAGATCTTAAGATTAAGCACGATTTATACTTAGAGCATGGTGTCCGAGAATATTGGATCCTGCAACCCCTTGACCAAACCCTTATCATTTATATGATGAAAGAGGGGAAATATATACCCTCCCGACTATTCTGTGCGGGTGACACCGTCCGCTCCACGGTGCTGGAGGGATTCAAATTGGATCTTGAGGAGTTTTTTGGGGATATGGAGTAATCAGCCGTCTTCATTTGTATGTCCCTGATATAGGTTGACCACTTTTACTCAATTCTATATCATGAAAGCAAACTTAAAATCCATCAACAAGACAAGGCAATTCAGTGTGGAGTTCAAGAAATCAATTGTTGCCGAATTTGAAAAAGGTAACT
>NZ_VMKN01000003.1:126756-196607 GCF_007483685.1 Litoribacter populi
TGTATGTCCCTGATATAGGTTGACCACTTTTACTCAATTCTATATCATGAAAGCAAACTTAAAATCCATCAACAAGACAAGGCAATTCAGTGTGGAGTTCAAGAAATCAATTGTTGCCGAATTTGAAAAAGGTAACTTTAGCGTTCTGCAACTGAGTCGCCTCCATTCAGTACATTTTCAGACCATTTACAATTGGATCTATAAATTCTCTACCTTTAACGAAAAGGGGTATAGAATCATTGAAATGGAGGATAGCACAAGTAAAAAGCTAAAGGACCAAGAATCAAGAATAAAAGAACTGGAGCGGGCGGTAGGCCAAAAGCAGCTTAAGATTGAATATCTTGAAAAGCTTATAGAAGTGGCGGGTGAAGATCTAGGCATGGACTTAAAAAAAAATTCCGGCACAGAACGCTCGAATGGTACACCCAAAACAAGGCAAAAGTGAAGTATTCACTTAACAAATTCTACGCTGTGTCAGGGATTACCAAGCAGGGTTTTCGGCAATACAGAGAGAGACAAGAGGTTTTTGAAGCTAATATTCAAATACTTATATCAGAGGTTGAACTGCTCAGAGAGGAACATCCCGGATGTGGGGTAGAGAAAATGTATGACACCCTCAAACCAGGATTTCTGGGGCGGGATCGGTTTGTGGAACTGTTTATGGAGCTGGGATATCGAGTAAGGAGGTACAAGAACTACCACCGCACCACCTATTCGACCAGCAGATACTTTCCAAATTTGATAAAAGGCTTTGAGGTCAATAGTCCTTCCATCATCTGGCAGTCCGATATTACTTATATAAAGCTTGGGGATAGATTTTATTACGCTGTTTTTATCCTGGACGTTTATACAAGAAAGATCGTTGGATATCAGGTATCGGACCACATGCGAGCAACAGCCAACATGGCGGCTTTGAAAATGGCATTCAAGGAAAATAAGCCTCCTCAGATACACCACTCGGACAGAGGCAGCCAATATGTTTATGAGTTGTACATCAATATGTTGATGGAGAAAAGTTGTCAGATAAGTATGGGGCTTTCCGCCCAGGACAATGCCTATGCGGAAAGAATCAACCAGACCATAAAGGACGAATATCTAAGGCATTGGAACCCCACAACATCGAGTCAACTTATCAAAGATGTCAAAAGGGCCGTCAATCATTACAATACCAAAAGGATCCATAAAAACCTGAATAAGCAGACCCCATTACAGTTTGAACAAAAGTGGTCAACTTACAGCAGGGAAAACAGACCGGTATTGACTATATTTAACAACGAAATTCAATTACAAAACGGTCAACACTAATCAGGGATCGACATAATGTAAAGCCCCCAACCAAACCGCACTTTCCTGGTTAATTACCTATGCCCAAACGCTTAACTTTACTTTTTCTGTTTATCCTCTCATTTTCCAGCCTCCAGGCCGAGGCGGAAAAGCATATCATCTATGTCAGCAGCATCAGCTGGCATACTGGGTTGGTAATTCCCGGCGATGTCCTGCCTGACAGTATCTGGAGTGAGGGGCATGACTATGGAGATGCGCCATACCTGGAGATCGGCTGGGGGGATGCGGACTTTTATCCTCATGAGCGGTTCAACCTTTGGTATGCCTTTAAGGCGGTTTTTTGGCCGACTTCCTCAGTGTTGCATTTTAAGCCCATCCGAAGAAATGTCGAAGACCACTATTTTGACACCAATGTGGTGAAAATTGAACTCACCGATGAACAGTTGCACCAGCTTGTCCTTTACCTAATCGAGCAACTAGAACTAGATGATAATGGGAAGATCATCCCCGCCACAGAAGGACTTTATTCCAATAGCCATTTTTACGAAGGAAGCAGTTCCTATTACTTCCCCAACAATTCCAATGTCTGGGTGGCTCGGGCAATCAGAGAAGCCGGTTTCTCCCTTAGGCCTATTTGGCTGCAGACTACCGGAATGGTACTTAATAAAGTCGAAGACTTCGGCATTAGGGTGGTAGAAAAAAACTGATTAGAACCAGAAAAAAACCAACCGCAAAGAAACATCAGTTGCGCAAAGAAAATGGGAACATAAATTTCACGAATAAATAGGTGATTTATACAACTTTGCGATTCTTCGCGCCCTTTGCGGTTAATTTAGATTACATACCCCTTTCCTAAATTTTCTTACCTTTGCTACCGCAAATCACCCAATTAGATTATGATCAAAAAGTATATTCCCTTATTCATCCTTAGCATCTTATTTACCTCCTGCGGGCAAGAACAAGAACAGGAAAGTTCGGCAACTTCTCCACAAGGAACCTACCGTGCGGCCATCGAACTTCAAGGTCGGGAAGTACCCTTCTTCATTGAATTTGAAGGGGAAGGCCAAAACCTTCAGGCCTTCATCTTGAACAGCGATGAAAGACTAGAGGCCGACGCTTCTGTGAAGGGCGATTCTGTTATATTGGAAATGAATGTGTTTGACGCCAGCCTTAGAGGAAAGTTTGCGGACGGCCAACTCTCCGGCGAATGGGTGAAGCACTACGTGGATAATTACCGCGCCCCTTTCCAAGCCAGTCAAGCTGATGATAAAAACAGATTTGAAACAGATGCCGAGCCAGGACATGATTTTGGAGGCCGATGGGAAACCTACTTTGACTTGGGCAACGGCGATCCAAGACCGGCAGTGGGTAAGTTTACCCAAGACGGCAGCCGCATCAAAGGCAGCTTTGCCCTGCCATCGGGTGACTTCCGCTACCTGGAAGGCAATGTGAGTGGCAGCACTTTCTACCTTAGTACCTTCAACGGGGAAGAAGCCAAGCTATTTATCGGTGAGCTAGATGAAAACGGCAAGGTTACTGGCAAGTACTTCAATGGCCTGACAGGCAACTATTCTTTTACTGCTACCAGGAATGAAGGTTTCGAACTGCCCGATAAGGCCCGGGAGGTTGCAAGTGAAACGATCGATTTCACCTATCCTGACCTCGATGGCAACGAAGTTTCCTTGAGTGAATATAGAGGCAAGCCAGTATTGGTGCAGATCTTCGGCAGCTGGTGCCCCAACTGTATGGATGAAACCAAGTATATGGGAGAGTGGTATGAGAAGAATAAGGACAGAGTGGAAATTGTAGCCTTGGCTTTTGAGAAAAAAGATGATTTTGACTACGCTAAAAACCGTGTGCAGCGCTCCAAAGATAGACTAGGTGCCAACTACCCTTTTCTAATTGCTGGACAGGAAAAAGACCTAAAAGCAGCCTTCCCTCAAGTGGAGGGACCACTTTATTTCCCCTCCATGCTCTATATTGACCGTGATGGCAAATTAGTTGACGTCCACACCGGCTTCAACGGCCCCAGTACCGGAGAGCTGTTTGAGCAATGGAAAGAAGAGCATAACAACAAAGTGGAGAAATTGGTAAAGGAATAATAGGTGAAACCTTCCAGGTTTTTTTCCAAACCTGGAAGGTTTAATCATATTTACACCTGTGCCGTCTGATAGCTTTTGCAAGCTTCCGCACATTCACGACAGGCTTTGGCGCATTGCTGACAATGGTCATGGTCATGCTTTTCACATTCCGAAGCACATTCGTTGCAGATCTCAATACATTCTTTAATTAAGTGCTGGGCATGCCTAGATCCAGAAGCAACAAAACTTGCCGTTACTTGGCAGATTTTGGCACAATCCCTATCGGTTTTGATGCACGTTACCATATGCTGCACATTGTCCTCGCTCAGGCAACTGTCCATACAGTGTTCACATGCAGCAGCACAGGCGGCTAGTTTTTGGATTAAATCTTGGTGGTTCATGGTAAAGTTTATTAAGGGTTAAACATACTTTACAAACCTATCTAACAACAATAAGTTTTTATGACTTTTTGGTGTAAATTTATAAATCCTGATAGCCCTTGCGATAGGCCGAACTTCCACTTCTATAAGCACTTGGACTCAAGCCTGTCAGTTTCTTAAACTGTGTTGAGAAATACTGCACACTACTATATTGCAACCGGTCTGATATCTCCGATAGCGTTAATTCCTTATTTTCAAGTAACTCTTTTACTTTTTCAATTTTCAAAGCCAAGAAATAAGACTCTATCGACCGTCCCTCAATTTGACTGAATAACTTACTCAGCTGGAAGTAATTTTTATGCAGTTTATAGGCGATATACTCAGAAAGATTTACGGTAACCACTTGCTGCTCCACGATGGAATCAAAATATTGCAAGACAGTATGCTTAATGGTTTCAACCGTATTACCATCTTGGTCAGGAATAAGCTCAAACCCCTCCTCTTCCAGCAATCTACTGATTTCTCCGAGATTTATGTCTGGTGAGGAAATTTTAGCATAACCTAACTCAACCTCCTGCACTTCTAGACCATCCTGCTCCAATTTCTGCCGCACTACCTTTATACATCTAGGGCAAACCATATTTTTGATTTTTATCTGAAAGGACTTCATAAGTTTAATGTTCATGCTTTTCCAAGAACTCACCTTTGGGACCGACTCCTTCAATGTGTACCAAGTGGGCACCATAATGCCCCGCCATACTTACTGCATAAGAGGTAAGCAGCAACACTAGGGCCACGGCTGTCATAGCAATCCTATTTCTTCTAAATAGAAATAAATTGCCAATCATTAGCACGGCACCTATTGTACCGATAGTGAGGGTATTATACGCCCAAAAATCATGCAAATACATGATTTCTTGAGCTGCCTCGGTCAACCCAGCCGTGTGAGGGTGCAGCGGGTAACTGGCTAAATAAGCCGCGCCAAGCCCAAAAATATACATAACCAAGGCCGTCCAATATAAGGATAGCTTTCTAAAATAAATATTGATACCATAGAGGATCGCACCGACAATTAATAAAACAATCACGAAATGCACGATGAGCGGATGGCTGGAAGGGAAGGCATCCAGATCCCTCCAAGGAAAATCGAAATAGGACGCCTTAGGCGAATTGTGCTCTACTGGGTCGTGAGCAAAGGCTACTCCTGTGGATACTATAAATAATGGCAATATAAATTTAGGTACTTTCATTTTTAGCAATAGTTTTTAAGCCCCAGTCTATGGGGTTTTCAAATTTTAAAATAGATCAGATTACAGTTACGTCTTCTATTCTATTGCTAAATGATAAATACTTGATGTAGTAGATGAAGATCTCGAATTGATAAATTCGGATGAAAGTAGTAGTCAGCAAAGGATTCCGTGAAAATCCCAACACCCACAGGTTCAAAGGGTGTTGGCAGAGCAAAATCCAAGCTCTTTTCTAAAGAAAGTTGGGGTAAAAAATCATCCTCCAAATAGGATAGTTCCGCGACACTTGTACAACAATGGTCGTGGTCTCCTTCTGAAGAATGGGATTGGACTTCACTTTTTGCATCACCATGACAGAGCTGAAGGCCGCACACCAGTTCCATAGTGCCCAAAAGAGCAATCCACAGAACAACACATAAGTTTAGTGACCTAAATTTCTCCATTAACTTGAAACTGTCCACAAAGTTAATCACATTTTATTACAAGGCAAGCAACTGATAACTAAGGGAATGCTCAAGCCTACTTCATCACCACCCCGCAATTCCTCTTTGCGCCTTCGCGCCTTCGTGGCTACTATTACTCTTAAGCCTTCTTCATCACAATCAACCTACAATTTACCTTTGCGCCTTCGTGGCTAATACCGCCCTTAAGCCTTCTTCAACAACACCACACCCACTGTACCAGAAACTACAGAAGCCAACAGGATCCCGTATTTGGACTGATCGACGATTTCGGTGCTGTCAAAGGCAAGTGCGGTAATGAACAGGGACATTGTAAAACCAACCCCGGCCAATCCCGCGATTCCGGCGATATGCATCCAGTTCATATTCTTGGGTAACTGGGCTATCTTGGCTTTTACCAGTATCCAAGAGAAGGATAGTACTCCCACCAGTTTGCCTAAAGTCAAACCGAAAAACACGCCTATACTCACAGGATTAATCAGTTCGGCAAAGAAGTTCTCCCCGATCTCCACACCTGCATTGGAAAGAGCAAACAAGGGAATTACTACAAAGGTAACAATGGGGTGCAGTGCATTTTCGATTTTCTGTAGGGGCGTCTGGGCATCTCTGGAGATGACCTTGATCTTTTCTATGATCCTGTGCTGCCTGGGCGTCATCAGTGGCCCACGGATCGGTATCTGCTTGTCAAATTTGTACAGCAGGTAATTGATACTTCTGGAATACAAGGATTCGTTAACCCGGGTTCTTGCCGGAATGGCAAAGGCTACCAATACCCCAGCAATCGTGGCATGTACACCTGAAAGCAAGAATGCCAACCAAACCCCACCGATACCTATTACTGCATAGAAAATGGTATTCCTCACTCCCAATAAATTTGCTCCCACAAGGAGGGAAAGTAAGCCCAAGCCACTGAAAAGGCTTAAGAAAGACAGTTCGGAGCTATAAAAGAAAGCGATTACCAACACTGCACCGATATCATCCACGGTGGCCAAGGCTACCAAGAAGACTTTCGCAGTCAAAGGAACACTTTTGCCAGCCAGAGACATCAACGCCAAGGCAAATACAATATCAGTAGCCATGGGTATACCCCAACCGTTGACAGTGGGTTCTCCCTGGTTGATAAAAACATAGATCAAAGCCGGAAACACCATCCCGCCTGCTGCTGCAGCCATGGGCATGAGGGCTTTTTTCATGGTGGAAAGCTCCCCGGCGATGATTTCCCGCTTGAGCTCCAATCCGACCACAAAAAAGAACATGGCCATCAGGCCGTCGTTTACCCAGTGGTGGAGGGAATAAGAAAGGATATTATCGGCAAACCCAATGCTAAAATAGGTATGCCAGATATGATGATAAGAATCCCTCCAAGGTGAATTGGCCCATATCAGAGCTACTATAACCGCCAAAAAGAGGGCAATCCCTCCGGAGTTATCGTAGTGGATAAATTTATTGATGGGCCTGATGGTCTTGTCGAGTAGGGTCTTCTTCATAGCGCTTCCTTATTTTCTCACAGGCAAAAATATAAAAATAAGGACGGTTTCAAGGGAAACCAAAAATATAATGAAACATGATTTAAATCATAGGACAGCACATTACTTCACCATTTCCGCCAAATCCTCTGAACCTTGCATCAAAGCATGTGTATAAGCGGTATTCCCACGGGCATCTATAACGTGCTTGTCGGCCCCATTGTCAATCAGCCACTGAGCAATGTCCTTATGATTAAAAGTCGCCGCATAGATCAACGCCGTCGCGCCGTTGTAATTTCTGGCGTTCACATCGGCCCCTTTGGCAAGTAGCATCTTGCCCATCTCGAGATAGCCTTTGAAGCAAATTCCCATCAAGGCTGTATTGCCCGCCATGTCCCGGGAGTCCACATCGGCGCCATGATCAAGCAGGATTTTGGCAATCTCGGGCTGATCGTTGTAGGTAGCCAAAATAAGAGGAGGAAAACCTTTTTCGTTTTTCTTTTCCACCAAAGAATGGTCCGCTGCTATTCTTTCCTTCAGTTCCTCGGTTTTGCCCCAACGTATCAAATCAAAGAAGTCCATAAGTCATTTAAAATTTTGCAAAGTAAAAGGGGTAACCAGGGCCACCCCTTTACTACCAATAAACATTTACTTATCTAACACACTATGTTAACAGTATTAATCTTTTGTCCAAAAAATAGGATAAGATTGTATCTTATTAACCTTGATAGAAGCAAATTGTTGAAAACCATCCAAGAAAAACTTGTAATTTTTACCAGCAGCTAAAATTCAGGAAAAAATCCCTATTTTTACTCCCTCATGAGATCGTTTGCCTACGTCATATTGCTGAGCATCATTTCGGTAAAAGCTTTTCTACCGAACATGGACCTTTGCTGTGACCTGCACCGGATCCCTGCATTTTTTGACCATTACCAGGTTCACAAAGTGGAATATGGCGACACTTTCTGGGAATTTGTGGAAGGACACTACCTCTACAATGACGGCGACTATGAATTTGTTGCCGAAGACCCAGACCATGCTAACCTCCCCTTCCGAGAAAGTCACAACACGATAAACCAGTGGGTGTTTTACCCAAACACCACCGCTTTTGAACTGGATAAGCCAATCGAACTGAATGCCGCCATGCTGGGCCGCTACCATGAGCATTTGCCTGTCATAGAAGCACCCTCCCCTTTTCAACCTCCTCGAGTAAGCTGATTTGAACACCAAAGGATAGCTATGTGCTGTCCCCAATCTTCTTATCAGTAAATCAATTATCATGATTAACAGAATCATTGCTTTTTCTATTCAGAATAAGCTGATCATTGGCCTGTTGACCCTTGCCTTAATTGTCGGCGGCATTTACAGTCTTACACAAGTCCCAATGGATGCGGTACCGGATGTGACCAACAACCAGGTTCAAATCATTACCCAAGCACCAAATTTGGGAACCCAGGACATTGAACAGTTTATATCCTACCCCGTCGAGGTGGCCATGTCCAACTTGCCAGGAGTAATCGAGATCCGCTCCATTTCCAGATTTGGCCTATCGGTAGTCACCATCGTATTTGAGGACGGAATGGGAATTTACCTGCCCCGCCAACTCATAGGCGAAAAACTCGAGGAGGTGCGAAAGGAAATCCCCGAGGGAATGGGGGAAATATCCATGGGTCCGATTTCCACAGGTTTGGGGGAGATCTACCAATATTCCCTGGAAGTGGACCCTGCCTTCAAAGACAAATATGATGTAATGGAACTGCGTACTCTGCAGGACTGGATTGTCAAGAGGCAGATGGCAATGGTCCCAGGCGTTATCGAGGTCAATTCATTCGGCGGCTTGGTCAAACAATTCGAAGTAGCGATCAACCCACACGAATTGCGGTCTCATGAGCTCAGTATTAGAGATGTGTTCTTAGCGCTGGAAGAAAACAACCAAAATACCGGAGGGGCCTACATCGAGAAAAACCATATGGCCAATTTCATCCGTGGAGAAGGTCTTGCCAGAAGCCTCGAGGACATAGAAAATACTCCCATTCATACCGAAAGAGGCATTCCCTTGAGGATAAAAGATGTGGCAACGGTGCAATATGGCTCGGCGGTAAGGTATGGGGCCTTTACCAAAAATGGGGAAGGGGAAGCCGTTGGGGGCATCATTTTCATGCTCAAAGGGGCCAACTCCAACAAGGTGATCGGAAGCGTGAAGGAGAGGATGGAGCAGATACAGCTTAGCCTACCCGAAGGTGTAAGCATAATCCCTTTTCTGGACCGCAGCCAGCTCATTTCCGAAACCACCAGCACCATCAAAACCAACCTTACCGAAGGGGCGCTGATCGTCATCTTTGTCTTGGTCTTCTTGCTTGGCAACTGGAGGGGAGGGCTCATTGTGGCCTCCACCATCCCCCTTTCTCTACTTTTCGCCTTCGTGATGATGCATATCTTCGATGTGTGGGCTAACCTGATGAGTCTAGGCGCGATTGATTTCGGGATTATTGTGGATGGGGCAGTGATCATCGTGGAAGGCACCGTCTTCCATTTACATCAGCGTGTCCAAAAGGGAAAAAGCATAGACCGTGCGGCTAGAGATAAAGTTACCTTAAAAGCCTCCAGCAAGATGATGAATGCCGCCTTTTTTGGCCAACTGATTATATTGATCGTGTTTCTACCCATTCTTTTCCTGGAAGGCATTGAGGGAAAAATGTTCCAACCCATGGCCCTTACCTTCATGTTTGCTATGATGGGCGCCATGATTCTTTGCCTGACTTATGTCCCAATGGCTTCCGCTCTATTTGTCAAGGTTTCTGTCAAGGAAAAAGCCTCCTTCGGGGACAAAATTGTTTTCTGGGTAGAAAACAAATATGAAAAGACACTCAAGGATGCCCTTCAAAAGTCCTCTTTTGTGATCATAAGTGCAGTGGCCCTGCTGGCCATTTCTGTCTTCACCTTCACCCGGCTGGGAGGGGAGTTCATTCCGCAACTGGATGAAGGGGACATTGCCTTCCACATCATTCTCAAACAAGCAGCACCTTGGAGGAAGGCATACGCACCTCCACCCAGATTGAACAAATACTATTGGACAAGTTTCCGGAAATCGAGCAGGTTTTATCACGCTTTGGAGTCGCAGAAGTCCCTACTGATCCCATGCCTATGGATATGGCAGACTGTTTCATTATCCTCAAACCCAAATCCGAATGGGTTTCGGCCGACAGCAAAGAGGAATTAATTGAAAGAATTGAGGACGAGTTAGCCGTGGTGACGGGAATCAACCTTGAGTTTTCTCAACCCATTGAAATGCGTTTCAACGAACTCATCTCGGGTGTGCGGGAAGATGTTGCCATAAAGGTTTTTGGGGAAGACCTAGAAGTGCTAGCCCAAAAAGCAGAGGAAATCGGTAGACTGGTGAGCAATATTGAGGGTGTGGCTGACTTGAAGGTCGAGGCAACATCAGGGCTTCCCCAAATGACAGTGACCTACCACCGTGCTTTGCTGGCCCAATATGGCGTATCTATAAAAGAGGTCAATAGTTTGATAGAAACCGCCTTTGCTGGCGGCAAAGCAGGGTTAATCTTGGAAGAGGATCGCAGGTTTGATCTGGTGGTGAGGCTAGACAAAGCGTTTAGGGAAGATATATCGGATGTTCAAAACTTGTTCGTCACCACTCGGACAGGAGAACAGATTCCCTTACAGGTTTTGGCTGATGTTCATTTTGAGGAAGGCCCCATGCAGATCAGTCGAGACGACACCCAGCGGCGAACCTATGTGGGAATCAATGTGCGAGGACGGGACATCAAATCTTTGGTAGATGAAATCGAGTCCACCCTACAGGCCAATTTACAATTACCTCCAGGCTACTACATCCGCTACGGAGGTGCATTCGAAAACCTGGAACGTGCCACAGCAAGGCTACAAATCGTAGTACCTATAGCTTTGGCGCTAATTTTCTTCCTGATTTTCCTTGCCCTTGGTTCCTTCAAGCAGACATTTATGATTTATATGGCCATTCCCATGGCAGCGATCGGTGGGGTATTCAGCCTCTGGCTTAGGGGAATGCCATTCAGTATATCAGCAGGGGTAGGCTTCATCGTGCTTTTTGGCGTGGCAGTACTCAACGGGTTGGTATTGATAAGCTCTTGGAACGAATTGAAATCAGAAGGCGTGGATGACCTGGGCGAAAGAATCCGCTTGGGCTCTCGCCGAAGAATTAGACCTATTATGTTAACAGCTTTGACAGATATTTTAGGCTTCATGCCCATGGCCCTCTCCCGATCAGCTGGAGCAGAAGTCCAGCAGCCATTGGCCACGGTGGTGATTGGTGGGATGGTCACCTCCACCCTACTAACCCTCTTCTTACTGCCCATTCTTTATTGTTGGACAGAGTCGAGAACCTTCCGGTTTGGTAAACTGGGGCTGACTTCCATGGTTGTCTTCGTTTGCCTGATAGGTCAAGTCAATGCCCAGCAGATGCAGCAACCTCTTCCGATTTCCATGGAGAAGGCCGTAAAAAGAGCATTGGAAAATTACCCTCAGTTAATGCAGGCCCAACTGCAAATCGACCAGGAAGAAAGTTTAAAAAAAACAGCCTGGGACCTTGGCAGCACCAATTTATTCACGGCTGGGGATGAGATTGCAAGAGAAGGCCAGCAGGGTGTGGTTACCCCTATAGGGTTTTACCAATCCGATATTGACCTATTTGGGATAGGCCCCAAACTCACCGCCCAACGCCAAAGAGTGGCACTGTCCGAAATCAACATGAACCTCAACCAACTGGAAATCCGCCAAGAGGTGCAGCTTGCCTTTGCAAGGGTTTATGTGCAACTCAGAAACGTGGAGTTGTTTAAGGAGCTGGATTCGTTATATCAAAATTTTGAAAGGGCAGCAGAAGTCCGTTTTGAAGTCCAGGAAATATCAAGGCTGGCACTTTTGGCCGCAAAAAACCAGTCCAAGCAGATGAGTTTGAATCTGGAGCAGTCGGAATTTGATCTTGCAGATGCATTGATCAGATTTAATCTCTGGATGGCAAGCGATTCGGTCTTTACCGCGGATCAAAACGATACCTATTGGAGAATGCCTTTACCAATAGAGTCTGGCTCTCACAATCACCCAATCCTTCGGCAGGCCAATCAAAATGTAGAAATCGCCCAAGCCGACAGCAGAGTGGCAAAGGCTGGGCTTTTGCCTAAATTCCAAGCCCAATACGGTCCGCAAAGGGTTGACCGACAACCTAATTTCATGCAATACCAGTTTGGACTATCCATACCGCTTTTTTTCCCCACAAAAAGGCAGAATCCAGGCGGCCAGGATACAACAGGAGATTGCTCATCGTAGTTTTGAGCAAACTCAATTTGAATATGACACCCAAGTCCGCTCACTTGAGCAACAATATAGAAAATGGCTTTCCTCTAGGGTGTTTTATGAGGAGGAAGCTTTGCCTTTGGCCAAAGAACAGCGTGAAGGAGCAATGTTGGCCTTCCGGGAGGGGGAAATTGACTATGTCACGCTAATCCAAAACCTCAACGAATCCCTGCAACTGGAAAAAAGTGCTTTGGAAGTATTGGGAAATTACCTTCAAACCCGTTTCCAACTTGAATTTTACCTAAACCCCGATCTACCATGAAAACTATATATAAATATTTTGCCATCATCCTTACTCCCATTGTGCTCTCTTGTGGCAATAATGAAGGAGGTCATAGCCAAAATGATGAGAATCTAAGTGGATTTGAGGAAGGCAATTTTGCAAGCTTCACCAGTCGGCAGTATGAAACCCTTGCCATCGAGGTAGGCCCTTTAAGCAAACGCAACCTGTCCAATCCTATCCAGTTAAGCGGAATCCTCGAAGTTCCGCCGCAACACGAAGCTATCGTGACCACGGTGGTCGGTGCAAATATCACCCAAATCCAGGTCATCGAGGGGGACCCAGTCAAGAAAGGACAGGTCTTGGCCTATCTATCCCATCCAAACCTAATTAAACTTCAAAGCGACTACCTGGAAAGCATCAACCGCTTTGAAATGGCAGAATTGGAGTTCAACCGCCAGCAAAGACTTCTGGATGAAGAGGTTGGCGCAGGTAAGACTTTCCAACAAGCCCAATCGGAATTTCGCAGCGCCAGAAGTCTGATGAAAGGTTATGAATCACAGCTGAGTCTTTTAGGGATAAATGGTGAAAGGCTAAAAGCCGGGGAATTTTACGACAGGGTACCCATACTCAGCCCTATCACTGGCTCCATTGTGGATGTGTGGGTCAAAAACGGCCAATTTGTTCAACCAGAAACCGAACTGTTTGAACTCATAAATACTGACCATATTCATGTGAAACTGTTGGTATATGAAAAGGACATTAACCATGTAAAGATTGGCCAGGAAGTGAGGTTCCGTCTTAATCATGGAGATGGAGTTGAATTTCAGGGCAGCATCTTCTCTGTTTCCCAAAAATTCGATGCAAAAACCAAAGCAATTCAGGTCCATGCAGAAATAGATTCTGAAACCAATAATCTTGTGCCCGGCATGTATGTGAAAGCTGATATCCTGACGGATACTCAGGTGGGTCTGGCCATCCCCGAGAAGGCCATTTTTAATGAGGCAGGCAGGAGCTATGCCTTTCAATTGGCAGATTCGCAGGGTGATTATGTTTTCATCCCTCGGGAGTTGGTAATAGGTAAAAGGCAAAATGGATGGGTGGAGGTTTCATTTTTGGAGGAAATCTCAGAGGACGCCCATTTCGCATTAAACAACGCGTACTATATCCATGCTGAAATGAAAAAGGGAGAGGTCGTCAATGACCATTAAGCTGATATAGCTCGGGCTTACCCTTATTTTATAGAGACTATCTAGAACTGGTTCTCCAATAAAAAATAGAGCTAAAATTCAGTTTAAGCCTGAAAAGGCACCCAAATGAAGACAATGTTCTGCCAAACTTTGCTATTTCGCTGTAAATTTTGATAGGTTGAAAAATATGTGGTAATTTTAAACAATCGCTTTACAATTATCATTTAAAACCTATTCGATAAAACGAAATCATAATATGGAAAAAGTAAAAGTTGGTATAAACGGATTCGGAAGAATCGGAAGACTAGTTTTCAGAGCTGCACAAGAAAGAGACGATATTCAGATTGTCGGCATTAATGACTTGGTAGACCCTGATTACTTGGCCTACATGCTTAAATATGACTCCACTCATGGCCAGTTCAAGGGTGAGGTATCAGTAAAAGACGGTAACTTGATCGTCAACGGCAACACTATCCGTGTGACATCAGAGAAAAACCCTGCAGACCTTAAGTGGGGTGATATAGGTGCGGAATACGTTGTGGAATCCACAGGACTTTTCCTTACCAAAGATTCAGCTAAAGGCCATATTGAGGCCGGCGCAAAAAAAGTAATCATGTCTGCTCCTTCTAAGGACGACACTCCTATGTTTGTAATGGGCGTAAACGAGGAATCTTACACTTCTGACATGCAGTTTGTATCCAATGCTTCTTGTACCACCAACTGTCTTGCACCTATCGCTAAAGTGTTGCACGACACCTGGGGTATCGAAGAAGGCTTGATGACTACAGTGCACGCTACTACTGCCACACAGAAAACCGTTGACGGACCGTCTGCCAAAGACTGGAGAGGCGGAAGAGGTGCTGGACAAAACATCATCCCATCCTCTACAGGTGCTGCTAAAGCAGTGGGTAAAGTTATCCCTGACTTGAACGGCAAACTTACAGGAATGGCTTTCCGTGTACCAACCCCTAACGTATCAGTGGTTGACCTTACAGTAAGACTTCAGAAGCCAGCTAGCTATGAAGAAATCTGCGCTAAAATGAAGGAAATGTCTGAAGGTGAACTTAAGGGTATCCTTGGTTATACGGAAGACCAGGTTGTATCAAACGACTTCATCGGAGATGCGAGAACTTCCATCTTTGACGCTGGTGCCGGGATTCAACTTTCCGACAAATTTGTCAAAGTAGTGAGCTGGTATGACAACGAGTGGGGCTATTCCTCCAAAGTTGTAGACCTGGTAAGCTACATTTCCAAGAAGAAATAATTAGGCTCAGGGTAGGTTGACCTCGCTCAACCTACCTTCCTTATTTTACCTCCCTTATCAGTTTGAAGCGAAGTAGTCTTTGTGTTACTTCTTTTAAACTTCGTGTCCTTCGTGACCAATTGGTCCGTCGTACTTCCAAAGGTGATGGGGTACCACCTACAACCGCCCAATTTTTTTGGTGCTGATGACTCCTACTTCAACTTAATTTAACTTAAGCATTTTCTCCATGTTGAAGAGGATCAATGAACAACTGCGTCTGAAGCAGTTCATGCAGCTTGAATTTCTGCCTAATTTATTGTTTACTTCCAAGTGGCTCATCATTGCCACAGCCGTCGGACTATTGGCCGGCGCCGCATCTGCACTCTTTCTAATTTCCTTAAAGTGGGCCACCAATTATAGGGAGGCCAACATCTGGTTGATAGCTTTATTGCCATTGGGGGGCTTTATTATCGGCTGGGTTTACCATAAGTTTGGAGAGTCGGTCGTCAAGGGCAACAACCAGCTATTGGAGGAATTCTACAATCCTTTGAAAGTAATCCCCCTACGGATGGCTCCCTTGGTTCTCTTTGGAACTGTAGCCACCCACCTTTTTGGAGGTTCCGCCGGACGTGAGGGAACCGCGGTGCAAATGGGGGGGGCTATTGCTGACCAATTTACCAAATGGTTTAAGCTCACAACTCAAGACCGGAAAACATTAATTACGATTGGTGTGGCAGCAGGCTTTGCTTCTGTTTTTGGAACACCATTGGCTGGAGCGATTTTCGCCCTAGAGTGGTTGGTTATTGGCCGCATCAGATATGAATCCATACTGCCCGCTTTTTTGGGAGCTTATGTGGCTGACTATACTTGTGCCCAACTTTTTGAGGTGCATCATACCCCTTATATCATCCCTTACATTCCTGAAATAAATTTAATCAACACGCTTTGGATAATTCCGGCGGGAATCTGCTTTGGACTAGCTGGAAGGCTTTTTGCCAAAGCCACCCATTTTTGGAGCCAGCTTTTCCGCAAGTTTATAGACTATCCTCCTTTGCGCCCTGTGATTGGCGGGGTGTTGGTAGCGGCGGCAGTTTTTGCCATCGGCACCACCAAATACATCGGGCTGGGTATTCCAACAATTGTGGATGCGTTTAACGAACAACTTCCCTGGTATGACTTTCTGGCCAAGATTGGTTTTACATCCCTGACCTTAGGTGCCGGGTTTAAAGGCGGAGAAGTTACTCCCCTATTCTACACTGGTGCCACCTTGGGCAATGCCCTTTCGGGGGTGATTCCTTTGCCGATGGCTTTGCTGGCCGGGATGGGCTTTGTAGGCGTCTTCAGTGGAGCCACCAATACTCCACTAGCCTGTACCCTGATGGGGATCGAACTGTTTGGTGCAGAGTCAGGTGTTTACGTTGGCCTCGCATGTGTAGTAGCCTACATCTTCTCCGGTCACGCCGGCATCTACAACAGCCAGATCATCGGCTCACCGAAACATAGTTCATTTTTAAGCTTCAAAGGAAAAAACCTGGGAAAAATTAGGTAAGAAATACGAGGTACGAAGTAAGAAACTACAATTTCGTCCCACAGTATTTACAGTGATACGCATCCCTATCATGGAATTCGGCATGGCAGGAAGGGCAGTCGACAAGTTCCTCCCCCCTCCTCTTGTACATTTGGGCGGACATCTCAGCGGTCACAATACCAGTAGGCACAGCAATGATCCCGTAACCCAGCAACATGATGAAGGACGACATGAATTTCCCCACTGGTGTTATCGGAATAATATCCCCATAACCCACTGTGGTCAAGGTCACAATAGCCCAATACATAGAAGTAGGTATACTCGTGAAACCTGCCTCTGGACCCTCCACAATATACATTATGGTACCCATCACCAATACAATGGTCACCACCGATCCTATAAATATCTGTATCTTTCTTCTACTGGCCCATAATGCCTCCCTCAACTGGGTAGCCTCCATCATGTACCTGCCCAGCTTCAAAATCCTCAAAACCCGCAGCAACCTGAGGGCCCTAACCACCACTAAAAACTGGGTATCCACAATTATCAAACTTAAGAAGGCCGGTAGAATCGCCAAAAAGTCCACGATTCCATAAAAACTGAAAACATACCCAGCCACCCGGCGAGTGAGCCAGAGGCGAAGCAGATATTCAATCGTAAACAATATGGTAAAAACCCATTCCAGGATATAGAACAGATCCCCATAGACCAAGCGGTATCCCGCCACAGAGTCCAACATAGCCACTACCACACTTCCCAATATCAAGATAAGCAACACTACATCAAAAGCCTTGGAGGCGGCATCATCAGATTCAAATACGATATGGGCTAAGCGGGCTTTTGTCAGTTTCATTAAAAAGATGTTATTGAAACTGAAAGATAAAAAATTATGCGGTTTTATTTTTCCATCTTCAGACAGAAATAGCTTTTAGTGAAATATGCACCGAGTTTGTTTGTCATCAAAATTTTTCCAGTCTTACCTAAGCGGTTGACGGAAGACCAGCGGATCACGGGATTTTTAAAGCCAGCGAACCCGAGCAACTGGGACCATATATTAGGAGATTGATGTTTATGCCACTCTATTTTGGGCACAAAGGGATTTTTGACCCCCAACAGGTGGAAAAAATTGTGGCTGGAGCAATCACAGGCGATGACTTTACCTCCCGGGTTGGTCAAGGCATATATCTGTTCAAAGATCTTCAGGTATTCTTTCTGGCTGATCTCATTTTCAAGCAAATCCACACAGGAAGGCTCATCGAGGTGATTGATGGAATTGTGCATCAATATGATGTCAAAGCTTTCTTTGTCATCCAGCTCCTGTAGCAATACCTGCCTCAATTCCACATTTTTAAAACCCAACTGCTTTTTAAGCTCATTGAATTTTTCGACGACATTGGAGGAACTCCCATCGCTTTCCGGCTCTAGGCAAACCACTTTTGATGCCCCTTTATAAGCAGCGTAAAAACTAAAAAGCCCCTTACCCCCTCCAATATCCAAAACGGACTTTCCATCAAAATCCACGTCTTCGAACACAAAATCCAGATGAAATTGCAGTCTGGATTTAGTTGAGAACAGCTTTTCAGCAATCATTAAATCATAAAATTCCTTTTTCTCCACAACCTTTTCCATAATGTTCAAAATTTTAAAATCCCCTATCAACTCCTATAAAGTTAGCAGTTCTAAATTGGTTATCAGTACATTATCAATGTTTTGATTTAAAACCAAACCCCAGCCACAAGCTTGTATAACAAAAAATTATTCTTACTTTTGCGCCCTTATTATGAAAAAAACTATTCTTTTCAAATCAACTCCTACCCCACCCTGAATCTCACTCGGTGTAAATTTTTCCCCTTTGGATATTAATTCAAAGGCAGGTATTCTTTTGCAATTCACATTACTTTATATAAAAAAATATTTCTGTTATGACGCAGATGTTTTATCGTCTATTTCGTCCAAAAGAGGCGAATCTAAAGGATGAGGTATTATCTGGGCTTACTGTAGCCTTGGCCCTGGTACCAGAAGCGGTTGCATTTTCCCTGATCGCAGGGGTAAGCCCACTGATCGGTCTATATACTGCATTTATCATTGGCTTGATCACGTCCATTCTTGGTGGACGACCGGGTATGATTTCCGGGGCCACAGGTGCTATCGCCGTTGTAGTTGTCGCATTGGTAGCAACCCACGGAGTGGAATACCTTTTCGCAGCCGTGGTTTTGATGGGCCTGATACAGATTTTGGTAGGTGTTCTAAAACTTGGAAAGTTAATCCGCCTTGTTCCCCACCCTGTAATGTTCGGATTTGTCAACGGCCTGGCAATCGTGATATTCATGGCACAGTTTACCCAGTTCAAGGTAGAGGTGGCACCAGGAGTAGTGGAATGGATGAGCGGAACTCAGCTATACATTACCTTGGGGTTAGTAATATTGACAATGGCTATTATTAAGTTTTTGCCATTGGTAACAAAGGCTGTCCCTTCTGCCTTGGCTGCTATCCTTACGGTTTCCTTGATCGTAATCTTCGGAGGTATCAATGTTAGGACAGTTGGGGACCTTGCCTCCATTTCCGGAGGACTTCCTGAATTCCACCTTCCGATGGTTCCTTTCAATATGGAGACATTCATGATAGTCTTGCCTTACGCAGTAATCATGGCCGGTGTCGGGCTGATCGAAAGCTTATTGACCTTGTCACTGATCGATGAAATCACCGAAACCCGCGGATCGGGAAACAGGGAATGTGTAGCCCAAGGGGTTGCCAACCTTACTACAGGTTTCTTTGGCGGAATGGGCGGTTGCGCCATGATCGGCCAATCCCTAATCAACGTGAATGCTGGGGGTAGAAACAGGATTTCGGGAATCGTCGCAGCAGTAGGGCTCTTGGTGTTTATCCTTTTCCTTTCCACCTACATTGAGATGGTTCCGATGCCAGCATTGGTAGGTCTGATGTTCATGGTGGCCATAGGAACTTTCGAGTGGGCTTCCTTGAAGGTCTTCAGAAAAGTGCCTTTCCATGATGTATTGGTGATGGTGATCGTAACCTTGGTAACCGTATTCCTTCACAACCTTGCGTTGGCCGTGTTGATCGGTGTGATCATTTCTGCATTGGTATTTGCTTGGCAAAATGCCAAAATGATTCGTGCACGAAAGCGTGTGGATGAGAACGGTGTGAAACACTATGAAATTTTTGGCCCTCTATTCTTTGGTTCTGCCTTAAAATTTGGTGAGAAATTCGACCCAATCAACGACCCAGATGAAATCTATCTTGACTTTCAGGAAAGCAGAATTGTGGACCATTCAGGAATAGATGCCATAAATAAGGTGACTGAGCGCTACGAAAAACTTGGCAAGACGGTTTTTATCCGACATCTAGACACCAGCAGCCGAACCCTTTTGGCCAAAGCAGACAAAATCATCAATGTAAACTTTACCGATGATGATCCCAGCTACAAAATTGTAGAAAGGGAAAGAGAGAAAATTGAGGATTAATAGCTTCACAAAAATCCATTGGCAAACGGTCAGTGGATTTTCTTTTACTCCTAAAATCTCATGCCCCAAACTCTTCGAATAATCCTTAGTGATCAGCTCAACCACAAGCATACTTGGTTCATGACTCTTAGTGAGACAAGTTGTAACCAAATCCTCATTTCTTCAAAAGCCTACTCTCCATCATTTCCCGGTAAGTTGAGGCTACAGGCACGCAATCTTTTCCTATCCAAACCTGATGCCTTTCGATTTTAACAATGGCCGATAGATTTGCAATGTAGGACTTATGAACCCTCATGTACTGATCTTTGGGTAAGATTTCGAGGATTTCAGTGATGGTCATCCTGGTGCTAAAAACTTCATTTTCCAAATGGATAAACAGTAAATTGCTGTCTGATTTTATAAACCGAATCTCATGCAGCTTTACCCGCACCCAGTCATAACTGTCTTTAATGAAGACACTCGTTTCCTCTCCATTTTTCTGTATGATCTCTTGATAGGCCCGGTTAAGGGCAGTAAGGAATCTCTCAAAGGAGAATGGCTTCAATAGGTAGTCCAAGGCCTGAAGCTCATATCCTTCCAAGGCATACTCTCTATAGGCCGTGGTGAAAATAAATGTCTTGCCCAATGGCTGAATAATCTTGGCCAGTTCCACTCCACTCATTTGGGGCATGTGGATGTCCAAAAAGATCAAATCCGGCTGGTACTCAAAAATGTACTCGAGACCTTCCTTAGGATTGGTAAAGGTTTTTTCCAAATGAATAAAAGGCACCTTGCTTGCAAAACTCTTCACAACCTCCAGTCCAGGAGCCTCATCATCTATGGCAATGGCTTTAATAAGCATTTTTTGTCAGTTTAAATTAATTTGTAAAAAAACCTTGAAAAAACCTCCCTCTTCCTCAATCTCCAATCTATGTCTACCCGGATAGAGGTTTGCCAGTCTTTGCCGAACAAGGTTTAGGCCCTTACCGGTACCTTTGTTCCGTAGCACATGTTCAGCCTTACACGCATTCTCACAGGTAAATTGGAAGGTGTTCCCCTCCACCGTTAGGTTCATCTTGATAAGTGGATCTATAGAAATAATTGAGAAATCAGAAAACTTAAATCCATTTTCAATCATGGGCTGCACCAGCATTGGACAAATTTCAGCCGACTCTTCATCCCAATTCACACTCCATTCTATCAACGGGCGTTGCTCATCCGAAAGCCGGTCTAGATGAACTTGAACATACCGGTTCAAAAATTCAAGTTCCTCGGATAAGCTTACCTTTTGGAGGTTAGATTTTTCAATTGCAAAACGCATCAATACTGAAAGTCCTTGGATCTGTTCTGCGGTTTTCCCACTGCCATCCATTATAGCATTGCTGTAAATACTGTTTAAGGCATTAAACAGAAAATGGGGATTAAGCTGCGACTGCAGCAACATCAACTCGGCACGTTCCTTTTGTTGCAAAAGCTGTTTCTCTCTCCGCCTCACTCTCAGTCCCTCTGCTATCCAGATAAAGACGATAAAATAAATAGCCAGGAACATAACAACCAACAAATTTTCCCTCATTAAGCTGGCATCATGCCCTGTTCTCCATTGCAACAGCTCAAAAAAAGCAGCAAACACCAATAATTCCAGTGTCCAAAACTGGAAACTTGTCAAATCACCTTTCCTCCAAATAAAAAACAAAAGCCTAAAATTTAGCCAGGCCAATACACTTGCCAAACCGAAAATCAGAGTCCAACTTAATAGAAAAAGACCCAAGCTTCCCATGTATGCCTCCTCCCCATCAAAGCTTAGCAAGGTAGAAAACCTAAAAATCCAGTATAGAACAACTGCTGCAAATACAAAAACAAAAAGCAGCTGATAAATACGGTTATTATATGATTTTAGTCTGAATTCCATCATTCAAGCTGTTCTCTGCTCATTTTTCGAATAGCCTGCTTGGCCACTTGTTCACTCCTTCTCATGAGGTGCAAGGTCATTAGGTAAAGCTGATATTCCAATACGGCCTCCAGGTAGTAAATTTCCCCAGCCTCTAAAGTTAAACTATATTGCTTGTGTTCTGTAAAAATATTTCCTCTAGTCTCCATCAACACCTCCCCAGGTTTTAATCGGATCTCATAATAAGTGTTACCCTCGAGACTGGGAATAACCTGTTTCCCATCTATGCTCATAGCAAATTTAGCGAATGTACCGCTTGGTTTGCGATAAACTACCACAGTAGCCTCCTGCTCAGATTGGCCCAAAGCCAACTCGGGACCTCCGAACCATAATAGAAATAGCAGTAAAGTTGTGCAAAATTTCATAGTCCCTACCTTTCTCTACTAATCACTATTAAACCTCTCAAATAGAATAAAGAAACCCTATCCCGGATGGGATTGACCAAATTTGCCTCAGCCGAACGCCATCGTGGGCTACCTATGCCATGTTTATACCCCAATTGAAAGCTTTGCAGCATGGCCACCTCCCTCATGGCTTTGGGAAGCATCTCAAAAGCTACATCTAAAGTAAGATTGCGGTGGTCCAGTTGAGGCCAAGCGGTTCCTTCCGGAGTACTGAAATCCCTAAAATCATAAGGTACATTACTGATCTCCTTTACGGACATTTCTCGGAAATATAACCCGATGCCGGCCCGGAGTATCCAGTAAAACTGATCACTGGGAATGATGGCATAACCTACCGAAAGATCAAAATTGCTGTCTCGTGATTCCATAATCCGAGTCATACTAACTAAGGAAACCTCATCTCTCTGGGTAAACAGAGGTAGACTCGCATTGATGTTATAAAAAAGATTTTTCTTTCTCCACCCCACTCCAAAACCTATATTTTCGAAGAATCGGGGATTTTCCAGCCCGCCAAAACTTTTTAGGTGGTTTCCCATATTTTCGTAACCCGTGTGGTATAAATATGAGGACAAGGGAAAAGCCATAAGCATAAAGCTCTTATCAAAAGGAGCGGAAATCTCATCCTCCGGTGCCTCATCAAGTGAAATAACCTGTGCAGACAGAGAAAGTGGAGACAAAAACAAAATTGCTAGAAAAGCGAGCAAATAAATGGATGTATTTTTCATAGGAAGAATTAAAAGTTTCTTCCCAAATAAACACCGATGAAAAAATCTATCCAAAAAGTTGTGCCCTACTCCCTTAAATATATGCCGAAAGGGCAAAATTACAATCTATAGCAAAGTGATTAGTTCTTGATTTTATAGATCAACCCAAATGACCAATGTCGGGCAGATCCATCTGAAATGACGGTGGAAAAGTTTGCTTCATTATTAAAATCTTCATATTCAACCTCCCTGAAGGAAAAATCCCGGAAACCTTTTACAAAACTGTAATTGAACATCAAATCAAAATTGTGGAAAAGGGGATAATAGGCCCTGATCCCGCCTTCAAGGTAAAGGTTCCAAGATTTGTTAACCTCCATACTTTGCTGATAATTGCCAGATTCAGCCTTAGACCACCTATCCTTCCCATTCATTGTCAATGCCGTACCGAGTATGGGACTGAAAGATAACTTTCTTAAAAATTTCCAATCACTATCAAGCGCAAACCGATACCCAAACCTTACTGGGATAGTCGCAAACCGGTTGGGACTTTTAACGGAACTTAAAAATGGAATACTATAATTTGGACCGTAGAGCTCTATGTTGTTGGTGTATGTCCAACTGTAAATACCAGTTTCGACAAACATATCTCTTCCCAATCCTACGTTCACCAAAGCTCCAAAAGAAAATGAGCTCAATGGATCGGGTATAATCCTATTGCCTGGGTCATTGTATTTTAAAAATTCTTTTCTTGACATCAAATCCACACCGACCGACACCTGCGCGGTTACTTCCTGGCAGAAGGCGATCAAAACCACAACAATCAATATTTTTTTCATACTGAAAAGTTAAAAGGTTGCCCCTCCCGCCACTTCACACAACAATAAACTAAACATATTTGAAAAAAACTAAACAACAAGACTCAATGATATCAGTTTCACTAAATCTCCCCATGTATGAATACCTCCAGAGAAACTCCGTAAAACTCATTTCAAACTATTGGTCCCCTAAATTTTGGACATACCCAAAATACATCGTAATATTGCAATATAAACATACTTAGCCATGGGAATCACCAAAACGGATCTCTTCACAACCGATCAAAATGAACTGGCAGCAGTTGCCAAAGTCTTCGCACACCCGGCAAGAATAGCCATCATCCAGCACCTGCTCAAGGCCAATTCCTGCATCAATGGGGATTTGGTGCAGGAACTCGGACTCGCACAGGCCACCATCAGCCAGCATCTGAGAGAATTGAAGAACTGCGGAATCATCCAGGGAACCATCGAGGGGGTATCTGTCAGCTACTGCATCAACCCAATCCGATGGACCGAAATCCAAAACCTGTTCAACGGGTTATTCGATCAATTTGAAAATAAAAAAAATCAATGTTGTTAAACAAAGGGACACTCAACTCATAAATCCATGAAAACTTCCGAATTCACACAACTACTCGAGTCCAATCCAGAGACTCCCCTTTACTTCGAATACCTGCCCGGGCAATACGCCAGGCCAGATTTTCACATCACTGAGATTAAAAACGTGTCCTTCGACACGGTCGACTGCGGTGGCAAGCGCAACCAGTGGGAAGAAACGCACGTGCAGCTTTGGGAAAATGAAATTCCAGAACCTGGACACAGCGTGGACACTACCAAGGCCTTAAAGATTTTCCAATTGGTGGACAAAGTAAGACCTACCTTCCAAGACACGGAAATCAAAATCGAATACGGCAACAGCCAGTTCCCGGCCACCACTCTTCCTATCAGTGACGTTTTGGTACTGAAGGACAAAATCATCATACAGCTCACCACCCAAAACACCACCTGCAAAGCCAAGGACCGAGCCACCACCCCTGAGGAGAAAGCCGCTGCCTGCTGCGGTCCTGTAAACGTGAAACCCAAGATCAGGCTCTCGCAACTGGAGGGCAGTTCCTGCCAACCAGATAGCGGCTGCTGCTAACCAAACGCTCGTTATTTCGACCCTGCCTTGCGTCAGCAGGCAGGGTCGGGGTGACGACTTATCAACATCCGACACTCCGACACTCCGACACTCTGACATCTGACATCCGACATCCGACATCTGACATCCGACATCCGACATCTGACATCCGACATCCGACATCCGACATCTGACATCCGACATCCGACATCTGACATCCGACATCCGACATCTGACATCCGACATCCGACATCTGACATCCGACATCCGACATCTGACATCCGACATCCGACATCCGACATCCGACATCCAACATTCTAATGACCCTATATCCAAAACTCCAATCCTTCCTAAACCTCCTCCCCTCCCAGGAAATTGCTGCCGAGCGGAAGGAGTACCTTCAGGCCCTGATTGATTACGTCCAATCCAAACTTGATTCGGGAATGTCACTAAGGCTTAACTTTATCTGTACCCACAACTCCAGAAGAAGCCAGTTTTCCCAGATTTGGGCACAACTTGCCGCTGACATGCATGGCATCGAGGCTGACTGCTTTTCCGGTGGAGTGGAAGTGACAGCTTTCAATGAGAGAGCGGTGGAATCCATGAAAAGAGCTGGATTTAAGGTTACTAAAAACGGTGAAGAGAATCCAAAATATTACCTCTTCTATTCCGATGATGCCAGCCCCATCGTAACTTACTCCAAACTCTATGATGAAATGGGAAGCGACCCCTATGCTGCAGTGATGACCTGTTCACACGCTGATGAGAACTGCCCTTTCATCCCGGCGGCGGAAATCAGAATTCCGGTGAGGTATGAAGACCCAAAAGCTTTCGACGACAGTCCTCAAGAGGCTGAAAAATACGACGAGCGTTCCTTACAGATAGCTTCAGAGATGTTTTATGTTTTTTCTAAAATCAAAATAAAAGCCTAATGTCAAGTACCAAGAAAATAGCTTTTTTCGAGAAATACCTAACCCTCTGGGTTGCCCTTTGCATCATCGGAGGAATCGCCATCGGCCATTTTGCGGGTGAAAGTATGGAGGTCATGAGCGGCTGGGAGATTTATAATGTAAACATCCCTATAGCCATTCTGATTTGGATGATGATTTATCCCATGATGCTTCAGGTGGACTTTAGGAGCATTAAAAAAGTTGGCAAAGCTCCAAAAGGATTAATTTGGACCGTGGTGATCAACTGGCTCATCAAGCCCTTCACCATGGCATTTTTCGCCTGGTTGTTTTTCACCAACCTTTACGAAGCGTACATACAGCCCGAGGTGGCCAGCGAATACATTGCCGGAGCAATTCTTTTGGGCGCCGCACCCTGTACCGCAATGGTATTTGTGTGGTCCTATTTGAGCGATGGTGACCCCAACTATACATTGGTCCAAGTATCGGTCAATGACCTGATCTTGTTAGTTGCCTTTATACCTTTGGTAGGTTTGCTTTTGGGTATCACCGACGTGGAAATCCCTTACGGTACCTTAGCCACCTCGGTGGTGGTGTTTGTTGTCATTCCTTTGATTGCAGGGGTTTTGACTCAAAAAACAATCGTAGAAAGCAAAGGGGAGGCATGGTTCAAAACTGAATTCATGCCCAAACTTAGACCAGTAAGTATTGCTGCACTGCTTTTGACCTTGTTGCTGATTTTTGCCTTCCAAGGACCAAACATTCTGGACAATCCTTTGGTAATTTTATTGATTGCCATCCCATTGACCATACAGACTTATTTTATCTTCTTCCTGGCCTGGTATGGGGGCAAATGGCTCAAACTGCCTTACGCAGTTTGTTCCCCATCCGCACTAATCGGAGCCTCAAACTTCTTCGAACTAGCCGTAGCCGTCGCCATAGCCCTCTTCGGCCTCAACAGCCCCGCAGCTTTGGTTACCGTAGTAGGCGTCCTTGTAGAAGTCCCCGTAATGCTCTCCCTAGTGGCCTTTGCAAACAGCAATCGCTTCGGTATTCAAGAAGGACAAAAAGTTTAAATGTTTAGAGCCTGCGGCTTTTAGTTTAAAGGTTTAAATTGGACCCACTTAATCCTTAATCGTTTTGCACAGCAAAACTTTAAACCTTTAAACAAAGAAGCAGGCTCGCATACCTGCGAGCCTGCCAAACCTTATACAAAAAGTAAACTGCAATTATCAAAAAAATATCTTTGATACCGTTTACAATGCCTATTCCTCTAATTATTTGTAGCCGTTAAACCATCGGGAACAAAACAGTACAATTCTGAGAAAGAGTTGTTAATACAGATGAAAGTTAGAAAAAAAATTAAAGAACCAAAAATATAGATGAACTTTTACGGAACCGAAACCACCTCCATAGTATAAAAAAAAGCCCCTAATAACTTTTTTATCGGGGCTAAATACAAAATCTTGTTTAGATAAATTTTTTAACTTTTTTTTATTTTTTAGCACTAAGGGCTGAGGCAGCTTTCCATAACCTATCTTCCACATCATAAGCAACATACGAATCAGGAAACTCTATGAATTCCTCACTGCCGGAGTTTTGAGGATAATACGGGCTCAAATCCTTTTCCCTAATCAGCATCGAAAAGAGCATCAGGCCTTTTTCCTTCAATTCTTCCTCCTCAAACTTCCAGGTACGGAACACTTCTTCGTAATACTCAAGCTCTCCGATTTCATTTCTTTTCATCTTCACTCCCGTAGCCACCTTCTTTTTCTTAAGGGATGGAGCTATCCTGCTGACTAAAAAATACTCATACCCACCAGCATCCTTGTGGTAAGCTTCCAGGGAGAAATCCTTTGCCAACTGGGAATAATAGTGGTCAAACTTTTCTTCAAATTTATTCTCATGGGTTCCTTTTTTGGGGAGATGCCCTAAATACCTGATCGTGGTCAGAATTATTTCATCCTGCTCCTTGGGAGTCAATTGATACTTTGCCTCATAACGGGAGGATTTTGCACAACCTACAAGCATTAAAATCAAGATGATAAATACAGAAGCTCTCATGTAAATAAAGTTTGAATATGAAGAAAACCATGCCCCGGTTAACCCAGAGGCATGGTTTAAGTTGGTTATTTATTAAGATAATCGATGTTCAATGGGTTAAATTCAGCCCAGCCATCTGTCCAGTCAGTTGAGTCAAACGCTCCGATAAACTCAACAGCATCGAAGAATGTAGACCTGTTGGCTTCATTGAACTTCGCGTTAGAGAAGTCAGCTCCGCTGGCAAGACTACCGCCTGAAAGCAAGGAGAAATCTGGGTTGTTAGGATAAGTCTGGAATGTATATCTGGCAAAGAAGTTTTCAGGTCTCAAACCATATCCTCTGTAGAAGTCCTCTTCAGCTCCAGCCTCAGGAAGGGTCACCGTAGTGTTAGCAGCTTCCCAAATTCTCTGCACGTCGGCCACATCAGCACCACCACCAGCTGCATAGTTAGCGTTAGGGTTAATAAGGATATTGTTAGCCAATACACCTCTTCCAGCATCATACTGCTCAGTTACAGAGGCAGTGTTGAATCTAAGGCCAGTTGGAAAACCTGTCAATACCGTATTGAAAATGCTTAGAGCAGTTCTTCTTCTCAAATCCATTGCGTGGAAGTTGTTGCCGGAAATTGATCTACCCACTCTGTCTCTTGGTCCGTAAACCGTCACGTTTGAGAATGTACCAGTTGTATAAGGTTGCACATCGTTGTCATTAGGACCGTTGTCAGTTTCGAATGCATTGGACTGAGATTGGTCAGCAAAGAATGGATTTCTCACCACCAAAGCATACTGTACGTTGCCGGAATAACCGTAATCCACGTCCAAATCATCATCCCAAGTGGAGTGAGAAATCAGGTAACGGCCATTTACGGTACCGCCAAACCACTCAAAACCATCGTCACCACCAAAGGAAACCATCAAGTGCTCCATGAATGTTCCGCGACCTACACCACCCATGGTGATGGAGTTGGTTTCATTGTTTGGAGTAAGCTCGATACCGGCATATTCTACTCGTAGATATTCGTACTCGCCAGAATTGTCATCGTCGTTATCTCCTCCAAAAACTACTGCAGGATCAATTCCTTCAATCTCTGGATCCACCTGATTGGTACTGGCATGGCCAAGTATAACCAAACCACCCCAGTCACCTCTATCACGCTCTCCCATCTCTTGAGCGGATGTCATGATGATAGGCGCTTGAGCAGTACCTCGGGCGATCAATTTACCACCACGGTCCACGATCAAAGTTGCTCTCGATCTCTTTTCACCATAAATAATGGTTCCCGGCTCTACTGTTACGGTCTGACCGTCCCTGATAAAAACTTGGCCTTTTAACAAGTACTGCTGATCTGCAGTCAAGGTCCTGGTACTAAGATCTCCCTCTAAAGAAATCAAGGAGTCTTCAGTATCGACAACTGGGTTGACTGGGTCAACGTCCTCAGAACAAGCAGCGGCGAATCCCAATAGGGCGGCCATTGCGGCAATTCTAAAATTTGCTTTCATTTTTGATAGTTAATTAATAAAGGTGTATTTGTTATTTTAATTTATAATTAAAGGAAGCGGTCAGCATTCGGCCTCGTCTCCATCGGTACATGGGCTCATCCACATCAAAAGTGATCTGCCCGTCATAATTGGTATCCTGGTAAAATCTATACTGGAAATTCAAAAGGTCTTGCACCCCCATTTTCAAAGTAGTTCTCTCGCTTACCATTTTGGAAATAGTCAGGTCGATTGCGTGACGGGGCATTTCATAGATGTCAGGGAAGTTCACATTACCTGCTATGAATATCCTCGGACCTGATACATTGTAAGCGGCATTTACAGATATGTTCCTTTTCTCATTATGGTAGGAAAGGGAAGTGTTGACCACATACGGGGACTGGCCTTGAAGTGCTCTTCTGTTTTCTTGGAAAGCCACATCGTCACCCAAGAATACCTCACTCCAAATCAAGGAGGCATTTGCATTGATGGATAGGTCACGAAGGAAAGGTAGATTGGTCACTGTAGAAAGGGCTTTTCTGGCCTCCACTTCCACCCCATACACATAGGCATCCACGGCGTTGCGGTAGCTGAATTGCATTTCTTCGTTCACATTTCTGCCCACTGCCTCTATAGGGCTGTCAAAGCGTTTGTAAAAACCTCCTAAACTGAAGGTTTCACCCTCATTTGGATAGAATTCATAGCGAAGGTCGAAGTTGTCAATTTTGGCCATTTGAAGTTCCGGGTTACCAGAGAAGCCAGCCAAATATTCAAAGCTGTAATAAAGGAACGGGGCAAACTCCCTGAATTCTGGACGGTTTACAGTCCTACCATACCCGGCCCTTACCAAGGCTCTAGGGCTAAAATTATAATCCACATTTACAGCCGGCAATGGCACCAACTCACGATTGTCCACATTCACTGGGCCTCCAAAAGTGGCACTGCTAAGCTGCTGAATGGAATATTCTGCTCTTAGTCCACCCGAAAGATTGAACTTCCCGATAGGATACACAGCCCCCATATATGCAGCTCCCACAAATGTCGACGCATCATACTGGTCAGTAGGTCTCGTACCTTCTTGCACTAACCAACCATCCTGTAAGTTGAAGTTTTCAGGAGCAAAAGCTTGATCTATAGGCTGTCTGATCAAATCCTCCTTACCGGCACCACTTGAAGAACCCGGATAATAATACGTTATGTACCGAGCCTCAAAATTTCTCTGCTTGTAGTCTGCCAAATAACCAGCCCTGAAAATTCTCGGACTGTCTTTCTCCACACCCTTAAACTTCTTCTCAAAATTCAGTCCTTGACTCAATCCCCATTCGTTCATGTACCCGAAGTACCTGCCCAAATCCTGTGGGCTACTTGCAGGTGGATCGATGATTACATACTGACCTTCCCCTACTCCATTTTGGTAAAAGCTTCTAAACCTGCGGAAATCTGGTTCTTCATGGCCCATATAATTACCACCCACTACCCAGTTGATTTTGGTCTGTTCATCATTCCAAAAGTGGTTCCCTTCAATCTGGCCGGTATAAATCGTCTTTGACTCATATCTGAAAGCATAATCTCTCGCGCCGTCAGGTCGCTGGATAAAATCTCTGCCCTCTCTTAAAATAGTCTCGTTGATACCCGTTTGGTTGAAAAGGTTTCTAAAAGCAATAGTATTATCTTTATTCAACCTCAGCAGCCAGTTGGACATGATGCCCACATTGTTCTCCTTGGCATAATAGCTGTCAAAGTACTCATCCCGCTTAGCAGTAGGCTGGCCAGGATTGAAGAAAAAGTAGCGGTTTCGCTCAGCGGTGAAAGCTTGAAAACTCTGACCCATTGAAAAGTTAGTATGAGTAGAAAGCCTCATTCCCCCTAAATTCCAGTTTTTGCCAAAGGAGAACCCTCCACCCATATCAGGCATAGCTTTTTTGGTTTTGATGCCATAATTATTATTAAGCATCCTACCTGCCTCGGCTCTCAAAGGATTGGCACCACTTACATCTATCAGCCTGTCGCTACTGGGGAAGCTTGCAGGCAAATCGCGGAAGCCATTATCAAAACCTAAAAAGTCGGTTTTTGACCCCTCCGTCTGTTTATAGTCTTGAAAGGTAGTCCCTTGACGAAAACCTATCCCCATCCCAAAGTTGACGAAATCTTCATCGGGTGCATTTCTGGTGAACACCTTCACCAATCCTCCAGCAAAGTCACCTGGAACTTCCGGTGAAAATGATTTGTAAATCATCATCCTGTCCAGATTTTCACTTGGGATAAGGTCAAATGAAAAAGTTCTTTTATCCACTTGGGTGCTCGGAGCCACAGCATTATTAATCATGACCACATTATAGCGGTCATCCACTCCCCTCACCCTTACAAATTTATTGTCGGTAATTGTCACCCCAGAAACCCTTTTCATCACCTGGGCAGCGTTGCCATCTTGGGAGAGGCGGATTTGCTCGGATGAAATTCCAGAAACGACCTGCAGAGATTTCCTAATTTCTGATACAATAGCCATGTTGGTGCCCGTTTCGCGGCTTGCCATTACGGTCACCTCACCAAGTTCGCCTAGGTCTTCCTCAAGATTGACCTCCAGCCTTGTGGCTTTTTCGGCTACCACCTGTACTTCTTGAAGTTTTAGGGTTTTGTAAGAAATAAAAGAAACTACTAAAGTGTGTTTTCCGGGGTCCACCCGGTTGATTTCAAAAGAACCGTCGATATCAGTGGCCACCCCTTGGCCAGTACCCTCAATTCTAACATTGGCCCCGATGATGGTTTCCCCTGATTGGGCATCGGCGACCACCCCTTTTATAGTCCCAGTTTGAGACATTGCTGTTCCTATAAGAGTGAAATAGGCAGCGAGGATTAGTAAAACATTTTTCATTTGTAGCATACGTTGAACGAACACTACAAAGGTCAATAAGCAATTTAAACTGGGTGGGTAGTAAAAGTTAAGTAATATTTAAATAGAAGGGGGTAAAAAGTAAAAGGCCACCATTGGAATTAACACAACGATGGCTTTTCTCACCTTCTTCAAGGTTTGGGGAAGCTGGGAGCTTATTTGAATGTTACGCTTTTATTAAGCGGGATTTTTTCCAAAATTATGTTGACCAAATCGCGAGGACTCACATTGTCTGCCTCCGCTTCATAGTTGAGGATGATTCTGTGATTGAGTACATCCTCTGCCACGGCTTTGATGTCTTCAGGCAACACATAATCGCGGCCTTGCATCATAGCATTGGCCTTTGAAGCAAGGTTAAGGTTGATACTTGCCCGTGGTGAAACCCCAAACTGAATGTACTTGGCCTCCTCATGAAGGTTGTATTTCTGTGGGAACCTTGTAGCAAATACCAATTCAATAATGTATTCTTCCAAAGGCTCGGCTATTTTCACATCGTTGATTTTAGCCCGGATGTCAAAAATATCCTGTTTGGTCAAAACTGCATTAACTTCAGAAAGGTAATGCATGTTGGACATTCTTCTCATCACCTCCAACTCGTCGGTTTTGGAAGGATAGTCGATATGAATCTTCATCATAAATCTATCCACTTGCGCTTCAGGCAGTGGATAAGTACCTTCTTGATCAACCGGGTTTTGAGTGGCCAGTACCAAGAATGGTCTGTCCAAGCCATAAGTAGTATCCCCGATGGTCACCTGCTTTTCCTGCATGGCCTCCAAAAGGGCCGATTGAACCTTGGCTGGAGATCGGTTGACCTCATCAGCAAGGATGATATTGGAGAAAATTGGTCCTTTTTTTACTTCAAAATCCCCAGCGTGCTGGTTATAGATCATGGTACCAATCAAATCCGAAGGCAAAAGATCAGGAGTAAATTGAATTCGCTTGAAATCCAAGTGCAACACTTTGGCCAGCGTGTTTACGGTAAGAGTCTTTGCCAATCCAGGCACCCCCTCAAGTAAAATGTGACCGTTGGTAAAAAGCCCGATGAGCAGCCTGTTGACCATCTTTTCCTGGCCCACAACCACTTTTTTGACCTCATTGATTACTTCCTGTATTTTTTCCTGATGCATGTTTTATGTGTGTATAGAAGATTGAAGACCGAAGACGGGAGACGGAGGACCGAAAAAGGATGTCCGACTCTATTTTCCTCTGCGCCCTCTGCGACTCTGCGGTTATTTTTTTGTTTTCGAAATTAAAACATTTACTTCTTTATCCCAATTTAACGCTGATTCTTATTTCTTCTTATTTCTAATGTGGGGTTTATTGAATTTGGGGCCTCTCTCAGCCAGCATCGCCGGCTTGATTTTTAACAACCTGTACAATTCCTCCTGATCAAATTCTCTGACCTCCCCAACTTCGAAACCTTCAATGGTGAGGTTTTCCATAGACCATCTCACTAGCCTCAGGGTTGGAAAACCCACCGCTGCAGTCATTTTTCTGACTTGCCTGTTTTTCCCTTCTATCAAGGTCAGCTTTACCCAGGAGTCAGGCACGTTTTTGCGATAACGGATAGGTGGATCTCGCTCGGGAAGGGTTGGAGCAATGTCTAGAAGACTCGCACTCGCTTTTTTAGTGAAGTATGTCTTGCCTTCCACCTTTATTCCCACCCCAGACTGCAGTTCGCTTATAGCTTCGGGCGTTGGTATCCCCTCCACTTGAGCAAGGTAGGTTCTATTGTGTTCAAATTTTGGATTAAGCAGATAGTGGTTGAGCGGCTTGTCATCGGTAATGAGCAACAAACCCTCACTATCCTTATCCAACCTCCCCACCGGATACACATCCGCCGGAAAATCCCACACCCCCTTCAACGTACTCTCCTCCTCCCCCGAAAACTGGCTCAACACCCCAAAAGGCTTATAAATCACAAAATATCTAGGCATAAAACGGTTTAATTTCCAAATGACCTTAACCCACAAAATGGTCACTAAGTCGCGGAAGTCCTAAAGAAGTTTCACAAAGTTAAAAAAATCCCTCCGTGCGAACATGCATAAAACTTTGTGTTCCTTTAGTAACCAATTTCGCCGCGAAGAAGCCTTGGTGCGACTTCTTTTTAAACTTTGTGCCCTTCGTGACCCATTTCTCACTTTTTCTTAACCTTCTAAGACCCGCAACCAATACAATCAAAGTGGCTATCCATCGGTTTGGTGCCTTTGAGCTGCATTTCTAGGTTATGGATTTTGTCACGGGTATCCATGTCCTCAAACATGTTACCTGTCAAAGATTTGTTCAATTCTTCGATTTCCTGCTCAATGGCAGCTTTTTGCTCTGCGTTCATCTCAGTTATGGTTAATTAATGATCTTTGAATATAGAGAATTGTACCCCATTTTACCAAAAATTACTTTTCCACACCCGTCACAACCCTTCTCGAAACCAAATTACATTTTTATACTTATTTTCTACAAAAATAAAATTAATTGTCCTCAGACTTTCATTTTATAATTTTATTCATTTTATTTATAAATAATTACAGCACCCTAACCACTACAGTTATGAAACATTTTTGCACACTTATACTGGGACTATTTCTATTTTCCGGTGCACCCCTTATCGGACATGCCCAAACCGAGACCAATCCTAAGGTAGAATCCATGGTGAGTGAAAACCGCTATGACAAGCGCTATGAAAAAGCCCTGAAAAAAGAGGAAAAGGAACGAAAGATACATCAAAAAAACCTCAAGAAGCTTGATAAAGCTAACGCCAAACTTGACCGCTATCGCCATAAATTCGAAAGCGATAACCAAAAAGGCAAGCTTTCCCCTATTGATATTAGCAAAAGAGAATCCAACATCAAAAAACAGGAAAAGCACATCCAAAGGCTAGAAAAAAAGGTAGCGCAGTACAACAAAAGAATAGAAAAAAGTAAAAAAGATGATAGCCACGCCTCCCTTTGAGGCAACTTTCATAGACTTTGCTCGTTACAACCACAAGCTAAAAAACTAGTCTATGAAAAACATCTTTACATTGGCCATGCTGGTTTTCTTACTGGGAAGCTTGCCTACCTTTGCGCAGAATGTCAGCAAAAAGGAAGCTCGGGCAATAGAAAAATCCGAAAAACAGCTGGATAAGGAAATCCAAAAAGAACATAAAGCCACCACCCGATACCTGGCCAACAAGAAAAAATTCAAGAAATACAACCGAGAGCTCACCAAAAGTTCACGCAAATTTGAGCGTCAAAAGAAAAGGGAAGTACTCTCCCCACGTGACATTAAATCTTGGGAAGCTGATATCCAGAAGCAGGAAAAACGCATCCAAAAAGTAGAAGGCGAGATAGAGACCTATCATAGGCACTACGGTAGAAATGTGAATACCGGAGACCGTAGATAAAAAGTAAAAGGTAAGAAGTAAGAAGTCTGGAAAACTTTTTACTTCTAACTTTTCACCTCTAACTTCTTACTTAAAAAAACTCTGCGCTCTTCGCGCCCTCTGCGGTTAATATTTTTTAGTAAACCTTCATCCTAATCCCCTCTGTATCCGGATTGCGCAAGTCCACCAGATACCCATTTACCACAGCATAATGCCTCTCACCGTCTTTTTCCAAAAAGAAATTGGTGGTACTGCCCACCGTATGGCCTGACTTCATTTCGGCCCCCTTGGTTAGGATGTTTAGAGGCAAATCATGAAGCTTGTCGGGATAGACATCATAGGAAACTCCCAAAAAACCTTTTTCAAGCATTTCTACCGCTTCAGTTTGCGTGAGTTTCATATCCATGGCAGGCGTCCAAACTTTTCCCTCTACCATCACATATCCATCCGCGTCAAGTTCCTCATATCCATAATACACCGATAGGTCGCCCAAATCCAATATAGAGCTTTCTGTATAATACGCCGAATCGGCCTCCACTTCCCTTCTCCTGATTCCCAAATCAACCTGATACTCCAGCCCATCACGCTTGATGGTCACGTTGCGTAACATCAAGTCTACCAATTTGGTATCGTTGTCTGGAATCTCAAAATAATCCTCCACGGCATATTGATCATACTGATCAGTTGCAATTTCATATAGGGCATTCAAGATTATAATAAAATTGAGCTCACGTATATATTGCTTGTCTGGATCATCAGGATAGCCTCCCGACTCAATTAATATGGTGCTTGTTCCCCATTTCTGGAAATTGTCTCCAAAAGCTCTTGGCTCAAACCCATCATCATACTTGCCAACATGACCTGGAATTAAATCTTGAAGGACCTCATTCATCCCTACAATTACTTTCAAGGCTCGTTCCCTTACCTCATTGATGTCTTTCTCATAATTGAATGCCGGAGCCAAAACCGAAATAGTGGCGGGCTTTGGAGTATTACTGGCATTATAATATATCTGCTGATCGTGCAGGTTGAAGCCAAACTCAGGCTCAAAGTCATCCCTGGCACCTTTCAGGATCTTGGCTTCCGGACTAGTTAAATGTATGGCATCTCTGTTGAGGTCGATGTCATAGGCATTTCTCCTTTTGAAAGCCTCGGCACCATCAGGATTTACCATGGGGATAAAGCGAAGGTTCAGATTTTCTTTTATTGTATTACGGATGGATTCAAAACCGTCATTTTCCCCTTCCAAAAAATTAAAAATATCCATCAAAGACATAGTGGCGGTACTTTCGTTGCCATGCATTTGGGACCATAGCATCACCTTCCTATCACCGTTCCCATAGGCTATCTGGTAAATCTCCCGGCCTTCAACACTTTTCCCCAACTCTTCTACTTGAAAGTCATTATTCGCACGCCTTTTGATCACCAAAGGCATAATATCTACATGTTTGAATCTACGGTGGGTGATGCTGCTTTCCTTGTACCTATCGGAGGCTTCTTTAAGCTTCTGATGGTCAAGTTTGGAATCCTGGGCATGACCTTGGCTGAAAAATAAAACTAGGAGAATGAGGGCGGTTAATCTTTTCTTCATGAATTGTGGGCGTTTGTCCTGACAATAGTTACTTCGTCAAATTTTACCTTTTTATTTCGCCTCAAATTACTAAACTTCACTTTAAATTCAGGTTACTTTTATATAAAGAAACAAAAATCCCCCATGAAATTACAGGTAATAGTTGCAGATCTGCCCCTTAAACACACTTTTACAATCGCCCACCAAAGCCGCGATGTGCAAGAAACTGTCATTGTCAAGCTTGAGGATGACGGACTTGTCGGTTTAGGAGAAGCTACCACCAACCCATTCTATGGCATCACAGTAGAAAACATGAAAGCCGCCTTAGATGTGGCCAGGCCGATCATCGAAAGCTCCCTCTGGGAATCGCCCGAACAGCTTTGGAGCATGACCAAGTCCATGTTTACCACCAACCCATTTGCCCAATGTGCCCTCGACATGGCTGCTTGGGACCTTTATACCAAAAAACAAGGGGTGAAACTCTACGAATACCTAAAACTTAACCCCGCTGAAATCCCTACCACCAACTTCACAATCGGCATTGACACCGTGGAAAAAATGGTAGCCAAGATGAAAGAGGTGGATTGGCCTTTATACAAAATCAAACTGGGCACTGAAGACGACATGGCCATCATCCGTGAACTTAGAAAACATACCGATTCTGTTTTCCGCATAGATGCCAACTGCGCCTGGACAGCCGATCAGGCCATCGAATTCTCACGTGAATTGGCAGACCTGAATGTTGAATTCATGGAACAGCCCTTAGACAAGGATGACATGGAAGGTATGAAAAAGGTTTTCAAGCATAGTCGACTCCCAGTGATCGCTGATGAAAGCTGCATCATTGAAAGCGACGTGCAAAAGTGCAGCGGCCTCTTCCACGGCATCAACGTCAAACTTGTAAAAGCTGGCGGCATCACCCCAGGCTTGAGAATGATCTATGAAGCCAAATCTCTCGGAATGAAAACCATGGTAGGCTGTATGACCGAGAGTTCTGTCGGCATCAGTGCCATTGCCCATATCGCACCATTGTTGGATTATGTGGACATGGACGGGGCAATGCTGCTTTCAAAAGACATTGCCGAAGGTGTTACCATCACCCCGGAAAAAGTAACCTTCCCGGACCGCCCAGGAATCGGTGCACTACTGCTCTAAATTCGGTCTCCGGTCCTGCCTCTGCCTAGTCAGGCAGGCTTCCGTCTTCCGACCCCTAACCCCCGAAATCAATGAAACACTATCCCATAGACTCCAAACCGGACAGAAGCATCACTTCCCAAACAGAGGAGTACCTTTACTTTAGCGGAACTAACTACCTCGGTATCGGCTCGGTCAAAGAATTTGAAGACTTAGTGGTGAAAGCCATCCGCAAATATGGCCTCAACCACGGTTCCAGCAGAAGTAGCAACGTTCAGTTAGAAGTCTATGGGAAATTTGAACAGCTCTTTGCTCAAGAAGCAGGTGCTGAGGCAGGCTTGCTCTTTAGCAGCGGTTTTCTGGCGGGTTCTGTAGCTGTACAAACTCTAAAAAAGACAGCGGACTTAGTAATTGTCTCGCCAGATGCCCACCCGGCAATTCAGCCAAATGATGCAGGTTTTATTTCCACTATGAGTATGGAGGAGTGGGAAAAAGATTGCCTCACCATTTCGCAAGGCTACAAAAACAAACACATCGCATTTGTAAGCAATGCCGTTGATCCACTCAAACTTAAGGTCCATTCTTTTGATTGGATGAAGAAGCTTTCACCTAAAAATAGGTACACCCTGCTAATCGACGATAGCCATGCTTTCGGAGTTTTGGGTCAAGGAATTTATGGAACCTACAGTCAATTCAACCACCCAAACGTAGCAGTTATTACCTGCGGCTCGCTGGGGAAAGGGCTAGGATTACCAGGCGGAATCGTCTTGGGCCCGAAATACTTTATCGAAAAACTTCAATCTGAGATTAAATTCAGGACAGCCTCCCCTCCACCCCCAGCCTTTTTTGAGGCGTTTTTAAATGGCACCCATCATTTTGAAAGGCAACGGATTAAGCTACAGGACAACGTTTCCTACTTCCATCACCTTACCACTGATAACCCTGACATACATTATGCAGACGGCTACCCCGTATTTACTTTTGACAATGAGGAATGGGTCAGCCTACTATCAGAAAACGGCATCATCATCAGCTCGTTTCCTTACCCATTTCTGGAAGACCCCGCGGTAAACAGGATTGTGGTATCAGGCTATCATCAAAAGTCCGATTTGGAAAAAGTCGCTGCAATACTCAACAGTCTATAAGAAATTATCAATGAGCCTTGCCTTACGCTCATTCAACCCATTAATTACTAGACTTTTACGTAGTTTTTTGGTAAGTTAGTGGATATATCCACTACAAAAACACAATGCCATGAAAATACGTATTATATCCCCCCTAATTTTAGCGTTATTATTTTGTACTATAGATGTTTGCCAAGCCCAGTTGATGAACCGAATCAAACGAGGTGCCGAGCGGGCAGCTTCACGTGTAGTCGAGCGGAAGGTTGAAAAAGAAGTTGAAAAGGCCATGGAAAGACAGGTGGAAAAGACCTGGGTGGCCATATTCGGCGAGCAAACAGATGCACAGGGCCGCCCTGTGGACTGGAGCAAAGTAATTAACAGCATGAACATGGACGTGTCCGTCGAGGACATGTACCAATTTGACGGCAGAGCTGTAGTTGAGATCACAGGAAAGGACAACAAAGGCCGCGACATGGACCCCATGGTCATGGAGTCTTACCTCAGCAAAGATAACGAATACACCGCTGTGCAGATGCAGAGCAAAGAAGCCGAAAAGATGCTTATGATTTTTGACATGAAAAACGATGCCACGGTAGTACTAATGGAAAACGACGGTGAGCGCCAAAGCATGGCTTACTCCATCAATTGGCAGGAACTTGCCGAGGCTATGCCCGAGGATGCCGAAAACCCTGAAGAAGAGGTAGATTTGGAAAGCTTAGACTGGAGAAAAACAGGCAACACCAAAACACTTTTAGGTCACCTTTGTGAGGAATATGAGGTCGAAGATGAGGAATACCGCAGCACCTACTGGGTGACTCAAGAGCCAATCGAGGGTGCCGCAGCTTTTTGGGGCAACAGCAGCCCCTATTTCAATCAAAAATTCAAAGGCCAACAATCCGAAGCTTTTTCCAACCTTCCTGACGGAAACATCCTCGAGATGAACTACATCAGCAAGACCGATAAGACTGATATGAAATTCCTCATCACCGAACTTGACGACAACCACTCCCTGACCATCCACATGGCAGAATACCCCAATATGCTCACGGCAGAGAAATAGGTGTAGAGGTTTAATTTCCCTGCGGGAAGGTTTAGGGGTTTAGAAATGAAGGCAGTCACGTATACCGCCTTCATCTCTAAACCTCTAACCCTCCCGCTGCGCGTCAGCGCCGGGAATAAACCTCTACACCTACTTGCATAGTGTTTACCCTTTATTCTGAAGGTCAAGCATCTTGTGGAATATCTGTTGGGAGGTTTTGACTTTGCGGTTGAAATGATGCCAGGCGAAGGCCATATTGGCCAAGCCAATCAGGAGACTGACAGTGCCGAAGAGAAGGTTATCCTCCAAAAAAGTAAAATACATTCCCATTATCATGGCTATGGCTAGCCAAAAATACAAGAAAAAGATAGCCCCCGGGAAAAGGGTATAGCTGATAAAAAGTATGCTGCCCTGATTGGTGGATTCGATTTTTCCGGTAATTAAGGGTAAAAAAGTGTCCGCACGATCCATTTTCAAGGAAAGGTGAAACGAGTCCGGCTTCACCCTTCCGTTGAATTTTTGCTTGTGGCTATATTCCTCGTAATCCAGATAGTTCACCTCCCTAGTCATCAGGTCCAGTCTCTTCACCACTTCAGTGCGTGAAAGACTGGAAACTAGGATCTCGGTATGTACAGGCATGAAGTTCACACCAAAAAAACAATCTGAATGGCTAAAAGTTTACCCTTTTACCGCAATACAGGAAATTTCCACGTTCACATTTTTCGGAAGCTTGCTCACTTCCACCGTTTCCCTTGCTGGAGGGTTTTGTTTGAAGTATTGCCCATAGGCCTCATTAATGGTTGCAAAGTCATCCATGCTTTTGATAAAAATGCTGCACTTCACCACATCGGCAAAGCTATACCCCGCCTCGCTCAATACAGCATCCAGGTTTTTCATCACCATGTGAGTCTCCTCGGTAATGTTTTCGTTCACCAGTTCCCCCGTTTCTGCATCTAAAGGAATCTGTCCAGAGATGTAAAGTGTACCATTGACTTCCACCGCCTGGCTATAAGGCCCGATCGGTGCCGGAGCAGCTTTTGAGTTGATTATTCTTTTTGACATGTGCTTATTTTATATTTTTCCTAAAAATAGCCCTTCCTCATTTGAAAACATACCATCGTCTTAAATTTAGGGAACTAAGTACCATGCTTGCTTCATCCCTCCCGAGAATAAACCCCTGCTGGGCGCCAAAATAGAACCCCGACAACTCGACAACTGCCAGGGGAGGCGAAGCCGACCCACGGGCGGACAACGGCGAAGCGGACAACATCCGACATCCAACATCTGACATCTGACATCCGACATCCAACACCCGACATCCGCCACCCCCATTTTTTCTCTCCACATAAAACCGTAATTTTGCAAAACATTTACACGAAAAACCCATAAAATGGCAGTAAAACAATATATCCACGACAATCAAGACAGATTTCTCAACGAACTTTTAGACCTCCTTCGAATTCCCTCAGTGAGCGCCGACCCCAAATTCAAGGGTGATGTGATGGCAGCGGCGGAATTTGTGAAGGAAAGCCTTGAAAAAGCAGGCGCCGACACGGTAGAAGTTTGCCAGACCGCCGGCTACCCTATCGTATACGGTGAAAAAATTATTGACCCATCTGCTCCCACCGTGTTGGTGTACGGCCACTACGACGTGCAGCCTGCCGATCCATACGAACTATGGGATTCCCCTCCTTTTGAGCCGGTGATCAAGAAAACCGAAATGCACCCGGAAGGCGCCATCTTTGCCCGTGGCTCTGCCGATGACAAAGGCCAGTTTTACATGCACGTCAAGGCCTTCGAAGCCATGATGCAGACAAACGAACTTACCTGCAACATCAAGTTTATGATCGAGGGTGAAGAGGAAGTAGGTTCCAGCAACCTGGACATCTTCGTAAAGGAAAACAAGGAAAAACTTGCGGCCGATGTGATCTTAATCTCTGACACAAGCATGCTTTCCCTTGAAAATCCTTCCATCACGGTTGGATTACGAGGATTAGCCTATATGGAAGTGGAAGTTACCGGACCTAACCGCGACTTGCACAGCGGTACCTATGGCGGAGCGGTTGCCAATCCGATCAACATCCTTTGTAAAATGATTGCCTCTTTGCAAGATGAAAACAACCACATCACAATCCCTGGCTTCTACGACAAAGTGGAAGAACTTTCCGCTGCCTACCGTGAGCAGTTAAATAAAGCTCCCTTTGATGAAGAAGATTATAAGAAAAAGCTGAACATAGATTCTGTGCACGGCGAAAACGGCTTTACTACCATTGAAAGAACCGGTATCCGTCCTACTTTGGATGTGAACGGAATTTGGGGGGGCTATACTGGAGAAGGTGCCAAAACAGTACTTCCTTCCAAGGCCTACGCCAAGATTTCAATGAGATTGGTGCCTAATCAGGACCACAAAGAGATCTCCGACTTGTTCCAAAAACATTTTGAATCAATCGCTCCGGAATCAGTAAAGGTAAAAGTGACCCCACACCATGGTGGCCACCCTGCTGTAGTACCAACGGATTCTGCCGGGTACAAAGCCGCTGAATCAGCCATCTTGGAAGCCTTTGGCAAAAAAGCCATCCCAACTCGTGAAGGTGGATCAATTCCTATCACCTCCCTTTTCCAGAAGGAACTAGGGCTCGACCCAATTCTTCTTGGATTTGGCTTGGATACCGACGCCATCCACTCACCAAACGAGCACTACGGCGTGAAGAACTACTTCATGGGCATAGAAACCATCGCGATGTTCTTCAAATATTTCAGACAATCTTCGAATAAATAACTTACAAAAGGCGGCCACATCTATGGCCGCCTTTTTTGATTTCTCTAAGCAATTACATTTTTTCTAGTCTGGATTGGGGCAGCTTTATTAAAGCTGTTAAAATATGTATTTAGCAGCGCGGTGCTGATATTTTCGGGTTCCTTTAAATCAATTTCTATAATAGGAACTTTATTTTTAAAAAATTCGACGCAGGCATTTAAAAGATTCTGGTATTTGAGATTTTCCCCTCTCAATTTTTCCAATTCATTGCCATCTGCCGGCCGTCCTATTTTCTACTTTTCCCTTCTCCTTATTATCCTTTCCGAAGCTATTGATAGGTCATGTTTGAAAATAATCAAGCCTTTTGGTGGGGAAATGGATGCAAGGCAGGTACTGAATTCCTTCTCCAAGCCCAGATTGACATAGAAAAGGATCAGTTTGTGTAAAAGCGACTCATCAAAAATGACAAAATCCTGATCAGGCTGCTTGTTGGAGTAATCCTCCAAAATCTCAACCTCGGTAAACCTTTTCATCAGCCAAGCCAGCCTCTTGTAGAACAACACATAATCCTTCCTTACATGGAGCTGGTCTTTTTGGATGTTTTGATAAAATTGCAGGCGATTTTTTTCTATCTGTAGATCAATATCATATCCATTGACAAAGTCGGTGAAAAGTGACTTTAAATAAGACCTGTTCTGTTTTGGGGGTAGTAATTGAAGCAGCAGTTTCGCTTTCAATGTGGTAACCACTGCTTTCTCTCGAAGGTAATTTTCTGTCTTTACATTTTCAATCACAAGGTTTTTCAAAAATGTAGTCTTTCCGGCCCCCGGCAATCCAACAACGTCTATTCTTACCATGACTACAACTATTTAAGTAAAACAATATTATTATATGCAAATTCTACATAATTATATCCCAATAATACCCAGTATCACCATATAAATATGATGTTTTTATATCTTAAATAATAATTTATTAACATTTAATTAACATTAATTTTTTCCATTTTGACCACTTAGTTATGACCCCTCTCCCGACTTCAGTCTTCGGTCTCCCATCTTCCGTCTCCGGTCTTCGGTCTTCCATCCCCTCGACTTCTTTTAAACTAATCGTGACTCTCCCGATCCGCAAAAAGTTCCTCGGGACAAGCTGTGACCCTTTTTACCTTCGTGCCCTTTGTGCCCCCTCTCCCGTGACTTCGTGACCTATTTAATCCGCGTAGGAGCCGTTGCGCTCGTTGCGCCTTCTTCGCTGCGCCGCCGCGTGAACCCTTTCTATTTCCGCGTTGGAGCCCTATCCTGCGACTTCTTTTTAACTTATTGCGACTTCGTGACCTACTTAATCCGCCTTGAGACCTTCGTGCCCTTATTTTCCTCTGTGCCCTTTGTGCCCCTTTTCTTTATTACTACTTGACCAATTTAATCCGCGTAGGAGCCGTTGCGCTCGTTGCGCCTTCTTCGCTGCGCCGCCGCGTGAACCCTTTCTATTTCCGCGTTGGAGCCCTATCCTGCGACTTCTTTTAAACTTATTCCGACTTCGTGACCAATTTCTATTTATGAAGCCACCGTCATGCCCTCTTTATGTGACCTCAAGCACTTACTTATGTGGAACTAATTTCCGTTATTTGCCCTTGTTTATTGAGTTTAGCTAACATCATCCCAAAACAATGTTGAATTACCATAAGCTTGCCTTAGGTTTTACCTTCTTTTTTTTATTATCCTTCAGCAGTATTGCCCAAATGATCGCCCCTCCCACCTGGAGCGTGGAACTGCAAAACCAGAACCCCAAGGCGGGGGAGGAAACCCAAATTATCTTCAAAGCTGAAATCCCCGAAAATTGGTACATCTATTCCAACGAATTCGAGGACTTTGGCCCCATCCAAATTGAACTTGACTTGGACGGCTCCTCAGGCATCGAGCGCATAGGTGACTTAAAGGCCGTAGAGCCAAAAACCAAATACGACGATGTATGGGAAGGTGAGGTAAAATATTTTGACAAAACGGGGGAATTCCGCCAAGAAATAAAAATCACAGATGACAATGCCCTCATCAAAGGCATGCTGGAATACCAGATGTGCTCTGAAGTTACCGGCCAATGCATCCTTTTCGACGAAGAATTTGAAATCAACCTAGGTTCAGCTCCAACAACTTCCACAGCGGAACCTGCCGGTACCGGGGAAGTGGATACCAAAGAGGCCGATGACCTCCCCTCAAAAGCCCGCCCTTCTCATATAGAAACAGGTGAGGACAAAGGCAGCATGATCACTTTTATGGTGGTAGCCTTCTTAGCCGGACTTGCCGCTTTGCTTACGCCTTGCGTGTTCCCGATGATCCCCATGACCGTAACCTTCTTTACCGGAAGGTCCAAAAGCAGATCGCAAGGCATCCGAAACGCATTTATATATGGGTTTTCCATCATTGCCATTTATACCATAGCAGGAACCTTGGTGGCCGCCATCCAGGGACCTGAGTTTGCCAACTGGCTTTCGACGCATTGGGTGCCCAATGTGTTTTTCTTTTTAATATTCATCTTCTTCGGATTAGCTTTCTTAGGGATGTTTGAATTAACTCTCCCAAGCGGATTAGTCAACGCTGTTGACTCCAAAGCTGATAAAGGCGGTCTTACCGGATTATTCTTCATGGCCTTCACCTTGGTGCTAGTATCATTTTCTTGTACCGGGCCTATCGTAGGCTCCATCCTGATCGAATCTGCTGGTGGACAGTTGGCTAAGCCAATCTTGGGCATGTTTGCCTTCTCTTTGGCTTTCGCCATTCCCTTTACCCTATTTGCAATCTTCCCCGAGTGGCTCAACACTCTTCCAAAATCAGGTGGCTGGCTCAACTCAGTGAAAGTGGTATTAGGCTTTTTGGAACTTGCACTTGCATTCAAATTCCTCAGTATTGCCGACCAGGTTTACCATTGGGGACTTTTGGACAGAGACATCTATATTGGAATCTGGATCGTGATCTTCACCCTTCTGGGACTTTATCTGCTTGGCAAGATCCGTCTGCCACACGACAGCCCGGTAGAAGTAGTCAGCGTTCCTAGGCTTTTAATGGCCATGACGACATTCATCTTTGTAGTGTACATGATTCCAGGACTTTGGGGAGCGCCTTTGAAAACGCTCAGTGGCTACCTACCTCCAATGTCTACCCATGATTTCAACCTGATCAAAGTCATCCGAGAAGATGGCGGGGGAACAGGAAGAGTTTCCACTCTGGATGACACCCCTAAATTCTCCGATTTCCTCCACTTACCGCATGGTTTAGAAGGTTACTTTGATTATGAGCAAGCTTTAGCGGCAGCCAAGAGAGCCGACAAACCTTTGTTTATCGACTTTACCGGCCACGGCTGTGTCAATTGCCGTGAAATGGAAGCCAAAGTGTGGGTTGAATCTCCTGTATTGAAAAGGCTTAAGGAAGATTTTGTTGTAGTGGCACTTTATATCGATGAGCGCTATGAGTTGCCGGAAAATGACTGGTACACTTCCGATTACGACGGTAAAGTGAAAAAAACCATCGGCAAGCAAAACGCCGATTTCCAGATCACTCGTTTCAACAACAACGCGCAGCCTTATTACGTCATCCTTGACCACAACGAGGAGCTCCTCGCCACCCCAAAAGGCTACGACAGCAATGTGGCCAGGTTTGTCCAATTCCTCGATGACGCCAAAGAGGAATTCGAGAGAAGGCGGTAATAAGATTTCACGCCACGGCGCAGCGATACAACGCCACGACCCCAGCGAGAATTAATTCTCGTTGTGCGAACGTCTCCGACTTTGCACCCCCAATTAATCCTGCACTAAAACCTTCGAGGTCTCATAAAAAAACACGAGGCCTAGAAGGTTTTTTTTATCATTTAAGCTTTGCAATTTCTCGCGAAATAGCCGTTGCACCAGTAGCGTGAACTCACTCCGCTAAACTTTGTGCCCCATTTTCTCCGCGAAGAAGCCGCTGCGTCCGTTGCGTTTCTACCGCTGCGCCCGTTGCGTGAACCCCATGCCCTTATTTTTAACTTTGCGCGACTTCGTGACTTATTTAACCTTGTGCAATCTGTGGTGATAAATTCTAAGAAGCCGCTGCGCCCGTTGCGTTTTTTTCCGTTGCGCCCGTAGCGTGGAACTCTTTCCACTAAACTTCGTGAACCATTTTATCACTTAACCCATAATTAATTTACCTCTTACCCATCCAACATTAGCATAATTCCAATAAAAAATTCAACCTGGGTAATACTGGTAAAAATTAACCAAATTTTATTTCCAAAAACCTCCAAAACACCCCTTTCACCTAAGCAATTTTCACCAGCTCCACACCTATCAGAATTATACAAAAAACGTTTATATCAACACATTACGAATTCCTGAATTTTCCTAGCAATACTTTTCCACATTTATCCACACTTATCCACACACCCTATCAAACACCTCATAACACCCTGTTATTTAGCATTTTAAAGCCTCTAAGTTAACATGATTTTTTGTGGATAAACTGAAGCCTGAGCGATTATGACTATTTGGCTTTAGCAAAAGGAAGGTGGATAAGTACCCAATCAGAATAAAATTTTATGGGCTTAATCTTGGTTTTGTCTAATTAATCTTTTCCTGTATGCATTGAAAATACGCGACTTGGATATAAAACCTAAATACCGTCCATTATCTACCACTGGCAGGTTCCAAGCACCAGTCTTCTCAAACCTGTTCATGGCTTCCTGCATACTTTCATTCGGACCTATATGATCCGGCGGACTGTGCATGAGTTGGCGGATGGCCAAATCCTGTTTTTCACTATCAAACATGATCTCCCGAATGTCATCCAAAGTGACAATCCCGCTCAAATTTCCATCCTCATCCACCACGGGGAAAATATTCCTCTTCGATAGTTTTACCAAATTGCATAAGTCCGCTAGGGTAGAATCTGGATGTATAGGCAATAAATCCCTCTCCATTATCCTCCTGATGTCTATCAAACCCAACACTTCCTCATCCTTAGTCTCCGGCAAATGCCTCCCTTGATCATGTAACTGCTTGATGTAAATGGAATATTTGTCAAAATATGTCGTGGTCAAAAAGGAAATTGCCGACACCAACATCAGCGGCACAAACAACTCATACCCCCCAGTAATTTCTGCAATAAGAAATATCGCCGAAAGCGGCGCATGCTGCACCCCACTCATCACCCCACACATGGCAACCAAAGTAAAATGAGCCACAGGTAAAGGAATCTGTCCTAGCAGATTGTTGCTATAGGCAAAAAGAAAACCTGTGATGCCTCCTACAAACAAGGAAGGAGCAAAAATCCCCCCACTGCCTCCACTACTAATAGTCAAAGCAGCAGCAACAGGCTTGAGCACGATAATCATGATCAAAAATGCTAATATGAAATAGGGATTGTTAATCTCGGAAAAGAAAGGACTGTTGTTGAGCAACTGCTGCGGGTCCCCTTCTATCAGTGTATTGAGAACATTGTACCCCTCCCCGTAGATCGGCGGAAAGAAGAAAATGATGAAACCCAGTAAAGCACCGCCATATAAAACCTTCATCCAGGGATCCTCAAACTTCCCAATCAGGTTTTCCACTTTCAAAACCGATCGACTAAAATAAAGGGATACCACCCCAGTCAAAACGCCCAATAGCAAATAGTAAGGCGTATGTCCAGCAGTAAACTTCTCTGTAATATTAAAGGAGAAAATCGCATCTTCACCGAGCAACACCATGGAGGTAAGCGAACCAGCCACCGATGCTATCAACAGAGGAATGAAACTCCCCACGCTAATTTCCACCAAAATTACCTCAATGGCAAAAATCACCCCGCCGATAGGAGCCCCGAAAATCGCAGAAATCGCCCCTGCTGCCCCGCAACCAATAAGCAAGGTTCTCTTTTTTGCCGTCAGGTGCATCCATTGTCCGGCGTTGGAACCGATGGCCGAACCGGTTACAACGATCGGGGCTTCCAGACCTACCGAACCACCAAACCCAACTGTGATAGCAGAAGAAACCACCCGGCTAAAGGTCTTGATTCTTGGAATGATACTGTTGTTTTTAGAAATGGCATACAGCAGGTCAGGAATTCCATGTCCCCCATAATCTTTCAATATATATTTGGCCACCAAAAAAGTCAGGGCAATCCCGAGAACGGGGTAAAGAATGTAAAAGAAATTAGCATCCTGAATAGCAAAGCCCTGAGTAAGGAAATCCTGGATCGTATGAACCAGAGTTTTCAATATTACCGCTGCCAGCCCCGCCAACACCCCAATGATCCCACTGAGGATAAGTACAAAATTCTTGGTGCTGAGATTCTTCAGCCTCCAGATGAGGAATCGGTTTAGCATTTTTTCATTGTACAATGCACCAGGTACCAGGTACCAAGTTCATCCACATTTTTAGCCTCTTCATTATTCATCATTCATCATTCGACATTCATCATTTTAAAATGTATATCGCCTTCATTATTATTTTCGATTGATATTTCCACCACGATTTAAGCCACTTCACTCCCCTTCCTTCGCCCTGTTCCAATACACATCCATCTCCGCCAAGCTCATTTCCCCTATCGACTTCCCGTCTCGCTTAGCTGCTTCTTCCAAGAATTGAAACCTCTTTATAAACTTCAAGTTTGTTCTTTCCAGGGCTTCCTCAGGATTGATATCGATAAACCTGGCGTAATTGATCAAAGAAAACAGCAAATCCCCAAACTCAGCAGTAGCTTTTTCCTTGTTGATTTCCTCGGGGGCAGCGGCGTTAAATTCAGATTTAAACTCCTGCATTTCTTCCTCTACCTTTTCCCAGACCTGCTCTTTTTCCTCCCAGTCGAAACCAACTCCACGGGCCTTCTCTTGTATCCGCATGGCTTTTATCAAGGCCGGCAAACTGCGGGGCACACCACCTAGCACACTGGTATTGCCTTTTTCCTTCAGTTTGATTTTTTCCCAGTTGGCCTTTACCCCGTCCTCATCATTGGCCACGGTGTCGCTATAAATGTGGGGGTGGCGGCGGATGAGCTTTTCGTTAAGAGAAGTGATCACACTGCCCATGTCAAAAGCCTCTTTTTCGGAGCCGATTTTGGCATAAAAAACAATGTGCAATAAAATATCCCCAAGTTCCTTCTTGATCTCCTGCAGGTCATTATCCAAAATGGCATCGCTGAGCTCAAAAGTTTCCTCAATAGTCAAGTGTCGCAAACTTTCCAAAGTTTGTTTTCTGTCCCAAGGACACTGCTCCCTGAGCTCCTCCATGATGGTCAGGAGTTTATCAAAAGCTTCCAGTTGAGATTTTCGATTGGATAGTTGTGACATATTGGAGGGGAAACTATTAGGATCGTGTGGACGTTTTGAAAGTATTCCGTAAATTTGTGCAAATTAATTTGATATGGCAACTCTGTATTTGACTTTAGGTTTCTTGGCTCTGTTTTTCCTGTTGATGTCCGTAAGGCTTCTGTTTTTGAAGAACGGGCAGTTTAAGGGCACCTGCGCCTCCCAAAACCCCTACTTGAACAAGTCCGGCGAATCCTGCGGGTATTGTGGCAAGAAAATGGATGAAGGAGAAAGCTGTGGCAATCCCGACAACGAGGTTGATAAGGTTTTGGCCAAATTCAAATAAATGCCAATCCCTGGTGGCTCCTTAAGTCCAGGGACTTTTTTTATCTTACACATATAAACTATTTCTAAGTGGCATTAATTAAATCGATTTCCGGTATAAGAGGGACAATCGGGGGCAAAGTGGGCGAAGGCCTGACCCCGGTGGATGTAGTGAAATTTACCGCGGCCTATGGGGCCTGGGTGCTGGAAAAAACCAATAATCCAACCATCGTCATCGGCAGGGACGCAAGGATCTCTGGTGAAATGGTCAGCAAACTGGTTACCGCCACTTTGCAGGGACTGGGTATCGATGTGATAGACCTTGGTCTTAGCACCACCCCAACTGTGGAACTTGCCGTTCCCCTAGAAAAAGCCGGCGGGGGAATTATCCTTACCGCTAGCCATAACCCAGTACAGTGGAACGCGCTCAAGCTTTTAAACGACAAGGGCGAATTCATAAATGATGAAGAAGGTAAGACCGTTTTGGATAAAGCCGAAAATGATGACTTCACCTTCGCCGAAGTAAGAAAGCTTGGAAGCTATACATTAATTGAAGATTATCTTGACAGACATGTGCAGCATGTGCTGGACCTCAAACTTGTGGACCGAGAAGCCATTGCCGCCAAGAACTTCAAGGTGATTATCGACTGCGTAAATTCTACAGGAGGCCTAGCCCTTCCCAAACTGCTTAGAGCATTAGGCGTTGAAGTGATTGAGGAGCTTTACTGCGAACCAAACGGGGACTTCCCACACAATCCGGAACCCCTGCCTGAGCACTTGAGGGATATTTCCAACAAGATTAAAAATGGGCAGTTTGACCTCGGCATAGTGGTGGATCCAGATGTGGACCGCTTGGCCTTCCTAAGTGAAGACGGGGTACCTTTCGGTGAAGAATACACTTTGGTAGCTGTGGCCGATTATGTGCTTTCCAACACTCCAGGAAACACTGTTTCCAACCTTAGCTCAACCCGTGCTCTCCGCGACGTGACTGAAAAACACAACGGAGAATACCATGCTGCAGCTGTGGGCGAGGTAAACGTGGTAAACAAAATGAAGGAAACCAACGCCATCATCGGCGGTGAGGGCAACGGTGGCGTGATCTACCCAGAATCTCACTATGGCCGTGACGCCTTGGTTGGAATTGGGCTTTTCTTAACCCATTTGGCCAAATTCGATAAGCCGATGACACGTTTAAGAGCCAGCTACCCAAATTATCACATCTCCAAAAACAAGATTGAACTTACTAACGAGATCAATGTGGACGAAGTGCTGGAGCAAATCAAAAGCAAATACCAAAAGCAGCCTATCAATACTATTGATGGGGTGAAAGTGGAGTTTGAAAAAGAGTGGGTTCACCTTAGAAAATCCAACACCGAGCCCATCATCAGAATCTACGCCGAGTCCGAGACCCAATCTACGGCCGAGCACCTGGCGCATAAGATTATGTATGATATTAAGGAAGTGATAACTTCTAAATAAATTAGAAATTATGAATGGGGAATTAATAATTGGGATGGAAATATCATTCTTAATTCTCAATTCATAATTTTTTTTAATTCAAAAATTTATAAGATGCGAGTATATTTAGACAATGCGGCGACCACCGCGATGGATGACAGAGTAATTGAGGCCATGATCCCTTTTATGAAGGAGCACTATGGCAACCCATCCTCTGTGCATTCACACGGCAGAGAGGTAAGAACAGCCATCGAAAGATCGAGGAAAAAAGTCGCCGAATTGCTAAATGCTACACCTGCTGAAATATTCTTCACCTCAGGGGGTACCGAGGCGGATAACACCGCACTTGTATGTGGCCTACAATCGCACGGCATCAAACACGCCATCTCCTCTCCAATTGAGCATCACGCCGTGCTTTCTACTTTACAGAACTGTGCGAAAAAAGGCATGACCGAATTGAGCCTTTTGAATGTGAGCGGAAAGGGAGAACTTGATTTGGATCAATTGAAGCAGCTTTTGGAAAAGCATCCAAATTCCCTAGTTTCAGTAATGCATGCCAATAACGAAATCGGTAACCTTAACGACATCGAAACCATAGGAGCTTTGGCTAAAGAATATGGGGCATTTTTCCATTCCGACACCGTGCAGACCATGGGGCATTATGTTCATGATGTCAAGAAGATGGATATTGATGCTTTGGTGGGTTCTGCCCATAAATTCCATGGCCCAAAAGGATCCGGTTTTGCTTTTGTGAGAAAGGATAAAAAGATTTCTCCGTTCATCTATGGTGGCGGACAGGAAAGAAACATGCGTGGTGGCACAGAGAATGTCTGTGGCATTGTTGGCATCGCCAAAGCCTTGGAATTGGCCTATGAAGACATGTCAGGACATCAAAGACATATCGAGCTCCTGAAATCCCGCATGATCGGGCAGCTTAAGCAGGCTATCCCTGGAGTTGAGTTCAACGGCCTTTCCGCCGACTTGGACCAAAGCCTTTATACCGTATTAAATGTGAGTTTGCCACCTTCCGAGGAAAACAGCGGCATGCTACTCTTCAACCTTGACCTCCACGGAATTTCCGCATCCGGCGGCAGTGCCTGCAGCAGCGGCGCCACAGTCGGCTCCCACGTCCTCCGAGCCCTCAACGCCCAACCCGGCCGCGACTCAGTCCGCTTTTCCTTTAGCCGCTACAACACCGCCGAAGAAATTGATTACACAGTAGAGAAATTGAAAGAGATGTATGCAGTGGGAGTCTAAGGCGATTAGTTCTGAATTAGGCGCCCACTTCATTATTCATCATTCATCATTCTACATTCATTATTTATTAAGGTACAAAGTACCTCACTAGGACGACGGTTATTCCTTGCCATTTCTACGATTAATTTAGACAAAACCCCACTTCTCTCTTCGTGCCCTTATTTTTTTTTCTTTGTGCCCATCGTGCTCATTTCATCCGCGTCGAGGTAAACTTCGTGCGACTTCTTTTTTTAACTTCCTCGACTTCGTGACCCTTTTTCTTCGTGCCCTTATTTTTTTTCTTTGTGCCCATCGTGCTCATTTCATCCGCGTCGAGGAAAACTTAGTGCGACTTCTTTTTTGAACTTAGTGCGACTTAGTGATTTATTTTCCTTCGTGTCCTTCCTTTTCCTTGGTGCCCTCCTATGTTGAAAATCAAGGAATAAGCTATTTTTTTGCATACTTTTCCTGTATTTATCTTTTTCCTCTTAAATGCGGTTCTCAGTTCTGGACGGGTTCCTGTCAAGGCCGGCGCCCCAGCGCCGTTCATTTCAGCCTTTACAGGAATTCGGGAAGAACTATCTTTGTATTTAGGGGGAAAAGATAAATCCCGTATTCCTCATATACATATAATTTGACCTTTTGTAACCTCTTCAATTAATCTCCTATCAGCAGTCCGTTTCGGCCGCAATGTATTTTTCATTTTAAAGAGGAAGGGGACGTAACCTTTGTGTAACGGTCCTCCCTTACGGGTGCCGCAGGCACACACTACCGTTTATTCCCCGTCCAATTTTCCAAGATTACTCGGTCATTATTGGTTTTTTAAAATTCCTTAACCCGTTACACCGGTCACATACTCTGTCTTATGGCGGAGCATGTGGCGGATTCTGTTGAGCAGGCTTTTGGCGATCCTGATGATTGCCTTGTTTTTATTCATCCTTTTGCTCAGTTCGTTAAACTTTGCCATCAGGGCAGGATCCTTTCTTACGGCTACCCAAGAGGCCTCAATGAGCAAGATCTTAATTTTCTTCCTGCCTCTTCTGGTTATCTTGCCGGTGGCAGTTTTTTCACCGGAACTCCTGGTGTTCGGCACAATACCGATATAATGGCAAAGCTCATCCAGTGTTTTGAACCGCTCTATATCGCCCAGCTGGGTCAGCAGGTTCATAGCCGTAACCAGCCCCACACCGGGTATGGTTATTAATCTATCGCAATTATCCCGATACCTGTCACTTTCGGCAAGTTCGCGTATCTGACGGGTTATATTCAGAATATTTTTTTTCAGCGCCATGCCGCTCTCCACCAAGGCGGCTATAGTCTGCCTAATACTCGGATGTAGTTCTTCAAGCCCCAGAACCCATTCCATATAAACCTTTGACCATGACCTAGTCTGCACTGCCGAAAAGCGGGCAGGGATCTCTACCCCAAACTGCATGAGGATAGATTTTACCCTGCTTTTGTTCCGGGTCATATCCTTGACAAGAGTATCCCGGACCCGACACAGCGTACGGTCAGCCTCTAGAATGGTATCTGGGACATGGATGCCCTCAAGCTCACCGCCACGGAGCATTCTGGCCAGCTTCCTGGCATCGACCGAATCGTTTTTCTGAAGCCTTTCTTTTTGGCTCGTCGGCACATCGGCCGCATTGAGGACCATACATTCAATACCAAGTTCGTTGAGCCTCCTACAGGTGCCGAATCCGCTGAAACCCGCTTCATAAACAGCTTTGTATGTCCCTCCCGGAAAGCTCGCATTCATGTAATCGGCCAACTGGTCGGGATTTCTGTCCCTGCTCATGGTCTTGTGTTCATAAAGCTCCCCGAAGATGGAGACCAGCCAGTTTCTTAAGTGGTCATCGATTCCGATATAGAAGCATTGTCCTTCAAAGGATTTCTGGTTAACTTTAGTGCGTGGCATAAGCTATGTTCTTTTAAAGTGATAAGTAGGATTATACCTTTAATTTAAGAATTTTAGCTTATGCTTTACTTTTCAAACATAATACCTTTGTGGTCTTTTTACTTTCCCGATCCGCGAAAAGCTCCTCGGGACAAGCGTGCAACTTTGTGACCCATTTCCTTCGTGCCCTTCTTTTTCCTTCGTGTCCTATGTGCCCCTTTGATTTAGTGCTACTTAGTACCCTATTTAATAAGCGAAGAAGCCGCAGCGCCCGTTGCGTATTTTTTCCGTTGCGTCGTTGCGTGAACTCTTACTCACTTAAGGCCTTAGTGCGACTTCGTGACCCATTGTTTTCTCTAGTAACCTGACCCACGACTAAATTTAACATTTCCCTAATTTGTTCTTAAATATATTTTAGATAGTTTAGGGCAACTTTGTAGCCAAACCGCTAGCGATGAACAGATTGATACCCATGTGGATAGACGGAGAAAAATTCATCCAACTGTCCCAGCTTACCCTCGAACAGGCCGAAAAGCTCAGGAAACTCCTGCCCGCCGGGAGCATCAAAAAATTATTTTTTCAAGGAATCGAGCTCCCCGATTGCATCCTCTACGAAACCTACGAATACTGGTTCAACCACTACTCCCCCGGCCCCGCAGAAACTTTCAATGAATTTTAATGTAACAATTCCCCCTTTGAAGGGGGTTAGGGGGATGTTCACACCCGTTGTACCAAGGCTCTGCCTTGCGTACCCCGAAAATTGAGGCTGTGCCTCCCACATTATTTTCAAGAATCTTTCCATAAATCAGGATTATCAGACTCGCTAAAAACAGAAAGAACAAAAATAATCCGCACCAACCTATAGGAAACCTGCCAGGTTTCATTCACGCCTCTTCCCGCTCACCACCTTCATCTCTAAACCCCTAAACCTACCGATACGCGAAGCGTCAATCGGGAATTAACCCTCTAAACCAAAGGTCCCCCTTTTCTCCTCAAAATACTCCTCCAACTGCGGATAAATATTGCTCTGCACCTGCGGAATCCCCGACAAGGTCAACTGTACATTTCCCTCCTGCGATTGAGACGTATTCTCCATCGTTTCAATCAAAAAGATGAATTCCTGCAAATTTAGAGGCTGCCTCGACTTTTTAGGCGTCACCTTAAAATCATTCCCATAAAAATCCACCACTTCATAATATATTTCCCCATCCAAAGGGGCCGCATATATACTGATCTCCTCGCCCCACTGACTCTCAGGATAGCTTAATTTGGCCAATAGGGCCGATGGACCTGTGCCATCAAAATAGGTATTCGGTCTAAATTCAAAATCAATCATACCGCAAATTAATTAGAATTATCTATTATTTTAAATTAGGCAAGCCTAATATTTTTTTAAGGTTTACAATTAAATTATTTTTGTACTGTCGATAAATAATATTCGACCAATCTGTATGAAGCATTTACTATTAATTTTCAACCTCTTACTGATTTTCAACTGTAGCTGGGCCTCGGATTTAGGCAAGCTTACAGGCTCAGTGACCGATGAGGAAACTTCCTCACCCCTGCCCGGCGTGACCGTTTACCTTCCTGAACTGAACAGAGGAACAGTCACAGATATGAATGGTCACTTCGAAATAGATGATATTCCAGCCAAAACCCTCACACTTCAGCTTTCCTTCATGGGCTACCAAACCAAAATCCTCAAAGTAGACACCAGACAGAACAAAGAGTTTAACTTTTCACTTGCCCAATCCGCCACCACCATTGATGAAGTAGTAGTTTCCGGTGCACATATCATGAGCAGGGAAAAATCTCCCGTGGTTATCTCCAAAATGGACCGGACTGACCTCCTCAAAAACCCTTCCCCTAGCCTAATGAGCTCCCTGACCCGGACACCAGGCGTAAGTGAGGTCAGCATGGGACCCGGAATTAGCAAACCCGTAATCCGCGGCATGTCATTCAGCAGAGTGCTTACCCTATATCAAGGCGGCCGATTCGAAAACCAGCAATGGGGTGCAGACCACGGCCTCGGCCTTACCGAAACAGGCATTGAAAGCGTGGAACTTGTCAAAGGACCAGCTTCCCTCATTTACGGTTCGGGTGCCATGGCCGGTGTGGTCAACATCATTGAGGAACGTGACGCTGATCGCGGTTCAGTCACCGGTGACGTCAACCTTCGGGGATACAGCAACTCCCTAGGTGGCAGACTGGATGCCGGAGTGAAAGGTACAACCCAAAACGGTTTCGTCTGGTCCATGCGAGCAGCGGAGGAATCACATGCCGACTACCTGGCCGGAAATGGAGAAACCGTCGGAAACACCAGATTCAACACCCGAAACGTAAAAGCCAGTGCCGGTTGGGTGGGTAAATGGGGCGATACGCGCCTCCGATACACCTACCTCAAACAAAACCTCGGAATCTTGGAGGAAGATCAACGGGATGAACTGATAACTTTCCGAAACGACAGAAGCATGCAATTGCCTTTCCAAGACGTAACGGATCACTTCCTGAGTTCAGAAACCAATCTCTATATTGGTCAGGACCGCCTGAAACTAACATTTGGCTATCACCTTAACTATAGGGAAGAAATTGAGGATGATTTTAACGAAGTAGATCTTGGGCTGAGGCAACAAAACTTCATGTATGATGCAAAATACTACAAAGGATTAGGTGCAGACCTTGAACTTATAGTAGGTGTCCAAGGCTTTTACCTCCAAAATGAAAACTACGCCAATGCGGAAGAAATCCTGATCCCCGATGCTACCAAAGATGACCGTTCGGTTTATGCACTTTTAAACTACAGCAAAAACAAATGGGTATTGCAAGGTGGAACACGATATGACTACCGAAAGGTCGTCGCCGATGCCAGAGATCAGAAATTTCTTGACTATGGCTTTGAACTCTCAGGTTCTCCCAACAACCGAATGCTGGAAAGGAATTTTGGAGGGATGACTGCAAGCGGTGGGGCCACTTTTATGCCTAATGATCGCTGGAGATTCCGTGCAAATTTGGCATCCGGATTTAGAGCACCAGATCTTGCCGAACTGTTTTCCAACGGCCCCCATCCGGGAACATCCCGCTTTGAACTGGGGAATTCTAATTTTGAACGCGAGCAGAACATTCAGGGGGATTTGAGGATTAGATATAAATTTCCCCAGTTGACCCTAGGTGCCGAGCTTTTTTACAACCATGTGGATAACTTCATCTTCTTCACCCCCACCGATGCCCGCCAAGGTGACCTCACCGTCTGGGAATTTGAACAGGATAACGCCAGATTATATGGTGGAGAATTTCACCTGGATTTCCATCCGGCAAACATCAAAGGTTTAAATTTCCAAACTTCATACAGCATGGTGGTAGGACAAAGAAGGTCAACAGGCGAATACCTTCCTTACATTCCTGCATTCAGATGGGAGCAGGAACTTGCTTATACTTCGAATCTAACTGCCGGAAAAATCTCCAATCCCTACGCAGCAATTCGAGGAAATTGGGTCATGGATCAAAATCGAGCGGCCCCTTTGGAGGAAACCACCCCTGGTTACTACTTTTTAGGCCTAAGCCTAGGCACCCAAGTAGATCTATTTGGCCAAAACATAGAAATGTACCTCAACGGCACCAACCTCCTCAACCTCAACTACCTCGACCACATGTCCCTCTACCGCCCCTTCCACATCCCCCAAATGGGCAGAAACGTGTCACTGCATATGAGGTTCAAGTTCTAATTGGGTAGAGAGTAGATATCCCTGCGAGATGGTAGATAGTAGAGAGATGAAGGCGGCTTACGTGAATAGAACAATGACAACCATGACAACAGGCCCCGAGAGGCGCAGTTTACCTCCTGCGGGAGGCCCCGAACATGGGGCCGGACAACCATGACAACAACTAACTACCTACCGCAACAATCTTCCCCAATCCACTAATATTCTTCACCAGCCCCGGAGGCGAACCAGCATACTCCACTTTCCCCAGTCCATCAATATTCACATCCAGGTTTTCCGACACATTCACCGATATCTTTCCAACACCCTGCAGATTCACCCGGGCATTATTGGCACCCAGGCCTAGTCCATTGAAAACTCCCGCGCCTTCCATCTGCTTAACCAAGAGATTCGTACTCCCGGAAAGCTCAATCTTAGCAGCGCCCTGGCTGTAACTGTGTACCTCGTCGGCCACTAGATCCATTAAGACATGCGATGCACCTTGGGCGTTGATGGTGATAGATGGGGTGACAAATGGCTCCACAGTTCTCAGCCTGCAGGCACCACGGATGGTTATCTCCTTTAGTTCGGGGGTAGCGATGCTGACCCTGATGGGATGGTTGGGAAGGATTTTTTCTTTAAAAGCCAACTTAAGCGTCTCACCGTCCACCCGCAGGCGGATGTAATCCATGAGGTTCTCCTCGGCTTCAATTTCTACGTAATAATCATCTGCCTGATACAGATCCACCAGAAAAACATTGTCAATTTCCAGCATATCGAAATGATCAAAGACAAAGGCTCTGGTATCAAGTTCACGGTTGCCTTCTATGCCCGATTGGGTGCAGCCCCAGAGGCTTACGAGCAACAAGAGGATTACAAAAGATGTTTTCTTTTTCATTTTTCAATAAGGGATTGGCGCAAGTTAACAAAAAAGTACAATAAACAATCTTGGAATCGTATAAAGTAGCCGAATTAACCGACTGATATTGAGGTATGATACAAAATTTACGAAAAATAATTCTGCTATCCTAAGCAATGACCTATTCAATTGGATTATACATACTTTAGCGCTAATTTTGGACTCGCCCAGGCCATGGCCCAAATGGGGCGATTTTCATCTCAACAAAAAAACCAGATCATGCAGAGAGATCAAGCGATATTTGACCTAATCGACAAAGAAGAAAACCGTCAGAAAACCGGTATAGAGCTTATTGCCTCGGAAAACTTCACCAGCAAGCAGGTGATGGAAGCCGCCGGAAGCGTTTTGACCAACAAATATGCAGAGGGACTTCCCCGCAAACGATATTATGGAGGCTGTGAAGTAGTGGATGAAGTGGAGCAACTTGCTATCGACCGTGCCAAAGAACTTTTCGGCGCCACTTGGGCCAACGTACAACCACACTCCGGTGCCCAGGCCAACGCAGCTGTATTTCTTGCTTGTCTGAAAGCAGGCGATCCTATTCTTGGTTTTGACCTTTCACACGGCGGACACCTTACCCACGGTAGCCCGGTAAACTTCTCCGGTAAGCTTTACGAACCGCATTTTTACGGAGTAGAAAAAGAAACCGGCCTGATCGATTATGACATGGTAGAGGCAAAAGCCCGCGAAGTGAAGCCAAAACTCATCATCTGCGGTGCATCTGCATATAGCCGCGACTGGGATTACGAAAGCATGAGAGCAATCGCCGATGAGGTAGGTGCCATTTTGCTTGCCGACATTTCCCACCCATCCGGACTTATCGCCAGAGGTTTGCTTAACGATCCTTTGGACCATTGCCATATCGTGACCACCACCACTCACAAAACCTTAAGAGGCCCAAGAGGCGGTTTGATCCTTATGCGTGAAGATTTTGAAAATCCTTTCGGCATCAAAACCCCTAAGGGAGAATTGAGAAAAATGTCTGCATTGTTGGATTCAGGCGTTTTCCCAGGCACTCAAGGAGGACCGTTGGAACACATCATCGCGGCCAAAGCAGTCGCTTTCGGCGAAGCCCTTACCGACGAGTACATGGACTATGTAGTCAACGTGAAGAAAAACGCTGCTACAATGGCCGAGGCATTTGTCGAAAAAGGCTACGAAATCATCTCAGGCGGTACAGACAATCACATGATGCTGATCGATTTGAGAAACAAAGACCTTTCTGGAAAGCAGGCTGAAGAGACTTTGGGCAAAGTGGACATCACCATCAACAAAAACATGGTGCCATTTGACGACAAGTCTCCATTTGTAACTTCCGGCATGAGAATCGGTACCGCTGCCGTGACCACCAGAGGCCTAGGCAAAGACGACATGATCAAAACCGTCGACCTTATCGACCGCGCCCTCATGAATCACGACAACGAAACAGAACTTTCAAAAATAAAACAAGAAGTCAACGACTGGATGGTGGGATTCCCACTTTATTAATAACTGTCGGATGTCGGATGTCCGATGTCCGATGTTTTACATCTGCTCAACTTCGTACTTAACCATGGCCCTTGATCAATTACACGAGGAAGAGGATGCCAACATGTCGTTTTTAGACCACTTGGAGCAGCTGCGCTGGCACCTGCTCCGGTCTATTGCGGCCATATTGGTTTTCACTATCCTAGCCTTCCTTTCCAAAAGTATAGTATTTGGGACCATCATACTTGGCCCCTCCAAAACAGATTTCTTCACCTACCGGATGTTATGCGAGCTGGGAGGCATGCTTAATATCACCGCGCTTTGCATCGATGAACTCCCATTCATCATTCAAAGTAGGCAGATGACGGGACAGTTTTCCATGCACGTGACCTCAAGTTTCGTGGTGGGGATCATCGTGGCATTCCCTTATATTTTCTGGGAAGTTTGGAGGTTCATAGCCCCTGGTCTTTACAATCAGGAAAAGCAGGCAGCCCAAGGCGCCGTGTTCTTTGTCAGCCTGTTGTTTTTCTCCGGGGCGGCTTTCGGCTATTTCATCCTAGCTCCCCTATCGATCAATTTCCTTTCCAATTATCAGTTGGACCCCAGTATCCTCAACGAGTTTGACATCACATCATACGTGTCTACCGTGATCATGCTGGTGCTGGCCTCGGCCATCATGTTCCAGTTGCCGGTGGTGATCTATTTCCTTTCCCGCTCCGGTCTGGTGACTTCAGAGATGCTGAAAGGTTATAGGAGACATGCCATTGTGGCCATCCTGGTCATTGCAGCGGTGATTACTCCACCAGATGTGATCAGCCAGATATTGATAGCCATGCCGATTTTGGTACTGTATGAAGCAGGAATAATGATAGCCAAGCGATTAGAAAGACAGCGAAAAGAAGAAGCATTAAATTCATAATATGATTATCCGCAATGATGCCAGCCTGCCTGGCAATAAAGCGGATATACAAAATTCATAAAATCACACAACATGAAAAAGATAGCAATAGGCGGTGACCACGCCGGATTTGAATATAAAGCCAAAATGGTCCAAGCATTGACAGAAGCAGGTTATGAAGTGAAAGACTTCGGCCCAGACTCCAACGCCTCTGTGGATTATCCCGATTATGTACACCCATTGTCCACCGCCATTGAAAACGGCGAGCATGACCTGGGTATTGTCATCTGCGGCAGCGGCAACGGTGTGGCCATCACAGCCAACAAACACCAAGGCATCCGTGCCGCCCTCTGCTGGGACGAAGAACTCGCCGAGCTAGCCCGTCAGCACAACAACGCCAACGTCCTAGCCATCCCCGCCCGCTTCGTCACTTATGAATTAGCCGAAAAAATGGCCACCCTCTTCCTAGCCACCGACTTCGAAGGCGGCAGACATGAGAATAGAGTGAATAAGATTGCTTGTAAGTAGATAGTAGAAAGTAGATTCGCCGCAGGGTGGCTGGCTGCGCCTTAGCCACCGCGGCGAGGGTTAGGGGTTACCGCACCACCCTCATCTCTCTACTTTCTACCGTCCCGATGCGCCCCTAAAACCTGCCAGGTTTTAGGGGCGCCAATCGGGACATCTACCTTCTACCAATATAGCGCAGCTCCTGAACCGACAACCATGACAACAAGCCCCGGGAGGCGCAGTTAACCTCCCGCGGGAGGCCGACCCAGGGGCCGGACAACAACGACAACTACAAACAATGAAAAAAACAATTACCTCCCTCTTCCTCCTAATCTGCTTTGTCACACAAAGCTTCGGCTGGGGACAAAACGGCCATAGAGTCGTGGGCCAACTGGCCGAATGGCACCTGAACAAGAAAGCCAGAAAAAACATCGAAGCCATCCTCAAGCATGAAAGCATCCCAATGGTCGCCAACTGGATGGATGAAATCCGTTCAGACAAGGCATACGACCACACCGCCACTTGGCACTGGGTAACCATCCCTGATGGGGAAAACTATGACAGAGAAGTACAGGAAGCCGCTGGCGATGCCTTCCAGATGCTGAACAACATCAAGGAAAAACTAAAAAGCGGAGAGTTGTCCGCCAAAGAAGAAAGCGAGTATCTCAAAATGCTCATCCACATCGTGGGAGACCTTCACCAGCCGCTACATGTTGGCAGAGGCGATGACAAAGGGGGAAATGACGTGAGAGTTTTCTACTTCAACCAGGAAACCAACCTCCACAGCGTGTGGGACACCAAGATGATCGAAGGCCAAAATCTCTCCTTCACCGAAATCGCCACCCACCTCAACAAAAGAGCCGACAAGGAAACGGTCACTAAGTACCAAAAAGCCTCCATCAATGACTGGCTCCAGGAAGCCATGGACCTCCGCCCCGCAGTCTACGACCTCCCCGACAACAAACGCCTGAGCTATCCATATAATTACAAGTATTACAACTTGGTGGAAGAAAGGCTCCTTGCCGGGGGACTGAGATTGGCGGGGTTGCTTAACGAGATTTACGGTTAAATAGCCGTTTAGAGGGTTATTTCTAGATAGGCGCTACGCGCATCTAGAGGGTTTAGAGGTTTAGAAATCGCAAGCGACGACAAGGCTGAAGGTAGTTCACCACAGATTCCACGGATTCCCACAGATTAAAGTTATTCTCTGTGTAAATCTGTGTTCTCTGTGGTGAGTTTTTTTTTGGTACAAAGTACTAGGTACCAAGTAAAGAGTGTCTAGTTGTCCGCTTCGCTGTTGTCCGTCCCGTGGCCCCGCTGCGCAGGACCGGGACAGTTGTCAAGTTGTCATTGTTCTACCTTTGCGCCCAGCAGGAAATTACTTAGGGGAGGGATGAAGGCTGCCGTAATCCTAGCCTCATCCCTCCCCGTACAACCGCGAATAGAACAATCACAACTATGACAACTTAGCCGGGAAGGCGAAGCCGACCAACGGCGGGACAACAGCGCAGCGGACAACCCTGCCGGCCTTGCGTAGGCAGGCCGGCACGGAATCAATTTCTCATTTTCAACAGCTCCTCTACAAAGTCGCGGTTGTTGGATAGGCGGGGGATTTTATTCTGCCCCCCAAGCTTCCCTTTACTCCTCAACCACCTCTCAAACAAACCCGTCTCCGCAAAATGCACCCTCGGGGCCGTCAGGGCCATGTCCTTATACCGCTTGGCATCATAGTCCGAGTTGAGGTCACGCAGGCTGTTGTCCAGCAAACTCACAAACGCCTCCCTATCAGCCGGAGAGGTCTCAAACTCGATGATCCACTCATGGGCACCTTTGCCAGTCATGCCTTCAAAATATACCGGGGCCGCGGTGAAGTTTACGATCGTGGAATTGGTTCCGGCGCAGGCTAACTCAATCGCCTTCTCGGCATTTTCTACGATGACCTCTTCTCCAAAGGCATTTATAAAGTGCTTCGTACGCCCGCTGATGCGGATACGATAAGGACGGATGCTGGTGAATTTCACCGTGTCACCGATCTTGTACCTCCACAAACCTGCATTCGTGGATATCAGCATGGCGTAGTTTTTCCCCAGTTCCACCTCCTGCAAAGGCAAAATCTTAGGATCATCGCTGTCCCAGTCCTCCATGGGGATAAATTCATAAAAAATCCCATAATCCAGCATCAACAGCAAATCCTCCGAGTCACTCTGATCCTGAATCCCAAAAAAGCCCTCCGAAGCATTATAAGTCTCCATATAATGCATCTTCGGCGAAGGAATCAATTCCTCAAAAAGTTGACGGTATGGTCCAAAGGCCACCGCTCCATGGAAGAAAACTTCCAAATTCGGCCATACCTGCAGAATATTGTCCGCCCCCTTGATTTCCATAATGCGCTTGATCAGCACAATAGCCCAAGTAGGCACACCGGCCATGCTGCTCACATTTTCCTGCATGGTTTCTATAGCCATACGCTCAATCTTGGCCTCCCACTCACTCATCAAGGCCACTTCCAGGGATGGCGTGCGCGCAAACTGAACCCACATGGGCAGATTTTGCATGATCACCGCCGATACATCCCCATAAAAACTGTTCTTTGTCCCATCCAATGGGTTTACCTGTATGCTACCCCCAATGGTCAGGCTCTTACCACTAAAAAGCTTAGTATCGGGATAATTTCTCACATACAGGGAAAGCATATCCTTTCCACCCTTAAAGTGGCATTCTTCCAATGCCTCCGGACTAACAGGAATAAACTTGCTACGGCTGCCTGTGGTACCGCTGGACTTGGAAAACCAGGTGATCTCGGTCGGCCAGATCACATTCTGCTCCCCGCTCATGCAGCGGTCGATATAGGGCTTCATCTGCTCATAATCGTGAACAGGCACCCTCTCGGCAAATTCCCTATAATTTCTGATTTCCCCGAAATGATACTTCTTCCCGAAATGGGTTTTCCGGGCGGTCTTTATCAATTCAAAAAATATCTCCTGCTGCACATCTATTGGATGCTGCATGAAATTCTCTATCTGGCCTATCCGGTTGCGGAAGATCCAGGTCATAAAAGTATTCAGTACTTCCATTCTATCATATTTTGCGCTTCAGGGTAAAATGCTTACCCAAATACACCTTTCTCACCTGCTCATCAGCAGCAAGTTCCTCGGCGGTGCCTGCCTTTAGCAATTTCCCCTCAAACATCAGATATGCCCTATCGGTAATGCTGAGTGTCTCGTTTACGTTGTGATCAGTGATCAAAATACCGATATTTTTATTCTTAAGCTGGGCCACAATGGTCTGAATCTCCTCCACCGCAATAGGATCTACCCCAGCAAAAGGCTCATCCAATAGCACAAACTTCGGGTCCACCGCCAAAGCCCGGGCAATCTCGGTCCTTCTTCTTTCCCCTCCGGAAAGCACCTGCCCCAGGTTTTTGCGCACATGGGTAAGACTGAATTCCTCCAGCAGCATCTCGGTTCTTTCCTTTTGCTCAGCCTTCGGCAAATTGGTCATCTCCAACACCGCCATGATGTTCTCCTCCACAGAAAGTTTTCGAAACACGGATGCCTCCTGCGCCAAATAACCAATCCCAAGTTTGGCCCTACGGTACATAGGAAGGGGGGTGATATTGCGGTCGTCCAGATAAATCTTCCCCGAATTGGGTTGTATCAAGCCCACAATCATGTAAAATGAGGTAGTCTTTCCTGCCCCGTTAGGACCAAGAAGCCCCACGATCTCGCCTTGGGCCACCTCCACGGAAATGTCATTTACTACTCTCCTGCCTTTATATATCTTAACAAGGTTGTCGGCCTTTAAAATCATATTCAATCAAATTTTATATCCTTCACGTACAACTGCAGTGAACTGGTATTTCTAAATGTATTCTCACGCACTTCATACGCAACGTTGAATCGCATCTTACTGTTGAGCATTTGATAATATTCGGCAAACCCAAACGCTATGCAGGTCGGCCGTGTCACCTGCCCATCTTGCACGATGTCAAACTTCAAATGCTTGTCCTTCAGCACACGGATGTTTTCCACATAGACTTGGTTGGAACAAAATATCGGTTCCGGATTACCTGGCCCAAAAGGAGCCATCTGCTTAAGAATATTGTAAAACTTATAATTTATCTGGTCCAAAAGCAACTCATCATCCACCGCCAACACCGGCTTCATGTGAATTTCGGTGAGCCTTTCACTGACCACTCTCTCAAACTTCTCCTGAAAAGCCACCACATTGTCCACCGACATGGTCAGCCCAGCGGCGTATTTATGTCCCCCAAACTGCTCCAACAGATCACTGCACTCACTAATGGCCTCATAAATGTCAAAATCAAACACCGACCTGGCACTACCCGTAGCCTTGTTGTTAGACTCGGTCAAGATGATGGTCGGCCTATAATATTTTTCAATGCAGCGCGAAGCCACTATCCCGATCACACCCTTATGCCAATCCTCTTTAAAAAGAACCGTACTCTTATATTCCTGCAAAGTGTCCCGCTCCACGATCATCTGAATGGCTTCACGGGTGATGTTTTCATCAAAATTCTTCCTGGCCGCATTCACATCCTCCACCAACTCGGCCCTTCTCAAGGCGTCCGTCAGATCCTTACTGATCAGGAGTTCCACCGAGGCCTTGGCATGCTCAATCCTTCCCGATGCATTGATCCTTGGTCCTATTTTGAAGACAATATCGGTAATATCAATATCCTTCTCCAGCTTGCTTCTCAGCATCAGCGCCTTCAAACCCGGACGAGGATTATTGTTCAAACGTTCCAACCCATAAAAAGCCAGCACCCTGTTTTCCCCAGTAATCGGCACAATATCAGCCGCAATGCTGACCGCCAACAGATCCAGGAAACTATTCAAATTAGCGGGATCCCTTCCTGCCTTTATGGAAAAAGCCTGAATGAGTTTGAACCCCACCCCGCAACCACTGAGTTCCTTATAAGGATAATCGCAATCCACACGCTTGGGATCCAACACCGCCACCGCATCGGGTATCACTTCGCCCGGGGTATGGTGATCGCAGATGATAAAATCCACGCCAAGTTCATTGGCAAGCGCCACTTTTTCCAGGGCCTTGATACCACAATCCAGAGAAATAATAAGCGTAAAACCGTTTTCCGCGGCATACCTTACCCCCTTTTCGGAAATGCCATAACCTTCCTTGTAGCGGTCTGGGATATAGAAGTCCACATTTGGGTAAAAATCACGGAGGAAACCATACATGAGCGCCACCGACGTGGTCCCGTCAACATCATAGTCACCATAAACCATTATTTTTTCCTGCGCAAGGATGGCTTTTTGGATTCTATCCACGGCTAGGTCCATATCCTTCATCAGAAAAGGATCATGAAGCTTATCCAGATCAGGCCTAAAAAAATCCTTCGCCTTCTGAAAGCTATCCACACCCCGATTCACCAGTATGTTGGCCAGCACCGGGTTAACATTAATCTCGCTCCCCAGCCGATCCACCTTCTCGCCCTCCGCCGGCGCCTTTATTTTCCACCTAAACTCCATAGCTCCTAAATTACTAAATTATTCTGATAATAAGCACCACACCATTCCCCCTTCGAAGGGGGGCAGGGGGGATGTCGGTACGCCAATCACGCATCCACCTTCATCCCTAACCCTCCCCGCGGTGGCCTCGGCGAAGCCAGCCACCACGCGGGGAATCTACCTTCTACCTTCTACCCCCGGATTCTGAAGTAGATAGTAGATGTCCCGAATGGCGCCGAGCAAAAATCAGGAGGCGCTTCGGGACGGTAGAAAGGGTTAGAGATGAAGCCAACCCACGAATCCACCTTCATCCCTAACCCTCCCCGCGGTGGCCACGGCGAAGCCAGACACCTCGCGGGGAATCTACCTTCTACCTTCTACCCCCGGATTCTGAAGTAGATAGTAGATGTCCCGAATGGCGCCCATGTAAAAAATCAAGAGGCGCTTCGGGACGGTAGAAAAGGTTAGGGGTAGTTTAAAGGTTGAAAGGATTAAGGGATTAAGGAGCTGCGCACGTGGATTGTCAGCTGATGGCTGCCAATGGGATGAAGGTGCTTAACGTCAGTAGAACAACGACAACAATGACAACCACGCCTCGATGAGCACAATCCGACCGCAGGTCGAGATTAGCTCATCGGGCGGACAACAACGACAACCCCGAACCCCCAACCACCTATTTGGTCTCAATTTTGCTCTAATCACAAATTATCCGTATTTTAGGCAAGACTAACGGTAATTTTTACACTTTAGGTTTAATACATCTTATGGCTTTTAGAACCCTCTTACTCACCATATGCCTGCTCGCCCCCACCCTTTGCATCACCCATACAGCAGCAGCACAAGACAGAAAACAGCAACGCGAACTCCGCCGCGAGCTGCGCAAACTCTCTCCTGAGGAGTTTGACGCCATGAAAACCCGCCAAGCCGAACTCCAACAAAAAGTCGACGAACTCAGCCAACAGACCAGCCAGCTGCAGGGCGACATCCAAGATAAAGATCAGCGCATCACCGAACTCAAAAACGAACTCTCCAGACTCCAAAAGGAACTAGATCAGCGAACCGAAGAACTTACCGCCATGCGGGAAAAAGAAGAGCAATGGAATAAAGGCGTAGTCTTCAGAGTCCAGATCGGCGCCTTCACCGACTACGACTTCAGTCACGCCACCGGCACCAGCCCCCAACTCCAATACGAAGAAACCGACGACTGGCACAAATACATCATGGGCAACTTCCGCTCCTACCCCGAAGCCGACCAACTCAAAAAACACCTTAGAAAAACCGGCATCCGCGACGCCTGGATTGTACCCTATAAGGATGGTGAGAGAGTGCCTTTGAAAGAAGTTCTAGAAGAAGCGTTAGCTGAGTAGATGGGTTAGAGGGTTATTTCCGATTGACGCTGCGCGTATCGGAGGTTTAGAGGTTTAGGTACTGAAGGCCTGCCGGTTGCTACACCCAAACGCCATCTCCAACATAACCACCCTCAGCCCTCCGCGTCGCCTCGCGC
>NZ_VMKN01000004.1 GCF_007483685.1 Litoribacter populi
CCAGCGTACACCTATATCTTCAGCCCTGCGGGACCGACGGTGGGAGCCGGCGGGGAGATCACCGGCTTCACCACCGGCGTGACTTACACCGTGACGGCCACCAGCGGCGACGAGTGCGTGAGCCCTGCCTCTGCTGAGTTCACGATCGTAATAACTTCGTATAGCATACATTATACGAAGTTATACGAGGATCGTAATTCGTGATCGTGGCACTGCCCGGCTCCTCGCACGTCGGAACCACAACAACAACCACAGGCTGAACAGGGGCTCGTAATAACTTCGTATAGCATACATTATACGAAGTTATACGAGGATCGTAATTCGTGATCGTGGCACTGCCCGGCTCCTCGCACGTCGGAACCACAACAACAACCACAGGCTGAACAGGGGCTCGTAATAACTTCGTATAGCATACATTATACGAAGTTATACGAGGATCGTAATTCGTGATCGTGGCACTGCCCGGCTCCTCGCACGTCGGAACCACAACAACAACCACAGGCTGAACAGGGGCTCGTAATAACTTCGTATAGCATACATTATACGAAGTTATACGAGGAAGCCCCTGTTCAGCCTGTGGTTGTTGTTGTGGATCCGACGTGCGAGGAGCCGGGCAGCGCCACGATCACGAATTACGATGCTGCCTACACCTATATTTTCAGTCCTTCGGGACCGACGGTTGGAGCAAACGGCGAGATCACCGGTTTTATCACAGGAGAGTCTTATACCGTAACGGCCACCAATGAGGACGAGTGTATTAGTGTAGCCTCTGCACCGTTTATGATACAAGAAGCCGAGGAAGCCCCTGTTCAGCCGCTGGTTGTTGTTGTGGATCCGACGTGCGAGGACCCGGGCAGTGCCACGATCACGAATTACGATCCAGCCTACACCTATATCTTCAGCCCTGCGGGACCGACGGTGGGAGCCGGCGGGGAGATCACCGGCTTCACCACCGGCGTGACTTACAATGTGACGGCCACCAATGAGGACGAATGTGTTAGTGTAGCCTCTGCGCCATTTACGATACAGGAAGCCGAGGACGCACCTCCAGCGCCTGAAGTAATCGTGATCCAGCCTACGTGTGAAAACCCCACTGGGACCATCAAGGTCACCTCACCGCGGGGCCGTAAACGTAAATATACCTATAGTATTGGCGGAGCATTCCAGACCAGTCCGGTATTCAACAATGTATTGCCAGGCACTTACCAGGTGACGGTAAAAGGCGCAGACGAATGTATTTCAATGGCCACGGTAGTTGTTATTACAGAACCTCTGGCACCAGCACCGAAAGTAAGCGTGATCCAGCCTACGTGTGAAAACCCCACTGGCACTATCAAGGTCACCTCACCGCGGGGCCGTAAACGTAAAAATACCTATAGCATTGGCGGAGCCTTCCAGACCAGTCCGGTATTCAACAACGTATTGCCAGGCACTTACCAGGTGACGGTAAAAGGCGCAGACGAATGTGTTTCAATGGCCACGGTAGTTGTTATTTCAGAACCTTTGGCACCAGCACCGAAAGTAAGCGTGATCCAGCCTACGTGTGAAAACCCCACTGGCACCATTAAGGTCACCTCACCGCGGGGCCGTAAACGTAAAAATACTTATAGCATTGGCGGAGCATTCCAGGCCAGTCCGGTATTCAACAACGTAATGCCAGGCACTTACCAGGTGTCGGTAAAAGTCGCAGACGAATGTGTTTAAAGTGCCACGGTAGTTGTTATTACAGAACCTCTGGCACCAGCAGCACCACATGTAAGCGTGATCCAGCCTACGTGTGAAAACCCCACGGGCACCATTAATGTCACCTCACCGCGGGGCCGTAAACGTAAAAATACTGATCGCATTGGCGGAGCATTCCAGGCCAGTCCGGTATTCAACAACGTAATGCCAGGCACTTACCAGGTGTCGGTAAAAGTCGCAGACGAATGTGTTTAAAGTGCCACGGTAGTTGTTATTACAGAACCTCTGGCACCAGCACCGAAAGTAAGCGTGATCCAGCCTACGTGTGAAAACCCCACTGGCACCATTAAGGTCACCTCACCGCGGGGCCGTAAACGTAAAAATACTTATAGCATTGGCGGAGCATTCCAGGCCAGTCCGGTATTCAACAACGTAATGCCAGGCACTTACCAGGTGACGGTAAAAGGCGCAGACGAATGTGTTTCAAGTGCCACGGTAGTTGTTATTACAGAACCTCTGGCACCAGCAGCACCAGATGTAAGCGTGATCCAGCCTACGTGTGAAAACCCCACTGGGACCATCAAGGTCACCTCACCGCAGGGCCGTAAACGTAAAAATACCTATAGCATTGGCGGAGCATTCCAGGCCAGTCCGGTATTCAACAACGTAATGCCAGGCACTTACCAAGTGACGGTTAAAGGAGCAGACAACTGTGTGTCATTGGCCAAGGTAGTTGTAATAACAGAACCTCTGGCACCAGCAGCACCGGAAGTAAGCGTGATCCAGCCTACATGTGAAGTATCCACGGGCACCATCAAGGTCACCTCACCTCTGGGACGTAAACGTAAGTATACCTATAGCATTGGTGGAGCATTCCAGACCAGTCCGGTATTCAACAATGTAATGCCAGGCACTTACCAGGTGACGGTTAAAGGAGCAGACAACTGTGTGTCATTGGCCAAGGTAGTCGTAATAAAAGAACCTCTGACACCAGCAGCACCGGAAGTAAGCGTGATCCAGCCTACATGTGAAGTACCCACGGGCAACATCAAGGTCAACTCACCACGGGGCCGTAAATACACCTACAGCATTGGTGGAGCATTCCAGACCAGTCCGGTATTCAGCCAAGTATTGCCAGGCAAATACAATGTGAGGGTTAAAGGAGAAGACAACTGTGTGTCAATGGCCAAGGTAGTTGTTATTGAACAGCCGAAATGTAAATGTGAAGTAATTGCCAAAGCTAAGCCTGTGGTGATACTGAAACTCAACAGTCAAGGCAAGGCAACTCTTACCACTGCCATGGCGGATAACGGTTCCGAAGCATCCTGCGACAATCTCATACTGGAGCTAAGCAAACGCAACTTCACCTGTGAGGATATCGGGAAGACTACTGTCAAACTGATTGCAAGAGACAGCAAAGGAAACAGAAGTGTTACCGAGTTCACGGTAGTGGTAGTGGACGAATCCAAACCAAAAATAAAGGTTGCCAAGAAAGCCTTTGTATGGATGATGAAGAAAGGAGACACCTTCACCATGCCAGACTTTAGGGACAGGGTAGAGGTATCCGATAATTGCGGATATGAACTGACTCAATACCCCGCACCGGGAACCAAATTCAGGAAATCTGAGAATATCTTTGTAAGATTTGAGGCCAAGGATCCTTCAGGAAACAGGGCAACTGACAATTTCAGGTTCAACCTGCTCGTCTTTAAATGTAAAGTAACGAAGAAGAACGGTAGAATTGATGAGGAGTCGGAACTTTCCGATATGCTGGTAGTACCTTGGAACACAGCGTTTAACAAGGTAATTAGCGAAGGCGTCATCTTCGAGGAGGGAAATGATCCTGAATACATCAACAGCCTCAAGTGGCAGATGAACGACTACAATCCGCTCAGACCTGATCTTTACAGGATAACAGCAACTATGGACAACGAAGGCTTCGAAGGCTGGGACAATTCGATTGACATCCCAGTGATCGTACTTGACAAACCTCTTGCAGAAGATATCATGTTGAGCAAGAACAAGGTTTCGATAAAAGTCCAAAGCGGCGAGATCATCGGAAGTTTAAACACCTTGGATCCTGTGGACAATATACATACCTACAGTATGGACGAGCATCCAGATTTCTTTATAGATAGGAATGTCCTTATATGGAAAGGAGCAGGAATACCTGAAGAACAGATGACCGTCACCGTCCACAGCACTGACAGGGCAGGTCAGACCATTAGCAGGGAGCTTACATTACTCAGAGAGCTAGCCAGAGGTGAGATCCTGATCTACCCTAATCCTGCCACCCAGGAAACTAACTTACTGGTCCAACTCTCAAGCGCTGGAACGGTAGGCATCAGGATATTCGATGCCGCTGGCAGACTGGTGTACGAGGAACAGGTACATCAGGAGGGCAACTTTGTCCACAACATTGACCTGAAAGATCTGAGTTCGGGAATGTACCAGGTCATTGTACAATCCGGTAAAGAGGTGATGACCGGCAGGCTGGTGAAAAAGTAACAGTTTCTGGCTTTGAATAATTGGTCAGCCCCTTCCCGAGAGATCTGGAGGGGGTTGTTTTTTTTAAGGGATTTGAAGTACTTGGCAGTGGTTAAATGTAAGATTTACAAATTGTAAAATTGGAGGATGCACAATTAGGTAATAAAGGAGCAGTTTCAGACTTAAATGCAATTATTTTGATGATTGATAAGCAGCTTGCTTTCTGTATTGATCCTTTTGAAGCGTTGGTCATCGGATATCCTTTAGATTCTCGAGGGTTGCTGTTTTGTTAGCCCTGTCAGTTCTGATATGGTGTGGTCTTTTGCCAAAGATCAACATCATGACCTAAAAAAACCATATTTATTTCAACAAGAATTTTTTTTGTTTTGGTAAAAGTGGAAAGTGGGGGAAATATGCAGCATACTAGTTCTAGGCAATAGTCAAATCAGCTTTATCGGTTTCCTCCTATAAGTAGCCTACGTAGTGTTTAATTGTTTAAATATTTATAGCCTAGGCAGTATTTGGAGTCATAGCCCTTCATTATTTACCCCATATGGGTGTAGATTGGCGTAGAAGCTGGAGTCCCCTTCTGGGTGAAGTTTAGAATTGGAGATAATCGTAATTTCCAATTCCTCTAATATAGGAAAGGGCATAGTTGTATTTTAGATTTGATTGTATCCAATTGTAATCTAACTGCTTTACATGGATATTGTGATAGTGGGGATTTTTGTAATTTGTAAGTCATTTTCGCAAATAGTGGGGAACACATCGCTTCCGGTGCATCCTATTCCCTAATATTTCAACCACCACCTATGCGGTAAGGGCTATCAGCAATGATCCCTCCCTTGATACTACAATGGTTACTGCCACGGCAACGTTGGGGTAAAGTTGGGCCTTGACCTTATTCGGGAAAATAGGATTATTCCGCTATTGTTTGAGGTTGAAGGATTGAAGCTCTAAACGTATTAAAGTACGAAATACGAAGTTGGAGGTACGAAGGAATGTCTGTCACGTCCTAAATTTACTTGACACTTTTTTTCTTTCAACTCTCTCCTAAATGCAACACCAGTTTTAGCCGGGGTTCTGTCAAGGCCGGAGCGGAGCGGAGTTCAT
>NZ_VMKN01000005.1 GCF_007483685.1 Litoribacter populi
GGCGGTCACTTCCTTGTCAGTACCTACATTCTTGTCGTCAAACTCACCGTTGTTCGAGCTCACATCAACCTCATCGCCTGAAACAAGGCCGCTAGTAATGCTAGCAGAGGTAGTGGCTGTGACATTGCCGTCATAAACTTTATCTTCAGCAGATATACCGATCACAAGAGTAGCTGGTGTAATATCAGCTGTTCGTAATAACTTCGTATAGCATACATTATACGAAGTTATACGAGGCGGTCACTTCCTTGTCAGTACCTACATTCTTATCGTCAAACTCACCGTTGGTCGAGCTCACGTCTACATCGTCACCAGAAATAAGCGTAATAACTTCGTATAGCATACATTATACGAAGTTATACGAGGCGGTCACTTCCTTGTCAGTACCTACATTCTTATCGTCAAACTCACCGTTGGTCGAGCTCACGTCTACATCGTCACCAGAAATAAGCGTAATAACTTCGTATAGCATACATTATACGAAGTTATACGAGGCGGTCACTTCCTTGTCAGTACCTACATTCTTATCGTCAAACTCACCGTTGGTCGAGCTCACGTCTACATCGTCACCAGAAATAAGCGTAATAACTTCGTATAGCATACATTATACGAAGTTATACGAGGCGGTCACTTCCTTGTCAGTACCTACATTCTTATCGTCAAACTCACCGTTGGTCGAGCTCACGTCTACATCGTCACCAGAAATAAGACCGCTTGAGATCGAAGCTGTGGTAGAGGCAGTGACCTTGCCATCATAAACTTTATCTTCAGCAGAGATGCCGATCACTAGTTGTGCAGGCGTAATATCGGCCTGGGCAATAGCTGTGGCGTTCGCAATATAGTTGCCAGCATCCGATCCGGACTTGGCCACATCAGCAGTCACTTCCTTGTCATTGCCCACATTCTTGTCGTCAAACTCACCGTTGTTGGAGCTCACGTCTACATCGTCACCAGAAATAAGACCGCTTGAGATAGAAGCTGTGGTAGAGGCAGTGACATTGCCGTCATAAACCTTGTCCTGGGCAGATATACCGATCACAAGGGTAGCAGGAGTAATGTCAGCAGTAGCAGTTCCAATGGTAGTAAGGGTGTAATTATCTGCATCATTTCCTGATAATACCATACCTGAAGGAGTGACTACTTTGTCATTATCAACGTTCTTGTCTGCAAAACCAGCTGTTCCGCCGATCAAAGCAACTTCATCACTGTCCAAAACTCCATTTAAGGTTCTTGTAAGTACTTCTGCCTCTGTAGTCCCGTCATAGGTTTTGTTTTCTACTGTAAAAGCCCCAAATACCTCTTTAGCATTTACAGTTAAAGTCGCAGTACCATCACTAGTGACTTCTCCGCAGTCATTTGCAACAACAACTCTATATTTATAACCAGACATAGCCACTGTAGGCTTAGTCAAGCTTAAAGTGGCAGCATTAACTCCAGAATAAATCCCTCCACTTGGAATGTTTTCAAAACCGTTTCCCGAGTCAACTTGCCATTGATGGGTTAGAGAACTTGTACTATTTGAAGAAACGATAAACTCCGTATTTGTTCCATATATAACAGTCTGACCTAGTACTGGTTCAATTGTTGGTTTTGGACATAATATATAATTTCCGGTAATTGTTCTAGCTTGGGATGGTGAATTATATCTAAAATCATATAGACTATTACCAGATTGTAAGGTTCCTTGAGAAACAACTACAGACGAAAGATTATATTTTTCATTATCATAAGTTATCGTTTCGGGATAAGAAAAAAACACATCATTGTTATTTCTTGAAGCAATAGTAAAAACAGTATTATCACTTCCAGTTATTGCTGTAGGCTGCCCAGTAGCCTGGGTATATTGATAGGAAACATTTGCTGATGCACCTGAAGGTAACCCACCTACTGAGAAGGTGACATTGCCATCCGTAAAAAACGTCTCTGCCACATACCCCGTCACATTTCCCGTAACCTCCAAATGAAAAGCCACACCCAAATGCCTCTCATCAATCGGAAACTCCAACATCCAGCTTCCGTCTTCACGGACCTGGATGTCGAAATCATTATGATGATCATAATGCGGTTCCTCATCAATATGGATCCGCACCGAAGTGTCCAGGGTCCACCCGGACCCCGTGATAATGGCGACCTCCCCTGGTGCATAGTCGTCCTTATCGGAGACTACCGTGGGTTCGCTGCCGACTGGATAGGCCGGCGTCTGTGCATGGGCAGCTGCTGCCCACCAGACACAGAAGAGAAAGAGTAAAATTCTTTTCATTGGATATAAAAATTAGGAATTTGTAGATTTTTTTTTGCCTTATAAAAAATGAGCCATATGAAAACCTGAAAAAATCACAGGATCTTTGTAATAAAAATATACTTTAAAATGCAATATGTAAAGACTAAAATGCTGTTTGAATAAATTTAACCGATTAATTAATTTTAATCGGTTAATATTACGACACAAAATAAAGATAAAAAAAGCCATAAATAGGTGAAAAAATTTAACTCTTAACAATTATATTCTTTTTCAAATAAAAAACAGAACTTTTACAATCCCTCAATTAATTTTCTAAATAAGGTCCTTTTTTCAATTGGCCCTAAAATTGTGGAGCTCAATCACTTGGTAGATTAGCGGGATTAGTGTCGACCTCCCACACCATCGTCCGTCCCGTAAGAAATTCAGCAGTTCCTTTGTATACTTTTCGGTAGTAATCGTTTAGAAACAATTAGCCAGACTGTTGAAGACCAGTTTCGTGTTAAAATAAACCAGGGACATGGGATTGGACAAATACAAGTAAAGGTGGTGCTGTTCCAGATTAGAATTCCGTTTACGATACTGAGGAAGCTGCTGTCCAGGCCATATTCATGCACATCATCTGCCTCATCTACGGTGCTCGGATCATGGAAAGGATTGAACAAAGGGTATAAACCCATACCATTTTCGGACCTTCTTCGGATTTAGATCGGTAGCCTTCTGGCAACCATGCGGGGGAATTGCTTTTTTATTGGGTTTTCTACTAATCCTGTCAGTTATTGTGGTTGCGTTTGCAAGAAGTTAGATTCTCCATATTAAACCTTTACCATCAGCAATTAAAGGGCAGATAGCCTTTGCCATCTGCCCTTTTTTGTCCTTCTACTTCCTCAACAAATTTAAGGTACCTCTCCTCATATCTCCATGCCCTGTTTCGATGACATAAAAGTAAGCACCTACCGGTAATGCTCTGCCCTGATGGGTTCCGTCCCACTGTACTTTTGCATCATCAGTTTGGAACACCTGCTTGCCACCTCGGTCAAAGATTGTGATACGGATGTTTTGGTAGGCTTTCAATTCCTCTACTCCCCAAGTGTCGTTTACCCCGTCATTGTCCGGTGTAAAGGTGTTGAAGATTTCGAGTTTATCCAGACCTGATTTTTCTGCATACAGCATGAAATTTCTGCTGATCATGTTGCCTACCCTATCGGTGGATTGGATGGCTACCTGATAGCTAATTCTGCTGTTTACACTTTCGGTGCTGTTCCAGATAAGTCTTCCGTTTGCGATGCTGAAGAAGCTGTTGTCCAACAAGCCGTTATCCAAAGCATACTCATGAACATCATCCGCCTCATCCACAGTGGTCAGATCCGCAATTGAAGATCCGGCTGTGATACCTTTAGCAATAACTTCACTGCTCAGGAGGATGTTAGTTGGAAGGGCTTTGTCCTCTACAAGTATCGGGATAATAATGGATCCAATATTTCTTGCATTGACGCTAATCACCTCACCGTTGATCTCATAGAATCCTGCAACAATTGGATCGTAGCCATTGCTGAACCACTTAATTTGAGCATTTTCGCCATTCATCAGCTCACTGCCGATTTTGTTCAAGCTAGTCTGCAGTTCTTCAAAGGAGGTCTTCCAAGAAACAGTTACCAAGTCGCCGAGCAGTTGGGTTGCATCTTCGAAACCAGGCTCTTCACCTTCTCTGTAGGAAACGTTGCAGCTTCCGATGAAGGAATCAGAATTGGCTAATAGTGCTTGTACTGCATTGGCATTAACGCAAATGGTTTTACGAGCATTTGGATTTCCAGGAGGCACTTGACACACCTGAACCTTATTGCCGCCATTGCCACAAGAGGCTTCCACTGAAATCACCTTGAAGGTGGCACTTGCAGCACAGACTCCGTTGTTGGAGATTTCCACATCATACTCCCTTACAAAGTCACCGGATGCATTTACTTTTAAAGTAGAACCATTATTCGTTACAGTCTTCCTGACCCCATTTTCTACATACCACCATTTATAGGACACATTGGCTAAAGAAGGTGTAAAGGATGCAGTTAAAGTGGTGCTGGAAGGCAAGCCAAATGAAGAAGCCGCCCCTTCGAATACTACAACATTTCCTTTTCCGTTTTCGGCTACGCTTGAGGTAACTGTGGCGTTGAGGACGTTTACTTCGGCAGAGTTAGTAGTAATAGAACCTTGAAGATTATTTGAGATCGGAATGTACTGTGCTGTTATATTATATACATTTCCGG
>NZ_VMKN01000006.1 GCF_007483685.1 Litoribacter populi
TTCCCTCAAGAGTCAGGAGCTCCCCGTACCCCAAGCCGAGTTCCTTGAACCGCTTGATGTACTCGTCTACGGTTTTCCGGTTGACACCCAAAAGGGCGGCCACCTTTCGGTTGCTCAAGCCTTTTTGCTTAAATGCTATCAAACTTCTTAATTCCATGATGTTTATTCTTTGTCCTGCCATGTAGATTGTTTTTAAAAACTACAAGGCTAATAATTATCATGGAAAGTGGCCCAATGACCTCCGGAATTCGAATGGGTTGCCGTAATTAAATGGCCCAATGACCTCCGGAAACAACGCCTGATTTTTGGCCCGTTGATTCCCGGAATGGCTGGCCCAGTATCAGCGTAAACTATGGCCCAGTGACCTCCGTTTTAGACACGTGGACGACAACATTGAAGGTATGTATAGATTGATGAACTCCAGAGATGGTTTTACAGGACCTGTGAACATCGGAAACCCATGTGAATTTACTATGCTTGACCTGGCCGAAAAAATCATCGACCTAACGGGCAGCAGCAGTAAACTCCGGTTTATGGCTTTGCCCCAAGATGACCCCTTGCAAAGAAAACCTTGTATTGAACTTGCCAAAAGAGAATTAGACTGGGAACCGCATGTAGGTATTGATGATGGCCTAACAAAAACGATAAGGTATTTTGAAAACATACTCAACTACGATAAGCAGGTATTTGAAAGAGCTTAAAGTTTATGGTTTAAAGTTTAACTGCCAATTAACGATCTTGGTTTAGAAGGTTATATCCCGGCGCTGACGCTCGGCGGGAGGTTTAGAGGGTTAGAGATGAAGGTAGGTGAATTCTTCATAATAACGATTGAGTTTCTCAGAATGGAGGATATAGAATTGATCCATAATAAAAAAAGTAAGCATGGGTGAAAAATAAAAAAGGCCTCCTTAAAAAGGAGGCCTTCGTGATCCCGCTGGGGCTCGAACCCAGGACCCTCCCGACTTTGCAAGTCGGGATGCTCTACCAGCTGAGCCGAATTGATTTTTCCCCTCACTATCAGCCTTATTTCTGGATAAGTGATTCAATATAGATTCTTGATTTTTTCCATTTGACAGTCAGTTCTCTCTATTTTTGCTTCTCGCAAATCAGAATAGGACTCCGTGTAAACAACTTTCCAAGGAACCCCTGTGGATGTATATTTGGAATGACCAATATTGTGTTCGTACAGCCTTCTTTCAAGGTCAATACAGGCTCCAACATAATAACGATTGAGTTTCTCCGAATGGAGGATATAGAAATGCGCCATAATAAAAAAAAAATTAAGCATGAATAAAAAATAAAAAAGACCTCCTTAAAAAGGAGGCCTTCGTGATCCCGCTGGGGCTCGAACCCAGGACCCTCCCGACTTTGCAAGTCGGGATGCTCTACCAGCTGAGCCGAATTGATTTTTCCCCTCACTATCAGTTCTATTTCTGGATTAGTGATTCAATATAGATTCTTGACTTTTTCCGCTTGACAGACAGTTCTCTCTTTTTTGCTTCTCGCAAATCAGGATAGGACTCCGTGTATACAACTTTCCAAGGAACCCCTGTGGATGTATATTTGGAATGACCAATATTGTGTTCGTACAGCCTTCTTTCAAGGTCAATACAGGCTCCAACATAATAACGATTGAGTTTCTCCGAATGGAGGATATAGAAATGCGCCATAATAAAAAAAAAATTAAGCATGAATAAAAAATAAATAAGACCTCCTTAAAAAGGAGGCCTTCGTGATCCCGCTGGGGCTCGAAACCAGGACCCTCCCGACTTTGCAAGTCGGGATGCTCTACCAGCTGAGCCGAATTGATTTTTCCCCTCACTATCAGTTCTATTTCTGGATTAGTGATTCAATATAGATTCTTGACTTTTTCCGCTTGACAGACAGTTCTCTCTTTTTTGCTTCTCGCAAATCAGGATAGGACTCCGTGTAAACAACTTTCCAAGGAACCCCTGTGGATGTATATTTGGAATGACCAATATTGTGTTCGTACAGCCTTCTTTCAAGATCAATACAGGCTCCAACATAATAACGATTGAGTTTCTCCGAATGGAGGATATAGAAATGCGCCATAATAAAAAAAAAAATTAAGTATGGATAAAAAGTAAATAAGGCCTCCTTAAAAAGGAGGCCTTCGTGATCCCGCTGGGGCTCGAACCCAGGACCCATACATTAAAAGTGTATTGCTCTACCAGCTGAGCTACGGAATCGGTAATTATTTTTTCGACATCCTTATGACGTCAGACCTCAAGATTTTTCCAGATTGAGCTCGAAACCAGGACCCTCCCGACTTTGCAAGTCGGGATGCTCTACCAGCTGAGCTACGGAATCGGTAATCTTAATAAATAATTCTTCGTACTTCGTCCATCCGACTTCGTACTTCCCAATGTGATCCCGTCAGGACTCGAACCTGAAACCTACTGCTTAGAAGGCAGTTGCTCTATCCAGTTGAGCTACGGGACCAATCTTCATTAAATTCTATAACTCGAACCTGAAACCTTCCCGACTTTGCAAGTCGGGATGCTCTATCCAGTTGAGCTACGGAACCTAACCTAATTAAAATTTCCATCTTGCCGTGGGCAAGCTTATTTTCTGGACCCTTACCTGACTTTACACCCAGCAAGCTTCAGAAAAGGAAATTTTGTCGGGGTGGCAGGATTCGAACCTACGACCTCCTCGTCCCAAACGAGGCGCGATACCGGGCTACGCTACACCCCGAACAATCAATCTCCATACTTCGTACTTCTAACTTCGTACCTCGTACTTCAACCTGTGATCCCGCTGGGGCTCGAACCCAGGACCCATACATTAAAAGTGTATTGCTCTACCAGCTGAGCTACGGAATCAGTATTATCAATATTTCTATTTCGATATCCTTTCGACATCGCACATTATTATCTCCCGCTGATGCTCGAACCTAGGACCCTCCCGACCAAAAGTCGGGATGCTCTACCAGCTGAGCTACGGAATCAGTATTATCAATATTTCTATTTCGATATCCTTTCGACATCGAAC
>NZ_VMKN01000007.1 GCF_007483685.1 Litoribacter populi
TGCCACCTCGTAATCCACTGGTCCAGATTGCTTCCCCCGACATGTTCTGTGGAAGTACAGTTGTGTCGGGCTCACAATGGCGCGGTGCCATTATAGCGAAGGAGGCACGCTGTCATCGTCATTGCGAAGGAGGAACGACTGAAGCAATCTTAATCTCGGTCTACCTCATTTAATTCATTCCCACAGATTACCATTTCAAAATTTCATCTGTCAGATCATTCCAAAAAGGATTCATATTTTGGATTAACTCTAATTTCTTCCTCCGACTTCCAGCCTTGATTTGTTTTTCCCTAGCAATTGCTTCTTCGATTGAGTGATAGCCTTCATAGTAAACTAGCTTCTTTAACTTGTATTTATGAGTAAAAGACTTTTTAAAATATCCCTCTTTGTGCTGACTGACTCTTACTATGAGGTCTGAAGTTACCCCAGTATAAAGGGTAGTGTTGTTATAATTGGTCATTATATAGACCGCTCCTCCTTTTTCCATAAAAAATAATTTAGAAATTGAATTAAAAAATCTACTTCAATTTAAATATATTATAACTATTGAGCAATAGGGATTCCTGTCATTTTAATACGAAGTTCGTCAATATCGAAGGTGGCACGCCATTCTCGTCATTGCCAAGGAGGAACGATTCCCGTCATACTAAGTTAGAGGTCAGAAAAGTGTTGGTAAATTATCAGAATATTATTTGGTTTGCCTAGTAAGCAGGGCGCTGCTACCAGGTAA